>CAWGYH010000014.1:0-10705 GCA_963826935.1 uncultured Chlamydiales bacterium | reverse complement strand
CATGCAGTCAAGATGTCAATGGAATTTTAATTTTTTTAGCAATGCCATCGTATAGCAAGGCTTGACATAATCGCCAAAAAATGGGATATGGAGTTTTTTCCAATAATGAGGGTTCTCAACAGTTGACAATTTTGTAGACATATATCGTCAAATATGGAAAATTATTCTATATGAAATTAAGTGAATGGGCAAAAAAGCAAGGCATAAGCTACAGGACAGCATGGCGCTGGTTTAAAGAGGGTAAATTACCCGTTCCTGTAGAACAGACGCCAACGGGTACAATCTTGATTAAAGATGCCGCGACTGAACAAAGTGATGTTGCCCTCTACGCCAGGGTTTCTTCTTCAGATCAAAAAAGCGATCTAGATCGGCAAGTTAGCCGATTATTACAGTTTGCAAATTCCCAAAAATGGGCGGTAACAAAAACCGTCACAGAAATTGGCTCAGCGCTTAATGGACATCGCTCTAAGCTAAAACAGCTTCTTTTAGATCCTGCCATCAAAACTATTATCGTCGAACATAATGACCGACTCATGCGCTTTGGATTTGAATTTTTAGAAGCCTCTTTAGCCGCACAAGGTCGCAGGGTCGTAGTTGTTGATAAGGGCGAAGTGAAAGATGATCTTGTACAAGATATGATCGAAGTTTTAACATCGTTTTGTGCGCGCCTTTATGGAAGGCGATCGGCAAAAAATAAAGCAAAACGTGCCCTAGAGTGCATCCAGAATGAAGATACATAAAGCTTATCGTTACGAACTTAAACCTAACATTGAACAGCGTATTTTGCTTGCAAAACATGCAGGATGCTCAAGATTTGCTTTTAACTGGGGACTACAAAAGAGAATCGATCTCTACGAAAAAGAAAAAAAGTCTACAAATGCCATCGAACAGCATCGCCTCCTCAATAGCCTAAAAACCACCGAATTTCCCTGGATGTACGAAGTGTCTAAATGTGCTCCGCAAGAAGCACTTCGAGACTTGGATCGTGCCTTTCAGAACTTCTTTAGAGGCCTTAAAACAGGACAGCAGGTTGGTTTCCCTTCTTTTAAACGTAAAGGAGCCCGGGATAGTTTCAGACTTACCGGAACGATCAAAGCAGAGGGAAAAAAGTTGCAACTTCCCAGATTTGGGATGCTGACTCTTAAAGAAACATCTAAATGCTCAGAAAAAATCTTATCTGCAGCGGTTACAAGAGAGGCAGATCGCTGGTATGTAAGTTTGACCGTAGAAGAGGAAATTGCAGATCCCACACCGGTAGAGGGAGAAGCGGTTGGTGTAGATATGGGAATAATCTGTTTTGCAGCTCTTTCAAACGGCGACAAGATATATGCTCCAAAGCCCTTAGACAAGAGTCTAAAGCGCCTTAAACGTGCATCAAAAAAACATAGTCGAAAGGTAAAGGGATCCAACAATAGAAAAAAATCAGCAGTAAAATTAGCTCGTTTGCACAGAACGAATCGGAATATCCGTAGGGACTTCTTGCACAAGGAAACAACCAAGCTGGCGAAAACCAAGTCAGTTATTGTAGTTGAAGACTTGGACGTAAAGAAGATGCTAACAAATCGCGCATTAAGCCGAAAAATTTCTGATGCAGGTTGGAACGAGTGTCGGCGGATGCTCGAATATAAAACGAAGTGGTATGGATCAAAATTGATAGTAGCCCCCAAGTTTTATCCCTCGAGCAAAATATGCTCTCTTTGTGGCGAGCAAGTAGATGAGTTGCCATTATCGGTAAGGCAATGGCAGTGTGCAGGATGTGACTGCATGCATGACAGAGACTTAAATGCCGCTATGAATCTTTTAAAATTGAGTACCGGAAGTTCTCCGGGAATTGACGCTTGTGGAGACACCTCTGGCGGGACAAGTCAAAAGCTTGTTAGTAATGTGTCATTGAAGCAAGAAGTAATGAGTGGGATATTTGTCCATAAATTATAGAACGGTAACTATGTTCAAAAAAGCCTTATTTACAATCGCGCTGTTTGCACAGATATCACTTTTTGCAGCTGCATCACAAGGTGAAGTTCTGGAAAAACAGATGTGGCAGTATATTAAAGAGAAAAACTGGGATGAATTAGATCGTCATCTTGCACCCTATTTTCAAGAGGGTCTCTATGAAGGAACGCGCTCAAAAGAACAGTATATAATTCGAGCAAAAGCCTTAAATATTACTGAATATACCCTCAGCAATTTTCATGTGACAGAGGGCTCTGGACTCTTTGTAGTATCATACGATATAGAAACATCTGAAACTATTGACGGCAAACGCATCGCTTCTAAAGCCTCACGCCTGAGCGTTTGGCAAAACAATACCGATACATGGCAGTGGGTCGCCCATGCTGTCTTAATCCCTGCGCCGTTATAAATGTTTTCATAAAAGCCCCATTTCTAAGATTTAAGCCCAGCCTGCTGTTGTGCTATAAGAAAGATTGCTGACCAGTCATATTTTTCTCTGCCCAGGTTCATGCTAATAAGAAGTTTTTCTTGTAGGTCTGAAAGGAAGGGCATAGGCACCTGGGCTTGAGTTGCCGCGGCATGCAGCAGCCGCATGTCCTTTAATCCAAGGTTTAAGGCAAAGCCTCCATCGGCAAAATTTCGCTTGCAGAACATGGGAGTGTAGCTTGTAAAGGCCGGGGCATTAAAGAGAGAACTTCCCCAAATTTCAGCTGCTTTTTCAGTGGAGATGCCTCCTTTTTCAAGAATGCTTGCCGCTTCTGAAAAGGATTCAATAAGGCTGAGGATCATGAAGTTGTTGCATAATTTAAAGAGCGCCGCCTGGGATGGCTTATCGCCTAAATCAAACACCTTGCTGCTCATAGCCTGTAAAACGGGTGCTGCGGTCTCTTTGGCTAATTTTTCGCCCGCAAGAAAAACCCAGAGCTCTCCAGATTTTGCACGATCCGGCCTTCCACTGACAGGGGCTGATACAAAGGCAATTCCATTCTCTTTATGCTTTTTTTCTAAAGAATCGCTGATCGAAGGTGAAACAGTGCTCATTGAGATATGAAGTGACGGTTTTTTTGACGCGGCAATAATTCCGGTAGGCCCATCTACAATATCGTTTAAAGCCGCATCATTTGCCACCATGCTCACTACGATGTCAGACATGCCCGCAAGCTCGCCAGGAGTGTCGGCCCATGTAGCCCCAAGTTCTAAAAGAGGATTAGCTTTTGAGCGCGTCCGGTTGTGCACTATAAGAGAAAACCCTGCCTTCAGTATGTTCTCCGCCATAGGAAGGCCCATGCTGCCTAGCCCGATAAATCCGACTCTAGTGTCCGCATTTTGCATATAATACTCCAATTTCTTACACCGTAGCGGCACCAGGCGAACTTTTCAAGTATAATTAACGCGAGGGCGGAGCCATAAATTCTGGGCCTATTGGCACGGCAATCGTTTCCTTAAGAATGGCGTCGATCTCTATAAAGTCGTTAGGCTGCAGCTTCCAGCCCATAACAGTTGCGATAGCATCAAGTTGTTCGGGCTTTCGCGCACCCCACAGCGCAACGCTTATCCCTTTATCCAACACCCATCGTATCGCAAGTGTTAATACAGAGCGTTGATAGTGCTGCTGGGCCCATTGATCCAGGCGCTTTACGCACTCAAGGTATTGGCTGTAATGGGGAGGCTGAAATTTAGGGTCTGATTTACGTAAATCATCCCCTTCAAATTGTGTAGTAGGCTGCATTTTACCCGAGAGCAAGCCTCGGCAAAGAGACCCATATCCAAGAGTTGCTATACCCTTTTTTTTGCAGTATGCTAACACTGTTTCTTCCATACCACGCTCAAAGAGGTTAAAAGGGGGCTGGGCCGAAGAAAGCGGCGCCTTTTTTTGAAAGGTTTCCATAGCATCAACGCTGTAGTTACTCACACCTGCAGCACGAATTTTTCCCTGATTAATAAGCTCATCCATAGCTTCTGCTGTTTCATCAATAGGAGTTTTGGGATCCGGCCAGTGCACCTGATAGAGATCAATATAGTCCAGCTGCAACCGTTTTAGGGAATCTTCAATTTCCTTGACGATACGTTCTTTTCTTGCATCCCGAAATGGCTGCCCATCCTCCCAGTTCAAGCCAACTTTCGTGGCCACAATCACACGCTCTCTTTTGCCATACTGCTTCAAGGCTTTGCCCACGATTTCTTCCGACACTCCAAAGCCATAAACCGGCGCAGTATCGATCAGGTTGATCCCCTTGTCTAATGCATGAAGAATAGTAGCAATGGCATTGTTCTCATCGGTGCCGCCCCACATCCAGCCACCAATAGACCATGTGCCGAGGCCAATACGGGAAACATCCGCTTGCAACTTGGGAATGTGCGTATATTCCATAAACCATCCTTTTGCTGTTAAAATAGCTTCTTATGCTCTTGCAAAATTTTTATAAAGCGGATTTTTTCGCACTGCTTAGATGCAGCTCTTCTTCCTAGCCACACATGTACATGCACTTAGCCACAGGATGCGCAAGAATGTCGGAATGCCAGGCCTGATACCTGAGAATAACACCTGAGGTCATGAAAATTCAAATCTTGATAGAGTATTTTCTCAGGCAAGCTGAAGTAGAATGTACCCTTCGATTCTTAGGTAGTTTGTAGCGTTGGTCCTTTGTTATAGGCGCTCCAAACCCACCCTGGCAATGATTCAAATTTGATACGGTCTTCCTCTGAAAGATCCCCCTGTTTATATTTTGAACGAATATTCGATACGTAATAGCCTATTTTGATACCATTCTCAATATGTTTAATTTTTGGCCAGGCATGTCCTTCTCGTTCGACGAAAGATAATAACGCTAAGTAAGACTCATCTTTAGGTTCGGCAAAAATATCAGGCGCAAGCTCTTCGATCCGCTGCTTCAGATGTTGCGTAGTAGGATATTTCTCAAATCCAGACTTAACTCTCGGTTTGAGCTCTCGAATTTTTTTGGGTAAGGACTTAGATGCATAGTCATTTTTCTCAAAATATTCTATCAACGTTTTCGCATTTTGGATGTGTGAATACTCAAACGAGTTCCATGCCCACTTGTCACCAAGGGAAAATAAGTAGTCTTCTATTTCTTTAGGAAGCTTGCCTCTTTTACTCCTAAGATCCGATATCCTTTCTCCAAGGCAATCACCATCTGAGCACACATACTCTTGTGGAATCAGAGCATCTCCATGCTCTTTGATGTATGTTTCTATTCGCGGGTATAGGTTTTGCATAAATAGCCTGATGGCATGATCTGCAAAAAAGTACGGGTCAATCTGGAGCAACTCATCTTTAAATGTTGCGGTCAAGCACCGCCTAGTAGAAAGACTTTTACCCCATGAATGAAGATCAAAATCTCCTTCTACATGATCTTTAGAAATGATTGAGCATAGAGTGCGTTGCTTGTATGTTCTATAATGTTGTAATCCCCTAGCCAGATAGGTCGCATCGTCTTCTTCATCATTTGGCAAGGACTCAAAAAAATTAGGGATACTTTTTAGACCCTGGAGAATGATCTCATCTACTTCATTAGGAGATTTTTTAACCTTGTTACGCAAGTTATCCAAACGAATTGAATACTCTACGCCTTTGTAAACAATGAGCTCTTTATACCCGGTTTTCGGAACAGAGTGTCCTTCACGTGCAGCAAATTGTTTCATTGCCCGTACCGCAGCTTCCGACCTCTCCTCGTTCAAGGAAAGCTTGAAATTATTATCTAACAATCGTTGTTGTTGCTCGGGAGTTAGTTTCCGCCACTCCTTTTCTTTTCTGATATACTGCGTCCAAGCATGTAAATTGTAACCATCTTCTACATGGTTGTTAGGGATAATCGGAGTTCCCAAACGCGTTGAAACGCGAATAAACAAATCAATCCAGCCATCGATTGATAGACTTTGGTTTCGCTTCCATTTTTTTGCAATAAAGCCGCACAATGCTTGCAGCCGTGACTGCTTACGCAATGATAAAATATTAAAATTCTTTTTTTGATCACTAAACCATGAACCAACCTTTACAACTTGCTCATTAACTACAATTTCATAGTTTTTGTGCATTCTACAGTTCCCATGTTCTTCAGTATATTTTTCAAGTAGTTGGAAATAGAATTCCCAGCGAGCTTCTTTTTCTTCTGCCCAAGACTGAATAGCTTGGCGAAGTTGAGCTAAAGTATCAATCCCGCAAGCGCTACTTGTATATCGGATAATACCTTCCAACGGATGAGTGCGTTGTACAATCTCAAATTCAATATCCTCTACATTAACTCCTTCTAGCGACGGTGCAGACCTGCGGAGCAACATACTCCAAAGTTTTTCACCAATTTCTGTTGTTCGTTCTGTTATTCCATAATCTTGTAAAATCTCTGGAAGCTCTTTTTGATATGTCTCGTAGAGATCAGAGATTTCCTTTTTACCTTCTCTCTTTCTACTCTCACTAACACTGGCAAGACGATTAACCACATCTTCCATTACAGACAGTCGGGTCGATTCATCTGGAATAAGGTCACTCATTGATGCGCCGTCCCTTTTAACTGGCATAGCTTCTTTGGCACCATTTTCTATTTTTGTCGCTGGCACACTAATTTTCACGGGATTTAGGATATCTTCTAATATGAGAGAAGCATAAACTGCTTTGAGATAATTATTCAAATTTTCGCGAAAAGTATCGCTCTGCTGGTCGAGAGAAAAAGGCAATAGCTGAATAACTTCAACATGTTCTTTACCGGCAGCATCGCGAAAAAGTCTCCCCATCATTTGCACTACATCTACAAGAGAAGCACGCGCGCCGACGATAATGCTTCGATCTGCCCAAATCCAGTTCGCACCTTCCTTGAACATGCCCAGGGCGATAATACTATCAAGCGCCTCACGTTCCTTTTTTAATTCTTCACTATTGAGGAACTCTTTTTTCTGTCCGCGGCGATCCTCATCTACGAGATCGAGTACTTTCAATGAGCTTATTGGATTTTGCAAAATAGTGAGACCTTGAGGAGTATCAATTAATTCACCTCCAAAAACTTTTTGGTATTCGGAAAAAATGCTTTGAACTTCATCCAACTTCTTTCCAGTCGAGTGCCGAGATCTCGGATGCGGAATATAAATGATGTCTTTGCCCTTTCGTGATTTTACCAGTGTGCCTATCGCATTCGTATATTCATGCCCACATAAAAGAAAATCAAAACTGAAGGATTTCAGATGTTCCATAGATTGCAGATACTCGTCGTATGGAAGATTGAATCTCTTAAACTGGCATTCCATAGACGAGATCAGTAAAGAACACCGATCTCCCCTGAAAAAAGATGCTGTAGTAAGTCCCAACTGAACCGTGTCTCCTGAGAAAGTCACCAGATGCTGAACCAATTCGCCGATACCGTTACTAATTACCTCTCCTTCAATGTCTTCCATAGAAATATTTTTTACGTGATGAGCTTCATCAATCCATAGAAGAAGATCGGTCAACAGATATAAAGAATTTTGAGCTTTCAGCTTCTTGTAAGCTTGAACTAAAGTCGCATGTGTGCATAGTAAGACTCTGTCATCTAGAGATGAGTATTTTTGGCTAAGCCAATCAATCACATATTTCACTGTGCCCTTACTTGCTTCTTTCCGACAGAGATTATGATTGACGCGCCAATGTAAGCATTCTCCTGTCGGCATCCGAAGTTTAGCATTCGCAAAGCCAGGCGCAATAATAGTTTGCGGCACAGCGATGATAGAACGTAAATTTCTATTGGTTTCCATTTTGTAGGCAGACAAGAGGCACATTAACCATGATTTTCCACTTCCCATTGGTGCGTTTAAGATCATCAAACGCTCATCACAAAGATCTTTAAACGCTCTTTCTTGCCATCCCCGTGGTGAATGAAATCCGTTAATGATAACTGGCAATATCGGTGTCTGCCCACATGTAAGGTGGAACGCATTTTGGACCTTCACTTCATTTTCCATATAAACTACCCATTAAATTAAACCATTCTACAGCATACAAAAATCGCCCAAAAGAATCAAAGTTTATGAATTAAAATAAACTGTTCGTGCTAGCCATAAAAAAGTGTTGCCTAAATTTCTGATCTTGAATAGTCCTACATGATGGCCAAAAAGTTATAACAATTTTCCACACCTCCCTTTGAAACCCCCTCGGCTAAAATTCTGTATACATGAAAGAGGTAAAAAAGGTGAAAAAACAGCCTAAAATAGTGTTAAACTGCCCTTTTGTAGATCTTTGATCCTTTGCCACTACCCTCAACGAAAGAAGATTCCATCTGTTAAAGGGCCGGAGCCTGCGATTCGTGCAATTTTTGGCTAGAGTCGTACAAACCACAGGACACGGCCCCTCTCATGAGCTCCTTTTTTTCCTAAAATACATCCTCTGATTCACCGATAAAACGATAATTCTATTACTGTTAATTCATTCTTTAATGAATAGTGGATCTGTCATTGATTTTTGAATATTAACTATTTTACCAGTAGCCTTATCAATCATGTAAGCTTTGCCTCCCTGTTTCGATGTACATACATTTAAGGTTTTTTCAATGTTTTGTAGTGTTCCTAAGCCAAGTTGAATCCTTTCCCCAATTTGAGTTGAATCGTCAAAAGTTATATAATTTATTGCTACAATTGTTTGATCAGTTGCCTTAAGACCAGTTACAAGATAAGTCAAGGCCTCTGCATCAACCATATCTTCATAGGACTTGTAATTAGACTTTGAATTGAACTTTATATCATAATATTTAGCATGATCATCGATCAACTTACCAAAAGGCAAAGTAATACCATTTTGATGCATGTTAAACCAATATGCCAACTGTCTTTGTCTTAGTCGAGGTATAGATACACTTTTTGGAATTAATGTACAAAAAAGGTCCCATGCTAAATATTCGGCAGCTGTTTCTACAAATTCTCTTAAATCTTTCCTGAATAAATCTATTAAGTCACCAAATAAATTTATATGTAATTGAGTAAAATAGAGTTCTTTTGCTTTTTTTACAAAAACTTCTCGAACTTTAATGCGATGTTTGATATGGCTCTCGAGGGCATAAAGTTTATTAACAATATACTCTTTAATTTTATCATGAGATTCCTTAAGATCATTATCTATTTTGATAAGTGCGCTGTCCAACAAGTTTTTTTTACTAAGATCTTGTAGTGCAGGGAGATTTGGCTCATGTAAAACTTTAGGAATTTCTAATTTGTTTTTATGAAATCCAATGTATTCAAAGAATAAATAATAAGATTTGAGAGGCTGATAATTAGGTCCTAGTAGTAAAGCAATATCAGTAAAAAACCCTTTACGTATTTCTGAATTCTCTATTAACTCTCTTATTACCTTGTTGTCAAAATAGACTCTATTTATTATTTCCATATAATTTCTTTGTTAACTTTTTTTATTTCTATTTGTTCTACTTATTACAAATTTGTTATTTTTATGGAAAGAGCGCGATTTGTGCAATTTTTAGCTAAAATAGCACAAATCACAGGACACGTCCCTTTTCACAATAAGAAGAGACATTACTGGCAAATTTTTTTCAGGTAACGACTAGCTGCAGGTAAGTCTGCTTTTCCCTCCGCAATCCGAACTACGAATTCTATCAAATCATCAACTTCGTACTTTGGAGATTCACCATTAGCTCTTAAAAATGCTAACGCGGTAGCTGTAGCCGTGCGTTTATTTCCATCAAAGAAAGGATGATTACTCGTGATAAAAAATAAATATGCCGCGGCCTTGTCATATACTGAAGGATAAAACTCGGTGCCAAAGGCACACATCATCGGAGCTGACGCTGCTGATTCGAGCAAGCCTAGTTCCCTCACACCTTGAAGCCCACCGAATTTCTTTAGGAGTGCATCGTGAAGCTCAATAATTTGCGCACAAGCAATGTAGATCATCTATTTGCAAGTTTTTTCATAAGTTCGGCATCTTCATGTAAAATCGTCTTAAGCTCATGCTCAAATGATTTATTGCTTAAGAACTTGATGGGATGATCGACAGCATCTTTTGCTAAAAGCCCTATTAGATAGTCTTTCATGCTTTGATGATTGGCTGTTGCCTTCATTTTAGCAAAATGGTGCAAATTTACTGGGCAATCAAACGTAAATCGTACTACTTCTTCATGTGCGCTCATAACCACCTCCATGTCCTTATTATATCGTATTATCGTATTTACGACAATAAGTTTCACTTCTCAAAAAGCAACATATATTTTAACCTGATTCAACAAATATCTATATTCCACTCCTTGACAATAATCCCAAAATCCTCCATAATGGAGGAAAAGAGGAGGAATTATGCCAGCATTAAATATCAAAGGCTTCCCTGACGACCTCTACCATATTTTAGCAGCGCGCGCGAAAACCGATCGTCGCTCGATAACTGGAGAGGTCATTTACCTTTTAGAATGGGCCCTTAAGGCTACTCGAAAAGAAAAAGGGTCGATCCTGCAACTCAAAGGGCTAGGAAAAAAGCAGTGGAAAAATGTAGATGCTGCAAAGCATGTTGACGAGGAACGAAAATCGTGGGAATAGTCGAAGAAATTGGCTCTGGTCCAGTCTGCCTAGACACCTCTGTTTTTATTTATTTTATTGAAGAAGATAAGCGCTATATAGAGTGTGTGACCTCAATTTTTGAAGCAATTGACATCGGCCTTTTAACAGCTGTCACGTCTGGGGTAACGCTTTTAGAAACGCTTGTAGTCCCATTCAAGAACAAAGATCATGCGCTTGCCTTCCAGTATGAACAACTTCTTACAGAGAGCAA
>CAWGYH010000013.1:0-26074 GCA_963826935.1 uncultured Chlamydiales bacterium | reverse complement strand
CTAGCCTGAGTTTACAAGTTAGGGAATATCCAAATAGAAAGGCAGCGTCCTGCGATTTGTGCTTTGCAAAAACAGTTGAAATAATGTATTATATGACTCATCAGGCAGCTTTTGGGCCTATTTCAAGTCACATCTGATCCCTGGTCTTGATCCATTACAATATAATAAGAGGATGGATGTTTTTACATATTTTAACCATTAGTCTTTTGTGTATGGCGTGGCTTTCAGGCGAGACGTCATGCGCTTTTTGTAACCCAGTAGTCATCCAAAAACAAGCTGTTTTTGAAAGCCAGAATTTTTGGGTTCTTGCCGACTATTGCCCAATTAACTTTGGCCACGTTCTGATTGTCCCCAAAAAACATGTCCAGAGACTGGACGAGATCGATCCTCAACTTGGCAATGAACTGCTTACCGTTCATCAACGGGTAAGCAACGCCTTTCATGACCTCTTAAAGATAGATGATACCACCATCATCGAAAAAAATGGCCCCGGAGCAGGTCAAAGCGTTCCACACGTACACTTCCACGTCATTCCAACAAAAGAAGAACGCTGGCAGTTAATGGCACACCTTCGAGTCTTCATGCGCATACTCTTCGGCTCACGTCCGGCAAGTGACGAAGAGCTTGAAAAAGTTGTAACCCTCTATCGCGACTACTTTCATTGGAAGGCAAACGATAGCCAACTCTCTGCACAATCAGGAGTCCGATGTGATTTACTGTCTGAATAAATCAACAAGGTACGTCCGGAAGATATCGGGTTTCTTAGCCATCAGAGTATTCTTCAAGAAGAGAGTTTAAGGTTATTCGATCAAATTCTGAGCAGCGTGAGTCCTTGAGAAGCTCTTTTATATAAAGCACACTTCGTTTGTTGATTTCATCTTCAGTCACGCCAGGTTTTTTTGCCAATTCGTCAACAAACCGCTCTAGCTCATCAAACATGGGGCTTTTTGAAGTGTATCTATCGTTAATGCCGATGAGAATATTGCAATTTTTAACAAGAAAAGTTGTAAGATCTTGATGCAAGGTGAGATAGGTGTGTAGTTTGGCCTCATCAGCATGCGAGATTACGGGATTCTGGTTTGAATCAAGCTTGATATAAGTGCCAATAATCTCCTTGAGAAAGTGGGAGGTATTCAGATTGACTATTTCTCTATTTCCAAAGTCCTTACAAAAGGCTTCAAATAGCTTTTTGTCTGCTGGATTTAGTTCAAGCCAGCGGTTAAATTTCGAGTTTTTCCAGTTAGCTCCATACTGCGCTTCAGCGCCTTTATAGGGTGCTACATCTTTTCCTGTTGCGTCTTTTACGGCACCTTTTTTTTCGCTCACGAAGCGACGAGACTTTAAAGCGTCAAAAAGTTCTTTTGCTTGAACGATTGTTTCTATAGCAATTTCTTTAGGATCACTAGAAATGGTGTTCAGGGCTGAAAGAAGCTCTTCGTTTGTTTTGATCTTTATTGGCCGGGCATGAATTTCTTCTAAGAGCCTTTTAGTTGTTTCAGGCGCTATACCTGTATGCTCTGACAAATGTTTTGCTAAGAGGTTGAGTGAAACAGAGCGTATGCCTATCTGCATTGTAGGCTCTTTAATATGAAGGGCACGGCTTGCAGCCTTACGTATATCAAGAGCCATTTTTGCAAGTTCGGCTGATACCGTGGATTTGCTGAGTGCCTCCTCAAGCATTTTGTGGTCGATATTTGAAAAAGGACCTAATTGGCTAAAATCTGACATCGCTACCTCACACTCTCCACACTTTTACCATATCATATTTAAATAATTATTAATGGCAATAGATAAAGAGTGAGCAATCAATTTTGCCCCCACACCATGTTAGCCCGAGTTTACAAGTTATGAAACGCCGCTTGATGCAATCTTTTGATCCATAATGAATCAAAATCTTGCATCAATCGATATTCCCTAACTTGTAAACTCGGGCTAGAAAACGTTGGTAAAATATAAAAACTCATGGTATGTTGCTCTTTACTGTAGCGTAAAGGAGATAACATGCTAAATTTCGCAGAAATTGCTGCTTTTTTGACTGCAACCATTGTATTAAACGTGACACCGGCAACGACGTCCTCTTCGTCGCCTCTCAAAGTTTAGGAACAGGGCTCCGAGGCGGAATCATAGCCGCTCTAGGCGTTAGTTTCGGCATCGTATTCCATATCATAACCTTAGCATTAGGCCTTTCCGAATTACTAGTCTATTATCCTTGGGCATTCCACTCATTAAAGATCGTCGGAGTGGTTTATCTTGTGCATCTTGCTGTCAAAGCCTTTAAAAGCTCTAACAAATCCCTAGATGTAGAAGCACAGCCCTACACCCCTCACACTAAGATCTTTTTTAGAGGGGCCTTAACAAATGTCTTAAACCCTAAGGTTGCTCTATTTTTTCTCGCATTTATTCCTCAATTCCTCAATCCAGAAAAAGGTGATGTTTTTCAGCAAACTCTGTTTTTAGGAACCTGCTTCCTTATATCGGGAACTATTATTAACGTGGCTTACGCTCTCTTGTTCAATACTGCCTTTTCGCGAATAAAAAATAGCATTAGGTTTCAAAAATGGATTAATAGGGTGACAGGTGTCATTTTTGTCGGGCTTGCATGCAAATTACTAATGACTGAGAGAAAGACATAACCGCTCTCTACAGCACCGAGAAAAAAATTCTCTGTTAAGATAATTAATTTTTCTATAAAATGAAGCATGAGGTGTGTACCATGCAACCAAATAATTTACAGATATCTTTATATAGCTATCGCTTTATCAGCGAGACGCTCTTTCCAAACAAGCAGCTTAAGGCAAAAGATGTCCAACCGGGCGGTAGATTCTATTGCCTAACACAGGTTTTTTAGATAAGATATTTCCTGAAAAAATACCTGTAGAACTTGTATTTATTGCACGCGCTGGTGAGCCTAATTTCCGAACATATAAACTGCCATCACAGGGCGCGATTAACCCTCATGCCGCAAAAGTGGCTAGTACCTTTAGCCAACTTACCCAGCAAGTCAATAATACCCCTGAATTAGTAGCAACTTTTTTAAACAGGCTCCACTCTCTTCATCAGAGCCTCCCAGAAAAGAAAAAGCCTGCTGAAATTAGCCCCAAGTTTCGTGAAGCATTCGAAGCGGTAGAACAGTGTTTACATAATCACCCTGACAAACTTGCAATATTTGAAACAATCCTTTCCGACTGGTCTAAATTCACTCCCGGTTCTAGAGCCAGAGCCATAAACTTCGATCCCTTTATACGTGCCCTGTGGGAAGCAATCAAGGACATTAGTCTTCTTTGAGCCGCTTCTGCAAAAGCGCAACCGTAGCGGGAAGCTTATTTCGCAACTCTGGATTGTTGACAAGCTTTTGCACATAGTCTCGCGCCATGCTTGGATGTTCGTCCATCATTTTTATAAGATAGCAGACTGCAGCAATTCGCAAACTTTCGCCAGCACTTTCTTTTAAGCCCTCTACATCTGCAAATCGTGGATCAGTTTTGAAGATGTCGGGTAATTTTGCGGCTGTTGGATCATATGGTACAACATAATCACCAGCACCAAGTCCATAACATAACTACCTATGGCAGCAAGCCACCAGTCGCTTTACAAGCGCACGACCACAGGTCACTGGAATAAGAACAGCTCCTAAAACCGTTGCAGCCATTCTTGCGATTATAGTCGTTACTTGAGCTGTTTTTATTGCCGCAATTCTGCGTGAAGAGGGCTCAACGCGCACAGGTGATGAAACAACAGGTCTTGAATAAATAGGACTTTGTAGAACTATAAATGGTCGTGGCCTGCTCCAAAAAAGTGGAAGACTGGGACTATAGCAGGTACCAAAAGGAGCTCTTCTTGGAAGATAACAGACATAGCCGCCCGAGTGTCCTCCATATGGACGATGATGCCAGCCAGAATTTCCTACATGATAAGGCATTTTATATCCCAATATTTTTATAATTAAAACAAATTATACTTTATTTGCTAAATAAATGAAAGAAAATAATTTCTATTGGAAATGGCCGAATCCTGCGATTTGTGCAATTTATATTCAAATCACACGAATCGCAGAACACGGCCCCTTGTATATGTTAACGGGGGTACCCCGTGAACATGTACCATGTACGGCCCCTTTATTTGTAATTACTCCAATTTATATTGAGCTGAACACAACCTGCTCAAACTGATTGCAAAACCGCCATTGCCCAGCACGTTCGCGCAGGTAATGACGGGATCGAATAGAATGTACAAGGCTGTAATCAGAGAAAGCATCGTTGGATCAAATCCCAAATACTGCTCTAAGATCGGAAGCATTACGAGGATCCCTCCCCCAGGCACGGCAGCAACAGAAAATTTGGCCAAAACAAAATAGCAGGCAAAGACCACATAATCCATGAAAGCGGGCTCTTCAATGCCAAAGCTCTTCATCACAGCAAAAGCAAAGATCGGGATCGCAAAACAATCTCCAATCAAATGAACGTTGACTGTTGCAGGGATAATTGAGCGCGCAAGAGTTGGGTTTTGGGAGTTTTTTTCCGTTCCTAAAAGGGTTAGCGGCATCGCCGCCGCACTTGACATGCTCCCAAATCCTGCAATTGCTGCAGGCACCATATTTTTGAGGCACTGCAGAAAAGAGAGTTCTCTTCCACAATTTGCTAAAAGATAGATCAAACCGATATATGCAAACAGAGAACAGGCTGTTAAAACGAAGATCACCCCATAATTCTGAATAATATAGCTCATCACATTGTCGTGATACATTTTTACAAAGAACCCTGAAATAAATAGTGGGATCACATACAAAACCCCCTTCAGAATGCGATTTATGATCGTGTCGATCCATGCGGAGATCAAAGTGGCCCATGAAGGCTTCCAGCGCCCCAAAACAGCCCCTAAGATCAGTCCGGCAAACATTGCACTATCATTTCCAATCCACTTAGGAAGAAAAATTGCCCAAAGCGGCTGCAATTCAGTACCCTCGCAAGGAAATGGCATCGTCAGGTCAAAACTGTAGGCAATGCGGCCGACAGAATAGCTGATCATTGTTGATAAAAAATTGGATGCCACGATCGCCAAAAGAATTGTAAGAATCATCTTTGAGGCATTTTGGGCAAACCCAACTGTAGTTTTGAATAGCAAGCCAAAAATGATGACCGGCAAGCTAAACACAATAACTGACTTTATGGACAAACTGACCCCATAAAGGGCCGATTGGGCTCCCAAGGGGATCCAGGGCTGCAGTAGCCCTATTAAAATCATGAGGGCCAATAAAATAAATGGCATTTTACGAAACATAGCTTCTCCGTTTTTTTGAATAGTTTTTTAATGAAATGTAATGGGAAAGAGAAGTATTACCGGCGGGGGCCGGTCGTTGTGGTAGTAGCCAATAGAGTGTCTAAAAAAGATCTCATAAATAAAAACATGAACCAACAACAGTTTCGTTTAGATAGACTTATCCTAACATAAAGGATAATTTATGACCAGTCAAAATAACAGGATCAACAGGATCACCAGGAGCGGGCGGGATAAAATAGTTAAAGGACATTAATAACAAATCAAAATGATAATAATGATAAAACGATAAGAACGATAAAATTAGAAAATTAATCTAGTCTTTGTTTTATCGTTCCTATCGTTTAATCGTTATTACCGTTTTGTATTTATCCTGCCGATCCTGGTGATCCTGTTTATTTTAAATTATTAACAAACAGCTACTTAAGATCACTGATTTCGTGAGCCATTCCATCAAAGTCCAACGATCCATTATAACGCTCGTTATTGATGAAAAAGGTCGGGGTGCCATTCACACCGCTGCGGACGCCGCCCATAAAATCTCTATATACTTTATTTTCAAATGTTTTATTTGAAAGAGCAAGATCAAGCTCCTGTAGGGGTAGCTTTAAACCCTCTGCAAGATCTTTAAGTAGCTGCACATTTAAACCAGTTTGATTTTCATAGATGAGATCGTGCATCTGCCAAAAAAGGCCATGAGTGGCTGCAAACTCAGCAGTTTCGGCAGCTATCTCAGCATTAGGGTGCATTTCTCGTAAAGGAAAGTTGCGAAAAACAAATCGAAGGCTTGTGCCAAAATGCTTTTGCAGGCGCTTAACAATGAGATACACTTGTCCGCAAAAGGGACAATCATAATCGCCATATTCGACAAGAGTGATAGGAGCGTCTTCTTTGCCTTGAATATGGTCATCTGATATAACTGGAACTTTGAGTGCGGCCATATTTTTTCCTATAAATATCCTTAGCGTGTTTCTTTTTAATGCCCCCATAAGCAACTTTTTTGCAAATGAAATTTTAACTATAAAGCAACTGAAACTCTTCTTGCGAAAGTTTAAGTTTAAGTAAGCCAAGGTTATCAAGTAGGTGTAGAATCGATTTTATCCCAGGAATGAAAGAGACCCTGGCCCCCTTTAACTCAAAAGAGCCGTCTTTTTTCACTCAAATTTAATAAAAAGAGACGGTTCTTTTTGTTGATTTTTGATGAAAAGAGACGGATCCATTTGACTTTTGTCCGTTATTCTGGTATATCTAGATTGATAACATGGAGTGAGTACAATGCATCGTACGTGTATGGAATTTTTTAAAAAATGGCTGGTGTCTTCTAGACGTAAGCCTCTTGTGATAAGAGGGGCCAGGCAGGTAGGCAAGACATGGGCTGTGCGTCACTTGGCCGAAACCGCTGAAATGAAACTTATAGAGTTCAATTTTGAAAAAACCCCGGCGCTTGCTACACTGTTTGAGTCGAACAGTCCTCAGGAGATAGTTAAAAGAATAGAGCAACGGTTTTCTCTTAAGATTGACCCAAAGAAAACCATACTTTTTCTTGATGAAATCCAAGCAAAACCAGAATTATTTGCTAAATTGCGCTGGTTTTATGAAGATATGCCGCAACTTCCAGTTATTGCTGCCGGATCTCTTTTAGAGTTTGTTTTGGGGGCTCACTCAATGAGCATGCCTGTAGGACGCGTGAGCTATGTGTACTTAGAGCCTCTATCCTTTATCGAGTTCCTAGAAGCACAAAAAAAAGAGCAGCTGGTTGATCTAATAAAAACATTTACATGGAATGATGAGATTAACAGTGCCATTCATGCGGAACTAACAAGGCTTTTTAAAGAGTACGTATATGTAGGAGGGCTTCCTGAGGCTGTTGCTAACTGGGCCAATGAGCAATCTTTAGATGCGGTAAGAGATGTCCACCGCGATTTGCTTGGTTCATATAGAGCAGATTTTAGCAAGTATAGTAATAAGATATCACCTGAGACTTTGAACGAAGTTATCGATGCGATACCACTTCTTTTGGGAGAGAAGTTTGTTTATAGCCACGTTGATTCAACTGCAAATGGCCAAAAAGTAAAAGAGGCATTGAACTTACTTTGCCAAGCACGAGTGGGCCATAAAGTGAAGTGTACTGCAGCAAATGGTGTGCCACTGGGAGCAGAAATAAACCATAAATTTCTCAAAGCAATCCTTCTTGATGTTGGCTTGAGTTCAGCAATTCTTGATTTGAAGCTTAGCACCCTAGAAGATATAGATGAGCTTGATATGGTAAATAAGGGCGCTATTGCCGAGCAAGTTGCTGGGCAACTTTTACGCACTATAGATCCCTTCAACGTGGAACCTGCACTTTATTGCTGGATTCGCAATGAACGAGGCTCAGATGCAGAGCTAGACTATGTGATCCAACATACAAACGGGCTTGTACCTATCGAAGTAAAAGCCGGCAATACCGGCACGCTCAAGTCCCTTCATATGTTCATGAAACTAAAAGAACTATCAACAGCCGTTCGAATCTATTCAGGACTTCCTCGAATAGACGATGTGAGTGTCAAGGATCATCTAGGGTGCAAGATTTCGTATCAGCTTAGATCTATTCCATTTTATCTTGTCAGTGAACTCCATAGATTGCTGGACGTGGGCGCAAAAACCTGAGAATAAAAGAGCCATTTCTTTTTATTAAAATTTGAGATCTCTGAAGAGCATTTATGTGAGGCATCACGAGAACTTCGAGTGGAATACATGATCGTCAGTGTCGATGCCCTGACCTGCTAGCTTAAAGGTTGTTTTCATAAGTATATCCTATAGTATACCCAAGGGCATTATATTTCTGCTCGTGGGGTATGTGATTCTTCTGCGTCAAGTTCATGCTCAAGCTGGCCAAGTACTTTATCGTCGATATAGCCCTGTTCCCAGATCTCTAAAAGCACTCTACGCTGGGCCTGGACAACCTTTGTTCGGGCCGATTCCAGGTGCTTGTGACTGCTGCTTTCTGGCGACACGAGCTCTAACAGGCGAAATCGGATGTTGAAGTAGTCACTTAAGAAGGCTCGCTCTTCATCGGATACATGCTGTTTTTCTTGAAGCTGTTTTAGTTCATCTAGTGCAACTGCGGCAAGGCTTCTTCGCGTTTCAACTGCTGCATCGCGTACAGGAGTTGCAGGAATGTTAAGCCAGTAAATAAGTTTTTCAAGAGTCAGCCCCGGTATGATCAAAGTAAACAAAATGACGCAAAACACCATGTAGATTACTTCTCTACGTCCTTCTAGCGGCGAGCCATCATCAAGTGTCATTGGCAAGGCAAGGGCGGCCGTTAGTGAAACAATGCCGCGCATGCCTGACCAGCCAATGAGAATGTCTTCTTTCAAAGTAAAAACGGGATCATGTTTCGAGCATATTTTTCTAACGTCTGTTTTTAGATCTAGGGTTTGACATGCGACGCCTCTAATACAGACCCATAAAAGGCGGAAAATAATCAGCGTCAGGGTAATTAAAAATGCATATCCTGTATAAATGCCCACTTGCTCCCAGCTCATATGCGCTGTCTGTCTATCAAGTTGCGAGCCGATAAGAATGAAGATAAAGCAGTTCAGCAAAATTATGTACATATCCCAAGTAACACGTCCTAGCATGCGCCTTAGCGATGAATGGTGCCTGGCGATTATTCGCAGCGATACAACCCCGCAAGCAACGACCGCCAACACACCTGAAACGTTGATGAGGAGTGCAAGGAAGTAGGTAGCGTAGGAGATGAGAAATGAAGAAACCGCCCCCATCACAGGGTCAAGAAAGCGCCTTGAAATAGTTTGCATGCAATAACCAAAAAGGGCGCCGAATAAAAGACCGCCGACCGACATAACAACAAAGTCCATGCCGGCATGCCAGAAAGAAAAGGTCCCTGTAAGCAAGGCAGTAACCGCTATTTTATACAGCACCAAACCGGAGGCGTCATTAATAAGGCTTTCTCCTTCTAAGATGGAGATGCATTTTTGCCCAAGGGGAAATCGCTTGAGTATGGCTGTAGCCGCAGCAGCATCTGTCGGCGACAAAATGGCCCCAAAGGCAAAGCTGAGTGCCCAAGAAAATTCTGGAAAGCACCACTTAAAGATCACGCCGATGACAAGGGTTGTCACGATCACGAGGCTAAATGCTAAAGAGCAGATTTCAGAGGAGTACTTCTTAAATTCCCTTAGCGATGACCAAAACGCTGCATAGTAGAGGATTGGGGGCAAGACGACAGCCAAAATAAGATCCGGGCTAAAGTAGGTATAATCTAATCCCGGAACAAAGCTAAGGAAGCCTCCGCCAATTACAAGAGCAATTGGGTAGGGTATGCGCATTCTTTGGGCAATGCTCACAAGCAAAACCGCAGCAAACATCAGCAAAATAAACGATCCAAAGTCCGGCATGGAAACAAGATTCCTTAGTTTTTTGCTCTCATCTTTATACCGCAGCCAACTGATTTTGTTTCAGGGGTCGGTATGGGCTTGCCATCGATTAGGGCATCAAGTGCATCACTGAGGTACTGCTTTGTGACTTTATCTATTTGCAGGTCGTCGTCAATGGCGCCGTGATAGACGAGCCTGCCTTCGCTATCGAATAAAAAAGCCTCGGGTGTATGGGTGGCTCCAAAAGCGCGTGCAACGTCCGAAGTTGCATCGACAACATAGGGAAATTGATACTGATTATCACGCGCTCTTTCTTGCATTACTTCGTAGCTATCTTCAGGATATACTGCAGGGTCGTTTGGATTGATGGCGATCACACCAATTCCCTTTTTCTGGTAGCTGTTGCCAAGAGCAACGAACCTTGACTGCCACGCTTTGACGTATGGGCAGTGGTTGCAGGAAAAAATCACGAGGGTGCCTTTTGTACCTTTGATGTCATCGATAGAAAGGCTTTTCCCATCTATGTTTTTCATTTTCACAGTAGCTTGCGGGATACTGCTTCCCAGATTTAGGCTTTCTGCCTGCATGGAACTGCAGACAAATAGAATAGCTAAAAGTGATTTTAAAAATCTCAAGTTCATAGACTATTCCTTCATCAATAATGGTTTTACTTTTTCTTCAAATTGGTTGTAGTCCTGCTCTCCTTCCAGCATATACAGCAGCTTGCCATCTTTATCATAGATAAATGTTGTAGGCAATGCTCCGCTCCAGCGAGGGTTAATGCCATTGATAAAGGCATCGTCTTTTTCAGCCTTGATGTATGTTGGAAAATCAACCCCTTGTTTTGCAAGAAATTTCCTTACAGCGGGAAGATCCTGCTCGAGATCATTGGATACTAACAAAACTCGCAGACCCTCATTTTTGTAGGCATGTGCAAGTTTGACAAGAGCAGGAAACTCTTTGAGACAGGGAATGCACCATGTAGCCCACATATTTACTACCGTAACTCTCGCCCCTTTTTCGGCAATAAGGTTCAAAAGGCTACTTGCCTGCACTTGGGTTATGGTTACCTCTTCTTGACCTTTTGCTATTCCACAAAAACATGCCAAGAAAAATAAGATACAGCTAAAAAATTTGACGTTCATAATCCCTTCGAAAATTATTCATAATGAGCGCTGTCTCCAGCAGTTACATCATATGTAGCCCCTGATACCATGCAGGCAGCATCAGAAGCAAGAAATAGGACCGCTGCTGCTACATCATCGGGCTCAATCCAGGGCACTCCAAGAGGCGACGAGGCTGTTAAGATTTTTTTTGCCTCTTCTTCATCTGTCCCAGTACCTGTTGGAACCTTTCCTGATGCTTCTAGAACCTGTGCGTATCGCTCCTTATGGCGAGTTAACGGGGTATTGATCAGCCCGGGAACCACGGCATTCACTGTAATCCCATAAGGTCCTAGTTCTTGAGCTGCTGATTTCATGAGTCCTATAATTCCCCATTTAGAAGCTGAATATGCAGCTCCATACTTCGTTCCGTGACGGCCCTGTGTAGAAGTTGTAACGATGATGCGTCCCTTTTTGCGTTTAAGAAGATAGGGTGCAAAAGCACGAATAGCATTTGCCGTACCAGTCAAATTAACGTCTATATGGACATTCCAATCTTCATCTTCCATTTCAAGCAAGGGACGAAATTCCTGAATGCCAGCATTAGCAAATACAATATCGATACCCCCAAATGCCTTTTCTACTTGCTTAGCAGCATCTTTTAGTGCGGCTAGATCTCTTTGGTCAAGAACAATACTGAGCCAGCTACCACCAAGAGCCTCCACTAACCGGCCTGTTTCTTGCAGATCATCAGCTGTTGCTGGCTGAACTCCAGAACGGGGACATACGGCCTTACAGATATCTATACCAACTACAGCTGCACCATTGCCAGCAAAAGCCAAAGCTGTAGACCGGCCAATTCCACGTGCCGCTCCCGTCACAACGGCAACCTTGCCTTGCAAACACTTTCCAAATCCCATTTTTTTCTCTGTCATATTTAACTATTTTCTATAATCAAGTAGATAATACCATGCAGTCAAGATGTCAATGGAATTTTAATTTTTTTAGCAATGCCATGAATAGCAGGCTTGACATAATCGCCAAAAAATGGGATATGGAGTTTTTTCCAATAATGAGGGTAACTATGTTCAAAAAAGTCTTATTTACAATCGCGATGTTTGCACAGATATCACTTTTTGCAGCTGCATCACAAGGTGAAGTTCTGGAAAAACAGATGTGGCAGTATATTAAAGAGAAAAAATGGGATGACTTAGATCGACATCTTGCACCCTATTTTCAAGCGGGCCTCTATGAGGGAGCGCGTTCAAAGAGAACAGTATATAAGTCGAGCAAAAGCCTTAGATATTACTGAATATACCCTCAGCAATTTTTATGTGACAGAGGGCTCTGGACTCTTTGTAGTGTCATACGATATAGAAACATCTGAATCTATCGACGGCAAACGCATCGCTTCTAAAGCCTCACGTCTGAGTGTTTGGCAAAATAATCATGGTACATGGCAATGGGTAGCCCATGCTGTCTTAATCCCTGCGCCGTTATAAAAGCTTGGTGTAAAAAAGCAAATTGCTGCAAATAGCATCACTAACTTTTTCATAAAAGCCCCATTTCTAAGATTTAAGCCCAGCCTGCTGTTGTGCTATAAGAAAGATTGCTGACCAGTCATATTTTTCTCTGCCCAGGTTCATGCTGATAAGAAGTTTCTCTTGGAGGTCTGAAAGGAAGGGCATAGGCACTTGGGCATGGGTTGCCGCGGCATGCAGCAGCCGCATGTCCTTTAATCCAAGGTTTAAGGCAAAGCCTCCATCGGCAAAGTTTCGCTTGCAGAACATGGGAGTGTAGCTAGTAAAGGCCGGAGCATTAAAGAGAGAGCTTCCCCAAATTTCAGATGCCTTTTCAGTGGAAATACCCCCTTTTTCAAGTATGCTTGCCGCTTCTGAAAAGGATTCAATAAGGCTGAGGATCATGAAGTTGTTGCACAATTTAAAGAGCGCGGCCTGGGATGGCTTTTCGCCTAAATCAAATACCTTGCTGCTCATAGCCTGTAAAACGGGTGCTGCGGTCTCTTTGGCTATTTTTTCGCCCGCAAGAAAAACCCAGAGCTCTCCAGATTTTGCACGATCCGGCCTTCCACTGACAGGGGCCGATACAAAGGCAATTCCATTCTCTTTATGCTTTTTTTCTAAAGAGTCACTGATCGAAGGTGAAACAGTACTCATGGAGATATGAAGTGACGGTTTTTTTGACGCGGCAATAATTCCGGTAGGGCCGTCTACAATATCGTTTAAAGCCGCATCATTTGCCACCATGCTCACGACGATGTCAGACATGCCTGCAAGCTCGCCCGGAGTATCGGCCCATGTAGCCCCTAGTTCTAACAGAGGATTGGCTTTTGAGCGCGTCCGGTTGTGCACTATAAGCGAAAATCCTGCCTTCAGTATATTCTCCGCCATAGGAAGGCCCATGCTGCCTAGCCCAATAAATCCGACTCTAGTATCTTTGTTTTGCATATAATACTCCATTTTTTCACACCGTAGCGGCATCAGGCGAACTTTTCAAGTATAATCCTAGATTCGGCAGTTGGAGACGCTGAAGCAACGCAACATTTTGAGCCATAGCCGCTTCGGACCGGCGGCGCCTTCACCGCATGGGGGCCTTGTTCACCTTGTCTCAGGAAATTTTCGGTCACGAAAAAAAATTAAACACAAAGACACAAAGCCACAAAGCGCTTCGCGAAGTTTGCAATGATGTGTAGGTCACGTTTCTTGGCCATTTTTCACATGAAAAATGGCCAAAAGTGCATGCCGCGGGGCGGCAACGCTTCGCCCTGAAACAAGACGTTGGCTGAAAAAGCATACGGTGCATGATTATATCCTTATAGTCTCAACCTAACGGCAGGGCGAAGCGTTGCCGCCCCACGGCATGCACTGTGGGCATTATTTTCGCAAATAATGCCATTAGCTGTGCCAGACAAGTGTTATAAGCAACGCACAGCGCTTTGTGGCTTCGTGTCTTTGTGTTTCAATTATTTTTTGTAAATATACTGAGGCGAGCGTGAAACTTGACCGAAAAGGTGAACAAGGCCGGGGTAGGTAATACGGCCCCATCTTTAAGGCATTCTGAATCAAAATCTTACATCGCTTCAGCATCTCGAACTGCCGAATCTAGGATAATTAACGCGAGGGCGGCGCCATAAATTCTGGGCCTATTGGCGTGGCAATCGTTTCCTTAAGAATGGCGTCGATTGCTGTAAAGTCGCTGGGCTGCAGCTTCCAGCCCATAATAGTTGCTATAGCATCAAGTTGTTCGGGCTTTCGCGCACCCCACAGCGCAACGCTTATGCCTTTATCCAACACCCATCGTATAGCCAGTGATAATACGGAGCGTTGATAGTGCTGCTGGGCCCATTGATCCAGGCGCTTTACACACTCGAGGTATTGGCTGTAATGGGGAGGCTGAAATTTAGGGTCCGATTTACGTAAATCATCCCCTTCAAATTGCGTAGTAGGCTGCATTTTGCCGGAGAGTAAGCCTCTGCAAAGAGACCCATATCCAAGAGTTGCTATACCCTTTTTGTTGCAGTATGCTAACACTGTTTCTTCCATACCACGTTCAAAGAGGTTAAAAGGGGGCTGAGCCGAGGAAAGCGGCGCCTTTTTTTGAAAGGATTCCATAGCATCAACGCTGTAGTTACTCACACCTGCAGCACGAATTTTTCCCTGATTAATGAGCTGTGCCATGGCTTCTGCTGTTTCATCAATAGGAGTTTTGGGATCTGGCCAGTGCACCTGATAGAGATCAATATAGTCCAGCTGCAACCGTTTTAGGGAATCTTCAATTTCCTTGACGATACGCTCTTTTCTTGCATCCCGAAAAGGCTGCCCATCCTTCCAGTTCAAGCCAACTTTCGTGGCCACAATCACACGCTCTCTTTTGCCATACTGCTTCAAGGCTTTGCCCACAATTTCTTCCGACACTCCAAAGCCATAAACCGGCGCAGTATCGATCAGGTTGATCCCCTTGTCTAATGCATGAAGAATGGTAGCAATGGCGTTATTTTCATCGGTGCCGCCCCACATCCAGCCACCAATAGACCATGTGCCGAGGCCAATACGGGAAACATCAGCTTGCAACTTGGGAATGTGCGTATATTCCATAAACCATCCTATTTGCATATTTTTTTCAGATAACGACTTACTGAATGTAAATCGGCTTTTCCCTCAGCAATCCGAACTACGAATTCTATCAAATCATCAACTTCGTACTTTGGAGATTCACCATTAGCTCTTAAAAATGCTAACGCAGTAGCTGTAGCCGTGCGTTTATTTCCATCAAAGAAGGGATGATTACTCGTGATAAAAAATAAATATGCCGCGGCCTTGTCATACACTGAAGGATAAAATTCGGTGCCAAAGGCACACATCATCGGAGCTGACGCTGCAGATTCGAGCAAGCCTAGTCCCCTAACACCTTGAAGCCCACCGAATTTCTTAACGAGTGCATCGTGAAGCTCAATAATTTGAGCACAAGCAATGTAGATCATCTATTTGCAAGTTTTTTCATAAGTTCGGCATCTTCATGTAAAATCGTCTTAAGCTCATGCTCAAATGATTTATTGCTTAAGAACTTGATGGGATGATCGACAGCATCTTTTGCTAAAAGCCCTATTAGATAGTCTTTCATGCTTTGATGATTGGCTGTTGCCTTCATTTTAGCAAAATGGTGCAAATTTACTGGGCAATCAAACGTAAATCGTACTACTTCTTCATGTGCGCTCATAACCACCTCCATCTCCTTATTATATCGTATTATCGTATTTACGACAATAAGTTTGGGTATGGAAATGCCACTATTAATCTTACTCAAGATGGCTTAGTATATACTGTTGAGCACTCAGGCGCATGTAAGCCCGGGCCTGGGGTGGGGTGAAATGAATAGGTAAAGGCACAACAGATTTTCTCTCTAAAATCCCCCCCCAAAATTTGGTCTTGTTATTCCCTCTGCGTCTTTGCGCCTTTGCTTTCTTTGCGTTAATTTTTTGGTTCATACGCACACCCGTGAGGAAACAAGCCTTTTTAAATACCAAAAAAAATTAACGCAAAGAAAGCAAAGGCGCAAAGACGCAGAGAGTAATGGGCTGACACTGCTCGATCTTAATAGAGAGCTCTTGCGCCAAGCTGCCAGCTTACGAGCCACTCTTGGCATAAAAACACCTGATGCCTTACAAATTGCCGCGGCCATCCTGGCAAAATGTACGGCATTTGTTACAAACGATCGTAGGCTGCCTAACATTGCCGGACTGAAAATAGTGCAGGTTTCTGACTTTTAAATACCCTGCCTGTCTTGGGCCTAGCTTGTAAGCCTACCTCGGCCCCTTTTTACCCTTAAATAAGAGCAAAACTATTTAGGATTAGCACCCCTTGCAGTCCACGTGTCTGACTGCCTGGTGTTAACCCAACTTGTAAGCCAGCCAAGCCAGCTCTTTCTGTACGTTACTTCTTCTAGGAGTTCTGAGGCGAGGGCGCGTATGGCAGGGTCTTCGCTTGTTTTCTGTCTTTCACCAATTACCATTGCGGTATATAACCCCACTCCCTTTTGAGCTACGTTATGAATGAGTTTCATTACAGTGTGCTGCGTTGTGGGA
The DNA here is from genome assembly GCA_963826935.1 of uncultured Chlamydiales bacterium. Taxonomy (GTDB): domain Bacteria; phylum Chlamydiota; class Chlamydiia; order Chlamydiales; family FEN-1388; genus SZAS-7. The sequence continues at coordinate 9,713 of CAWGYH010000013.1, read as the reverse complement.
CTTGCGTTGGCAATAAGATCCATACACGCTGAGAAGGGAGAAGAGCGTCTAAGAACCTGTTCAAAAGCGGCCTGAATTTGATCGGTGTAGAGATTGCTCTCTATAAGAGCGATAAGGGCACCGGCTACTTCCCCATGATTGTTAATGAAGTAGAATACAATATCAATAATCGCATCCTGAGATAATCCGTCAAACTTATGTTTTAATAGATTTGCATATATTGCAGCGCGTTGACGTAAACTTACATCAGGCTCTAAAGCTACAGCGTAAGCCTCTTGTAAAAACTTACCTATTTTTGATAGCTTTTCATACATTTCTACAAGATAGGCCTTTACTCCCCGCTTGGCATAAGCATGCATCTGCTGCAGCTCTTCTCGGGTTATATCATCCACAGCTGCAAGTACAAAATAGAGATTAAGTGCGCCATCAATTCTTTTTGGAAGCGCTTTTGCTGCTAACGCATGAGCCTCGCTGAAGAACTTGCCATTTTTCGCGAATGCCCCAAAAACAGATAGAATATCGTCCTGAAGAACGGGATCATGCTTTTCATCAAGCCTGTCAAACATTTGTATCATGCTTTCAATTTCCTGGGCTGTTATATCAACAACAGCAGCAGTATCAGCCAACACAAGGTAGAGCCCTATTGTTTTATAAGGATTATGTTGATTCTGTAGGTTTTGTGCCGCAATTTCATGAGCTTCTTTGAGGAATTGATATTTTTGAGCAAACTCCCTAAAGATGTTCAACTGTTCATCAGCAGTTGCAATTTGCAACAAGGCTTGGACCTCTTGCTGGGTGATTGTACTTATTCTTGGAGCAAGATGTCCATAGAGCTCGCGAACTTCAGCTCGTATATTTTCAGAACCGCTTTCAAGATTTTTTGCCGCAGCTGCATGCGCTTCTTCGAGAAACTTCCCACTTCTTGCAAGATGATTGTACAGTTTTAATCCCAATACTTGAATATCAGGAGATGGGTTTTCTAGGCAGCTAAAAGCTGCCATTTCCACAGTCTCAGGAGGAGCAGCATCCATTTTAAGGAGTGTCATTGCCTTATCTCGTACAGCAGAAGAGCTATCAAAAAGAGAGTTTACCGTTTTTTCCCAGTCAATGTAGAGTACGCGGGTCCGATCTAACATATGTAATAGGTCGCCTGCAGCCCTTCGTACGTTTTGATCCCTATCTTCTAAGTTGGATGTGGCAATAGACGTAAGAAGTTTTCTATCCTCCTCAGTAGCGTGGGTCCAGCCATCAAAAGTATGTTGTGTTAGGACATTTGTTAAATCCCGCAATGCATTTGCCCTGTTGCTGCTTGGCAGTTCGGGAGATGTTGCACTCTCAATAAATTCACGACGTACTATTTTTGCAACTTCCTGCTCATTTTCTTCTCGTGTCTGGTCATAGCTATCTGAAAAAAGAACAGCAAACCCAACCCCCTGCAAAGTTTCTGGGAGCTTAACTGTTTGCTTTGCATCCTTAGCTGCTTTCAAACTCTGAAAAATAATATCTTCATTTGATGTGAAGCCGTCTTGGATTGGGCCACTCGCACCAAGACTAAAATCTACGGCAGCTTTTGAAAAACTAAAGGCCTTTTCTAGGCTATCTTCTTCAAGTGAAAATGCAATGTGCAGAGCGTTGTCACTCTTTTCCGGAGCCTCTCTAAGCGGCAGAACCTTTGCAAAATCAAGCAAATTAAGCCTATGCATCACGGCATCCCACCTCTCTCTTGCTTGGCCTAGGAAGTGAAACTGCAAATAAGTTTTGTTAGAGACGACGTCATACACAATCTCAAAAGTTGCACTGTGGTTGCGGATAGGAAGGTTATACCGCACCGTGAGCGATTTCTCGTCGATATTGACACCCAAGATCTGGGCATTGCCCAACTTGCTTACCCGATCAAGTGCGTCTTTAAATAGCTGTGGAGTCGGGAAGTGCTTGTAAGCTTTCTTTAGTGAGAAGCCTTCCAGCTAACGCATTTGTAATCGCAATAAGATTTTGGTGAGTATTTGTAAACAGATCTTCTGTAGTCCTTGGTGCATGGCGGCTAAATAATGTTCCAGCAGTAATAAGTGCCGGTGGACCTTCATATTGACGAGAAGCATTGAGTGTTTCAGATGTGGTAGGCGCCTCTCTTTCTCGCCTGCGCAATAAATCAAAGTATCCATCAATAGTTTCAGTATTTGGCGCTCTTTTTATATCAGCCGGCGTTGCAACATGTTTTGTCCAGCTCTCAAGAAGATCTACATAGCCGTGAACCATTTCACGAAAGTGTGCAATTTTGTCCGCTTCAGCATATTTGGTGCTGGACTTCATGCTTTTTATGGACTTGTCAAAGAGGTCTACCACCTCATTCATTGTTGCTTGTGCTTGGAGCACGGCAGGAAGACTATTGCTTGCAAATATATTTTTTAGTGCTTGCAGACTTTCAGGCGTTTTATAAGACGCAACCAATTCCTGAAGGCGCTGCCAGCTGCCACTGAAGGACTTCAGGCTCTGCAAAATTCGGAAGCTCTTGACGCATCTGTCGAAGGGCGGCTGTACCCTCTTGCATCTTTTGCATTGTGTCGAGGAGCTGCGTATCGATTCCCGAGAGCAGGGCGTTAAGGGTATGTATTGGTTTGCCGCTTTCTGCGAATGTTGGCCCAAGCACAAGTGTCAGCCACGTTCCTAAGCTATTAGAGGCTCGCAAGATGTCTACAAGCTGCAAAAGGGTGTCAACTTTTGGCTGGAGTGAGGCGTCGGCTGTCTCTAGCGTCTGTAGGACACGCGCCCATCGCTCTTTTGTCGCCTCAAGCGGCACCTCTTGCGCATCTACAACAAGATCGGCAAAGCGCGCTTGTCGTCCTAGCGTTTTAGCGTATTCTACAATCTGTTCTGTTTCGCGAAGAAGCTCTGTTGCAGTTACCACCGATAGCTTGCCGAGAGAGCCGTCAGCAGCCGGCGGCTGGAAGGTAAGCGTCTCTAATACTTTTGCATGAAAGAGGGTCTCTAGCCGCTCAGTAGTTTCTGGGATGGCTTCTGAGCAGGCTCGACGAATTTTTGCATCAAGTTCTGTTGCAGCTTTGACTGCAACTCGTCCGCGAAGTGAGGGAATTTGTAAACGCTCCATCTCCTGTAACAGGCGAGCACTTTCAACACCAAGCTGTGCAAGCTCAGGCCGGGCGCAGTAGGCTTCAATGGTCTCGTGGGCAAGCTTTTGTGTGGAAGCAATCTTTACCTGCCGAATAATTTCCTGAAGATCTTTTAGGGCGCTACCTTCGCGAAGCCGAGGAAGATTCGTAGTGTCAAGAGATATGGTTACATGTGCCGGGTGGGTAAGATAGCCCTGGCTTATGCAGGACTCGGGACTTGCTGCTTGGTTATTCCACACCTTTATGGAGGCGTCCTGAATGTCTGCGACCATACTGCGGCCTTCGCCAAGCCGGCCGATTGCCTGCTGGACTGGCTCAATATTATCCATCTGGATACAGGGGATGCCAATGCCTGCAAAGTTAACCACAAAGTGGGAGTCGGCAGGTTCCGGCTCTTTAATCACCACCAATTTATGCTGGCCAAGGTGAAAGTTTTTCTCTGCATCTTCCAGGGTTGTGGTGACAAGGATCTCGTCTGCTTTGCGGATAACAACGGCATCGGCAGTTCCTGCAACTTGCGTGTTGCCGCGAAATTCCTGCTCTACAGGGCTTTTTTCAAGAGCTGCGACCTTACTTGGGTCAACATAGCTTGGCTTTGGCACTGGTCGGTTCACAGGCCGTGCCTGAACGGGATATATAGTTTTGCCCTTAACGACGATCTCCATGTCGGTAGGCTGGCCGTCATAGCGCGCTTCTACCTGCTTGCCAAGCTCAAAGAGGCGCATAAGCATATCTTTATCAAAGGCAGGGGTAGCAGGATCTGCATTTTCTCGCTTCTCAAGGCGCACCTTGCCATCCTCACCCCGCACCGGTGCAAGCCTGTGGGGTTTTTCTTTGATATCGCTAACGATATAGATGTCGTCCGGATCGGCGCGAGACTGTAGGAGGAAGAAGGAGTCCGTAGCCACGCCTTTATTGCCCACAACGGCCTCTCCATGGCCATGGGTAGCGCTAAGGCGCATAATGCGAAAGCGTTCGTTTCCGCCATAATTTGGTTCGTTGGTAAAGAGCACAAGCGAAACTGGGATCTCTTTGCTTGTACCATCCGGCGACTCCCCTATTAGCTCCTGCATAGTAACAGCAAGCTTAAGCTCATTTTCAAAGGGGTTTGCCCGGGCATTTAAGCGGTTGGCAAGCGATGGGATGCTAAAGTAGGAGGCAACCACCTTTCCAGCGGCTTTCAAAATATCTTCCGTTGTCGTTGGAACATAGGCTTCGCTTATATTACCGCCTGCGTTAGCATAGGATGAGTCCTCATCGCCGGTGCTGCGCACCATGAGGTAAGAGCCCCTCTCTTTAATGGCTGTGAGCCACTCGTCAAGATCTCCTCCAAAGCCAAGTGATTTGGTAAATTCCGGATTTTGAGCTGCCGTAACAAATGCACCTGTAATATCCTGTTGGACCTTTTTAATAAGGTCGCTTACATCTTTCCTATCAAGAAAACTTTTTCCTTCTTGTCCTTCGGGCCTGGTTGCATAAAGCGCCCCCAGTTTTTTCCAGTCTTCGATCACCGATGGGGCAGCTTTGCCAATAAAATCATGCATATCGCTGCTCTTAATGCCATAAGGCATGGGCACTTCCACTCCCCGTATCCCGATAGCACTTACTAAGTCATGCAGCTCCACAAGGCGTCGATGCTTGTTGCCATATTCTGCAAGTGATGGGGCGGCCTTTGCTAAGTCTGGTACTGAGAGGGTTGCATTATCCGCTTTTTTGACTAAGGGCGCCTTCTCGGGTGTGGGGATAATCGATTCCGATCCCGGGACGACGGGTTCCTGTTGCTCGCTCTTTTTGGTCTCTTGTACTTTTGCCAATGGGGCCTGGGAGGCCGCTTTAGCCATCTGTTCATACATTGCATCCGTCTGGATAGCCTTGTCGCTCAGCTGCAAAAAGGCAAAGAGACGATAGAGTATCTCTTTTGTGACCGGGGACATCTCGTAAGGCTTGTGATGCAAATTTTTGTGTCTAGTCTCAAGCGATGCAGGAATTTTATCGCCTACAGCATCAAAAATCGATTTTTTAGAGAGGGCTGGGCCCTGAGTGCCGGCGGGAACTTGCGCCCCAAATTGGCTCTCCAACCGTTCAAGCTCTGTACGAAATTGCCTGAGTTCATAGCTAATACCCTCTATAAATTCCCCATGATCATAGCTAACTGATCGCTCGTTGTCGCAAGTCACTCCACGAGCAGTTTTTGTACTTCTTAGAATGGCATCATCCTGATGGAGGAGATCGACGCTCCAAGAATTTGCCTCGCCTCCTACCATGCGCAATCTCATCTGATGGATATCGTCATATATCTTTTGAATGTCGCTAATCATTTTTTTGATAGCATTTTGCACCCCAGCTGCCGCCTCCGGAGGAATGCCGGCTCTCTGAATATCATGTAAAAATGAAAGCAGCTCTTGTTGATTTTCCCGAGCATCGCTGAGCGCAATGCCGATATCTGAAAGATAGCCCTTTTTTGCCGCATCGCAAATGAGTTCATTATCTTTGTTTGAAACCACCTTCATTGTTGCCTGGTGCAGCTTATCCGTCACCTTCAGCAAAGCAGAAAAATGCGCAACAGAAAGTGAAGAAAGATCACCCTTTTCCGCTGCATGACGCTGCATGTTTACAAACTCCAAAGACCCTGTATGCATAGCTACAGTATCGGAGAGAGCCTCCACGGCATCCCTGTCTATACGCTTTGCTTTTTCGGCCACACCCTCAACTTTTTCAAGTAACGTTTTTGTTTCAGAAAGCAGCTCTTTAAAATCCTCCTCCGGAAAAACTGTCTGCCACTTGATAAGTCGTTTCACCCACGAGTCGGAAACGCCATACACTGCATTCCAGTCACTTTTTAGCGTAGAAATGTCCTGCTTTTCGAGATAGGAAACGACCTCACGCAGCAATGCAAGCTCTTCGGAGTCTGCCAGCTGCAAAAAAGGCTCTACATGAGTTGTATTTCTCACCCCAATCAGCGCCTCTTCAAGGCGATTAAAACATAAAGAAAGGTAGGGAACACTTAAAGCCGCAAGCTTCTTTTGCGCCTCGGGCTCCGTTCGGTGATCAAACAACTCTTTTAACTCAGCATAGTGCACCGTTTTAATGCGGCCAAGCGCCTCAAACGCACTGCTTTGCGTAATAGTGTGTGGCTGCGCTGTCGCCGACGCTGCCACAGAAAAATCCCTGATCATAGCAGCAAAAGCGTCCGTCGGCCTCCCCGAAATAGGCTGAGGCGAGGGTGCCCCTTGGGGTCCCGATGTAGGACTAGGAGGTATAAGGCTCATCGTGCATAATCCATATTTTTGAGACTTCCTTCTTCATAATATCCTAAATCGCCAGGGCGATTAAACGTTACCATGCCGGCTTTTGACCCAGCTTGTAAGCCAGCCAAGCCAACTCCGTCTGTACTCTACTTCTGCTGCTATTTCCTGGGCGATGTCACGAATTTGGGGGTCTTGCGCAAAAAGCTGCTTTTCGGCAATTCTTCCTGCGACAGCTAATCCTACCCCCTTTTGGGCTACTTTTTGTATGAGTTTCAATGCAGCGTGCTGTGTTGTGATACTCGCTACAGTAAAAAGCTTTTCAAAAGCTGGTTCAAAATCGAAGCCGTTTCGGCCAACACTTTCCAATCTCTCTTCAATTTGCTTGTTGTAGAGATTGCTTTCAATAAGGTTTATAAAGGCATCAGCTGCGTACTCGTTATCAGGGTGAAGAAAACCATTTTCTATAACATAATTAACCATATCATAAGAGAATCCATTAAACTTGTGCTTTAATAGATTTGCACATACTGCAATCTTCAGTCCCATCGTTGACACATAAATATCTGTTACTGCAAAAAGATAAGCTTCTCGTAGTGACTTACCAACTTTAGATAGACGGACATACAATTCGCCTCCTTGAGCAGGCGATAGGTTATACTGTATGTTCATCTGATCGTCAGCAGTTAGTTCAACAACATCTATAAGTACTGAATAGAGGTTATAAACACCGTCTCTAAGTCCGTTGTATTTATCCGCGCGTGCACCAGCTAGTTTTGCTATCGTATGAGCCTCTTTCAAGAACTTGCCACGCTCCGCTAGTTTCTCAAAAAGAGCTACAGTATCCTTTTGTGCCTTAATAGTGAGCTTGTGAAAGTTTTGTACCATACTTTCCACTTCCTGCACTGTAATAGCTTCAAGAACAGTAGTAGCAGCAAGCGCACGATAGATCTCCGCGCCCGCGTCTTGATTAGACTGACTCAGTAGCATTTTTGCCGCACATTCATGAATTTCGTTGAGAAACTGACCCTTTACAACCCACGTTGTAATGATCTGCCTAAGGTCGGTTGACATCTCAGATCGTAAGAGAGCTTGAAACTCTTGCCCGGTGATTGTATCTATCTTTGGAACAAGCAGTACATAGAGGCTAGACACTTGGGCTCGTATACGGTCATGTTCGCTTTCGAGGCCATTAGCTGCGGCGAGGTGTGCTTCTTCGAGAAACTGTCCCTCTCGTGCAAGAGCATTATACAACTTGAATCCAATTACCTGTATGTCAGGAGATGGGTTATCTAGGCAGGCAGAAGCTGCATTTTTTACGGCCTCAGGATTTTGGGCCGTTATTGTCGTAAAAAATTGTAATGCAGCGTCTCGAACAGCGGAATCTGTAGAAAAAAGAAATTGTTCTTTTTCTTTAGTCTCTTCTAGCCGCCCGGTATTTTTTACAAGATCATTAACCAACTTTAATCCAATTACCTGTACATTAGGAGCTGGGTTATGAAGACAGGAAATAGCCGCATTTTTTACGGTCTCAGGGTCAATAGCTGCCATTTTTGCAAAAAGTTGATATGCATCTTCTCGAATAGCAGCCGTGTTATCTGCAAGAAATTTTTCTGCTGCTTTCAAAGCATTTGATGCTTCTTCAGTTTTGAAAATTTTGAAAAATTCGTAAGTTTTTAATTCCTTGTATAATTTGAGGCCAATTATTTGTGTCTCCGTCGATGGGTTTTGTAAGCAGGTGAGAGCGGCATCTTTTACTACATAATCATTGTGTATGTTTTGAAAGAATTTATAAGCTTTCTCTCGTGCAGAGCTGGAGCTGTGAGCAAGTAATTTTACAGCCTCTTCCCCAGCGTTGACCCCATGGGCTAACAAAATCTTGGTCAAAATTTGTCCACCCTCATGCAACTCGTGTCTGATGATTTGGTGCGTCTCATCACCCTTTGACACGCCCACTAATGCAGCCTGAATTGCTTCCTGCATAAAGTATCCCTTTGGAACCATTTTTTGAAAGAAGACTAGGAGCTCCATGTACGATCCCAAAAGATCTGAATTTATAGCCTTTTGTACATAGGTTAGGACCTCTCTTCTCACACGCTCGTCATCAAGCAACTTAATTCCCGAACCCGCGAGATAGCCAAGAAGCTCTGCTGTGGGTGGCCCCTGCAGGCAGACAGCCAACAATTTATCTCTCTTTGCACGATCACTTTCTTTACACGCCTGCAACGCGGCAGTTAAAGCAACAAAGGGGGGATTTTTGGACTCCATCGCTTGGTTCAATGCCGTTTCAGAGAGATTTGCTGCAAGCTCACTATTATTTGGCAAGCCATCGTTAAATTGATGCACTACCCGCCAATGTCCCTCAACTATTGCTGTCATTGAAAATTCAAATACTGCAGACACTGTTTTTTGCAGTTGCTCAAAATCTTGTCCATTCAGATCCAGAGTCAAAGAAAGACCTGCATTTGTAAGCACAACAGGAGTAGCAAGGCGAAAAGCTCCGGACAGGTTAAGAAGCTCCATGCGCTGTTGGATTTGTTCCCATCTATGTCCTTCATCGGTCCCGGTAAATGAGACCTGTAGCGTTGTAATGTCTGCCACCAAATCGTGCACAACCTTAAGCTCTGCGCTATGTTCTCTCAGCTTGCGATGGTATTTAGTAACAACGAGATCACCTGTAACTTCATTGTCAATACCTACCTTACTAGCTACTGCATTGATGCACTGTTTTGCGTCGTTAAATAATCTAGGCATAAGAAAATCGACATTTGCAGGCATTGCCCTCTTGCTGTAGTCACCCGATGCAAGAAGGAGATTTTGGTGCGCTGTCGTAAAAAGGTCTTCGAGCGTTTTTGGCATTTTTTCAAATGTTAGGGACTTGGAGACATCAAAGCCGGGTGATGTAAAAAGTGTATCTGCTGTCATTGGAGCATGTTCCAGCACTTGCATGAGCTGAGCTGCGTATACTTCTGCTGCAGCTTGATCTTCTATAAATCGTGGAAACAGTGCTTTTGTCATCTTTAAATAAAATGTTACCATCTCACGGAATGTAGTTATCTTCTTTTCAGTATCATACCGAGTACTTGCCTTCATGCTCTTGATGGATGTGTCTACAAGCTCGATTGCTCTATTGAATGTAGCTAAAAGAAGCATCGATCTCGCAAGATTGTGAGAGGCGGATAAAACAGTTTCCTCTTCAAACTTTACTACAGCCTCTTGTATGCGAGACCATGTGCGCTCAAAGGAGGCAGGATCGGCAAGCTGAAAGGTCTCGCGCTGCTGTCTTACAAGTGCTGCATGCTGTGTACTTAGTCTTTTGATAGACTCAAATTCCTGAGAG
>CAWGYH010000012.1:0-116717 GCA_963826935.1 uncultured Chlamydiales bacterium | reverse complement strand
GCAAAGATTTTATTTCACGTCAAATAGACATGTTTAATAGTGGGTAATTTTGACAGCCCACGCCTGCCACCCGCCAGCTAACACTCTTGGCATTTCTTGTATATTGATGCAACCTTGCAGCCTTACTCGAAACCTGCTAAAATGGAAATTTAGATCAATCTATCCCAAGGAGCCCGCTATGACACTTAGTGAAGAAGAGATGTCCTATCTAGAGGAACATATCCCCGAGCTTGCTGACGCGGCGTTCACGCAGGCTTACTGGGCTGCACTTGCATCTGGCAGCAGTGTACTCGTAAGTGAAAATGGTAGTCTTGTCGAAGTGTTTCCAGATGGGACAAAAAAATTTATTAAACAGTTAACCCCGCCAACGCCAGCAACTCCTGGACAAAGGTTCGTACTTAAATGAACGACGTTCCTCGTATTCGTATGTTTGCAGGCCCTAATGGCTCAGGCAAAAGCACCTTTAAATCTCTGATCCGACGCGAGCTTATTGGGATATATATTAATCCGGACGAGATTGAAAAAGAAATTTGTGATTTCGATTTTCTCGACTTGGAGCAGTATCAAGTTTCAACAACAAAACAAGAAGTACTAGACTTCTTTTTGCAGTCTCCTCTTCTGAAAAAAGCTGATTTGCTAGACGACGCACAATATATACGCTTTAATGATGGAAAATTAATTTTTCATGACGTTGGGATCAATGCCTATTTCGCTTCCGTAGCAGCGAACTTTATCCGCAACAAACTCATAGACTGCTCTAAATCATTTACCTTTGAGACTGTGATGTCTTTTCCAGATAAGGTAGAACTCCTGCAAAAGGCACAAAAAAGAGGCTACCGGACCTATCTCTACTATGTGGCTACAGAAGATCCCTCCATTAACGTATCGCGAGTCCGCTATCGTGTACGAATGGGCGGGCATTCCGTACCGGAAGAGAAGATCGTGAGTCGCTATAAGCGCTCTCTTGAATTATTGCCACAAGCTGTCAGCTTTACCAATCGTGCGTATATCTTCGATAACTCCAACCATGCCCACAGATGGGTAGCCGAAATTACCGATGGACAAACCCTTGAATTAAAAACGGAGCAGGTGCCTTCGTGGTTTAAAGCAGCTTTGCTAAATAAATTTAAGCCAGAAACAAATACAGAATCTTATGTTGGTTTGGAGTAGTAATAATATGACAGATTTACGTTATCCATTTTTGAACGGCAGAGTAAAAGGCATCAATGCGAAAGCCAATGCTTTTGAAGAGTACTTTAATGAACCAAAAATTTTGGGTGAAGCTGGCCTTAATCAAATACTAGATCAAGGCAAGCCTTTAGCGAAAAATCTTGCCCAGACACTCCTTTCCGGAGGATCGGCGATTTTTCCCCACACCTATATGGTCGATTGCGGCTATCAAATTGCAAGCGTTGTACATGCATGCTTAGACTCAGGCGCAGATCAAGTTGTAGCGCTCGGCGTATTGCATCCAATGAACGAAACTATGATAGAGGCTCGCTCAAAAGAGCTTAATGGCAAAGACATTTCCGATGAACCTAGCTGGGGCATATTAGGCCCTGACATAAAGGGCAATGACTCCTGGAAGCTTGAATTTTCTCTTGCCCACTTTAAAACCCTATGGGAGGCAGAAATCAAGCGAAGAGGCATCCAAGCTCCAAAGCTCTTTGAATTCTATCCCAGTTTAACTAATCGCCGCCCAGATACGTTGCCGGGCATAAAAGAACTTCAGACGATCGTAAAAGACTCCGTAGTAGTTGCTACAGACGATATGTGTCATCATGGCATTGCTTACGGCGTGCCGGCGAGTGAGGCAATTGAAATAGGCGATAAGGCCTACACCTTTGCCAAAACGGCAATCGATAGAGGTTTTGCATACTTAAAAGAGGGCGATTTTGCACGCTATTTTGACCACTGGATGAATCCTCAGGCCATTGGCGATCCCACCGATTGCGCCATTGTACTTCGCTACTTGCTTGGCAAAGCTTCCTACAAAGTTCTCGACCTAAAACTTGTGGATGTCTCTCGCTTATTCGAGGCAAACCCAACGCCCAGCTGGGTAGCAGCTACACTTGTTGAGATGACAAAAGAGTGATGAAGCCGGGTTTTACAGATGAATATGCTGAGCCCCATATCTATGATGCTGAATATGGCAGCTATAGAGAAGACTTTACCTTTTTCTTAAATCTGCTCTCGCAAGGAGAGATCCTTGATTTAGCTTGCGGTACAGGACGCCTGACGATTCCGCTCGCCAAAAGTGGCCTGCAAGTTACCGGACTTGACAAAAGTCGAGCAATGCTTTCCCGCGCAAAAGAAAATGGAAAAGATTTAGATATTCACTGGATTCACGGCGATATCACTGGTTACGAATTAGATAAATCATTTGATCTGATTACACTTGCGGGAAACTCTTTTCAGGCACTCTTGACTCCTGAAGAGCAACAGAAGCTCTTTTCATGCGTAAAAAACCATCTCAAACCATCGGGCCTCTTTGCGTTTGATACTAGAAACCCCAGTGCGCATGATCTCTCTTCAACTTCCAACTTCGATTACTGGCATAGCTTTACGAATGCAGATGGAGAGGCCGTTACTGTGCAAGGTAAACAAAACTATGATACGGACCATCAAATAATAACCTACACTACCAAGCGTGTTTGGCCTGATCACAAGACTCAAAGCAATATTCAGCTACGTTTTAGCTCTTTTGAAGAGATCGTACATGCAATTCACAAAAGCGGAATGCAGCTCGTCAACGTCTATGGGGACTATCAGAAAAGTACGTTTACTGAAAATTCACCCTCAATCATAGTGGTTTGTAGTTGATCGAGATATGGCTTTTATTCTATGCTTTTTGTAAATAATGGAAGGAGATGTCCATGGCTCTTAAAGTAGGTTTGAATCATATTCAGACTCGACTGGATAACTTAGAGAGAAGTTCATCTAGCTTAACGCCTGAAGAAAGTCATAGTGAATTATGTAAAATTTCTGTGGAATTTGGTAAAATTCTCGAACAAAACAGCGAGAACTTAACCCCTACGAGTATGCTTGCTCCCCAAATGCTAATGGGCCGAATCCAGAAAAATTCCCTTAATGAAATACCGATTAGTGCAATCCTAGCCAACTTAAAATAATTTCTATGAAAATAGCGGCATTTATCATGGGTTTGTTATCACTTTTTGTACCAATATCTCTGCCTTGCACTATTAAAGCTGTCATTTTTGATTGTGACGGCACACTCGTAGATAGCGAATATGCCCACTATTTGGGATGGCAATATGCCCTGCAAAAGCAGGGTGCAGACCTGGCTCTTGAGGACTATTTTGTCTACGTAGGCAATCCTGTAGAAAAAAACAGCGCTCTTATGGCCGAAAAGATTGGAAAGTCGTCGTCTGCTCTGCAGCTTACGCAAGACAAACGAAGCCACTATCATGAGCTGCATGCAAAAGGGCTGCCTCCTATTGCACCTACGGTAAATCTTGTACAGCAATTTGCTCAAGAAAAAAGCGTAAAGCTTGCCGTTGCATCTGCTTCCAAGAAAGAGGAAATTATGGGCAACTTGCGCCATTTACAGATCGATCATTGTTTTGATCTTGTCCTTTCAGGCCAGTGCGATTTACATGAGTATCATGATCCGGAAGGAACCAACAAACCAAAGCCCTATATCTACCTGCATGCCGCTAAACTTCTTGGTGTACACCCCTCAGAATGCCTTGTTATTGAAGACAGCAACGCAGGCGTGACAGCAGGCGTAGATGCCGGCTGTTTTGTAATAGCTGTTCCGAATTCCTTTACAAAGCATCATGATCTATCACGCGCTTCAATGTGCATCGAAAGCTTTGATACGATAACGGCTCGCGACCTGCTTAAGATGGTAGATGTGGCAGACACATCTGTTAGCGAATAATTGACTTAATCAAACAATTTCCCTATAGTAATAAGAAATTTTTTTTCAGGAAAATTACTATGTTCTTTATATTAGCTTTTTTAATTGGCGTTACTATCGCGCCCGTTAACAATGAACAATGGCTAGAGACACAAACAAAAGATGGCTCTATCGTCACTGAACGCTATAAAGAGATGTGGGATCTTTGCAATGCAGTCTATTCAGAATATCCCTACCTGTATACCGCTGAAGGCAAAGATTATGTATATAAATATTACTTAGATTCGCTTGAGAACTCCCCTGCTGCAAAGGTCATTTGCGCATTTGATCAAGAAACAAAAAAGCTCGTGGGCTTTGCTACGGGAATCCGCATGAGCGACTACAAAGCTGAGCACTACAAAAAGCCCTTTATCGAAAAAGGCATCGACCTCCAATCTGTATACTACATAGCAGACCTGGTTCTGTTGCCTGAATATCGAGGCCAGGGTTTAGAGCTAGAGATGTGCGAGGCTTTAGAAGACGAGGCAAGGCAGGATCCGACCTATAAAAGCATCGCCTACCTGCTTATTGATGAAGCCGACCGCACTAAACATCTTAAGCCGCAAGAGACAAAATTGTACAAACCCTACTTTGCACCCTTTTGGGAAAGGCGCGGGTATGCAAGTTCTGATATCGGCTTTGTGACGCAGTTTGAAATTGTTGGCGAAACCGACGACACTTGCCACAAAATGACCTACTTGACGAAATCGCTCTTATGATAAAATGAGTTTTTTGAGAAGACAAATGGTTTATCTACTTCTGTTTCTTAGCTTCTGCTCTTATGGAGAATGTGCCATGCTCGATCTACGTTCTGACCCAAAACTGAAAAGTTTTTTTGATTATATCGCAAGCTGTGACGAAAATTGGGAGGGACTCTCTTTAGACGAAATACGCCAAAAGGATACTGCCTACATTAAAGCACAAATCCAGCCTGTGATGGCCGTTGCAACCATTGAAGATGTAGAGATCCCAGACAGCGGCTTGCACTTGAGGATCTACACGCCGCAAGCAGAGCAAAAAGAACTGCCGGTTGGCGTCTACTTTCATGGGGGCGGTTGGGTACTCGGAAGCGTCGATCAATCAGATCACGTTGCACGCATCTTGGCAAACGGCCTTGAAAGCATTATCGTATCGGTAGAATATCGCCTGGCACCCGAGTTTCCCTTTCCAAATGCCTTAGAGGACTGTTATAAAGCAACATCGTGGGTCGCAAAACAGTTTCAAAACAGCACGATTTTTGTCGTGGGAGAGAGCGCCGGAGGAAATCTTGCAGCAGCCGTTGCCATCATGGCAAGAGATAGGCACGGCCCCAAGCTTGACAGCCAAATACTCATATACCCCGGCATCACAAGCACACTTGATGATGCAACCTATGCCAACTGCCCCGATCAATACTTCATCACAAAAGATACTATGCAGTACTTCTGGAACATGTACCTCAAAAACCCGGAAGATGCCAAAAACCCTTACGCCTCGCTAGATCTTGCAGACCCTGCAGATCTCCCTCCTACTCTCATCGTCACAGCAGAATATGACCCCCTAAAGCCAGAAGCCGATAGATTTGCCACACAACTTAAAGCAGCCGGCGTACAAGTTAAGGAGCACTGTATTAAAGGCGCCCTCCATGGCTGCCTCTTCATTCCACCCTATGATACAGCCCAAAAGTATGCATGGGTAAAAAGTTTTCAAGCTCAAATGCCCTGAAAATATGGCAGAGATCCTCATAGAATACCAAATTGGATAACAAAGGAAACTTTATGAATTGAACTTGCCCAGCTTGCCTTGGCAAACTCGTTGCTTCAGACGTTGAGCCTGATTACCGGTCAAAAGGAGTGATGCACGCTAAGGTAGCATGTTTATTCTTGCGGTAGATCGTAAAATCATTGTCCAACGTCAAAATTTTTGCATCCTCGTAGAGCTCGGCCATCCTTACTAAACAAGCATCTGCTAAGGACATTGGGACATTTTGGTATTTGTGAATAAGCTGCTTGAGAGCTTTTGCTTCCGTGTTAAGGTTAAATTCAGTCTGAATTAAATTTCGCTCAATCATTTCGAGAATGGTTTCGCGTCCTTGAGGGATATTCCGAGTCAAAAAACAAGCTTCAGAAACAACTGCCTGACAAGTCAATAGAGGCGAAACAATCTCTTGAAAGCGTTTTTTTGCCCACCCATGATATTTATCATTCTGGTTAAGGTATGCAACTAATGGACCCGTATCTAAAATAATCAAATTTGTCGTCATTTCCCATATCCTTCCAGATGAGCGGGATTTTCGGACAAATCTTCCGGCCCGTGTAGTGAACCACATAGATCCTTTGATAAAGAATAGATACTAACAAGAGGAGTCGATCCTTTTTGAACAAGGTAAAATTCCACCGCCTGGCGAAGGAGATCTGATTTAGGTATTTTTCTGAGTTTAGACTCCCCTATCAGCTTTTGTGCTAATTTTTCTGGGCATTTAAAAGTAATGGTTTTCATACGCTCTCTCTGGTATTACCGTTTATCTATAATTGTATTACTCCAGCCATTTTTTGTCAAATTTGTAAAAAGATATTAAACCTAAAAACGGCAGTTAAAAATGCTCCACAGTGCAGATCATCGCTAAAAAGCGCGTGTAGAGGCCAAAGACCTTTTCGTCTTGCTCAAACTGCTTAAGTAAGCGGATTATTCCCTCAACATCATGACCCTTTAGGGTAGCAGCCTTAGCCTCTTCTAGGCCCAAGCGAAAAATAGATTTGTGGCGGGCGCTTCGTAATATAGGCTGTGTGATGTGGCTATGAAGCACCTTGCCTGGGGCGTTTGATAGGAGGTGAAAACCTATGTCAAATACACTCTTTTGCGCCTCACATTGTAAAGCTATTAGCTTAATAAAGTTCAGATAGCCTGGATCTTGCGTATTGCAAAAATACTCCTTGGCATCAGATGCGCACTCTTCGGTGCAGATATATCCGCCAGGTCGAACTATGCGAATAAAGCGATTAAAGAGCATGAACGCATCTGGTAGATGCGAAAGTACAAAGCGCGAGATAAGGATGTCGCAAGGGGCTAACGTTTCAGGCGCCATAGTTGTAAGATCGGCCTGAATGAATTCGTACGTGTTAGTTGTAGGCAACGCGGCCACTCGTGCTTTTGCTTCCTGAAGTCTCTGCACTTGAAATATCAACTCCCACAAAGTGAGATCCTGTAAAGAGCTTTGCAAGCCTAGCTTCTAGATGGGCGCTTCCGCAGCCTAGAATAACTACACGCATCTTTTCTTTTGGCACCACGTTCATTGCTTCAATAAATTGGGGACTTGTTAGCTCATCAAGAAGCTCTAAGCGAAATTCGGCCGTAGGGCTATTTCCTAAAATGTATGCGGGTTGGACAGTTTGTATACTCATGATAATCTCCTTTAAAAAACTAAAGGATAAAAAATCAGATCATCGAAAAGATCCGTGGTAATTACGGATGGGAATAATAAATGTGAGACGCTATACTTACCCGGTTATGCTGAAGAACTTTTTACGAGAAGCAAGTAGCTCCTTCTGTTTTACTGAAGGCGCAAAAGAAATCAACCGCATCTGTAAGCCCTTCCTTGACAAGCATTGTATTAAAAATTTTTATTATATTAGGCTCACCAAAAAAGGCGAACTTGTATTTCTCACAAACCAAGTAGACTATGCGATGAACTACTGGGAGCAGGAGCTTCCCACCCGAACATGCTGGAATGAAATTCAGCAAGGTGTGCAGAACTACACTATTTTGTGGGAGAAGTCAAAACTAGATAAAGAGATTCTTGATTTTATAAAAGCATCCCACTGTTACGACGGCTTTAGCTTTGTTAGCCGCTACCCTGATTCGCTGCAAGGCGCCACCTTTTTTCGCAACGCATCCTGTTGACAACGCAAGTCATTACTACCTTCAAAAACAGGACGAGATTGCGCTCTTGGCTTCGAAATTTTGAATGGAATCGCCGCGAGTTGATTCAGCATGCTAAAGAGCATCCAATGTTCTTACCTCTCGAGTACTTTGCCTCAGAAAACAAGGCCTTTTATCCAGAGCGTTCTATAGAATTATGCCACAACAGTATTCGATCAAAGGTAAGCTTTCGCCAGCTAGACTGCCTCTACTTGCACGCAAAAGGCTTCACCTGGCCGCATATAGCCGCTATGCTTGACCTTTCTGTAAGAACCGTTGAAACCCACCTTGCCTCAATAAAAAACAGCTTCGGCCTCACCTCGCGCGATGAACTTGCCCAGTTTGCCTTGGCAAACTCGCTGCTTCAGACGTATTCACTAAAGGTTTAGGGGATGATTGGAGCCCGGCTAAGGGCGACTGCCTTTAGCCCATAGCGACTGATAAGGAGCTGTGGGTAGCAAGAAAACATTCTAGGGAGCCCCTAAGGGCGACTGAAACCCCTTCGCGCGAATTCAGTCGCCCTGACGGGCTCTTGAATTTTTTTTCGCACTACCCATAGCTCCCTTTGGTCGCTATGGGCTATAGGCAATCGCCCTCAAACGGGCTCCAAAACACAGGACAAATCTTGCTGAAAAACAAGATTTCGCCCGAATGGTCATTAAACATCAAAATGGGGAACCGAGGTCAAAACGGCAGTCCATATACAACCGGGGCCGCGGCGGTCAGATACTTGAGCTTACACGCATCTCTGGCTTGGGAAACTGAGGAGAGCAAGCCTTGTGCACTCTTATTATTGTCTACAAAGAGCTCGAGCAGCTTTTTTAAATAATGATCGATATCGGCATCTGAGATATCCCAGAGAGTCCCGACAACTGCAGGGCAGGAGCGTAGCATATAGGCGTCTGCGATACTGCTTGAGTCATATTTGCCGAGCTGCTGTGCGGCCATTGAGCTGCATCCCATCAGCATGGTAACACTTTGCACTTTCTTTATTTGCCGGCGCAGGCTAGTTCTTGGCAAATATTGCTCTCCATTGCCATGTCCGCAATAGACAAAGAGATCGTAGTCTGTCAGCCCTTTTACGAATTCCTGTTCAGTCGGCGCCCTTGAACTCACGCCATCCCAACAGTACTGCTTTGAAAATTGCTCTTCGAAAGTCGCTTGGGTCTTCGCTAGAGTCTTGCTGGGATTTAACACGTAAAATGCTTTCTTCACCTGGCCCTTTTCTACTACTTGCCGCCGCTCTTTCAGATGCTCCTCTACAAGCGCAACTGATGGCATCCTCGTGACTTGGCGATTGCGTAAGATAGGCAGCGACTCCCATGGCAGAGCTTGAAGCTCACTTCCCAATACTAAAATCAGGGGATTATCTTCTTCAGGCGCAAGTAGTGCCTTCTGCTTTCCGAGCCACATCTCTTCGATTTGCTGCAATAATTCCATTAATCGCTTGTCTAAGGCAAGGCGTTCAGCCCACCAGTTTTTTCTCTCTTTTAAATCTACTACTTTTCTTTTAAACGTCTCGTCGCTGCTTTTTATAATGGAGTCCAGCTCTGCAAGTATACCCAGATCTTGACGGCCCGGAATCAGAGCTGTTACAGGGCACTTTGTGCCCTCCCAACGACTGATTCTCAGACCTGAAGTGCCGCAGACGCTTACCACTGCCATCACCCACTGTTTGGGTAAATTGATTGATCCAGTATGTAATAAACTGCTGTCAGTTGCATTTCTCGACTTAAGCTGGAAAGTCGATGTGAGGCCCACACTGAGCGCATGATAGGTGGCAGGATCGTCGTCTAACTCAGTGAGGGCGTGACAGATCTCCCGAATTAATGGGACATCTCCGCCGTGACTCAAGCACATTGAAAGCGCCTGTTTCAATAGCTGGAGATCTTTTGTGCTTATGCCTTGTCGTAAGAGGTCGTAACTTGTGGGTGTACGTAAACGCTGCCATTCTTTTTGTGCACCTAGAATATCACCTTGTAGGTGGCGAATAAAAATCAGTTCGCGGGTAGCTTTTGCAAATTCGTAGCATTTCCTTGCAGCCTCTAATAGCATCTCTCTTGTAAGGTCACGACGCACCGCGAGTGCGGCTGTATGTCCTGCGCGCCCCGGAACTCTTGCCTCCCAGACACTCATCAGGAAATCACCCAGCAGTTTTTTGCTCTCTTTCACATGAATGTCACCCTTGCCGGCTGCTAGCTGTTCGACTCTTTTTACATAACCGTCCGCAATTAAAAATTCCCCTCTATTGGTCGCAATCCGTGAGAGGCGATGCAAGAAGCGGCACTCAACCAAAGGTAAATTAATTTCTTTAGAAAGCACTATCCCCTTGTTATAATACCACTCTGCATCCAGAACGCACCCCCGAAATTCACATAAATCGCCGCTTATTTGGAGATAATCAAAAAGCTCTTTTAAGGTTTTCAGAGGATATGATGCAGCTTTTGCGCCCACCCTGAACAGACGACTCACCGCACGATTTGCTTGCCCAAGAGCGAGGTGAGTGGCACCGGCTTTCCAGTGAATCTCTGCTTGAAGCGCTTCTGCTCGTGCTGGATTTAGCTTGCTGAGTTCAGAAAAGGCAATTTTTTTAGTGGAAGGAGGAGCACGAAAGAGTTTGTCTACTAACTGCTCCTCTTTGGTCTTGCCTACAAGTTTTGTAGCGCGTCCTTGCAACGTTGATTCGCCGAGCAGCTGCATCAAGGCTATAAACTCGATTGTGCTGCTAGTACTTTTCTGTTCCCAACCCCAGAGCTGAAGTGCCCGTTCAAAACAGATCGTCACTTTGCTGCCCGCTCCGGCTTCCCTTGCTACCACACCCTTTAAAAACCAGCCATCTGCTCTCATGTGCTCTTCATTTATCGAATTCAATAGAGCCGCTGCTTCAACTACGTTGCCTTCCGCCCTCTTCGTTCGAGCTTTTTCAATAGTTGCTTGAATCAAAACATAGTTATCCGTACTTTTGCTTAATGGCTGAGTCATATAGTAATAAAATAATGTAATATTTAATGTAATTAAAAAAGAGTCTTTATTTTAGCACACAAATGTGTAAAAGGATATCAAATTCCTTACTAAAAATTTCGAAAATAGGTAGCATGTACGAACCTATGGACGAAAATGTACCACTAAATCTGCTCGATGAGTCCTTCCCGGGGATAAAGGCTAACATAGCACGCTGTGAAAAAGCGGGCTTTCCTTGGCCCAGCAAGCCATTTGTAAAAGAGGTAGAGCAAGAGGCTGTTTCCCACGTCGGCTTTTTGGACTACCCGCTGCATATTGAGGGAAAAAAGCACTCGAGTGCTGCTCTCCATGCTATCTGCACAAAAGCATCTTGCCGAGGTCAGGGCTTTGCATCCGAGCTTATTCAGGCGGCGCTGGACTTTGCAAAAGATCGTTATGAGTGCCTGCTGCTTTTTACCGATATTCCCAAGTTTTATGAAAAACTCTCGTTTCGAACTATCCAGGAACATCGCTTTCATCTGTCCTGCCAATCTCCAAAGGGAGTAGAGCCGCTATTTCCACTCACCTCGCCGCATGATGATGCTCTTTTTATCCGCTGTTTTCTGGAAAGAGCTGCAGCATCAAGCCATTTCTGGGTTGAAGAGAGAGGCCAAATCGCCTCTTTCAACGCACTCTTTGCAACCTATCCTGCCTACTGGTCGCTCTATTTTAGCCCGGCGTTTGATGGAATCCTCTCTTTTGAGATAAAAGATAAAACGCTTCATCTGTTTGACATTATCGCCAAGAAGATCCCATCCCTTGAGATAATACTTGCCCATCTTCCAAGTGCCATTGAGGAGATATATTTCTATTTTTCGCCCGATCTAGTCACAAATTCTGCCGCATGCAAACCCCTTATTTGTGACAATACCATTGCTGATTTTAACGTCTACTACCTTATGGTGCATGGAGATTTTCCTGAAGTAAGTCCATTTATGATTTCGCCAATTAGTCGGTGTTGACTTATGAAAACAACATTCGTTCAGCCAAAGCCATTACAAGCAGGAGATAAGGTCGCTATTGTGTCGCCGTCTGCTGGCTTGCCCTATCTTTTTCCCTGGGTCTATGAGCAAGGGCTTAAGAGAATAAAAGAGCTATTTTTGCTTGAGCCGGTGGAATTTCCGACAGCGCGCCAAAGCCCTGAAATGCTCTCAGCAAACCCAAAGACTCGCGCACGAGATATTAACAGGGCATTTGAAGATCCTTCGATCAAAGCCATTATTGCTTCAGTCGGCGGCAATGACCAGGTAAGAATTTTACCCTATTTAGATAAAGAATGTATCAGAGCGAACCCCAAAATTTTTATGGGCTACAGCGACTGTACCAATCTGCACCTCTACCTTTGGAATTTGGGACTTATCTCCTATTATGGCGGCTCTGTGATGACACAATTTGCTATGGGCGATAAGATGCATGAATATACTATTTGCGCAATCAGAAAGGCTCTTTTTGATCCGCCGATCGGCAGCGTAGATGCAGCAAGTGAATATACAGATTTTGACCTTGATTGGGCAGAAAAAGAGAACATCCACAAAAAACGCCCTATGTATCCCTGTGAGGGCTGGATTTGGCATAATGCTAGTGACGCTAAGGTCGAAGGCACGCTCTGGGGAGGCTGCCTTGAAGTTCTTGATCAACACCTCTCTGTAAAGAGATATTTGCCGGACATTGCCTCACTTCAAGGAACGGTGCTGTTTGTAGAGACATCCGAAGAGCTGCCCACAGAAGGCTTTGTGTACCGCTTTATCGCCTCTTTGGGAGAGCTCGGCATGCTCAACTGCTTTCGAGCCATCCTATTTGGCTATCCCAAAGCACAATTTTGCGCCAATCAGCCCCCGGAGGGCCGTATAGCATATATTGCAAATCAGCAAGCTGCCGTCAAAGCAGCACTTCGAGACTACGGAGTCAACATTCCGGTCATATTTCATATGAACTTTGGCCACACAGACCCTCAACTCATCATCCCAAGCGGCGGCAGAGTAAAAATTGACTGCTGGGCAAGGCTGGTGGAGTTTTTATGAGCCTTTTTGAGCACTAAGAAATTATCTTTTTTGTAGCGCTATGAACGGGTATTCCTTCTTCATATTTATCGTTAAGATACTAAATATCAACGAGAAAGGCAAAAAAACCAGAGGTTAATAACTCATTTTACTAGTCGGGGATATTCAAACGGAAATGATAAATCACTTGCAAAAACAGTTGAAATAATGTACGATATATCGTACTATAAGGGTAGAATGCACTCATGACAAAGTACACCATCTACGAAACAAGGGAATATAGAGACTGGCTGGACAGCGAACCTCTCAAGTCCAAAAGGCAAGTCTTGTCTCGAGTGCTCAAGATTGAAGACGAAGGGTATTTCGGGCACAACAAATACCTCGAAAGCGAAGATATTTGGGAGCTAAAGTTTAACGATGGAAGAAGAGTTTATTACACGGTAATCCCTGAATCGAAGGTGATTCTTTTGCTGGGAGGAAATAAAAATGGGCAAGACAAGGACATCAAAAATGCATCAAACATCCTCAGAAAAATTAGCCAAAGTCAATTTGGATAAGGTAGAGGGCCTTACACGTTCTCATCCACTTAAAGAGCTTGCCGACTTCAAGAAGACTGCACTATCCATTCTCGAATGCCTGCAAAATAATGACCCAGAAGGTGCCATGGAAATGATTGCCATCTATCTGGAGGCACTCAATAAAGCGAGGCTGAGAAAGGATACTAAGCTGCCTAAATCCACTATGTACTCCGCTTTGAAGCACAAAAATCCAACGATCAAGACGCTGGCTAAGATGATGTACGATGCGACTCATCAGGCTGCCTAATAACAATACTGAAAATTGATATCCGAATGCCGCCCAAATTATGCAAGAGGTCGTTATGCTTTATCAGGATAAATAAGAGCCAAGCTCAAAAAGCAGAAAATGGGGATAGGCTATTTCACTATCAGGCGTATCTAAGGTTTCTTTAACAGGCTGCGGTTCCATAAGGCGATGGAGGACAAGTCCTGCTTGCCGGAAGGCTTCGATATAGTCTTCAAAAAGACGATTGTAGCCGAAGCGTTTTACGCCTTTCCATACTGCCTCCTGCCTCCCCTTTACGAAGTAGCTATTATTTGCATTGTACTTCATCATCTTTCTGACCGGATGGGGAACAGCCAGGATAATCGCACCCTCTTTTTTTGTAACGCGCTTGAACTCTTTGAGGACAGCTTCGAGGCTCTCTTTGTACATAACCGAGAAGAAGGAAAAGATAAGGTCAAAGCTTTGGGACTCAAAGCTCATAGTTTCCATGTCCATTACCAAAAACTCAAGCTCGGGACAGTTTTTTCTGGCATGATCGACTGCAACATCGCTCACATCGATGCCAACAACCTTTTTTGCACCTGCAGCAACTGCCGGAAGGCATTCTCTGCCATCGCCGCACCCTGCAAACAAAATGGTGCTGCCCTCAATCTGAGGACGATACTCCCTAAATACCATTTCACGAAATGCTCGCAACGGTAAATAAGCAGTTTGAGCCTCGGAAAAGTGAGCAAATTGGCTGTTATAAAGCTCTTTTGTAAGCTTGCTATCATTCATGAGTGATAGCATAGCGAACCGACCTAAAAAGTGCAGGTAAATTCTTAAGTTGCATATACTATAAGGTTTGATATGAATATTTTTATTTTATTTTTTTGTTTTATGATGCCCCTTGAAAAAGACTATTTAAGCGAAACCTCGTACCCGATTATCAGAAATAACTTTGTGGTAATTTCCGGATGTTCGGGTGGAGGCAAATCTACCCTTCTCTCCGAACTTGCAAAAAGAGGCTACAGGGTGGTTTGTGAACCTGGGCGCCAAATAGTTAAAGAACAGCAAGCAATTCATGGCGATGCTTTGCCATGCACTAATCTTCAAAAATTTCTCGATCTTGCGCTTTCTCGTTACCTCTATCAGTTTAATTCTCAAGAAGAGCGTTATCAGTTTATATTCTTTGATCGGGGAATTATCGACGCTTTGCAGTTACATGTGGGTCAACCAGACTATTTTCACAAAGCGGCAGAAAATTTTCGCTACAATCGCTTCGTCTTTTTAGTGCCTCCCTGGGAGGAAATTTTTACAAGCGATAGTGAGCGCAAGCATGATTTTGAAGCCGCCAAAATGGAATTTGATGAGCTTGTCATCAAATACAAAAATTATGGCTACGAAACTCTGCTTATCCCTAAAACCTCTGTTGAAAAAAGGGTCGATTTCATTCTTGAGAATTTAACAGGTTGAATCCTATTGCTGTTTAAGTAGCAATTTCTTATATGGGGGCTACGATGTAAATCGTGTTTAAAACCCAAAATAGGAGATTATTATGTTCTTTCTCGCAGATATCGCATTTATGCTTGAGTTATTTGGCTTTTGCCTTGCTCTACTCTTCTTACATCAAGGTAAGAAAGAGGGTGGACTTGTTCGTGTTGCAGGTGTGCTCTTACTGATCGGCTCAATTGTTCTTGGCCTCTGCACATCAATGGGCGTATATGCTCGCCGCGCTTTGATCGAAAAAGAGATCGTAAAGATGGAAACGGAAATGAAGAAATAGCCCTATTATTTATTTAGGAGGCCTATCCGGCCTCCTAAATAAATAAAGGTTAAGCTACAGCAACCATAATTATTCCACCCACAGTCACAACGGCACCTGTAACAATAAGTGCGGCAGATGCGCCAACAGTAACCGGAGCAAGACAAGCGCCTACGATCATAGCTATAACGCCGGCAACAATAGCGGCGGCACCAATCGATGCAATCGGCGACACTCTCCGACCTGGCCCGATAGGCGCTACGATAGGTGATGGGTTTGTTGTTATTACGACTGGAGCCGGTCGAGGACGATGCCAGAAGTTAAAAAATGGTTTTCTTGGGGGCTGTGGAACAAAAACAATATTTGGTACGCGAGACGGTCTTACCGGATGACACACAACAGGCCGGCGGGGCGGCACACAGAAAGCTGGACGGGGTCCATGAGGATGACAACGAGGCATTTTATTTCTCCTATATTATTATTAAAAGCACAATTATAAACATTTTATAAATTAAAATCAATAGATTATTATTGTTATTATTATGCGGAATATGTCTAATATTATCCTCGCACCACTAAGCTCGATCTAACCCTTATGTGAAACACCCTCCTCTACCCGCTCGCAAGAGCTACGAAAAAACGGCGTTGTTGCATAAATAACCACAGAGCCACTGAGCACACTGAGGCCAGTTGAGAACAAAGAGAGAAAACAGTCAAATTTTCTCCCTATCTCATACTTCCTCTGTGATCTCAGTGCCTCAGTGGTGGATTATGCAACAAAGCCCAAAAAAAATATAAAAAGCTTGGAATCTACCTGCTTTTACTTGTACTCTTTTATGCTTATGGAAAAGGAATTGGCAACATGATTAAAGTAGAATTTTCTCAAAAACTGCCGCAAGGAGAGTATCTCGTTGCCGTGCAAAAAGATAACGCCCTTAAGAGCTCTGATGAGGTAGTAGAATGCATTGTAGATGGCAAAAGAGTGCTACATCTTAAGGCCTCAGAAAAGCCCCAACTGCAGGGTGCTCTTTTATACAAAAAAGCCTCTTCCGGGCCAGAGGAAACGCTTATCTTAGATGTTGGCGGCAACTGCCTTGAACTTCTTTCAGGCATTATCCTTGCCTCCTGGCGCTTTGACAAGTATCGCTCGAAAAAAGAGACTCCAAATCTTAAGAGAGTTGTAGTAGTTGCTGATGAACCAGTAAATTTTCAAAAGAAACTGGCAGCACTTGAGGGCGTACTTTATGCCCGAGAGCTTACCTCCGAGCCGCCAAATTGCCTTACCCCTATGGGCTACGCAGAAAAACTGTTAGAACTTCAAGCCCTTGGTATAGAAGTCGAAATTTTGGATATAGAAGCTATTGGCATGACAGCATTACTGGCTACCGGTCAGGCAAGTCCCCATCCGGCAGCGGCCGTAGTCATGCGCTGGAAGGGGTCTGAAGATGCCCCCATAGCCCTTGTTGGCAAGGGGGTCACCTTTGACTCGGGAGGCCTTTGCTTAAAGCCGCGAGCTATCCAGCAGCAGATGAAGTGGGATAAAGCAGGAGCGGGCACAGTAGCCGGCGTTATGAAAGCGCTTGCCCTCAGCAACAGCCCGGCACACGTCATAGGCGTTGTAGGCCTTGTTGAAAACATGCCGGACGGCAAAGCGATGAAGCCTGGGGACATCATCAAAACGATGTCGGGGCAAACTATTGAAATTGCCGACCCGGATGCCGAAGGGCGCTTAGTGCTTGCAGACTGCATGTGGTATGTCCAAAAGCGCTATAGCCCCAAGCTGCTTGTAGACCTTGGCACGCTCACAGCAGAGAGCTTTGCATCTCTTGGCACTCACTACGCCGCCCTCTACACAGATGACCTTACCCTTTCACAAGAGCTCATAGAAGCAGGAAATACCTCAGGAGATCTTCTCTGGCGGCTTCCGATGGGCAGCTATTTTGCCAAGCAGATTGAGTCAACTGTTGCCGACATGAAAAACCTGGGCGAAGAATTTTGGGGCGAAAATGGCGCCGCTGCCGAGTTTTTAAAACGCTTTGTCATCACCCCTTCGTGGGCACATATCGACATTGCAGGCGTAGCCTGGACAAAGGAGGACGAGCCCCAGTGCCCCAAAGGCCCCACAGGCTTTGGCGTGCGGCTGCTTCTTGAGTTCCTCGAACGGCGCTAC
This sequence comes from uncultured Chlamydiales bacterium, assembly GCA_963826935.1. Lineage (GTDB taxonomy): Bacteria > Chlamydiota > Chlamydiia > Chlamydiales > FEN-1388 > SZAS-7. The sequence goes on along the minus strand of CAWGYH010000012.1, from coordinate 99,180 downwards.
CCCCAGTAAACCTTGCCCTCTTGATCACCCCTGAAAGGCATAGTGTTACCCACAATTATTACTTGTAACCCAAGTTCCGAAGGAACGACTTAATAATAGCCCATGATGTAGCACCGGAGGTGCAAGTCGTGGGTATTTGGTAAAAAATAACCAGGAGTCGCGTGAGCGACGGATTATAGAGGTAGGGATGGTTAACCACCCCTCCCTCCGAACCGTACAGGCGGTTCTCCCGCATACGGCTCTCCAGTCACCGGTTTCCACATCGGGACTGATGTAAGCTACAGATCCATGCATCTTTTAGTGAGAATAGACCCTTTACCTTAAAGAAGTTATTTGGCCATTTCATATGATCATTGAACGTCTTTCCTCTACCAGGTCGCTTTTCCTGCGCTCTGAGTATTGCCCTCAGTCTCCTTCGTATCCATCCATCTAGACTCCCGAACGTCCATTCATGCGCATGCTTGAAGTATCCAAACCATCCTTTCAACATTGGATTGAGTGACTCGATAACCGTATTCAACGATTTTCCGCAGGCACGTTTCGTTTTCTCCCGGACTTTATCTTTAAACTTATCCAGGCTTTTCTTCCGCACTTGCCGATTACCGCTTTCAAAACGATAACCTAGAAACTCAAATCCTTGACCCTGTATCATACAGTTGCCTATATGAGTTTTGTCAGGGTGCATTGTGAGACCATGCTCTGTTGTCCAAACTCTAACTAGTTCAAAGGCTTGCCTTGCAGATTCTTCGTCTTTTGTAAGTATCACAAAGTCGTCTGCGTAGCGGAACATCTTAAAGCCAGCTTGAGTCATTATGACATCCAGGTCATGTAGGTATATGTTGGCAAGTAGAGGACTAAGCACTCCACCCTGTGGAGTGCCTTTATCCGGAACCCACTCGTTCATTTCTTCCATAATCTTTGCTGTTAGATAGGATTCGATGATTCTCAGCAGTTTTCCATCACTGATTCTCCTCTCCACCTTTCCCATCAGCTTGTCATGTGGAATATTATCAAAGTAGCCTTGTATGTCTGCGTCCATGACCCAGACGTACCCGTCTTTGATTGCTTTATCTACTTCTCGCAACGCATCTTTGGCACCCTTTCCAGGGCGAAATCCATAACTCATATCGAGAAATTCTATCTCGAAGATGGGTTCGATTGCATGTTTGATAGCTGCTTGGATGACACGATCCTTGACTGTTGGGATACCTAATGGACGCAATTTGCCGCCCCCCTTAGGTATGAATTCCCTTCTGACGGCTTGTGGAGTGAACGTTCCCTTCCCGATTTCGGATATGATCTCTCCAAAGTACCGTGTATTCGATTTCTCGAATTTCTCAATCGTGACTTTGTCGATACCGGCTGCACCATTGTTTCTGCGTACTTTTTCCCACGCACTCACTAGGTTTACCGGTTTAACGACTTTGTCTATGAGACTGAACCATTTTCTTCCTTTAACCCCGCTTTCCAGGGCCATCAGCATGTTGTCCGTCCATATTGTCGCTTCGATCCAAGGCCATTTTTCCCTCAGGTTATGTTCCTGCGGCTTCTTGGCCTGTATCTCTCCTCCTTGTTTAGGCTTTTCCGCCACTAACGGAGTTTCTTTTATGATATCCATCATCCCTCAAGATGCGTTTTATAGATTTCTAACATCCAAATTTCCTACCCCCCTTCCCTCCACGCGTTTATGTTGCCGCGCTTCATCGGTACTATGAGGGCTCTGTCATCTTCATGCTTCTCTTGCCACATGAAGTGATCCTTGCTTAAACATAAATCCTTCCTATCATTCAATCTTCAAACACGTGCTCCGTCTTCTTGTCGTTTTAGTTTCCGCGCGTAAACGCAAGAAGTTATTTCCAGACTTCGCCGTCGGCTCTGTGGCTCGTCACGGTGGCCCGCCGAATCAAGTTCGCTTTTGCTATAGACTGATAGTTCGATTCCTATTGCTCTCCACGGTACATCACTGCCCGCAGTTATATTCATCTACATAGTTTAACGCTCCCTATGACTTGGACTCTCACCAAGCTGAATTTATGTATTCGCAAGCGCACAAGCCGTCGCATGCGCGACTTGATGTTTTTTTCTGTGCCATACCCACGGTTTGCACCTCCGGTGCTACACCGTGGGCTATTAATAAATCGTTCCTTCGGAACTGAAATTACCACAAAGTCTATCAAGGAATAATTGTCTGTAACACTATGCCTGAAAGGAGTGTACGAAGGTAATTGAGTAGAAATCGCCTCTTTGCTAGGATCTTGCCTCTTCTTTAATTTATTCCTTCATTATTTATAACTTAGACTTAATTAAATATAGGCATACAATTGGACCCTACAGATAGAGGTATATTACCAGTCCATCCTGACTATTTGACGATGCTGGAAGCTATGCAAGCCGCTACACTGAATCAAAAGGCAGGAGGAGCTTGCGGCAAGCAGCAGACAAGGGAATATCAAGTTCTACCAAAATCTTTGCTCACATTTGAGCGTCTCTCTCCTTTTGTTATCGATCAAAATTTAGAAACTGTTATTCCTCCCGCTCAACTCTTACAAATTGCAATATTTCACGAACGTTTAAAGGCAATGACAGCTCCTGAACAGCTCCTTGTAAAAAAAGACCTAAAAACCTTACCTCTTTCTCTTTTTGTGTCCGGCAATGCAACGCACGTTCTTCTCAAAAGAAAAACCGGCGAAGATAAAATCGAAGGCTCTGAAAAGAGCCCAGCCTTTGCTATTAGGATTCCAAACGATCCTAACGAGCCTATTTCAAGAGTATGCCAACTTACAAGTCTTGATAATCTGACTGATGAGCAGCGAGCCCAAATGAAGCAAGAATTTGAACTTCAGGATAAATTTGCTGCCATAGGAATCGCCCCAAAGGTATTTGAGGTTGTAGACTATGAAAAGATATGCAAAGATCGCACTATTTACAACAAAACATGCGCCTTTGTAGAAGCCTTCACCGACCTCAAATTTTTTGATACAAGCCAATCTCCAAATACGCTCAATTATGAACAGATCCTCGACACTATCCAGGCAATAGCTTCTCACAATGCCGCTCTTAATAACATGGGCATGGTCCATGTAGACCTTGCACTTGAAAATATTGGAATTAATTTGGACCCATTCAAGGTAGTACTTTTTGACTTTGGGGCTGTGAGAAAAATCGATGAAGCTCTTGCAACAGGACATTGCGGATGTATAGCGCCAGAAATTATCCGAAAAGATAAAAAGATCGACCCCACAAAAGCTGCAGTTTTTGCCATCGGCTCTATGCTCAGTATGCTTTTACCCCTTACTAAAACTCGTGAAGCATATGAACCGATTGCTCAAGACATCCAATTCCAACTACTTCAAAAAAAAATCGTAGATGAACATGGAGACGCTATTAGCTGGAACAGAGTCCTTGCTGAGCAATTACATTATGTAGACTTTTCTGAACAATCAATGGCTGAAATTGATACGCTCACAGAGCTTCCGGCGTTTTTAAAAGCCTTTGTTGGAATATGCCTCCACCCAGACCCTGTCAGGAGGCCATCTGCTGCTCAATTGGTCACGTACTGTGAGAGATACAGGCTCCGTAGCCGCCCTCAAAACCAGCAGCAGTTGGCAAAACTGTAATTTCTGAAATCACGTTAAAAGTAGAGGCTACCTTCTCATTTTCTTCTGGTAAAATTGAGCAGGTGGAGTAAAAAATCATCCCATGAGGGCTAAGTAGTGAAAGCGCCTTTTCTATGAGCTTTTTTTGCAAAAGCGCCTGTTCCTGTACAGATTCAGCTGAGATACGCCAGCGTGCTTCGGGGCATTTGTAGAGGCAGCCGCTATTTGAGCATGGGGCATCGACGATAATAAGGTCAAATTTTGTGCTGGAGGCAAAGTCAAGGCCGCTTCCGATAGAAAGAGTTGCCTTGATGCCATATTTTGCGAGGTTTTGTTGCAGCTTTGCTACCTTTTTTTCAGAAAGATCGTTGGCATAGAGTTCAGCATCAGGAAAAAAGTCATGCATTAAAATAGTTTTGCCGCCGGGGCTTGCAGCAAGGTCTAAAATGGTCTTTGGGGCATGTTTTAGACACTGTTTTAGGTGGGAGTAGATGGCAAGCTGTGTGGGGTTTTGAATGTAGTAGCGATTTGACAGGTCATACGAGTCAACCGGCACCATCTTCATTTCGACTCGATCTCGGGCAAAAAGAGGGCTTTTACTGTTGCCAAGCTGCATGATTTCAGAAGCTTTGTCGTGTCCATAGACAGCATAAGTGCGTTCTATAAAGTAGTCGGGATAAGATGGAACAACAGGACGCTTTGGCTGTTGATTTCGGATGAAGGCATTTAAAAATTTTGCAAAAACAGGAGATGTGTACCTCTTGGCAAGTGATACCATCTCATCGCCTATAGCGTATGCCGGCACCCTATCCAAAAAGAGCAATTGATAGAGAGCCATGCGCAAAAGTATCTTTTCTTGCCGCTTCTTGGGCAGCTTTGTAATACTGTTGAGCGCTTTTTGCTGACGCACAACACCTGCTGCGATCTCATAGGCAAGTGCAAAATCTTTTTCTGAAAGACGCCCTTTAAACTGCTCAAAACTATCATCTAGAAATATTCCTTGACGATAGTAGTGATCGAGCACCAAAAAGGCCGCTTCTCTTGCTTGTAGTTGAACCATACATATAAGCATATCACATTGCATAAAAAACATCCCTTTATTAATGTGCGGACAACCCCAGGAGGATGAAATGAAGCCCTATCTTGCACTTTGCACCTTTCTCTGTGCCTCTAGCGCACTTATTGGAACAAGCCCATCGGCACCAAAAGAGATGGTTTACATTCCGGGTTGTGAGTTTACGATGGGATCCTCCTCAGATGAAGCACGCGCCGATTCGCGCCCCGCTCACAAGGTGAAAGTTAATAGTTTTTTTATGGATATCACTCCCGTTACAAATAGACAGTTTCAGGAATTTGTTATAGCAACTGGATATGTAACAACCGCAGAAAAAGCGCCTACTATGGAAGAAATTATGAGCCAGGTTCCTCCAGGAACTCCCCAGCCTCCTGCAGAATCACTTGTTGCAGCATCCTTAGTATTTACCCCAACAGATGGCCCGGTATCGTATGCAAACTGCCACGCCTGGTGGTCCTGGAAAGAGGGTGCTAATTGGAAACATCCTCTTGGCCCAAATAGTTCAATCGAGGGAAAAGAGGAGCACCCAGTAGTGCATATCTCTTGGTATGATGCTCAAAATTATGCACAATGGGCAAAAAAGCGCCTTCCAACAGAGGCTGAATGGGAATATGCCGCCCGAGCAAATAGAGACAACGCTCTCTATACGTGGGGAAATGAGGAATTTTCTGAAAAAAATCCTCAGTGCAACATCTGGCATGGAAATTTCCCCCACAAAAGCACAAAAGCAAACGGCTATTATGGAACAACCCCTGTCAAAGCACATCCTGCAAATCCCTACGGCCTCTACGACATGGCAGGAAATGTCTGGCAGTGGTGCGGCGATTTTTATACTGATTCATACTACGAACAAGAGGCCAAAAAAGGCCTTTCAGTAAACCCAAAAGGCCCCACAGCAAGCTACGATCCAAGAGAGCCCTACACTCCAAAGCGCGTAATCCGCGGCGGCTCCTTCCTCTGCCACGCAAGCTACTGCAAAGGCTACGAAATCACAGCCCGCATGAAAACAGCTCCTGACACAGGCCTAAACCATCTCGGCTTTAGATGTGTACAGGATGTTGAAACAAAATAACAAGATATACAGATAGAACAAAAAAATAACAGGATCCCGCTACGCTGGCAGGATCGGGCAGGATCAAAAAACAGATATTATAGCAATTTTCAGTTCCGGAGGAACGGTGTAATAATAGCCCACGGTGTAGCACCAGAGGTGCAAACCGTGGGTGTGGCACAAAAAAACCATCAAGTCGCGGATGCGACGGCTTAATACGTCGCTCACGCGATTCTTTTTATTTTCTACCCTATACCCACGGGTTGCCCCTCTGGAGCTACACCGTGGGCTATGATTAAGACGTTCCTCCGGAACTGATATTTGTCACGAAAGAAACCATTGCCCTTCTCGCTGTTTTCTATCCTGCCGCCGAAGGCGATCCTGTCTATCCTGTTATTTTTTTAATTTGCAGTTAGCCTGATGCGTATGCCTGCCTATCCTGTTTTTTGTTCTGTTATCCTGTGTATCTTGTATTATCTTGGCTATCTTGTTTAAAACATGATCACGGCAGCAAGCGACATTATTACCACAAGGGACATGATAAACATCTGGCGCGCCCAGAGTTTGTCATCTGTCTGCTTTTTAAATCCTGTGCAGGCAAGAAAGAGCCATGAAATCGACAAAAGCATGCTCACGGTAAGGTAGGAATAGCCTGCGTAGCCATAAAAATAGAGTAAAAAGCATGCAGCGCTAAAGGCGATGAGGTACAGAAGCATATGCACCTTGGCAGTAAAGCTGCCTTTGATGATGGGAAGGATCGGAATGGAGGCTCGTGAATAGTCCTCAAGACGGTACATGGCAATGGCATAAAAGTGCGGCATCTGCCAAAGGACTACAATCGAAAAAAGGATAAGCGCGGCAAAATCAAGCGCCCCGCTTGCAGCTGTATAGCCCACTACGGGCGGTACTGCACCTGCAATGCTTCCAATGAGCGTTGCTTGACTTGTGCGATATTTTGACAGGCTATAGACCACTACGTAGATAAAAAAGCCGCAGGCCGCAAGTGCGGTTGCAAGTAGTGTTGTGGTAACAGATAGCAGCCCAATGCCAAAAAAGCCAAGGATCAGGCCGAAGGCTGAGGCACTTTCTACTGAAATTGCCTTTCGGACAAGCACTCTATCCTTGGTGCGCGTCATCTTTTCATCCATTTGGCGGTCTATGTAGTTATTCCAGACACAAGCTGAGGCGATAACTAAAGCCAGGCCAAGTAGCATTGCAAAGAAAAGCGGAAATGAAAAATGGCCTTTAGAAGCAAGTGAAAAGCCGCACGCAGCGGTCACTAGATTGCCGAAGATAATTCCGGGTTTTGTAAGCTGCAGGTAGTCTTTAAACATGAGTCCCCTGATGACATTTTCGCCCTTTTACCTAAAAAGGAGCCTCTTGTCCAGAGAATAGTTAAAGAATGTCGACTAACTGATGATCGGGGTTCTGTTTTTGAGCGTACTGCTTTTCCCAAGGGCTTGAAAAGAGGATGACAGGGCGAGACTGCCTGTCTTGAACCAGCATGGCGTTTGTTGGCTTTTTAAAGGTGGCAAGGTCGCCAAGCAGCCAGGCACTTGTTGCATAGGGAAGGGGCGTGAGGGTTGTTTCAACGCCATATTCATCGCGAAGGCGGTACTGCATTACCTCAAACTGGAGCTGGCCGACGGCGCCAAATATAGAGTAGCCAAGGTCATCGTAGGGACGAAGGAGCTGGATCGCACCTTCGCTTGTAAGCTGGAGAACGCCCTTATCAAACGATTTTCTTTTGCCAACATCTTGCGGGCTCACTTGAGCAAAGATTTCAGGCTGAAACTGCGGCAGTGGTTTGAAGGCAAAGCCTCCTCCTAGCGACAAGGTATCGCCAATACTAAAGAGACCTGGGTTTATAACGCCGATGACATCGCCCGGATAGGCATAGTCAAGCGTTGTTCTTTCGCCGGCAACCATCCCATGCGGTCTTGAAAGGCGGATTTCTCGGCCGAGGCGATGATGCTTTACCACAAGATCGCGCTCAAAACGGCCTGAGCAGATGCGCAAAAATGCCATGCTGTCGCGATGGCGCCTATCCATGTTAGCCTGCAGCTTGAATATGTAGCCGCTAAAGGGCATGAGCATAGGATCTATTATCAACTCTTGGCCATTATCGCCATCTACAATGCGCGGCTGAGGTGATGGAGCAAGATGGATAAAGGCATCAAAAAATGGCTCAATACCAAAGTTTGTAAGGGCAGATGCAAAAAATACCGGCGTAACATTGCCTGCAAGGAACTCTTTGTGATCAAAGGCGTTGCCAGCCATCTCTAGGAGCTCAAGATCATCCTTTAGCTTTTGCAGATCAGGTATCATGGCTATAGCTTCTGGGCTATCTATCGCAAGGTGCGTAATTTCAGCCTTTTGAGCGCCGCCTACAGAGGCCCTTTGAAAAAAAAGGCACTCTTTATGTACGCGGTCATACACCCCTTTAAACTCCTTGCCAAGGCCAAGCGGCCAGTTCATAGCAAAAGAGTGGATGCCAAGCACCGTCTCTACCTCGTCCATAAGGTCAAGCGGCTCGCGTCCCAGCATATCCATCTTGTTTACAAAGGTAAGTACGGGAATTTTTCGCAGACGACACACCTCAAAAAGCTTTCTTGTCTGCTTCTCGACGCCCTTTGCTGCATCAATCACCATGATAGCACAGTCTGCAGCGGTAAGCGTTCTGTAGGTATCTTCTGAAAAGTCTTCGTGGCCGGGGGTATCAAGAACGTTGATAACACAATCTTTATAGGTAAACTGCATGGCAGAAGCGGTAATAGAAATGCCGCGCTCTTGCTCCATAGCCATCCAGTCAGAGGCTGCAGCTCTTCTGCCCTTTCGAGCCCGCACCATACCTGCAGTATGGATCATCCCGGAATAGAGCAAAAGCTTCTCTGTAAGGGTCGTCTTACCCGCATCGGGGTGGCTAATAATGGCAAAGGTGCGCCTTTTAAGGCACTCTAGCATAATTTCAGATTGGTTTGTCATAAGTGCAAATAGTATATCAAAAAACTTATATTATTACACAAGAAAAAATCACCGCAAGAGAGGCCATTTTTTCGAAATGGCAAATTACCAAATATTTTACATTACCTCGACTTTGTACAAAATTTGGCCTCCTCGAGACCGTGACCGTGACCGTCATTTTTTGCCTCCTGTTAGTGTAGGCCAAAAATAACGGTCTCGGTCACGGTCTCGGTCTCGGTCTCGAGGAGGCCAAATTTTGTACAAAGTCGAGATTACTGCGGATGTATTTCTCATTGATATTCTATTTTTACTAATTTATAATTTCCGAACTATGAGTAAATACTTTTTTCTTCTACTTATTTTAACTGCAAGCTGTTCGGCAACAACTGAAGATACGCAGGTATACCCTATTGCGATCATTGGTGCCGGGGCCGGCGGCACCATGGCGGCAAAGCGCGCTACACTCTCAAACCGCCAAGCACTTCTCTTTACCGGTCTTAAAAAAGAGCGTAAACGCTCGCGCGGCCACTGGGTTCGAAAAGTTGATAATATCCCAAGCCTTGCACACTACACACGCACACTTAACCAGCTGCGCGATGAGACGCTTGCCGAAATTGCCGCCAGCCCATTTGGCCACAACCTTCATGTGGTAGATGATTCTGTGCTGTCAATTGAAAAACAAGATGATACTTTCACAATCTATGATATGTCCGGAAATAGCTACAAAGCTCGCCATATCATACTTGCAACCGGCATCATGGACGAGCAGCCGCACATAAACGGCACACATAAAACCATTTTGCCCTTTGCAAACAAACAGCTTGTAGCCTACTGCATACTGTGCGATGGTCATAGGTGCCTAAACAAAAAAACAGTAGTTATAGGCTACTCTGAAACCGCAGCACTTAATGCACTCCTTTTACATAGCCGCTACTCACCGCCTGCCCTCACCATGCTTACAAATGGTTTTGAGCCTACGATTACTGAAGAGACCCTCGCAAAGCTTCAAGAAAAAAATATAAATATTGTTAAGGAACCTATCACAGCCATTGTTGGCGATGCAAAAGCTCGCATCCTCAATGGCTTTACCGTGGAATCCGGCAATACCGTAGAGGCAGAAATTGGCTTTGTAACACTTGGCATACGTCCAAACAACAGCCTGGCGCTCTCACTTGGTGCAGAAGTGGATGAAAAGGGCCTTGTACTTACCGATGAAAATAGCGAAACATCCGTTGCAAACCTCTTCGTCATCGGCGATCTTCGGGCAAACAGCCTAAAGCAGATCTACACAGCCTGGCAGCACGCCATCGATAGCCTGCAGGAAATCGATCGCCGCATCCGCGCTAAAGAATAAAGATAAAAAAAAGGGCTCTTGCAGGTTTTACCTGCAAGAGCCTCTTAAGAACTACTAAAACAACACTAAATTAGTGGAGTTTTGTAATTACTAGGCGTGCTGCAACTGGGTTTGCTGATCCAGCTGTTGGAGCAACCAGCAATGCATCTGTTTGTGCAGATGGATTGCGGATAGAAAGCTTGGCATTTGGCTGTGTTGTTGTAACAACAGACATTCCAACAATCTGTCCTGATGATCCATCATTGCCTGCTGTTGTGAAGTCTAGCTCCTCGACACCTTTGCCGTGATCAAGACCTACAACAAGCGAGCCCTTTTGAGATGCGTTTACTTGGAACATAACGAGGTATGTACCTGGCTTTGCCAAAGTAAAGCTATCATTGCCTGCACGCTGGATGCTATTTGTGCTTGTAAACGACCCATTCTTAGGGAAGCTTACAGCAGTTCCTGGCACAACACGTGAAGCGTTTGCAACAGCACCTGCAGCATAGAAGTCTGCAAAGTCTAGTGTTGCATTTGGGCACTGGCCAGCAGGACCGGTTCTTCCGCGTGAACCCTTAGAGCCTTTGCAGCCCTTAGAACCCTTGGAACCCTTATGACCTTTGCTTCCATGTGAACCCTTTGGACCGTGCTTACCAGCTGATCCTTTAGGACCATGTGGGCCGCGCTCACCTTTTGGTCCGCGTTCACCTTTTGGTCCGCGCTCGCCCTTAGGACCGCGCTTACCGGTTGATCCGCTAGCACCGTTTGCGCCATGTTCACCTTTTGGTCCGCGCTCGCCCTTAGGACCGCGCTTACCTGATGAGCCTTTGTCGCCTTTAGGACCTTTTGGACCTCGTGGACCTTTGGAACCAGACGCACCTGATGCTCCTGATTTTCCTTTTGGACCGCGATCGCCTTTAGGGCCTTTTGGACCTTTAAAGCCGGTTTTACCTGTAGATCCGCTTTCACCTTTGTGTCCGCGTGGACCCATTTTGCCGTGAGGACCTCTTGGACCATGGTTGCCCTTTGAGCCTTTGTCGCCCTTAGGACCTTTTTTACCATGCTTACCGGTAGAGCCTGATGAGCCCTTATGTCCGCGATGGCCTTCTGGACCGCGTGGGCCGCGATCGCCTTTTGGACCTTTTGGACCTTTATGGCCTCTCTTACCTGATGAACCACTTGATCCCTTAGGACCTTTTTTACCTTTTGAGCCGTGTTCACCTTTGTGACCGCGTGGACCCTCTTTTCCTTTTGGACCGCGCTCGCCTTTTGGACCTTTATGGCCGGTTTTACCTGTAGATCCGCTTGCACCATGGTGTCCGCGTGGACCCATTTTGCCATGAGGACCTCTTGGGCCATGTTTACCGGTTGAGCCTTTAGGACCTTTTTTACCATGCTTACCAGTTGAGCCGCTTGAGCCCTTGTGGCCGCGATGGCCTTCTGGACCGCGTGGACCGCGATCGCCTTTTGGACCTTTTGGACCTTTATGGCCGGTCTTACCTGATGAACCATGGTCGCCCTTTGGACCTTTTTTACCATGCTTACCAGTGGAGCCGCTTGAGCCCTTGTGGCCGCGTGGACCCATTTTTCCACGAGGACCTCTTGGTCCATGTGAACCGGAAGATCCTTTTGGACCTTTAGGCCCTTTCTTACCTGACGAGCCGCTTGAGCCCTTTGGACCCTTGTGACCACGCTTACCGGTAGAGCCATCATGTCCGCTAGATCCTTTTTTACCTCGTGGACCTCTTTCGCCGCGTGGACCCTTCGGACCGCGAGGACCAGTATGTTCGCTGCTTGAGCTGCTGCAGTCGCTAGAGCTTGAACTGCTCTGAGCGTTGGCAGTGCCTACGCAAAACAGGGTTGCTAGCATTGCAGCCAGCACTCTCATTTTCATCATCGTTTCCTCATATTTTTTATAGTTTTTGATCGCATTGAAATTGCTTCCGATGCCACACGTCAACCAACCGGCGTGCAGTTATGAAGAAGCCATACTCAGGATTTTTTCACAAGAAAAAAATACAATTGTGCTAATTTTTTTGATCAATAAGGAAAAGTCGAAGAGAATTTATGCCCATTACCATGGTGATAAGCAGCATGTAAAGCGCACCGTGACTGGGGCCAAACTCCCCAAAGAGCGCAAGAAGCATTGCAAGGATTGTATAGAGAATCGATATTGCAAAGTTTTGTTTTGAAAGACTCTCGGCACGCTTAGAGAGAGTGTAAAGCCTAAGACCTGAGGCAAGATCTTTTCTTAAAAGTACAATGGGCGCTTTTTCTTGTAAAATATTGCCTTTTGTTCCAAGAGAGGCGCCGCTATTTGCTTGAGAGAGCGCTATCGAATCATATTCAGGCTCTCCGAGCATAAGTACGGATTTTCCTTCACTTTGCAGCTTTTTGACCGTATGACTTTTTGTAAGAGCCGGTGCTTCCGCCTGAAAGCGGTCAAAGCCAAGGGCATTTACAAGCTGTACTACAGTAATTCTTCTATCGCCGGAAAGGCAAAAAAGTGAAAAACCGTGCTCTTTAAAGGCTTTCAATGTCGACTGAACATCTTTTCTAATAGGATCTGAAAGCACTATAACGCCTAAAAGTTTTGTTCCCTTAGCACAAAAAAGTACAATATAGCCCTGCTTGCGCATATCTTCTGCACGCACTTTAAAGTAGGATAGGTCGATACCTGCCATAAGCTTTTCATCGCCCATAAGGCACACATCAGTGCCAATGGTGCCTTTTACGCCAAGTCCCGGAACTTCTTCATGCAGCTCTACGTCATCAAAAATATGATTTAACGATTTAGCCTTTTCAACAATGCAGCGCGCGTAAGGATGAATTGAGGGCGCTTCCAAGCTTGCCGCACAAATAAGCAGCTCATCTACCGTATGGCCTTCGGCCGGATCTATGGATACAATAACAGGCGCCCCTTCTGTCAAAGTACCGTTTTTATTGACAACAAGCATATTGCAGGCTGCCACCTCTTCAAAAGCCTTCATTACACGAACGACAATGCCCAACTTTGCGCTCATGATGACACTTGCCCGCTTGAGGATAGAAGAAGAGAGAAGAAGTCCGCATGGAGCGACTGTTATGCAAATTGTGCTTACAACAAGCACGGCGTTTGCCATGCCGGAAAAAAGCGACCAAAAAAGCATGCCGATACAAGAAAGAATTAATGCAGCTACGATGATTCCGGAGGCGATTTTTCCCGAGTTCTCTTCAAGGGGTGATGGACTATTGATGGCCTGCTTGGCTGTCTCAAGGGCCTGGCTAAATAGTGTTTCATTTTTTGTACGAACTGCGCGAACAAGGGCTGTCCCCTTGAGGTTTTTACTTCCTGCAAAAACCATAGCTCCGACCCCAGCCTCTTTCACAACAGGATTTATTCCATCTACAAGAAGATCGCCTGAAAAGATGATGCCATCCACCGGTATAATCTCATCTTTTTCAACCCGTACTGTATCGTCATTTTTTAGACTATCTGCTGCTACCTCTTCGATGCGGCCATCGATGAGCAGTTTATGGGCTGTCTTTGGCGTATTTTGAGCAAGGCGCGCAAACTCCCAGTCAAGTTTTCGTTCCACGGACCTTTCAAAGATCTGCTCGAGCAAGATAAGAACGGTTACAGCACCCACCATCCCATAAAAAAGAGTATGGCCCGACCCAAAAATGCTTTCCAACATGCTATAGAGATAGAGAACGCCAAGGCTTACTGCAAAGAGCGTGTAGACCGTAAGCCGTTTTGAGTAGGCTTTTAGAAAAAATGACCAGTTGCCAACTGCTAGGACGATGGTTGCTAAGAGCCACTGTATATGCGGTTCAATAGTTCGTACAAAAAAGGGAAAGGTAAAGAGCACGCAAAACCAAAAACGGGGCACTAGGTCATTATCACGTTTCATCAGATGACAAAGGCTCCACTGCGAATAAGATCAAAGTTTTTTCCATCATAGCCTGTTGCAAAGACGTCTACCTTTTCTGTAGAGATCATAAAGTCGGTGTGCACGTAGCTTTCGTTGCAGCCAACATCCTGAAGCTCTTGCTGAGACATCTGGGCGCCCCCTTCTAAACAGTGACTGTAGGCAAAGCCTATCGCAATGTGGCATGCGGCATTTTCATCGTATAAAATTTCTTCAAAAAGCCGCCCGCTTTGATAAACCGGAGAGTCTATTCCCACTAAAGCAACCTCCCCAAGCCGTTTTGCGCCCGGGTCGTTTGCGATATAGGCTGCAAACTGATCGGCGCCAACGGATGCTGTAAAGTTTGTAATTTCACCTTTATGAAATTCGAGCTCGAGATCTTTTACAAGCTTGCCATTAACCTGTACAGGCCGCGTAACGCGCACTTTGCCCTCTGTTAAACGAAAGTCAGGTGTGGTAAAGCACTCTTCTGTAGGAATGTTTGCTTCAAATAAAACGCCCTTTTGGCTCTTGTCGTTGCCTGCACGAAAGCGCGCTTTGGGTGATAAATAGACTTTTAAATCAGTTCCGGGCCCTACAAAGTGAAGCTCACGAATTTTTAAGTCATTTAATTTTTTAGCACGTGCATGCAGTATATCCTGGTGCTTTTCCCATGCCTGGATACACTCCTTCTTATCTGCACGGCAGATGGCAAAAATAGCCTCCCAGAGCGCTATATATGCTTTTTCTTCGTCAAGCTCGGGAAACACCTTTTTTCCCCAAGCCGGTGTGCTGGCGGCAGCTACTGTCCACTGCACCCTCTTTTTGCCTGCTCCCTCTACGTAATAGCGCTTAAGGCTAGCCCTCAGACCCATCTGCACGGCATTTACCTTGTCCGCAGGAAGATCGGCTTGAGAATCAGGGTCTTCGCTTCCCACAAGCCTCAACACGCAGGCGCCTGCCTCCTCATCGATAAATTCATCATATTTGGCAGCCACATAGCGAGGAAGGTAGGTAAGATATTCCTCTTTTTTTGACTCAGTAAGACGGCACCTGGCGATTTTTGGATCTATAAAATCAACGTTTACAAATTTTGCCCCCTTGTCGTAGGCCGCCTTTACTAAGAGCTGTACAAATTCGCGATGAAAAAGCTCTGCTGTGATGTTGACGATTTGCCCTGGCTGCACATTTAAGCCGTGAGCCACGAGGAGATTGGCATAAGTAGTAAGTTTTTCTTGAAAATTCATTTTTTACTTCGGTTTTGAGTTTTAGGACAGGTATACAGCACAGAAAGGTTTGTTTCAAGTGCTCTAATTTCTCTTCAGAGGTCGCGATCGTCGCGGCTATCAGTCGAATTTCTCTTGATTTTTACTATGTAGTCTAGTACTTTTTTCCGTTATTTAACCCATAAAGGAGTGTTAATGAATACCGTTGCATATGGTCTCATACTCGCATGCGGCGTCGTCGCCCTGCTCTTCGGACTCTACATGATCCGCTCAATACTTGCCCTCAGTAAAGGAAATGAACGGATGCAAGAAATTGCAAACGCCATTCAAGAGGGCGCAATGGCATACCTCAATAGACAGTACTTTACAATTAGCATAGTTGGTGTCGTCATTTTTATTGGCCTGGCATGGCTGCTAAGCATGTATGTTGCCATTGGCTTTTTAATTGGCGCAGTCCTTTCCGGCCTTGCAGGCTACGTCGGCATGAACATCTCTGTTCGCGCAAACGTCCGCACAACTGAGGCGGCAAGAGAGGGCCTTGCAAAAGCGCTTAAAGTGTCGTTCTCTTCAGGTGCTGTTACCGGCCTTCTCGTTGTAGGCTTTGGCATTCTCGGCATCACCGGCTACACCCTCTTTTTAAAGGCTCAAGGCGTAGATATCCGCACCCAGCTTGAAGCACTTGTTGGCCTTGGCTTTGGCGGATCGCTTATTTCAATCTTTGCCCGTCTTGGCGGCGGTATCTTCACAAAGGGTGCTGACGTTGGCGCTGACCTTGTTGGCAAGGTAGAAGCCGGCATCCCGGAAGACGATCCAAGAAACCCGGCTGTTATTGCCGATAACGTTGGCGACAACGTTGGCGACTGCGCAGGCATGGCAGCTGACCTTTTTGAGACATACCTTGTCACCTTAGTCGGTACAATGCTGCTTGCAGGTGTATTTTTCACCGGCGCGCTTCTAGAAACGATGATGCTCTACCCTCTTGCAATCGGTGCATTTTGCATCTTGGCAACTATTGCGGGTACCTACTTTGTACGCCTTGGCAAGAAAAATGACATCATGAATGCCCTCTATAAAGGCTTTTTCAGCACAGCAGTAATTTCTGCCATCGGCCTCTTCTTTTTAACAAAAAATATGCTTGGCTTGGATACTGCCTATACTGTCAACGGCCACACCTTTACCGGCATGAACCTCTTTTACTGCATCCTTACAGGCCTTGCAGTAACCGGCCTTCTGATGTGGATTACAGAATACTACACGATGACAAAATACCGCCCTGTTATAAGCATTGCAAAAGCCTCTACCACAGGCCATGGTACAAACGTCATCCAAGGCCTTGCTGTTTCTATGGAAGCAACAGCCCTTCCGGTACTTGTTATCTGCGGCGGCATTTTGGTAGCCTACTCCAATGCAAACCTCTTCGGCTTGGCCATTGCAGCAACAAGCATGCTTGCCCTTGCCGGTATGGTTGTAGCACTAGATGCCTATGGCCCCGTAACAGATAACGCAGGCGGCATTGCTGAAATGGCAAACCTTCCTCCCGAGGTTCGTAAAACAACCGATGCTTTGGACGCTGTTGGCAACACCACAAAAGCTGTAACTAAAGGCTACGCTATAGGATCTGCCGGCTTTGCAGCACTTGTACTCTTTTCTGCCTTCGTAGAAGATCTACAGCACTACTTCCCAGGCCATGGCGCAGAATTTTCCCTCCAGAACGCCTACGTTGTAGTGGGTCTATTCATAGGCGGCTTGATGCCCTACCTCTTTGGTGCATGCAGCATGATGGCTGTAGGAAGAGCTGCAGGCGCAGTTGTCGTTGAAGTTCGCCGCCAGTTCCATGAACTTCCTGGCATTATGAAGGGCACTCAGAAACCCGACTACGGCCGCGCAGTAGACCTGTTGACAAAGGCTGCAATTAAAGAGATGATCGTGCCGTCACTTCTACCGGTACTCCTTCCTGTTGTACTCTATTTTGTAATAGACTGGACAGCCGGCCAAACAGCTGCCTTTACAGCTCTTGGCGCAATGCTCCTTGGCGTTGTTGTAACGGGCCTTTTTGTGGGTCTCTCGATGACGTCCGGCGGCGGCGCATGGGATAACGCGAAAAAGCTCATTGAAGAGGGCAACTATGGCGGCAAGGGCTCTGAAGCCCACAAAGCTGCCGTGACAGGCGATACTGTAGGCGACCCATACAAGGACACCGCAGGCCCTGCCATCAACCCAATGATCAAGATCGCAAACATCGTGGCGCTGCTGTTATTAGCGATACTTGCGGCACATACCACGAAGTAACAAAAAAGGACCAAAGGGACCAAAAGGACATAAGGGACATAAAGGACATAACCACTGTCCTTTATGTCCCTTATGTCTTTTATGTCCTTTCTTGGTTTAATCGCTTTTCAAAATAATCTGCCAAATTTTCATCATGCTTTTTCAGCCAGTCGAGAACTGGTCTGAGTTGGTTGAGCTCTTCTTTGAGGTATTTTCGCCTGCTTGCTTTTGGGCGACGGACAAAGGTTCCGACGTCTAAATAGATTGCGCGCGTTTTGGTAAAGCCGATATTGCAATGCCTAAAAAGGGAGTTATCGGGATTTATGACGGCTGTTTTGGAGCGTTCAACAAAAAGGTCGACAAGCTGGTTTAGGCGAACTTTAAGCTGTTTTTTATCGCCTTTTGCAAGAAGCTCTTTAAGCAAAGGCATCACCTTAGTCCCTTTTTGCTGCAAAACAAAGGGCGCTTGAGCCATATCAAGACTATGCTTCATGCCAAGCTTATCAATCAAGGTGACCTGTTTTTGCAAGGGGGCCATTGGCTGGATACTGCAAAAGAGCACCCCTGTTTGGCTCGTAAGCGGATCAAAAGCTAATGAATAGCTCGTTAACAGCTGTTTGAGGCGATCGCGCCTTTCTTTGATCTTTGCTTTTCTTTTTTTATCTAAAAATTTAGGCAGCGGAAAGGTCTCATAAAGCGTCGAGACGTTGACTCTCTGACACTTAATAAATTTTAATATATAATTCCCATCTTCACTTTCA
This sequence comes from uncultured Chlamydiales bacterium, assembly GCA_963826935.1. Classification (GTDB taxonomy): domain Bacteria; phylum Chlamydiota; class Chlamydiia; order Chlamydiales; family FEN-1388; genus SZAS-7. The sequence continues at coordinate 81,016 of CAWGYH010000012.1, read as the reverse complement.
AAAACAAAGCATTGACGACCCCTTCCCATATAGCGAAAGGGCTGTTCAAGTATTTCTGATGCAACTGCTATTTGCTCTGGAGTAGGGAACGGGGCATCTTTTATCTTTACCCAATTATTTAGGCTAATGTTGGAAATAGAAAAGTTATCGATACTTTTCATATATCCCCAATAAAGCAGCCCTATTAAACTAATCGCAATAAAAAGTCTTTTCACACTTCTACTCAAATAAACAGGGATTATAAAACTTTCGCAGGATCGCTTCAAGCAATTTTTTTTGAGGATGTGGGATCGAAAGCTCGGATATTTCTACTTTGCGCCAGCAGCTGCAAATTTTTTGAGAAAGTCAGCAAGCTTGCTGCCTACGTTCTTAGCATCCGCTTGCGCTTTGGGGTCCTTTAAGTTGCCCGCGTCATCAAACGCATCGTATGCTTGTGAAATGCTTTTTTGCTGAGGAATAACGTGACTAAAGATATTGCCAAACATCGATCGTACATGCACCAAGCCTCGCATGCCGCCAAGAGCTCCGGGAGATGCGCTTAGAAGGCCCACTCCCTTGTCAATAAAGCAGCAAAGGTAGACTTCGCCCGCCTTTGATATGCGCGATGTCCAATCAATAGCGTTTTTAAAGACTGCCGGCATGGAGCTGTTATATTCTGGGCAGGAAATTAAAAAGCCATCGTGCGAAAGCATGAGCTCTTTTAACTTAAGGGCATTTTCAGGAATACCTGTTGCATCTTCAATATCCTGATCGTAGATTGGCAACGGATAGTCCTTAAGGTCGATATAGGTGACTATAGCTCCAGCCTCTTCAGCGCCTTTTACAGCAATTTTGACAAGCTTTTTATTGCAAGAATCCTTTCTCAAACTACCTGCAAAGGCTAAAATTTTTGGTTGGCGCGCCATTGTCATCTTCCTTCGTTATCTTTTTTTTCTGGGCCGGAGCTTTCTAAGCGGCTGGGCCTTTGCTTTTACGGGAGCTGTTGCCTTAGTGGGAACTATCTTTGCCTTGGGAGCGGGCGTTGTCTTTTTAGACAGCGGACGCAGACGCATCTTCTGCGATTTTACCGCCTGTTCCTTTTTGGGGGGGCTTTTTTTAACGGCGACAGGTACCTTTTTGGGAACGGGTTTGGAAGCAGGTTTGGCAGCAGGCTTGGCAGCAAGTTTAGAAACAGGTTTGGAAATAAATTTGTTAGCTTTTACAGGAGGTAAAGGCTTTGTCTTTTTCACCTCTTTTACCTTTTTGCCATCGAGCTTTTTTGCTTTTGGCGAAGACTTTTTGTAGCTTTCTTCATCTTCTTCAACTTCCACTTCCAAAGGTTCTTCCAAGGCCTCTGGCTGGCCTCCTAGTTTGCCATCGAGGTTCCAGTTACTAGAGAGCGTTCTGAGGGCTGCAAGCTTCTGGTTTAAGTTTTGCATGTCGAGGTTTACAGCGCCTGTAAGCTGCTGCTTTCTGTGGGCAAGGAGGTCCTCTTCTGAGGCAAACTTGCCGGAGAATGTAAAGATCGCCGCAGAGCCGTGATAGTCCGGCGAAAAAAGGAAGGACTTTATCATCTTTGGGATGGTCGTATAAATATCTTGTGAAAATTGAGGCTCCGTTTCAACTTTTGCAACCTGTTTAGGAGGGCGCCCGCGCTTTGGACGTGGGTTTAACGCTTCGCTGGAATAGTAGGTTTTGGCCTTTGCAACGAGGTTCTTTCGCTGCGTGACAAGGTCTTTTTGTACTTTTGGCACAAAAAGGTTGAGCTTTAGTTTTTCGCAGAGCGACTTCGTCATCTCAAGGTCCTCTTCGAAGACAAAGTCAAACTGATTGTTTCGGAGCCACTCAATAATACGGACGCGGAAACGCTCTTGGTAATACTGCTGCCACTTTTCAAGTTCAGTATGATGGTCGTAGATAAATTCTAAAAAGTTTTCGCGCGCCTCTTTGGACTGGATAATATCTAAAAGTTTTTCTTTGGTATCGATGTCATATACCTTTTCGTTAACAAAACCTTCCATCACCTTTTTTACTTCGTAAAAGGTAAGCTTGGGGATCATACAGTAGCGATCAGAATTTGTTTTAAGCTCCTTTTCAAGCTCATCAAGCTCCTCTTGTGATTTATCAAGATCGACATAGACCAAAAAACCTTCGAAGCGGTCGAGATAGAAGTCGCGTTCGTCATCTGATTTCGCAAAGGCTTCCATCAGGCGATGGCAACGTAAAATGAGAGGATTTTGTGCGACAAGTTTATTCTTTACTGCCATAAATAGTCCTATTCCAAAATAAATACCAATTATCGTAGAGACCTGACCCAATGTTTGCAACGAAAAATTGATCCTAACTAAAGGGACATAAAGGACCAAAGGGACCTAAAGGACGAAAAGGACGCTGGGCGACTGTCCTTTTGGTCCTTTATGTCCTTTTGGTCCTTTTAGTCCCTTCGAATAAAACTTGCACAAATACTCCAACAACGCGATATACTGCTTCAAACTTTAAGAGATGTACTATGCCTGAATTAGAAAAAGCTGAAACACGAATACAAGTTATCTGCGATAAAATTCGTACAGAAACGCTTGACCCTGCAAAGGAAGAGGCGCAAGCGATCATCGAAAACGCCCGCAAGGAAGCTGAGCGCATTCTCCACCAGGCAAATAAAGATGCCGAGCACACTGTTAAGGATACAAGAAAATCACTTGAAGAAGAGAAGCAAATATTTCAATCTTCGCTAGAGCAGGCCTCAAAACAGTCTATCGAGATGCTTAAGCAGAAAATAGAACAGTCTCTCTTCAATCCAAACCTTGAAAAGTGGATAAAGGATCAGCTTGGTGGTGCAGCTTCCTATGGAACGCTCGTTGAAGCGCTTGTAAAGGCTATTGAGAAAGATGGCATCAAAAGCGACCTCTCTGTTCAGATTCCGAAAGCGTTTAAGGCCGATACAATCAATGCAGAGCTCAGCCAAAGCATTTTAAAGCAGCTCAAAGACAACTCTGTGGAATTATCCGACCTGCCGGGCGGCATACGCGTCAAAATTTCAGGTAAAAATATGGTTCTTGACCTCTCGTCGAAGGCATTACAAGAAATACTAGCATCATATATTCATAAGGACTTTCGCAAGGTCTTTTTTGGTTCAGAGTAGGCTCTATGGCAAATTACTACTTTCTTGCCACTCTCCTTCCCCCGCTTCGAGTAGGATCAACCGTCGAACTTGGTTCTAAGGAACTTTGGTTTCTTTTAGAGCTAAATTTAAAGAAAGAAGACCTTGAAACTGTTGCCGTTTTAAAGCGCCTTGTAGACATTGAAAACATACGCTCCATATGGCAAAAGCAGCCCTACTTGTCTGGCGGAACACTTGAACAATATGAACTGGAAGAGCGCATCTTCTTTAAAGAAAAGCTTCCTCAGTATGTTCTTGACTATCTTGAAGAGTTTCCCGATAAAAAAGAACGAATTGAAAACTTTCCAAAGCTTTTACGTTCTTACTTTGCGATAGAAAGTAAAAACCCCAATCCCTTTATTTCGCGCTACCTCACCTTTGAATGGCACTCTCGGCTTACCTTTGTAGTGATACGCGCCCAAGACCTTGGAAGAAATATTGAAGAGGAACTTCGCTTTGAAGATCCTGATGATCCCTTTATAGTAGAGCTTTTAGAAGCAGCAAAAGACAAGAACTTCGACCTTCCAGCTCCCTACGATGATCTAAAAGCACTTTATGAGTCGAGAAAGGGCGCCCCCTTGGATTTATACCAGGCCTTTTCCCAGTGGCGTTTTTCCTACATTGCAGATATTATCGAGTGGGAATTTTTTTCGCTTGAGCGCATACTAGGTTATGTGGCACAGCTAAAAATTTGTGAAGAGTGGCTTCAGCTTGACAAACTGAAAGGAATTGAAATCGCAGAAGAGATGATGCAGTAGAGATTATGGAAATAGTATGACAGTTGAAACAAAACAGAATGCGAAAGGTAAAACAGTATCTGCCTTCGGAAACCTCCTTGAGGTGCACTATGAGGGCAACATCCGCCAAGGTGAAGTTGCCATGGTACAGCTTGAGGGCTCAGAGCTTAAAGCAGAAGTGATCGAGATTTCCGGCAACATCGCCAAGGTACAGGTTTTTGAAGACACGCGCAATGTAAAGCTGGAAACGCCCGTATACTTTACCGGCGAGCTATTAGAAGCTGAACTTGGCCCGGGCCTTTTAAGCCGCATCTTCGACGGCCTTCAAAACCCGCTTGAAGAAGTTGCAGAATTTGCAGGCTTTTTCCTGCCTCGAGGCGTCTACATGTCCCCGCTTGATCGCAAAAGGCATTGGGATTACCAGCCGCAAGCAAAAGTGGGCGATAAAGTATCGCGCGGCGACACACTGGGAACCACCCTTGAAAACCGCTTCCACCACAACGTCATGTTCCCCTTTTCAATGTATGGAAAGTATGAAGTGACCTGGGTAGCAAAAGCCGGTTCATATACCATTGAAGAGGTGATTGCCAAGGTAAAAGATGAAAACGGCAAAGAGCATGCCATCACCATGCTTCAAAAATGGCCCATCAAAGTTCCTCTTATCGAAGGCGAGCGCATAAAGCCTATGAAAATGATGGATACCGGCCTTCGCATTATTGACACGCAGCTATCGCAGATGAAGGGCGGATCGTTTTGTACGCCCGGCCCCTTTGGCGCGGGAAAAACTGTGCTGCAGCACCACCTTTCAAAATACTCTTCAGTAGATATCGTTGTCGTTGTTGCCTGCGGCGAGCGCGCAGGTGAGGTTGTGGAGGTACTTCGCGAGTTTCCCCACCTTATCGACCCGCATACCGGCGAAACTTTGATGAAGCGTACGGTTATTATCTGCAACACCTCATCTATGCCTGTTGCAGCAAGAGAATCATCCGTCTACATGGGTGCAACGATTGCTGAATACTACCGCCAGATGGGCCTTGACGTCCTTTTACTTGCCGACTCAACCTCTCGCTGGGCTCAAGCTATGCGCGAGATGTCAGGCCGCCTTGAAGAAATTCCCGGCGAAGAGGCATTCCCGGCCTATCTTGCCTCAAGAATTGCAGCCTTCTATGAACGAGCCGGAGTTCTTTCGCTTAAAACCGGAAAGGTGGGCTCGTTGACTATCTGCGGAGCAGTATCTCCTGCCGGCGGCAACTTTGAAGAGCCCGTAACGCAGGCAACACTTGCTGTCGTAGGATCCTTTGTAGGCCTTTCCCGCGAAAGATCAGACTCAAGGCGCTACCCTGCCGTTGATCCGCTTATCTCTTGGTCAAAATACCTGCAGCCTGTAGCTAAAATCTTGTCTAACGATATGCCGGAATGGGGATCTACCGTAAAAAGAGCAGGCGAGCTTTTGCATGAAGGCGATGAAATAAGAAAGCGCATGGAAGTTGTGGGTGAAGAGGGCACCTCAAGTAAGGATATGATCCTCTTTTTAAAGTCGGAACTGTATGACTTTAGCTACCTGCAGCAAAACGCCTTTGACAAAGAAGATGCCTACTGCCCTATCCCGAGACAGATTGCCCTTCTTGAGCTTGTTCGTAGGATCCTTGACACGCAATTTCATTTTCCAAGCCACGATGAAGCTCGCTCCTACTTCTTAATTTTACAAAATAAAATTAAGAACATGAACTTTACCGCCTTCGAATCTCCCCGATACCTAGAAATTCGGGCAGAAATTGAAGACATGCTTAAACCTCACCAACAGACGGCGCTATGAGAACGACTTACGAAAAAATTACAGACATGCGCGGCAACCTCATTACGGTTATCGCAGATAACGTAGGACTTGGCGAGCTTGCACGCATCGACATGCAAGATCGGGCCGCACAGCCTATGCATCTGTTCTTCGAATTGAAGGCAATAAAGCGACCCTGCAGGTATTTCAGAGCACGCGCGGCATATCTACAGGCGATAAAGTAACATTTTTGCGCCACCAGATGCAGGTGACCTTTTCAAACTCGCTCCTCGGAAGGCGCTTTAATGGCTCAGGCGTACCTATAGACAAAGGGCCGGACATTGTTGGCGACTCTATTGCCATTGGCGGACCATCGTTTAACCCGGTAAAGCGCATTATCCCTCGCAATATGGTACGAACAAACATTCCTATGATCGACATGTTCAACTGCCTTGTAATGTCGCAAAAAATCCCCATATTTTCCGTAGCCGGCGAGCCCTACAATGCGCTGCTCATGCGTATTGCCAACCAGACAGATGCCGACGTCGTTATTATCGGCGGCATGGGCCTTACCTTTGCCGAATACCAAGCCTTTATCGACAACGCTGAAAAAGCGGGATCTATGAATAAAACGCTCATGTTTATTCATCGCGCAACAGATCCGGCTGTAGAATGCGTCTTAGTGCCTGATATGGCCCTGGCATGTGCTGAGCGCTTTGCGCTTGCAGATTTAAACGTCTTAGTGCTGCTTACAGATATGACGGCCTTTGCAGATGCTATCAAAGAGATTGCCATCACGATGGACCAGGTACCATCAAATAGAGGCTATCCCGGCTCGCTCTATTCTGACCTTGCTTCGCGCTATGAGAAGGCAGTTTCCATGGAGTCAAGCGGCTCTATCACTATAGTCTGCGTTACTACGATGCCGGGCGATGATGTCACCCACCCCATTCCCGACAACACAGGCTATATTACAGAAGGGCAATTCTACCTTCATGGAGGCACGGATCGACCCATTTGGTTCTCTATCGCGTCTAAAGCAGCTTGTAATTGGCAAAGTAACTCGCGAAGACCATGGAGACCTTGCCAACGCCATGATTCGCCTCTATGCCGAGTCAAAAAAGGCGCGCGAGCGCCGTTCCATGGGCTTTCGCCTCTCTAAGTGGGACGAGCAGCTGCTTCACTACTCGAGCCTTTTTGAAAAGCGGATGATGAACCTTGAGGTAAACCTGTCGCTTGAAGAGGCCCTTGATATGGGCTGGACAACCCTTGCTGAATGCTTTAAGCCCGACCAAGTCGGCATCAAGCAGAGCTTAATCGACAAGTACTGGAATAGCCGTGCACAGGCTCAAAAGGAATCATAAGGGTTTTATAGCAGATGGCTGAACTCAAGATGACAAAAAATGAGCTGCGAGCTCAGCAAAACCGGCTGAACCAGCTGTTTAAGTACCTTCCTACTTTGCAGCTAAAAAAGGCCCTTTTGCAGGCAGAAGTTGCCGAGGGACGCCTTGAGCGATATACCCTTGAAGAGCAACTTGACGTAGAAAAGAGGCAGGTGGATGAATTTGCCCCGTTATTTACGCAAAACCTGCCGTGCGACATCAGCCATTTTGCTAAAATCATCAAAATTTCTAAGCGCTATGAAAATATTGCGGGCGCCGAAGTTCCCTTCTTTGAAGGCGTAACGTACGCACCTATCACCTACAACCTTTTTGAGACCCCTATCTGGCTTGAAGGGGCCATCATGGGCCTGAGACGAGTAAGTGAAGCCAACGCCAAACTTATGATTGTAAATGAGAAGCTCCAGCTCCTTGAAAAGGAGCTTCGCGAAGTTACAATACGGGTAAACCTCTTTGAAAAGATCCTTATTCCCCGCGCAGAAAGAAACATCAAAAAAATTAAGGTGTTCCTTGGAGATCAGCAGCTTGCTGCAGTATCGCAGGCAAAGGTGGCAAAAATGAAGATTATAGAACGTAAAGCTCAAAACGAGGTAGCAACTCATGCGCTTTGACGTTCGCAAATTTCTCTTCATAGGTGCAGTCAATGATAAGGCTGCCTTCTTTAAAGCGGCGCAAAGTGCCGGCATTATTGAATTTATCGCAGCTTCGGGACAAAATAAGCACGAGCTTGGAGCAGATATTGAGCGGATAGCCGGCGCTATTAAAGTTTTGCGCACCTTCTTACATGAAGAGCCGGTAGTAGACCATGAAGACCACTCAAAAGAACTTGAAAAAGCCGAGACCATTACTACCAGAGTGTTAGAGCTTAAAGAGACCCTTGCCGTAGGCGAGCAGCATCTTAAAAATATAGAACATGAAATCCAGCGTATGCTCCCCTTTGGAGAATTTTCCGTAGCATCGCTTGAAGCGTTAGAGGCTCAAATCAAACGCAAGGTTCGCTTTTTTGTTGCAAAAACGATAAAACATCTTGACGACACCCTTACAAGCTTAATCCTTGTTAACCAGGTAGATGATCTCGACTACTTTATCGCAATCGAAAATGAGCCAATACTCTCAAATGATATTGCCGAACTTCACTTTACAAAGCCGCTTTCTCAGCTTGAAAATGAGCAAAAAAAAGAACTTGCCGATATTGCCCAAGCAAAAGAAGAGCTTCGCCACCTTACGCGCTATACAGTGCTATTGCACCATGCGCTTATCCTGCGCCTGAACGATGCACACCTTGAGATTGCCGAGGCCTCAACGGAACTTGAACTTGAAAACCAGCTCTTTAGCGCCGAAGGCTGGGTGCCGGTTACCAAAGTAGCAGAGCTAAAAAAATTGTGTGATGAATACAACATCTACTCCGATGAAGTGGTGGCAGAAAAGCATGACAACATACCCACCTACCTGCAAAATGAGGGCACATCGAAGGTTGGAGAAGACCTTGTACGCATCTTTGACACTCCTTCTACGAAGGATAAAGACCCATCGCTTTGGGTGCTCTTTGCCTTTGCCCTTTTCTTTTCGATGATTGTCTACGATGCCGGCTACGGCCTTATCTTTTTGATAACAGCCCTCATACTGCGATTTAGGATGAAAAAAAGCACAAAAGAGGCAAAGCGTTTTATTGTACTTATGGCAATACTTGCCTCTACATGCATCCTCTGGGGCGGACTTACCCACTCCTTTTTTGGGATAGAACTCTCTCAAAATAACTTTTTCCGCAAGCACTCTCTTATGACCTGGCTTTTAGAAAAAAAAGCGGCCTACGTTATAGAGCAAAAGGATGATGTATACGACTACTACGTAAAAAAATATCCGCAGCTTAAGGGCGTAACATCGCCTGAAACCTTTCTATATGCGCATGGACCGGGCGATATCTCGCCCCACCCTATTGCAGATAAGTTTCGAGACAATGTGCTCTTGGAGCTGGCGCTCTTTATCGGGGCAATCCATATCTGTACCGGCCTTATTCGCTATCTGAGAAAAAACCCTGTCGGCCTTGGCTGGATTGCGTTTGTGGTTGGAGCCTACCTTTACATCCCCCACTTTTTGCAGGCAACTTCCCTCGTAAACTTTGTCTTTGGAATAAATCGAGAGGTGGCCGCACAGTTTGGCCTGCAGCTGCTTTTATTCGGGCTTGGTTTTGCAGTGGTTGTCGGAACTATACTGCATGGCGTTGTGGGGCTCTTTGAGTGGACGCACGCTATACAGCTTTTTGCCGACGTTCTTTCCTACCTACGTATTTATGCCCTTGGCTATGCCGGATTTATTGTAAGTGAAACGGTAAATAGCATGGCGGGCAATATGCCGCTCTTTTTTGCAATTTTTGTGATTGTCTTTGGCCATCTGCTCAATATGACGATAGCAATTTTAGGCGGCACAATACATGGCTTGCGTTTGAATTTCTTAGAATGGTACCGTTATTCATTTTATGGCGGCGGAAAAGAGTTCCGCCCATTACAGCTTATGACATTAGAATAGGAGTTAAAGAAATATGGATAGTCTCGTCTTTGCATTACAGCAGATCGGCCCAATCATCGTGTTGAGCATGGGCTGCTGCGGAAGCTCTATCGGCTGCTACATAGCAGGCATGGCATCAAGTGCTGCCATGGCAAAAACCGAAGAGGGCCACGGAAAGTTCATCGCCATGGCATCGGTCCCATCAACCCAGTCGATCTACGGCTTTATCTTGATGATCCTGATGTACCGCAACATCCAGGCTGGCCTTCTCTCCCCCATTTCGGCAATCTTCGTAGGAGCCGCCGTAGGACTTGCCCTCATGGCCTCTGCCGTCTTTATGGGCAAGGTAATTGCTGCAAGCATCCAAGCTACGCTAAAACAGCCCTCCGTCTACGGAAAATGCTTCGTCTCGATCGGCATCTTGGAGAGCTTTGCCCTCTTTGCCTTCGTCTTCGCCCTCCTTATCATTGGCGGCTAAGAGGTCGTTTCTTATCGACGCTTAGGCCGATAGGCCTCTGTTTTCGCACTGAAAGGAGTGATGGCCAATAGCCCAGGCCGCCGAAGGCGTCCTGGGAACAACGCAGAGAACAAATGCACGCCCGAGAGGCTGTGAAAAAATACGTTTTCTTCGGCCGCAGGTCTTTGGAGTGCGGCGATTCTTCGCCGCTTTTGCTTCTGCACACACGTTAATCACAAGATCGCTTAAGGTTCACAAAGCACCTCTATCGATTCTTGTAGATCTGTTTTGTACGCCTTAAGCGATAAGGAAGCAAAGGTGCGTGGTCGAAAATGAAAGCGACAAAAAATTGTCGCACTCCAAAGAGCTGCGCTCGAAGCTACATTTTTCACAGCCTCCGAAGGGTGTGCTGGAGCTGGGCTCAATCTAGTAATACTTTCAGCTTTGCAGTGACATCTTGCATGAGCTCCAATGGCAAAGAGGTTATGAATTTTGCTTTGCGGGCTTTCCAATCCAGAGAGCGAACTTGGTCGCAAAGGACAGCACCGCTGATTTTCGGATGGCTCACAAGCACCTCAAAAGGATATCCCTTTATCTGGCTTGTAATTGGCATAAAAAGGCCTAAACCCGTTTTAAGATTATACTGGTAGGGAGAAACTACTACTGCAGGCCGAGTCTTCTGAATTTCTTTTCCCTTCTGTGGATCAAATTCCAACCAGACGATATCGCCTCGTTTCGGAGTATAGGTTACCATTCCTCACTCCCCGCTTTTTTGTCATCTAGTAACAAATGATGCACGTTTTGAGGGGTGATTTCACTCAGCATCGTATCTAAATCATACTTAGGCAGTTGAACCACAAGACGCCCATTTTCGATTTCAAGGGTAACCGAGCTTCCAGCATGTAGATTCAGTTTTTTAGCAAAGTTCACAGGAATTCTAAGCGCTAGGCTATTACCCCATTTTTGGACATGAGATTGCATCATGCACCTCCTTTCTCTGTATATACATAGTATACACAATATAAGGAATAGCAGTCAATGGGGGTTCTCAACAGTTGACAATTTTGTAGGCATATATCGTCAAATATAGCAAATTATCCCACATGAAATTAAGTGAATGGGCCAAAAAACAAGGTATAAGCTACAGGACTGCATGGCGCTGGTTTAAAGAGGGTAAATTACCCGTTCCTGTAGAACAGACGCCAACAGGTACAATCTTGATTAAAGATGTCGCCACTGAACAAAGTAATGTTGCCATCTACGCCAGGGTTTCTTCTTCAGATCAAAAAAGTGATCTAGATCGGCAAGTTAGCAGGTTATTACAGTTTGCAAATTCTCAAAAATGGGCGGTAACAAAAACCGTCACAGAAATTGGCTCAGCGCTTAATGGACATCGCTCTAAGTTAAAACAGCTTCTTTTAGATCCTGCTATCAAGACTATTATCGTCGAACATAATGACCGACTCATGCGCTTTGGATTTGAATTTTTAGAAGCATCTTTAGCCGCACAAGGTCGCAAGATTGTAGTTGTTGATCAGGGCGAAGTGAAAGATGATCTTGTACAAGATATGATCGAAGTTTTAACATCGTTTTGTGCGCGCCTTTACGGAAGGCGATCAGCAAAAAATAAAGCAAAACGTGCCCTAGAGTGCATCCAGAATGAAGATACATAAAGCTTATCGTTACGAGCTTAAACCTAATATTGAACAACGCATTTTACTTGCAAAACATGCAGGATGCGCGAGGTTTGCTTTTAACTGGGGTCTGCAAAAGAGAATCGATCTCTACGAAAAAGAAAAAAAGTCCACAAATGCCATCGAACAGCATCGCCTTCTCAACAGCCTAAAAACCACCGAATTTCCCTGGATGTACGAAGTGTCTAAATGTGCTCCGCAAGAAGCGCTTCGAGACTTGGATCGTGCCTTTCAGAACTTCTTTAGAGGCCTTAAAACAGGACAGCAGGTTGGTTTTCCTTCTTTTAAACGTAAAGGAGACCGGGATAGTTTCAGGCTTACCGGAACGATCAAAGCAGAGGGAAAAAAGTTGCAACTTCCCAGATTTGGGATGCTGACTCTTAAAGAAACATCTAAATGCTCAGGAAAAATCTTATCTGCAACGGTTACAAGAGAGGCAGATCGCTGGTATGTAAGTTTAACCGTAGAACAAGAAATTGCAGATCCCACACCGGTTCAGGGAGAAGAGGTGGGTGTAGATATGGGAATAACCTGTTTTGCAGCTCTTTCAAATGGTGACAAGATATATGCTCCAAAGCCCTTAGACAATAGCCTAAAGCGACTTAAACGTGCTTCAAAAAAACATAGTCGAAAGGTAAAAGGATCCAATAATAGAAAAAAATCAGCATTAAAATTAGCTCGTTTGCACAGAACGAATCGGAATATCCGTAAGGACTTCTTGCACAAGGAAACAACCAAGCTGGCGAAAACCAAGTCAGTTATTGTGGTTGAAGACTTGGATGTTAAGAAGATGCTAACAAATCGCGCATTAAGCCGAAAAATTTCTGATGCAGGTTGGAACGAGTGTCGTCGAATGCTGGAATATAAAACGAAGTGGTATGGATCAAAATTGATCATAGCCCCCAAGTTTTATCCCTCGAGCAAAATATGCTCTGCATGTGGTGAACAAGTACAATGAGCTACCACTGTCAGTAAGGCAGTGGCAGTGTGCAGAGATGTGACTGCTGTGCATGATAGAGATTTAAATGCTGCAATGAATCTTTTAAAATTGAGTACCGGAAGTTCTCCGGGAATTGACGCTTGTGGAGATACCTCTGGCGGGACAAGTCAAAAGCTTGTTAGTCATGTGTCATTGAAGCAAGAAGTAATGAATGGGATATTTGTCCATAAATTATAGAACGGTCTTTTAGAGAGCGGCCGGTAAAAAAAAGAGCATAATTGACCAATTATCCAATTTGCCATATAACCTGTGCTTTAACAATGAGTTCGGCCACAATGAACAGTACTCAATTACATGAATATTTTAAACGAATCGGGTATAGCGGAGGTCAAGAGCCAACTCTTGAAAATCTCAGATCTATTCAAGCAGCCCAAGTCTATAATATTCCTTTTGAAACGTTTGATATTGCGATGGGGCGGCCGATCGTGCTTACGTTTAAAAACCTCTTCAATAAGCTCGTTAAAGAAAAGCGCGGCGGCTACTGCTACGAAGTCAATGCACTTTTATATTTTGCTTTAGAGGCGCTCGGGTTTAAAATGAGGCTTTGTGTCGCAAACCTTGCCGATGCTAGCGGCAACTTAGTTACTGAATCGGTACACATGGTACTGATCGCTACATTGCAGAAAGAGTGGCTTGTGGATGTAGGATGGGGAGATGGTTTTGTTGCACCATTTTGTTTAGACACACCTTACGATCTGCAAGAATATAGAATCGCAAAGGTTGATGTTGGATATACCCTATACCATAAAGAAAAAAAGCTTTATTATTTTACAACAACACACCGCCCGCTTGATTTTTTTGAAAGCCGCAACCTGTACCATCAAACATCAGCCCACTCTCCTTTTGCACAAGAAATTTTCTGCTGCCTGCCCACACCAGGCGGTTCTAAAACGATTCGAGGAACCATCTACGTCCAAAAAGAAGATGGCAAAAAAACAGAAAAAACCATTGAAACCGATTCGGAATACCGCTCGCTGCTCAGAAGCGGGTTTGGGCTTTCGTTAGAGGTAAATAGGCCTGTTCTAGACAACGGCATTCGATTAGTGTAACTATCACAGCCTATAACCTTTGCAACTTTGTCTTTGCCTACCAGGCATACGCATCAGGCTAACTCCAAAAAACAACAACTAGAACATTGATTGTTAAAACATTACGAATATTGATAGGCTTGAGACACGTTTATGAACCTCTTTTCTATTAGGAAAATAACAGGATCCGGAGCTGGCAGGATCGGGCAGGATAAATACAAAAACGATGATAACGATAAATTAGAATGGTTTCTTTTATTTTTTATCGTTCATATCATTTAATCATTATTATCGTTTTTGTATTTATCCTGCCAGATCCTGGTGATCCTGTTTTATTTTAACTTATTAACAAACAACAACTTAATATCATTGTTTCGCTTTTAGCCTGATGCGTATGCCTGGTGATCCTGTTTTTGTTGCTAATATCTGGGCATATTTCGTAAATTATTGCGCCAACGAGATACTATTTATGACTTCTACTATTACGGATAATCTTAATCGAACTCGTGGTTTTACGGCACAGACAGATCACAACAACTCCTCCCCTCATGAGAGCGCTGCAGCTTGCGACCTGCTTGCACTACAAAAACTGGAAATTGTCGATGCACGAGGTGAGGTAGCTAGTAAATTTAAATTTGGCCCTCAAGCTCCGACCAAAAAAGTTATTAAAAATTTAAATGATTTTTTGGACCTAAAAAGATGGGATCACTTTTCCTTACGCGATGTCATCAAGGAGATATCCAGCAGCATAAACTGCTCTAACCTCCGTCTTGTAGGCGATGAGCTTCTTGGAATTATTGGCTTGGATTTTCTTGAAAAAGTATACATGAATCTTGTTTGCCAAGCTAAAGAAGATGCAAAACTCGAGGATGTTATCTCTCAAGAATGCACGCAATTTGCGCAGGATGCCTGCCAAAAAAGACCAAGCATCCTCACGCTGCGCTTTTGTGTGACAAAGGAAGTAGCACTTGACGCTCTTCTTGCAAAGCTTAAAAATCAACTTGGAGAAGGTGCTGTTTCTGATATTCTACACTTTAAGAAAGGCAATACCTCATTCTCTTCATTTTACTGTGAAAGCATAATCGACGGTTTTCATGAACGCATCTACTGTACCTTTCCAACAGCACTCGATACGCCTTTTGCCGCTACTTGTGACGCCTTACAAATCCATTTGCCGGTTATAGGTATGCAACCTGAACTTTCTACTTTCAAATATGGCAACCAGTGGTGCGTAGACACTATGCACCAACGAGTGCGTGTGTTAGAAGGCGCAAAAAATCTTTCCAAAACCATCTTCCGCTACCTTAGAAATGGCTACCAAGCAAAGGAAAATGAACTTAGGATACTCGAGGAAGAGCTGTTTAAACATGACTATACAAAGCTTGTAGGTTTTTTAGAAAAAGTCAACAGCGACTCTGAACATAACCCTGAACGCAAGCTACAAAACACCCTCCTGATTGTTCAGCTGGCCTTTCGCTTCAATGCTCACCACCTCATTGAACCCTTTTTAAAAAAGGTTACTTTGCCTGAAACAGACAATAGCCTCTGGCATAGAGCACTTGTCTTGTTGAAAAATAAGCAAGCAAGCTTTGATGAGATAGAAATCGTGATGCAGCTTTTTGGTGTATTTGCAGCGCAGTTTCAAGGCGATACAAAGCTAAAAGTTGTGAAGTCAGCCAATAAAGAAGCTACTGTCTTTTGTTGCAATAGTCCGGGCGCAGAATGTGCTTTTGTAGTACCACGCAGGCCGCAAAGCTCCCTGCACGTGGATAATGTCAATCGATTTATCCCGCTTGCCGAGGCAATTTTACAAAAGACGAAGCTGGATCTGCCCGCATCGCCAACCCATACTCATGAGTGGTGCAAATTTCTACTAACTCAGGGCTTTATTGCGCTCGGAATGGACGTTCTTACAAAGCTTGAGGGGCATACTGAGCTAAAATGCACGTGGATACAGCATTTTTTAAGCAAGCAAGATTTAGGCAATGCAAATCGCCTTATTAGGCAGGTAGTAGATGCTGTTGATGCTTCTCAAGTAAGGCGCTGGCTTGCAGCATCAGCGCGCACAAATAGCCATGAAGTTGTTGTACAAGAGCAAGTCATGGGCAGGTGGGTACACGTTGCTTGCCTTGAAAATCCCCAATTTGTCGCAACTGCTCAAGGCAGCACTTTAAATCGCCTTTTTGAAGCCATGGATGAAGAGGGCCCTCTCAAGCAAGATTTTATCAACCTCCTAGCCCTTCAAACACTCACTCCCGGACTTCCTGATGAAAGAACGGATCGCATGCTAAAAGCATTGGAAGACGGAACATATACCCTACCCCCGGCCGCGCGCAAGACACTTCGTGCAAGGCGTGATGACTTTATCGCACAAGTACGCTCCAGCGCTGTTGCAGTGCGCTATCTCAAAGTTTTTCAGTCAGTATATACTCTAGAGGATGCTCAAGTTCTTATCACCTGCCTAGAAAAAACAAGCGATGTTGAACTGCTCAAATGGTATCTACGACTGCCAAAAGAGACGCTATCGTTTAAGTTTGAACCGGCAAGAAGAATGCGGCTCTTTTTACGTATGATTGAAACCCACCAAGAGCTTTTGTCAACTGAATATGCCAGTCATGTTACAGAGCTGTATAGACAAGATGCTTCAACGCAACAAGCTGTATTAGAAACGCGCAATCGCTTGCACAACCGTGAACTCTTTGACGAGCTTTTTGCCGCCTGTTTACCGAAGGAAGAAAAAATCGAAGAAGTAGAAGAAGAAATCCTTCATGTACAAAAAGCTCGCGATCTCCTGGCACGCTCGCAGCTATCTGCCGATGAGAAAAAGCAGCTTCTGACCTGTCTTGAAATGCCCTCTATGCCACTAGAGCTTGTACAGTGGTATCTTGGCCTACCGGAAACGGTTTTTCCCTACAAATTTGAGTCTGCAAGAAGGGTGCGGCTTTTTTTACAGCTTGTTAACGAACATCCTTCACTGTTATCTCTGGAGCATGCAGAGCATCTCAAAGCACTTCAACTAAGGACTCAAGGCACTGACATACCCGAGGTTCGTGCGGCGAGAGATAAAGTAGAAGATAAAACCACTTTTGACGCCCTTTTTGGCCTGTTTTATCCAAAAGAGCACAAAAAAGCTGCAATGGCCGCCGCATCCCAACCTAAAAAAGTCCCCCAAACGGCAGATGCACTGTTACAAAAGCCGCCGGATCTTAGAAGCACTGAGCGCTGTATAGAGGACCTGCTTGCACAAAGTCCACCCGACCCAAAGAATCAGGTATTTTCACTCTTAACAAAATATACAGATCTTCCTGCAAGCTTATGGAAAAAGGCATTCGCGGTATTTACTGTTAACCCTTGCTGCCATGCGAAATTACCTCGCGCCATCAATCTCCTCATAGAGCATGCCAAGCAGATGCCTAGAGCAACAGTCGTAGAGGTATGGGCGATAGTTCTTGCAAGCAGCGGATGGCATTGCCTACTCAAGGAAGAACAGCTTTTAACCGGCATACGTGCTCTTAAGGATGAAACTACAGAAAGACATCTTGCACCGGCCTTATCGTTCTTGCTCACCCTGGCCGCAAAAAACCCCAAACACTTAAATCTTGCCTATACGTGGTATAGCCATATTGCAGATACACATTCCAAAAAAGTAGAATTTGGATGCCGTCTCCTCGAAATGGTTACAGAGACCGATTCAATGGAACGCATCACACAAGCAGCGAGCATTGTACACTCTTTGATAGCCAAGGATGCTATATCAGAATCGCTGTTTCCTTCCGTTGCAAGGGTTTCTAGAACAGCAAATGGTCAAAAAACAGCTCTAGCTGTTATTCAGCATATAGAGCAAAAAAACCAGCCAAGAATGATGCAACTTGCCCTGCAGCACTTTTGTGATCATCCATCAGTAGAAGTGATGGAAGCTCTCAAGCCTATCGCTAGAGAGCTTCAGCACACGACGAAAGATAAAGATGTTAGCCGCTGTATAGAAGTCCTTTACTCTAAACTCCTTGAAAGGAGCAACTCATTAGGGATCTTACTTCAGCTGTTTCGTGAACAGTTTGTGAAGGATGGTCGCCTTCTCTATGATCCTCCAAACATTACCTATCTTAACAAGCCTCTTCCCGAATATACAGAAGCCTTTTTGCGGCTTGCAGACCTTGTACTAAAATCTTCTGATCCAAAGCATATTGAGCTTGCGTTATGTATCGATATCCATTTACGAAAATGCCACCCCAGCCAAGCTGCTCCAATATATAAACAGCTCACGGAATTTTCAGAAAGGCTTATGCTGCGGCAAATCCAGTATTGCGGCTGGTCAGAAAACAGCAAAAAGCTCTTCTCACAGTTTCTGCAGCTCTATAAAGTTGGAAACGAACATGCTGCAAAATGCTTTGCATCAATACCCTGTAAAGAGCGAACGTTTTCTTGCGCAGAAGAAGTCGTTTCAATATGCCCCTTTATAGCTGATCCACAAGACTGTTGGCCTGTTACGAATATCGCTCTCAAATTAGTAACAATTGCTGTAGAGCAAGCCATAAAAGCACATGATGCGCCCCAACAGATGCGTCGCTTATTAGATTTTGCAATCCAATCTGTGCGCAACTTGCTCGATAATAATGTATTGAATGCAAGCTGCCTAGAACGTTTGCGCCCCATGTTTACCGATTTCACTAAAGATGAAGAGCAAAAGCAGATACTCTACTGCCTACTCAAAAAAATACATAGAACTCTAGACTGCCCTATTGATGCCGATCTTCTCGCACCATTTGGTAAATCAGCTGCAGATCTCGATATCGAGGATCTTGCGCCTTTTCGTGCAATGAAAGAACAGCTAGCATCTCTTTCAGACAGCCAGCCTATTGAGCAAGTACAAGAAATACTCCTCCAAGTACAGAGCACTTTACTTGCAAGGCAAGACTCTGAGATTGCCTCTGACAATGCCTATAAAGAGCGTCATGAGTTACTGGAACAGATCCTTAACACATACCTTAAGCGCCCTCAATTGTATGCTCTAGATTCGCTGCGCCACTCGCTTATTGTTATCTTCGCACCAAATACAGTGCCGTTTGGACTTCATCATCCTGAGGCAAGAGAGTGGCTTGTACGAGCATTTGATGCTTACATGAACTTTTTTGACGGGATATATAAAGGCTGTGTCAAAGCAAACCCACAGGGCGGCTATACATCTGAGCTTACCATAAAACGACGTGAAAGAACAGAAGCTCTTGAATACTCACCCGATGGCTGTATTGCTCGCGACACTCTTGATGCAATGATGAAATGCTTTTGCCACGCTTTTCGTGTGGGTATTCTTGATCCTCAACTCCCGCTCTTTGAGCGCCATGCGCTTGCCATAATGAGCCTGTATAAAAAACCATGTTTTGTATCAATCGACGACTGTAGTGACCTTCTTGGACCATTTACGGAAACCATTGTTGAAACTAAGCGGACAAATAGATGTTCCCTTGCTCATCGTTGGCTGCAAATTATCGCTACATATAGAGATGAAGTTACCTATGAAAAGATTTTCTTACAAAGCATTGATGCTATCATACGTTCGTTTGTCTATTTAGAATTTTCTCAGTATGAACTAGAACCTTTTCTCACTGCCTTAACGCCAACAACAGTCAAAAGAATAGTTGACGGGCACCATAGTCAACTAAAAAACCCAAAGCATGCGATGAGCCTCAATCAACTCAGGCAGTTTATGCATATCCTTGCGGGCATCTACAATTCGTATTTTGCTAAAGCCCGCAATTTGGAAGGCCAGCAGAGCTCTACTGCTAAAAAATGCCTCGAAGCTATGCTCTATACCATTACCTATGGTATAACACACGACCTCTATAAGGACGATCACGCAATCTACGTCGAGCATAGAAGCGCCATTTTATCGCGTCTGGGCAAAGGATCTTTATTTGGAATACCGCTTCTTGTAATGGCTATACCGCCATTTATAACAAGGCGCGATATGTGTGAGGTGTTTCACTGTATGCTCTCCTATAAATCCGATCCACACTTTACAGTGCTGCTCAACAGTGCATTGCCTATGATTATCAATGCAAATATAATCCCGACTGCTACCCAAACGGAATACAAATTATTTATCGATTTAGCCACCCTTTGGCATAAACTTAGCCCGACGGCAGTAGTAGATTTTACAGACTCTCTTGATAAACAACTTGAAGAAAATATCAAATTCCAACAAGAGATCCTGAACCAGCAAGCAGCCTCTATAGCCTCTTTAGAAAAGGATCTTCATGCACTTTCTGTATCCAATAAATGAAAAAGCATAAACTTTATTTATCACTTACGAGATGCTCTGCAATAAACCAGACCTGCATTTCATTGGTTCTGAGTACTTGACTAACTAATAAGTCGTTTGTGCCTTCATCGCCCATTTCGGAGCTTTTGCAGGCTGCAACGCGCACTTTTTTCAGGAGAATTTCATGTGCATCCACTAGACGCGACAGCTGCACTGAAGGCTCTTCTCGCCCTTTTGGCGGACGCGGGATAGTTGTAGCCTCTACGACATCCTGCGCCATGGCAATGGCGATGCCGCCAAGCATCTGAATGCGCTCTGCGATGGCATCTATAAGCTCTGACTGCTCGCCATAATGCTTGTCAAACAGAAGATGCAGCGAATAAAAAGTAGGCCCCACAACCTGCCAGTGGTGCTTTTTGTAAAGGTCTCTTAAGGTCATTGTGTCGGCTAAAATGCTATTGAGCATATTAACACTTTCTTTGCAGATTGCCTCTTTTAATCCTATAGGCATTTTGACAACGGTTCCAAACTCCTGCAAGATGCGTCCATGCGTGCTCACATGCGGCTCGGCACCATTTTTTACACTATTTGATTTAACAGCCATAACTTCCTCCAGCCTTTTGAATTGACTCATAGGGGAAAAGAGAAATTTTTACCAATGAAAATTTGATGTTGCGCGGTTTACTTGCTTAGAGAGTGTGAAAAATAAGAGGCGCATTGGAAAAAACGATGATATTAACCATGGGGCCCCTGCCCCATCCGCTGACTTCCCCGTAAGGGGAAGCCAGCCAGGTTTGCCAGCAACGAAGTTGCCGTAGCCCCGCCCCCGAGCACATACTCCGTAGAGTAGGGCTCGGGGGCGGGGTGGCTGGCTTCACCGGGTGGTGAAGTCAGCGGATGGGGCAGGGGCCCCATGGATAATGGCTCAAAAGGGCGTTTTTGCCAATGCGCCTCTTATTTTTCACACTCTCTTATGAAACGCAAGGCAAGTGAGTTCATGCAGTAGCGTTTGCCGGTAGGCGGCGGCCCATCATCAAACAGGTGGCCGAGGTGGCCGTTGCATCGGGCGCACAACACCTCAATTCTTTTGATGAGAAAGCTGTAGTCGTCTTGATAGGTGACATTTTCGGGGCAAATGGGCTGCCAAAAGCTGGGCCAGCCTGTGCCGGAGTCATACTTTGCATCTGAGCTAAAGAGCGCAAGTGCACACGCCCTGCAAACATATATCCCTTTAGAAACCGTTTTGTCATATTCATTGTCAAATGCAGGTTCCGTACCCGCCTCCCGCAAAATATGATACTGGCTTGGCGTAAGCCTTTTCTTCCACTCTTCGTTCGTAAGAATAAGCTTTTTACCATCGAATCGATACTCTGCATCGCAGGCACAGGCATTGCGCGGCAGTAGTATCGCTAACAATAAAAGAAAATAGAGCAAAGTTTTATTCATAACCTCTACTTGCCTATCTTGAGAAATATTATCAACAAAATATGCATTTGCATAGTGCTTTTTCCAGCAGGTTATGGGTAACCACACCGTAGGTTCTGGAGTGCGACGATCCTTCGTCGCTTTCACTTGGACCCAGCACCCTAATAGCCTCACCGCCCAAGCTGCAAATCACCTTTACGACTCTTTCTATTGGCTATTCGGAATTCGTTTTATCTGGGCCCAGACTTCATTACTTTGCTTATAAAGGGCGTCACACTCTAAACGTAGCATACTATATTTAGCACCTTCATCTGTATTTTTATTGTTGAGTCGAGAGCGCATGCTTATGAGAATAGAACGAGAGATCCGATTTTGATTACACAAGTTAGTCTCTATTTTTTCTTTAATCACTTTCAGGCGCTGTTCTAAGGCCTGAGCAGCTAACTGCCGCTCCTTGGGACCCATAGAAGAGAGTTCTTCTTGAGAAAGCCTTAAGACATCCTCATAAGCCATGATGATACTTGCAACAGTCCCGCCTTGCTGACTTTCAATCGGATCCTTGACTGAAATGGTTGACATAGTCCTGATATACTGCATGCTTACTGGGCGTCTGCAGACGTTTGTGGAATATGGAAGCACTCTTGCAAGAGATGCTAATGATGGGAATGACATATTTTGGCTCCTTGGGGAATAATATACGTGGCATTGCCTTCGGCAATCCTACAAATAAGACGCAAGTGTAAAGTCCAAGTAAAGTGGATAATGATCAGAAACTTCTTTTTCCAGCACCCCAAACGCATTGACGACAACCTCAGGAGAGGTAAGGATATAGTCGGCAAATTTTTCTTCCTTGGTATAGTAGCTGCTTCGTGTAGATTGTACGTTATGCGAGCGGTTGAGGTTGTGCATCTTTTCCTCAAGCATCTGCAGGCTTTGGGTGTCAGGGCGCAAATTAAAATCGCCGCACAGTATTTTTGGCACAGTAATGCCATCCATGAACTCCATGATTTTTTGCGACTGCATGAGTCGCTCAGGAGCATCGGCTTTGCCTTGACCATTCCAGAGGCCATGAAAGTTCATCACCGCGTATGTTTGGCCCATCACTTTGCAGGTAATCCACTGAATAATTCTTGAGTGGGAAGGGCCCATACCGCAATAGTAGGGATTGTTATACACCTCCATCTCGCCGTCATTTACTACCTCGATATCTTTTTTCACAAAGCAACTTATGCCATAGCCCTCACCTACGACCGGACGAAACAGGCCTCGATGGTTTGGAAGCAGGGCCTCAAAGTCTGAAAAAATCGATAAATGCACCAGCCGATCATCTGTCGACACCTTGCTCTGGGCATTGTGGTAGACTTCCTGAAAGCAAAAAATGTCAACGTCGGCATGTTCTTTGATAAAGGCTAAAAGAGGAGCATTGACATGACCGCCCCATATGTTAAGCGTGATAAGTTTCATAGCGCTATACTTTAGTTGGTTTATTTTTTTTGCACAAGGCCAGCCACTTTTTGCTGATTTTCATGCCTAAGGAGCCAATCTTTTCGCGATACACCACCGCCATAGCCTCCAATCTCGCCATTGGCATTAATAACGCGATGGCATGGGATTATAAGGGCAAGTTGATTTCTGCCATTTGCCTGGGCAACTGCACGAAAGGCAGTTGGCTTTCCTATAGCGGCCGCTATCTCTTTATACGAGCGCGTCTGGCCGTAGGGTATTCTTTGGAGCTCCTCCCACACACGCACTTGAAAGGGCGATCCAAGTAAAAACAGCGGCGTTGAAAAGGCGTGCAGCCTGCCCTCAAAATAGCGCCCAAGCTCCTGTTCAATCGAATGAATGGTTTTTGTTTTTCCGGGGATAATCATTGATTTTGTCCGCAACCTCAGCCTTTCAATCTCGCGCTCTAAGCCTCGCCTATCCACAAATTCCAAAAGGTATAGGGCCTCATCATTGCCTACTGCAATCATAGGCCCAAGGGGTGTATCTAGCCACGATGCCTTTAAGATATTACTATGTCCAAGACGGGTCGGAGCGCTGCCCATAATACGAGAAAATGCATCTCTAAACCCGCTGCTTGACTCATATCCTGTGGCAAGCTGCGCATCGATAACTGGAGAGCCTTCTCTAATCTGTTTCATAGCAAGGCCCATACGCCGAGCACGTGCATAGGCAACAAACGTCATACCAAATCGTTTTTTAAACTGACGGCGAGCAGTTGACACATCAACAGAAATTGCCCGGAAGTCTTGCTCCTTCCATCGCTTCTCAGGATTTGCCTCAACCGCCTCTACAAGCATCTGTACAAGCTCTGAAACATGATTTGGATGAGAAAGAGGCCGGCAGCGTTTGCAGGGCCGAAATGAAGCGAGCAGCGCCTCTTGTGCCGTTTTAAAAAATTCGCAATTCTCAAATTTTGGCTTTCTTGCAGGACATGTCGGCCGGCAAAAGACCCCGGTAGTTTTGACACCCACAAAGAAAACCCCTTCGTATTCTGAGTTTTTGTCAATGAGCGCCTTATAATATTTTCTTTTATCTTCTACAGATAGCATTGCAGCTCCATTTGTTTAAGAGTGATGCGACAAGTATACTCTATTCAGAAAAAGAGGTAGCCGAAATTCAGGCAGTGATTTTTTATTTACGATAGACCGGAGGGCCACTAATCTCTAAAATCCGAAATTAAATCTACTCTTACTTGGGCATAAAATAACGTTTTAGCCCTTCTTTCCAAGGAATGGCTCGCACGTGGTCCCATTTTTTCTCAAATGGATCGTTTGAAAAACAGACAGCTTCGCAATTTGGGAATTCTTTTGTAAGATGCCAAAACGATGAAATTGCCTCCTTGGTTATATGTGCGGCACTTTTAATCTCGATAAATAAATAGCTTAAACCTGGACGCTCCACAACCAAATCAACCTCAACATCCTCTTTCGTTTTCAGATAGGTGAAGCGATATTCTTCAAAGAAGTAACTGCTTAATTTCAGGCACTCTAATATAACAAAATGTTCAAAAATATCGCCATAGGCACTATTTCCAGGCTGGAAAGGAATTGAAAGCCTCCGACTTAGGGCTCGTGTAACGCCAGTATCAAAAAAATAGAACTTTGGCTTTGTACTCAAT
Organism: uncultured Chlamydiales bacterium; assembly: GCA_963826935.1. Lineage (GTDB taxonomy): Bacteria > Chlamydiota > Chlamydiia > Chlamydiales > FEN-1388 > SZAS-7. Next base: position 56,477 of record CAWGYH010000012.1, on the reverse strand, counting down.
CGTTTACGAAATGAATGCTGAAATCCCTCTAACATAAATCCAAGCATGGTATCTTCAAGGATAGTATAGTATTTTTCAACCGTCTTATGGTCAACCCCGACATCTTTGGCTATATTTGAATAGTTGATGATTTTCCCGTTCATCTGGGCTGCTACTTCGAGAAATTTTCGAAAAGGATCCAGCTCTCTTATGAATTGTTCCTCCCAAACCTCTTCTTTAAGATAGGTGTGTGCATATGTTTGAAGGTATTTTTTGCGAAAACTATCCTGTTTGTACTCTATAATCTTTGGAAGCATTCCCCACTGGAGCCGTTCATCTAATGAAAATCCATCCTCCAATTCGAAAACACTTAATGGATGAAGATGGTACACAAAAGCACGACCCGCCAGCATATTCGCCCCCCCACGCTTTAATTTCCTAGCACTTGAGCCTGTTAATACAAAATGCTTGTCTGTGGATTCAATAAGCTGGTGCACGATATCAAGTAGCTTTGGTATCTTTTGAATCTCGTCAATAATTACATGCGTTTTTTCTTTAGGCAAGGCGAGGACAATATCCTTGAGTTCATCGGGATTTCTGGAAAACTTTTCCTCAAATTTTGCCTCCAATAAATCAAAAATAATAGACGCATCATGGTCAAATTGGTGTTTAATCAGGGTGCTTTTTCCTGCGCCTCTCGGCCCCAAAAGAAAGAAGCTATGATCATGGGGCAACTGTAAAAATCGCTTATGAAACATGGTCAGCCTCCTACCGCCAAAAATGGACTCTATTCCCAAAATGTACGCCATTTTGGGATTATTGTCCATTTTTTTTATTACACCGACTTACCTCTTTACAATTTTAGATTTGCCAACTATTTTACCCTTGCGATCAAGCGCGGCTACTCGAAAATAGGGGCCATCACTATTTACCTCTATGGCCGTTTCAAAGCCGCCCCGCTCTTTACAGGCTATGCAGCAAAGCTTTTTGCGGCTTTTTCCTGCATATACCTTCCATTTGGCGGTTTCGGTAGAGCCGTTCCAAGAAGCATAGACGGTGTTTGCCACCACAGCAATGGCTGGAGGATAGCATGGCATGCCGACCCACTCTTCGCGATAAGCCCTGTAGGAGTAGTTCGTGGAAGGAAATTGGGCGGCATAAAGAAGATTTTGAGAGGGGTCGGCTTCGCTGTTTCCCGCCTTGCGATATTCTGAATAGTAGGGCGACTGGCCCCAGCCAACGAACTTGTTGCCATTTTTAAGGCTCTGCAGGTTGCCCTGGGAAGCCACCGAGATGTTGGGATCGTGGTAGTAGGTGCGAAAAGCAGTTGCCGTCATGGAGCTAAAGTCAAGCTGAAGCTCGAGGCCATGAGAGGGCGGCTCGCTGGTTGATGAGCCGTCGGAGTTATCGTCAAAGAGGCTGATGATGCCGTTTGGCAAAAAGCGCGCGTCATGCTGCCAGGAAAATGTGGCGTTTGGCCCAAAGGTAAAGTCGCTTCTTTCGCCGCCAAGCTGCCAGACAATGTTGCCGGTAGGCTTGTTGATGCGATAGATAGCCCACATGCTTCTGCTGGATAGAATTATATCGTCAACACTATCTGTAAGGCCGATTGAGTTCAGATGATAGGCATCCCACACGCTTCCGCTTGAAGCAGAAACATAGGAATCTGAAAGGGGAATATTCGCAAGTGCATCCCAAAAAAAGAGAAGCTCGCTCGTCTCCAGATCTATTTCCTGAATAGCAAAGTCCTGCACATAGCCATTTTGCGGGCCTCCGTAGGGCGTCAAATCCATCGGCACCGCCTGTGTAGAGAGGAGCAGGGCTGTACCATGAGGCGTTAGAAGAAATTCATGTATATCTGAGGTAAAGCCCCTCTGTGCTTTCACGGTCTTCACTACTTTATACCGGCTGTCAAGTATGTAGTAGCAAGAGCCTGGCTCAGAAGATCCTCCGGGAGTATTTGTGTAGGCAGGCGGCGTAGCAAGCGTGCCTTGCCAGAATGTAAGGACCGGTTTTCCCTTATAGTGCTGCTTGCGAAAGTCGGTGTTCATTAAGTTGGGGCTGGAAAGCGGACGAAACCAGACAGGATTTCCATCGTTATCCACCATCAAAACCCCCGACTGGCCATAGGTGGCAGAAGAAGAAAATCCGTATGGCGCCAAACAGATGTAACCGGATGAAGTGCCTAGGTTATAGGTATCAACCTGAATCTTCATTGGATGAAGGCCCGGCTCGCTTACAAAGCTCCAGACAGATGGCGAGTTGAGAATGGGCTCGGGCGTGGCATAATCTGTCGGATAGGGAACATTGCCGCATCGCTTACAGCTGTCTGCAGGTAAAATGGTAGTAGAGAGGCAGATAAGGCTCAAAAGAAAAAATCGCATAGCATCCTCCAATTGTGAAGCCAGATTACCTCAAAAACTTCTTCGCTACAAGACCATTTTTTTATAATGTAATGCCAGGCCTAGCCTGAGTTTACAAGTTAGGGAATGTCGATTGATGCAAGATTTTGATTCAGAATGGCTTAAAGATGGGGCCGTATTACCTACCCCGGTAAACTGCCCCATCTTTAAGTCATTATGGATCAAAAGATTGCGTCAAGCGGCGTTTCATAACTTGTAAATTCGGGCTAGGTAATTGAGAGTGGAAATAACATTCGAAATATTGTATAAAAGAGGCGGCAATAAAACTAAGGTGGCCCCATGACTCTATTTAGTTCACTTGGAATACCCATAACCTCAAAGATTATTGAATACTTTCCAGAGCGCGATCTGAAAAAATTTCGTATGGTAGATCGCCATTTTGCCAGGACTGTAAGAGCAATTGAAGAAAAAAAGTCTATTTTTGTATTTATAGAGTCCTTGAAGTCTCATTTAGCGCCTGTTCTTACTCGTGAGGCAATGCAGGATTGGAAGAAAAAGGTCAGTAAAGGTGCGCTTTTTAGGACGCTGTCAATACCACAGAAGACGCGCGATGCGATTAAAAACGGTAGAGAAAACGTTGAAGGCGCTCTCTCAAGGGCTGTAGCTTCCTTGCGACCTTTGCCCACAAAAGTGCTGCAAGCACTTTCTGCCAACTTCCCGGAAGGGTCATTTCCTCAGCGCTTTCGACAAATATTTACTGTTTTAGATAACTATAAGGCACTAGATAGTGGAAGACTAACCGCGCTACAATGTGGCAAAGCATTTCTTGCCATGGGCAAGATAGAGAGGGCTTTTGAGGTGCTTTCGTATGAAAAGCGACATGACGCGCAAGATGCAGCCTATGCCGAGCTTGCATGTGCCCACGCCAAAGCTGCCTTTGAGCGTGCAGACTCTGATGACACAGCTCCCTTTGAGGACGCCGATCTAGCTCTAGAAATGACAAATAATATCCGCAACCTGCGAGTAAGACACGACGCACGCGATCAGATCACGATAATGCGGGCAAGATATCATGTTGTCGAGGATCAAGTAGATCAAGCCAAAGCTCTTCTTATGACAGTTTCAAATGGTGCAATCCGAGATCAAGGATATGTGGATTGTCTTGACTTTCTTCGTTGCCGACACCGACACCCCTTTGATGGTGATACATGTGTGCAATTTGTTAGAGCAATAATAGACCCTAACACAAAATATTGGCAGTTATCCTTTACCAGGGCCCAAATCGAACTCCGTGTCTGTAATAGTAGGTATGATATTCGCGAAGCGATACGATTATGTTACCTCCTACCAGAAGATAAAGACGGTATACCATCTATTGCATCACTGTACCAAGCAATTGATACACGCCGCAAGAGTAAAATATTAGATTTTTTTAACGCCATAATTGAGATAAAAAATGCCCCTACACTGGATTACAAGCGTTTTCGTCATTTTTGGGATACGCGTAGCCAAGGAAAGGATTTTGTCCTTTTGCTCGAAATAGGGCAAGCAGTACATCGAGAAAAGTTTCAAGAAGCGACCCGCCTCGCCTCTTCCTTCACAAATCCCCAAATAAAAAAGCAGCTTTTGGCAAGAATAGCAGAACTTGACACCTCCGTAGATCGCTCCAGCTGCTGTGTGATATTTTAAACCTGAAAGGACCGCCAAAATTATACAAAGTCAAATCAATAAGGATAGCATAGCACAATGGTATCAGCACTGCAAAGCGCATTAGAAACATGTATACACAATAAAGATCACAATAATGAATTTTTAGCTCGCCTTGCGCTCGCAAAAAGGCTTCCCGGCTCCAATCAAATCAAAACTTGCCTTGCATTAGTAACTAAAGAGCATGACCCAAGTGAGATTATCTCGTTGATTTTTCAAGCTACCACAATCGAATTTGAAAAATGTGTGCCCATTATTGACCAATGCCAGCTCCCAGAATATCGCGCACGCGCCTACTGCCTCTTGTCAACGCACTTGCCCAATGAGCGTGATGCCTGTTTGAAAGGTGCCCTTCGCAATGCTGCCGGAATAGTCGATGTCTATGGCCTCTATTGCCATATTGCACGTACCTTTCAGTCAGAAGAAGCTGCAAAGAAGATTCCTTCGGCCTCAACAAGAGCCATCGTTTTTTTTGAAATTTGCCTACAAAGCCTTGAAGCTGACTCCGGAAAGGCCCAAGACATTGTTCTGCACTGCAATCCCTCTCGTGCAAAAACAGGCAAGTGAAGAAACGCTTACTCTTCTACGAACTATCGCTATAAAAGCATCTCTCACAAACAATGTGCATAGTGCATTCTATGTTCATAACTACTTTTCTGTACTCCAACAAAGGGATCAAAAAACTCAAGCAAAACATTCTAAACAGCTCTTTAAAGAGTGCATCAGAGGCAACATGCAGGCAGCTTTAAAAGCCGTGGGAAGCGCATACGACTGGCCTGCGCTCCGCACACAAGGCGCGCTTATGATTGCGGAGGCGGAGACGCGCGAACTTAAAAAAAATCTCGTCATCTTTACAAATATGGTAGCCTACGCAAAAGCAAACTCAGAGCAAACTACAAGATAGTAGCTTTAAAACACATGCAGCTTTACGCCTGGCAAAATTATGCAAATCAGAAACGCTTCCAGAAGGCATCCATGAGGACCTTGTGGTGCACGCCCGCTGGACAAAGGCGCTGCGTGATATGTGCTTCAAACCGGCTGCCGACATGCAAATCAAGAAGATCGCTCCCGCAGTAAAACAACTATTTGCTGGTATAACCATTGCCAGCTCCGACCAGTACTACGAAAGAAGACATAAGCTCCTGAAAGCAGCCTCAGCTCTTGCTAAGCACTACCCTGCCATTGCCGCAGAACTCGCGAGCTATGCCCTGCCAAGCCTTGCTAACGCTCACGGTTATAGAGAGCATATGGCAGCTGTTGTTACCTTCGCGCTGAAGCATAAAGTACTAAAAAAGCGCATCATCGCCATAATAGCGAGCATCCCTCAAAGAGCATCGGCAAAGTCATATCCAGCGACCTGACAATGTATCCAATCTCATTGAACTTGCAGACATACTACAGCCACTCTCACATACTCTTGCTTGCAAACTTCTTGCTCTTGCACGCGAAATTAGGCCAACAACCAGCTGGACGCCAGAAAGTATGGCACAAAGAGTAGGTATATCTGGGCATTTTCAAGAAATACAACGGCAGCTGTATGAAGAGGCCTTGCAGGATGATCCCCAAAATAATCCCCAAGCTATCGAACTTAAGATCGGCCTCGCTTTCTGCAGCGGCGAAAAGAAAGAGGAACTCTTGGCAAAAGCTCTTGATGCATTGCTCGCAAGCCCCCCAAAAAATGGCACCACAATGAAGCTCTTTGACAAGATTATGAGAGGGCTTTTGCAGTAATAATGAAGCCGCAGTTTGATAAAAATCTAAGAAAAGGATATATGTTCTTCTGTCAATTTTATAAATGGAGTTGTATATGAAGAATTTGTTACGAAAAAAAATCGTTTTGGCAGTATCCTCAGCGGCACTTTTGAGCCAGCAGGTAGTAGCTCTTGGAGCTACTTTGCCGCAAACAAACCAACAGGTGCAGATGACAAGCGCTGAGCAGCAATTTTTACGAAAGCTCTCAGGCAATGCTATAGATATATTTAAGAACATGGACCATTCAGGCCGCTCTATAGCTATGAGCATAGGTCTTCATAACTGCAAAGGACAAAATGCCTGCAAGGGCCAAGGCGGCTGTAAATCAGATAGAAACGCCTGTATGGGGCAAAACTCCTGCAAAGGCCAGGGAGAGTGTCGAGTGGATGCTGACGATGCAGTCTTGATGGCTCAAAAGCGTCAAGGCAGCTAGTATCGCAATCCCCGGTGAGTTTATCCCCGGGGACTGTATTTTAAGCTTACCCTGTAACTGCTACTATCGGAGCTGCTTGCATAGAGTTTACCGCTAGAATTTCGGCAAGTCTTTTGTTTAGCGGAGTTAAGATCTTTTCGGCGTCTAGGCCTGCTTCTGTTCTAATCGCCTGAGCAATTGGCGCCATCTTTTCTTTGATTTTTTCTGCCTGCTGCATTAGCCTTAAGCGCTTTTGGTCGTTATTGGCTTGAGCCTGGCGGCTTGCTAAGAAGCTTGCTACGCCGTCGTAGACCTGTTTAAGCTCTGTTTCTGCCGCTTGGGTGTGAGAGGCGACAGCTTGGTTGCTTTTTGCCCTTTCGTTGGCGGCTTTTGTAATTTCTCGCACGTTTTGGCTTGATCCTACAAGCAGCCCAACAGCAGTAGCACCAGCGGTTGTAAGGGGTGAAAGGGTTGCACCGGCTGCGGCCAGTACACCTGAAAGGAGGCCAGCGACTCCTACGGTTGATAGTGCGCCTATCATTAAGCCTTTTGCATAGCCCGCTGCTTCGTGATAGAAAGGCAGGTGGCTGTTTTGGGCCGCTCTAAGTTCCCCTTTTGCCCTTTCTGAGAGAGCGATGTCAGCATCGTTTGAAAGAAGCTCAAGAAGCTGTGCGTTATACTGGTTGTCAGTTTGAGATAGCCCAGAGCGAAGTTCAAGCTTTGCATTCTGTATTTCGTTGATAGCCCTCTTCATAGGAGCCAATATGTCGCTAATATCTCTCTTTTTCAAGCCGCACTTAGTAAAAACCTGGGCTGCCTGACCAAGCTTTTCTTGAAGATCTGTTGCATCATACTTAAGCTGTTCTAGGGCAGCAGGGTCGTTAAATGCCTTCTTAAATCGCGCTGCAAGCTCATCACCCATCTTAGCATATACCGATTCTAAGCTTTCGACGATTTTTTCTGTTTCTTGCTCTTTTAGCCTGTTGTAGCCCTTTTCGACTTCATCATAGCCGCCTTTTACGTTGTTCATAGCCCAGCTGCCGGCAAGATACATCGTTCCAAGCGTTGCGACTGTTACGGCTTGAACCGTTCCCCAGCAGGCTTCTGCAGCAACTTCTGTAGGATCTGGCTCGTTATAGACGGCTAAAGCCGCAAAACCTGCTGTACCAAGGCCAACAGCAGCTGTTGCGATCGGATAGCGAGAGGCAACGGATGCAGTTACATCCCAGCAGAGGTTTGCTACGAATTTTGTTACAGGAAGTCCAAAATGATAGCCTAGAAATCCCGGGACGGCTGCCGCTGCAGCACCAACAACAGGAGGAACTGTCCACTTTTCGATAGTATGGCGAAGGCCCGGCTGGTTTGCTTTGGTTGTTTCAAGGCTTTTAGCAGCAACTTCTGTGATAAATTGAGAATCTTCTTGAGCGCCGGAAATACCATCTAAAAGCTTAGCTGCCTCTACCTGGGCAATAAACTTAGAGGCCCCTTTCACCTCTGCGGCCGCCGGCATTTTTAACGCTTGAGAATTAATACCTTGAAGTTCGTTCATACCATCTCCCTAAAATTAATCATGTATCAATCTTATCATATAATCTTAATTTTAGTCAAGAAATAAATATAACATGAAAATTAGAGAATCGGCTAAATAAACACAATGCACCTACGACCTTTGCAGCTGTTTATTTCATAACGTTTACTTTAACTCCAGGCAAGCTTTTTACAAACCTCTCCACTTGGTCTGCAATCCTTTCTTCATCTGTGTACTGCGGCTCATGCCCGCCGACCGCTTGCGCCCTGCTATCGCTCTCTCGTTTCCAGGACCAATCGTCCACCGTAACATGTTCCCCTCCCTCTTCTTGTATTTTTTTATAGCAAATCTTATCTAAATATTGTGTTAGATGCTTGAGTATAGCATCCTTCAAAGGTTCATTTGCAAATGCTTCACTCGCTCGTGCCATTACCGCATCATAACTTAAACATGGGGAGGGCTTGATTGGGACTGGGGACTTGAGAGGAGCAATTCTTGCCTCAGGGTGCACTAAATTATACCGTAGTATAACGGAGTTAACGGAATTCCTGAGCTCGGCTTGTTTAGGGTCAAGATTTCCTAACAATAAAACCACATTTTTCAAGCTATAATCACCAAACAATTCGGCAGGTAAATGTGCCCTAACCCAGGTCAAAATACCCTTTTCCTCGGCATAAATGGTTTGCTCGCCATCTTTTGTTGTTTTTACATTAAGTAAATATTCACTTGGATTATTTATAAACTTATCTATCGAATTTGTATCTATTTTCATAGTATACCTCCTCCTGCTCTTTTTTTAATAATAGCAGTCAAATTAATTATTTTCAATAATTTACTACATACAGGTTACATAAGTAGTTGATATATAAAATTATATGATTTAATTTTATCAGATATTTAACTGTCTTTTTATTATATTTTATTCTATCATTTTTTAATCGAAGAGGTTCTAAAGAAATATATGTAAATTTATTTTTAATTGTGTAATACTAATCTTATAGAGGGGAAGGTAATGTTATGGGCGAAATTAATGATCCTGTAAGGGGCACAAGCAGTCTAGACCCGTTTATGAAAATAGCCGAGCCATTTATTGGCCAAACAACGGACAAACAAGACCTTTCCGGTATTGTAATTAAGTCATTTGAAGACCTCACAAAAAGCGTCGTTTATAAAAAAGAAAATTGGCTTACCAAATTCATTGAAGTGATCAAGGCCGTCTTTGCAAAAAAACAGGTAAAACCCTTCGACGTGGAAAAAAACCTCACCTTTCTCTACGACATTTTAGAGCAGTGTGCTGTTCCTCAAGATATGCCCTTCGATAGAGAAGTTACTGTCCTTAAGTCGCTCGATACATTCATAATTCGGCTGCACCAAGTTATAGACCCGAACTTGCCCTCAGCTCTTCAGCCGCTCGTCGAAAAAATTGATAAAAAAATAAATGAATTTCGCACGACCCTATCTGACGACATCAAGAAAAAGAGCCCCGAAACAAAACTGAGACAAGAGTTTGAAAGCAACGCTGCACTTGCTGCAAAAGCCTTTTCTCTTACCGGAAAAGAGCTTGATGATGCAATCCAAAAACTTGGCAACTACAGCTCAGAAAATGGGGCAAGGTTAGACTTCATCAAGAGCTTTATAGGCGCTCTTAGGCAGTATCGCGCCATAACAAATCTTGAAGAGCCCCTTGAAAAAATGCTCAAAATAGACACCGATAATCTCTGCTATGAGGATGCCAAAGATCTGTACGTGGAATCACAGCGCCTCAAATCAAAGCTTCAGCAGCTCCTTCAAAACGCAGAGGAGAAACTAGAAAAAGCAAGCACCCATAGGCAGTTTCCAAACGAAGTAGACTCTCTAAAAAAATCTTATATGTCCCTAATAGATACCGCCTCGAGCAAGCTTTCGCGCTCAGAACAGCTTGAGAAGATCGCTCGCCTACGCCTATACGAAGAGAAAGACATTGAGCACTTAGATAAGGTGCAAGAGAGCATTCAGGGCTCGACAAGCTTTATCGAGCTTAATATCTGGGTACAGCAGATGCGAAATGAAATCGCCACTATTGAAAAAAAGAACTTTCCTCAGGCTACAAAAGATCTGCTGCAAGAGAAGGTGCAGGAGTGTGTAGATACCCTCATTACAACCACTCTTGACGTATCTTCAAAGACTCGGTCAGCCATTACTGATATTATTCATAAATATAAGAAAGTGGAAATGCCCTACAACGAACTTCTAAGCCTTAATATGGCTATTCAAGAATTCAGCTACGCTCTTCCCCAAATTGAAGCGTGGCTTCAAACTGACATCGACGACAAGCTCAAGACTAAGCTACGAAATGAAATCACAAGCGCAAAGCTGATGCTAAAAGATGCCGAAACCGTACTTGAAGGCCATTTTGCAAAGCTTAAACAGAAGGCAAAAGAGGATATTGCCCACACTGCCGGCCATGCAGCCCCGCACCACCAGCAAACAGGCCCGGTTTCAGGCCAGACGGGCGGCGTCACCTCAGGCACCCTGGAAGTACACCCCGGCGGCAGCATCACCATAAATAACTACTACGGAGCAAATAAAGAATTTACAGATCAGCTGTCAAGCACGGTAAAAGCCGCCCTCGGCCAAGGCCTTTTAAGCTTTGCAGACATCGGAAGCCTTGTGCGCTTTGGCCAAACGGCAACGCCCGGCCTTTTCACCGCCTTAAAAATTGGAACAACAGTCCTACCATTTGGAATAAAAGTCCTACCATCGGTCGCCATGCTTGGCTACATGTTCTGGTCAGGATCAGCCATTAGCACCCTCATTTTTACGGGTGTAGGTATGGGCGCAGGCTTAGGCATACCCTACATCGTGCCCCGTGTAGTGCCAGCGCGCTTCCAGCGTTACCTGCCCCACATAACAACCGGAACGCAGATGCTCTACTATACCTCCTTGCCATGGCTTGTCCGTATGGCCGATCGACAGTTCACCAACCTTACACCTGCTCTGTCGCAAACTGGCGCTGCTACCCACGATCAAGCTTCCACACCGCATACTCCACCCGCCCAGCCAAAAGCGGAAGCAGCAGCTCAACCTCAACAGTCTCCACCTCAAGCTAAGCCGGCTCATGTGACAAAAGATGTTCCACAACCTGCTCCAAAGCAACCAGCACCAGCAGCAGCTCAATCTCAACAGTCTACACCTCAAGCTAATCTGGCTCCGGCCGCAGAAGAACCATCTATAGCTGTAAGAGCTTTGCGTGTAGCTAATGTGGTATTACATTATCTTGGAGCGTCTTCCAAGCCTCAGGAAAACCAACCGGTAGGACAATAAATAGAAGGAGGTCTCTATGAGCAACTGGTGGCCCTCAAACTGGATCCCAGCGAGTTGGAGTGCATCTAGTCAACCTCAACCTAAAGAATTGAATAAACTAGACGCAGTCAAAAGGCTGCTCATCGGCTTGCGCGAAGCCAACGAGTCATCATCTGAATTTAAGGCAGAAACATTCCAAGAATTATATAAAAGAGTCTCTTCTACAATTGAAAATGATCCAGCGCTTGCACGCATAGCAGAACTTGCTAAAAAACTTACCCCCGAATGGAGTGAAGAGACCTCCAAGGAATTAACTGACGAGGCAAAAAAAGTAAAACGAGAACTAAAACAGGCCCAAGGCGAAAAGAAACGAACTCGCGGACCTGACGCACCGGCTCCTGAAGATCCCACAGCAGCAAAAGCCCATAAAGCGAAAAAAGAGAAGGGCGCTGTGAGGGTATTACCCCTTTCCTCCGAGGGCAGTTTAGCCCATAAAGCGGCAACGTTAACAAAATATGCCGCAACAGGATTAACATTCGGCCTTCTGTCTGTGAAAGCTGTTCAAGTAGGTGCAAACGTGTGGCTTGGAAACCTTTCAGGAGCAGCCTCGGATGCCATTGATACTCGGTTTTGGAGCACAGTGTTCGGAACCGGAGGAGCCGCTGCAACAGCCTTTGCAACAGAAAGAACTTTAGCACCCCGCCAAATTGAGCAAGCCGAACCCGTAGAACTACAAGATTTATTTAGAGATCTGACGCTTGAGGCACGCCAAGGCACGCTCTACCCTGTCATCGGCAGAGTTATAGAAATGCAGAGCTGTATTGCAATATTTAATGACAAAAATAAGCCAAACGTAATTCTTAGAGGGCCAGCAGGCGTAGGTAAAACAGCCATTGTTGAAGGTCTTGCCATCAAAATTGCGCAAGGGGAGATCCCCGAGCTAAAAGGCTGGAGTGTACTCTCTCTTAGCGCAGTCAACATCATGGCCGACACCAAATACCGCGGACAATTTGAAACGAAATTAAAGGAGGTGATCGAAATGGCAGAAAATGAGCCTGTCATCATCTTTATCGATGAAATACATAATATGATGCGTGCCGGCGCAGCAGAAGGAGCACCCTCAGCATCAGATCTTCTTAAACCACATCTTGATAGAGCCACTATGCGCTGCATTGGCGCTACAACCGAAGATGAATACCAACTTTATATAAAGTCCGATGAAGCCTTTGACCGCCGCTTTCAACCAGTTCCAGTTGGAGAGCCGAATGTTAATCAAGCTATTGCTATGTTGCGCGGAAGAAAAGATGCTCTTGAAAAACATTACGGAATTCCTATCCCAGAAGATGCAATCAAACAAGCAGTTCTGCTTTCACATGAATTTATTAACGATAGGCGCCTTCCGGATAAAGCAATTGACATCATCAACAAAGCAGCAAGTCGTATTTCCCTTGCGTTAACATCAGATCCAATAGAGCTCCAACAGATGAGAGCAAAGCTCATAGATGAGCAACGCGAACTTGAGAACCTTCAAAGGGAAGGAAACCCTCAAAGCAAAGACAGGATCCGAGAGTTAAAAAAATTAGTTGTAGATAATAAAATTGAAATTGACAAGTTTACAAAAGCCTGCATAAAAGATAGAGTTGGCATACAGTCCATCCAGCGCAGGCGCCAAAGACTTCAAGAAATTAACAAAAATCTCGAACAGGGTCGCGGCTCTCGCGAACTACTCAAAGCCGAAAAAGGAGCGCTTGTAGATCAAATCCAAAAAGAAAAAGCTGAACTTCGCATACTCAAAGCAGAAGTTGACGAAGCTGCAATAAAAGAAGAAATCGAAAAACAAATAGAGCGCAAAATTCCCTAATTGCCCTTGCCGAGAAAAATCTCCTTAGCTAATGTCCGCCTAAGGAGAACCAATGGCCGAGCAAAATCAAAAGGAACATCTATTTCAATTTGATAGATCGCTTTTTCATAAGGCGTCGCTTCTGCCCTTTTTTGCTTTTGTGGGGCTGGGGCGGACCTGTTATCCTCATCCTGCTATGGACCGCAAGAGAGCTATCTTGTCTTAGGGCAGTATCCTTACCTTGTCGTTCTGGTTGGCCTGCTTACCATATTTACTATTTGGGTGATAAGCACAAGCTATACGCAAATTATTGACCTTTTCCCCTTTGGCGGGGGCGGCTATGTGGTAGCAACAAAACTTCTTACCCCAACGCTAGGGTTGCTATCCGGCTGTGCGCTGCTTGTTGACTACCTGCTTACCATTACTATTTCAATTGCGTCTGGAGTAGATGCTTTTTTTAGCATCTTGCCGCACGAGCATCAGGTGTGGAAACTTTCGGCAAAAATAGGGCTGCTTTTTGTCATGATGGGTCTGAACTTGCGCGGCGTTAAGGAATCGATTTTTCCATGGATTCCTGTCTTTATCCTCTTTGTTATCACGCACGTTATTGCCGTCTCATGGGCATTTATAAGCCATGCTGATGGCTTTCATTTTATTGGCAATGGAGTTGCGCTCGATACGTATCAAGCGACCGAAACACTGGGCATAAGTGGCCTTATCTTTCTCATCTTAAAGGCCTATAGCGTCGGCGCCGGTACCTATACTGGTATAGAGGCCGTAAGTAACGGTATGAATATCTTTCGCCCGCCTCGCAGCCAAAACGCTAAAATTACCATGCTCTATATGGCAATATCTCTTGCTATGACAGTTTCGGGGCTTATTCTCTCTTACCTTCTCTACAACGTCCAGCAAGTAGAGGGGATGACGCTAAACGCCGTCCTGATGCAGAAGATAGGCATCGAGATGGGGGATGTTTTTGGCACCGGCTTTGCAGCAGTCACCCTCTTTTCAGAAGCCGCTCTCCTCTTAGTCGCCGCCCAATCAGGCTTTTTATCTGGCCCGCGCGTACTTGCCAATATGGCAACGGATAAATGGCTTCCCAATAAATTTACGAACCTAAGCGACCACTTTGTGATGCGTCATGGCGTTCTGCTGATCTCAAGTGCCGCGGCGGCACTGATGATCTATTCGCTTGGCAATGTCTCATTCCTGGTTGTGCTCTATAGCTTGGCGGTATTTATTACCTTTACCCTCACTCAGCTTGGCATGGTGCGTCACTGGGCAAAAGAGAGGCAGTATGGCAGAACATGGCTAAAGGGCATTATCTTAAATGGCACTGGCTGCGCTTTGACACTTGTCATCCTCATCTCACTTACCATTATTAAATTCAGCGAGGGCGCCTGGCTTACCCTCTCCACAATTGCCGTTCTTATATTCATATGCACAAGAATTCGCGCCTACTACTCAAATTTTGCAAAAAAGTTAAGAGCCCTACCCGTGACAATCCCTCCAAAGGAGCCCGTAGCTGTTGCAGGGGTACACCTTGAAAGGTCGCTGCACACTGCAGTCCTTTTTGTAAGCGGGTCATCAGCAATTGCACTTCAGTCTATTGCAGCAACGGTAACGCTGCTTGGGAAAAGCATCGACCACTTTGTCTTTATAGAAATAGGCATCATCGATGCCGGCACCTTCAAAGGCGGAAGCGAAGTTACACGCCTTGAAGAGTATGTACGCTCAGGCAGCCAAAAACTTGTCAAGATGATGCAGCACTTAGGCTATAGCGCTGAAAGCCACGTTTCAGTTGGCCTTGACATCGGAGATGAAGCGGCAAAAAACGCCCAAGAGGTACGTGAAAAGCACCCCTCTTGCATCTTTATTGGCGGCCAGGTTGTCTTGCCCCACGAAACCACCTTCTCTCACTGGATGCACAACCAGACGCTCTTTACCATCCAGCGCCGCATCTTTGCGCTGGAGTTACCCTTCATCACGATGCCGGTTTACATAGCAAAATAATTGTAAAAAATTACCCCTTCAAGCTACATTTCATGCTTTTACGGGAGAATGACTATGCTACGCTTTAGAAAGTTGCTGTTTGTTGCCTTTATCGTGCTGCTGCCAGCCGTTCTTTTTGCTGAAAAGAAGACTGTCTGCCTCAATATGATTGTAAAAAATGAAAGCTCGGTGATCACGCGCTGTTTAGAGTCGGTGTTACCTGTTATCGACTACTGGGTAATTAGCGATACAGGCTCAACTGACGGCACGCAGCAGATTATCATCGACTATATGAAAGAAAACAATGTGCCCGGAGAGCTCCACGAAAACCCATGGAAAAACTTCTCTCACAACAGAAACCTTGCTATGAACCTTGCCAAGGGAAAAGCCGACTACATTCTCTTTATCGATGCTGACGAATATTTTGTTTATGACGACGACTTTGAACTTCCGGAGCTTGATAAAGACTACTACTACTTTACCCTCCACTGGCCCGGCGTATCCCACTGGAAAAAGATTACACTTTTAAACAACCACCTTGACTGGGAGTGGGTGGGAGTGCTGCACGAGGTGATCTGTCCGCCAGCATCTCGCAGCTGCGGCACCATAGAAAAAGTAAAAAACATCTATACCGTAGATGGTGCGCGCTCAAAAGATCCAAAAAAGTATGAAAAAGATGCCCAGGTGCTGGAAGATGCCCTAAAAGATGACCCCAACAACAGCCGCTACATCTTCTACCTAGCCCAAAGCTATCTAAACGGCGGCCAAAAGGAAAAGGCGCTTGAAAACTACAAAAAGCGCGCAGAACGCGCTGTAGGCATGAATGACTCGGAAGCCTCTTTGTCTCTCATGCACATAGCCCTCATCCAAAAGGACCTTCATTACCCTGCAGATGTTGTCATCCAAAGCTTTAAAAAGGCCTGCACCTACTCAAGAAACAAGCAAGAGCCCTACTACCATCTTTCCTGCTACTATAGAGAACTTGGCGACTATACAAAGTCCTACCTTGTTGCCTCGATAGGCAAAACCATCCCCATGCCTAACGACCTTCTTTGGATCGACGAATGGATCTACAGGTATGGCATGCTGATGGAAGTTTCAGTCTCCTCCTACTGGATCGGCAAGTACAAGGAGTGCCAAGAGGCCTCTTTAGCTATGCTAAAAGTAGAAGACCTACCCGACAACTACAAAGAGTGCGCCATCAGCAACCTGGGCTTTGCTAATGCCAAGCTCTTGGAAGAGGTTTGTAGTACGCCGCCGGTAGTTATGGCAGGGAGCTAAAGGACCAAAAGGACATAAGGGACATAAAGGACGGTGGTTTATGGTCCTTTATGTCCTTTTGGTCCTTTTGGTCCTTTATGTCCCTTGTATAATTCGGAAAATTGTAGTAGAATTTCCCTCATTTTATGGGAAAAGTTATGTCAATTATGCCAGAGCTACCAAAAGCCTACGTTGCACAGGATGTTGAAAAAAAGTGGTATAAATTTTGGGAAGAAAATCAGCTGTTTAAAGCTGACCCTACCTCCAAAAAGCCACCCTACACCATTATGATCCCTCCCCCAAATGTGACAGGGGTGCTGCATATGGGACATGCTCTTGTAAATACGCTGCAGGACATTCTTATCCGCTATAAACGGATGGCAGGCTTTGATGCGCTCTGGATGCCGGGAACTGACCATGCGGGCATTTCTACCCAAACAGTCGTCGAGCGTCAGCTTTTACAGACCACCGGCAAAAGGCGAAATGACTTTTCTCGAGATGACTTTTTACAGATTGTCTGGGCGTGGAAGGAAAAGAGCGAACGGGAAATTATAGACCAGCTAAAAGCGCTTGGCGCCTCCTGCGACTGGTCAAGACAGCGCTTTACCATGGATCCCGGCTACTGCCACGCCGTGCGCGTGATGTTTAAAAAGCTCTATACAGAAGGGCTTATCTATCGCGGCGACTACCTTGTAAACTGGGACCCTGTAACGCAAACTGCCCTTGCTGATGACGAAGTAGAATATGAAGAAAAGTCAGGGCTTTTTGTGGCACTTTAGCTACCCGCTAGCTGATGGTTCCGGTTCGATAGAAATTGCTACAACGCGCCCGGAGACAATGCTTGGCGATACTGCTATCGCCGTTCACCCAAAAGATGAGCGCTATAGGCAATATATCGGAAAAATGGCCCTACAGCCCATCACAGGCCATAAACTAATTGTTATAGCCGATGAACTTGTCGACCCTGCCTTTGGAACCGGCGCTGTTAAAATCACCCCAGCTCACGATCATAACGACTACATCATGGGCCAGCGCCATAACCTTGAGATGATCAACATCATGACACATGATGGCAAGATCAACGCAAAGTGGCGGCAAGTTTGCCGGCATGACCATGCTCGATTGCCGAGAGGCTGTTCATCAAAGCGATGAAAGATGCAGGCCACTTTGTAAAAGATGTCCCCCACACCAACCGCATAGGCGTATCCTATC
Source organism: uncultured Chlamydiales bacterium (assembly GCA_963826935.1). Classification (GTDB taxonomy): domain Bacteria; phylum Chlamydiota; class Chlamydiia; order Chlamydiales; family FEN-1388; genus SZAS-7. Next base: position 39,150 of record CAWGYH010000012.1, on the reverse strand, counting down.
GCTCAAAAGCAGTTATCGAGCCTCATCTTTCTAAACAGTGGTTTGTAAAACTTACTGCATTTAAGGAGTACCTTAAAAGATATTGTCAAAACAGGCAAAGTAAAGATCCTTCCACACCACTGGGAAGCTACCTACTACCACTGGATCGACACCCTTCACGACTGGTGCATCTGCTCGCCAGCTCTGGTGGGGCCATCGCATCCCTATTTGGTACCATCGAACAAGATCCGGACATCATGATCTGCTACGATGGCGAGGGCGAGCCTGATGAGGTACAAAAGAACCCTGAAATGTGGTTTCAAGACCCTGATGTTTTAGACACCTGGTTTTCATCATCGCTTTGGCCATGTGCAACCCTTGGCTGGCCGGAAGAAACCGTAGAATTTAAGCACTACTACCCCAACTCCACCCTTATCACAGGCCATGACATCCTCTTTTTCTGGGTTGCCCGCATGCTGATGATGGGCGAAGCTGCCATGAACAGAGATCCCCTTCCCCGAAACGTACCTGCACGGCCTTATCTACGGAAAATCCTACTGGAGGCAAGCCCCCGGAGGCGGCGTCACTCTATGTTACCGAACAGGAACGAAAAGAATATGACCTTGGCAAAGAGACTCCCAAAGGATGTCCATTCCAAGTGGGAAAAGATGTCCAAATCTAAGGGCAATATCATCGACCCTACTTGAAATTATCAGCGAATATGGCACCGATGCGTGCCGCATGGCGCTTGCCTCCAGCGCCACAAATATGCCTCAGATAGACCTGGACAGGCGCCGTTTTGAAGAGTTTAAAAACTTTGCCAATAAAATCTGGAACGGCGCGCGCTTTGTCTTGATGAACGTCGAAGATCTTAGATCAAAAAACATTTTCTAGCGGCCTTGACGAGTCACTTTTATCCCTTGAAGACCGCTGGATCTTAAGCCGCCTTCACGATGTAACAAAAGAGGTTCACCGCTCACTTGCCATCTACTCTTTTGAACAGCGCAACACATATCGGCCTATGAGTTTTTCTGGAATGAATTTTGCGCCTACTACCTTGAGATCATTAAGCCCGTACTTTTTGGCAAATCTGAAAATGAAGAGGTGCGCAAAAACAAGCAAAAAATGCTTGTAATCACCCTTCTGCAGGCAATCCGCCTGCTGCATCCTATGGCGCCCTTTATCACTGAGGAGCTGTTCCAGCTGTTAAAAGAGCGATTTGATGGCCCCTGCTTTGCAAAAGATCCCTACACTATAGAGGCCTCAAAAGCCCTTTTGGCTAAAGGCTGCATAGTAAGCAACTACCCCGAGCCTATCGAGGCCTTCACCTCAAAAGAGGTAGAGGCGAAATTCGACCTTCTTTCAAAACTTGTCTACACCATCCGCAATATCCGCGGCGAGATGAAGGTGCCCGTAGGCATCCCTTGCGATGCCATCATCATTGGTAAAGAAAGCGATCCTGAGTTTATCCTTGCAAAAGAGCACGCCTACGTCATCAACGCCCTTGTAAAAAATAAATCGCTGACATTTTGCGAAGAAAAACCCACCTCAAGCGGCTCTAAAGCGATGATCAATAGCCTCGAGCTATGGGTAACTTATTCCAAGCGAGATGAAAGAACAAGAGCGAAACTCGCCTCGTAAAAGAGGAGGAAAAGCTAATAAAAGCGCTTGAAGGTTTAGATCAAAAACTTTCTAACACAAACTTTCTTGAAAAAGCACCTCCAGATGTCGTTAAAAAGCTTTTTGAAACAAAGCAGCAGTCCGAGAAGCAGCTTGTTTCGATAAAGGCCGACCTTAAAAAGTTGTGAATTGACTTAAATCCTGACCCTTGTGATCATGGTATGCGTAAACCCCACGGAGGATACTATGGCTTCAACTTTGTATGCAAAAGCACAAAACGTAGCTATTTTAAAAAATGAAGTTATTCAGATTATGATCGGCGTCGGCCTTTTGGCCTGCTCTGCACAGATTACAATTCCCCTACAGCCTATTCCTGTTACTATGCAGACTGTAGCACTCTTTCTGATTGGCCTCTTTTACTCCCCAATGAAGGCTGTAACAACAGTGCTTTCCTATTTAGCCCTAGGCGCTATGGGTGCCCCTGTTTTTGCAAATTTTAGTGGAGGATTTATAAAATTTTTAATGCCGACCAGTGGATTTCTCCTGGGCTTCGTCGCCTGTGTTGCTGTCATGGCATACTATAGAGAAAAGGTAGCAAAAGACTCTTTTGTTCACCACCTTATCGCATGCACACTTGGCAGTGCTGTCCTTTATGCCTGCGGCCTAAGCTGGCTTTCACTTTTTGTAGGTGCATCTCAAGCCTTTTATCTTGGCTTTGTGCCCTTTATCATTCCCGGCATTATCAAAGGCTTTATTACAGCCTATGCCGTGAAGCGCATCAAATCAAATAACTGGGCATAAAACTGCCCAGTTTTTGCTATTATGAAGATATCAGCTTCGCGACATGCGCAAAAAAGCATTTTTGCGCATCCTTCTAAATCCTGGAAAAAGCTTTTAAAAAAAGCTAGCGATAGTGCTATTACTCAGTCTGTAGAGGAAATTCTTATCTCTCAAAAGCCCCCGCATGCCAGGGAGTGGAAGTTTGCCGGCCTTGCCTTAAACGAACTCTCAATACGCCTCTGGGGCAAACAGCACAAACGAGAACTTAATGACCTGCGCAAAAAAGTTATGGTTTATTCGCAAAAGTGCGTCTCTGACACCAACTACAGCCTAGAAACTGCCGGTATTATCGATAGCGTTACAAATCGGATCTTTCACCCCTACGCCTACTCCGAGGAGGCTAAGGCAATTCTAGATAAATGGTATAGAAGCAGTGTTTCTAAATCTTTTGAAGAATTTCTTACAGACGGCGCCAAAAAGGTGCTTAAACAGCAATCCATTACCTACCTTACCGCCAAAGAGCGCGAAGCCTATCGCGTCACCTTTGAAACAGATCACATAAAAATTGGCGACTCCATCCCTCCTGATGGAAGGTATATGTTCGTTCTTGGCGGCAACAAAACTGCCCTCTTTGCCGGTAAAAAAGAGAAGGGCCGCTTTCACCACACATCCTTCTTTAAAGGAGCCCCGGTCCTTTGCGCCGGCCAGATTATTGTAAAAGATGGCAAAATCGACTACGCACGCCTAAAAAGCGGCCACTACAAGCCAACCCCGGAACATGGCGAAATTTTTCGCAAATTCCTGCAGCAGGAAGAAAATCTTGGGTACGAAAAGGCTTCTTATCTTACGATACTGCCTCACGACAACTAAAAAGGACCTAAAGGACGGTGGTTATGGTCCTTTAAGTCTTTTTTTTAGGCCTCAGCAACCTGAGGCTTCCCAACAAGCTTTTCTTGCTTTAGCTGCTCTAGAAATTGGTGCGTTTCTTTTACCACAACGCCGGATAGGGCGCAAAGGCCTATCAAGTTGGGGAAGGCCATGAGGCCGTTGAAGATATCGGAGATCTTCCAGACCACTTCAAGTTCAAGCAGAGCGCCGACAAAGCAGATAATGATGAAGATGATGCGAAAATAGGGGATGCTTTTTGTGCCCAGAAGGTATTCTGCACACTTTTCGCCGTAATAGGCCCAACCGATGAGGGTTGTAAAAGCAAAGAGGACAAGGCCAAGGCTTACTACGTAGCCGCCCCAGGAGACTACTGAGGTAAAGGCAGCAACGGTCATGCTGGCGCCATTTAAGAGCTTTCCATCGGCGCCTATGCTTCCGAAGGCATCGGTAACGCCTAAGACGAGGCCGGTTACTGTGCACATGATGATGGTCGCTAAAAAGCAGCCTGTCATCGATACGAGAGCTTGACGGCCCGGAGTGTCAGTCTTTGCTGCAGCCGCAGCAATTGAAGCTGTGCCAAGGCCCGCCTCTGATGTCATAAGGCCGCGGCTTACGCCCACCTGAATTGCCATGGCAAGGGTAGAGCCTGTAAAGCCGCCAAAGGCCGCCTGGCCTGAAAATGCGCTTGAAAAAATAGTTGATAGCGCAGCCGGAATTTTTTCGTAGCACTCAATAAGCACATAGCAGGCGCCGCCGATATAGAGTACTGCCATAAAGGGCACTAAAAAGGAGGCCACTTTGCCGATGCTTTTTATGCCGCCAAGAATGGTAAGGGCTGCAAGAAGCGCCATAGCAATAGCGCTATAAAAGGGATCGATACTAAAGACGCTATGCATAACATCTGCAACAGAGTGGGCCTGGATCATATTGCCCCCGCCAAAGGCTGCAAAGCAGCCAAAAAAGGCAAAGGAGCCTGCAAGCCATTTCCAGCCGAGGCCGCGCTCGATAAAGTACATAGGGCCGCCGGCCATCTCCTGACGCTTGTCCTGCACGCGATATTTTACGGCAAGGATAGCTTCAGCATACTTTGTCGCCATGCCGATAAGAGCTGTCACCCACATCCAAAAGAGTGCGCCAAGGCCGCCGATGGCAATACCTGTTGCCACGCCGGCGATGTTTCCGATGCCGATAGTGGCAGCAAGGGCGGTCATTAACGATTGAAAGTGGCTGATGTCACCTTGACTTTCTTTATCGTGGTTTTTGCCGAAAGCAAGCTTTAGAGCGTACCAGAGGTAGCGAAACTGCAGCCCTCTGAGCGCAAAGGTAAGGTAAAAGCCTACTCCACAAATAAGGGCAAGAAGCGGAACACCCCATACCATGCCCCATACACAATCAAGAAAATCCATCATTGTTATACTATCCTTTTATACAGCTACAAGTTCTTTTTCTTTTGCTTCAGTATCTATAAATTCTTGCGTCTCTTTGCGTATCACGCCCGTTAAAGCCGCAAGGGCTAGCATATTAGGAATTACCATCAAGGCATTCATAATATCTGCAAAGGACCAAACGATCTCAAGAGCAAAGAGCGAACCGGGAACTATAAGTCCCACGTAAAGCAATCGGTATAGTTTAACAGATTTGGAACCAAAAAGGTATTCAAAACATTTTTCGCCATAGTAGGCCCATGAAATGACGGTCGTATAGGCAAAGAGGATAAGGCCTACAATCACCACATACTTACCACCGGCAATAGCCTGAGAAAAGGCTGAAATAACAAGCGATGCACCATTAAGGGCCACCCCTTGCTCATTGACAGTTCCCATAACACCGGTTACAGCGATAACAAGGGCCGTAATTGTACAGATAATGGCGGTTGAAACAAGGGTTCCTGTCATCGACATCAGCGCCTGACGGCCTGAAGAGCTAGTCTTGGCTGCAGCAGAGGCAATAGAGGCGATACCAAGCCCCGCTTCACTTGTAAAAGCACAGCGAGCAACGCCCATCTGCAGGGCAACAACAGTTGAAGCGCCTAAAAAGCCGCCAAAAGCTGCCTGGCCTGTAAAGGCTGATTGAAAAATGTGGGCAAAGGCGCCCGGAAGCTCTGTATAGTAGAGGGCAAGGACGATAATGCCGGCCGTTGCATAGGCAAGCGCCTTAAAGGGCACAATCCAGGCAGAAAGCTTACCAATACTTTTTATACCGCCGAAGAGCACTAAGCCTGTGACGACTGTTACTGCACTCCCGGTAATCCAAGGGCTTACTTTATAAATATTATTTACCGCGTCGGCAATAGAGTTTACCTGAACAAGGTTTCCTGTGCCAATAGCCGCAATTGAAGCAAAGGCAGCATAGGCAATAGCCATCCGCTTCCAGCCAAGCCCCTTTTCCATATAGTACATTGGGCCGCCGCACATCTGGCCGCGCTCGTCGGTAATGCGAAATTTTACGGCAAGCAGGCTTTCAGAATACTTAATTGCCATAGAGATAGCAGCCATCACCCAAAGCCAAAATACAGAACCTAAGCCGCCTGCCATAATAGCTGTTGAAACACCTACAATACTCCCCGTTCCAACGGCAGAGGCCATAGAGGTCATAAGCGACTGAAAGGGGCTAATATCGCCCTTTGATCCCGCCTTATCTTGGGTAGCAATTAAACGAAAAGCTTTAAATAGATAGCGAAACTGGACGCCTCGCAGTGCGAAGGTGAGGTAAATGCCCACTCCGATGAGCAGGGCCAGGAGGGGTGGGCCCCAGAGGATCGTTTTGACACTTTCTAAGATGCCATGCAATTCTACCATATCTTGCCTCATTTTAACTCCTTCAACAAAGGCGAGAAGAATAGGGACTTCTTGATTTGCTGAAAAGATATTTTTAGTTCAAGAAACTATTATACACGAAAAGGGGGTTTTATACAAGGGTTTATTATAATTTTACAGCCGGTCTCGGTCTCGGTCACGGTCTCGGTCTCGATTTTTAGTTGTAGTGATATCAGGAAATTCAGTATAACCACACACATGGCACATTTTATTACACCGCAAGAGATAAAACAGGAGCTGCCCAATACCTGCCCGGAGCAAATAGCAGCTTGCAGGGATGCCGTAGGCAATATCCTCCTTGGAAATGACCCTCGCAAGCTTTTGATTGTGGGACCATGCTCTATACACAATATTGATGCCGCCCAAGAGTATGCCAGGCGCCTGGCCTCGCTTTCGTCAGAGGTGCAGGATGTCTTTTACATCGTCATGCGCACCTATTTTGAAAAGCCAAGAACGGTCCTTGGCTGGAAAGGGCTTCTTTATGACCCCTTTTTAGATGGCTCAAACAACCTTCAAGAGGGAATTCGGCTTGCACGCAAGCTTCTTTTATTCTTAGCAGAGCTCAATCTTGCAGCGGCAACTGAGTTTTTAGAGCCGCTCTCCTACTCCTATTTAGGCGACCTTATCTCGTGGGGATCCATTGGTGCAAGGACCTGCCAGTCCCCAATTCATCGCCAGCTTGCCTCAAACCTTCCCATGCCTGTCGGCATAAAAAACCGTTGCGACGGCAATATCGACATTGCCATTCAGGCCTGCATAACGGCAAATCAGCCCCACAACTTTTTAGGAATCGATGCGAGCGGGATGGTCTGCCAGATAAAAAGCCCGGGAAATAACCTGGCGCACCTTGTGCTCAGAGGATCAGAAACGAGCCCGAACTACGACCCCGACTCTATAGAAGATGCTTTAAGCTGCCTTGACAAGGCCAATCTTCTTAAAGCCGTTGTTGTGGACTGCTCGCACGGCAACTCGCAAAAAAACTACCTTAAGCAGCAGCAGGTCTTTCAAAGCGTTATTTCTTGCCTAAGGCTTCCTATTCGCGGTATAATGTTGGAAAGTTTCATACAGGCCGGCGCCCAAACGCACTATGTATCAAAAGAGCTGGGAAGATCGATTACCGACCCCTGCCTTGACTGGGAAACAACTGAAAGAATTATACTTCAGGCGGCAAGCAGCCTGCGACAAAAGGTCATCTCATGCGTCTAGTACTTTTTTTTCTTTTACTTTTAGCCACCTCTTCCTGCAAAAGATCGCCCCTTGAAGTAGAAGCTGCCTATTTCACTCGCAAAGACTTAGCTAGCGTTCACGTAGGAACGCCCGACCCCAACAAGCTCCTTCCCATCTTCGGCCAAAGGCTCTACATAAAGTGGGATACCCAGGAAATATCACAAGCAAAACCTCCTCTTGAGCTTTTCATCCGCGTCATGTTAAAAAAAGGCAAGATGCTTGAAGAAAAGATCCCCCTTAAAGAGTCCTCCGGAAGCTATCTCTTCCCTATAGTTGGTGCCAACTTCAGCGATGAAGGAGGCCTCCTCAGCTACAAAATAGAGCTTCTCTCCCAAGGCAAAGTAATCGCCACAAGCCGCCACAAATTTTGGGTAGAACCCATCAAATTTTCTGACCAGGAATAGCCTGATTTTACAAGTCAGGCTAAAAAAATACGTTTTCTTCGACCGTAGGTCTTTGGAGTGCTGCGATTCTTCGCAGCTTTTACTTTTGCACACACCTTAATTGCAAGATCGCTTAAGGCTCATAAAGCAGCTCTATAGATTCATGTAGAGCTATTTTGTAAGCTTGGGCGGTAAAAAAGTAAAGGTATGTGGTCGAAGGGTCCGGAACTCACATCGTTTACACTTTAGGGAAGGCACATCATTTACACTTTTTATCGGTGCCTATAGCATGATAAATTGTTTAAATATAAATAATAGTATGTTGTTTTCCCTAATATTTCAAGTTTATATCCGGTTTCTGAGCGTTTGAGTGAAGTAGAGGAAGCAATCTGTTTTCTGTCCGGGGTTTGGGGGCAGAGCCCCCAATTAATCCCTCAGCTTACATCCGTCTAACGTCACGTATCGATCAGTTTCGGAAGCAACCTGTTTTCTGTGCCTACTATTTTATCACTGCCCGTCTATTTTTTCTATCAGTGCTTTGTTGTCCTGCTTTTTACACCTTTTTTACCGGTATTTTTCTCCTAATTCTTCCAGGCCGTCTAAGGACTTCCAACTCGTTTTTGTGTCTGATTGTCCCCAGAAATACAGGTCCAAAATACATCTTCAGCCCTTCTTCTGTTTCTAATAACCCTACTAATTCTTCAGCTAATACTCTTCCTACATATACATCACCACCTTTCCAAGGCATCTTTCCGCAGCTCCTTACCCTCCCCACTCTAAATTCATCGGCATATTCGGGTGCCTTCAGGCACCCGTTCCAAATTCTCAAAGATGGACTGTAGATGCTTCCTGGGGTCACTTGACCTAATGTTTCATGAGGTCTTCTAAAGTTGTAATAATTCTGAAATTTAGCTAATTCCTTTTGTTGATCCACTAAATCTAATTCAGGAAAAACACCCTCTCGCTGCAGCGTGCCATGCATTCTTTCATGTCGGCCATTTTGCTGGGGATTGCCTGGATCTATCCATTCAGGTATTACCCCTGCCTTAATGAGGTTTATAGAAAGCCTTGAAAGCCTTCCCACACCCGATGTTGCAAAAGGGGGTCCATTATCATTTCGCATATAATCGGGTAAACCATATTCACGAAATGTTGCTTCTAGAATAGCCCAGACATGATCTCCATCATTTTTATTTAGCTTTATACAGCGCAGCAAAAAACGGCTAAAGTTGTCTACAAGCGTCAGTGGTTCACATTTATGCCCATCTTTTGTAAGCCACCAGCCTTTAAAATCCACAGACCAAACTCTATTAAATTCGGTGGCATGAGATAGTGGATCTGTTTTTACGGGAAAACGTTTCCGAAGTTTCCGAGCATGTATAAGACCGTTTCTTGCTAAGATGTGCCCTATAGTTTTGGTAGAAGGCCATATTATTGTTGGGTTCCTGGCAACTAAATCACCCCTCAACTTTTTCGGGCCCCATTCAGGCCATTCTAATTTTAGGTTCAAGATTGCTTCTACAAGAATAGGATCGATTGCTAGCGCTTGATTTATAGGAGCTCTGCTCCTATCAGCCAACCCTTCGAACCCTTCTTTCTCATATCTTTCTACCCATTTATAACCACTTGGCCTGCTAATTCCAAATTGATTACAAAGCGTAGCCATATCTAATTTATCTTCAAGATATAGCTTAATAAATAGTTTTCTTTGTTCCAAAACCTGTACTTCCTTCCATGCCATGAACATCCCTTTATTAAAAAAGATATTATACCAGAAAGTGTAAATGATGTGCCTTCCCTAAAGTGTAAAGGATGTGCCTACTCCGGACCGAAGTAAAAGCGGCGAAGAATCGCCGCACTCCAAAGACCTACGGTCGAAAAAAACGTATTTTTTCACAGCCTCGTAGTGAGAGGCTCGGACTAATAATGAACAACGCGAGCTGCATGCCTTGGTAGGTACATTTTCTGACGAAGAGCCGCTACTCTTTGAAATTCACTTACCGTAAATATTGCCGGATGGCGATCTATGTAGAAGCAGAGTTTAATCAGTGCCGGACGAACAACTGCATGAGCAAAATGGGTGCCCGTTACAAAATCATTGCGTTCAAGGAATATTCTTGCTGCGCGGGTGAGCTCATCGGAGCTATAGTGATGTGTGTAGCTAAACATGAATGATATAAGCCGGTAGACAAGGGTGAGCGGTTCAACAAATGTAGCGGTATTTACATCAAAAATCGTAAGCAGTTTTTTAGAGGCTGCAACGCGTACCTTATCGGTTGCAAAGCGCTCGCCTTTGGTCATTAACTTGGCAAGCTGTTCGATGTTGGTGCAGATCGCTATACAGTCAAGAAGCATCCTTTCTGCAAGAGCTATATCATGACAAGTGTCAAGCCATGTTGCCAAGAACTGAAGCCTTTTTTCACTATTTTCAGCATAGCGAATAAGGTTGTAGTAGGTTGCCAAGCGATGTTCGTATATGAACACTTCAGCTTCAGGCATGTTTTGGCAAACTCCGGCGGCAAAACGCATATCACTTTCAGAAAACCAGTTATCGGTCTGAGATCTTATTGCGACAAGCACAGCTTTTTGAATGACCATATCGGTAAAACTGGCCCTATGTTCAAGCACATACTTTGCAGCTCCTCGTTTTGTCTCATTTTTCAACTCTGTGTGTTGCAAGATGCGGCTGGCAGCATTTTCCTTTTCTGCCTGAGTAAAAACATCCCCGCTTCCAAATACAACCGAATCTACTAAAGCGACCCAGCTTGCCCCAAGCTCCGCTTGTGCTAAAAGCTTTCGTACAAAAGCTATGCGAAGCTCAACAGACGGCGCACGTATCTTTTTGTAGATCGCCATAATTTCATTGATGTCATTAGATGCAGTCACATAGGCGACAAGTATCGACTGATCTAAAAAGTGTTGCGCATGTTCAACAATATAGAGGTCCTCTTCAGAAAATTTTTGCTGCGCTTTAGTCCGAATGAACGCAGTTACAAAAGTTTGAATCGTCTCAAGGCTCGTGCTTCCTCCATCAAAATGGAGCCGAAGAGCCTTTGACTGCTCCTCTAAGGTAAAAGAGTCCCTATTTGCTGCAACGTAGTTTATAGCAAGGGATATGATAGCCGCTTCAAATCGGGGGACATTAGTTATAGTAGTTACTATGAATCGTGCCGCACTTTCAGCCTCTTGGTTGGTAAATTTATTTTTGTGGTGCATCGCATAGTAGCTTGCGTCTAAACGAGCTTCTCTTGTCGCTTGATCTTGTGATGCAAGTATATACTTTGCAGCCGCTGTTTGTATATCGCTTTGATCCCCTAAAATTGCATTCCAGAGCAGCATATGGCAGGCTGCAAGCGCTTGCTTCTTTTCACAGCTGTCCAGTTGCTGGATAATATGCTTTCCAAAAAAGTCAAACAAGCCGCGAAATTTCGTGAGATCGCCGGAGCGGATCATGCCAAGGGCCACCTTTTTCATAATCTCTTCAGTGACGATAGAAGAGCTCTTATCGCACGAATAGATAAAGCAAGCAACGTCCTTAAGGTCATCACTATTTTTCAGAGAATCTACAACCTTGTTCAGAATTTGGGACATCTTACCGGGCGCACTTTGCATAAATGCAGCATCAGAGCTTAGATGTTTCTGAATAAACCCATAGAGCTCATTTAGGTCCTGAATGGTACTGCAGACATCTAAGCAGCGATCGACAACCTCAATAATTGCCTGCTGGTTGTTGGTTGCCTTAAAGTAGGTAAGGTAGAAGTTTTTAAGGGTGGCAAGTTTTGTATTAATTTGGTGAGACTGGGGCGCCTCTTTTAACTCTTGGAAGGAGGCTGTTGGGATAGAAAACCGCATGCTCGCGTAGCGCTTTGTAAAGCAGTTGCGAATTGTTTTTGAGCAAAGTGCTATACCCAATGTAAAGAGAACAGCAAAGGAGGCAAGAGATACCCTTGCAATATATTCCGGAGTAGAAAAGTTGCGCTGCTTCTTTAATACAACCTGGTATTCTTTTCCGCTATAGGTATAGGTTCTACCTCTACTATCAAACTTTTGGGCATCGACCCAGTTTGAATACTTATTTGGAACGTTTGGCTCACTAAGTGCAGCAATTGAAGGCATAGTACTACTCCTAAAAAATATAATGTATAATTATATTTTAAAATACTGTTTTTGTGCAAGCTTCTTTTTCCGAAAAGTAGATTCCAACCAAAGAAACAAGGGTGAGGTATGTAACTAGAACCGGACAGCTGATCCAAGTAGCATAAAGTGTGCAATCACTCCAGCTTGGAGCATGGGTGATAAGGGTAAGGGCTGCATCAAGAAGAGCCGCTGCAACTGCAAAAAGAAACGAGGCAAATGGCGTAATCCACAAAAAGAGAAAAGCGAGGCAGACAACAAAGATAGCAACCGATACCAAAAATGGGAAAAAGCAGTTGTAGAGTATGCCCATGAGCGGAAAAGCATGAAAGGCATAAAGCGACATAGGCAGCATCATAATGCTGACGCTGAAGACTAAGGCAAGCGACGCTACAAAAAACACAAGCAAAACAAAGGTACATTGCTCTAAAAAGGGCATTTTCATCACCTCCTGAACTCTTCTTTTAGGAAAAGCAGAACGAAAGGCGCCCTCTACATGAGAAAAAAGGAGCAGTATGGCAAAGGTTGCTAGAAAGCTTAGCTGAAAGCTAAGGGAAATGGCTGCTACGGGATCGTACGAGAGTACCACAACAAGCCCGACGCCTAGGCAGTTGAGGCCATTTGCCTTTTCTTCTAAAACTTTACCAATAAAAACAAGCATCACAGCAATATAGGCCCTTATCACTGATGCCGAAGGGCCAATAAAGAAAAGGTAGCCGGTTGTTGCAATAAGCAGAGCGACATTTACCCCCTTCCATGGCAATATAAGACGGAAAAATGCCGCCAAAATAACTGCAATCAAGCTAAAGTGAAAGCCTGACACCACAGTAATATGCTGCAGGCCGAAGCGAGAAAGACCTACCGCTAAATAGGCATCGTGGAACTCGCCCAGCAGCACTCCCTCTAAAAATGATCGTGTTTCTGATGGAGCAAGATAGCGCGCCAAGAGCTCCTTTACACTATTTTTTGCCCTGTGGCGCCACTCTACAAGTGAAAATTGATCTTTAATCCTTTGCAGAGGCCGCTCCTTATCAAGCTTTAGGGACCAGCTCCCCTCGTGCTCGATTAAAGAAGCCTTTGCATAGTAGAGAGCATCAGCTTTCGGGCGCGTACCAGGCGGGCTCCAGATAAGCTTGCAGGGAATATTTTTGGCAAAGAAGAGGCCATTTTCTGCTTCAAATTCAGTCACATGGCACGAGAGCTTGCAAAGGTTTTTTCCGTAGCGGGTATCTGTTGCCCAGTCACAAATTTCAAAAGTTGCAAACCCGGGCTCACCGGTTGCCCAAGATGGGGGAAAGACAACGTAGCTTGCTGCAAAAAGCCAAAAGAGCAAAAAGGCCGCAATGCCGCATGCCACGCGCATAAGATGCAATCGGCTTTTACAGATGACAAGTGCTCCAAGCGGAATAAAAAGCGCCGGATGAAACGAAAAGGCCGCCGCTGCCCCAAGATAGACAAAAAGCCCATAAAAGAGGGCCGGACAGCGCCCCCAAAACAGCTCACACCTCTCTATAAAAGCCATTACCCATCCTCTTCACAGATGAAAGGCTACACTATTTTATGCTAATAGTCAGCCACAAAAGGCCCTTTTTTTATGCTGTAGCAAAATCACCTATTGACCCTCACGTTACGTAATGCTTTAAAATAGGGTTATCTTTTAAAATCAAAGGGATTTTAGGAGAAAAATATCGATGGTATATACGGTTAAACAGTTAGCAAAGTTATCAGGGGTGAGTATCCGAACTCTTCATTTTTATGATGAGATCGGGCTTTTAAAGCCGGCCTATTACGGATCCAATAGCTACCGGTTTTATGAAGAAAAAGAGCTCCTGACGCTTCAGCAAATTCTTTTCTTTAGAGATCTCGGTTTTGAATTAAAAGAAATTCAAAAAATCCTGGGAAAGAAAGACTTTGACCAAATTTTAGCCCTGCGATCCCACCGTCAACTGTTAGAAAACAGCTTGAAACGGACGAAGGAGCTGATCAAAACCATCGATAAAACTATAAAACATATACAAGGAACTAAAAAAATGAAAGTAGCAGATCTATACTGTGGTTTTATCACAAAAGAAGAACAGGCAGCCTACCTTGCCTATCTAAAAAATAGGCTCGGGGCAGACCATCCCTATTTTGCCGAAGCTGAAAAAAACGTCAAAAAGTGGACGAAGGCTGACCTGGAGGAGTACAAAAATGAGACAGACCGCGATATGAAAGAGCTTGCCCGCCTTATGGAAAAGCAGTTCAAGCCAGACTCTCGCGAAGTGCAGGCATTAGTAGATAACCTCTACGACTGGGTAAAAGGTTTTTGGACACCAAACAAACAATCTTTTATAGAGCTTGGCCAAATGTATACCGAATTTGAATGGAAAAAATTCTTCGGCAAATACGATGACCACCATCCACGGCTGGCAAAATTCCTTGCCGAGGCAATGCGCGTCTTTGCAGAGCGCAATCTTTCGTAAGCAGCCTTTAGGGCGGCCGTAAAGGCCGCCCTTTCGAGTTTGGACATTTGAAGGTTCGACGGACACCGTTCTTGTATGCTTAACGTACATATTGGTGATCCATTCGGTCTCGGTCTCGGTCACGGTCACGGTCTCCAGTGTACGAAGTATGCTTAGTTAAAGGCGAAGCTTCGCCTGCACAACCTCTACAGTCGAGACCGAGACCGTGACCGAGACCGAGACCGAACGGTTTACCTCCAAGATGTTATGCACAAGTTACAAATGTCCAAACACGAGGAGGCGGCCGTAAAGGCCGCCCTTTTATGCTTATGTTGGCCAGATTTTACTGAACATCTGTCGGAGTGCCAGAGTTAGCTTCTTCTTTAACGGAGTCTTGGCGAAAGGAGCTTTCTTGGGGCACCTCCGAATCCCCGCCTTCTGTCATTCGAATATCTTCTTCAGTAACGTCATAAGGCGCTTCACGAAAGGAGAGCTCCTCTTCAGTACTTGTCGTGCCAAGCGACGCAAGCTGCGCGTCGTCGTCATCCGATAGCGTATCTTTATCTTCGTTGATGTAAAAGGCGCCCTTATAGTCTTCTCTTAGGCGCTTTAGATCATCACGAATAAGCTTTGTAGGCGGCGGCAGAATCGATGACAGCATGGGAGCTGATGTTGGAATTTTTGATTCCTCTCCACCCTCTTCAGAGGGCAACATTGCTTCCTCTTCACTCTTTGGCATCTCTTCAGGGGATGCGCCATCAGCACGCTGGCCCTCTTGTCCGCCTCTACGCTTTCTGAAGCCGCGACGTCTATCGCGTCTAGAGTTGCGATCTTGCTTTGACTCTTGAGGCGCTCCCGCTTGAGGCTGGCCCTCGGTAGAAATCGGTGCAATTTCAATCTTTTGCTGCGGTTCTATTTTTTGCTTTTGTGAGGCTTGCTTTTGAGCCTGTTCTTGAGGCGTTTTAAGAACCATGCGCGGCTCTCTAACTTCTAATACCTCATAATCTGCCACAGGCACAATAAATGGCTTGGGCCTTTCTAAAGAGCGAAAGAAGACGCCTGATCCAAAAGAAACTACTTCTAATGCATCAACAAAGTGTTCCTCAGATCCTGCTCCTTTGCTACTTCGTACGACAAGTCTATATCCTTCTCGAGGAGTAATAACTGTCTCAATGATTGGTTCTCGTGTAAAATCCACGCGTTTAATCCTTTATCGTTAGATCTCAAATAAATTCTAGTCATTCATGTCATAAATCTTGGTTATCATTATGGACTAATTGACCATTTAGTCCAAGAGTCTATCAGCTTTTGCCATAAACAGTACTAAATCGGCTACGCGCTCTGAGTAGCCCATCTCGTTATCATACCAAGCAATTATTTTATAAAAGGTGGGGTTGAGGGCGATACCGGCTCCGGCATCGTAAATTGCCGAATGTGGATCGCCAATAAAATCAGAAGAGACCACCTCATCCTCTGTAACGGCAAGTATACCTTTCATACTGCCATTTGCTGCCTTCTTCATGGCTGCGGTGATATCCTTGTACGTGGTTGGACGGCTTAAGCGCACGGTAAGGTCAACACAGGATACATCCTGAACCGGCACGCGAAAAGCCATGCCCGTAAGCTTGCCCTTAAGCTCGGGAAGGCATTGAGTCACTGCCTTTGCCGCCCCTGTCGAGGCAGGGATTATATTTGCCGACGCTCCTCTTCCTCCCCTAAAGTCCTTTTTAGATGGACCGTCAACGGTAGGCTGGGTGGCAGTAAGGGCATGCACCGTTGTCATGAGCCCCTCTTCAATGCCAAAGTTATCTAAAAGCACCTTGCAAATAGGAGCAAGGCAGTTTGTAGTGCAGGAGGCATTTGAAATAATGAGGTCCTTTTTAGGGTCATACATCTTTTCATTGACCCCAAGCACAATTGTGGGGATGCCGCCCTTGGCAGGGGCTGTAATGATTACCCTTTTGGCACCAGCTTCAATGTGTTTTTTTGCAGCTTCTTCCGTAGTAAAAAGGCCTGTAGACTCAATAACATAGTCTACGCCCAATTTCTTCCAAGGAAGCTCTGCAGGATCTTTATGGGAGCATACAGCAATTTTGTGCCCATCCACGATAATAGAGTCCTCTGTTGCCTCTACTTTGCCCTTATAGGCGCCATGGACCGTGTCATAACGAAAAAGATAGGCCAAGTTATCGCTTGGAACCACGTCGTTAACCGCTACAACCTCTACGCCCTTTTCTTTTAGCAGGCAGCGCAATACCAGCCTGCCGATCCTTCCAAAACCATTTATCGCCACTTTCAACGTCATTTTATAAATCCTTCTTGCAAAAATTGAGTTCATTTCAAATAGTGAGATTATAAACGATGTATAGCGTTCATGACAAATTCGATCAAGCTTACAGCCAAAGAACTTGAACTTCTTGCCACAAGGCTTAACACCCGCACCGGCATGGAGATAGCGCATGAGATCGCCTCAAAAAGAAAGGAAGCGCAAGCCGCCATCTTCCTGCTTCTTTCCCCACAAGTTGCTGTCGAGACCTTTGACTACCTAAGCCCAAAGGTACAGGCATCGCTTCTAGAATCGCTTCCTACAACCCACATCGCATCGCTTCTCGAGGCGATGCCGGCAGATGACCGCACAAGCCTGCTTCGAAAGCTGCCCCAAAAAAAGGTGGAAGAGTACCTAAATCTCCTTCCCGAACATGACCGCACGTTAACCATAACACTTTTAAACTATCCAGAAGATAGAGTCGGCCACTATATGACTACCGACTATCTTGCCGTAAAGATGAACTGGACAGTGGAAAAGGTGCTAGAATATATAAGAAAGTATGGCCACTACAGCGAAACAATAAACATCATCTTTGTTGTCGACGACGATGGAAGGCTTATTGACGACGTAAAAATTCGCGATTTTCTCTTTGTTTCAAAGCACCGCCTCGTCTCAGAGATCACCGACGGCAAATTTGTGGCACTTTCTGCCAGCGACAAGGCAGAGGCTGCCATCAACGTCTTTAAAGAGTATGACCGCGTAGCCCTTCCTGTCATAGATAATCAACAACGGCTTCTAGGCATTGTGACGATCGATGACATCTTGCGCCTTGCGCAAGAAGAGTCCACCGAAGATATGCAAAAGGTGGCCGGCGTTGAGGCCCTTGAAGGGCCCTACATGGATACTCCATTTTTTGAGCTTATGAAAAAGCGCTCGCGCTGGCTTGTGGTCCTGTTTTTGGGTGAAATGTTTACAGCAACGGCCATGAGCTACTTTGAAGTCGAAATCTCAAAAGCGGTCGTGTTAGCCCTCTTTTTACCCCTTATCATATCCAGCGGGGGCAACTCAGGCTCCCAGTCATCCACTCTTATCATACGCGCCATGGCCCTTGGTGAAATACGCCTAAGCGACTGGTGGAAGGTATTTCGCCGAGAGCTCTGTTCTGGGGCCTTTTTAGGAACAGTGCTTGGCGTGATAGGTTTTTGCCGCGTAAGCTTATGGAGCGTAGCCCTGCACTCCTATGGAGAGCATTGGCTCTTAATTGCCTGCACCATCTTTTTAGCCCTCATCGGCGTAGTCTTATGGGGAACTCTTGCAGGCGCCATGCTGCCGCTAATCCTGAGGCGCATAGGCGCAGACCCTGCCGTATCCTCTGCCCCCCTCGTTGCCACCCTCGTCGACGTAACGGGAATTACCATCTATTTCTGGATCGCCATCCTCGTTCTCAAGAATACACTATTATAAATTAAAAAAGCTCAGGACCTTTTAGCCCTGAGCCACTTCCTTACCACTGTTGTACTGGGGGTTCTTCAACACGATGCTCAAGCTCATGCTTGTGTATCTTTTTTTCGTGCTTCTTCTGTCTACGCTCTTTAAGAGTCATAGAAGGTTTTTTTCTTTCATCACGACGTTGTTTTTGTTCTTTACCCATAAACCACCTATGTTAAGGTTGTTAATTAGGAGTATTTCTACTCCTATCTTTTAAAATATTTAATATATTAAATAATGTCAAGACTTTATTTAATAATTAACTATAGGGATTAAGGTTAGAAAAGTAGGTTTGTACTTCTTCATCGCTAGCAAGATCTTTAACTAAGTCACTTCTCAGCCAGTTTTTAGCTTTAATTTCCTCGTAGCGGGCACGATCTATGTAAAAAAAGGCAAAATGGCTATCGCCTACCGTTATCACTATAGACTTCTCTTTTTGTTCAAAAGAGTCTATAGCAACCGTGCGCTCCTGAAAGGCAATTTTATCAAACCAGATTGCCAGAAGGCCTTTTGGCTCTTTTGCAATTGTGAGGCCCTGTGCAAAGGTTATAAAGCTCTTATCGCTGAGATCGATGGCAAGATAGGCATCTGGAGTTGAAAATAGAAGTTCTCTCATGCCTTGGCCTCCTTAAAGGTGTTGGGACTTACGCTGCCGAGCTCTACTATGCGCTCTTCTATGGGCTTGCCGTTAAGCGTCTCGATGCCGTAGGTCTTTAAAAGCTCGATGATGCCCGCTCGCATCTTTGCCGGCACCATGATGCAGCTGATATAGTCTGAGCCAAGGGCTCTATCAAACATCACCTCATTTCCCTGCGAGATAGGATCGTCCACAGAATCGATATGTTTGGCAAGCTCAGCCACTGTTTTTCTATAGCGCTGCATCTCGTAGCCTTTGGCATCAGTAATCGTTTTATAGCCATGTATCTTAAATGACCGGGTACGAAAAAAGGGGTTTCGCATGCCTGCGCAGTCAAAAGGGTAGGCATAGGGCATTCGTTCAGCTGCTTTTAGGTCGTAAAAAATAAATATTTTTGAGCCGCCGCTATAAGAAAGATCTCTAAAGTCATATTTTTTATCCAAAAAGCCCTTTGTGACAAGTCGTGCAAATGCTTGGTTGGCAGAACCATGCTCTACATTAAAGGCAGGACATGTTCCCAGGCCTAAGATACCCTGGCTGTAGCGCTCAACAGTAGAAAGGAGGCTTGTTCGTACAATGTTTAGCACAATCTGAGCCGCCGTTGACTCACTTGGCGCCATCACATTAGTGACAAAGCCGCGGGCGCCTGCGTTATAGAGTTCTGCCGGAAGTTCCGGCTGCACATACTCAAAGTAGTTTTGAGCGCTCTCTTTAAGCTGCATCTTCTTCATATCAGCATCCACAATCGCCTTTTCTTCCTCTGAAAGCGCATTGTAGATCTCTTCTTGAGATACCCTTGGCCAGTTTGCAAAGACTTTTTCGGGAAAACGAAACTGGATCACTTTATTAAAATTTTCCCGTCTTATATCGTCAAGGCCCGAATGGGCAAGCAGGCTTGAAAGGCCAATCAAGCGAAAAAGCTCCTCAATTTTTGCAGGATCGGTCGGTATAGGCGCCCTGCACATTGCAAAGCTCCACAAGTTGTAGCGGGAGATATCTCTTCCCACTTCAAAAGAGATGCCATCTTTTTCAAAGACAATTGAGGGCCCTGCATCGAGGCTATTTGTGGTAGAAAATTTGCCATTTGCCTCTTTTTTACTAAAGCGAAGGCTCGCTTCATACACCTTGACGCCCTCTGGCGGCCTCTCTTTGAGCTTTTCAATCTGCTTATCAAAGGCCTCTCGTGCTGCTCGGGTAAATTCAAAGGAGGTTTCTATGATGCGCCTTCCATCATCAAATTCCTTTTGCTGCAGCCGCAGCTGCCTTTTTCTGATACTGTCTGCGTCGCTGTGAATAAAGAGAGGCTTGTCGCTTGGAATTGATGCGGGAGCTGTAATCAGTGCAGCAATCGTTGTTTCAGGGGCTTTTGCCTCTTTCTGAACTGGGGCACGGCCCTTTTCAAACCTTGCTAAAAGCTCATCACGCATAAGCGAGGGAGGATATGCCTTAAGCTCTCCAATCTTTTGCTCGATTTCTACAGGCGTAAGCTCTTTTAAGTGATGCTTTGCGATCTCCATGTAGGGATGCAGCTTTGAGTCAGATTTGTTGACGTTTAAAAGCGATAAGACGTGGTTCATGTTCGGGTATTCTTCAAAGGCAACAAGGCTTAAGAGCTCTTGGTAGTAATTTTTTGTAGGATCTGACGCCTTTTCACGAAACTCTTTGTGGTGCGTTCTAAAAGCCAGTTTATTTTTTTCTTCCAAAAGCACTTCAAGCTCTTCTAAAAAGTTGCCGAAGGTTAAGCCATCTTTAAGAACATAGTTTGTATCGCCGGAAGAGAGGGCATTAAGCTCCTTATAGATATCTAAAAACCCCTTTGAATGATGAAAAGAGTAGGAGGGCTGCTTTTCGCTTTTTAACGTAATTCGGGTAAAGTCTGCACTGTCAACATTCTGTACGATGCGTGCGATAACCGGCTTTGGCGTTTTTGTATCCAGCGGGTTGTGATCTTTATCAGCAATTGCAAAGCGCGCATCTTGTAGCCACCTCTCTTCGGTAATGCCTAGATCTTGCAGAGTGCTAAGGGCATTTTCAGCTGAAAGCTCATCGTAGACGTCAGTGCCCTCAGCAGATCTTCCCGAGTCATGAAGGCTTGCCACAAGCTCGCTTACAAGCATCTCCTTTTCGCTGATATTCACATCGGGATGATATTTTTGATAGAGGTAGGCAAAAATGGGCGCTAAGATAGCCACACGTAGTGCATGGTCGCATCCATGGCCTCCTTTAGGATCGTTTGGCAAAAACTCAGCCTGCCCGTGAACGGTAAAAAAAGCATGATCTACCTCTTGATCGCTTGCGCTGCCCTTAAGCTGGTTATGCTCTCGGCCTAAGCGGTTGTTGAGGGCGATCTTTTGCTCTTTTGTCAGGTCGACAAAGTGTATAAAGCTGGAGGCGCCCTTTTGGACAATCTTTTGGGTCTGATCCGTAGTAAGTTTCATTTCGGCAATCACCGGCACCAAAAGTTCTTCTTTTGGCGGCAGTTTCTTTCTATAGAAGGGGGCAAGCACCCTATTTTGGATAATTTCAGCAAAATTTGAACGAGTAAGCTCGCCCATTGCGGCAGGAGAGCTTGAAAGCTCTAAAACCTTCTTTGAAGTGTTCATTATGCGCCGGTGCACATCGTGAAAGTGCGAAGTGGGAATGGAGATCGAGATGGGGCGTATATGCTCTACTAACTTATAGATGCAGACAGCAAGAGGTATTAAGCCGCCGGAAAGGACTGTTAAGCAGACTGTGGAGATGACACAAAGTGCTTTTTGCGTGCTCGTAAGCCGCCAGTTACATGGACTGAAGAAGTATCGATCAAAATAGTTTTTTAGCGCTTGCATCGTTTGTACTTTCAGTTTTTCTTACTAATACAAAGTTGAAACTATATCGGCAAGTTTTTTATGGGCAGCAATGGCAACTTCATGATTTTTTGAAAAACGATCGGTACAAAGACCCTTCAGGGCAGGGTCATACTTTGCAGCCAAGGCGCCGTAGATATCGATGTGATTATTGCCCCCGCCGTTATGAATGCGCGGCACATTTTGCAGCTTGCCAAAGACCCCTTGCGTTCTTACCCCCAAAAAGTTTACTGCAATATCAAAGAGTTTGATAGGAAGCGGAAGGTCGGAGCAGCAGTCGCTATCTGATCTGACAGTGGTAAGGAGGCTGTCTGCATTTTGAAGCTTTTCATGGCCAATTTTTTTCTGCAAGCCGGGACCCAAAGGAAAGGGGTTAAGCGCAATAGCCGGAAGTTGCTGTTTTAGCGACACGTACGAAGTGAGAGAGCCGCCAAGCGAGCTTCCCGTAAGGATAATTTTTTTGTTCTTTAGGTGGTCAGATTCCAGCATTTTTCTTACGACTTTATCTGCCTTCTTGTAAAGGTCTGGACAGCTTCCCATTATGCTGAAGGTGCAGTTTGCGATAACTTTTAGCCTCAGGCTTCTTGACTTGCCCCTTTCTGAAGAATCAAAGTGCGCCTCATGAGAGTTTAAGGCCCCAAAGACGATCATCACCTCGTCGCCCTTTTCGTAGGCCATCACCTTGAGGCCGGTTTCGCGGTCAAAGAGGACGGCGCCGTCCTTTTCAAGGCTAGTGTTAAACATATTGGCATCTATTGCACTATAGCCAAATGGGACCATCCAAGAAGGGTTATTTCTATGAGTGCTCCCCGCGGCAGTAGCATATACGAGGTACTCTTTTGCCTGCTGTTGGGTGACATTTTCGTGCGAAAACCAGCGAAATCCCTTGTTACAGAAAAGCTCATCTCTAAAGCTTACCCCAGGAGTATTTTTGCCAAAAAGGTGCTTTATCGCTAAAACCGGTATCCGCACAAGAAGCCCCGGCAAAGAAAAGGTCTTCGAACCAACCCATCGTAAAGGAAAGGTCACAGCCTTTCCAATCGTCTTTAGCGTCCCCCTGACGGGAGAGCGGGCTGCATTATGCTCTTGGCCTTGAATTGCACACTGTCCTACCGGGCAAATCATAATAAATCCTCTTATAATATTAAAAGAAATTATATCATATTTCGCCAGTTTTTGTCAAATTGTATAGACATAGGCATAACTTAGGCTCTCAAGATCATGATCAAGATCGAGATTAAGATCAGAGTTTGGGTGAAACCTTTTTGGTGACTCCGGGAGGTGCCCAGCTGCCGTTAAGGACAGCTTCTTGGGGCCAATAGAGCCTCAACATGAGGATGAAAACAGTGTCGGGGGCTGGGAGCCAGTTCGATTCAAGCTGCGGGCCTGGAGAGTCTTTTTGGATGTAGAGGTCTAAAGAGCCGTCGGCGTTAAATTTGAGGTTGTCTCTTGGGCTGATTGCGTAGCGGTTAAGGCTGTTGTTTACAAAGTAAAACTGGTCGTTATACATGGTGAGCGACCAGAAGCCCTTAACAGGAGGAATCTGCTCTTTTGTAAAGTGTAAGAGGTAGTTATTTTTGCCATCTAGGTGCTTTCCTGTGCCATCTACGAAAGTATAGGGATAGACAGCATCTTGCGGGCGGTTTGCCCCAAGGCCAATTGCCGCAACCATGGCTCTTTCGAGGTAATTTGTGCCATAAAGGCCTGTTTTTAGGCTAAAGTGCCAGCCGTTGACGTTTGTATTTTTTTCGTGCTGCAGCGCCATTATCTCTTCAAGGGCAAGCTTTGGGGCTATCTCTAAGCTTTTGGCAATCCGCGGGTCAAGTTTTGTAAAGTCTAGCTCTTTTCCCGGAATGATGCCAATTTTAGCCATCCTCTCAATCATCGGCTCATCCAGCACTGAGGGAGGGTTATTTACCATCAACTTTGTCAACCTGTTAAAAAAGGTCTTAGCATCCATATGGTTTACCTGCTGGCGAACAGGCGTTTTCATATCAATATTGGGATCGACCATTCCAACCGGCGGCGTATAGGGCTTGCCATAAGAGCTTAATGGAACAAGAGAGTAGTGATCTTGAATGTCATGTACCGCTTTATAGTCTTCAGGCGTACCCATACAGTAGGTTCTGCCGATAATCCAGACCATGCCTGTTGGCGACTTAAGCTCTTTTATGCCTTGAGGAAGCGTCCCTTTCCACGATGGTCCGGTAATGGCATAATCGCCGGGTTTTGTGCCTGTTGTGCGTGTGCCAATGGAAGCGAAGACATCCGTCCAGCCGGAAAGCATCGGCATTAGGTAGTAGCGCCCATTTTCTTCCGGCACATGTAAGATATAGGGCTCTTGGGTCACATCAAGCCAGCCGACAGAATAGAGCGTATCGGCATTCGGTGCCGTTACGGTGGTAAATGAGGCATCAGGATAGACTCTTGCGTTCATAAACTGACCCATAGGGCTTTTTGCACCTTCAGGCTTTGCGACATTTGTCATTACAAGGCGTGTTTGGTCCATCGTAACAAGAGGATAGCCGTATAAATAGGCATCTTGCGCAATTTCTATAATCTCCTGCTCGCTCAGCTCTTCTGAAAAAAGAGGCAAAAAACTGCCTAAAACAAGCGCTAAAAGAGAAACCTTCATTACTTTGAACATACAATCACCTATACTATTACTATTCCAGATAGCACATGCCCGACATTATTGTCTAAATATACTGAGGTTATCTAACAGCTCATGCTTTCTGCAGTTTGTATTTACCTTGCAGGGAGCAAGAGGAAGCTGCCATATGCGAATAGGCGTTTTATTACTACAGATGCACTGCTCACCAGATACAGGACAAAACGGTTCTGGAAAGATCTCCCCAAAATAGTTTGTTGTTAAGGGAGTTTGACCATTGCTTTCTGCTCTATTGGAGTAGTAGGCGTTGGATAGAAGGGTCGTCGCATCATAAATTCCGGCCTGAAGGTTGCCAACGAGCGTATTTGAGGCGATGATGTTATTGCCTGAAAGGCCGGCACGATCTTCACTCACATAAATACCGACAGTATTTCTATCGGCAATAGAGTGAAGGATTGTTGAGCCCGCAACAGAACGGAAATTAAAGCCGCCCCCAATGCCTGCTGCGGCTGTATTGCCTTCTGCAATACATGACTCAAAGACGATTTCAGTAGAAAGTGCGCCGGGATATATCGACTCTTGCGTGCTAAAGCCATAGGCCAGCCCTGAACCATTGTCTGTAGCATTACTTGCGCTACATTTTTTAAAGATGATGCGCTCAGACAAGCTTGCAGAAAAGCCGCAAGCTACAGAAAACTGCCCATCAGGGTTTTGTGCTGACTGCGAAAAGCTTGTTGCAATGCAATCCTCAACAACGATATCTGATGATGAGCGAATTAACACACCTTCTACAAGAGATACACTAGGGGGAGTGTTGCTGCCCGGAACTTGCACATTATCCGTTACTATAGATGAAGAAATAGAGCCGTTTGATGCTTCAAAAAAAGAAACGCCAGCTGTAATCATAAGAAAGGAGCTATCTGACTGATTTTCGCTATATAAGTTGCCAAACTGGCAGTCGTTTACGCGAAAATTTCTGCCCGAAAAAGAAAAACCATCGGTTTCAGATCCTCTAAGAGGCTTTGACGAGACAAGATTTGCTCCGGTTGCCTGGCAGCTTTGTAAAGAGCAGTTATTGCCAAAAACAATCACCCCCGCGGCTTGTGCGACCGGGATGTTAGCTCCGCTTACAACGACAGAGCTATTATTTACGCGAGCTTTATCGATTGTTATATTGTCGACCAGATAGGCAGCGATGCCGGCAGCAAAGGCTCCTATAACATTGTCGTGATTTGCATCAGTTGCCGTGTCCAAAGCATCGACATCAATTATAGAAATGTTACTTAAGGCCCCTCCAAAGGTTGAAAAACCAAGGCCTTGCGAAAAGCCTGCACTTGAAGTTCTGTTAAATGTGCTGTTTTGTACGAGGATATCGCGCGAGCCTGTGCTCATAGAGGCGATAAATGCTCCTGCCGCAAATGGGAAGGTATTATCAAAAAGATAGCTTCCTAACGTGTCGTCAAAGTGGCTATCTTGGATGTTCAGCTTTATTACATCAAAGGCTGTAAGGCCGCTGCAGTAGTTTTCAAGGCAGTCTGACGCGTAGACATTTACATCTTGCGAGTTAAGAATAACAATACCACCCGAGCCATTTACACCGGCATAAGGGGTATTAAGGCCATTATCAACCGCTTTTATGTTTGATATGGTCACTTTTGAGACCTGGCCGCCTGTTCCCATAACCTGCGCAATGCCGGCATAAACGAAGGTATTCATTCTGGTTGAAAGCGAGGGCGTGGCAAGCGTGCGCGATGGTATCGGAAGCGATAAGGGAGGATTTATATAAATTCCTGCCTCTGAAAAGCCTGAAACAGAGCCATTTGTGATGGTAATGTTACTGACATTTGGCTGAACGGCAATGCCATTAATGTAGAGGGCATTCTTTGAAATTTGAGAGAGCGTCTTTCCGTTCAGATCAAGCGTAACATTAGATACTGTAATTGTAATCGCAGGGTTAGCCGTGCGAGGGGCATAGACAACATCGTCTGCCAAACACCACGTGCCTTCTTTATCGATTACCAGCCCATTTGGCGATATGTCAGAAGGATAGATCACATACTGACAGCTAAGCCTTTCGTTGATCTCTTCCAACGCAGACGAAGATGAATGCCATGTCGATGCAGAAAGAAGCAAAGACCACGACATCAGGCCTGAGATCACATATTGGAACATTTTCATATATAACCCTTTGAATTTACTTCGTTATCTAAAAATACTTATGTTATCAAGCTCATCGCCGCCTTGACAGTTTGTGTTCGTCGCACAAGGTGCTCCAGGAAGCTGCCAGAGCCGTATAGGAGTCGTATTGAGCGATTGGCACCGCCCTTTCTTCTGCAATGAGCTATAACAAAATGGCGTCGTGGGAAATATGCTGCCAAGGTAGTTTGTTACACTCGGCGTAGCACCGTTGCCATCTGCCCTATTTGAGAAATAGGCATTAGCATTCAAAGCCGTACTGTCGAAAATACCTGCATATAAGTTTTCTAAGAGGGTATTATCTGAAATGAGGTTGTCGTAGGAGTCTTCGGCATTATTTTCTGTTACATAGATGCCTATGGTGTTCCTTGCGGCTTCGCAGTAAAGGATCTTTGAAGCTGTTGTGGAACGAAGCTCAAAGCCGCCGCCAATGCCGCCGTTTGCAAGTACAGCCTCTGCAATACACGATTCAAACACAACGTCCGCAGCATTACCAGACGCATAAGGATCGGTTGTGCTAAAGCCAAAACTTAAACCAGACATTGTATCGGTAATATTTGTTGCAACGCATTGTCGCACAATAAGACGCTCAATTGGGCCAAATCGATAGCCGCTTGCAACAGAATACTTGCCTATGGGGTTTACAGCACTCTGACTAAAGGATGATGCATTACACTCTTCCACAATAATGTCAGAAGATCGTGCAACATCAAGACCCGTTGTTACATAGACAGCAGGAGATGGAACAATAGGACCGTTTGTCACACCATCTGATAACTGGCATCGCACTACGCTGCCATTGCTGGCATTATAGACACTAATCGCATGTGTATATATGGGAAAAGGCGTTGTTGTTACATTTGTTGTTACAATGCCGCTCACTTGGCAGTCCGCGACTGTGAATGTAGAGCCTTCGATATTAATCCCTGAGTGGAAAATAAAGTTTACACTCCCTTGCGCTATAACTGAAGAGCCGAAAACCTGAGAGTTATGCACCTTGCAGCCATTTCCGGATACGTTAATGCCGACAAGTTGCACCATGGGTATGTTTGACGCATTAAGAAAGAGCTGAGTATTGCCCACGCGAGCATCTAAGATTGATACGTTTTTGGCTTGCGACACCTCAATGCCTTCACTGCCTGCAGCATAAAGAGTAGCATCCGTTACATACGCTTGGGTATCATACAGCTCGACATCCTCTACGGTAACATTTGAGATAGTGTTTGCCTCGCTTGTGATATAAAGGCCAAAGCTTACCCCTGAACTTGCTGTTCTGTTAAATGTACTTTTCTTTATCGAGATATCGCTTACATCGCTGTTTAAACCATAAATGATGGCGCCTGCGGCTAAGATCTCTGTCTGGTTAGTAAAGAAAGCAGCTTGAGTGTCATCTAAGTGGCAGTTTTGCACGGTAAGCTTTATCACGTCTACGGCTTCTAATCCGCAAAAATAGTTACCAATACAATTACAATTTGTTACTTGAATATCTTCGGCATCGTAGACAACAATGCCGCCTACACCGTTCACAAGGCCCAATAAAGAGGCGCTACCGTTATTGAAGGCATTTATATTTGATATTTCAATAACTGAATCTGTGGCATTTCGCGTTGTTCCTCGCAAAAAAGAGGGGTGAAAGGTAGAAGCAGTCGTCGCAGGAGGATTTACTAAAATCCCTGCCTGAGTAAAGTCTCGTATCGTTCCGTTTGTAATGGTAACGTTTGAAAGCCCCGGCTGGACTGCAACGCCGATGTTGTTGGTACTTTTGCAAGTAGGATTTTGAGCAAGCGTCCTTGAATTTAGGTTTAATACCACATCCGATACCGCAATCGTAATGGCAGGATAGCTGCTTGCAGGGGCATAGAACAGATCCTCTGCAAAGCACCACTGGCCCGCCTGATTAATTACAAAGCCATTTGGTCCAATATCAGAGTGGGTTATAACGTGCTGACATGAGAGCTTGTCGACAACCTTTGACGAAAAGGACTCTGAACTACTAGAGCTATCTGAGGAATATGAGTTGCCCGCCGCACACAACATACATAAACAAACAAACCCGCTAACAAAAACCACAAGCAATCTCTTGAAAATATTCATTACTCATTCCCTCCAAATAGAAATATAAATCTCGCCTTGCAAAGTCGAGATACATTCCTGACTCTAAAAAAAAGCGGACATTATGTCAAATTTAAATACTTGTGAGAATCGCTCAAATCCAATACGATAGAGAAAAAACAGCTCCAAATAATGGTATGAACTACTTTTTCCTTATTTTTTTAGGTCTTACATTCCCTCTTTTAAGTGCTGAACCACTACCCTGGCTTTCTTGTAACAAGACAGCAATCGTTGATGAAAAGGGCTCGCAAGTTACTCTTCGAGGCGTAAATTTAGGAAGCTGGCTTGTTGAAGAGATGTGGATGCTTCCCTTTGTAACAGATGCGCCGGGTGATTCAACCTATCCCCTTATTCAAGACCATGTATCCCTCTGGGCAACTTTTGAAGAGCGCTTTGGCAAAGAAAAGATGGAAGAGATTCGCTCAAGTTTTCGAGAGCATTGGATTCAGGATCAAGACTTTAAAAATATTAAGCAGGCGGGCTTTAACGCTGTTCGACTCCCCTTCTTATATGACCTTCATAACGAGCCAAAGGGCCTTTTTTACTGGTTAGACTATGCCGTAGAGTGCGCCGAGCGCCACGGCCTCTATGTAATTTTGGACATGCACGGCGTACCCGGCAGGCAAAGTAAAAATAACCACACAGGCCAGGTAGAAAAAGGTGAATTTTTTTCTAAGGGCGACCACCAGAACAAAACATGCACTCTTTGGAACGAAATTGCAAAACACTATAAAGACTGCCCAAATATTGCCGGCTACGATCTTGTGAACGAACCTATGGACGCGCCAGGACAGACAGAGCTCTTTAAAATCTATGATAAAATCTATAAAGCGGTTCGATCAGAAGATAAGCGGCACATCATCTTCTTTCAAGATGGTTATAAAGGGATAAAATACATGCCTCATCCCAATAAAAATAAATGGCAAAATGTGGCAATAAGCACCCACCATTACCTCTTTGAACAGCATTCAAAAGAGCATTTTATGAACAAATTTTCAGAGCACATGAAAAAAATCGAAGAAAAGCAAAAAGAGGTTCAGATACCCTTCTACCTTGGCGAATTTAACGTCGCGCCTCTGGGCAACTTCGAGACCATCCAGTCGCTCATGAGCGCCATACATAAGAAAAAACTTTCCTACTCCTTCTGGTCCTACAAAATAGGCAGAAGGGGACATAAACACTCGCTTTGGGCGCTTTACTTTGCTCCTGGTAGACAAAAAAACATCAACCCCTTTAAAGATAGCTATAAAGCGATCATAAAAAAAACGAAGCGTCTTTCAACAGATCATTATGACTATAATGATGAACTTTTAGAGCTATTTAGGTGATATAGGTGGTATATGTATTTACAACGAGGCTTTTTGCCGGAAGAGGACCCGTTAGACTCACTTCCCGAGCTATTTTCTGAATGGGAAATGCTAGCTGAAGCGCTGCCAAAACAGCTCGTGACTGGCACGTTTCAAGCAAGCCTTGAAAAGCTTTGCCCCTTTCCTACGGCAAAGCTTAAAACAAAACGCGAATTTGCCCGTGCTATGCAGATACTCTCCTACTTTGGCCATGCCTACGTCTGGGGCCAAAAAAAGGTGCCCGCCGCAATACCAAACATCATCGCCCAGCCCTGGCATGATGTGGCAAAAGAACTTGACCGCCCTCCCGTACTTTCTTACGCATCATACGCTCTTACCAACTGGAAGCGCCATGATCCGGAAGGGCCTATCGACCTTGGCAACATCTTCCTCATTCAAAATTTTTTAGGCGGCATCGATGAAGAGTGGTTTATTTTGGTGCACGTGGCGATCGAAGCTCGGGCAATAGCTGCCCTTAACGCCTCAATCGATGCTATTAATGCAGTTGAACATAACGACCTTGAATCCCTCAAAAAAGCTCTGGAAAAAGTAGAAGCATCTCTTACCAAGATGTGTGAGACCCTCGATCGCATGCCTGAAAGGTGCGACCCCTACATCTACTTCACGCGCGTTCGCCCCTACATTCACGGCTGGAAAAACCATCCCTCCTTCCCAGAGGGCCTTATCTACTCAGGCGTAAAAGAATATAACGAAAAACCGCAGCAGTTTCGCGGCGAAACAGGCGCCCAAAGCTCCATTATACCCACACTAGATGGCCTTTTAGGCATCACCCATACAAAAGATGAGCTCTACCACTTCCTGCAAGAGATGCGCGACTACATGCCGCAAGAACATCGCTGGTTTGTCGCCTACATCGAACAAAACAGCAAAGTACGCTCCTTCGTCGAAAAGCACCTGCAAGAGATGCGCCCCCTCTACAACTCATGTGTAAACCTGATAAATCGCTTCCGAAACACCCACCTGGGCTTTGCCGCAAACTACATCCAAAAGCAGCACCAGGCGACAAAAGAGAACCCGACAGCAGTAGGCACGGGAGGAACCCCCTTCATGCCCTACCTAAAAAAGCATCAAGACGAAACTAAATCATTTCTATTGTGCCCAAACTTTTCTTGATCTTAATCTTGATCTTAATCTTGATCTTGATCTTGATCTTTTTCTTTCCCCTCACACATTTCGCTCTAAAATCGAGATTAAGATCAAGATCGTGATTAAAAAAAGATTAAGATCAAGATCAAGATCAAGATCAAGATCGAGATCAAGATAAGATCACAAAAAAGCGCTTGCCTCCGTTCAGGCGGAGGCGAGGGGAGTTAAAACCCATACGCAATGCGAAACTGGACGTAGTCGTCGCGGATGCGGCTAAACTGGCCGGCATCGCAAAAGCCGTTGTGGTATTCTACGGAGACGCGGATCTTTTTGCCCATGCCGTTAATTTTGCCCCACTCATAGCCTAGAGCGAATGTGGCGTCGATTTTCCAGTCGTTATCTTGCCAGTTTTCAAAATGCATGGCAAGAAAGGGTGTGCCATACAGCTGCTTCCAGTCATGCCTTCCTACGCGCACCTCCATGCCATATTGGGCATAAAGCGGCTTTAGGTGCATCTCAGAGTCGCTGTGGACGATAACGCCCGGGCTTGCATAGAGCCTGATCTGCTTGGTGATATTGTAGGCTACGGCATAGTCGATCGCCTCGTAGCTTTTGTTAAGGCGCCTGGCGTGATGCCTTCTTTTCAAGTACTCATCGCCAAGGTGCGAGGAGATGTGATAGAGTCGCACGCGGTGCGCCCACTCATCGTAGGCATAGGTTACAGGCACTGCTATATAGTAGTCTGCGTTAATTAATGGGCTTGAATACTCTGTCTGGTTAAATATCGCAAAGACTGCGCCTTCAATTTCAAGCTGCATATCGCCCTTTTTTGTCCAGATGTCGACATTTGACCAGCGATAGAGCGGAAATTGATCGCCAAAAGATACGGGAGTACACACCTTCCCTGCAACTGAGTCTCGAAGGCGAATTCCCCCTGAAAAAGAGACAGAGCGCGGGTTTGCAACCTCTGTAGGATAGAGCACAGTAGACTGTGGAAGCCACATGCCATTATGTCCTGAACTTTTAACAGCCTCTTTATTATTTTCAGTATGCTGCTCTACAACATTGAGCCCCACAACATCATGTAAAAGCGAATTTGCGACAAATTTATTTACATACGATTCAATGTGCCCTGCCCTCTCCTTATCTTCCGGAAGGTTTGTAAGCAAAATATTCCCATTACGCGCCATGACAATAACGCCGGAGCCGGGAAATTTCGAGTCCAAACAGCCCTGAATATAAGCCTGAAGGTAGGTGTCATGCGACATCCCCACCCCTTGGGTTTTCGCGGCAGGCCTTATCCTAAAGTCCTCCGGAACCTCAATAGCAACAATATTTTTATTATCTTCTATATCGCCCGCCATAAGAGAAGAGGCAATCATCGCAAGAAATCCAGCATAAGAAAATGACCAACGCATGTAACGGCACCTCGGTTCAGTATGAGTATTATTCAGAATACTTACTGAATTTCTGGGAAAAAAGGCAAGGGATAATGTATACTATGGCTAACTTTTCTTTCCATGGGGGGCAATAGCTCAGTTGGTTAGAGCAACGGACTCATAATCCGTTGGTCGTAGGTTCAAGTCCTACTTGCCCCACTTTTTCAAGGCTGAAGGCTAAAGGCTGAAGGCTAAAATTGGGCCAATCGTCGTGACACTGTAACGACAATTTACCGACATACTGCTCTGACATACTGATAAAGGTATTATTCTCCTGTATTGCGAAAACGCTTGCTGGACACACTACAGGCGTACAAAAAAAGTGTCACTTGCCACTGCGGCAATGAAATCTGGGTGGCAGCATCAGCATTTGTAGGCCATGGATGCTTTACTTGTATAACTGGGGAAGCGTATCCTGATAACGATTATGAATCTGAACTTCAACCATATTCATAACGCAACAACCCACGTTAATGGATTTCAAGACGATAGAATTTTTTATCCACGGCCATTACTGGAAAATTTTTTGGTAGAGCCTCCTTGGAAATTTCCACAAACCCATTTTTTTCATAAAACCGATGCGCGGCAAGAAAGGCTGGCGTCGTACCAAGATAGATGGTTTTACTATATTTCTCTTTTGCCCATGTTACAAGAACTTCCAGCAATTTCTTAGAAACGCCCTTTCCCCTGTAGTCCTTATTCACAAACATTTTTCTCAATGCCACTTCCTGATTTCCAATGTCAACAAGCGCAACCGTCCCTACTACTTGATCAGGATCTAAGGCAATCCAAAAATTTCCACACCCCTTGTGATAAAAATTTGGAATGTCTTTCAAATCGGGCTGGTCATCCGCAGTGATGCTAATATTAAACTCTTCACGCTGAATATTTAAAATTAGATCAAGCACCTGTTTTTGATATTTGCAGGTAAATGGCTGAACCAAAATGGTATTTTTCATATACATCTCCAGAAAGATTCTATTTTAACAAACCTCATGATTCACTTAAAGGTTTAAAAAAACCTGTTTACTGCCTAGCTGGGCGTCTCGTATAATTAGTGCAGACAGTGTCTGCACTTTTTCATTTCCCAGGTAAGAACTATAGAAATCCTTCATGCGCCTGTGACTTGTTCAATAGCACAAGAGGATAGGTGAACCCTAAAGGCGCTCCCCCCTCTGTATAGCCAGCGATAAATGAAAAATTATCATCCCATTCAAACAAGGATGCCTTTAAATTTTCCTCAGCCTCGGCTTTTTTTCTTGCCTTTGCACGCACAGCTCCCTCAACAGACCGCTTAATCGTTGCAACATAATCCGCATCAAATTTGATGCCCAACAGTTCAAGCTCGCGTATGGCACAAAGACAATCAACACCATATCATGTACGATAGCCTCTCATAATATTCTTACCTGTGAACGTAGGAATCCAAGCTTTTGCTGACTGTAGCCTACCTTCTCGTTTCATTCTCTTATGACGAGGTTCTAAGTTTTTGTTCTTCTTTTTCTTAGCCACTTATGCACTACTGGTCCTGGTGAATAATTACATCAGAGCTTTATCAATTGCCAACAGGCAACAAGGGAAGAAAAAAATCTCTAATTTCCAAAACTACTTTCTCAAGTGGTAGTGGATCTTGCCCGATACCTTTGAGGAAAGAATCCCACCGCTCTAGGGTTTTTGGAGTAGTATAAAATGCTTCTGAAAAAGCCTTTGGGGCCTCTCGGATAGTGGTTTTTCTGTTTCGGAACACTTCCGTGATAACAGGGGCTATTTTTTCTTGCTTGATTTGAAACTGATTGAGCATCGTCCATACATCATAGAAGTCTTTCATCCTGCTGTTTGCAAGGCCCAGTCGAACCATAGCATCCAATTTTTCTGCAATCATTGTCTCAGGTGTATACCCCTGAAGTTGGGGAGAAGGAAAATCTAATAATACCGGATAGTTTAAATTTGCAGGTTTAGGAAAAATTTTATCGCTGAAACCAATATCAACTCTCAAAGGGAGCTTAGCTGTATGTACGCGCGCTGAAAAACGTGCAAAAAGGCCAACATACTCAGTTTCAATCTGAGATTCGGTAAGGGTTAAATCTGCAGAATTGAATTCAATACCATCCTGTGGAACCGGATGTGAACAGATTTCTCGAAGGATTCGAGTAATATTTGCTATGGAATTGTTGGCTCTCTTGCTAACAAGTCAATATCAACTGTGGCGCGGTGTGTTGCAGGATCCCATACCATTAGCATCAGCCCGCCCTTTAAAAAAAATGAGCTTTTATGCTGAGAAACACTTAAGCGATATAAAAATCTTTCCATAGCATAGTATCGGAGGATTTCTTGCGTAGGGCGGTTTTTTGTTAAGGCAATATTTTTTAATCTATTGTAAACAGACTCTGGTAAATTTTTCTTTTCAATACTCATGCTTATTGACTCACAATCGTCTCGATAATGGGTTGAAGGACTTTTTCCACGCGGCATATTTTGGCATAGTCGTAAAGCTTATCAAGATCCGTGTTCCCCTTTCTCCAGTACTCTTTGAAAGCTTCTAAGACAACATCCATGCCAATTTTTTGCCGAAATTTCAGACAATCGGCCAGCGTTTTTTCAATGTTATAGATTTTAACTGGACACCCCCCAATCAAAATTGTTTCGACTCCGGCCTCATAAGCACTTTGGGAATACCAGAAGCAGCGTAGCGGAGGATAACTAGGCTGAGGCAGCCGCGAGGTCCGTGGTATGGCGATATAGACAAAATGAGGGATCTGTGTTGTCAGTTCGTAATAAGACAAGGCCGATATTAGGCAAATAACGCCTTGAGGAATTCTTTTTGCGACTAAGACCAAGTCTGGTTCTGAAAAATCCGGCATAACTGCCAATCGGAAAACGCCTCGCCCGAGTGACTCAAGAACACCTTCATCACGCATTTTGTACAAATATGTCGTGTGTATCCCCAATTTTACCGCTTCAGCGGTACGTAGGATGCCGTTATGCTGACGAAATATTTCTATAGGGTCTATTTTTCTGCGCTTCATGTTAGATATGTTTGCACTTATTTGTTTCTGTATGCATTATTAACATGAACGATATTACCAGTCAACACCTGATCTATGTTGTGTGATCTAAGTTACCTGGAATCAATAGGATACATAGGGAAAAACCATATGGTTAGAGTTGCAGCATGCCAACTAACGCCCGCACCTGAGCTTGAAGCTCGCAAAAAACAGATGCACATTTGGTTAACAAAGGCTGATGCCGAGGGCGTTGACTTTGTTTGCTTCCCAGAGGGCTTTTTGACCGGTTATTATGCAGAAGTTGAGCTTGCCCAGGAACTAGTAAAATTTAAGCACTGCAACAGTCCGCCACGCTAACTAAGAACCGTTTCGCTTTCGGAAATCTCAAGAGAGCCGTTGTTCCAGAACAGATTTTGCATGACAGAAGTCTTTTGCCACTGTACGCTTGTGAAAGAGCCATCGCAGGGTATTAATGCCTTCCCATCGTTTTGCCACATGCACAACGAGTGTTGAAGAAAGATCTAACTGAAAAAGCCTGAGCTGAGATGTTTCTTGTCCAATATGCAAATTAACCACACCATATTCCTGGTTGACTGATAGCTGCATCGGATAGGTATTGCCAAATTGATCGTGAACCACATATTCAGAACCAGACATGTGTAAAATATCCTTTATCCAATGTGGGTATAATTCTTTATATTGCAGAGGATCTGAAAGTGACTGCCACACTCTCTCATAGTTTTTATGAACAACAAGTGAATAGACATGATATGGCTTCATGGCAGCTCGAAGACCCAAAAAGAGCACTATGGCAACAACAACTAATAGCCAAATCATCATGAAACACCTCCCTGAAGGTGGTTTTAGGATAAATCCTAGTTGATAAAAACTCAATCCTTTGCTAATGTTTTACAAAATACTAGGATTGAAGGCATGAAAAAAGCGATTGTAGTATGAGCGCTATTTTTAGCATGCATCATAACCAGTACATTACAATATTTCCTGTGTAAAGCATGAAGATTTTCACGCTTTTTATGGGGAATAAAACTATTTTTTTTCCCTACTCAAGACACCGACTCTACCATGGACCAACTGTGGACCAAACAGTGAATTCAAGCTACATCAAATGGCAGCAAATCACGTAGACGAAAAGCCTCTCACCCAGTAATATAAACAGCAGTCAGCTACTGTAACATGCGGTAGTTTAAGGTGAACTAGCGGACTCATAATCCGTTGGTCGTAGGTTCAAGTCCTACTTGCCCCACTTTTTGTAACATGTTGTGATAAAGTGTGTAAAGTTTACGATGATAACAATACTCACACTATTGTAGAGTAGTACATTGATCAGATGACATATGTTGTCAAATATTGGAAAACAAGGGTTAACATGTTTCAGGAACTTGAGCGAATCAATCATCGCCCACAACCGTTCGAATACTACACTACGGCCCTTCTCTGGACTGATCCCTATTTGTCCGAGCAGATGCTTGCCCTTCACCTCGATCAAAAGACCGATTTAGCCTCCAGAAAAAAAGAGTTTATTCAAAAAGCTGGCACATGGATTCTAGACCATTTTGCCATCGGCCCCGCCTCGAAGATTTGCGATTTTGGATGTGGACCTGGCCTCTACACCACACTCTTTGCAAAGACGGGCGCCTTCGTCACTGGCATCGATTTCTCCGAAAGATCTATTCTCCATGCACAAGAGGAGGCCAAAAGACAACAGCTTCCGATACAGTATCTCGTGCAAGACTACCTTGTGTATAAACCAAAGGAACGGTTTGACCTTATAACAATGATCTATTGCGACTTTAGCGTCCTCAGCCCACAGCAACGAAAAGCACTTCTACGTACAATGTACGATAGCATTGAAGAGGAAGGATCCCTATTGTTTGACCTCTACACATTCGAGTCTTTCAATACTAATTCCGAAAAAAGAGCGTATGAATATGTTCCTGGCAACGGATTTTGGTCAAAAGACCCTTACTATGCATTCACTAATACCTTCAAGTATGAGCAAGAAAAGCTCATACTTGACAAGCACACAGTCATTGGTAAACACGAAACCAAAGAGATCTATAACTGGCTTCAATGCTATTCAGTTCCCTCTATTGAAGCTGAGTTAAAGTCTTGTGGCTTTCAAATTGCCGAAGTCTACTCAGATGTCGCGGGAAGCCCCTATCAGCCCAACTCCAAAGAAATGGCCGTAATAGCGAAAAAACTGAAAACATAGAAGACTCAAGGTGTACTTACTAGGTTTCCCTCATTAAGTTGATCGACGCATGCCAAAATGAGATTATGGCACACTGGCGGCACAGTTTAACGCCTGCCTCCCCCATTCTTCCCATCACATCACAGTTGATCACAATACTCACACTCTTGTAGAGTAGTGCTGTGAGCAGATGACAAGTGCTGTCAAATGCGGGAAAACAACGGACTCATAATCCGTTGGTCGTAGGTTCAAGTCCTACTTGCCCCAACTTTTTAAAAGCTAAAGGCTAAAGGCTAAAGGATAAAATTTAGGGCAATTGTCTTAGGCAGTGTAACGACAATTTCGTTTCTGGAAAGAGATTGTCGTATCAGCGATACGACAATTTGACAAAGTATAAGGGGCCGTGCCTGCATTAGGCATAACTTCGAATAGTTATAGCTAATACAGGAACGGCCACAAGCATTAATCACAATTATTAAACACAATATTAATACTCTTGCAAAAAAGAAAAAATGTAATTATAATAATGATTCATGGCACATTTTAGTCATACAGGGAACTCACTGTCAGTTAGGATCCCAAAGGCAAGCAATTCGGACGTAAGTATAGGAAACCCATGAGTCTAATTATTTCTTCAACTCAAAATCACGGTTGCGGTACGAACCATCAGAGCGATACTGTCCCATCTTTGTATGCTGATTTATCGGCTTTATCATCGCAAAGCACAAAATCTACATTTGCGGTCTATGTCCTGCCAAATGATCACGATATTAGTACCGTACAGAAAGCAATGGGCAACTTAGTACCGGAGAACGGAGCACACATCGGATGCTCAGGCTGGCATAACCTAGATATTATAGCGCACAGACGCTCGAATTTTGGCTTAATAGCCGATCTCAATCCTGGTAATCGGGACTTGATAGTACTTACAAAAGAGATCATATTAAAATCTACTAGTCGTGAAGATTTTGTAAGGTTAATGGGTGAGACCCTTACAAATGGTTCCTTGAATCTTGCGGAACATGGACACACTCAAACTATAGCCGAGAGAATACACGCACAACTTACGGATCCGCAAAGTTGGTTGGGCGATGATAACTCATTTGCATACATTGCGAAAATGTTCCGAGAAGATCGCATTTTGGCAATTGCCACCGATCTAACAAACGTCGATTCTTTTAAAAAGATACGTACTATTTTTGATCGATATAAATTTGTCGTAGACACGCTATATCTATGTAACGTACGCTACTTTCTTCGCGATCGCCAACAGGAAGATTTTGCTGTGGCGATGAATCAGTTGCTTCAACCCTCTACTTACGTGATTCATTGCCCTGAAGTAGTGCCCTCATTGGAAGGTGTCAGCCTTCCCCTAGTAAAATGCATTGATTCCTTGCGTCAGCACTTGAACCGAGGAGAAGAACTCCTTGCTGACCAGCGATTATATTTTGTCAGGCAGGCTAAAGATATCCATGACACTAATTTTGCTCATGGTGCAGACTTTTAGAATCTACACACAGTTGAGGAACTTTAGAAGTCGTAAAGCTTATCAAGATCTGCGTGTCCTTTTCTCCAGTACTCTTTAAAAGCTTCTAGGACAACATCCATTCAGAG
>CAWGYH010000011.1:0-7246 GCA_963826935.1 uncultured Chlamydiales bacterium | reverse complement strand
GCGATGGATGGCTCCTCCGCCTGCGCCTCTCACGGTGTTATGTGAGAGCAGCACGAACTTATAGTCGAGGATGGGGTCGTGGCGAAGCCTGCCTACAGAAACTGCCATGCCGTGTTCCAGATCGCGCTGGAGTTTTGGCTGGGGAAGGTCATCTTCTTCGAAGAAGTGGATGGCTTTTATAGGAGCCGAGGGTAGATGCATCTCTTCGATCGGCGATGAAAACTCTTTGAAGGCACGCTTTACCTGCTCGAGCGTAGCCTTTTCCTTTAGCTTTACCGATACCACTTCGAGGTGGCCATCCGTTACGGGAATGCGGGTGCAGGTGGCGGAAATCTCTCAATGCGATACGGCTCGATTTTGCCCAGTGAAAATTCCGTCTTTTGACAAGGACGCCTTAGAGCGCTTGATAAGATACTGTGCAAGACCTCCCTTCAAAAGCGAAAACATCCGCTTTAATGGTCCCTTGATTAACTACCGTCTCCCGAAACTATGCCATACAGGCAAAACCTTTATCCAATTAGAGCCCGTAGAGTTTATAGAACGTATTTCTCGCTTCATACCATATCCACGCCGCCATCGTAGGCATTATCATGGAGTCCTCGCACCCTCATCACCGTTACGCAAGCAAGTAGCTGCCAATGCCCAAAAGAGACTTGATGTTGCCTCCAAAACTAGGCAGGAAACAGACGAGAAGGTAACAAAAGCATCGAGGGGCTGGGCCCAGCTTATAGCTCGCATTTACGAGGTAGATCCACTAACATGCGCAAATTGCGGCAAGAAAATAAAGATCATTACCTTTGTAACTCATCCCGAGCATATAAGACGTATCCTGAGAGGCATAGGGTGGCCGACAGCAATCCCAGAATTTGACCCACCCCCAGAAGAGCATTGTGACGACATCTGTCAATTGGATCCAAACACGCCCAATGGCTTCCCAGAATCTGAAGTGCAGGTGCACTATGATGCAGGACCAGATCCACCCTTTATAGCAGAAGTAGACCCTCCTCATTGGGACGACATCTCCGATCCACCGCATTGGGAAGGGTAACTGATCAAAAAAGCAACTTAAAAAAGCCACTTAAGGATGTGGAGGGGTAATCTCATTGTCATACGCTGTCACTTTTCAAGAAATATTCATATGAAGTCTCGAAGAATGCATAAAATCAGCTTTGAATCAATGCAAAGTTAACGGGCGAGCGGGGGAAGAACAAGCCCCCCAACCTGATTTCCCCCGGGAGAAATCAGGTTGGGGGGCTTGTTCTTCCTATACCTTCGAGGCGTTGCTGACTTGTTAAAGAGAAAAATTAAAGAAGGCCTTAAATGAAGGGTATTGGTCTTGACCCCATGTTATTAAACCCATGAATGCCTAACGTGACTGTCGTTTTTCCTCCCGTTATATAAAGGATCTGTCTTCTGTTTTGTCTACATATTCCGAAAGTGAGGATGCGTTGGCTTTGTGAAGAAGGTCACATATATCTGCTTCCTTTGTTTGAATGAACAGGTCGATCAAAATAAGAGCAGATTCTTGATCTAACTTGCAAAGATCCATTTCATTTGAAAGAGGGGTGGGAGTAAGTGATAAATTGCCAAATGATAAAGTAATCTCCTCTACTGGGTCTTTCGCAAAAAGTTTTTTTTCTAAAACCTCAAAACAGTAAAGTACCCAATTTATTCTTTCTTCATGCGCGGGGCATTTCTTACTCCAGGCCATTAAAGCCTTTTTTCTTGCAGCAAGTGATGCTCGTAGGCAGTCATGATCTGTTTGGTAAAAGCCATTGTCTACGCCAATAAGCTGAAGGTCGCGTCCTGTGAGTAGGCCTGTAGCAACCATTTCCTCGTACTGGATTTCTGTTTTCTTTAAGCCATAGCGTTTTGTGATCAAGTCAAAGGTATTTGCTTCATCAAACTGCGTATCAGAAAGTGGATAAGAGGGTACTGCAATGTTTGGTATGGGCTCATCTGTTACAAAAATCTGAGAAAAGGTAGCGCTGCAATACTTTTGAAAAATAAGAGTGTTGAGACTGTGGAGTGCGTCGAGCTCTTGACAGGGCGCACCCAGGCGCTTTTTTAATTTTACGCTTGAACAAAAGAGCGCCACCGGATTTTGCATTTCAAGAGAAACGAGAATTTCGCCAAGCTCTTTGATCTCTTTGATTTCAGCTATGGTTGAATATTTTTTGGCAATAGCTTCCAACCGCTCTTCCTGCGTCTTTTTAATGAAGTCAAGAAGTATTTTACACTGCGGTTCATTATAGAGTAAAGACAGGTCGCGCTTGCTATAAACAGGCAGACGTTTATATAACCTGCAAAATACAGCACGATCGATGTCAGGAGCTATTTTCACCAGGCGTGAAACCTGTAGGGGATCCTGTGTCAGAATTTTTGAAAAGTACACATTTAGAAAAAGTTGATCGATAAGCGCATCGATCACCTCTTCAAAACAGGCTTCCTGAGCAATCTTTTTGCAGCAGGCATCTAGCTTTTTTCGCTGGTGCTCAAGAAAGACATCGATCATTTCGCGAGAATAGGGCAGCACACAATTAGGCAGTACACGTATCGATGCGCCATATCTTAATAATGTACGAACAACCCCTGTATGATTCATTGTCGCAGCCATATGGAGGGCAGATTCGCCTTGATTATTTCTTAAATCAAGAAAATCCCTTCTTACGTTGCGGCCCAAAAGTGCAGTGGGGTTAAATAGGGGAAGTATATGGACATGACCTGCGTCTGCAATACCAAATAGAACTGTCTCTCCTGCAGTATCTACAATGTCAATTTTTGATCCCATAGCAAGCAGCTCTGTTGCCGCTTCGAGATGTCCCTCTTCACAGCTAATAGCAAAAGCGGTCCGTTCAAATCGATCGCGTGCATCTACAACTCCTGGTATTGGCTTAAAGCAGCGGATAGTATCAGCACATCCGCTAAATGCTGCATACATGAGGGGTGTATATTTGTTTTTCTCACACACGACATGGGGACTTGCACCTGCATCGAGCAAAAGGCGCGCTATGGTAGCAAGACCGTTGAAACAAGCAATATCAAGCGGTGTCATCTTCTCTTCAAAATGAACAAAGTCTAGATTTGCGCCGAGTGCAATAAGCTCGCGGGCTGCCTCGAGGTGCCCCTGTTGGCATGCAAGATAGAGCGCTGTTGCACTATCTGTTTCATGTTTATCTATTGACTCTTTCCATTTTGCACAGAGTCGTATGATCGATGCATGGCCTTCATATGCTGCGACATGAAGGGCTGTCCACTTTCCTGTGCGTGTCCAAGGATCTGCACCAAAACCAAGGAGTGTGCGGGCAGCTTCCTCTTTTCCTCTTTCACACGCTAGCCAAAAGGGGGTGTTTTCATCGTTTGTCTTACAATCGATATTCGTGCCTTCATATAGCTTAATAACTTCTGTATGTCCACCCTCTGCAGCCATATGAAGGGGCCGTTTTGCCTGTGGTCCTGAGCGAGCATCCCGAAAAGCGCCAAGTTCTAAAAGTATTTTACAGCCCTCTACATTGCCGCACGATGCCGCAATGTGAAGAGCCGTTTGATCTTGGCTATTTCTGATTTCTAAGTGGTTATAGGGAATAGGGGCACGCGCAAGCTCAGCAAGGCGCTTGCCATCTGCAAGTGCGGCTGCAAGGTGAAAAGCGGTATTGCCGGTCTCTGGATCTTGAAAAAAGGGATCGACGTCCTTTGCAGTAAATTGAAGTTGGCCGTTGTTAGGCGGAAATGAAGAAACTGCATGCATAACAAAGCAATATATCGCAAATATCTAATTTGCGCAAAGATAAGATTTTTTCACGCCGCTTAGCTATAAAATTAGTTATTTTTTAACGATTCAGTGCCTAATTTATAAATTTATTTGACAAAGGGTCCCGGTTCTTGTATTTGTAAATTATATTAATTTATAATTAGGATATACAATGCAACCAATTTCTAATATTTCTTTAAGAGCCCTTGAGGGGCAAATTTCGAACTTACAACAGTTGACGAATGAGCTGACGCGGGCCGTTTCACAGGTAAAAAAAGCGCACATATACAATGAAGATGCAAGTACAAATATTGAAGCGGCTGCTGATTTGCTTGCCGAAATTGATCCTGTCGTAAAGCAGGTATATGACCATTTTTCTCAGTGGCAAAATAGTCAAGAAAGTAGAAAAGGTCTTTTACTAGGTAGAAAGATAGTTGCAATTAGAGTGGCGTGTATTCGTGCCAGTATAACAATTAAGCACCTAAAGTCTATTGAAGACAGTAGTCATGTAGATGTGCGTCAAACACAAAACGATATGGAAGAGATGCTGCTTGCAGTGGTAGATTCAGGCAAAACCATTAAAGATAGGGTAGAGATCCTGCAAGAACGATTCGAAAAGGTCCTAGGCGATGCTGAGGATTCCCCTCGCAATATCGG
Source organism: uncultured Chlamydiales bacterium (assembly GCA_963826935.1). Lineage (GTDB taxonomy): Bacteria > Chlamydiota > Chlamydiia > Chlamydiales > FEN-1388 > SZAS-7. Next base: position 2,838 of record CAWGYH010000011.1, on the reverse strand, counting down.
CATCGACTTTCTTGAATATTTTAATGTTGCCATCGTAAAGCTGTCAGGAGAAAGGTCAAACATTAATGCCTTTCCCCAGTTAGAAGTGATGCATACTACTATTTGTCAGAAGATAGAGCAAATATCGAAGAGATCTTTGTCTTTGCATTTTGGTGCAAACAAAGGCCCGGTCGTACCTAAAGATTTGCAAAGTAACGATGCCGCAGTCACTGAACTGTTAGAAAGAGCATCAGCCTGCAAAGAAAAATTATCGTTTTGGAGCAGCTGTTCCCTCTGGAGGCGGATAGTTTGCTGTGTAAAAAGATGGAGAAGCCCCTGTGAAACGTTAGGCGGCTCTATGGAAAATGGCGTTGCCGCTCAGATAGGAGGTGTTGCAAAAAAACTTGATAGAAAACTAACAAAGCTTCTGGCGGGAAAAATTACCCCGGAAAAAGTGGAAAGAATTGGAAAGAAGCTTAAGCTCTACGCCGCATGTTACTATAAGCTCAATACATCTCTTCAAGAACAGCGAGTGCGCATAAATGCGCTCGACATCGATAGAAGCTGGTTAATGCTAGATAGATATAGGAAGCATCTTAACTACGAGTTAGTTGAAGTCGGCTACAGGATCGAGCAGCTGATAAAACTCTCCGGTGGCTCTAATCCTTAATAAAAACGCTGAGGCGGTCAAATATCGGCGCGCCATCAGCTTTTTCTTTGTTGCGAAGCACAAATGTATGTCTGATAGTTAGCATGCCTTAGTCGGGCATATTTTTTAAAACAGATATTTTAGTTGCTATGAGCGCATTATTTAAAGTCGATGAGCATTTGTATAAACGCAGCTCCTCTATTTTATTGCCTTTAAAGCGTTCAATAACTTGTGGGTTTGAAGCGTCGAGTTTCCCCTCGATAATTGTAACCTTTTTACAGCTTGCCGGCAGATTAGCTAAGATCTCAGCAACATCCATCTCCCATCGAACCCATCGACAAATTATAGTTATTTCTCGAAGGTTTGTAGCAGTTTTCAAGGCCTCTGTCTGCGCACTCCATGACATGAAGTAATCGGAGGACCTTAATGTAAGCTTCAATACCTCTAACTGAGGCATGCGAGCTAGAATGTCCCTAATATGATTTTTTTCATCATAACTCACAGAACAGGCTAAGTCTGTAATTTTTTTAGAAACTTTATAAACTTGCAGCACTTGAGGATAAGCAATAGCATGTGTGTTCAAAGAAGTGAGGCTTTGCATCGTGGGAATTGCGGCGCAAATATTTTCAGGCACAGGTGAAAGGGGGGGTCTGCTAACTGTGTAATAAAATTTGAGCCTTTGAATAGGAAGAAGTGTAAGTATTTTAGCTTGTTCAGGTGTTAAAGGATTGCGGTCAGGCCAAATTCAAATGGAGGGCCGGCAAAATCTCTCACATAGCGCAGCCAGCTTATTTTCAGGCTGTTTAAGGTAGGCTAAAAGTGCTTTTTGGGTGTGGGATTCCCAAAAAAAACCCTCTAGTTTTTGTAGTAAGGGTTTACTATTACGAGCAGCAGTTAAAACTGCCTCATTAATTTCGGAAGCAACTTTTTCCTCCCAAGACAATTGAAAAATATGTCTCTGTACTAAAGAAAGAGTTCTCTGATCATTTTGGGTAATAGAGTCGCCTAATTTTTCATCAAAGCTACGCACGCGAGGCTCAACGCTTTTCTTGTCGGCAAGAAGTTGTTCTTGTAGCTTTAGCTCGGGGAGTTTCATCGCCTTGATCTGCTCGTCAGTAGGATTTTCACGTTTTGTAGTCTCTACTTGTGCAACGAATCTTGTAAGGTCTTCGGCTGCAATTAGGACTGGAGCGGTTTTATCTAAACTTGACATGGCAATTCTCCTGTTAATTCTGCAAATTATGAGTAAACTGCTAATTTAGAGCAAACACTTCAATTAATCCAGATGCCAAAGTACTCCCCAAAGGTAGCTAGAATGCTATGTCAAGGTTGAGGCGCTTGTGCGAGATGCTTTGCCCCCGGGCTTTAAGTAGGAATGGCAGGTTTTAAGGACAGCTTTGGCCTCCTCTTTATTTTCAAGCACGCATGTTGTAAGAGCACCAGAGCCTATAAAGAGGTCCACAGAATGTGGGCTCTACCCAATGCAAAGTAAGAAGCTGGGACATTGCATCAACTAAAGGTAACATAAGACAACTTTATCATAGTTTTATTTTATTTACCAAAAATACACGAGTTATAAGTTTCCTTTCATAAAATCCAAAAGTCTATCCCAAAATAGACGTTTACATAATCACATAATTTGCTGAAAACTCGGTTGAAAAATATTAGATCCCTCTATACACTAGCACACACAATGGCACCCTCTGCAGAAATCTCCCTCGAAACTCCATCTGGCCTCAGACCATAACTGTACAAAATAGTGCAAATAAATTCGTAGTTTCGACTGTTGTTTTAAGTGGAAGTATGTAAAACAAAGTGTTCTGTACACCTGAAATATCAGGAAAAATGTATCGGGCAAGTCTCTTTTTTCCCAGTAAATAACAATAGTGACGGGCCGGTATATCTATATTAGGCTTTTGCAAAATACCACCATTTCTAGCGATGACAGAACAAGAGAATTTTCTCTATGTAGGCACAAGGCTTATAAACCTCGTTAAACAGATCGCCTGAAAAATTGGAATCTTTACAATTAAACTCTTCGCCCAAGCCTCCAACGACACCCCGCTGCCTGAAAAACATGATCTGCATGCATTTTTTACAAAGATGGGATTTAAACAACCAAGTGACATGAGCAGCAATTATATCTGCACCACCATGGAGCAAATAATTCCTTTAATTTTTTATCCTGCGTTAAATTTGTATTGGCACCC
>CAWGYH010000010.1:0-26886 GCA_963826935.1 uncultured Chlamydiales bacterium | reverse complement strand
TACCAGAACGAGATTTTGGCACACGTTATTTGATCAGACCCCGTTTTCTAACCATCCTTGTCCCAAGATTCTGTTTTGACTTTATGTAAGAAAAGTGCTCCACAATCTCCTAAGGTAATATAAGCCGTATCCCTTCTAAATCTGCCACGTTAGAATCTAAGAAAGCGTGGGTTTCTTCAAGCAAAAGTTGGCTTTTTTCATAACTTGACCAATCTATAGTGGATGTATATTTCTGTGCAAAGTCGAGTGTGCGTACAAGAGGCATAGGTCTTGCAGATTGGGACATTGTCTTCAATGCTACAAGATAGTTGTTTCTGTAGACAGTCGGTATGATTATGCGCATTTCAGAGTTAGAGATGAGTTCGGCATTCATCATTACGCGGGCTACCCGGCCATTGCCATCGGTAAATGGATGCACCTCTGCTACCAAAAACATCATAAAGATTGCGCGATGAAAGGGTTCTTGTAACGTTTGATATATTTCAAAACCCTTTTCCAAGGTCCCTTTGACGAGTTCAGGGCTTACAAATTGTGTTAAACCTGCCCGATTGGCCACCTTTTTGAAAAGTCCGGGATTTTTATCGGGTCTTCCTTCCATGATTATGTGGTGTCGTGATGTAAGGAGCGACAAGAATTCATCCGCTGATTTTGCTATTTTATGCATTTCCCTATCATCCGAAACAAGACGATAGGTCCCTATAATGTCATGTGCATCTTGCGGTCGATCTTGAGGAATTTTCCCCTCAAAGATTATTGTATGGGCTTCTTCAATGAGAAACTCTGTACCCTCAATAAAATTAGAGAAATAGGCTTCGTAAAATGCAAGATTTGCTACAGAGTCTCGGGTTTTAATAGGACGAGTATTGGGAGCATAAGAAACTAAATAATCACGCAATTGTATAAATAAATCGAGACGTACTGAATCATAAGGAGCCTGTTTTGATCTTGCTATCGCAGCGCTAGAAACCAGTTTTGCTTCTTTAGTTCCAAGTAAGGTGCCAATCAGTTGATCTATTTCTTTAAATTCGAGGCTAAGTGAAAGAGGATTTGCAAGTGCTCTCATCTCTTCTCGCAGCTTATTGAGTGCGTTTTCACCGTTTCGTTGAAGCAATTTTTCTAAACGCTCTTCAATGTCATGTCGAGACAAAGTTCTTCTCGTTCCCACACGTGAACGAGAAATTTTCATATTTTCTAAATAGGCGCGCGCTTGGGAAGAGAGATGCAATCCATTAATAAAGGGTGTATCGCCCTCTAATAAACCTATCCCTTTTCGAGGTTTGATAGTAATACCGGGCAACTTAAGTGTGCCTTTTTTATTTGATATGAGGAAAACCGAACCATCAGCAGCAGGCGTATTTTCAATGGCTGTTCTATCGGCAATAAGTGCACCTGGAAAAAAGGAGGCTACAATTGGCCATAGATGACGTTTTACAAGTTTTTCAGGTGATTCGATGAGGTTTTTTGTATAAAGACGAGAAGCAAGCTTTCGTAGTTTTCCTCGAGCTACCTCCTTTGAAACAAAGGAGCTGATCTCTGATGTCGAGACAAATACTTCCGGGAGATTTTCCAGACTTAAGGCTGCCATGTGGGGGACCCCTTGCAATTTTTTGGGAGTTAACAACCTCATTTTGTAATTTTTTGGGATTTAACGCTAGATAATTAAATGGGCCGAGGTCTGCATAACTATTGAAAAGGCTCGGCCTTTTTTACACCCGGCTCTACATAGGAAGGCCATATCCTGTAAAGATAGGTGCGGAAGGCAGGTCATATCCAGTAAAGGCAATAGAAGGGGGGGTGCATATTCCCTCTGGTTGCTCAGATTCAGAATCAGGATTTGAATCGACGCTATCTACGTTTGGTATTGCTTCAAACCTTCTTAGGGCCTCCTCAGCATCGATTCTTTCGTTTGGATCCTGTTTTTTCATGTCGTTAATTAATGCTCGCATTGCATCTGATAGGTCTAGGCTTCCAAATAAGCCTTCGATAATCTTTCCTGCGGAAAAGACGTCCCCTTTCAGGGCAGTTCTATCCAGTGCATAGAGTTTCTGGCGATAAACGCTCACGAGAGAATCCTCTAACAGCTTAAACTTTTTTTGCAAAACTTTGCAGGTCTCGAGATCGAGGTCTCGTTTTGCTATGGCTTTCTCAAACTCCATTTTGTCATATTCAATATCATCTGACTGGATGGGAGTCTCCTCATTTTCAGTCACCGCAAGTTCAGAGTTTTGATATCTGGCCATCGCTTTATGAAACCTTGCTTTTTCTGATGAGTGGATGAGGACCTCCTCCTTTTTAGTCACAGCAAGTTCAGAATTTTGATATGTGGTTATCGCTTCACGAAGCCTTGCTTTTTCTGACTTGTATTCTGCCCCTCGGGGGTGATCTGTTTCTATTGTTTCACCCATCCTCACCACCATCTGCACCATTTCCGGGGCGAAATAGCTAAAATCTCCTCCAAGGTAGATCTGCTCTTCCGGAACATTCAGATTTCTTGCGCAGCCAAAATCGGAAATTTTAGCTCGTCTGTTGCCTTCTTCTCCGGTAAGTAAAATATTTGCTGGTTTTAGATCAGAATGGAAAATGCTATTCTTATGAAGCCAGGTAAGCCCGGATAAAATATCATGTATTATAGCTCTTCTTTCACTGGCAGTAAATTTATTAGTATCTTGCAAGCTTCCACTTTTGCAAAGTTCCATTATTACCCCGATTTTTTCAAAGGTATTTGATTTATCATTATAAGGGGTGACTGCAATGCATTCGATAACGCCAGCGGGTTGGGATAGGCGGCTTAAAGTGGCTAAAAGCTGCAACTTACTTATCTCATTTGCCGCGGTCTCCTTATCCTTTGCTGACTTGAGAGTCATTGTTGCAGAAGCTGCTTCTTTGATTGTTACACTGGAACCCTGTAGTGATAAATCAAGCGCCGTTTTCACTATTTTGGATTCGCCTATGCCTAGCCTTTCCCCAAGTTTGCTCTTCAATGAAAATACTATTTTTTTGCCACTAATGGTGAGAGGTACTGCAAGGCCTGTATCGCTCGGTCGCAGGTAGCTGTGCTGATCTGTGAGATATTTTTTATTTTCTAAGGTGTACCGTAGCAGGGATTCCACTGCTGCTCGCGAGGCTTGCAGAAATCGCAGCTTCGCCTCTTTAAGGAATTTTAGAGCGTTGGGAAGCTTGAGCTTTACATTCTCTTGTGCCTGATCAAACTCTTGTCGTGCAGTTTTTAACTCATAGGCTATGGCCTGCTTGTATTTTGCCTTTACAGCTTTTTGGCCATGAAGTTTTATCATTACTGCATCGACTACTTGATCGAGTGTCTCCGCGGTAAAGGTATACTCATCTACTGCCTTGCGAGGGGAGATGACGCGCGATGCACCATTTTCGCTCGCAGGTGATGAGCCAAAATTAAGTTTGCGACGAACGGCAGCTGCCGCATCAACCGCCGCAAGCATTAAACCACCGAGCTCTTTTGACAATCCGGGAGTGTTGTCGACTCCTCTTGGGCTTGGATATGCACTGCTCCCAAGGCTATTAGGAGATCCGTGAGAAGTTGGGGAATCGTCTACTAATATCATGTGTTTATACCTTTAATTATTAATCACTTACAGTTTACTAAGATATTCTATTTTAGTCAATATTTAAGTTAATAAAAAATTTAATGACTTGATCTACAGTTGAAATAGATTTGCTAGTGCTGCTCAACTTTTAGGATGAGATGATTTGGCCCTCAATCACTTTTGTGCAAATTATATTTTTCAATTTACAAATAAGCGGATGTAAAGTACTATAATTCATAAACATAAAATAAGGATTAATTATGGCTTCAGCAATAATTTCAGAAACAACTATCTCTGACCGCACAGCTATTTGGAAAGAAAAGACCCAACACTGCAAGCGCGATATCATTATTAAGGCAGTTGCACTTGCGGTCATAGGCGCGGCGATCGTTGCTACGCTTCCATTCACTTCCTATTTTATTATGGCAGGAACTGGTGCAGCAGCTGCGATATCTGCGGTAGTAAACCTCGGTATTCTTTTCTGCGGAGCACCCGCAATTTTCCTTTCCCTCGAATTTACTGACTGGACCGACTACGGAAACCATCATACAGCAAAAGATGTTGTAAAAAAGATTACAAATATATCATTAAACAGTAAGGCTGAAGAGGTTCTCAACCGTCCATTGGTAAAATATGGCTTTCTTTCTCAAGAGGTACTCGATGAAATGAACGCCAAGCGCCTAGAGTATTGCCAGAAAGCGGACAATATAGCTACAACCGATCCGCAGCTTTCTGAAAGATACGCTGAGCTCAAAGAGCTTGCCAACAGGTGGGAACGGTTCAGGCAAGAGCGCCTACTGCCAAACCTTCCACAATTATGACAGTAAAAGGGAGTGCTTTGGGTCAGAGCAGTTAATCTGACAATTTTTATCATTATTAAAAGATTGACGGATTAACTGGTCTGACCCCGAGTACTTTCATCTTTGTGAAAAAGAGCTTAAGTCAACATCCTAGGCCGGCCCATTTTATTTGTAAGTGACTAAATATAAGGTATTCTGTTACATTTATTAAACAAAAAAATGGGATGATATGGTTAACTTTCCGTCAAATATTTCTAGCACTGTTAGAGAATTTTGCCATGAATGCAAAACTGGAAAAGAAGTTGTTAAAAAACTAAAACAAAACACACCACTGTTAATCGATTTTTTCAAATCCATTTCTAACGATTCAACTTGGATGATGGCTAATGAAACCCTAGTAAAAAAAGTTGTTTCTTATATATATAAAACATGCTCCGAAAAAGGAGAATTATCTCTTGAACAAAGACAAAATATAGCTGCAATTGCTAAGGAGAAACTTAAGGATCACTCCTATGAAAATCTTTTGAATCAGTTTGTGACACTACGTGTCAATGACAAAGGCGTCGATGTCGAAGTTGAAATTAATAAGTTTCTCCTGACAGTAAGCCCTGTTTTTGTTATGCTACTGCAGTCATTTGAAGAAAAAAGTGGATCCATCTCTTGTGCAATGAATTTGGAAGAGGCAAATGCTCTAAAAGAGTTTTTAGAGACAGGGAAAATTACAGGTTTGAAGGATGTAAATATGGTTTCGCTTATTGATATAAGTTGTTCTTATGAGCTTCCTCTTTTAACTGAGTATTTAGAATTGAATCCAGTAATTACAAATAACAACATATTTGATTTAATTAAACTTAGTTACGTGCATGATTTATCTAAATTATTGGAATTATGCCTTAAGAGTCTTAATAATTCAACTAACGAGTCGCCTGTATTTTTAGGGGTTAGTGGTATTGTGAATGTAATTCGCATAAACATAAAAGGATCGCTTGAAAACTTAGATCCATTCAAGCATATATTTGATTTCTTCATAGATGTAGCCCAAATGGTCGATTTGAAATTTTCGGTATATGTTAGTGATGTGACTTTAAGCAAAGATTTTGACTGCAATAATTTTTTTCATCTGTTCCCGCGAGCTACAGGTATAAATTTTTATAACGTAACGGGAGTAACTGATAGAACAATTGAAGCATTGTGTACCAATTGTCCTCATCTACAATGGCTTGCATTAGAGTCTACTGAAGTGCAGGTGCCCGATTACTTGACGCATAAGAGCCTGAACGCTTTATCTCGTTTAAAAAACCTCACTTCACTAACGCTTTCAAATCAGCTAAAGCTTACGCATGATGACTTACGGCGTTTACCTAATTTGAAAAAAAGTAAGAAATTCAAATGGTAAAAAGCTTTTCGAGGACCGTATCATGTTAGAAGGCCGAGTTCTGTAATTTTATATTGTTTGAGGCATAGGACGACGACGTCTCGTAGTTACGCATTGCGTTTTTTTTGTGTTATATCTATAATGTATCCATTATGACTACAGTATCACTTAAAACTATTAAAGATCAGAACTGCTCACTTTCGTGTGAGACAATAGAAACTCTTGCGAAGGCGGCAGAAGTAAAAGGCCTTCCATACATTCTTGCGATCATAGAATCATCTAACCATGTTAGTTATTTCGATGCATCTATGATTAATAACTGGTTTGCCAAAAAAAACATAACAAATCCAAATGATCGAGCAACTGATTTTAAGATACGTTACCTCTGGAACGCCAAGACTCGAGATGTTTTTGTGCCTTTAGCCACCCTTCATTCAGATCAAATCGAGCAAAAAGATCCGCTCTTTTCTAAGATGCAGCTTTTTACAGATGCATGCAATAACGAAAATGGCAAAATACGAATTAAGAGTATTTGTGATATTTTACTTCAGGTAGATGAGCAAGAAGATGCTTCCTATTGGCTGCAGGCTCTCTACAAAGAGATGCTACAAGAAATAATGGCATGTGACCTGTTTGATGAGAGTGATCGTACAGAATTTCATAAAAAAATCTGTATGATATATAGCAAATTTCCAGATCCGCTGCTACTTCCAGTTGTTGCAGCCACAACTGAAGTATCACCACTCACACAAGTTACTTTGGAGGGCATCCTTGCCAAAAGGCCTAACGATGAGCTTATATTGGTACTTCAGACAAAGCTGGCAACAAAAAAAGAGGCAAAAAGGCTCTTAACGAAAATTTTAGAACTCTACCCGAACAGCAGCTGGGCACACGGTCGCTATGGAGAGCTTTTGGAAGTTGAAGGAAACAGAGCTGAAGCCTTTGATCATTTTACGAAAGCACTTGATTGCGATAAGACTAATTCGTTTGCACATCAAAAGCTTGGCCTCTTCCATTTTATAGATAAAAATTCAGCAAAAGCTATCGAGCATTTGATTGAGGCTTGCAAGTATGCGAATCCCGGCAAAAAATCTCGAATCGAAAGGTATCAAGAAGCATTGAAAGAGTTGAGAGACTCTCTTTGCTCCAGAGTTCAAGGTTTTACTGTTCAGTGGCTTGAAAATCATAACCCTAACGACGCGCACACTGCAGCTTGCATTGCATGGCTTTATCAGAATGAAAATGACACGAGCCGGGCAATTGAGTATTTTGAAAAGGCAACTGTGCTTGATCCTACTCATCTATTTGCACACTCAAGACTTGCCGCGCTCTATCTCGTAGCTTCGAATCCTGCAAAAGCACTTGAGCATTTGAATAAAGAGATTCAGCTACAGCCTAGCTGCGCTGCCCATATGCGCCTTGGTGAGCAATACCGGCTGGCAGGTGAGCGGGTACAAGCAGAGCATCATTTTAGTAAAGCTATCCAATTCAATCCAGAACATGGGGGCGCACATGCCCGCCTTGGCGAGCTATCTCGCCTTGCTGGAAATAGGCAAGAGGCGCATACTTATTTAGCTAAAGCGCTTCAATTGAATCCCGATGATGATTTTGCACATGAGCAGCTTGGAAGGGTCTATCTAGACGCTAAAATGTATAAACAGGCTCAGAGTCATCTTCAAATAGCCATTCAAAAGAATCCACGATCATCTTCTGCGATCTCTCTCATGGGAGAGCTTTATCGTCTTTTTAAAAAGGATGATGTTGCGATCGACTATTTTACAAAAGCAATAAAACTCGATCCGGCAAATGCTTTTGCTCATGCTCGCCTTGCAAGCCTTTTCGAGCATCATGGGGAGGCGACAAAGCATCATTTGAAGCTGGCATTAGAACTTGAGCCGAATAATGACTTTGCACATGCCGCGTTTGCTAAACTATGCTACCGTGAAAGATTTGCCAGCAGCGAATTGACTGAAAAAACAGTTTTTCACGCAACAAGAGCAATCGAGATTAACCAGAATAATGCTGACGGCCATCTTACACTTGGATTGCTGCACCATTGTGGGGGAGAAGGCGTTGCAAAAGATAATGTAAAAGCTGTAGAGTGCTTAACATCCGCCGCTCAGGCTGATCCCAAGTCAAGGCTTGCTATAGAGTGTTTAGCTAGCATATTTACAGAGGGTGGGCATGGCATTGCTACAGACAAAGAGAAGGCAATTAAGTACTGGAATCTGGTACTTCAGCTTGCACCGAATAGTTATGATGCAAAACATAGACTACAGCAGTTAACTGCTAGCGCACTCTAACGCGCGCCTTACCTGTGCCATTGCGCCGCATAAGCCCATTTTATTTTTTTGTCAAAGAAAATAATAAAAGGGGCCGGCCCCAATGGTGTCAACTTAAGGTAATTTATATAGCTTTGAATGCGCCGTCTTCAGCCTGTAGGGCTGGGTTATAAAAGCCTATGGCATCGCCATAGGTATGGTAAAAAACAAAATTGGCAGGCTGTAAGCCTGCGTTATAGTAAGCGCTGAAGGTGCGCATTATATTGTTGTATCCAAACATGTTGTAGTCGAAAATCGCACCTTCAGTGCTTGCTATAACGCAGGCTTACAGCCTGCCACATAATTTCTAAACTACCTATGGCGATGCCATAGGCTTTTATAACCCAGCCCTACAGGCTGAAAACAAAAACTAATATAAATTTTCTTAAGTTGACACCATTGGGGCCGGCCCCAATGGCGTCAACTTTTTAAAGAATATTATCGAGAAATTTGTCCTCTGAGAGCCAATTGGCTACGGTGATGAGCAGCATCTCTTCTTTAAGAAAGAAGATATTCGACCTCTTTATCAAGAGAAAGGCTGCTAAGTATTTGTACAGCTTCCTGTGTTGAAAGGCGAATGATTGGGTCGGGTTCTATAAACTTGATAAGCACATCTTGCATAAGTTTTGACCCTGGAAAACGCTTTTTGTAGGAGTCAATAGCCAATAGGATATCGGGGATCCATTTGCTGGAGTCTAAATTGTCCTGCCATTTATCTGATATATCAGTAAATCCCAAAAGTTCAAGAATCATAACTCCCAAAGAGAATGCATCAGCCTTAGTGTCGCTTCCTTGAGACAAAAATTCTGGTGCTATGTAGCCAACTGAACCTGCTGCGCTTGCGGTTGGGTGATCAGGGGTTAGTTTATCTGCTAAACCGAAGTCGGTGATTTTTATTTTGCCACCGTCTATGAGGATGTTATCTGGTTTTAAGTCGCGGTGCACCCATCCTTTTTGGTTAATTCCAGCAACGCCTAAACATAAATCCATAATAAAATTTGGAATTTCTTTGGCCAAATTCGTGCGATTGGCCAGTCTCCCGGTCAATGTTCCTCCGTCTGCAAAAGGCATAAGCAGGCATACTTCATTACCATGAGTGACACGTTTACAGCGCATGATGTAAGGGCTCTCTTTAAGATCCTCAGAAAATTGAAGCTCTTTTTCAAGCAATTTTCGGCCTTGATCTAAAAGTGGGATTCCAAGTGCAACGAGTGATTTTACACTTAGTCCTTTCACTACTTCTTTAAACCCACCTTTGCCCACAACATCGGTAAGATGCGCCAAGGCCGCAACTTTTCCACTTGCTTTTTTGATAACGGCAATATTTTTGCTTGCAAGAAACGCTTCAAGATGGGGGGTATCAAGAAACCCTTTGGGCTGTTTCAGGTAATAAAGTACAGTATGTATGACCTTTTCATCTTGAATGCCGAGATCTGTTATTGCCCTCATGAGGGGCTCTATGCCTTGTAGGCCTTTTGTGAAGAGAGGCAGAGCCTTATCAAGTAACAGTTCAACCGCTTTGGTGCCCGTAAGGCCCTGTAGGGCAGGTCCTAATTCTCGTAGCGCTGTTAGGAAAGTGGCTCGTATCTCCTGAGGCGTAGAACGGCCTGTTGTATCAAGAAGAACAAATAGAAGCTCTTTTTTTGCACGATCGCACGTGATGCCATGTAAAGTGCTTGTTGCCTCGTGCACTATTTGATCTCGTACATTACGTGGTAGCGCTGCAAGCAATTGCATAAAAGTCGAAGAAAAATCATGATATTCTGCTCGTAGTGGTTCAGCATAAGCGAGTATTGCCTCTCGCTCAACAGCTGGAATTTTTACAAGCTGTTCTAAGAAATCTCTGCCCCCATTTTCGTGCATAGAAAGTACATTTTGAAGAAACAGAAGTCTATCTTGCACTGGAGTCTCTTGCATCACTTGGCTAAAGAGAGCTTTTTTGGTGGCATCATAAAGTATATTAATGAGTGTCGTCGCTTGCGTGCCAGAAAGACCCCGGACAAGAGGGCGAGCTTCTTGTAGCAGTGGAATTAGGACATCTCGTTCCTTACTTTCCTCATTATGTGGATTAAGTATGCAGGTGAGCAATATTAATGTATCTTCATCGGCAATAATGCCTTCCAAAAGATCTCTTGCTAGCTTTTTGTTGGCTGGGTTTATGGGGACATCAAGCTCCTTGCGATAATCGTCAAAATCAGGAAGATGTTGGAATTCTTTGAGGATTGTTTCTATTGGGACATCTTCCGGCTCTTCTTCTCGTTCTCGCTTGGGCTTTCTTGTTGGCATGGCGCTTTCGGCAACCTCTTTTTCTCGAGAATGAGATTTTTTCACTTTCAAGCGTTTTTGGGGCCCTTCGCCTAAAAATGCTTCTATCTCTTTTTCTTCTCGTGAAGCCCTCTTATTTTCAGGAATATTTTGTTCTTCTGGGGAATAGTCATAACTATCTTTATCCTCGATAGATCCTGTCATAGCAATCACCTCTTTTACCTGTATTACCATAATTATAATTATAGTTGCAATAAAAGAAGCCGGCCCCTTTCATAAAACAAAATATAGGAGAATCGCATTTTTTAAATACAGTTGTTTATTATCGTGAGGATTAGATTGCTTGTTATCACTCCTTCAACTATAATATGATGGTTTATTATAAAGGAGTATTTTTATGCAGCCTGTGTCTTCTAACATCGATTTCAATCATCAAGTATATACAACAAAAATCAATGAACAATGGGATGGAATTAGAAAGACTCTGGAAGCGGCTATACAAGGTACGAGCTCTGGTGTGCATGATACTCATGATAGCACTGTAAGGACTGTTCGTGACAGTATTGTAAAATCTGTAAGCAGCCAGCAGCAGGTTACAATTGCTCCTGTAGGTATACCAAACGGTTGTTTTGATGCCATATGTCACGAAGTTGGCAAGACCCATTCTCTTGCTAGAACCTCTTTGGACCAAACGATGGACGGTACAGCGGATATACTTCTTTCCCCACATACACTCTATGAGCAGCTAGACACCCTATTGTCAGCATCAGAAGCGCTTTTGCGAAAGGAAAATCCTCTTCCCATAGAGAAGCACCCTTTTTATGGTTGGTTTCAATCGTTACGTAAAGATGGTCGTTTTGTGGCTACACTCACGAGTGGTCCAAATGTATTCAGCTTTACTGACTTGCTTTTAGGTAAGCATGGTCTAAGAATTGAAGAGGTAAATAATGAAGAGCTTCCCGACCTTACGATATTCCGAAATGCAGAAACCTTTATTCGCGCGCTCGACATTTTTAAAACCCAGCTAGAGCGTACAACTGGCATGACAATCAACACTGAGATCTCATTAACAAACGTACATACGCCTCTCGGGCAGTTTTGTGAGGAGTATGTTGCGCGCTATCCCGAGCTTAGATCACTCCCCACAGCCGATCGAGAAGCATTTGTGAGGCTGCTTTCTATTTTTTTAGTAGGAAACGATGTTGTTGATCTTGATATAACCCTAAGCATGTCTTTAGCGCAAAAAATGGCACGCGTTCGCTCCTTTGAGCCCATGAAGCAGACCCATAAGAATATACAAGAGGGCACTAACGAAATTTCAGTGGGTCAACTTGACACGGGCAGGCAGCTTCAAAACCTCAATGGAAGCGAAGAGTCAATGAAAAGAATCAAGGATGCTGATGGCGAGGTTCAGTTCCAAGCCTTTGGACCTGTTTTGGGAAGACAACAGCTTTCGGTTATTGACCTTGGAGGCGGACGTGGCGAGACCAATGCCGTGATGCATGCACTCATTGAGCAAGGATCTCGACTTCAGCTGTTAAATGTGGATCCAGATAAGAACGCAGCGGATGAATACAAAAAATATCATAACGCTGTGGGGGTAGGGGTTGATGACGTAAAGGTGCTCATCAAGCCCTTAAACGAGCTCACTTCAGAAGATGTCGCACAACATTTTAAAAGTAAAAAAGTGGGTGAAAAAGTGGATGCCGTCTACTCTTCACACTGCTTCTACTTTATTACCCTCGATATGCTGAAAGCCGCAATGGTTGAAGATCTGCCCCTCGTGCAGCATCCACTCTACAAGTACTTTGAAATGCTAAAGGAAGATGGCGTCATAGTAGTGACGATGCAGACAGGAACTGGCGCAAGGCAAATCAGAAACTCCCTTTTGGGAGATCACGGCATCATGCAATCATCGCTCCAACAGCCCATGGCAATTTTTGGAAATATTGGCACGTTTTGGCGCTTTTTCGAGCCTTTTAAAGTACGCTACGAACAGGTAACCAGCAGAAAAATCGAAGTAAAACCAAGGCTTGCTGTAGCGAATGTGCCCTTTGGAAATTTTCAGGTTGAAAAAGAAGCAGAAACTGGCGGCTATATCCTCAAAAATCCCCGTGGATCAGACCCAGATCCCCAATGGGCTGCACCCACGCTTCTTGACTTTTATGGTAACTGGGATTTCCAAATGACACACGCCACACTTACGCCTGAAAGACTTGCTGCAATGGACTCCAAAAAGTTGGAAAAGTATAAGCTGCAGAATGTTACTACAGATAACATCGAGAGCGTTCGCAATCTTGCCCGCAAAACCCAGTCGACATTTTTACATATTCTTAGGGTCTTTGCTCCGGCAAACGCAGCCATGCTGCACCCCAACATCACGCTTGAAATCACTATGAAATAATAGGAGGAATATATATGCAATCTTTCTCTGCTCCTCTAAGCCGAGCACCTTCACTCGTAGCCGGGCACCCATTCTTACCTATTGAGACCTCTTTTGGCAAAGCAAAAAACAGCAAGCTTGCGATGTTTATCGCAGCCGCGCAAGCTCAAGAAGAGGCACGCAATGAAGCGCTGAAAATTGAAAAAGGCAAAGTGCGCATCTTACCAGCTTCTCAGCCAGAGCCGTTTTTACCAGTGTATGAGAAGCTATTTTCTCAAGAAAATATCCGTGTGTTGTATGTGGAGCTTGATCCTGGTGTGGATGATGCAGCTGCGCTCGTTCAGCTTGTGGCAGCCAGTAGAGGGGATTCAAACCCTGTCATTAGCAAAAAAGTAATAATAGAGGGTGTGGTCCCTTGTGTAGGAAACGCTATTTTATCCCAAACAGAGGTGAACGCACGACAGCTTCTTGAACTGACAAATAGTAGGAATGTACAGGTGTATCCTGGTGCTGTTGCTCCTCTTGCTATTGAAAATAATACACAAGCCATTGAAGAAATGGCAAAAGGTATCAATGCCACACACTTTTACGGGCATAATGGCCTTTCGGATGTAGACGGGATGCCCAAGGTGAATATGCCTATGCAGGTACAACGTGGGTATCAATTTGCTGCAGATCGGATTGCACATGCAAGCCCTGAAAATCCAATAACTCTGATCTCTACATCTGCACTTACAGAGCTTTCGAAAACATTAGAAGCACTCATCGCACGCGACGCCGAAATGGGATTCGCTCCCGGTTCATTTGCCAAAAATATCAAAGCCATCTCGATTATGGGGGGATGCATAGATCAAAAAGCCGGCTGTAATGCTCCGTTTAACGTTCCTGATTCTCAAAAAAATTCAGAGGCAAATTTCTACTTTGATAGCGATGCTGCAAAGAAAGTTTTTGAGATATGCTATACCTACAATATTCCAATACTTTTGGCGCCTCTTGACCTTACCCAACAGCCAGGGCTTCTTTGGGGACCAGAGCAAACTGAGAGGTTACGCTCGCTTAACAACCCCGTAGCAAGCCAGATGGCAAAAGTTTTTGCAGTTGTGCCGTATCTTGATGCTCCCTGCTTTCCAAACGGCACCTATCCTATGCACGACCTCTTTGCAACAGTCCCTATACTTCGGCCTGACATGTTGGCGTTTACACGCATGGCAGCAAAAATAGGCGATGTGGGACAGATTATCGAAGACAAACTAGCGCCTCTAGAAAAACGCAACGTCTTTGTCATGAGTATGCCCAAACAAAATCAATCTCATTTTTATGAGCCTTACCTTTCACAATACGAAAGATTTAATAACGGTAGCAGCCTATCGACAATCTTAGGCACGACCATTTCAGCAGCAGGCGCTGCAATTCTAGGTCTTGGAGGCGGCCTCATATGCTGTCGAAAGAGATGCAAAAAGAACACTGGTCCTACCGAGCAAGATACACTCTTGAATTAACCGAAGAGCTGCGTACAGCACGTTCTGCTTCAGCCTCTTTAAAGCCCCAAAAGCGCTTGAATTTTTGCTTTCCAGTCAGGTGGGGGAGCAAATGGGGTGTCTTGCTTTTGCAAGACAAGCTCTTGAATTTGCTCGCTCATGGGTTTTTTTGGGGTAAAGCGGTGAAAGAGGTTTGCTTGCTCAAGTTCGTCGCGGTTGCCGCTTTCCCAGAGGTCGTGGGCGAAGTTTGTAAAGAGGGGAACTCCCATTGCGCGGCACTGTGCGGCGGCTCCTCCGCCTGGCTTTGAGAAGAGAAGTGAGCATATGTTCATTACTTCACTCATCTCTTGATGGGAAATATTGCCTACGACAGTCATTTGGGCATTTGCTTTTGCCAAAAGCGTGTTATAGAGCTCTTTGTTAGATCCGCAGATGAATAGGTACTTGATCCTTGTTTGTGGGGTGCTTTCTTGTTCGAGTGTAGCAAATATATCCTGCATTATCCCCACGCCATTTTTGCCCATGGTTACGACGACAAGGTGTTCATTCGGCCTTACATTCCATTTTTCTCGAAGGCTAGATAGCATTGCCTCATCAGTAATTCTGACGTACTCTTGGCCGACAGGGTAGGCTATTTCTTCAAACGAAGCTGAAATCTCTTCGAAGGGCGCGCGGGTAAGGGCTGCAATTTTATGGGCCGTTTCTTGCCAAGAATCATCAGGGGAGTGGCTCTTGCCGAGCAGGTGGGTAAAGGCTTTTGTCGTAAGAGATGGCATCCAGAATTTGAAAAGTGATGGATCTGTCTTTCCAACCTGCATAAAGTGTATGAAAAGGTGATAGTCGCAGTAAACAAGCCTCATGGGTATGTTGAGCGAATAGGCTAAATGCACATCCTCAGAGGTGTAATTTCTCGTTGAAAGGATGATATCAGGAGCTATAGCGAGCAACTTGTCTTTAATCCTTTGCACCGTGCGTGGGGCGATGTATTTTGCAACTTGTCTATTGACGGCCACGCGTTCATTAAGAAACTGTGGAAAGCCGTTTTCAATTTTTGGGTCATTTTTCTTTTGTAGAATTTCTGCGTACAGCCCATCGTAGGTGTAGCCTGTAGCCCTTTTCATGGGGTCGTGCTCTTGGGCAATTTCCTCTACGTCAAGCAAATGACAGTCAACTTCGAAGCGTTCTAAAAAGGCCTTAATAGCCCTAGCAACGGCTGTATTGCCCCCAGAGGCTGTTGTGTGTAGGATGCATACCCGTCGTATGCGTTCACAAGCTGTGCGAGGAGCAGCTTTCAGGCATGCATCATCAATAAACGCCTGCATTGCTTGTGGATGTTCATGTGTCCACCTTTCGTATTCAAACCCATTTCTCAGAAGCGTCCTTTCAAGGGGGCGATGTGGGGGGTGTAGTTGAGATCCAAACACAAGAGCAACTTCTACGAGGGACTTATCAAAAGCTTCCCTGTTAAACCCAGCAAGCGTATGGCTTATATGCCTTTCATACGAATCAAACACAACCTGAGCATACTCAGGATCTTGAAGCTCATACACCAACTTCTCGTGCACTTCTGCCGTGTAGGGAATCTTCGGATAGCGCTGCCCATCATAGGCGACAAGTATGTCAGCTGCATTTTCAATTTGAAATAAACCTTGTATCGCTTGCATAAAAACTCCAAACTAGAAACGGAAATAGTAAATCAAAGGTGTATTTATGCTCAATTATCTTTTGTAGTTGGTCTTTTGCCCCTACATGAATAGCAAAACTGGTTCTGAATGTATTTGAGGTTAATGTAGTTGCCACGTATATTTTTTGCGACATCAAAATGAGGAGTCATATATATGCAAGCTACTGGAACTTCAACAGCTTGGAGAGATCTTCCAGTGGATGTATGTCAACGTCAGCCTACTATTGATGAACTTGTTGAAAAGCATCGAGCAAGTGAATATAGCTATATTCCCTTTGTTTTGGCTATGATCGAACAAAACGGTACATTTACTGTGTCTGAAGGCGTGGAAGCATTAGAATACTATGTATCAAGCATTTCTAATAGGCCTTTGTTGGACAGGAAGTTCACCAAAATCGATTTTTATGAGTTACAAGATGCAGGGCAATCGCGCAGCCTAATAACTTCAATAACAGCAGATCAGCAAAACGATATAGAGAAAAGCTCCGAAGTGCGAAGTCTTGTTTCTCGTTATGCACCCGATGGGGCTGTATACCGTATTGAGCACGTTAAATTTAAAGTATTACAGTCTGATCAAGAGATCGTACAAATTATAGCAGACCCCTGGTTTGCGGTATGTTTACAGGATAGGGTTACCACAAAGAACGCAGGTGCCTTTGTGCGCCTCGCAGAGTGGCAATTTATAACATTTTTAAAATCACATGATGTAGAGAGCTTTAATGAACAACAGGCGGCACACAAGTTGTTGTATTATACAAAATTCACTATAGAAAAAGTATATGTTTGTAATCCTAAGCAATTTGGCGCGAAAGAACTTTGGAGGGCTGTTAACGAAAGGTATTTTAGTGATGAGGCTTGCCTTTTGCGAAGCAAAATGCAAGCGCTTCATGTAGATGAGAGTAAACCAGGTAGCAGCTCAGTTTTCCCACTTTGGTAAGTGCTTAAATCAACGGTGATGACTTATATCAGTGAAATGAAAAGGAGCGGTTTATAAGGGTTTAGTCTGAAATCTACATATCAATTTGTTGAAATCCAGTTAAAATGCTCGGGGTCAGACCAGTTAATCTGACAATTTTTATCATTATCAAAAGATTGACGGATTAACTGGTCTGACCCCGCCCACTTTAGCCCTCTAAAATCCCCCCAATTATGGGGTTGTTTTTCCAGCGGTAGCTGGAGCACTGCTTTAGCCCCATGTGCAATGAAAGGCCGTGAGGCCTGTAATGGAACGTGGGGTTAGTGTACAACGTCCATATAGAGCAGTGGTAACTGCGAAACATGCTAGTGTCGCAGTTACCACTGCTCTTTGCAAAGGTAGAGCGTCCGAACCCCACGTTCCATTACAGGCCTCACGGCCTTCCATTACACGTGGGGCTAAAGCTGTGTTCCAGCTACCGCTGGAAAAACAGGGCACAAAGTAGCAGGCAATATTCGTCAAGGATTAATTAGAAAATCACCCATTCGTTTCACCCCAGGTCTGACCCAAATACCGTTCACTTAATACATTTTTCTTGATCTTGATCTTCTTCTTAACATGAGCTCTCATACTCAGAAAATACCGAAAAAAGAAAGATTAAGATCAAGATCAAGATCGAGATTAAGAGCAAGAAATGGCTTAAGTGAACGGTATTGGGTCTGACCCCGAGCACTGTGGGCAAAACAGGACTTCCTATGGTGCCATGAGTAAGCTCATAACTACACTGAGTATTCATACGCGGTTTTTATAGCATAAAACTTAACTACCGCTACTAATTTCCTTAAGTTGACACCATTGGGGCCGGCCCCAATCAATAATCACGTCAAGCAAGCGTTTAAGCCGCTTCAAAATACGGGTGGATCTGGTTGTAGATCTCTTTAGCAGACTTCTTTTCCGTTGTTTTGAGATCAAAAGCTGTTTGTAAATTTAGCCAAAACTCTGCAGTAGTTCCAAAAAATCGGGATAACCGCAAGGCAGTATCAGCCGTAATTGACCTTTTGCCTTTAATAATATCTATTACACGATTTGGCGGAACCAGCAGGATTTTCGCTAAGGTAGAAGGGTTCATTTCAAGAGTTTCTAATTCCTCTTTCAGAATTTCACCCGGATGTACTGGCTTCATTTTATTTTTCATATTATCCTCTTAATGATAGTCTACTATTTAAAGTCTGTTTTCGTATACAAGTATCCCGTACACAATAATAAAGGAGTACTAGCATGTCATTTTTTGGGGTTCAAAACGTTATACCAGCAAGCATTCGTTATTACTTTCCAGATCCCGCTCCGCTGCGCAAAGTAGGTATGCGCACGCTTCTTGCTGTAGCAGGCGAAGCGTATATCGCGTCTGGCGGACATAGTCTCGGGACATTTTTTCCAATAGGTGTTGTATCTGTTCCAGCAGCTTGCACGATGATTCCTACTGCCGGCTGTTTTAAGGCAGCAAAAAAAGTAGCTGAGTATATGGCTACTGGTGATGTTTCAACACTTGCTCAAGGGGTCGCAATAGGAACACTAAGCATTGCCGGCTGGGCCTGGACTGCTAACTGGGGCGATAATATACTTGGCATTTTCGAAATAGCAATGCTTGACCGTAATAAATATAATCGCAGGGCGCAAGTGGGATAACATCCACTTTATCCTTGAGCTCGGCGGCGTAATGCTCGGGGTCAGACTGAAAGGGGCCGGATACTGCGATTCGTGCGATTCTTTATATAAATCGCACGAATCGCAGTATCCGGCCCCTTTCACTTCTTGCTATATGACTCGTACAGATATACAGGCCGCAAAAGAAGACCTCTTTTATTGTCAGAGGAGAAAAACGCGGATTATTATAAGAGGGTCACCCAGATTTTTGGGGGCCGTTTGTTTTCCACGCATTTGCCATCTTTAATGGAAAACGTTACATGATCTTGTTGTATTTTTTTCAGTAGCAGGGCATTTGGAAAAAGAGCGTGCAGATGTAACACATCAGCTTCGGTTACGTCTGTCTGCACAATTTGGAATTTTCGGAGAGAGTGGTAGGGCTTTGTAGCATTCAGGGGCAGCTTATTGATAAACATTACTTTAATTGTTTGAAGATTTGGAAAAAATCCGAGAAGTTGCAGAAAATCCTGTTCATCAGGGAGATTATGTAGAGAAAGTTTTGTTAGAGATGCGTATGGCTCTGCCTTGTCCAATTTGAGGCCTGATAATTTTGCAGAGTAATCAGTCTCAAGAGTCGTTAATGCAGGAAAAATTGCGAGGCAGCGTCTAAGTGCGAGTTGATCTACCTCCTCACCACTTGCCTGTACTTGAAGAGACTTGACGAATCGAGCTGCGGGTGAGTATTTGATTTCATTGAGTGTTGTGCAGGCATTTTTTCTTAATTTTTTTACACTTCCGAGATAAATAGAGGCGGGGAAAGAGACTTCTGGGTGAAAATAATTTAAAAACTGAAGTTTAGATACACATATTGGTACTGGCTTTACAAGTTTCAGCCCCCCTGATGCAACTGCCTTGAAAATAAGAGCGGCAGGTTGCAAATTGGCCGATTCATCTGATGCCAAGACTGCTCTTCCAAAAAAACGTTTTGCCGGGCAACGCACTGGGTCGCCTAAGCCGTCAAAGAACTTCTTTAAAATAGAGTGCACACGTCTTGAGGACCACACTCTCACATCGTTATAGCTTTGCTTAGAGGTGAGCAGAAAGTGTAACTCACTTTTCGCATCCAATTCGTCAATGATTGTCTTTTTTAGGCCTAATGGAAGTAAAATAAATCCATTAACGAGTTCTACGCTCATATATCCATTGAAGTATTGTCATAAAGGCATTATTATACATTACAGAATTTAACAAAAGAGGAATTATGCAGCCAACGGTAAATGTATCAAGATATATTGCTGGTCATAACCCCCTCTCAACAGCAGCAGAAGAAAGCCGCCCTCAAGAAGTTGAGAGCATACCAGTGACTGCCCGCCAGCCCCTATCAACATGTGTACCAGAATTTCCTCACTTGACGCTCTCCAAAAATAACGATGCGCTTAAGGAAAAGTTTTTTACAGAACCTGTTGTTTGGGTGCAAGCCTTAGTAGGACATCTTGCAGAAGTGCAATCAAACGATGAGTTATACGCCATCATGCAGTATACCAGACAATGCCTTTCATATATGACTGTAAGCCCAGAAAACCTGCAGTTAGTTCGAGACACATTTGAAGCTTGCCGCCTCCAGTTTGAACCTGCTTTAAAGCATTGGACGTCTATCGATTGCGTGCGTTGGCCACATCAGGACCAGAATTCTTGCTTTCAGTCATTTATGGGCCACATTTTCTTTCCGGTACAGTATGAAAGTAGCCATGGGGACTTATATCGCAGTGAACATATCCAAAATTTGTTAAGCTTCTCAAGTTTCTATGATAATACGCTTGCTCAATATGAGTTAATAAAAGGTCTTGCAATGTATCTCGACTTCGTTGCTGATGCCCGTAGCGAAAATGGGGACCGTAGCGATAATGAGGATGAAAGTTCTAATTGCGAGGAAGGAGCGGGGCTTCAGTCTACCATTCTTGCACAATATCCTGCGCTCTTTGATCGCAATGAACGCTATCTTCATCTGCTAGAAACATATAAGAAAATGCCCTCACCAGATAAAAATAATTTTCCATGTTTTCTTCGAGGTAGCCTCTGGGGTTTTTTCGGCGGTCGTGCCTATTACAAAATGGGCATGGAATATGACCCGCGTTGTGCATGGAGTTATTTTTTAAGCATCAGACACACAGGGGACGGGGACGAACAGGCTCATCTTGGTAAAATAATAAGTGAGCAACATCCAACCCTTTCAAATCGCATAAAAGCACATTTAGCAAATGAAGATCAAATACAAATAAACTGCTTTCTTGCTGCCGTGGCTGATGGACATACATCCGGATTAATGACCGTCGCTTCACTGGCTGAAACAAATGATGAGAAATATAAATACTATCTTTTGGCTGCAATGAATCATCACCTAGATGCATATTCGTGTTTAGCTAAACTTTTGAGGAAAGAAGGTAATATCGAAGAAGCAAAAGTTGCCTATCTCTTACAAGCAGAAAGAGGAGATCTTTACGGCTACACGGAACTGGCTGATCTCATACGTAAAAGCGATCGCGGGGACGATGAACGTGTGGCAGAAATGGCTGATGAGTACTATATACGAGGGCGCAGTTTTTACAAAGTATCGTTGAGCTCCGAGAGAAAAGCGGAAATCAAAGCACTAGATAACAACAGAATTCATTTTTTACTTGCTAACTGGATGGGTAAAGAGTGGCTGTGTTGAATATTGTAATGCAAGCCCGGCCTGCGGTGTTGATTTAAGCTGTTTTTTACCTGATAAAATCTTTGCAAATCCTGTCCGTTAATGCTTGTTCTTCCTGCTTTGCTGGTTTTTTAGAAGCTAAAGAGATTATGTTTAAGACCCAGCAGAATGATAATGGCGCACGCCAAAATCCCATAACCTGCAGGACGCCACTAAAAAGAGCACGCCGGCCAGCGGAAATACCAATCCCATCCAGAGGGGGTATGCTTCGTGTAAGGGGCCGGCCCCAATGGTGTCAACTTAAAGAAATTTTCATTAGTTTTGAGTATAGTGTTAGTCACATTTATTTCTTGTCACTCAAGTTCCGGAGGAACGTTTTAATAATAGCCCATGATGTAGCACCGGAGGTGCAAGTCGTGGGTATTTGGTAAAAAATAACCTGGAGTCGCGTGAGCGACGGATTAAGCCGTCGCTCACGCGACTTGATGGTTTTTTTGTGCCATACCCACGGTTTGCCCCTTTGGGGCTACACCATGGGCTATTATTAAGACGTTCCTCCGGAACTGAAGTTGCCACAAAGTCTATCAAGGAATAATTGTGTGTAACACTATGTTCAAAGCTAATGCAAATTTCCTTAAGTTGACACCATTGGGGCCGGGGTCTGCGATTTGCGCGATTTGAATCGCATGAATCGCAGAGTCTGGCCCCTTTTACTTTGTAGGCTAGAAAAGTGCGCCCATCCACGTCTGAGACCGCTAGCTTAACCTCCAACAGCTATCAGAAAACAAACGGTAAAGATTTTACTGGCGACGATTTTCTGATATTTCTTAGAGACAAGATGGAAGAATTTGGGGATATTCCCCTGCAGTCCGAATTGCTGATTTTCCTTTCCCCCTTGCCCACAATGTTAGTATGGTGTATTTTTTTAACGAAAGGAATTCACTAAACAATATAAAATGAGGTTTTTATGCAAGCTGTTAACTTTGCAAAATTTACAACTGCCGCCCAGTGGACGACTCATCTTAAAACACTGGCCACAAATGTATGGGGACGACTACAAGCAGATCCATCCTGCAGTCAACTCAAATATGAACAATGGATTGGCGTTGGTGAGAACGATACAAAAGGAAAAAATCTTACAGATGGTAATATTATTCCACTAGCAGTAGCTTTAGAAACAAATCCAGGGCTAAAAGTATTTTCGTTAGACTTATCAGGTAATGAGATTACCGATGCAGGCGCTAGCGCACTTGCCAAGGCACTTAAAGTTAATAAATGCTTAGCAGCTTCCCATCCTACTGGAGCTAATATGCATGCACTGAATCTTTCTAATAATAGGATTACTAAAGAAGGTGTAAAAGCACTAGCTGAGGCGGTTTATGAAACAGGTAGAGGAATTCATGCTATTGGTATCTACGACAATCCCATTACTGAGAACGACTTTATAGAACTTATGCAAGATCCAAAAATTGCTGCAATGACTCAGGAGTTTAAAGCACAGCGCCTTATTTCAGCGGCAAGACATGGCATTATTGATAAGCTGTAAAACTAAATACATGCTTATACTCATTGTGGGCTAAAAGGGGCCGGATCCTGCTATTTCGCGATTTGACTAACCAAATCGCGCGAATCGCAGACCCCGGCCCCTTTTTATTTAAGACCCAGCAGAATGATAATGGCGCACGCCAAAATCCCATAACCTGCAGGCTGCCACTAAAAAGAGGACGCCGGCCAGCGGAAATAGCAGCCCCATCCAGAGGGGATATGCTTCGTGGTGTAGCATTGTGGCTACTGGATAGTAGCCTACACACGCAAGAGGTATAACGAACGTAAAGGCAAGGCGAAAGTATTTTTTGAAAATTGAGATGGGGTATTGGCCGACGGCAAGGCCGCCGTATGTTGTGATGTTCATAATTTCGAGGCTTTCAATTGTCCAAAAGGAAATTGTTGCCTGGATGACAAAGAGCCCATAAAATATGCAAACGGCTCCAATGATGCTAAAAATAATTATTGGAATGTGCAGTGAAAGAAGCGGAAGCTCAAGCGTGGTTATTCCCCAAGCGAGGACGATGAACCCTTGCAAAAAGCGCCCTACGCGAAGTATCTGAACATCGCGCACTGCCACTTGAAGCAGCGTTCCCATTGGCCGAAGCAGGTAGCGGTCAAATTCCCCGGTGCGGATAATTTGTGAAAAGGTGTCAAAGCCGCGGGCAAAGGCCTCCGCTGCAGCAAAGCCCATGTGCATGATGCCGTAGATTATGGCAACTTCCGGCAGTGTCCAGCCTTTTACCATCTTAAATCGGTCAAACAGCACCCAAATTCCTAAAATATCAACAAAAGTTGCCACAAAGTGGGCACTGGCTAGCATCAAAAATGAGGCTCGATACTGCATTTGTGAGCGAATGCATACGCCAACAAGTTTCCAATAGAGGCGCATAGTATCAAACATGGCTATCCCCCTTGTAGTTCTATGCGCCGAAGCGCTTTATTCATAAAATGCCTTCCGCCCCAAACAAAGGCTGCGATCCAAAAGAGCTGAAATGCCAGGTAATAGGGCGCATCAGCATCGGCAATTACCCCGGTGTAGAGCCTGATGGGTATATCGAGAATGGCGCGAAAGGGCTGTATGTTTAAAAAAGGCTGCATCCAGTCCGGAAAGAGGGGAAGCGGCACAATTAACCCCATCAAAAATACCGATAGGTGGGGGGTAAGTCGTTGGATTCCTTCGCCGGAAATTGTCCAAAAAAGACTAATCGTAAGAAGGGTAGTGATTGCAGCTGAAAGTAGGGCCGAGAGCAAAATCGAAGCGATAAAGACAAATCCCGCCTCCTTCGAAACCGGCGCCGACATGCCAAAAAATAAAATGGCGAGTGTGAAAAGGGGAATGCAGCGCACCATGGTTGGTGCAAGTCGTAGCGCAAGCAAGCGGGCAAACCAGTGCCAGTAAAGGTCTAATGGACGCACAAGCTCGTAGGCTACATTGCCCGTTTTTACTTGCGCTTCTAGTTCCTTATCAGTGTTCCAGGGAACAAACTGCAAAAATGCCTGAACAAGCCATATGTAGGTAATGGTCTGGGTAAGCGTTAGGGGTTCAGGCCCTTGTGATTCTGAATAGAACGCCTGCATAATCATAATCAAAATAAATCCCCAAAACACTTGGGTGCACATTCCTGCCAGGGCTGCTGCGCGGTACTGAAAAAGCGCCGCAAATCGGGCTTTGAGTATGGCTACATAGCTTTTCATAGGTTGGCATTCCGGTAAAATTTTGCGATAATCTCTTCGATAGGTGGATTTTCGACATAGAGATCGCTGATGGCATGCTTTGCTGTTATGCGCCGTATTAGTTCCGGAGTTGTGGTAACTGTTGGATCAAAACTGAGCCAAACTCTGTGGCCCTCTTGCTTAATGACTGTAGCTTCGCTATCACTTACAGTGTCATATTCATTTTGCAGGTCGACAATAAGCCGGCGTTCGGGAGATATTTTGCGCCTAAGCGAGTTGAGCGATCCATCAAGATAGATTTGCCCCTCATTCAAGACAATTACGCGCTGGCAGAGCGATTCGATATCATCCATGTCGTGCGTTGTGAGCATGACTGTCACTTTTAGCTCTTTGTTGAGGTGGCGGATAAAATCGCGAACTGCTAGTTTGCTAACGGCATCCAGCCCAATTGTTGGCTCATCCAAAAACAAAATTTTAGGGGAGTGCATGAGTGATGCGGCAATATCGCAGCGCATTCGCTGCCCCAGGCTTAGCTGGCGGACGGGCACTTCAAGTAATTTTTCCAGTTCAAGGGTTGATACAAGCGTATCAAAGGTTGTTTTGTATTGCGCGGTCGGAACTTTATAGATGTCTTTAAGAAGGTCGAAAGATTCAATGACAGGCAGGTCCCACCAGAGCTGGGTTCTTTGACCAAAGACTACGCCAAGCTGCTGGACAATTTCAACCCTGTGCTTCCAAGGGGTTTTTCCCAGCACCTTGACATCGCCGCTATCCGGAACCAAAATTCCGGATAAAATTTTTACGGTGGTGCTTTTGCCTGCGCCGTTGGGGCCGATATACCCAACAAGCTCGCCCGTATCAATAGTAAAAGAGATGTGATCGAGTGCAGTTTTTGTAATATATTCGCGCGAAAAGAGCGATTTAACACCGCCCAAAAACCCTCTTTTGTGCTTAGCGATCTTAAAAATTTTATGAAGGGAAGTAACGGAGATGCTGCTCATGAGAAACTCCAAGAATAAGGGTAGGAAATGCTATTCTTATTTTGTATTATTTGCAACAGGTTCTTTTAACTAAATTTATCCACCAGTAGCTTGTCTTAAATTATTATTTATAGTATATTTTTCACAAAAAATACCCAGAGCAACTATGGTTAGCCCAACAAACAGGGTCGTGGGGACGAGCCCCCTAAAGATCCACGAAAGATTGCAAAAGAAGAGGCAAAAGAGAGGCTTGCCGGCAGAAAAGTAACACGCGATGATAAGGCCGCTCCTCCAGCTGAAATAAAACCAGGGCTCGAGCCTCTTGCACGAGAAAAAACAGTTCATGCAGTTGATGCTGCAAGCTCGCCGCCTTCAACCACAACTATTGAACAGCTTGCGTCTGAAAAGTTAGGCACTCCATCACTATTAAAAACCATACCAAAAGATGTACGTAACAGATTTGTCTTGGCTCATTTGACGATTCAAGAGCTTTTAATTTTTGGTGCAACAAATCAAGAATACGTAACAGCTGCTCTTGAAGAAATAAGAAAACGCCACCCAACCATTTTAGAAGATGTAACGGGCTCGCCAGTCCAAGTAATACTTAAAGCAAAACATAACTATGCTGATGAACTCAAGGTTGGCCGAAATGCACTATTTGAAGCACTCAAGGAATGTCATTCTCAATTTCGTAAATGTTTGACCCTAGAGGAGGCCTTACTAGATGAAGAAAGTTTGCAGTGTATTACCTGGATAACGTTAAAGAATGAAACTGGCAAACCTATGAGGCTGCCACCTGAGATTGCAAGGCTATCTAACCTCTACACACTCAACGCATACTCATGTGGACTAACTAGACTTCCTCCCGAAATTGGGAAATGCACAAAACTTGGTTGCCTTAATTTATCTGACAATCTGCTCACAGAACTTCCCCGCGAAATCGGAAATTCCACATCCATGAATACTTTGAATGTGACTTACAACTCTTTGACTTTGCTTCCGCCTGAAATTGTGGCTGTGTTGCACTTACCTATTTAATATGCGTTCACAATTCGTTGATAGAGCTACCACGAGAGCTGGGCCATTGTAAATGCTGATGGATTAAGGGTAACAATAACTGCTTGGAAGAGCTGCCTGCAACTCTTGGTCAATGTAGAGCTCTTAGAGAATTGCGGGCACAGCGCAATTATTTAGGTAAAATACCTTCTGAACTCGGAGAGTGTGCAGCTCTTAGATCACTTTTCCTTTCTCATAATTATTTGAGGGAGCTCCCGCTTGAACTTGGCAGACGCGCCGGCCTTTGTGGCTAGACCTCTCTTATAATCACATACGCTCGCTTCCTCCTGAGCTTGGGATGTGTAGAGATCTTCACCACCTTATACTGTCTAAGAACGATCTACGATCGATTCCACCTTCAATTGGGGAGTGTAGAGAACTGAAGCAGTTGCAAGTGGATGGAAATGCAATAACAAAGCTTCCGGCAGAAATAACCGCTCTGCCAAAACTTTGGGAACTTTGCATAATTAAAAATCTCAGCGGGGACTATCTTAATAGCCTTATAGATAGGTT
>CAWGYH010000009.1:0-211678 GCA_963826935.1 uncultured Chlamydiales bacterium | reverse complement strand
TTGAAAGTAGAATTCATTCGCTAAAAAATCGCAAAGTCTAGATTATCTTCCCACTTTATGGAGGATATATGGCAATCGATAACATAATAGACTATAAACCTGTAACGCTTCAGCAAACAACAGAGCTTGACGCTGCTGTTTCTAAGCTCTCTCTGAATGGCTCAATGGTTATAATTAGGCCTAAGATACAATTTGACCCGCACGTATTAGAGGCAATTTCCGAAAAAGATTTTTTTGCTTGCGTAGACTTCGCACACAATGCGTGGGGTATGGATGGCGCACAACATTCTTACTGTAAGAAAGATACTACAACACTTCCGCGGACAGTGGTACTTACAGGGCGCTGTTTCTATATCCTTTTAAAGACAAAAAATGGCCAAGAAGGCACTTCAAGTTTTACTGCAAGGAGGACTACAGCCATTTGTGTGTCGCGCCATGATAGTAGTAAGATCTCTTTAGTGGATCAACTTGTAAACTCTGATGAAAGCGAAAGATTGTCGATGGCAGAGCTTTACTTAAGGAACCCTCAGAGATTTTTAGGGGCGTTTCACTATAATAAAGATAAAAATGGCACTTTGATACCAAAGACAATGGCTTTTATCGAAAGCGGACACAGTGATACATGTAATCCTGCAAAAGATGGCAAAAACAGAGATCTTTTTAAAGAAGCTGATACGCTGCTTCATCACTGTATAGATAATGGCGATGGAGATTCTATGAGGTTTTTGAGAAAGCAGGGGATCCCAGACGACTACCGTAAAATGGCAATTCAAAGAGCAGCAGCCAAGGGCAACATGGAGCTCCTCTCTCTTTTAGTGCTAAAAGATGATTCACCAAAGCAACTGCAGTATGCATATGTCTATGCTATAGAGAACAATCACTACAATGTTGTTGAATTTTTGCTCGGATATGGCTGTGAAGAGATTGCGGAGGGGTTGAGCATTGCTATATCTCGCAATTATCTTGATATAGCACGGCTACTACTCACAAAAGCAAAACAAAGTAGCGAAACTATTACAAAAGCTCTTGCAATAGCTGCCCATAAAAACAACATGGCAGCCTTTTGGCTTGTCCTCAAATATAAAGATGAAGAAATAAAAATTGGACCCGAAGCTTTGAGATGGGCTGTAGTGGCCAATCAAGAAGAGATGGTACAGGAACTTGTCCGCCGTATGCAGCCCGGTGATGAGGCCTTTTCGGTTGCCGTTTGGGAGGCAGTGAGAACCAACAATGATGCAACACTAGAATTTCTTTTTGCCAGCGGCGCCAATAAAAGCAGCGACTTGGGCTATGCGTTTAGGAGAGCTGCAGAAGTGAGCCCTGAGCTTGTAGACAAGGTGCGTGGTTTCGGCGAGATATCACGAGAAGATCAAGAGGCTGCCTTTAGAAACGCATCTCACGTAGCGGTTGTAGCGTACCTGTTCAAAATGATGCCGGATATTAATAAGCAAGTTATCTTTGAGGCAGCGAAATTGCACGCTTGGGAAAAAGTAGAGTTCTTGGTAGAACAAGGCTTTCCTCTTCAAGCTGGCACCTACTCCCTTATACTTGACGTTTGTGATGACAGAAAATTGGAGCCTCAAGAACAACAGCGCCTTGTTACACTACTTTTAGATCACGGAGCAGACACACAGGTAAAAAATGGCAATGGCGATACGGTAGTTTGCCAAGTAGCTCAGCACATCAGGGGCGACAAAATCGTTGCCCTTCTTCTCTCCAAAAGAAACTATCCTGATGCTGATAAAGCCGCACTATTACGAGGATATGCAAAAGTGACTTGGCCTGGTAAGGTCAGTGAAATACTTGAGAAAGGCGTGCCAGATGCAGCTATTCGCGAGGCTGTTACAATTTCGCTTAATCCGCCTGATGATCGTTGTGGGAACAACGTGCTTGACGCGCTGCTTGCTCATCTCAAGGCTAAAAATAATTTAAATCTCGTAAGTGGCATATTTTTTGACTTTTATCAGACAGCAGCTGGCAAGGAATTTTCACAGCAGTATATGAAGGTCTTTCGCAGCTATGGCTTTAAGGGACCGAGTGCCGGCTCTCTTTGAGCTTTTCCAAGTTTAGGTGATGAAATTCGGCCGATCGGGGAGGAAGCCTCCGGCCTGCATCTGCCACATGTGGGCGTAGTGGCTTTTTTTGGATAAAAGCTCAAGGTGTGTGCCTTGCTCGATGACTTTACCTTGGTCAAAGACCAAAATTCGATCCATCTTGGAAAGGGTGGATAGGCGGTGTGCCACAATGATCGTGGTCCGATTTTTCATGAGCTTGTCCAGGCTCTCTTGGATGTATTTTTCTGTTACAGAATCAAGGGCAGATGTTGCCTCATCGAGCAAAAGAATTGGCGCTTTTAACAGCATGGCGCGACCGATGGCGATTCTCTGCCTCTCTCCGCCGGAAAGTTTTGTTCCCCGCTCACCTACAAGAGAGTTATATCCCTTAGGACATGCCTTAATAAATTCATCGCAGTGGGCAAGTTTTGCTGCAATCAGCACTTCATCTTGGGAAGCCTCCACATCCCCATAGCGGATATTCTCTTCAAGGGTGCGATGGAACAGAGTGGGGTCTTGAGGGATGAGCGCGATACTAGAGCGCAGGGATTCTAAGGTGACGGCAGCAATGTCTTGGCCGTCAATTAAAATTCGTCCCTTTTCAACAGGGAAGAAGCGCAGGATTAAATTTACAAAGGTCGATTTTCCTGCACCTGAATAGCCCACAAGCCCTACTTTTTCACCAGGGGCGATATGGAGGTTTTTGTTATGGAAAATTTTTCTTTTTCCGTAGCAGAATGAGACGTTTTCAAAGACAATCTCGCCTTGCTTGACCTTAAGAGCGACAGCTTGAGGGTGATCGAGAATATCCTGAGGGTCCTGCATGACAGAAAGGGCCTGTTTTGCAATGCCGATAGACTGGAAAAATTCGGGGGCCTTATCGGCAACGGTCCAAACGACAAGGGCCAAATTAAATATGGTATAAAAAAACTGAACCACTTCTCCGGTAGAAATGCTGTTGTTCGTCCAAGTAATAAATTATTAGCCATGTCAAGCCAAAAATCTCTATAGTGAATGCGACGGATAGGGCAGCAAACATTTTCACAGAATAGAGTTGTGCCAGGTAGTTGGCTTTCTGTTCTTCCTTTTGAACTTGAGCGATCTGGTTTTTTTCAAAAGCGAAACGATAGAAGAGATTCACAGCAAAGTTGTTAGTAAGGCTGTCGACGATTTTACCAACAAGTGTACTTCTTGCCTCTCCATGCAGGTAGGAATAGTGTGCACATTTTAAGGTGAAAATCCAGCAAAGCGATAAAATGGACTGCAATCCAAATGCCGGTAATCAGCGCAAGAAAAGCGTTCATTTGCGAGAAAATAACAATAGTCATAATGCAGCTAAGGCAAGAGGGGAGAAAGAGTACCATAACGTCTCGTAACATCACGTTTGTTGTTTGGATCATATCTCCGATTTTATTTGCCAGGCTTCCCGAAAAATGCTCGTTGAAGTATTTTGGGGAGTGTCTTTGCACGTGATCGAACATGTGCATGCGGATAGCGGCATCAAGCTTGGGAACGGCTTTGGCTACTAAAAAGTCTCTAAAGCGAAATCCCGATCTCCATTATAATCCACAGCGCCTCCTCCAAACAGCAGGAGTGGTTTTAAAGATGGCCAGCAAGACATGCGATCCAGATCATACTGCGTTAAGATATCGACTATCTTCCTAAGAAAAAAAGGCCACAATAGCGTTTCAATTGTCCACATAAAGGAAAGAACCAGTATGACAGCAAATGTCCAGCGCTGGGCGCGAACAAATTTCCAGATAAAATTTTGTAAATTCATGGTTTTCAACTTAGTCCTATGATGATATCCCAGTTATCAGGCTGGATTGCATCCTTCGGCAATTTTATTGGCCTTTTCATGGCCGCATTTTTTGCATTTATGAACAACTTGCCACCCCTTATTTCCAGTGATAAACAACTCTACAAGGTATCATAAGCCCTTGGCATCTGTTTTTCCTGTCTCCAGGCGTATTGTCAACGTGAATTGACGTTAAGCAAAAGGGACAATGATTGCGATAGCTTCCATTTTGCAACGGCAAAACATCTTTTTTGCAGATTGCACAAATAAAATGTGCATTTTCTTCTTTTTTACCCATTTCCTACCCTTCTTGAAGATGTTTTAACAAAGCATCAAGAAAGTAGGGTTCCGTTTGGTTCTTACTCGTTAAACAGTCATCGGGCTTATTCAAAATAGGGACAAATTCACCGCTGTTCCTTTAGGGTTTGCGATTACTTTCAGCTCCACCTTCATTAAGGCATTTCTTTCATCCTTAAATCCGAACCTCTGCCAATTTTCTACATTTTTGTATTGGCCACTGTAAGGCGGCCTTGAAGCCACCTTCCGCTGATATGTGTAATTTTTGAATTCACCGATCTAAGGCGTCGTCCCCTAGAAATGAGTAATAAGTCTCGAGGTAATAAATTTTATTTTCACTTTTCTCCTTCGACTAAATAACTACGTGAACCATAGTAACAAAAATAGATTTAAAATACAAATAAATTCTTAAATTAAAAGAGAGGGAAGAGCCTTCATCCAAAGCATGGACTAAAGAAACAATGATTTTTTGCCATTTTTTAAAATGCAAAGGGCCTCGCCCTGGGATGTGCAATTTGGGACGAATCCCACATCGCAGGACACGGCCCCTTTCAACTGCTTAATAATCACAATTGCGTACAAATAGATTATCTGATAGGAACAAGTCAATAAGTCACATCTGACTATTGAGTTGATCTCTGACTCGTCTGACACTGATTGTTAATTGAGCCCTAGGGACTGAAAAAAACAGCGTTCGTGTAATGAATCGTTGACTTATACGTATAACTACGACGAAAGGTATTTTATGAAAAAAATTATTCTCTTAACAGTACTTGGTCCTTTGTTTTATTCTGCTTGCGTATGCAGAAGTTGTGATGATGATCTACTCACTCCTGAAGAGGGCAGGAGAGAACAGGTAATTGCTGAGCAAATAAATGACAAAATTCACGAGGAATTGCAAGGAGAAGGGTTTTTTAAAATAGCCTCGAGGTATGCGTATGAGCCAGAACCCTTTATTTCTGATAGCTATTCCACGATTTTGTATCACTATACAAACATAGATGACGTTCGTAATGTGATATGCAGAATGGTAAAGGAATATCTTATTGCCTATAACAACAACGAGCGCATTCGCCCTTTGTTGCAAGATCCAATTACCCCAGATAACCTGCGTATTTCTGTCTATTTTTTTGATAACAATCACGATACCTTGCCGGCCCCCTATATTTCTCTCGTAGAGTGTGTACATGGCAAAATTAGCTACTATATGCTTAACGATGATGAAGTAAGTGAACGAGTGTGGCATGAGTGCTATGAAGATGCAAGGTCCCAGACGCCCTGTATACTGGATAAAGAATGTAGGCTAAATTAAGAATTTTAGTAGCCGGTGGCGATATCTATTGCAATTAAGCTTTGTCTATAATAGTATTGTTCTTTTTATATACTATATGCACACCGCTCAGACAAAACCTTATTTAGATGCAGCAGCATTTGAAGCCGTATCTCCTCCACAAACTCCCGAATTTGAGAGAGAGTCAACCGATTTTATCAATGGGGTTGATAAGATACAGCAGATCACCCGCTCTGCCTTTTCGTCGCTGCTTCATGAAGTAAAACAGCAGAAAGATCCCTTTACTGCGCTTGAAAAGCGACTAAATAACGGCTCGTGCATACTGAAGCTTCCTAGCGGTGCATCACTTCAGTGTAAGCTCAGCACTGCCCCTTGGGTATCTACTACCTTTGCCGAGTCCGAGAAAGATCCGGGGGATTTTTTTCGCTATATCGAGCTGTTTGAATACAATCCTGCGAAGGGTGGTATTATAAGTACAAAGCCGCGTGTCAAGATTCGTTTTTCTCTGGATCACTCAACAGGCGAATGGCTTCGCATTTATAAGGGAAGAAAAGTTTCAGGACAAGAGGCAAAGTTCCTCGCTGAAGAGCTCTCCTATGCAATGAAAATTAAAAAATGTTTTCTTGCAGACGTCGCTGTAGTAACCCTTAAAAAAATTGGTAAAATTGTCCTTCGCGTGCCGCTTCAGGTTATTCGCGGGAGCACCTTTTATTCAAAGTTTAGGCCCCATCATACGGGAGAAAAGGAAATTCCGTCCGCTGTCAGAATCGGAAAAAAAGGCAATTTTGTTACATTCAAACAGGATGCTGAATCCCATCAAACAGGGCTCATGAAGCTCCAAAGCATGAAAATGGCAGTTATTCGCGATGAGATATTATCTAAACGCCCAACAATTCAGAAAATCCTTACCAACCTGATCGAAAGAAACGACATAGGCAAACAGGCCACTCTCCAGGAGCTTATGGCAACGTTCTATGAAAAAGCAAAAAGCTCAAAACAGGTGTCTAAGGACTATCTTTGGGCCTGTATTTACCTGCTTAACGCTGCTTCTATAAAGGGCGAATCTGAACTTCAACAAGACTATCGAAAAAATCTCAGCGCACTTCAACGCAACATGCTCTTTGTTGCAAATTTTACATGATCAAGGCCGGAGCGTAAATAGCTGCAAACGGCATGGCCCTTTCATTTGAGTGGCTTTGCTCCTCTCATATAACCCGAAAGGGACGCTTTTTTTGATCAGCGCTTTGTTTTGGAGGAAGCTTTTGAAAGCAAAATCTCTATAGCTTTTATTGGTAAAACAAGAGAGTTTTATCAACGCACCTATAAGCGAAAGTGGCTGTTTCGCTAACAGCAGGTATTTTTATTGCAACCTGTTCGAATTTATTAGAAGATACATTTTTTATGTTGTTGAGTATGCATTGAATTGTCGTGAACACAATCACGCGCCTGGCACCAAAAAATCCTCTTGCAGTATTTATTGGAGTCGCCTATTTTGGATTAATAAGAGGTGTTTGTTCGTGATGATAATAGAAATATTTAATTTGTGCAATTTATCCTCTCTTTTGGTCAAATAAAAAAAATTCTATCAAGCAGATAAGTAAATGTAAAGAGATTAACATAAATATGCTGCTGACGACAGGATGACATCAAAAAAAGACCCACTCCGATAAAGGAGTGGGCCTTGCCGATTAGATCTCAAGGCTCTCAATGTTAAGGTTAAGCGGCAAACGCAATCTTTAGTTTTTTTGCAGCTTTAAGCAGGTCTTTATCTTGTGTGGCAATTGGAATTTGTTCACGAATTGCAAGGTCTAGGTAGGCAGCATCATAAATGGTTAATTTTTCTTCATGCGCAAGGGCGTAAATACTATGCATCGCGCGGGTCGTCGTAAATTCATCAACATGAATTGGCAACTTTGCTAAGGCATCGATGAAATGAGCTGCTTGAATATTAGTAATTCTTTTATGACGAACGGCATGCACTAATACGTTGGCAACCTCGAGAGGCCATATTGAGGGAACGATGGCAGAGGCTTTTTCGAGCTGCTCCAAAATTGCATCTGTCATAGCGGATGTTTCATCTTCAAAAAGCCATGCCATCGTAACTGAGCAGTCTAAAACAAAGTTAAAACCGTTTTTGTTGCCCATACCTATTTCCTGCCGAGTGAGCGTAGGTTTTTGATAGTGAGCTCTTTTCCTAGTTTTATGCCTTGGCGGAGCTTCTTGATCGCTCTAATGGCACTATGGCATGCGTTTTCCTTTTCTTCTTCGGAGAAGGGGATTAGTTTTGCGACAGTTTGGCCATGACGTGTGATTGTAAAGTCTTTGCCTAGGCATACAGCAGCAAGAAGTTCCGAAAAGTGTGTTTTCGCATCAAATGCGCCTATTTCTTTTTTAAATTTCATATATCCTCTCTTATCCAGTTAAACTAGTCTATATCTTCAGTCTAGTCTATTTATACATTTCATGGCAAGCGTAAAGATGGGGCCGTATTACCTACTCGGTAAACTGCCCCATCTTTAAGTCATTCTGGATCAAAAGATTGCATCAAGCGCGTTTCATAACTTGTAAACTCGGGCTAGGTAGGCAGCATCATAAATGGTTAAATTTTCTTCATTTGGCCTCTTACAACAACAAGAAGAGGGATGCTAAAAAGCTGCATGGCAAAAGAAAAGATGACTAGGGCCGGAATCGAAAAATCATACAAAAAGCCAATGATGGCACTTCCTGCAAACCAGGAGAGGCCAAAGAGGCTGTTCATGAGGCCGTAGGCAGTGCCTCTTTTTAACGGCTCTACAGTTTGAGCAACATAGGCTCGCATTATAGACTCTTGCGCGCCAAGGCCAACGCCCCATAGTATGATTCCGGCTTCTATTTGGAGGTTAAAGAAAACGAGCGGCACGAAGAGCGCTGAGAGGGGGATGGCATAGAGCAGCACCGTGAGGCCATATTTGTCATAAAGCCTGCCAAGGATAAGGCTTGCTATGCCGGCAGCTCCCATAGCTACAGCAAAAAGAACGGGAATCCAGGCATCAGTAAGAATATCAGCCTTTTTAAAGTGGAAGGCCATAAGGGGAAAGTCGACGTAGCCTGCTGCCACAAAGCATATTGCTGCCATATAGAGCCAAAAGGTGCGGCCTATGCCTTCTGTTTTAAGTTGGGGAGTATTAATTTCTAGCTCTTCAGGCCGTGGATAGAGGTAGCGAGCAACGGCAAGCACTGCAAGGGCAGAAAGCGCCGGGATCAACAAGTAGGCAAAGCTTAGGGTGTAGGAGCTTTTGTAGTAGAGTACTGCACTTACAATAAGGGGGCCTAAGATGGCGCCAATCTGGTCCATAGCTTCATGAAGGCCAAAGCCCCAGCCCCTTCCAACTTGGTGAGTTGCATAGGAGAGCATGGCATCTTTTGCCGGGCTGCGAAGGGCTTTTCCAAACCGCTCCATAATCACAAGAGCTGCCGCGATCTGCCAGTTGCCCGCAAGGGCAAGCAGCGGCACGGCAAGTAAATTTATAGCATAGCCTATGCCCGTAAAGAGCCAGTACCTTCCGGTCTTGTCGCTAAAATAGCCCGAAACCAGACGAAAGCCATAGCCTATAAACTCGCCAAAACCAGCCACACACCCCACAACAGCACCGCTTGCCCCTAAAATAGCCAAATACTGCCCTACAATACTGCGCGCACCCTCATAGGTCATATCAGCAAAGAGGCTTACCAGCCCAAGAAGTACTATAAACTGCATAGCAGTAGGTTTTGAAAGCATACCCCGCATCTTATAAACTTTGTGCTTTTAGAGCAAATTCTTTGAAAAACCGCGAAGATCGCGAAAAAAGCGAAGGAGACTCAGAAGATTTCTTTTATTAATTTTTTGTTAACTTGCCTCAACGAAATGTCCGATTGTCCGGCCTGACCTAGGGGGTTGATTTAAGCGCTTTTTCATGCAAATGTTATTGTGCAAAATATGTCCTTGAGCCAAGCTCTTTGGAGTGACCCACTTTAGTGGGTCTTTTCGTAGGCCGATTCATCGGCCGCATCACAATAGCACTATTTTGGCCCGGCCGATGAATCGGCCTACGAAGAGACTCGATAAATCGAGTCACTCCAAAGAGCTTCGCTCAAAAGGACAAATCTTGCAGCATAACGTACGGTTGAAAAAGCGCTTAAATCAACCCCCTAGCCTGACCCTGTTTTTGTTTTTAGAAAGGAGCGGTCCTGACCCCTTTTTTGAGAAGTGACAAGTGCCACTTTAGGCGGTGCGTAAATGGCCTGCGGCAAACTTATGTAGTACGCTTGAGATAAGAGTCTGATATGGCAGGCCTTCGAAGGCCGCTATTTGCTTAATATTTGACACATCTGTGCTGGAGAGTCGAATGTTGATGCGCACATCTTTGCTGAGGGTTTTGTGCGCGCTTTTGCCTGCGGACTCTACTTCTTTCCTGACGTTTTTAACAGGTTTCCATTCATCTTTCTCAAAAGAGGCAAGGAGCTCTCTTTCTTCGCGGTCAAGTTTTGGTTTATTTTTTGCTTTTGTTTTCATTTTTATTTTTCCCTCAGATTTGTCAGGCGAGTAGGTGAAAACTGGTATATCACTGTCCATATCTTCATTATATGACAGTGTCTGCCTTTTGTCAACAAGAGAAAGAGGCCCCTTCTCAGAACTTGCCTCAACACGTTGAGGCAAGTTCTGAGACGAAATGTCTGATTGTCCGGCCTGAACCCGTTTTAAAATAGTTTCTTTGATGATGACATTGTAAGAGCCCCTATTCCCTATAGGGCCTTATTGCATAATTAACCACAAAGGACATTCCTAATATTTCCTTGCCTTTTAAGGGCGGATTTTTTATTATCTAGGCATTATGCAAGCAAATAGAATTACATTAACGCCCGCTCAAGAAACTGAGATGCGTGACATTATAACCAACACGATCAAGGATTTTATTTATCATCCTGATAATTACGACTTTATTCCTCTTATAACACAAAAAATTATTGCTTGGGCAGAAGAGTGGTTCAAAGGAGCAAGAGAAGTCTCCTTGCAAGGCGAGTTTAAACATGCCAAATCTTCACGATTAACCGAAATAGATAAAACCATACTTCAGAAGGTATGGAAAATTTTTAAGTTTGAATTAAACTTCCTTGAATTACCTCCGACGCATGATATTCATCACTGGGAAACATCTGACACTTTTATCCCAAAAGGACTGGTATGGCAATCCTCTAATGACAAGCAGACAAAACCGTATGTAATAACAGGTTCCTGGTACCTCGGCAACCCCTTGATTTGTTCAGTAAACCAAAATGCACCTGCCGCGCTTTCAAAAGAACTGGCGGCCCAAGCTTTTAAAGAGGAATGCTTCTCAAAAGTGCCTACCGACTTTACTATAACTGTTACCCATAATGGCACAAAAACGGACTTTCCAGTCCATAAATTTATCCTGTCATGCCACTCTGACGTGCTGCGGCCTCTCTTTGAAAATGCTCAATTTAAAGAAGCACATGAAGATGAGTTTGAGATTATAGATTTCGATGCTGCCATCGTAAAGGCCATGATAGACTACTGCTACACAGGCAAGCAAGACTCAACACTTACAACTCCACAGGTCGTAAATCTCGCAAAACTCGCCGATAAGTACAAGATGCGCGCCCTTCTTCTTTCCTGTGAGCAGAAGCTCAGCGATAGTCTGCAAACAAAGCCTGATATGCTTCAAGTTGCCCTTGAGTTAAAGCTTGAGCGCCTTATCCCCCTCTGCCTTCAGCTTGCTGAGCAGGATGAAACCCGCATACGAACCTTCCTCGACTTGATAACATCGATAATTATGCCATGCTCTACCAGCATGCCCACGAGCTATCCCTTACAAAACTCCTGCACGAATTAACCATGTGGAAAAAATATAACGCCATCGCCAGAACCTATGAGATTACTGTTGAAAACCAGTAATTTGATAAGTCAACCATCTTAAAGATAGGGATTAAAGAGGCTCACTCCAGAATTTACAAAATCTTTGAAAAGGACATTTCGTTAAGGCAAGTTCGGAGACTTTAAATGTCAGTTCTTACGATTTCATCTTGCTGTGCTTTCTTGAATATGAATAGGCAACTCGCCTGTTTTCATAGGGTATTGGCCATCTTGACTTAAGTATTTACCAAGAGCCTCGACTGTTAGGAGGCGAATATTTGTAAAT
This sequence comes from uncultured Chlamydiales bacterium, assembly GCA_963826935.1. Classification (GTDB taxonomy): domain Bacteria; phylum Chlamydiota; class Chlamydiia; order Chlamydiales; family FEN-1388; genus SZAS-7. The sequence continues at coordinate 200,062 of CAWGYH010000009.1, read as the reverse complement.
GCTCATGTCCTAAGGTCCGGTCTGCTCCCATTTTTTAAAAAATTGTACAGGCATATAGCTTTAAAAACCCAATTGATTTTTTCTTATATTTTGTATAAAATAGAAATAAATTTTATTGGAGAATATATGCATACAGGTACTATTTCAGCAAGCGCTCAATCATTATATTGCGATAATGACCGAAGCTGCTGCAGCTCTTTAGGTCGCCAAATCCGTAAATTGGGGGCAAAAGTGATCGACATAGCTCCTGCACTATGCTGGTTAGCATATAAGGTTGCCTCCCTTGCTGCACTAATCGGCGGCATCGCAGCGATGATCCTTGGCAACATTCCCCTTGGAGCACTGCTCATTCTTGGCGGCCTAGGAGGCCTCACATGGACACCAAGCTCCAATGGCTACCACTTCCTCTCCCTTCGCAGAATTTGACCAAGTGCTACGTAAAAGGGTTTTTCTAATTCCAATCTCTAAAGAAATGGGGGCCGGACAATAGGACATTAGTATTTTTTCAACGAAATGTCCGATTGTCCGGACTGACCTGGGGTGAAACGAATCGGTAGTTTCCGAATTAATACTTAGTGAATTTTTCCCGCAAAATAGCGTCCTGTTTCTCCAGCGACAGCTGGAGGACTGCTTTAGCCCCGCGTGAAATGGAAGGCCGGTTAGGCCTATAATGGAACGCGGGGTTCGGATAGATCCTGCCCGACTCGGAGCTGCGTTAGCAGCGAAACGTGCGAGTTTCGCAGCTCCCGCAGCTCCCTCTGTTGGGCCCATCAAAACCCCTTTTTAATGCCGCCCACGCCCGCACAAAAGGCGATATCGTCTATGAACAGCTTTCCCTGTATGCTTAAAGAATATCTGAAGTAGACCGAATTGTGGCTGCATCTGTGGGTAACCGGTTTATGCACCGTAATGAGCATTATATTCGAAACGAATTCCATTTGCCCGCAGAAGCGCAAGTTCTTTATCACCATTGCCCTCATCATCCATTGCTTTAACAAAAATAGTTAAATGATCTTTCAATTGCTCTACAGTGAGCTCCGTACTAGAGAAGACCCGAATACCATGTACACGAAAAGGATACGGTTTTTTGTTGTGGATCTCAAAATGCTCTGAAAGGTCTCTCAAAGAAACATCACATAGACAGTCACAGTTACCTGTTTTATAACTAAATATGCGTCCTCCACCCCCCCAACTGCGATCTTGATAGGACCACTTAGGCTGATAACCTGTTGAACCGGAATTTGTAACTGCAGACATGATTGCATCTCCTTGTAGTAATGATGACATAGTGACTCCTATGATTATTATATAGTAACTCTATAACGAAAATATACGGTTCTCAATTTATCCTCAAGCACTATTGGGTTTGTGCCGTCTTCAACGCTTGAATTTTCTGGGTAACAGTCGATAAAAGACCGTTCGCTCCAGGTTGTTTAGGATTAAAGGTACAGACTTTGCTTAAAATAGTCACTGTATGAGAGAGCAGCCTTAGTGCCTGTGGTTTATCAACGCCTATTGCTTTATCAGATTTGTGAAAGAGCGATTGCGCGAGGCTCATAAAATCGCTTGCATTAGTATCGGTAATTTTATCTTGTAAACAAGCCGCAAGCCAGGGATCTGCTTCAATTTCTGCAAATGTTTTAGATTTGACATACTCAATACGATACCATGCTCCATCGAAAGCATAACGATAAACATGCCCTCGCACATTGATGGTTGTGTCGACACGGTTTTGGTCAGTTCCTGCTATGGAAGATATCACACGTAACGACGGCAATTCAATGAAATCTATTTTAGTGAACTTTCTTTCCTGCCTGTCGCCATTACGAATGCGTGCTATAGTGCTTGGCACATAATATTCTAATGCTGTTACACCTGTGGATACAGTGCGTGTGCCATTTTTTTCGATTATAGCTATAAGGAAGGGAATATGCTTATAGTCACCAGCATCGTGCTGTGCAATAAGTTGGCTCATTGTACCCTGAGGATGACATTCATCTAATGGAAGCGTATTCCAAGACGATACAGATCCGGAAGCTTGCATATATACGACTCCTTATTTTGATTATCGCAAATAATATAGATGATAATTATAAAACTGTCAAATGCAGCGAAGAGCAAAACATGTCGTATCGCCTATAAGATATTGTATAAAAGATATGAAAAAACCCATTGCAAATAAAATTTAGAAAAATACTCACATCTAGCCCGAGTTTACAAGTTAGGGAATGTCGATTGATGCAAGATTTTGATTCAGAATGGCTTAAAGATGGGGCCGTATTACCTACCTCGGTAAACTGCCCCATCTTTAAGCCATTATGGATCAAAAGATTGCATCAAGCGGCGTTTCATAACTTGTAAACTCGGGCTAGTCAAAGTGATTTAAAGGATAGAAAATGAGGTCAAGCCTGGGCTGGAGCTTGTAATAGCGTGCATAAGTCAGCGGATAATTTCCTCACAAAAGAGGGTAGAGCGGTTTATTTAATTCCCCACGTTTGATGATGGAGCGTTTCTTCGCGATCTTCGCGGCTATGCTGCAGGGGCAGCCTGGACGAGCGGCTGGGGATGGTGGGTTTCGAACGTTGTACGAAGTTGCTTGAATTTGGCAAGGAGAGCCTGGTTGAGTTTTAGGGTGAAGTTTACGTGGGCGCGGAGCTGGAGCTGTTTTTCGGCTAGCTCTTTGTAGGCTTTTTGCTTGGTAAGATGGGCGATTTCGCTTTTTAGCGTTTTGATGCGCGCTTCGGTGGCGGCGAGGTTGTTTTGGCGCAACTTTATCGCTTCTTCTAAAAACTCGCGGGAAAAGGATATCGCCTGCTTATAAGCTTGAGGGGACTCTTTTTCTTTGATAACAGCCACAAGGGATTGGATGATGCTTTTTCCAACCTCTTCCAGGGTCTTTGAGAGGGCTGCATCAATTGCGCGCGCAAGTTTTGGCGACTCTTCAGTAACATCGTCTGAGGAGGGCATTGTGTCGCCTCGTAAGGCCTTTAGGCTTGCAAGCTTTTGGGTTTCTTCATCTTCAAGCTCATGAAGGTGGGAAAGTTTTGTCGATATGCCTGTGAGCTTTTCATTTGCTGCATCAACTGCTTTTTGGCTGGCTTTAAGAGCGCATAGCTTGGCTGCAAGATCGCGTTCCATCTTTTTGATGGAGGCGACTGGACCTTGGGCTTCTTTCATCGATGCCAGGGCCGCCTCTTGTGCTGCTTTATCTCGCAAGAGCTCTTTTTGCAGGGTAGTCTGTTTTGCAGCTTCATCTTTACTTACCAGGTAGTGGCTGTCGGTAAGCCTTGCTATGCGCTTTTTTACTGCTTTTAGCTTCAGTTTTACATCTTGTATCTCTTTTTCTAGGGCGACAAGCACAGCTTCTCTTTGCTTTTCGGCAAGTTCGTTCTTTTCGCGCCATTCTGCTTGCTGCATGCGGTCCAAGCTGTTGAAGGCTGAAGCAATGCTGTCGCCTTCCTGAAAGTTTATAGAGTGGCGAAGAAAGAGGATAAGCTCAGCTTTTATGGTATTTGGCAGCGCCTGCACTTCAGCTTCTGTCATCTCCAGAAGCTTTGCTTGCTGGCCTTTTGTGAGCAGGTTGTAGATTGAGGCAAGGGCAGAATAAATTGTCTCTTTCTCAAGCCTATGCTGGGTTGTAAATATCTTGCTTATATCGACCTTATGTTCTCGCTTGAAGCTGTCGGCATAGTCCGGATGGTAGGTGTCGATAATTGCTAGTAGATGCTCCAGCTTCTCTTGGGTGAGTGCTTTTAGCTTAGCTGGGGTCATAATAGCCTTTTCATGGGGCTGCAGGCTGTTATAGAGGGTTAAGACATTCTTTAGACGGTGGTTTGTTGTATGTTCTAGCGCTTGATACTGTTTAAAGGCCCATCCTGCAGGAACTTCTACCTGATCATTCTGTGCGCTACTTTTTGCTCTCTTTAGTCGAGCAAGTTCGGTATCTGAAAAGGTCATCTTCTTGTATGCTGGATTGTCTGCCATAAAGCGCTTGTAGCAGTCGGCATGGACGACGCTAAAGATAATCTCTTCCTGCTGCTCTGATGAGAGCTTGAAGAAATCGCTTAATGTAAATGTAAGCTCTTGCATGCTGTCGAGTGCCTTTAGGGCGCTTGCAACATCTTTTGCACCGGTTTGTCTGTAGATATACTGCTGCTCTACATCCGATAGCTTTAAAAAGTTTTCAATTCGTAAAGGGTCTATGTAGTAGCTGCCTGTTACTTTTGCTATTTGTCTATTAAATGTTTGTTGAAGCCAGCTTCCGATGCCTTCTGAGCCGCGTTTGACTTCATGCGCTCCGTTGCTCAGAGCCTCGCTTGCATTGTGTGCAATAAAAAACCAGAAGGGCCTCGAGTTTTGTTCTACCTGCTCGGCCGATGCCCTCAGCACATGGGGAACCACGCGCTGCAGCAGGAAGGGAAGCACAGTAAGCGTTTGCGTGCTTAAAAAAAGCCAGCTTAGCACCGGAAGGCCCCACGATGTAGCGGTCGCTACAATTCCCGCTTTTTCTTGCTCTGTTAAGTTCGTTGCAATCTTGGCTTTTTCAGCTAAAAACTGCTGCAGCTGGAGCTCTGTCTGCAGATTTGCATCCATCTGCGCAGAAAGAAAGTTATAGCTTGCGGCGTTGATTTGATGAACCGACTCTAACGCTGTAAGCGCCTTGTCAAGCGTTGGACGCACATTGTTTATGTAGGTATCGCGTAAAAACCTTGTGAAGGCATCATTTGATGAGGCTGCCTGCATAAGAGCTCCCCAAAGGCCGCCCACTTCGACAACAGCCGCATAGGAGAGTTTTGCTCCGTCAGCATGCTGCTTTGCCTCAGCAAGTTTTTGTGCACTCTCTTGCCAGTTGTCAAGATGCTCGCGCGTCTTAGGAGAGATTGCAGCTTTAAGATGCCCTACGCCTCGTCCTATGCGCGTGTCGCCGAGCGCTTGGAGCCCACTCTGAAACCAGCCTCTCCAGCTTGCAGGGTCGACTTTAGATAGCAATTCGGGCGTATCATGATCAAGTCCAAGCTGTTTTGTATATTCTTTGATAGAATTTGGGTCTTTAGCGATAGCGTTATCCAAAGAGCGAATGGCCTCTAGCGCTTTTCCTTCAAGGGTTACTGCATGTTTTACTACAGTCTCAGGAAGCTTTGCGAAGGTCTGTTCCACGGCATAGACCGGAAGCCCTGCCTGCTCTAAAAAGCTTGCCGTCACCTGCTTGCCGTAGGGGAGTATCATCGCGATTTCCAGGCCGGATGCTGCGCCATTTGCCCCTTTTGCCAGCCACTTGGAAAGATTCGATGCGCCTATTGTCTCAAAAAGGGCATTTGATGCTGATCGAAGGGATTCAATCACCGATGCAGCAGCCTTTCCCACCTGCGCGGCGCCGTTATAGAAAGTACCTGTACTTACAACGCTTGGGCCTACAAGAGATAAGATTTTATCCGGCTCTATCAGCCTAACTTCTTTTTCCTTCACAGGTACGATTTTGACATTATGAGGAGCTCGTGGAGGTAGATCCTCAGCTTTATCATGTAATATTTTCCAGCAAGCCGCTTTTGCTTTATCGCGAATATTTTCTAAGTTTTCGTTCGTAATTGCCTTTTGAAGCTTGCGGGTAGCGACTTCAAGCGTTGAACAAACTGTGTGAAGGCCCTGCAAAATAGCAGGGGCGCTATAGCGTATAAATGAAAAGACCCCTTGGGTATAGCGCTTTGCCCACCAGGTGACGGCACGTTCAGCTTCAGCCTCTTTTTGGGCAATGCTAGAGGCTATGCCAACGAGCGTGCCTACAACGGGAACTACTTGGGCCACAGTCGCTACAGCATTTACGTTAGATTGCCTTCCATCTCGCACTGCTTGGCTTGAGTCGATGATATCGCAAGTAAGCTCTTGGACCTCTCGAGTAAGGCTGTAGGCCTTTTCGCCCTCAACGCACGCTTTAGTCATCCAGGCACAGGCTTTAAAGATGCCATTTACAGTTTTGCAAGAGAGCCAGCCCATAATGGAAACAGGGACAAATATACGCGACTTTGCTATATCAGAAGCGATTGATGTAGAAGTACTTATGGCTTTAAGGTGGAGCGTGCGAAGAAGCTCTACTGCTGAAAGACTCTTTTTTGGCACAACTTTCTCAACATAAGGCTCTTGCGGCAGATGTGGTTCTATTCTTTTCGTAGAGGGGCTGACATGTTCCATGTTTGCCTCCTTTTCTTTTAAAATACACTAAAATTTGATTTTGTCAACTTAATAAAGATTCAATAAACTTTAATGAAATAATGACAATTAATGCGGTAACAATTGGAATTAAACAAGATAAATACATCGCTCTATATCTTTGATTTAAATACCTATTCCAGATCAGCCCGATGCTAATCACAATAGAGAGGGGGGTAAGCAGGCTTAAAAATACAAGCCATAGCCCAAGCGCTGTCGTCATGTTGGAATTGCCCAAAAGCTCCGGCACAAAGACAAAGAGGTAAAAAGAGAGAAAAAAGCAGGCAATGTAGACAATACTACAGACAAATCCACAAAGCCTAGCACGTTTTTGTTCTTCGTTCATATTTTCGTGTATGAACGACGGCCTTATATTTTGCAATCTATAAAACGAGCTTGAGGATGATATGATGGGATTGCATTTAATGCTAAGAGCGATTATTTATACTTGCAGTCACCATTTTTTCAAAACTTCTGGAGCAATATGTTACATTTAAAAGTTAGCTATTTTCTCGATGATGCTGGGATGAGATATTTTGACAGCTGGTTTGATGAAGTCTATGAGATCACTTCGTTGCAAGATGGCTTTAAAAGCATGCGGTATGAGCATGAAGCAAACAGTCCAGTTGTCTATCTTGATTTCGAAAATCAAGATACGTTAGATACATGGTGTGATACTCCTCAACATGACCAGCTCGCTTCCAAAATTGAGCAATATTTTATTAAGCCGCCGGAAGTGAGGTCCGAAACGGGGCCCTGAATCTTTCACCTTTTCGATCACGTTATGGGTAGCCTCACCGTAGGTTTTGGAGTGCGACGATCATTCGTCGCTTTCACTTTGACCATGCACCCTAATAGCCCATACGCATCCCCAGAAAGAAACTGATAAAGAGGCCCTGAATTCAGTAAAGGAGTTTCTGGAAGCGGCTGGGATTACACTTAAGGAGGATCCATGAAGTATAGATGATGAGGCGAAAATTTTCCACGATAAACTCCTGCACACGAATCGTCAGCACCACTGTGCTGACGTTATACTCTCACATTATGCCCTGAGCGCATAATGTGTAGATTTGTGTATATTTTTAGGAACGGTACAAGTGTCGATGAGCTAGAACAGGCTTTAAAAGATTCTATAGACGACTATTTAGACTTTTGTGAGAAATTAAATCGAGAACCCGAGAAGCCATTTTCTGGAAATATCCCACTTGAATCTCACCTAAAGATCGTGTTTGCCCATCTTCGAGCTGCCTGCCACCAAATATCAACCGCTGCGACTCAGGGGGGGTGGTTGTTTTTTCACCTAAGATGGCCTTAAGCTCACCAACAGTTCGATCTAAGTCAACATGAAGCCTATAGACTTGCCAGTAAGGGTTTTTATATTAATTGATACCTCATTTGCCTGAGGAACCCGATTTTCTTCAACCCAAATAGCTGCTGGCGGCGAAAACCCAAAATGTTCCCTATAAAAAGTTCTCGTATATTCAATGCGCTTGTTAAAATTTTGATCTTTTGAATCATTTGGATGATGATGAAGCGTCCTTTGACAAAGAGCCTCGCATCCATTGAGATAATCTACTGTATCAAGTAGTTGAACGCGCCATACCTTTTCAACCTTAGAACAGGGTGAAAGTTTTCCCCCCTCCCAATCTTTACAAGCTATCTTTAGCTTGATAAAGGCAAAATACTCTGTAACAACTTGCATTGCCTCGTGTTCTTGAAATGAAAGCTCCTCCTGCACCCGTTTGATTAGCTTGGGCAAAGAGAACGCATCAACCACACTGAGTTCTTTTTCCCTTGGAAAAACTTCAGGCACCAGGCCCACTGCTGCTCTATCACCTACTACTGCTTGTGCGGCATTCATACGCAACCTCCTATAATGGGCGGATTCTATGACGGTATTGCATTTAATGCAAAGAGCGATTATTTATACTTGAGGTTCTATTTTTTCAAAACTTCTGGAGCGATATGTTACATTTAAAAGTTAGCTATTTTCTCGATGATGCCGGCATGAAATATTTTGCCAGTTGGTTTGATGAAGTCTATAAAATCACTTCGTTGCAAGATGGCTTTAAAAGCATGCGGTATGAGCATGAAGCCAACAGTCCAGTTGTCTATCTTGATTTCGAAAATCAAGATACGTTAGATACATGGTGTGATACTCCTCAACATGACCAGCTCGCTTCGAAAATTGAGCAGTACTTTATTAAGCCGCCGGAAGTGAAGTCCGAAACCGGGCCCTGAATCTTTCACCTTTTCGATCACGTTATGGGTAGCCTCACCGTAGGTTTTGGAGTGCGACGAATGATCGTCGCACTCCAAAACCTGCGGTCGAAAAAAATGGTTAGCTTGGCTTCAAATGAGTTCGCTGGCGACGGTGTCGTAGAAGAGGATGCCGCGCTGGGTAAGTTTTACGTGGTCATTTTTTTGTTCTAGGAGGCCTTGCTCTTGCAGGGTTTTGAGGCTTTTTATTGTTTCTTCTTCTAGCGGTTCATATTTGGAAAGGGGGAAGCCGTCCAGGAGGCGAAGGTTTAGCGTAAATAGCTCGCGTTTTCTTGCAAGGTCGTCGACAGCCTCTTCAAAGTCGATGGGAGAGGCGTCATCGTGCAGGAGTTTGCAGTAGCGAACAAGGTTTGCAACGTTGCGAAAGCGCCTTTTGCCGTCAAAGCTGAAGGCTGAGGGGCCAAGGCCATAGAAGTGGCGGCCCGTCCAGTAGCCTATGTTGTGGCGTGAATAGAGGTTGTCTTTACAAAAGGCTGAGATCTCATACTGCCTAAAGCCGAAGCTTGCAAGCATATTTTGCGCCATGGCATACATTTGGGTGGATACTTCTTCATCGGGCATCATCGAGCGAAGCTCTTTTTCGCGCCGAAAAAAGGCAGCGTCAGGCTCGATCGTCAGGTTGTAGAGCGATAGGTGGGTAATAGGCAGCGACTCTACGCAGGATAAGCTCTTTTCCCACGATGAGAGCGTCTGTCCGGGAAGATCATACATCAGGTCTATGGTGATGTTGTCAATGCCTGCATCTTTGATAGCAAACACGGTTTCTATAGACTCCTCGGGGCTATGTCTTCTATCCAGTATTGCAAGCTCATCTTTGGCAAGGCTCTGCACGCCAAGGCTTATGCGGTTTATGCCGATCTCTTTATAGCTTTTATAGTCGATATGCTCTTCCGGATTGGTTTCGATGGTGATTTCGCAGTCGGAATCATAATCAAAAAGAGAGAGTATCTCAGAGGTGCGCTCCGGGCCAAAAAGGGTAGGCGTTCCTCCACCAAAGTAGATGGAGGTAAGCTTCTTGCCGGTAATATGGGGTAAAATTTGCCTATATTCAAGCTTTAGAGCTTCCAGGAGCTGATCCTTAAACTCTTCCCTATCGCTAATTACATAGAAGTGGCAGTAGGGGCATTTATGCTTGCAGAAGGGTATGTGGATGTAGATGCTACCATTCGTCTGCATCAGGGTCCACTATGCCGCCGCGTTTCCAGCGGTTGCGATCTGAGAAGTAGGATTCATCTTCAACCTCTTCGCCCTCTTGAGCAGCCTCGGCCTTCTCTTCTGCGCCTTCATGCTCGCCCGTTGCGTAGTTTTCCTCTTCTTCAGTTTCATCTTCAAACGAAGTGTCTTCAGAGATATAGGAGTCCATTTCAAAGCCGCCCTCAGACATGCTGGAGCCGCCCTCAATGTCGACATCAGGTATTGTAGGCATCTCTGCATAGCCTGCCTTGGCTTGAGAGCGCTTAGGAGCGATAAACTCTTCGGCCTCTCCGCCCTCTTTCAGAAACTGCAGCCGTTCCTTTTCTTCCTCTATGCGAGCCTGAAGAATAGATATTTCTTCCTTATGGCGCTCTATATCTTTTTTTGGCACTAAGCCAAGCTGTAACCATTGCTGTAAATCATTAAGTTCAGCTTCAAGCTTGCGCAGACGTTCACTCTTTATTGGCTTCATTTCCCTACCTGTAACTAAAAAATCCCTAAAACTATGACATATCCTATTTTTTACTGCGAGTTAAAAAAAGCATTTCTCGCTAGGTGTTGCTTCCTTTGTCACTTTTTGCATTTATTTCGCAATAAAAATTACGGAGGGTCGCTGTTTTGGATGATTTTAAAACATAAGTTGCTTAGAGGGGCGGTTTTGCTTGGTTTTCAAGGTCTAGGAGCTTTCTGTGATCTTCAATCATTTTTAGCGCCCATTGATAGAGTGTATCAGCTGCATCCGATGGAGATTTCTCTACTCTACCATCCTTGATCTTGAAACGAACAGGTCTGCCTGAAGGACCTTCTTCTTTAGCATCTATATATCTATCTCCTTCGTCAGTTCTGCCATAAGTGATCGTCTTTTTTTCAATTGGCGTGGTAAAATTTCTACTCTCTCCTGCTGGTACTCCCTCAAAAATATCGGGTGTTGGCTTTGCGGGAGTAGGGGAAGGTGGGCTTGTTGCGACAGGTGAGGTTACGCTTGGTGTGGTGGCAGGGGAGGTTGAGCTTTGGTCAGCGGAGATTGTAACGGCCCCGGTGGGGCTTAACTCTTCTTCATTTAATCCCTGCTGCTGTAGATCTCGCTTTCCTCTTTCGCGGGCTAATGCCGCCAAATTCTTCGAGCTCGTGCGAAAAAAGCTCTTGATAGAGCTCGAGCATCGCCACACCAGAGTTTTTACTTTTTAAGGCAAAGGCGGGAAAGATCAGGAGCGACATTGGCACTGCAACTGTAACCTTAAAAAGTGTCCAGGGAATCGTGAGTATCAATGATGCAATATGCTTTGCGACTTTTACCTTGTCGATAGTAGGCATGGGGGTGATAGTAACTCGGCCGGAAGATCCAGGCTGGCTAGTTGGGTTTACTGCAGTATTGACAGCAGGTTTTGCAGGACCTGATATAGCTGAAGGAGTTGTGGGGCCAACAAGGGGTGGTTGAACATTCATAATAGCCTCCTTACAATAAATTTTGCTCTATTTGGCTTTTGGCCTCTTCGACACAAGAAACAAAGTCTGGTGCACACTGTTCATCTTTTTGTGCATTTGCATACTGCAAGGCAAAATCGCATACTTGTATTGCCTTATCACGCATGCCAAGTTTTAGGTAGCAGCCTGCCGCGGCCAGGTAGCTATCGGGCTTTGTGGGGTCAAGCTGCAGGGCGGCGCCGTAAGCCTGAATGCTCTCAAGATACTTTCCAAGCTGGCTGCAGGTATAGCCAAAGTTGAGCCACGCTTCGCGAATATTTGGGGCTATGGTTACTAAAAATTGATAGGCTTTATACCCCTCTTCGAAGCGCTGCTGCTCTACTATTTTGTGGGCTGCATTATAAAGCGATGATAGCATCTCAGGGGTGTAGCCAAAAAGCTCGTAGATGGCCTGGCCTTCAGAGAGAAGGCCTACCATCTTTTCGTAGGAAAGTATATTAGTCAGCATATCTTCTGAGATCACAAAGGGGGCAGGATCAGCTTGAGCCTCCAAAAGGAGGGTATAGCCCTGGATGAGTGTCTCTTTTTCCACCTTAAAGAGCTCCCTTAGCTTTATCCTTACCCTCTCTGCATAAGCGTTAAATGGCTCTATCTTAGATGAATAGCTTTTTCGTGCCTCTTCTAAGGTGAGGTCAATAAAATGGTCTAAAGCTCTCTCATAGGCTGTACTCATAGTGCACCCCCTTTGACACTATTATAGTAAAAGCTACAATTATATTTAAACATTAATTATATATACGTTTTAACTGTTTATGTGTTAATAAGAGGTTATAGGAAAAATTTAATTAAAGGAGTCACTGTATGGAACCGCAAGCAAGTGTCTTTGCCTTGAAGAATCTCGTTAATGAGGCGCCAGATATTGGAACAGTCACGATCTTTCATTTGAAAAGAGAGGAGATACCAGCATTTTAGTTGTTACTGAAAAAGCAGGCGGGCTCGGCCAGGGACTTATGAAATCACCTCAAAAAGAGAAAGTAAGCCAAGAAGTTTTAAAGAGAATGGAAAACTACATTAAGTCTTTAGAGAGTGGCACAGTTGATAAAACGCATCTCAATACTGTTGATGCGCATGTTCGCTATATCATATCAAAGTTAACAGGCAAGGCTAGCGGCAACCCCTCGATGCAACAGTACCAAGATCTCAAGGCTCGCCTAAACAAGCTGAGACTAGAGGGATAATTTCTCTTTCACTTTTCAAGCAAGTAGGGATTGCCAACCCCAAGACGGGCTAAGAGTGTAAGAGAAACGTTTTGCAGTATGTAGCGATGGCTCTCTAAAAGGCAGGGTGCTACAACCCTGAGCGCACTTTCATGGGGCAAAAGCTCCATAAATCGCATAAGGCGGGAAAGTATTAAAAGTTCTTGAGTCTGATCTTGTAAGTAGGATGGAATTTTCTTAACATTACGAGAGCTATTCCAGCAGTCTAAAAAGGCAGCTTCATCGATGCAGAAGAAAGCAGAAAATTCCTGCACAAATTTACGCTGCTCACTTGCGCTTAGGTGGCGGATTTCTATAGGATGGGCGATATGGCCGCCTTTATCGCGATCTTTTCTAAAAATCTGCTTTAAAACGCTGTCTAGACTTAAAGCATATGCACCGAATATAAACGTTTTAGGCGACTTTAGATCCCCTTGCGTTATTGTCTCTAAAGAGAGGGGATCTTCCCATCCATCCTCAATTTTGTTGTTGGCAAGAGACTCTACAGCTATTTGTGCAGAGGGTGCAGGCATCTCAATGCGATCTTGCGTGATAAGGTAGCTGTCATCAAAGGCATTTCGTATGCGATGATAGACTCCATAAAAGGAGTCCTTAGCTGTAAGCAGACTGTAGGCATGAAATACCGCCACTGAAGCACAAGTCGCAACTACGAGTGCTGCGCCAAGCGCTTCACCCGTAAAATCTTTCCAGCCATATGAGCGCAAGGGGTTTTGCCGGTTCCAATCGTTATTCAAGTAGATAAAGAGCCTATTTGCCGACATATCCTGATAGCGGGCACAGATAATCCCGTTCACTAGATAGGCAACAGCCCCTAAAAGAGCGCCTAAGCCCACAAGATAGACAAGTTCTGCCGTTTTTTGCCAAAATATTCCATCTTTATACATGCCCCGTATGGTCATCCGCACTGCATTCCAGCGGCTTGTAGCCTCTTTTTTTTCTGTGAAGCGTACGGGACCTAATGTCTGAATGACGCCGTTTGTTGAGGCAAGGTTTGATTCGATGATAAAGCTGCGAGCAAAGTCGGTATTAATCACCTTCTTAGAATCTTTCGCTGTTCCCCAAACTATGGTGGGGGCGGATAGATCAGGCAACAGGCGGTGATAACAATCTGTATGCATAAAGACCTCGAAGGTATAGCAATACAATGTTATATACCCTATACCTCGATTTTGCAACTCTTTGGTGAATCTATTGCGTCTCGCACGTTATGGAAAGGCCATTTACGAAGAGGAGGACGAAAGCTACCGGGAAGAAGAAAAGCACCCAGAAGCCTAGCCAGAAGCGCGAGCCGTCATATCTCATGTGGTAGGTGGTTTGGTTGGCTTTAAAGCTTGCGGCCGTGAGGAAGAGTACAAAGGCGATGGGGAAGAAGAAGATAAGCCAAAAGATAAGCCAGAAGAGGGAGCCCTCATAGGATATTTTAAAGGTTTTTGTTTCTGTGGTTGCCATAACATGTCCTTAAGTTAAATTTTATTTAGAATAATCCGGTAGGAGATCAGGATCAGGATCCTTTTACCTCAAACCCATAAGATCATTTTATATTATATTACAAAATTTTGGAAAGGAAAAAGTCCTGTGAGACTACTGTAAGGTAGACAATATGCTGTTCCGGACTCGATTCTTTACTTGACAATTTAATATTTTATATCTTAACATAGCGTCGCAATCTACTATATTGGGAGATTTATACATGATTGGCGGCCCTACAGATCCAAAAGGCTTAAATCCAGATTACGAGGCCCAAGAGGGACGAGCGGCTCTTAAAAGAACGCGTATAAATTTTGTGCTGAACGTTCCTGTTGAACAGCACGATCTATCCATGCATGCCTCATGTAGACTTTTTGCCTTTGGAAATGAAAGCGAAGGCCATGCACGACTTGCCATTGGCGAAATAGTGCGCCGCTTTCCATGGCTTTTGCCAGATCCAGTGGCAAATAGCTCACTTTACATTGATGATCCTAAAAATACCGTTATAATGGCAGATCGAGCCTACAAAGACCAGTTGCGAGCTTGGCCAAGAGATGCTGCTTTCAGCATTAAAAAAGAACACTCCTGCCTTTAGCAAATGTAAGACCTTTCAAGAAGCGATGGAAAATGAGGCAGAATTTGCAACAGTAAAAACTCTGAAATTTAAAAATCCCAAGAAAACGCCCATGATCCTTCCCGTAGAGATCGGTAAATTCACATCACTTAAAGAATTGACAATTTCTGATTGTAACCTCAGGCATATACCTGAACAGATCGGGCAGTGCAAGGCTCTTACAACTCTCTTGATCGATAATAATGGACTGCAGCAGCTTCCGAACGAGCTTAAAGAGTGCATGAATCTTGGTCTGATTAATGCACGCGATAATAACTTTAGCACTGAATATGAAAGAGGGCTGAAAGATATTTTTCCGAAAGTGAAACTAAAGCTGTAACTTTTGGCGTTTGGATCGTAGATCCAAACGCCAAAAAGTGTTTATGAGAAAATCTCTTCTTTTTTTGCTAGAATGCGGCTTGCATCATAAAAGAGTTGGATTCTGACAATAAGGCCATCCTTAAAGCGCATCCAGGAAACGCCCGGAAACTCTTTTGAAACGCCGGTCATGTCAACATCGTAAATGACCGCTGTCTCATCTTTTGAGCCAAATTTTGCTCGAATCGTAAGCGATCCAATAGCATCCATAAAATGGCCTGTTGCACTCAGCACGGCATCTTTGCCCTTTAAAGTTGCCATAGGGCCATAAAATTCTACATCTGGATGAAGTAATTTTTTAATCCCTTCAATATTTTTTTGTCCGACTAGTCTGTAGTACTCTTCGGCTTGTGCGATATAATTTTTTTCCATAGGGTTCTCCTTGGTTGTTGGTTTGACATCTAATATTGAATATAGCATCATCTACTCAATATAACATTCAATATAGCAGACTATATTGATTATAGCAAGGTATATTTAATATGAAGCAAAAAAAAAGAGCCTATAGCTCCGAAGCAAGGGACGCACAAGCCTCAAAAACGCGCTCACGCATACTTCAAGAGGCTTTAGTCCTCTTTCGAAGCAGTGGGTTTGATCAGGTGACAATAAGCAGCCTTGCCGAAGCTGCAGGGGTCTCCACCCCCACAATCTATGCCATATTTAAATCAAAGCGGGGAGTACTGCAGGCTTTAATCGATGAGGCGCTGCCCCCACACACATTTACTGCTCTTGTTGACGAATCTATGCAAGAAACTTCCCCAAAAGAGCGTCTGAAAATATCGGCCAAATTAGCGCGCTCTATCTACGACGCAGAAAGCGGCCTCATGGATATACTGCGAGATGCATCTGTTCTATCATCTGAATGTAAAGAGCTAGAGCAAGAGCGCGAAAGGCGTCGCTTTGAGAGGCAGGCTGATTTCGTCCGCAATTTGGGCCCGGCATTGCGAATGCCCTCTGAAACAGCTCGCGATATCCTCTGGGCGCTTACCGGCCGCGACATCTACCGAATGTTTGTCATAGAACGAGGCTGGACGTCGGATGATTATGAAAAATGGCTAGGCGATATGTTAGCCAAATCACTTCTTAATTAAAGAAATATTTGTAGAGAAAAAAGCCAAAATCGCCTATCAAGCAGGTAACTGGTAAAATATGTATGGCACCTGGTTTTGGCGATGTAGATAGTGAAAATCTTGAACTGCTTGAGCAATATGCTAAGCTGTATAGGCAAAATCCTGCCCAAATAGATTCCTCGTGGAGAGCCTTTTTTGAGGCAAGAGAGCAGCTCGCGCCTCAGATGATGGCACGAGGAGAAGAGGAAGCCTTTCGCCTCTATGGCCATCTGGATGCCGACGTCTATCCCAAGGGGATGAAGGCAAACTTTAACGTGCCTCACGCTTTGGCAGAAGATGCTCGGCTTAAAGCTATCTACTCAGGCAAAATTGGCTATGAGTTTTATCCCTTCTGCCCGCCTGAGGTTTCTGACTATATTATTAACGCTATAGAGCCTTTAGAGGGCAAAATTGCCTTTTCTCAGGAAAAAAAGCAAAAAATTTTGCACCTTCTGAACCTTGCCGAGATCTTTGAGACCTTTTTGCATACAAAGTATGTGGGCCAAAAGCGCTTTTCGCTGGAGGGGGCAGAGACGCTTATCCCCATGCTCGCAATGCTTCTTGAAAAGGATCTTACCGATCTTGTCATAGGCATGCCGCACCGTGGGCGGTTAAATGTCCTCGTGAACATCTTACGAAAAACCTACAAAGAGATCTTTTCGGAGTTTGAAGATGTAGCTGCAGATACCTTTGAGACAAGCGGCGATGTAAAATATCACAAAGGATATGCTTCGCAGGTTGGCAAGATAAAGGTAATATTAGCTGCAAATCCAAGCCACTTAGAGTCTGTAAATGGCGTCGTTGAGGGCATGGCAAGGGCGCTTGAGAAAAAAAGCGGAATTTTGCATGTGCTTCCGGTACTTATCCATGGCGATGCAGCAGTAAGCGGGCAGGGCGTCGTCTATGAGACGCTGCAGATGTCTGGCCTTGAAGGCTATAAGACGGGCGGTACTATTCACATTGTGATCAACAACCACATTGGCTTTACAACCTTGCCGCAGGATAGCCGGTCAACTACCTACTGTACCGACATTGCCAAGGCCTTTGGCTTCCCGATATTTCATGTAAATGCCGAAGATCCTGAGAGCTGCCTTTTTGCCATGGAACTTGCCTTTCAGATACGCCAAAAGTTTGGATCCGACGTCTTTATAGACCTTAACTGCTGGAGAAAGTATGGCCATAACGAAAGCGACGAGCCGGCCTTCACCCAGCCTCTTCTCTATCAAACCTTGCGAAAAAAGCCCTCCATTCGCGCGCAGTACCACGATCGGCTGGTAAATGAGGGCATTGAAGTGTCAGAACTTGATCAGGAGTTTAAAAAAGAGCTTCAAGAGGTACATGCTGCCAGTCAGCTGCATGCTGAAAAGATCAAGCAGGAGATCCCTGCACGCCAGATACTGGAACATCGCCATCTCTTTATCCCGGTCGATACAAAGGTATCAAAAAAGAGGCTTCAGGATGTTTTGGAAACAATTTCTCAAGTTCCGGAGGGCTTTACCCTTCATCCGAGGCTGCTGTCGCAGTTAGAAGCTCGAAAAAAGCTCGCGGGGATAGACTGGTCGCTTGCTGAAGCGTTAGCATTCGGTACGATTTTGCAAGATAAAACCCCCATACGCCTTGCAGGACAAGACTCTCGAAGAGGAACCTTCAGCCAGCGCCACGACATGTGGGTAGATCAGGCAACAGGCAGTCGCTATATTCCGCACCTTGCAGTTAGCCGCGACTTTGAAATTGTAGACTCGCTTCTTTCAGAATTTGCAGCCCTGGGCTTTGAGTATGGCTACAGCCTTGGTGCCCCGGAAGCGCTTGTTATCTGGGAGGCGCAGTTTGGCGACTTTGCCAATGGCGCTCAGATTATGCTCGACCAGTACATTGCATCGGGCGAGCAGAAGTGGCAGGCGCACTCTAAATTAACGCTTTTATTACCGCACGGCTATGAGGGCCAAGGCCCAGAGCACTCATCAGCAAGGGTTGAGCGCTTTATGGCCCTTGCAGCAGAAGACAACATGTTTATTACAAACCCTACAACGCCAGCACAGTACTTTCACCTTCTTCGCCGCCAGGCGAAAATGGAAAAGCCGCTCATTGTATTTACCCCAAAGGGGCTGCTTCGCTTTCCCGCATGCCAAAGCACACTTGATGAGCTGTCAGATGGCGCCTTTGTTGAAGTGCTTGATGATATAAAAGATCCAGAAAAGGTCAACCGCCTAATCTTCTGCTCGGGCCGCATCTACTATGACCTGGCAGCGCGCTGCAAAGAGGATACTGCCATTATTCGCTTGGAACAGCTCTATCCGCTGCACAGAGCGCTTATTGAAAAAGCCATAGAGCGCTACCCTGATGCCAAAACATTTTTGTGGGCACAAGAAGAGCCCTACAATATGGGCCCGCGCGGCTTTATTTTTGAGCGCTTGCAACAGCTATTGCCAAGAAATGCCACTCTTGAGTACAGAGGAAGGACAGCCAGTTCATCACCTGCCTGCGGATCTCACCTCATCCATGAGAAGGAGAACGAGATGATTTATGAGTCTATATTTGGGAGTGCCTCATGAAAATGGAAATAAAAATACCTGTCCTTGGCGAGTCGATTTCGCAAGTCACTATTGGCACAATTTTTACGCCAACGGGCTCGCAAGTTGCACAAGATGATGAACTTTTAGAAGTGGAAACTGATAAATTAAACCAGGTACTCTACGCGCCAAACCAGGGCATTATAACCCTAACTGTAAACCCGGGCGATGTAAAGAATGTGGGAGATGTTATCGGATTTGTAGATGTTCAGGAGAGGAAAGAAAGTACAAAAGCCGCTCCTATCAGTAAGCTTGCGAAGGAGTGGCAAGAAGAGTTGCAACAGGCAGAGTTGCAACAGGCAGAGCTGCCACACGCACCGCAACCAGAAGAACAGGTTGCTACAGTCAAAACTCAAGAGACGCGAAAATCGCTATCCACCCTCAAAAAAGCGATGGCAAAGCGCCTTTTAGAAGCGGCTCAAACAACAGCTATGCTTACAACTTTTAATGAAGCCGACATGAGCGAGATCATAAAGCTTCGAGAGCTCTACAAAGAGCCATTTATACAGCGCTATAAGACAAAACTTGGCTTTATGTCGTTCTTTGTAAAGGCATGTGCATCGGCTCTTGCGGCATTTCCTGAGGTCAATAGCTACCTTGAGGCCGATACTCAGGTGTTTCGCGGCTCAATTGACATAGCGGTAGCAATAGCAAGCGCACGAGGTCTTGTTGTGCCTGTGCTTCGCAATGCCGACAAGATGAGCTTTGCCCAAATCGAACAACAAATTGATGACTTTGCCGAACGGGCAAAGAACGGTACGCTGAAGGCTGATGAGCTAAAGGGGGGCGGCTTTACGATTACCAATGGCGGCCTCTTTGGCTCAATGCTTTCAACCCCCATCCTCAATCCGCCGCAAGCGGCTATCCTTGGCATGCATAAAATTACCAAGAGGGCTATTGTGGTAAATGATGCGATCGTAATACGTCCTATGATGTATCTTGCGCTAAGCTATGATCATAGAATACTTGACGGAAAGGAAGCGGTCTCCTTTTTAGTGCACATTAAAAATATTATTGAAGACCCTCACCGACTAGAGCTTGGAGTGTAGTATGGAATATGACGTAGCAATCATAGGAGCCGGCCCGGGAGGCTATATAGCTGCCATTCGCGCGCGTCAGCTTGGGCTTTCGGTATGTATGTTTGAAGAGTCGTCAAGCCTTGGAGGTACCTGCCTGAATGTGGGCTGCATTCCATCAAAAACGCTGCTTCACTCCTCAGAGCTCTTTAGCCGCTTTACCGAAGAGGCAAAAAAGAGGGGAGTATCTTTTGAAAATCACGCCTTTGATTTTCCGGCCCTTATGTCAAAAAAATCAGAGGTTGTAACGGGCCTTTCAGATGCTGTATTCGACCTCTTTAAAAAGCATAATATAGACGTTGTACCCCATCGCGCAGAGGTTGTAGGGGCGCATGATGTAAAGGCAGACGGCAAGATATACAAGGCAAAGTCGATAATTTTAGCTTCAGGATCTTGCGCCATCGGCCTTCCGTTCCTTCCATTTGATGAACAAAAGGTGCTCTCATCAACAGGAGCGCTCTCTTTAGACCACGTTCCCAAATCGATGATAGTAGTTGGCGGGGGAGTAATCGGCTGCGAGCTTGCCTCCGTATACTCGCGTCTTGGCTCTCAAGTAACCGTAGTCGAAATGATGCCAGCAATCTGCACAGGAATAGATACAACCCTTACCTCAAGCCTCTTTGCACTCCTTAAAAAGCAAAATATAGGATTTATACTCAACGCTCAGGTACTTGCCGGGCAAGACCTTGGAAAAGATGGCATACAGATTAAAATCCGCGAAGAAAATGGCAAGGAGCGAGATATACGCGCTGAAGTTGTTCTTGTAGCCATAGGCCGCTATCCGCGCTCGCAAGACCTTGGCGTTGCAAATTTAAACATCGACACAACCCCTCGCGGGGCGGTAGTTGTTGATAAAACATTTCGCACATCAATACAGAGCATTTTTGCCATCGGCGATCTTATAGACGGCCCAATGCTTGCGCACAGAGCCTCCTACGAAGGTGTTGCCGTCGCCGAAATCATCGCCGGCATGCAGCCCAGGGTAGAGTATAGGTACATCCCCAATGTCATCTACACCCAGCCTGAGCTTGCTACAGTCGGCCTATCAGAAGATGAGGCGCGCGAGCTCAAGCGCCCGATTCTTATAGGCAAATGCGCCTTCAGAGCCAACCCCCGCGCCCGCACTTCAGATGATACTGACGGCCTTGTAAAAATCGTAGCCGACAAAGAAACCCAGCGCATCCTCGGCATGCACATCCTCTCAAGCCACGCCTCAGAAATGATCGAAGTGGGCGTAGTAGCTCTCTATAAAAGAATGACCCTCTCTGAAATCGGCGACCTCCCCTTTGCCCACCCAACCTACTCAGAAGCCATAAAAGAGGCGTGCCTTGCCGCCCTCGGCCGCAGCTACCATCTTTAGTAGCCTTATCTTAATCTTTCACCTGACATGAAAAAATGCTTTTCTTTCGACCGCAGGTCTTTGGAGTGCTGCGATTCTTCTCGAGCTTTTACTCCGACCACACACCTTATTCGCAAGATCGCTTAAGGCTCACAAAGCACCTCTACCAATTCATGTAGATGTGTTTTGTAAGCTTGGGCGGTAATGAAGTACAGGTGTGTGGTCGAAGTAAAAGCTGCGAAGAATCGCAGCACTCCAAAGACCTGCGGTCGTAATAAACGTGTATTCTAGAGAGAGCACAGCGTGCTGTGCTCTCTTGAGGATGGGTTATAGGGATTCTAGCGTGCGTCTTGGCGGTTTTCTGCGTTGCCCTGGCGGTTTTCCAGGTTTTGCTGGCGCTGGGTGTCGCCCATGTCGCCGGCTCGGTTTTCGCGGTTTTCGAGGCTGTCATCGCGCATTTCACCTTCGCGGGCGATCTCTTTTGGGGTTGGCGTTTGCTTTGGTTGTGGTTGATCTGATTGCTTGCACGCTGCAAAGGCAAAAAGGCTCAACAGTGAAAGTAAGAGGGCTGTTTTTGTTTTCATAGGATTTCCTTTGGTTGAAGAGCCAATTATGACTCTTTATTTTTTTTATCTCATAAAGCGCGGCGAATTTAATTTCAAGATATTCTCGCGTCTGTCAAAATAGGCTGCTTTGAGGTGCCTATGCGTTTTTTGGGGCTCTTTTGCCTTTTGCCATGCTGGCTTTGGTCTAGTCCTGCAAAGTATGATATAGAGCTTTCGCAAGGCTA
This sequence comes from uncultured Chlamydiales bacterium, assembly GCA_963826935.1. GTDB lineage: Bacteria > Chlamydiota > Chlamydiia > Chlamydiales > FEN-1388 > SZAS-7. The sequence goes on along the minus strand of CAWGYH010000009.1, from coordinate 178,340 downwards.
TATTCGCGAGAGGCTTGACTTTAGCATTTCAGGCCCCCATAAGAAGCCTGATGTGCTCTCTGAGCTTATCTTTAAAGATATTGATGTGTATGTAACGCGCCTTGGCGCTGCAGTTTCAAAAGATCACTACTTTTTAAAGGGCACAGGCTCTTATGGCAAAGTATTTCATGGAAAAGCAGTAGATAACGACTACCTTTTTAACCATAGAAAGGGCCTTTTTAGCCACTCGCATCATGAGATTTCCGGAGACTATACTCTCAGTGGGGCTTTGCGCCTTGGAAGACATTTTGAACTGGCAAGCGGATTTGTTGCATCGCCTCGCATTGGCTATAGCGCATACCTTCAAAAGCTTCGTTTTCGTCACGGCAAGGCAAAGCTTTTGCATCCAGTCTATGGCAAGATGCTATCGTTTCGCATACATGATCTTAACTCCACCTATAGGTCCAACTGGTATGGCCCTGAGCTTGGCTTTGACCTAAAAAAAGCATTTACGAACGGCATCACCCTTTTTGGGGGCTATACGGTAATCTATCCGCTTAAATATGATGCAAAAGGCCACTGGAACCTTCGCGAAAAGCACCTTCGCCACTTCGACCTCAACAACAAATCATCAAAATCATTTGGCAACATAGCCAATGCCGGCATCCAGTGGGTCTTAAACAGAAGCTGGTCGCTTAAAATTGAATATGAATTTATGAAGTTTTATGCCAAAGATGGCCACATGCGTAAAGGCCATCTCCATGTCCCCATGCACAAGGCACACCTGACCAGCAATGAATTCCGCCTTACTTTGGCTTGGCATGAGTTTTTATATCCCTTTTAATGCCAAATTTGGCAACAAAATTCCCCTATATCAGCATTTTACTCAAGAAGAGCATAGCGACAAAAGTCATCTTCGGGTCGATGACTCTGTGAGGATAGCGCTTATTAGAGCGGAGTCTCTTACGGGAAAAGAAAAACCCGAAGATCTTTGCGTTTGGAAGGAGACTATTTTTGCGACAGCTGCCAGTTTGGGCGAATGTGGGTTGAAGAGCGAACTTGCGTATAGAGTTGCAAAGATAGAAAGGGTGGAGCTTGCTGGGCAGCCTAAAAGTGCTAATGATATCCGGAGGGTTAAGATTTGCGCAGGCAAAGGGCGCGCGTACTTTGCAGCGCGTGCGGTTGTAAATGGGTGTGCAAATAAAAGTTATGATACGGGATTTCGCTCATATGGCGACCGTGCTTATGGCCATCCCCTAGTTGGCGTCTTTCGGCAGCGGACAACTGCTGCAAACAATGACACAGAACAGCTAGTTGAGCAGATGATGCATTTTTCTCTTACTGATTGTTGTATTCCTACCTGTCAATTGAGGGGCGCTGCTAAGAAGAGAGTTAGTGAGCAGTTTTCTTTAGACGAAAGTCCAGGCCCTCTTGTGGTATCTCCACATGAAATGTTTACTGTGTTTAGAAATCACAGTAAAATCAGCGGCGCCCAAGAAAAAGTGGTACTGCGTTTTGACGTCGACTCACAACTTGCAAACATGCATATGTTAGCATTGCAACCGCTTGATCTTCATGACAATAATATGGGATTTTGTATCTCTCGAGACGATCCTATGGCAAACAAAGTTCGCCTGTATGACCATGAATATTCGATGTATTCTAGTAATACTGTACTTTTTTATAGGTCGAATCCCTTGCGAAACATTTGCGATCGCGATCCCTTCCCATATACTACTCTACATATTGTGCCTATTCGTTCATTTTTGCTTCAACTGCAGACGGCGACTTTGCCATGTCACGATCATGTGGTACACAAGCTGCTTGAAACAGAGTGTGAGCAGGGGTTAATAGCCTGGCTTGAGCATACGATAGTCTCTTATGAAGGGCAGCTTGGAAAAGAGGCTGCCGCACGCCTAAAGGCGCTTGTTTTTGATGCAATGGCGCGGGTCGAAAAGAAAAACGCTGAGAGGCAAAAAAGACAATTGGGATACTCTATTTGTCACTCCGAGCTTTGTAAACAGACTGTAGAACTTATTATGGAAGAAAGGAATAGTGAGCTCTTCCGTTTTATTAAAATAATCATGAAGCAGATTAAGACACAAGAAAAGTCCATTTTATATTCTCTTTTTCCCCGATGTAGTCTTGGGGTTTTAGCTGCCTTTAAAGAGCGTATGGTAAATAGACGCCGGTATTTAGAAGATTGTAAACGTGTTGCACAAGGTGAAAACGATAGGGATACGCTTTTAGAGATAGTAAATAGAAAAAGCACTCCAATTCCAACAACTACAAAAAATACTCTTTGCCAAGAGACTGACACCAAAAAACTACTGGAGGATTTAGCAAAATGGATGGTTCCTACCTATCGATCTATTGCCTGTGCCATGTATCCTCTTCTTGCCGACACTCTTGCCGTGGTTGAAGCAATTGGCGCTGCTACGAAGCATGCTATCGGCAATTTCCAGACCCCTCTAGAATCTGTTGTCTATACCTATCTGCAGCGCTGCGGGGGGCTAGCAGCTATTTGTTCTGCAGAACTTCGTAGTGCGCGCGATCAAATAAAAAATAAAAAGCCATCTATTATCAAAACGGCAGTTGGAGATGCTAAACCTTGCCAGGGGTCAACATCTCCAACTGACGTTTTTAGGATTATGCCAATGAGGTCGCTAAAAACAATTTATCAAAAGATGAAAGAGCAGCAGGTATCGATTCCACTTGCGCAAGAACTCGAGCATATTTTCACAGCTATACTAGACGGAGAACCTGCATTCTTTTTAGATACCATTACAGCCATTCACGATCCCGACCGCCTCAAATAATAAGCCTGATTATTTAGTTAATAAGATTATGACATTTTCTTTAAAAGTGCTCGTGCGCGCTGGCCGGCGTGCGATTTCGCATGGCTTGCAATCTGCAGGTGGTAGAGGGCTCGCTTTTTATCGCCGCGGTGAAGGGCCAGGGTGCCTAACATCTCGTGCGCTTCGCCAGTGGGCAGAAGGTCGATACTTGCCTGGGCGTCAACTTTTGCGCCGGACAGGTCGCCTAGCATCTTTTTGCAGATGGCGCGCTGCAGGTAGAAGTCGTAGAAGCTTGCGTTGCGAGTTATTGCTTCGGAAAAGGCGCTTTGCGCCCAGCTGTAGTGGTTTTGGGCAAGAAGCGCTTTTCCCTTTAGGTACCAAAACATGCCATCCTTACTGAAGCTCTGTATGGCCCTTGATGCGCACTCTTCGGCCTTTTTGTAGTTCTTTTTGCTCAATGCCTTTTGGCCCTCGTCGTAGCTGTCGTAGGCGGCCTTTTGGGCGACAAGAGATGCTATCTTTTCTTGATATTCTTGCTTGCCTTCGAATCGGGCGTCATAGGAGGCAAGTTCAAGGGATGTCTTTTCATTGGCTACGATTCGCTCATGGCTTGGAGGGTGGCTTGCAAAGAGGCCGTCAACCCAGTGAGATTGACCCTTAGAGAGCTTTAAAAAGAGCTCCTGCAGGCGAATGGCAGCGTCAGGATTGTAGCCAGCCTTTGCCATATAGATCATGCCGTAATGGTCAGATTCAAGCTCCTGCTTACGGCTATATTTGCTCATAAGAAACGATGCTGCAACCTTGCCTGAATCTAAGAGGACGTCATTGTACTGGGCATTTCGTGTAGCAACGCCTAATGCAATAATGCCCCCTTGTAAAAGCATGCCCCGCTCCATTCCTTTTGCGCCGTGGCGAGCGGCGGCATGGACAATCTCATGGCCAAGCACTGCTGCAAGTTCTGCTTCTGACTGAAGCTCTACAAGAAGCCCGCGGTTGATGGCGATTTTACCACCGGGAAGTGCCCAGGCGTTGGGGATAGAGTCATTTACAACTACAAATTCGTAGGAGAGGTTTGGACGGTCGCTCATCATTGCAAGCTTATTTCCAACACTGCTTACATACTGCGTAAGTTCCGGAAAAAGGGTGTAGCTTCCGCCTTGGCTTTGCAAAGCAGTTTTATACGCTTCAGTTCCAATCTGGCGCTCTTGATTTTCGGAGATGATGTGCAACTCGCGCTCACCTGTTACAGGATTTTTAACGCACGATGTTGCCAGTATACAAATAAGTAAAATACGCTTCATACAATACCTCAAGCAAAGTATTATATACAAACTTGGCTTTAAATACTATATTTAGAGCCTCTTGCAGAACTCGGGCGCTTGGAAAAAACGATGATTTTGAACCAGTTTGCCCCCACATAGTGGCCAAAGCCCTGCCCCCGAGCACATACTCCAGTCGAGTAGGGCTCGGGGGCAGGGGGGCAAAATGGTTCAAAAGGGCGTTTTTGCCATGCGCCTGAGTTCTGCAAGAGGCTCGCTACTTAGGATTATCCCAATATCCGCCCAGGCTGTTGATCAGGGTGATGGTGTTTGAGTATTGAGACCGCACGATCTGGATGGCGGTTCTTTGAGCATCCAAGAGGGTGCGTTCGGTGTTTACGACGAGGATGTAGTTTTCTAGGCCCATGCGATAGCGCGTGTCGGCAACATTATAGGCTTTTTGAGAGGCTTCAACATCGAGCATAAGGTGCTCTAGCTGCTTTTTTGTGGCATCGATTGAAAATAGGGCATCTTCCACCTGCTCAAAGGCTGTGAGGACGGTATCCAGGTAGCTTCCGACATACTGTTTGTATTGAGCAATAGCATAATCTATTTGACTTGAAATAAGGCCTGCTGTAAAAAGCGGCGTGACTGCTTCTACTGCCGCATACCAGACGTGGCTTTTCCATTTAAAAAGTTTATTTGCCTTGCTTGACATAAAGCCGTAGTCAAGGGTAACGGTAAAATCAGGAAAGTAGCCTGTTTTTGCAACGCCAACATTAAGCCTTGCCGCCTCAATCAAAGCTTTTGCTTGGCGAATGTCGGGCCGTCTTTCCAGCATTTGGGAAGGTATGCCCGAGGCAACTGTTGGCAAGGCTGGAAGCATATCTTGCTTTTCAAGGGTAAAGGTAGATGCCGGCTGTCCGGCAAGTTCTGCAAGGCGATGCTCTTCTAAAGCACGAAGCCTTTTTGTATCTTCGATCGAAGCAAGTACGCTTTCAAGGTCGGATTTTGCCTGTTCTACAGCAAGGTCATCGATAAGGCCTGCCGTAAACTGCGTCTTATTAAGGTCGTAGTTATGTGTGCGGGTAATGCGAGTCTTCTCAAGAATATCAAGCTCGCGATCATAGGTTCTTACCTGGAGGTAGGCATCTGCCAGCGACGTTGTAAGCTGTAAAAGAGTGTTTTGCAGCTCCTCTTGTTCAGCTTTTACCTGCTGCAGGGCAGTTTGTGCTGCCTGCCAGTTTTTTCCCCAGAAGTCCAGTTCATAGGTAAGCACCGGAACAATACCAAGCGCAGTATAGTGCGTAGGCACTTTTGCAGCTGCCGGGGTTGGGGGCGGAGGACATACAATACATGGTGGAGGTGCTGCAATTGGATCCAGCGTCACAACGCCGCCTACTGGCTGAGACGTTGTAGGGGCATTAGCTAAAGGAAAAGCTTCTGTTTTAGAAACCCGCTCCCTTGCAGCCGTAACGTCAAGACTTATCTGAGGAAAGAGGCTTGAACGGGTAATGCCATAGTGCGCCATTGCCTCTTCTAACCGTGCAACAGCCATTTGTACCTTGGGACTCTCTTTAATTGACTGATATTCCAGCTGATCTAGCACCGGGTCGTTAAATATCTTCCAGTAGGGAACAAAAGATGCCTCTACAAGTACCTGCTCGGGCGTTGGGCACTCTGCAGAGGGCTTCTCATCTTGTTTTGTCTTCCACGCATCAACCGAAGGCGTTGCAACATGGGGGGGATCGTAGCGCTGTATGCATGAGGGCATACAGCTAAATGCGGTCAAACTTGTTGCGATAAAGGCTAGCTTCTTCATTCACTCTCTTCGTACTAAAATTCCACTTCATATCTGAAATGGCCACTCTTGTCAAAGCGTTTTTATTTCTTTTAAAAGAAGGTTCGTATGAGAGCGCTCCTGCTCTTTGGCGCAAGCGGCAAGTAGGGCAGCAAAGGTCTGGATGATTGGGGCGGGAAGTTCATTTGTCCCTTCTACCTGGTGCAGGACGTCAAACATCTTGATGCTGTCGGGGTTTTGGGCCGGGATGATGGAGACGACGCCAGTCTCGTCGTTTACTATTCTTATGATCACATTTGCTTCATGAAGCTCTTCCACAAGCTCGTTTACGCGCCTTTCAGGAAGGCGGAGAAGGTATGAAAGAGTTTGGGTTGCTACAGGCTTTTTGTGCATATAGCCATCCACGGCTGCCTTAACGATAGAGAGGTAGGCAAGCCTTCGTTCAAAAAAGGTGAAGTTGCGATATGGGGCCATGAAGCGCGGGTCCCAGAGGCGCTCCTGGTGGATGACAACGACCTGGGCGCCAAGTAAAAAGATCACCCAGCTAAGGTAGAGCCATGTCAAAAAGAGGGGGAGGGCTGCAAAGCTGCCGTAGATGGCACCGGCGTTGCTTACCTCAATCTGAATCTGAATATAGGTGGTCTGCAAAAGCTGGTAGGCCCAGCCTGCAAAGATGCTGGCAAAAAGGCTCGATTTCAGCCTTACCTTTGTGTAGGGCGCTATCATGTAGACAAAGGTAAAGAGGATAATGGTCACCACATAGGGGATAAGATGGATGGCGTAACGGAAAAGCTCAGGCACCTTTCCTGACATGGCTATTTGATGCAGCTTTGTCGAAACAAACAGCGTTGTACTACTTGCTGCCACAATAAGAATAGGGCAGATTAAAATAAGTGCTAAGTAGTCAGATGCCTTGCGAAGCAGGGGCCGCCCCTCTTTTACACCCCACATAAAATTGAGGGTATTTTCGACATTAGAAAAGAGGCGCATAACAGTAAAGAGCAGCACAACAATGCCGATTCCGGCAACAAGGCCGCCGCGCGTTTCGGCAAGCAGGCTGTAGCCAAACTGTATAAAGTAAGTAATTACCTCCTGCTGGTCGCGAAACTCTTCCTGGAGGGTGTTTTCCAGCAGCATTTCAAGGCCAAATCCCTTGGCAATGCCAAACATCACAGCAAGGAGGGGGACTATGGTAAGAATGGACTGAAAAGAGAGTGAAGAGGCGCGAAGAAAGCTCTGGTCGTAGTTCATGCGAAACCAGGCGGTGCGACAAATGCGTTCAATATTTTGCCAGGAGATCTCTTTAATTCGCCGTATATTCATCCCCTTAGTGTGTCATTTAAGAGGATTTTATTCCAGAAAGAGTACGCATACCATGTAGGCATAGCTTGCAAAAAGGCCAATTAAGAGTAAAAAGGTGCCAACGCGATCAACCATAGTAAGCTCATCCACATCCGGTCGAAAATAGCTGCAAACGCTATTTGTCACCCATGCGCTTGCAATAAAGCCTATAGGCATCAAAATAAGCATCAGAAGTGGCCCCAAAATCGATAGATTTTCTAATAGACCCATAAATGATAGCTGACTTAGCATATGTACTCCTTTACTAAATTGAAGCATAATTATACCAAATCAAATATTTATTTGTCAATAGGTTATTCTTAGAGACACCCCCGAATGGGGGGTGTCTCGAGTTTGGATATTTGAAGGTTCGACGGACACTGTTCTTGTATGCTTAACGTACATATTGGTGATCCATTCGGTCTCGGTCTCGGTCACGGTCTCGAGTGTTAGGAAGTATGCTTAGTTAAAGGCGAAGCTTCGCCTGCACAACGTCTACAGTCGAGACCGAGACCGTGACCGAGACCGAGACCGAACGGTTTACCTCCAAGATGTTATGCGCAAGCTACAAATGTCCAAACTCCAGACACACCCGAATGGGGGTGTTGGCGATTAGCCCAGGTCACCGACGATAGGAGGTGCCCTGGGAAATAGGCACGGAACATAATATGGCACCCCCGAATGGGGGTGTTGGACCCCCAGGCGGTTTCCAGCACCCCCATTCGGGGGTGCCACATAGGTGCTCACGTATATTTCCCAGGGCACCTGTCGGTGACCTGGGCTAATCGCCAACACCCCCATTCGGGGCTGTCTCGAGTTTGGATATTTGAAGGTTCGACGGACACTGTTCTTGTATGCTTAACGTACATATTGGTGATCCATTCGGTCTCGGTCTCGGTCACGGTCTCGGTCTCGAGTGTTAGGAAGTATGCTTAGTTAAAGGCGAAGCTTTGCCTGCACACCGTCTTCAGTCGAGACCGAGACCGTGACCGAGACCGAGACCGAACGGTTTACCTCCAAGATGTTATGCGCAAGCTACAGATGTCCAAATTCCAGACACCCCCGAATGGGGGTGTTGGCGATTAGCCCAGGTCACCGACGATAGGAGGTGCCCTGGGAAATAGGCATGGAACATAATATGGCACCCCCGAATGGGGGGTGCTGGATGCCCAGGAGGTTTCCAGCACCCCCATTCGGGGGTGCCACATAGGTGCTCACGTATATTTCCCAGGGCACCTGTCGGTGACCTGGGCTAATCGCCAACACCCCCATTCGGGGGTGTCTCGAGTTTGGATATTTGAAGGTTCGACGGACACTGTTCTTGTATGCTTAACGTACATATTGGTGATCCATTCGGTCTCGGTCTCGGTCTCGGTCACGGTCTCGAGTGTTAGGAAGTATGCTTAGTTAAAGGCGAAGCTTCGCCTGCACAACGTCTACAGTCGAGACCGAGACCGTGACCGTGACCGAGACCGAACGGTTTACCTCCAAGATGTTATGCGCAAGCTACAGATGTCCAAATTCCAGACACCCCCATTCGGGGGTGTGACCACAGGCATCAACCGAATAGGCATGATTTAATCGTTATTAGCGTTTTGTATTTATCCTGCCAGATCCTGCCTATCCTGTTTTTTTTATTTATGCAACAACGCCTATTTTTACTCTTTCTTCACTTCAAAGTCCTGATTTTTGTTGTCGACAACGATCTTATCTAAGGCTACAAGTGCTGCTGCATCGCAGGCAAGGCCTACAAAGCTTTCGAAGCTACGTCTTGTGAGCAGGTCCCAAGTATTCCAGCCCGCTTTTAGGGTATGAAGGGCCATAAGGCAAATAGCTGCATCGCGGGCAAGCGGTGCATCACCTGGCTCTTTGAGAGTAGATAGTGCTTGTATTGCTCGAGCGGAGGCTGCGTTTATTCCCCAGCTCCAGTTGTAAACAAAGCCTGCAAAGCCAAATGCATCCGGGGCGTGAGGTAGTCTCCCTTTAATTTTGTCAGTCCAACTCAGAGGCGGGGTACCCAAGCGCGTGAGCGGTGCTGCAGCCGTATCAACAAAACTTGAATAGATGCTAAAGGCCCGGGACTTGATTTCGTCAGGATGCTTTTTTGCATATTCGCGCCAGTTTTGTTTTTGTTCATGATACCAACCGGGAAAAGTTTGTTGTTTTACAACTACGTTTACTGTAGCTCCAGCTGCTGGTTGTGCCATGGCATGACTCCTTTTTTATTAATGGTAAAAAGTCATACTATGACAAACCGGCAATTCTATCAAGTGCTGCTATCCAGGCAGGGTGGGTATTGAGGCTTGGAACAAGGTCGAGGGCATCTCCGCCCATCATCAGAAACTCTTCGCGGTATTCGATGCCAATTTCATAGAGGGTTTCAAGACAGTCGGCAACAAAGGATGGGGCAAAGACTAGAAGGCGCTTGTCGCCGCACTTTCGACGGTCTTTGATGACGTTGGCAGTGTAGGGGGAGAGCCACTTATCAAGGCCAAGGCGCGACTGGTAGCATAGGCTGTACTGTTCGATATCAAGGCGTTTGGCGATCTGCTCGGCGGTATAGACGCACTGGGCAGGGTAGCAGTAGGCGTTTTCCTCGTGGAGGGTTTGGCAGCAGTTTTTCTTCATGCTGCAGCACTTTTTTACCTGTCGAACGGGGAGGCCGTGGAAGCTAAAGAGCACATGGTCGTAGGACTTTATGTCGATCGTTTTGGCATTTTCAACCCACGCATTAATAAAGTCTTCGTGGTTTGCAAAGGGGCCTACGATAGAAAGCTCCGGAATCACCTGCCACTTTGAAAGGCAGCGCATCACCTCTTGGATGCAAGAGCCGGAAGTTGCCGAGGCATACTGCGGAAAAAGCGGCAGCACAATAATATTGAGGCAGCCTTTTAATTCATTGAGCGCATCTTCTATGGAGGGATAGCTATAGCTTAGTCCAAGCGCCACCTTTACTTGCGTTGCCTCTTGCAGCTTTGCAACAAGCGCTTTAGAATGGAGCATGAGGGGCGATCCCTGAGAGGTCCAGATTCTGGCGTAGGCGCGAGCAGACTTTTTGTAGCGAAAGGGGACAATAATGCCCTTTACGAGTAGCTCTCGAAGCCAAAATGGCTTATCGATAACTCTAGGGTCCATTAAAAACTGTTTGAGATACCTTTTTACCTCTTTTGGCTCGCAGGACTGGGGCGTTCCGGTATTTAGGAGTAAGAGTCCTATCTTTTCGTTCATCTCGTTTTCAACTTATGTATCAACTTTGCCTTAAAGTTTGTAAACTTCTTGAGCATCGAAACCGGCGGATGCAGCTCGATGTCTGAGTTGATAATAATGGTTCCCTCAAATTTTCGCCTCACAAGTTTTTGTATTGCCTCTTCTGTGATCTGAGGGCATCCCTGAAGCGATATTGTGCAAAGGCGGGGGAGTGTGCTTAGCATGTCGCAGGCATTATTTCCAATGTTGGGACAAGATGCAAGGCTCAAGCTCTGCAAGCTTAAGGGAAGCGAGTGGATATCCTGCACCGTAACAAGCTCGCAAGCTTCTAAAGAGAGCTCTTCAAGCCTTCCCGGTAGCATGTCAAGGCTTTTTCCTGAAAGCCTGTGGCAGCCGGAAAGCGATAGCTTCTTTACAGTGTGTGCAAGGCTAGATATGCCAAAGCCGCGAATCTGCTGGCAGCCATCAAGATAAAGCGTCTCCAGTTCGTGCAGCGATCCCAGCAGCATAAGGCCGACATCTGTAAGCTGGCTGCAGTGGCTTAAATCAAGTTCTTTTACATGTTCCGGAATCCACTCAAGGTCGCTATTTTCTAAAGAGGTGCCTCCAAGAGAGAGCGTTGCAAGCTGCTTTAATGTTTTTAGGTGATAAACAGTCTCTTTATGCAGCGGTCCTGAATGTGATAGATTTACGTTTGTAACTGTCTGTGGAAAGAGAATGCATCTGCTGTCAAGAGGAGAGCTTCCGCTTAGATCAAGCCATTGAAGATCAGAAAATTCACCTATTCGTTCAAGGTCAGATGCGCTTATGCAGTTTTTTGAAAGATTGAGCTTTTTTATGCATTTTGGAAGGGATGCAAGAAGCGATGTAAAATCACTGCAGGTAATTGCTGAAAGGTTTAACTCTTCTAGGGGCATCTCTATGAATTTGTTCACTTTCCAGCCCCCAATTTCCAGTGAGCGGAGCGATTTAGGCAACAGAGCAAGCTCTAATTCTGTAAAGTGGTTCCAGCCATTTAATTTTAGCGACACTAAATTCCTGGGCAGATGAAAGCAGCCATCTTGGATGATATGAGAGCCGGATCCGCTCAGATCGAGCTCCTTTAAATTCTCAGAGAGCAACGCCAGCTGATTTGGCTGAAGAGTTGGACAGTTTACACATTCAAATGCCACAAGCTCTAAACAGCTTGCAAGCCCTTCAAAAAACTCATTAGTAATGCTTCTTGCCGAGTGAATAACTAGTTTTTTTATAGAGTGCGGAATGCAGCTATTGGCCTTTTCAGATAAGAGGTGCACATCGTGAATTTCTACCGTTTCAAGAAAAGCTAATCTCTGGAGAATGGTTGAAGAGGCCTGTAGAAGTGCATTGCACTTTGTAAGTACGAGCGTTTTAAGATTTGGAAACCAGTTTGTTATCTGCTCCATATCTTGCTGGCTCATCGCCGATAGCTCAAGCCTTTCAACATAAATGCCATTACGCCTCCAAAAGTTTCTTTCGCATTTTTTAAGGTTTTGCAAGTTATTGTCGATACGCTTTAGCGTATACTGAAAAAATTTTGCGTAGAAAAAACTCTGCCAGTTTGCATCTGTATGGATGCTGCAGCTTTCGCGAATATCAAAACCAAATCTGAGCGCCTGTTCTTTCCAAAAAAGGGTCTCCGGAGAGGGTTTATAGGGCAAATAACTGCTCGATCGACGAAGTGCAACACCAAGCTTTACAAGTTCAAGCCATGAAGGAACTTTAAGGTAGGACATGATACCTCCACTGTTTTTCCTTTAAAGCTTCACATGTGGAATCGGATGAATTATTGCAAGCGGTTTTTCTTAAGGGTTGGGTTTGTTTAGCGCTTTTTCAATGGCGGCGATGACTTTGGGATCATTTGGTTTTGTAACGGTATTAAAGCGGTTGAGCACCTGGCCATTTGGGCCAACAAGAAATTTTGTAAAGTTCCAGTCCACTTCCCAGCCGTATGTGGGATCTGTTTTTGTATTTGTAAGGAATGCGTATAGGGGAGAGATGTCGGGATATGTTACGTTTACTTTGTCAAGAAGCGGAAATGTTAAGTGAAATCTTTCTTGATAGGCGTTGCGAAGATCTTGGCTTGATCCTTTAATTTCCTCGCCAAAACTATCGGATGGAAAGGCCAGCACTACCAATCCTTTTTCAGAATACTTTTGATACAGCTCTTCAAGCTCTTGTATCTGGCCAGCATTTTTGTCGTTTAAGGCCGTGTTGACAATAAGAAGTGCTCGACCTTCAAATGCAGAGAGTGGTATCGTTTGTCCGTCGATTGATTTTACGCTGAGTTGGTAGATAGATTCGGGCTCTTGCGATAGTGCTCCCAAAAAAAGAAAGCAAAAAAAACATAGTGGTTTTAGCATTCGTTTACCTTTATTCGTTACCTATATTGATAACGTGCTTGACTATTTTATGCAACAGTACTAATACGTACCTTTTGACAGGAGGTACATATGTGGGGTCTCGTGCACAAGACGATTGATCGAGTGTTTGCCGTGAGCGGCGCGTTTATATTTTGCCAGCTTCCGCTATTTATGCTGCAGTATACGATGATGCTTTCAGGCCATCTTGCGGAATCTCGTCGGCAGATGAATATGATGCAGCATGCAGCATCCCTTACAAATAAGACCCTCCAGGAATATATAGCCAAATTTTTGCATCAGCATGACGTTGACTTTATCCATCAAGGCCAGCTTATGCAGTCAATGCAGTCGCGATATGAAGATTTAAGCCAAGCCTACCAGTCGCTGCATCATGCAACAGTTTGGACAAAACCGTTTGTTTTTATAACAAACATAGATATGCAGGTCTTTTGGGATACCGCAACCGACTTTACTCCGGGGTTGGCACTCTCTTTTGAATCAATCGTCTATGCCGTTATCGGCTTAGGATTTGGCGTACTTGTCTATAGAACCATTACGGCGCTCTTTGCAAAGCTAAAAAACCTCTTCAAAAGATCCTGCAAAACTTAAGCATCGTGCTTGTCCATTTCGGTATCGGTCTTTATGATCTCTTCTTGCCTTTCCTGCTCTTCAATTTTGGTCTCAATTCTCTGCTTTTCATCCTGAACTGCTTGTGCGGTGCGTGCAGCATCTCGTTCTGCTTCAAGCTCTTTTTCCTCTTCTTTTAGAAGTTTTGCCTCTTCAGATTCCGGGGAAGAATCGTTAGGAGCCTTTGCAGTGGTTACTGTGACCTCTTTTTTGGGAAGTTTGACCTGCACTTGTGCAGGAGGGAGCTGAGTCTTTACATCCTTAAGAGCTGCATTTTCAGTAATTGCATCTGCCGTAAGCTTGGCCGCCTGAGGATTTTCACTTGTAGCAGTACTTAAGAGGCTTTGTGCAATCGATTCAAAGTGGGGAGACTCTACAGTCTTTACGGCACTGTACTGAACTGGAGTTCCACCATTTTTGGTAAGAAGAAGATCCTTATCACGAATGCGCTGGGCAGTCTCTTTTGATGCAAAGGCTGTACGAGTGTCATCTTGATTTACCACCTCAAGAACAACCTGTCCGCCCTTAAAGGCGCGCGTGATTTCGTCGTTTGCGGTCTGTTTAACATTTTCAGGGCGAATACCTTTTGAGGGAGGCTGCCACTCAGGGGTAAACCGCACAGTAACTGCCTTTGCAGAATAGTTCTTTCCCGCAAGCTGAAAGGTCATCTTTCGCTTACTCTTCGTTGACATATCGCTAAAATTGGAAAGTAAATCATCTTCGCTAATGTCTTGCAACATATCAGCAATCTGCTGCAGGTCTTGAACTGAAGCGGTAAGATCAGAAGGGGTCATTGTGGTTACTCCTCTATATACCCTCCATATAGCGGAAACTAAAATTAATTAAAATATTAATTTATATAATTAATGGGAGAGGGAGGATTTTAGCTTTCAATAAAAAAGGGCTGCACCTATGCGGTGCGGCCCTTTGAACTATTCTGGATGATTCCAGATAGGTTTGTTGAGTACTCTAACTACTCGATCTGCGTTATAACTAGATGCGCAGAAACAGGGCTTGCTCCTCCAGCCATTGTGGTAATAGTGAGTGCTGTACTATTCCCTGCAGGATTGTGAATGCTGAGAACCGAATTTGCGGGTGCGGTCACAAGACACATGCCTACAATTTGACTTGTACCAGTTGCTCGCCCAACTACTGTATAGGCTTGTTCCACGTCGTTGACAACTACAACAAGCTGTCCAGCTTCAGCTACGCTTACCTGAAATAGGACTTGATATGTACCACCAGTAACCAAATTAAATTCGGTGAAAAATGGGCCGCCTACAGCAGTAATTCCGGTCCCTACAAAAGGTCCGATCTGCGGAAACTGCACAGCTCCAGTACCTGGTGCAACAGTTGCAGAATTATCCCCGGGCATTAATGCATAAAAATCAGCAGCAGCTAAAACTGCAGCAGCTCCAGTTGCACCAGTCGCACCGGTAGCGCCTGTGTTTCCTGTCGCTCCGGTCGCACCGGTTGAGCCAGTAGCACCAGTTGCACCTGTATCACCAATAGCTCCAGTTGCGCCTATGTCTCCTGTTGCACCGGGTGCTCCGGTAGCGCCTGTGTCTCCTGTGGCTCCGGTCACACCGGTAGCGCCCGTGTCCCCTATAGCTCCGGTTGCGCCGACAGCTCCAGTAGCTCCTATTGCGCCGGTTGCACCAGTTACACCAGTAACCCCAGTAGCGCCTATGTTTCCTGTTGCGCCGGTCGCACCGGTAGCGCCTGTGTCTCCGGTAGCTCCGGTTGCACCGTTAGCGCCAGTAGCACCAGTTGCACCGGTAGCTCCAGTTGTGCCTATGTTTCCCGTTGCGCCGGTCGCACCGGTAGCGCCGATATCTCCTGTAGCTCCGGTTGCACCGACAGCGCCAGTTGCACCTATTGCTCCAGTTGCACCTGTAGCTCCAGTCGCACCTACGTTTCCTATTGCACCGGTCACACCGGTAGCGCCTGTGTCTCCGGTAGCTCCGGTTGCACCGTTAGCGCCAGTCGCACCGGTAGCACCAGTTGCGCCGGTCGCACCATTTGTGCCAGCAGCGCCAGTTCCGCCTGTAGCACCAACGGCTCCAGTTGCACCAGCAGCTCCAGTTATGCCAGTAGCGCCTATGTTTCCTGTTGCGCCAGTCGCACCTGCAGCGCCAGTTACCCCGGTCGCACCAGTTCTGCCAGTAGCTCCGGTTGCCCCAGTAGGACCGATAAGACCAGTAGCGCCAGTAGGACCTGTCGGACCTGTAGCTCCAGTTCCGGTAGCAGAGCCCGATGCACCAGTTGCGCCTGTCGCGCCTCTACGACCAGTTTTTCCTCTCTCTCCTCGTGGGCCTTCGTGGCCTCTTGGCCCTGGGTGGCCACAGTGCCCTCTTGGCCCCTCAGGCCCTCTTTGGCATCTTGGGCATGTTTCATCGCATGAAGTCGAGCTTGAACTTGAGCTTGAGCTTGAACTATCACAGATCGAACTAGAACTTGAGCTATCATGCCTTCTGTGCTTTGGGTCATCTCGACGAGCATTTATAGCAATCGGTACGGCTTTTGTATTTTTGACATTCTGTACCTTTGGCGGGGATTTTCGCTTTTTAGGCGTTTGTTTGGACCATGGCGGCGTCTTTTTTTGAGGCGGCACTACTTTTACATCCTTATTGTTCATCACTTTTTGTGGCGATGCCGCGAACATGCCTCCTGAAAAAGCCATCGTCACTGCTATAAGGACTACAATTTTGCGTAACTGCATATCAAACCTCAATAATAGAATCAAAAAATAAAATTTATCGCCTACAACGTAAAATTTGGAGGTGGGCATTCTTTTAAAGAAAAACCATATATTAAAATATAATTCAAGAAAAAATTAGGTGGGCTTGGGTTGCTGGCATCTGGTTAAGACTCAGGCTAGGTTTACGCGCTCACGCTGAAG
Source organism: uncultured Chlamydiales bacterium (assembly GCA_963826935.1). Lineage (GTDB taxonomy): Bacteria > Chlamydiota > Chlamydiia > Chlamydiales > FEN-1388 > SZAS-7. Next base: position 162,045 of record CAWGYH010000009.1, on the reverse strand, counting down.
GCGTGAATTATAAAAGCCTATGGCACGCCTTCGGCGGCCTTGTTCACCTTTTCTCAGAGAAATTTCGGTCAACGGCGAAGCCTTGGGAGTGCGACGATCATTCGTCGCTTTCACTTTGACATGCACCCTTACAAGAAAACCGTCCAGGCTTAAAATGGCTTTGATCCTATGCCTTAAAGTTTGCCATTCAAAGGTTTTAGGAGTAGTTGTAAAGGTGATTTGCAGCTTGGGCGGTGAGGCTATTAGGGTGTGTGGTCAAAGTGAAAGCGACGAATGATCGTCGCACTCCAAAACCTACGGTGTGGCTACCCATAGCGTGACAGAAAAGGTGAACAAAGGGAGCAAGCGAATTATGATTTCTGGGCTATACACTCGGCTTTTTGGGCTTCGAGCTTAATGTCAATCATTTTGGCTTCGAGCTTACGCAGATCAGCCTCTTCGTGTATTTCTTTCTTTTGACGAAGCTCATAATCGCGTTTGCGGAGGCGGTCTTGCTCGATGGCATCTTCCTGCATCCGTTTTAGGATCTTGGCGATAGTTTTTGGAAATGCTTTGCAGATCTCTGTTACAAGGCCGGCTACGCGGCGAGAGATAAGTCTTTGTAGGAATGGGGTTTTTCTTGCTGTGATGAAAGCTAGATCTTGCTTTTTACGCTCTGCTTCGGCGGCAGTTGGACCGCGTCTTTCTTTGGCATTGTATTCGCTTAAAGAGGCGAGGATAGCATCTAGATTTTTTTCAAAATCTTTAGCGATCTCTTCGAAGTAGGCTTTATCGGCCAGCTCTATGTGGGAATACTGTTTTTTTGTGTTAGACCCTGCAGTGTGGCCGGTAGAGGTAATGGCGCGGATTTTGCCCGCTTTATCCTTTGTTTCAAGGATAACATGACCGTCGCGGATTTGGCTTACTAAGTAGTTGCAAAGTTGTCGTTTTTGAAGGCTCTCTGATTCTCTCAGAATATTGTCAATTTGCGCTCTAAAATCAGTGTGGACGAAGCGGATTTTATGAGGGGAGTCTGAGGAGATTCTAAAATAGGATTTGCCGTTTTGGAGAATGCAAGAGAGCTGCTTTTCGCCCTCTTCAGAGGTAAGCTGGAAGCACTGGATAAAAGTGACTGGAGATACGCTTGTGACGATATAGTTAGTGTCTACCATATAGATCCTCCAAAATTTCCTTTAATTATAGCATGTAACTGTATTACTACACAAGCGATTTCTTTTGTACTTTTTCTCTAAATCGATTAGTATATATACCTATGTTTACTACTTTTCTCTTAAGTTCATCTCTTTTTATTTTGCCAAGTCACCCCCTGACAGTAGAAGAGGTGGTCTCTATCGCGCTTGAACATAACCCAGAGACCAAAGGCACCTGGTGGAACGCAAAACGTGCCGTACACTCTAGAGACAAGGCAAAAAGCGCCTATTTTCCGACAGTTGACCTCGATCTTGGCGTTACACACGGTAAAGAATTTGAGTTTATTAATGGGCCAAACCGCAAGTTTACTGAAACTTCAGGCTCTCTTACCCTCTCCTGGCTTCTCTTTGATTTTGGTGAGAGAAGCAGCGGTGTAAAAGCCAGCATAAAGGCGCTGGAGGCGGCTAACTGGGAGCACGATTTTGCTGTTCAAAAGGTGATGATAGAGACCCTTAGAACATGCTACAGCGTGCTTCACGATCAAGAGGCTGTAGATGCAGCAACAGTTTCACGCGATGATGCTAAAAAGATGCTTCAGGCAAGCCGCGACCTTCAAGAGGCAGGCTTCAGCTCGATGTCAGACGTCTTTTCAAGTAGAGCAATGGTGGCAGATAAGGAGATCGAGCTTTCTCGCTATAAGGCCAATCTTGACATTGATAAGGGCGAGCTTGCCGCCCTTATGGGAAAAGATGCCGGCACCTCATTTGAACTTGCCCCGCTCTCTCAAATAAAGCCTCCTCTGATTGAAGATACCCAGCTGCTTATAAAGCGCGCCAAAAGCCATCGAAAAGACCTTCTTGCCAAGCAAGCCAATGCCGAGGAAGCTGATTGGCTGCTAGAAAAAAGCTACGCTTCATACCTTCCAAAGCTTACGACAGAAGCCACAGGCGCGCTTACTCATTACCACCACGATCACACCAAAAGTGCAAATTATAGCGTCGGGCTCGGCCTTCATATCCCTCTCTTTAGTGGCTTTGAGAGCATCTACAACAGCAAAATCGCCCACGCTGACACACAAACGACTCGAGCTTTAGCTCAAAAACTTGAACTTGATATCGCACAAGAGGTGCTAAAAGCAACGCGCAGCCACGAAGCGGCAAATGAAATGCTCAAATTTGCTCAAGAGAGCATGGATTCTGCTGTAGAGGCCTTTCAGGCAGCACTTACAAAGTATAAAGCCGGAAAAGAGGGGATGTTTCAGGAGGTTTCAAACGCACTCCAGCAGCTTGCCGCAGCGCGCCTCAGCTACAGCCAGGTAAAAACTGAGTGGCTTACATCCCTTGCCATGATTGCCTATGCAACAGGCACTATCACTACACCCCAAGAGGCCCTGTGAACTACATCCTATTTGCTCTACTATTTTTACTTACAGCGTGCAAAAGCCAAGAGGAAATGGCCCAAGTTTTTGAGCCTCCTGCTGTTCCTGCATATGCTGCTGCCCCAAGCCGCCAGGATGTGCCAATTCATATAGAATCGCTTGGCACACTCCATGCAAAACATGTTGTAGAAGTGCGGCCCCGTATAGAAGGGACAGTTGCTAAAGTCTTTGTAAAAGAGGGGCAGTGGGTTGAAGAGGGAGCTCTTCTTTTTGAACTGGACGCTTTAGCCTATAAAGCAAGAGTTGAACAGGCGCACGCTGAGCTGCAGCATCAAAAAGCAATTCTTAACGCAGCCTACAAGAAGCTAAAGCGCTTTCAAACATTGGCCGATAAAGAGCTCATATCAAAAAATGAGTGGGAACAAATAGAAGCTGAATTTTTACAGGCAAAGGCCGCTCTTGCTCTTTATAAGGCCAAAGCAAACGAACAGGAGCTTCAGCTCTCCTACTGTAAAATCTATGCTCCAAAAGCAGGAAGAGTCGGGAAGGTCGATATCCACCCCGGACACCTTGCAACAGGCGAGGCTTTAGTAGAAATTGCCTCTATAGATCACCTGGAGGCACAATTTTTTATTACAGAAAAAGAGTTTTGCCAGCTAACTGATGCAACAACCAGCTTTGAATGCCAGCTCCTTTCGGCTCCCGAAAAGGTAGTTGCAGGCGTTATATCCTTTACCGACAACCAGTTTGACCCAAGAACAGGGCAGATACTGCTTATCGGATCAATCGACAATAAAAATCTTGAACTTCGTCCCGGCATGAGCGTAAAGGTGCGCCTGCCTGTAGCGTGTATTCAAAATGCGCTCCTTATCCCCGCAAAGGCGGTAATCCAAAACAGCTATGGCGTTTTTGTCTATGTTGTGGGGCCGGATTGCACTGCCCAAATGCGCCAGGTAAAGACCGGCCATGAACATAAGGATCTTGTTGTGATCGTTGATGGCCTTGTAGATGAAGATGTTGTTGTAACCGATGGCCACATGCGCATTGCACCGGGGGCAAAGGTAGCAGTATTATGAACCTTTCAAGTCCCTTTATAAAGCGCCCTGTCATGACCTCTTTTGTCATGCTTGCCATTGTGCTGCTGGGCATTATGGCCTATCTAAAGCTGCCCGTAAGCGATCTTCCCATCGTCTCAGATCCGAAGATCGACGTCTATGTAAGCTATCCGGGAGCATCTCCTGAAGTTGTTCTTGATGAGGTGACGATACCTCTTGAAAAGGAGCTTGCCGAAGTAAAAGGGGTAAAGGAGATGACCTCCACAAGCTCGCAAGGCCACGCCGGCATCACCCTGCAGTTTGACCTGAATAAAAACATGAAAGAGGCCGTGCAAGACCTTGTAGCTGCCCTCAATAAAGCCGAAGGCATGCTTCCTGACAATGCCTCAAAGCCAATGTACATTCGCCGCGAAAATGACAAGGACCCCATAATGCTGGTGCTTCTTACCTCCAAGACGGTAAGTCCCGGCGCCCTGCGCTCTATTGCAGACAAGTTCCTTGTTCCCCGGCTGAATAGAATTGAGGGGATTGCCCAGGTAAAAACCTTTGGCCCGGAAAAGGCGATCTGGCTTAAGGTAAACCCCGAGCAGCTTGCAAGCCGAAATATTGGCTTTAACCAGATTGTCGAAACAATAGAAAGCCATACATCCCAAAGTGCGCTGGGAACAATACAGACCTCAAGCAAAATGCTGTCGCTTGAAATAGAGGGCTCTAGAGAGCTTGCAAAGAAGCTTGAAGATCTCTACATCGTCAACAGCAATGTAAAAATTAAAGATGTTGCAACGATAGCAGAGGAGTCGGCAGAGGATAAAGAATTTCATTTTGTAACGCAAAAAGAGGTATTGCCAACAGTTGCCCTTTGCGTCATTAAAACAAATGATGCCAATACCGTTTCAATCTCACATGAAGCGCAAGAGCTTGTAGCGGCTTTGCAAAAGGAAGTGCCGCCCGAAGTTACTATCAGGGTCTGGTTTAATAAAGCTGAGTGGATTGAACACTCTATTTTAGATGTAAAATACTCTCTAGCTATTGCCTTTTTGCTTGTCTCTCTTGTGATCTACATGAGCTTGGGAAGGTTTACCGATGCTCTTATCCCAAGCGTAGCTCTGCCCTTGTCGCTTATCGGCACCTTTAGCGTGATGTATCTTTTAGACTATAGCATCGACCTGCTGTCACTTCTTGCACTTACGCTTTCAGTTGGCTTTGTAGTAGATGATGCGATCGTTGTGCTTGAAGCTATCGTCCGCTTTCAAGAAAAAGGCAAAAAAGCCTTTGAAGCAAGCCTTTTAGGCTCAAAGCAGATTGCCTTTACAGTACTTTCTATGACGCTATCTCTTGTTGCAGTCTTTATTCCGCTGCTCTTTATGCCCGGGGTAAATGGCAAACTCTTTCGCGAGTTTAGCGTAACGCTGTCAGTAGCAATTCTTGTATCGGGCTTTATATCGCTTACGCTTACGCCAATGCTCTGCAGCCGCTACCTATCAAGTGAAGAGAGAAAAGAAAAAAAGTCAAAAATGCTCGCGCTGTATGAGCGCACCCTTAAAAAGGTGTTGCACTATCCCAAAACAGTGCTTGCGGCGGCATGTCTGTTGATGGCCATTACTGTACCTCTCTACATGAAGCTGCCTGTACTTATTTTGCCGCCTGAAGATCGAGGCATTTTGATAACAGGCTGCAAGCTTCCTTCCGGCCTAACTTCGGCCGAATTTAAAAAGCTGCAGCAAAAGCTAGAGGGCATCTTTCAAGGCAACCCCTATGTCGACAGCTTCTTTGACTGGGCCCAGGGCGACAACCTCTGCTTCTTTACGCAGCTTATCCCGCGCGAAAAGAGGCCAAGCCAGGATGAGATTATTGGCATGGTGCAAAAGTCTCTTGACGGCTGTGTGGGGCTTTTAAGCTTTACTCAAGGCTTTCAGCTCTTTAACATCAACGCCGAGTTTGGCTCGCACGGGCAGTATAAGTATGACCTTCATGGCCTCGATGCAGCCGAAGTTGAAAAGGCAGCCCTTGCCGTTGTAGAAAAAACTAAAAAGTTTGCGCAATTTTCCTATGTGGATGTCTCGCTTAAAGATGATTTCCCGCGCCTTGTGATAGATATTAATAAAAATGTTGCAGATAAGCTCGGGCTTCGAAAAGAGCATGTACAAAACCTTCTGCAGTTTGCCTACGGGGATATGAGCATTGGCACATTGCAAAATACTGATATCTACATGAAGCTTATGCCGGAGTATTCAAACAGCATACACTCGCTTTCAAACCTCTATTTTTCACAAGATGAGGCAAGAGTGCCCCTCAAGGCAATAGCATCATGGCGCGAGATATTATCAAAGCCGAGAATTGAGCGGCATGAGCAGCTTCCTTCTGCCTCAATTTCTTTTACACTTGCTCCTGGCGTACAAGCCAGCAGTGCCCTGCAGCTCTTTAGCGAAGAGGCAAAAAGCGCCCTTACCCCCAATGTGACAGGCGAGCTTACAGGTGCTGCTAAAAAGATCACCTCGGCAATGAGTGAGACCCTATTACTCTTTTTAGCTGCGGCTATTGTGATGTATATAATCCTTGGAATGCTCTATGAGAGCTTTATCCACCCCTTAACGATCCTCTCATCGCTTCCTTTTGCAGGCCTTGGCGGCATCATCACTCTTTGGCTCTTTAACGAACCAATATCGATCTTTAGTGCTGTAGGCTTTTTACTTCTTCTTGGCATCGTCAAGAAAAACGGCATTATGATGGTAGACTACGCGATACTTGCAAAATCGCAAGGAAAATCCTCCCACGATGCGATACTCGAAGGCTGCCTTGCACGCTTTCGGCCCATTATGATGACAACAGTTGCTGCCATCATGGGCGCCATCCCGATCGCCATCGGCCTTGGCGACTCGGCCGAAATGCGGCGCGGCTTAGGCCTTGTTATCGCCGGCGGTCTCCTCTTTTCACAAGCTTTAACCCTTTATGTGACGCCCGTAATCTATCTTGCGTTTGATTATTTGAAAAATAAAAGGCGCGTATAGAAAATCCTATCTGGCAACAAAATAAACAACATCTGTGAATTCTTTGCAAAAAACCATTTTAAAAATAGCCGTGTTGCATAAAAAATTGCCCAAAAGGCCTGCAAGGCCGTCATCCCATAGCCCAGGCCGCAAGGCCTGGGAAACTAGTTAAATAGCCCCAGAGTACTGTAGAGGCTGTGAAAAATGCCACTCCCGAAGGGAGTGGTGGCGATTAGCCCAGGCCGCCGCAGGCGTCCTGGGAATCATGTACAGGAGAAAAAAACGCACCCCCGAAGTGGGGTGCTGGACTTTCACACGGTCCAGCACCCCACTTCGGGGTGGTGCATGTTTTGCTTTCACGTGGTCCCCGGAGCACCTCCCTATGGTCGGTGATCCGGGCTAATCGCCACCACTCCCTTCGGGAGTGGCATTTTTCACAGCCTATACGTAGGGACCAACTTTATGAAGTCTTGATCACAACATTAGGGTATGTGCTTTTGATCTTTTGGAACTCTTCATCAGTAAAGAGCTCTTTTTTAAGCCGTAACGTTTTGAGGGCAGAAAATACCTTGCAACCATCAAAACTGTGCAAGGCTTTGCAGCCGTAGACATCAAGCTCTTCTAGGGTGTCCGAACACGCGTTGCTGACGTCTTGGAGCATTTCATTAGTAAGGTCGGTATGGGAAAAGCATAAATTGCGAAGGCTTTGAAACTGGAACTATCTCATTTTCTTTAGTAACAAATTGAGTGCGCATCATAATGCTCCTATATAAAATAAACACAAATAATAATTAAAAACTGTAATTAATATCAATACTTATTTTTATTAAGTCCTGAAAATGTCATGGACTATCCCGTGATCACCATCAAAGCTTAACTGAAGCTACAGCTTTCAAAATTGTCAACTGTTGAGAAGCCCGAGCACTATCTTTCTTGCATTCGATTGTTTGAAAAATAAGAGGCGCATGGTTGTCCCTTTGATATAAAGTTCGGATAGTATATATTGCTAACATAACTGAAATGCCGAAGAGGCGCGGAATAAGGAGAGAAAAAATGGCTACTATAAGTTCTACAGCATTGGGCCCGTGGATAATACATGGACCGGATGCAACTACACGTGCCGATGATAAAGATGAGTTCCGCAATACTGAGCTTTCCAATGTTAGTAATAATGACGCCCTTACACTTGTTCGATATGCAAGAGGCGGAAAGCACATCCGGTCTGTAAGTATGCTGCACGAGGCCCCGGCACTAACAGATGCTGGTTTGATAACGCTCGCAGGGTTAGGGGAAAATTTAACATCGCTGACGCTTCGTCTGAACCCTAATCAAACATACGGACTGTCACTTATATTTGACGCTGTACTAACCAAGTGCACAAAGCTTGAGCATTTAGAACTAGAGGGCCCACATCCAAGTGTGCTTACCAAGGATTCCATCGACACTTTAGCTACGTATGGCAAATCCCTGCAGCAACTGATACTGCGATTTTCTCCTGACAAGGACGCTGTCGTAAATTATGGCGAAAGAGATTTTAAACAGCTTTCAAAATTAACAAATCTTACGACTCTAAGAGTTCGCGGCCTTCAAAATATCACGTTCACCACAATTGTTGATACAGCCAGCGGTTTGCCACAACTAAAAGATCTAATGGCATGTGGATCTGCTCCCACAACTGACAAAGACATCGCCTATCTTGCAAAAAAGATCCGAAACCTATCCATTCTTGCTCTCTGGGGATCAAACAGCCTTACAACTAGCTCATTGGGCTATTTAGGTGAATCATCTTTACGTGATACAATAGGAGTACTTGCTATCGCAGATTTAACAGTTGGGAACCAAGACCAAGAAGCTTGGAAAGCTCTTGCAGCCTTTACTCATCTGTTAGGACTTTCTCTCACACATTGTGACATGACACCTCAAGGCCTTGACTATGTGTTGAAGCACATTCCAACGCTCAATTCGATAACGCTTACTAAGTGTCCAATATCTGAAGCAGATGGAATGTCTATCAAAAAATCGCTCATGAGTGCCAATCCTCAGCGCCAGCTGACCATAACAGTAAAAAATGCAACTACTCCTAATCCTGGCATGCTACAGCGGTTTACTGGACTTAGTATTAATGTTTTTTAGCGTCTGATTTGCCTTCCCGAAAGAGACAGTGCCTCATCTAGAACCAAGCTTCTATCGTTCCTCTACTTCGAGGTGGTTAATTGCAGCTTGAAAATACTCAGGTGACCAGATATCAAGCCGCTCGGGGTCAGAAATAAATGGACGCATGTCTGCTTTTGCGCTGGCCCAATCAATGGCTTTTATCTTTTCGTGGATGCGTTCAAGAAGTTTTTTGCGATCGAGAACTTCATCAGGACCAAGATTGTTGGCTTGGCTCATGCAGGCTTCAAGATAGGTGAGACTTAGCGGAATTTTATTCTTGATGTACCAGATAATATCATACCAGTCACGGCCTTTGACCCTGCCCTTCCAGGCGCGATATAATGCTGCGTGCATTTTGCCTGCGAATAGGTCGCTTTGATGCAGTGTAAGCACATAAAAGGACATTGGGTTCAATACGAGACGATTTTGGACGCGAGCATGGGGTGGAGGATCGGTGTCGATTTCAAGCTTTATTTGCACTTTTTCGTTGTGAGTTGTCGCTTTACTTTTCTTTTCATCGCCAATAGCCAAATACAATTGAATTGTGTTCATTTTCATGAAGGCAGAAAGAACAGAAGTTTCAATATTTTTTTTCTTTTGAAGTACCTCCATCTCAAAACCAAATGAAGAGAGCTCTTTTTTCATACCCTCAAGAAAAGGGGTAAAATCAAACTCAGGATCAGGCTTAAGCAGTGTGAAGTCAAGATCTTCGCTAAAACGATCTAACCCATATAGTATTCTCAGGGCAGTACCGCCGTAAAAGGCAGCTTTTTCAAAGATACCATGTCGTTCAAGGCCTAAAAGTGCCGCCTGCTGTAGAATTTCGCGGATTTTTGTTTGCTCTTGAATTTTTGAATTCTGGTAGTGATCGATCATTTTTGCAATATTTGCTTTTGTCATAGCAGGCCTATAGCATTGCGGAGGTTGTGTACGGTTTCAGAACGGTAGCTTGAAGCAATTTCTGCAAGGAGGCTTTTATCGAGATTTTTGAGCATCTCTTCATCAATGCGCCGTCCTTCAACCAGGTCGATAATGAGCTCTTTGCTGTTTAAATGGCTGCTTTTTTTGTGTACAAGATCGGCAAGTGCTTTCTCGGGTGTTGCAATCAAAAAATTCCCAGAAGCATTTTCTTTTTGGTCGATTCCAATTGCATAGCGTGCATGGCTTAAATAGCTGTATTCAAAGGTAGCAAGCGGTGTTGTGTAGTCAATGGACTTTATGGCAGAAGCTGAAGTTACTACATACACCCCTTCAGGGATCATTCCGTAGTAGGAAAGCGCCCATTCATAGCTTATATATGATGGGCCGTGAAGGAGGTTTGCTATTTGTTCGTAGGGCACAGGTTGATCCTTGATCTTCTCTCTGATCACAAAAAAACCATTTTTTAGGCGAATTAAATCGCCTCGCTTACAGAGCCGCGAAATAAAATCTCGAGGATTGGTATATTCTCGCAAAAGTGGTAATAGGTGTTGTGCTTCAATATAGGCTGTCTCGCAAAACCGCAGAATCTCATGCATACAGTTATCCTCCATATCCTAATTCTAACAGAATCTCCAATTTTTTTGGAGAAAATAGAAGAATTTTAGCTAATTTCTGTCCGAATATCCAAAAAAATTGGAGATTCTGTCCAAATTGTTGCCCAAAAGGCCTGCAAGGCCGAGGTTCTATAATCAAGGCCGTACTGGCATCCACTCTATGTCAGAGTCCTTTATTTATCTTTCGTTTGACTATTTGAAAAATAAGAGGCGCACGTAGAGAAAGGGGCCGTGCCCCTTTCGTTATAGTATTTTGGCGATTTCTTCGAGAGTCGGTCTAAAGTTGAATAGCTTATGCCAGGCCTGATCAACAGTTGAGCCAAAGCTCGCGATGCTCTGCTTCATTTCGGGCGTAACTGCAGTTATACTTCTATCTTTTAGCGGTTTTGGTGGGCTTGGGAGTAGGGTGATGTCATAATCTCTTAAGCACGAGGCATACTCATGGTATTTTTCATCTGCTCCTTTTACCTTATCCGGATCACCAAGCCAGAAATTTGATACAAATTCGGGGATTTTATCAGTTCCCCACTGATATTCACGAAACCAATCTTTTTTGAATTGATTAAATAGCGCATCTTCCAGACTCACTTGGTCAAGTTGGCTTCTCTCAGCTGCTTGTATGACCCTCTGTAGAACGCCTTTTGGGTCAAATTTATCATTTGCAGATTGGGCAATCATGTCGCCTTTAAAGACATAATTTTTTACGCTGCATGCAAGTGCTTTTGGCAGCATGACAACGCCCCCAAATGCATATACATCTACCATTGCTCTTTCTTCTGCTTGTAGTCTTTCAAGTGCGAGCTTTGTAATAAGAGCACCGTGACTATGGGCAACTATGGGAACGCGCTCTTGTTTGGCATCTTTAATTTTTTCGCGAATTAGCTTGCTAAACTGAGTTGCAATTGCCTCGATTTGTTCATTCTGGGCGGCATCATTAGTAAAGAATTCGCCAAGTCCTGTGGGATTATTATAAACAACTACTTTGCGATTTGGAAAAACCGACGTAAGCAGCTCTGTTTGTTGATCAAAATTTGCTCTTTGTGATTCATCGGCGTGATTTGAACAAATACCATTGCAATAAAGTAATGATTTGTCCTGTTGGCCAATCTCGAATATTTTAACTGACACAGATAACTCCTCTTTTTTTGTTGTTTGGCCTTAATTTTATGACTGTAGGTCATTTTTAAATAACCGTATAGAATACGGATTTTTATCGTAATAATGACTGATTCAAGTTAAAACTATACTTGATATTGATATAAATATCAATTTAAATCTATTTTGTTAGACTATGGATGAGTTGGGAATATCATATCTTTGCAACCTGCTGCACTATGGGGTTGTTCAGGTAGTGGTTGGGGTCGCTTTCGCTATAGTGGGCAAGGCGATCTTTGAGGAAGGCAAGGCGGCTTGCGGCATTTGCCGGATCGAAAGTGTGGGTGCGAAGAGGGCCAAGGCTTGCGTTAAAGAGGGCAACTGCCTGCAAAATTTCTGGCGATAGGGTGGATTGAGCAGTGTTAACGCTAGTGCCATCTAGGCGCACAAGTTCTCTATCGGGGTAGTTATTGAGGCGGAGCTCTTTTGCTATCAGGTTTGCCTCGCGGTCTTGAAGCAGGAGAACATTGTCATGAAAGCGTAGGATATAGGCACACTTTGCAACGCGCTTCCAGAGCTCTCGTTTCATGGGGGAGAGGTTCAACTCAGCTTCCGTCATTTTGGGCATGGGCAGCATCGTTGTGGGCAGCCAGATAGCTTTTGGGCAAACAAGTCGTTGAAAGAGATCTGTAAGTCGCGAGGCTGAGAAGGTGCCTACTGCAAGCTCTTGCTGATCGCGTGCGATGGGGTTAGCAAGAGATAAAAGTAGCTCTTTTGCATCAAAGAGGCGGCCTTTTGCATGTTTTTGGAGCTCATTATCGGTCTCTACTTGTGATGTTACTTTTTGCTGCGAATGAGCTTCGGCTTTCAAATCGACATCAGTTCTGCGCTCTTGCTCGTAGGCTTCAATATGAATTACTTCTGCGCGGATGTCAAGCGATGGCTCATAGATCGAGTCTGCAGCTTCTTTAAGAGCATCTAGACAGCGCGTTTTTATGCGCTCAAGAGCGGTCACATCTGCAGCGTCGTGAAAATCACATTTTGTAATGAGCTCATAGAAATAGTTATCAAGCTCTTGACGCACTGTAGGTGCGGCTTCAAGACTTGCATGCTTTCTATATTCATAATGATCTACCTGCTGCAAAAGAAGGTCTTTCAGCGCCTTTTTGCAAGTGCTATCCTTTTTGCTTGCTATAAGCAGTTTTTTGCGACAAAGCTCAAACATCTGCCGCTTTGCCATAAGCGGAAGCTCTTCTACAAGTAGCCGGAGCTCATTTTTATCTACCATCTTTAGTACATCGCAATGTGCCGACTGCGACTCCACCCACAACTCTACACGCTGTTTGCCGATTTTAAACTGGCGAAGTCGCTCCGATGCCTGCTTTAAGCCGGTAAATGTACAGTCATGGCCTACAAGCACAATGGCGATACACTCATCAGGAAGCGGCATATCCATGCCGCGGGATCGCTGCTGGTCAAAGTAAATAAACGTTTTACTGCTTGTATGCTTGCTTGAGTCGTAACTCTCAATGAGTCCGCGCCGTCCTAGCACATGCCACGAGCTTGTAGCTATATCCCAGAAAACGACATGCTCAATAGAGTGTCGAGCCCCACTCAAGATACGTTCTGCTACCTGCTGGTTAGGATAGTCTACAAGCCAGGCACTTGGGTCCATAAGAGCATGTACATTCGCACGGCTTGCTACTTGGCTAAGCGTTGCATCATCAATTTGTGAATATGTCTGTATAGGGCATGTAGAGAGTTTTTTTCTTGTCGTTTCGTAGGCATCTGTCGGCTTAAAGTTTTCTGCCAGGCGCTCATCCATGCCTGCATGGTTATAGGGCGTTGCAGTAAGGCCTACAATATGGCCAAAGGTCTGTTCAAGGCTTGCGACGCTAAACTGCATTATTTGCGTATAGAGCTCGATATAAGGTAAAAGTTCTGATAGGGCAATATCAAGCCGGGCAACTCTATTTTGCTGGATCTGGTCAATAAGTTTTAGCCAGCCATTCTTTTTTTCTACAATCGATCTAAAGTCGGCAAGGGTGCCTGCAGGGCCCAGCCACCGTTTGGCATAGTAGATGGCCTTGTCGGGGGAAGTATGAAGCAGTTTTGCTACGGCAACCCTTACCATTTCGCTTTGGGGTATATCTCTATACGCCATCTGCAGGGTAAGGTTTGCGATGATTTCAAAGTAGGTGTAGCGGCTTTTGGGGTCCGGAGCCCTGGCTGCTTTGTAGGGGACTACGCCAACAGAGTCATCAGGACCTGGCCCATAGGCCACTTTGTAGCGCATGGCAAGTGTGTGGGGGAGGTATACCTTAAGTTCTGCCCGCAGCATTTCTAAAAACTCTCTATGCTCTTGGGGGAGTTCTGTCTGAAAGGTCCCACGATCGGCTGTAAGGTATTTTAAAAGCCACTCTTGGTTGAGGTTTTCAACTTTTGGAAAACGGTTTTTTTCAATAAGGTATCTTGCAAGGGTATGTATGGTTTCTTTATGGTATCTCTCGGAAGAAAAGCGCATATTGCCATCAAGGCAAAAAAGAGAGCCGCCATTTTGGCTATCAATTTCCATTATCGCTTCATAGATTGTACCGATTATCTCTATACGCTCGTTGGCAATTGAGAGGCGCTCTCCCATGGTCCAGTGCACCTGCTCTTTGGCAGAAGCGTCCACTTCATCAAGTAAGAGCGTTGCTTGTGTGCCAAAAAACTCTCGCAACGACTCGATACGTTCGCGATGTTTCTGAAGAGGTGAGTCTGCCGGCGCAAGCCTTAGTTCAAAATAGCCAAGTACAAATGACGCAAGGTCTGATACTGTAGTGATGATGGGCGTATGGGCTTTTTTTGCCGCCTTTGTCCACTCTTCAAAGATTGCAAGCTTCTCCCAAATGTCTTGACGCGAAAGCGTTAGCGGGAAGGCCAGGGTGCCATTCGTAGACTCTAAACTTCGCGAAAGCTGAGCAGCATGCGCCTCAACAACGCCGTGTGGAACGACGTTTACTACAAGATTGTTACTAATCGCCGAGATGCCTGGACCTATAACAAATGTCTTGCCCTCTCCGCAGTCCACCTGGGCAAGAAGCCCCCGTACACGTTGTGTGTGCAGGATAATGTCCAGCTGGTTGGGTCTGAGTGCAAGCTCTTTTTTCCACATAAAACTTGCAAGCTTTGAGCGGAGCGACAGGTCAATATCTTCATCAACAATTGAGGCGATAGCAAGCATTCGCCTCAAGGTTTTTTTGGTAAGATGTGGATTTATTTTAAGCGCCTCGACTGCTTGCTTAAGCATACAGAGCTCTCCTCGCGTCTGAGCAATCTTAATTAGTCGCTCAGCGGTATCCTCTTTTAATGATGCCGATTCGAGCCAGTCAAAAAGCTCTCGCAGCCCAATCTTGCCCGACAAAAAGAGGGGAGCAATCTGTTCTATTTGCACAGCGTGGATGGCCTCTGTCTGCTCTAGGAGCCGTTGTAGCTCCTGTAAAAGCAGTTCCGGCTCGCTAAAAAGCGCCTCAAGTGAGCTAAAGAGCCTTTGCGATCGTCCTGTATGCTCTAGCTTGCACTTTGCAAGAACGCTATGGATGTGACCTGCGACATAGTGCGGAAGATCAGACGCTGGTATCACGCGTGCTGCAAGACGATTATGGCGCTCTTTTTGGCGAAGCGTTTGGGTGGGCACTATTGAATTTTGTGCGATTGTTGTGCTAGCGCCTGAGGGGGGCAATAACTGCTCTATTGCGCCGTGGTATTGGTAAACATTGTATATTTGTCCAAAGGCTTTCCATAGCTCTGCTTTTCCGGGGGTTGATTTTACAAGGCTTTGTCGCAAATGAGCCGCATAGCTCAGCTGCATGGTGTGACCCCGCAAGGCATACCATATATATGCGGCTTTCAGGAGGCATTCATCAGCTTGCCACGGCTCAGAAAGCTGTTTTATGAGAAGGTTTATGTATGCGAAGCTTGTGCGAGGTCGATAGAGTTGCACCAGTCGAAGACTCTTGTCAGGTGGACCTTGCGTGATTGTATTTCCGTGCGCAGCAATTGCGGTATTTGCAGGCTTGTAGCTAGATGGTGCTGAAGTCTCTTCTGCCGATACCCTCCTGAGGTGGCCTTGAATGTGCTCGTTTTCTTTTTGAGGGTCGCACCAGCAAGACAGACGCATCTCTTCTTCGCAAGAGAGCGCCCAGCCATGGTCGAGATGGTGATACTGGTCTATATATTTGTGATAGGTCTGGGTGCAAAAAGCAAGTTGCGATGCATCGTTCAAGGAAAGTGTTGCTTGTGCAGTAGCTAGGATGCGAAGAAAAAGAACTTGTGCTTTTGGGTGGCTGAGCGTTATCGGCTGCAGCAAAAGCGAGCTGACAATTTTTGCAAACTCCCTATTCTTGCCGCTTGCCGGCATGATAAGCCCAACATACCGTTTTGCCCTTTCCCAGTCACGGCTATACATAAGCTCTCGTATGAGGTAGCTTATATCTTTTAGCTCTTTTGTGACAAAGAGGCGCTGGTTGGGATCATCCCGCTTAAGATCTGGATGGAGCGTTCTTTTAAAGATAATGGGTTTTGCTTTATGGTTGCTTATCCACGTTTTACGGTAGGGTTGGCTTTGGCCATCTTCCAGGTGCTGCTGAGGAATGATCAGGAGCTCTTCAGCATCCTTGGTAAGGAGAATGCCATTAAGCATACCCAGCTCTTGGCAGCGATCTTTTGGGTTCCAGCAAAAGCCGGAGTAGTCTTGGCTTGCATATCGGAGCTGTCCATCCCTGCCTGGGGTTACATAAAAGCGTACTGCACCGTGCATGGCGCTTAGCCAGAGCTCAAAATTCTTTTTGTGGCCTTTTGCCCACACTTCGATATCAAGCATGTTATCTTGACTCTGTACGATTTGGCCAATATAGGGGATTTGCACCTGAGTGCCATGCCAGGTGATAAGCGAGCCGGGGCGGGATTTTATGAAGCCATGCAGAAGTTCAGCCTGCGTTGCAAGGTTGATAATTTTGAATGATTTGCCATTACTTTCGGCAAGATAGGTTATGCGCTGTTCAGGATCAATAATGAGCCCTGTTGTGCTCTCTGTTTCTCCTTCAGGACACCAAAATTCTAGATGGTCTTTATAAAGATCTGCGGGCAGTGATTTGATCACTTGAGTGCGGCAGACGCGATAGAGTCCATCATGTTGCAGATGATCCGGCAGTTCAAGACCAAGTTGCAAGAGCCTAAGCTTTAATACAGTTTTATTTACAAGCAGGTAGTCTTGCCCCTTAGCATATCGATGATCTAAGGGGTCGAAGAAGTTCAATACTAGGCCGCCGCTTTTTGGGCACTCATATTTGCGGACGATCATTGGCTGCCCAGAGTCATTTTTAAGGTGCCATAGGCCAAACTTTAGCTCGGCAAAAAGAGCCAAAAGCATTTTTTGGTAAGCAGATTCAAAATTGATCTGCATAATGTTATTTGCATAAGGTATTCCATCTTTTTTGATTTCTACACCCTCAGTTTTGTATCTTGTGCAGGCGCGTTCCCATTCACTCTTGCCTCCCTCTTCAAGTTTCTTTTCAAGCTCCACACAGTCTATTTTATTCAGTACAGTTTGTAGGATGGAGGGTTCCTGCGTGAGACCTATAATAATTTTTGCAAGATAGTAGCCATAGAGTCTATCCGTTGCAGAAATTCGCTCTAATGGAAGGGTGAGAAGGTAGTAGCTTACCGCAACATCCAGTGCCTGTGGATAGTCTTGAGGAAGCGTAAGGCAAATGGCGGCTTGAGGTGCAACTCTCAGGTTAATCTCGCTTACCAGCTTAAGAAGGCTTATTGCCAGCTCTTGGCGATCAGGATGCTCATGAAGAAGTCGCTGGGTAAGTCTTTTTATGCGTGAATAGACCTCTTGTGCATAAGGCAGGCCGATAAGGGCAGTAAGGGGAGATATGCCAAGGGTTGGGCTGTCTTTGAGCTCTAGCCCAGAGCTATTTGTAAACGAAAGCGCAAGCCAGCTCTCTTCTGGTTTAAAGAGGGCGATTTTTTCGATATCTTCTTCCATGGCAAAAAGCTGCTGGTCTATTCCAATAAATGGAAGGGTTGGCAGGGTGGTAGCTGTTTGGGCGTCGCAATTTTTGTAGGCAAACTTGGGTGATTTTGTAGCAGTTCGGCATGGAAGCAGAACGTTGGGTTTCTTTGGTAGTTGCTCTATCCCTGTTTTCGTTATGCCAACTTCAAGCTCGCATCGTATGGAGACAAGGTTTGTTACACTATCCCTAAGTATCCATTTTAGGTCTCCATAATGAGTTGCAAATTGTCGGAATTTTTCCGGGTCAAACAGAAAAGCAACAGTTCCGGTTTTAAAGAAATGGGTAGTACAAAAGCGCTTTGTCTCTCTTTGTTCATAGCGCCGTGCACGCCACTCTTGTAGCAGTCTTTCACCTAAGGGACTCAGCAGAAGTCTTCTATTGAGAATGCAGTCCTCTTTTTCTAGGGGGTGGCTGCCCGGCACTGGGGAGAGACATATGGCAGGTACTATTGCTGATAGTTCTCTTTCGACAAGGAGGGTATAGGCTTCTGTAAGCCATGCGACTATAAGCTGGTTGGGAAGCCCTGGAAGGGAGGCTTTATGCTCTGCAACTTGATATATGACCTTATGTAATTGAGATAGGTCAAGGTCTCTCACGCTAGAAAGTGGGGGCATCTGTTCTAAAAAGTTTTGGACCAATTCCATGGCGTCCAGAGAATTGATGTGGGCGAGATTGGGGGGAAGTGAAGCCAGTATGGAGTTAAGCGATGCTCCCGTTTTGTAGTATGATGCACGGGGGACTCTATCGATGCCATATCTATTATGGCCAGTAGTCCAGCTGTCAGCGGCATAGATTTTGTATCCACTCGGTTCAAGAGAAAAGCGGCTCCTTAGCTGGCATACTGTGGGCGCTTGGCTACTCTCTTCAGAGAGGGCCACTTCTTTGTTGCAGTAGAGAAGTAATAACTCCTTTAACTCTTCAGAAATTCTGCCTACTTTTGCCTGCGTCTTTACAGAGTTGCCAAGTTTATGGCAAATCTCCTGGAGAAAGCACTTTTCTGTCTGGCCTATGATGCCCCTTCGTAAAAACAGGTCCTCTTCGTAGCGTACAGTGGTGCCACATTTGAATTTTAGGATAAAGTTGTCGTAGGCGGCCTCTGTGAGATTGCCATTGAGGTAGGCCAAAATGGCTGCAATGGCACAGGTTCCGCTTCTTTGGGGTAAAATAAGCTTTTCCCCATCGTAGAGGGTTCCAGGAATGCAGTGGATAAACCAGGAGTAGAGGTCATCATCACTATAGGGTTCAGTGCCAGTAAATGACTGGGGGCACATCAAGCCTAAAAGAATCATCCAAAAGGCAGGCGAGAGCACAAGATGCTGTGGAATGTCTCGCTTTTCGAGCCAGGCGCCTCGCCTTTCGCGAAAATCTGCTGTCTGCATGTTGTGATAGCTGATCCCCGCGCCTTGGTTGTAGAGGCGTAAAGTTGCGGTGCCATTTTTTTCTAAACGGCATTCTGCCACCATGGCATGGCCGCCTGTTGGGGTGATCCATCCGCAAGGTAAGGCTATACGGCCACCCTGCTGTAGCTCTTTTGCAAGGTCTTCAAAGACTGAGACTTGATTTTCTGGAGCGAGAGAGAGAAGTTTCGCATAGCGTTTCATAGCCTCAAGCTCGCGGCAAATTTCAGGCGTGAGCGCTTCGTGAAAGCAGCCTACAAGCTCAAAGGCCTCTGCAAAGTTATACCCCTCAAGGCCCGACTGTGAAATGTAGGCATCGCCAAGAATAAGCCCAAGCTCTTTTTCTCCAATTATCTTATGGCCATCTGGGCGAATCTGCAGCGCATGAAGTACCTTATGGCGTAGTTCAACAGGGTTTTCCTTAAGGGCAAGAAGCCGCTCTTCTATAGTAAGCACACCGAGTTTTAATCCGCTGATGCTGCGCGGCAGGCGGCTTCCAAGGGCATACATCGTTGCTATAATATCTTTAGAGAGAATTTCTGATCGACTTACCATATTCAGGGCATTCTGTAGAGAAGGATGTGGATGTTGCTCACCGAGCTTCTGAATGATCCTGCAAAAGAGGGATCTCTCCTTTTCCAGACAGCTAATAAAATGGTCGCGTACTGAGGCGTTTTGGCAATGATGAATAGCGGACACGAGCTCTATAAGATCTTGGTCGTTATTTAAAACCTGCTGTATGCTTGCATCGAGGTACCGAAGATCCTCTTCCCAGAGGGGGATAAGATCTGTGTAATGGCCAGATGTCCATATCTTCGTTTGCAGCTGGCGATATTCGCGAGAGTCGATGCCATGCTTTTGTTTACGCAGCGACCCTTTATGTTGATTGCCGGCAAGAGCAAGTTTTATTTCATCACTCTGAAGAGATTGAATTGTAAGATTACTAGTAGGGATCATTGACAATAAAGCATAAAGCTAATCTAAAAAAAATGCAATAAACACCCCATCCCCCCACAAATATAGTGATCTCTTCAAGGTTCTATACATTAATTTTTTGTAAATGTAATGTATGGAAAAGAGGAGAAATCGTATGAAAATCAAGTCCTATGCCCTACAGAAAGCAAAAGAAAAATGACATCGCTTGGCTTTACATCCGATCAAGAGCCTCGACTTCCGGGTTTTGATATGGAGAGCCTGCAAGAAGAGTTGAACAAGGCCCAGGCAGATGGCAAATTAGGCCAGCGCACTGTGGAGAGACTGCAGGCTATCGATACGAGTTTCAAGAAGGTAGGCGAGGCGTATAGGAAGTTATCAAGCCAGGCAGTTGATGTAGCAGGTGCCCTGAATACGATTGATCGCAGTATTCGCCGGCTGCGTGGCGAGCTTAAAACAAAAGAGCTTGATATTGGCAACATGCAGTTTACCGTCGTTTCTAAGGGCAAAAGCCAGACGATGTGCGAAGAGCTTGCTTCCCAGCTTGGCAGGGTACATACCCTTTTGCAAGAGATCACAGAGACTTCGACGCTCACCGAAGAGCAGCGTGCAAGGGTCCAAGAATTGACAAACCTTGTCTCTTCCGATGCAACGCGCTATCAGGAAAAAATTGCCCCTGAATCCTTTGCAGGTGTCGGGGTATTCAATAGGATGTTTTTGGGTGCGGCGCTCATGGAACATGAAAGCCGCGACTCAATCACCCACTTAGGCTTTACCATCAACGTTATAGAAAGCCAGTTACAGAGCGGTCGCATCCCTCAAGAAGAGATTCCGGCATTGGAGAAACTTCTGCGAAGCTACAAGGCCGCCTTGCGTATCGAATCGACAAGAAGCCCGACATATAGTCCTATGATGATCACTATGGCTAAAAACATAATCATGGAGTGTCTAGAAAAAGATGGCGAAATCATGTTTGAAGGGGGCTATGACACAAGAAATGGCGGCCATAGCATTGTCATACAGCTCAAAAGAGAGACAGATTTTTTTGGAAGAACTTCTATTTCAGGAAGACTTATCAACCGCGGCCAGGGAGTCCAATGCCATGATGGAGTTACTGTTGCAAACATGCGGTCGCGGTGTGCTCCCTTTTTAGAGCTTGGATCTGTATCATCTGCTAGTCTTGAAAACTCGCGTTTTCTAGAGATGCTTATCGAGCTTAAGTGTGTTGAAGTGCCAGATGACTCCGGCAAGATGGTTCCAACTTCCTATGGCTACGAGGACTTTTACGATGTCGTTGTTCCCGAGTGGCCCGGCATAATAAAAACTTTGGCAGCAGATCAGGAGGTTATGGCCGAGCAGCGAGGAAATATCTGCTCGATGATTGCCTGGATTACCCCTTTTCAGGAGGTAGTTTCTGTAACAACGGGCTGGCGGCTAAAATTTGCCATGCGCATGCAGGCAATAGAGCGCCTTTTAGAATTAAGCACGATGTATCCTGCTCGCGCCTCGCATCTTGAGTGGGCACTTGAGAAGACAGCAAGGACGCTAAAAAAGCTTGTCGATAATGGCGCCGATGTCGCCGAGGAAAAAGCTGCATTTGAGGCTCTCCGCTCTCGGACAAAAGAAACAATTGCTGAAATACGCAATCAGGAGCTTCTAGACCGTAGCCAGAAGCGTGCTGCCCTCTTGACAGCATCACAATTTATTGCCCCAGAGCACTGCGGGCTTACTGTAAAAGAGCCTCCTGCTGCTATGCAGCAAGAGGCCTGCCCTCCCTTATGGAAGGGGTATGAAGCACTTTGGGAAGAGGCAAAAGCGCACTTTAAGACAGTCCCTTCAGGGGAAGACTTTCAAGTTTTCTATAAATCTCTCCTTTGGAACGAACATAGAGAAGATGCTGCACAACTAGGCTGGAGGTATTTAGAAAACAGCTCAAAAGCTGACCTCACACAGCAAGGAATGCAGACTATTCGCACTATCCTTGCAGGAAATCTATCTACTGCCAGCAACTTTGTTCCAACCGCGCGCATCTCTTTACACGCCTGCAGCGTGGTAGGACATCTTATGGTAAGCTATTTAAAAGAAATCAAGCGCCTCTCTACTGAACTGGGTAATCCTTTTAGCGGCTACCCAGAGGTACTCATTACAGATCAAGCACGCAGGGCTCTTGGCATCTTTGAAGGAGCGATTGGGCTTTTGCGCTTTCCATCGCCGGCGCTAAAGGATGAAATGATGCACCTGATGGAAGAGTATAAAGCTCTTGCAAATGGGGAAAGTGGCATACCTGTAGAGGCGGTGGCTGAAGAACGGGCAGCGGGCTTTAGTGTAAACGCTCGCAAATACTATGACGCAAGCGAAGTACTGCAAGATCCCGTGGCAGCCGCCTGGGTAGAGCTTGTAAACAAGTTTTCAGAAGAGTTTAAGAAAAATGATTTTTATCAAAACTCTCCATGCGCTGAATTTACTGCTATCAAATGGAGAGGCTACAGGATAAACAGTACCGAAGAGCCCCTTGCTACTATCTGCCGCATGAATGTAATGTTGGAAGATTGCCAGCGCCTCCTCTATAGAACCCTTGGGTTTGCCCATATGAGTCCTCTGGCGGGGTCCATGCCAAAGGAGCCTCGACAACCCCTCGAGCTGGACAAAACACTCGACCGAGGATCTCCACATAACAATGTCGATACTGAACCCGGATTTTCAACTAGAGATATCACCTGCGATACCTTTATCCGCTCTGCCATGCCCTTAGGCTTTACAGATAGCTCTCATGGGCTAATGGTTCAGTCAGTATATCTCTGGGCTAGAGAGGAAATGCCCATAGTAGCAGAGCTTTTGGATAGAAGGATTCGAGAAGAAAGAGACCGCTTTAGCACGCAAAACCAGCAGCTTATGTGTCGTGAAGATATCCAGTTTGGTAAGACGACGATACCCGCTCTTGAGGCGCAGGAACTACTTTCCATCTTAGTCTCCGATGACATGATCATCCCTCAGACCATTCGCTATTTTGATCGCCACTTTCGTCGTCTGGAAGATGGGCGCTTTCAGGCACTCCTCGAAGGGTTTTTGCTTACGCCGCGCCAAGATACGGGCAAGGCAGCTCTTGGCCATCTCGTCCAAGGGCGCGAAAGGTCTTCTGAGGCGCTTATTCACTTTCTTTCAGAGGGAATTGAGCGCGCAGGCCGCCTTCATATGCCAGAAGCTCAAAGCGCACTTATGAGACTACTTGCAATAGCTATCAACAACTTTGATCATAACGGCCATAAAGAGCTCTCAAATTCTGCCGAGAGAGCCCTTCTCAAAGCATTTGATTTGCTGGATAAAGGCAAAACCCTGTCTGAACAGGAACGCTGCACCCTGCTGTATTGGGAGGTGGCGCTTTATCCCTATGTTGCTTCTCATCCAGAGCTTGCCAGGCGCTGTTTTGAAGCAAAAGAGCAGCTGTCAAAGATTGGAGGCAGCTGCACTTTCGAGAAAAGGTGGATGATCAAAGAAGAGTTTACTAAGGCTATCGATAGCCTGGGAAGTCCAACCACTCCTACAGGAAAGCTTCCCCCATGGCTACTTGCAAACGATAAGTTTTTATTTGATGTAGATAACCCGGTAGTCACAAAAGAGGGCGACAAGTACCTCTTTTTGGATAAAAGCGGAAGAAAGTGTGCAGTAACAATCAAGGGATTGACCTTCACATCCTACTATGAGCTTGAAGCAAGTGATGGCATGCGTTGCTGGTTTAGACAGGACACTGAGCCCTTGTTTGAAAATGCTAATCACCCCTGTAGTGTTGAAGGGGTCCTTGGCCGTGAAAATACCCAGTGGGTATCAGAAAAGGAGCCGCTTGAAGCGATTGTCCTCACAAAATCAAAAGAGATCTCCTACAGGGTTGTAGATGGTAAGGTAGTGCATCCTCAAATTGCCGGACTCTTTCTTGCAAGTACCTATCCACCAGATGGCCTTGCTGAAAGATTGATGGGCCTTGATGATGACAAAGAGGTGCTGGCATGGGTAGATGCACAAAACAAATTACAACGAGTTGAGTATCCGGCCTTAGAGCTTACGCTTGTCCGAAGCAAAGAGGACAAATGGATAAGCCTTACACATGCCGGTTTTTACGTCGTTTTAGAGGCTGTTGTATCAGAGTTTGAGCCTTGCAGCCACTACCTTGTATTAGAGCATCCTAAAGCCGGCCGGCGAGCAATTGCTACAAATCGCGCCCTTACCTTAGAGCCCGTTACGACGGGCAAAGGCTTTGAAAAACCTCCTACCACGCGCCTTGAAAACCCCAAGCTCTATACCTACAAAATAGATAGAAAGACAAACCGCCTCATGCCGGCCCTTGATCCTGAAAGACTGCTCTATCAAACCTGTGTAGAACTTAGCTTCTGCCGCTACAACCAGGCTCGAGAGCTGATCCGCAGGCTCAAACTCCATCCTGCCGGCTGGAATGAGGCGATGAAAAAGACAGCCGGCTGGATGGAAGAGAATGCCGAGGCTCGCGATGAACATCCAAGAGCTTGCGCCTTGCGCCTGCAGCTTCGTTCTATACGGTGGGCACAAGAGCCTGAAAAAGAGCTAACCAACGAAGAGAGGGCAGTTTTAGAAACAGACTATATAAACTACCTCGATCAGCTCAACGCCCTTGCTAACTATAGGCTGTCAGAGCGAGAAGAGCTAAAAATTATTGCGAAGCTCGAGGGGAATGTGTGGAGTGAAGAGAGCCAAGCGATAATCGCCCAGCGCAAAGCGATGCTTCTTGGAGAGCCAATGGGTGTCGCGCAGCTTAGGTATTATGAACCAACCTTTCCACCCCAACTTCCATCCCTTATACCAACATGTGGCTTTATCGATGCTCTCATGGCAAAGAAGATGGTGGAATGCGCGAACCTGCCCGAACAAATTAGCTGTGAAACACGGCCAGGCCAGGCGTTTGTGCATAATTTTTTACATTACTACAAAATTTTAACCACAGCGAATGCCTCTTCTGAAGAGTTTAAAGCAGTTGTAAGGCTCTTGCGAGTTGGTCGACGCGGACAAGACAGGGAGGCAGAATCGCTTCGCCGCTTTCTTCTTGCTGTAGCTTCAGATCCACGAGCCTATCCCAAGTATGAGTCGCTTCTGCTTGAAGCAAGCAAGGGAGCGCTAGGAGTTTGCCTTGCGCCCCTATTTACCTCTGAGCTTCCCGTAGAGATGGATGACTGGGGCTTTTTAGCGCGCATTACTAAGGGCAACCTTGAGGTAATGCAATTTAACCCACAAAGAGCTGTGCTCTTTAAGACCAAGGAAGAAGAAGCCACAGCCAAGGCCCAGCAGGGCATGCTTGGACAGCTCTTTAGCGCCTTTTCCGGCTGGGGATCTGCCGAATCGGCGCAAAAGGAGATCCCTGCATACTATGCCCCAATAGGCACAGACATCGTGCAAATTTTGCAAAACCAGGAGCTGCTGGTACAAGAGACCAAGCAAGAGCATGACGCGAGGCTGCAAAAAGAGGTTGCCTATCTTAAAGAGCTCCGAGGGGCATACAACCTGCCTAAAGCTGTTGCTAACCCTCTTGCTGAGCGCTCATGCATGCGCACACAAAAGGGTATCGACGAGATGATCCGCAAGCTTGAAAAAAGCACAACGCTCTCTTTTTCAATCCAAAATAAAGAAGATATCGAAAGCATTGCAGGACATCTTACATTTGGCATCCAGACAGCAAATGAGCGGCTTTCCCAGCAGCGCAAGGCAATAACTGATGTGGCGCGCGACTATTCTGCTGAGGTCAAACTGCGCCTTCAGGCGGGCCTTCTTGAGAAGATGAGCTTTGAAGAGCTTATCCTCTCTTTTGGGTGCGGCGATGATGAGGCTATTATTCAGTCAAATCCTGGCCTCAAGCCAAAGCTTGGTCAGCTTAAGGGGATGATTCGCGAATATCTTGTCCAAAAGACCGAAATACAGAAGCTTGAGCGCGCTTTTGGCAATGTCCGACAGGTGATTGAGGCTGCAGCTCAAAATGGCTGGGAGGATAAGTCTGTGAAAAGTGAGGTGCAGGCACTTATTGGAGCGCTTACTCAAGAGCGCGCCTATGACCCGGCAACAGAAGACACGCTCCTTACTTTTGAGGCCATGACAAATATGCGCCTTAGAAAAGATCAGGTAAAGCCTCTCAAAGAGATGACAGGAGAAGCTCTTGTAAATATTGAGCTTGAAGCTCGCACCGGCTTTGGAAAGTCCAAGCTCTTTATACCCCTCTGGCTTTTCCTTACAAGGCAAAAAGGGCGCCTGACGATGATGACAGTGCCCCAGTCGCTTCTAGAAGATCAGACAAAGCACCTTCGAGAGCTTCTGGGAGATCTTTTTTCACTCGGCATCCAGAGAATCGATGTCAATAGAGCGCAGGCAAACAACCTTTCATACCTTCACTGGCTAAATGAGCAGCTGGACCTGGCAGAAAAAGAGGGAAGAATCATCCTCATGAGTATCAACAGCCTTCAGAACCTGGCAGGGCTTGCCCTCAAAGAGTCGCTGACAAAGGATGAGCCTGAGAAGACAGAGGAGCTTTTGAAGATTCGCCAAACACTTTCAACCCGCATCTCTAACTTCATCGACGAATCAGCAGAATGTTTAGACAATAGGCAGCGCTTTGACTTTGCTGTGGGCAAAAAACAGCCTGTCTCAAAGGAGCGCTGCAACGAGACTGGCGAGCTCTTTGGCAAGCTCATCTTAGATCCAGAGATCCTTGCTCGCTGGAATTTTAATTTTCTTCCCGACCATTTTGATCCAAACAAGCGCGTTCTTACTGAAGATAATTTCAATGTGCTTAAATCAGAGCTTGCCACAAAAGCGCTTGCGCTCTTTCAGGTGCCTGAAGAGTATCGGAAAGCAATTCATGATAACCTGATGGGAAAATACTCAAAAGACTGTGAAAAATTCTTTAAAAAAATGGAGCCTGCAGATCTGCAGCGCTTTGCCCGTTTGCGCCGCCAGCTTGCGACAAACCTTCCAAGAACCTTGCGCAGGGACTATCAGGGAAGATACCTTTTAGGTCCGGGCAGAATGGCGATCCCTGCAAGGCAGGGAAATGCGCGGCCAAACTCAGAATTTGCAACACTTGATGATCTACTAGACTTTACCATCCAAGGAAATCTCCGGGTTCCATTTGCCCCTTCCGATATTCATTCTTTTGTAAGCGATTTAAGAGAGCTGCAAGAGGCTCGCGGTGAAGCAGCCCGCCAGGCACCCTCGTTCAAGCTATTTCTCAAGCTCCAAAAAGAGCTGCAGCTTCCTGAACTTCTCGATCTTAAGGAGGCAGATTTTGAGAAGATAGCAAGCTTTATAAATAGCCCAAAAGGGCTTATAGACCGCCTGGAACTTACTCAAGTCCATGTGCTTCCAAAAATTTCTATTTTTACTCAAAAAATTTCAGCTTCAAGCTACTCGCTTCTCAGCGCCTTACATCACTGTCAGGCGGCATCCGGAACGACAAATCCTGACACATTGCCCCCCTCTATGACAACGCGCGAGCAGCCTGCAGCGCCCATTGTGAACCTGCTTGCCTTGTGGAAAAACTCGCAAGATAAAGTATTTGTAGTGCCGGATCTCAAGCCCCCAGAGCTTTTAAGCCATATTTTAAGCAAATATCCGGAGTATCAGGAGATCACCGACTCACGCGGGCTATTTGGCGACCTCAGCCCCGAACAAATAAGTGAGCGTATCTTCTCGAGCCGCCCTGAGTGCAAGGGAGTAGTCTACTACGATGAAGCAGGGCGCTCTATGATTTGCGAACGAGGAAAGCCGGAACCCATTCTTCGCGAAGAGAGCCAGCTGCTACCTGAGGAGACCTTTATCTTCATCCGCAAAGGTAAATCTATTGGTACCGATACCCCGATGCCGCTTACCTGCAAGGGGCTGATCACAGGAGGACTTAACGTCACCTCAACCTTCTTTGAACAGGGGCTAGGCAGGATGAGAAAACTAAATGAGGGACAAGTTGCAGGAGTTATTGTACTAGAGTCTGAAGCTGGGGTAGTTAAGAGGTGTGTAAAATCAGACAAACTCAAGCTTAAAGACCTGCTCCTCTACAGCAAAATCGAAGAGGGAAATGAGCGTGGTCTTGACTATTCCTCAAGCCTTAGTCAATACCTTGCAAATTTAATCGAACAGAACCTCTACAAGCCCGGGAATATTAAGGAAATTTTTAAGAAACTAGAAAGCCAGATTATAACCAGCACCGAGTCAGACCCTCTTAAGGAGCTGCGCACAACCCTCGAGCCTCTTAAACCAAAAGAGGCGGTCCAAAGGATAAAAGATCAGCTATTAGAGCCTATTAAGGCAGATCGCGCGCTCTTGCGTCTCATCAACATGCAGGCAGTTGAAGCAGAGTTTGACAAGTATGTCGACCTTGCCAAGTTGCCCCCTGAAACCCTTGCATCAAGCCTCACAGGAGCAGAAGATGCTGTTGTTGAAGCAGAAGCGGCAGAAGCCGAGGCTGAGGCTGAGGCAGCCAAGGATATCGCACTTGACATCGAGCAGCAAACCGCACGAGCGCTTGGAACTCTTTCTCTACAACCCCTTCCTAGAGAGAACTGGGATGGCAACTACATGCGCTATGATGCAGGCAGGCAAAAGCGCGAAGTAGTAGGCATTAGCATAAATCCCTCACCAAACTGGAAACGAGATGTCGAAGGAAAGCAGCCCGTACATAAACCTGCCTTTCAGTATGTGCTGTCAGTGACCGATAAAGGCGCCCTATCCATCATGCCGCTTGATATTCTGGATGCAGCAGCGGTACTTGAAAAGATGGCCAAAAACCAAGACTCTCTTTCCAAGGGCACAAGCTACTACCTGATGTCTGGGCGCGATGTGTTAAGCTACCATGTAACAAAGGGCATCACAGGCAAAACCATTGATGAAGTGCTGCAAGGAGATGACCTTGCCCGAGTAGGAATCATTGCCAAGATCTACACAGGCGAGAGATACCTTAACGAAAAAGAGACAAAGTGGATAGAAAAGGTGCGCACCAGCAAAGAGGGCCAGGACATTGCCTGGCTTTGTGACAAATACCGCCACTACTGGCCCGATCTTACCGAACTTGCCGGCCAACTTCCCACCCTCACCAAACGCACCAAAGCCATCAAAGGCTCAACCGGCGTCTTCAACGTACTCACCTCATTCACCTCATTCTTGCCCAGCAAGAAGAGCGCCAAAGTTAAATAAACTGAAACTATTGTTTTAGTAAGTTCCCGAAGGAAGCAGAGTGGTTCCAAGACGAAGAGGTTACACAAGCCGCCGCAAAGCGCAAGGCTGCATATGATAAAAATGACGAGCGTGCACTGGCCGATATTCAAAACTCGATAGCAAGTTCAAACATTAGGGTTGCGCTCCAGATGGTGCCACGTGTTCGTCATCCAAAAAATAGAATGATCGCTTATTTTGCAGTCGCATCTGCAAAGAAAACTGAGCTAGCACTTCCGCCAAAAGAAGATTGTATACGAACTGAAGACATGTTAAAGCTGACCCATCGCTTATTAGATCTTGACAGCCTTAAGCCTCATGAAATAGATGAAGTATGTTCTTCTTCAAAACGAAATCTCATTCAATTAGCCGCTAACGGCCAAGCATCTGAGGCTCTACAATTGGCTCGACTGTTTACGGTGGTCAAAGATAAACTCCAATCGCCTAAAGTTGAAATGGGTATACTAAAAGCGGCCTGTATTGTAGCAATTTACAACCAAAAAATGGCTCTTGAATTAGCTGCCGAGCTCACAATCCCTGTGCGACAGATTGAAGCCCGAGAGCGCATTGACCAGATTGCAGCCGCTAAGTAATCGTTGTTGATAGAGAAGCTAAGGCATTTTAGGTCTTAACTTCTCCTTTCTATATGAGGACTTTTTTAAATTCCGGTTTGCCGTTAAGCTTTAAAGACTGCAGCATATCAGAATAGGAAGTAAACTCTTTTTCAGGTTCAGCTCCCTTTTGTAACGACACAATTCCTCTTCTTTCATCCATCTTGATGCTATAGCTATCATTTTTGGTGAAGAGCATGAAAGTTTCTGTACTGGTTTTGGCGTCTGTAGCAAGTTTGGGGTCTTTAAGGGTTCTGCAGATGGTATATTGGGCCTCAGTTAACTCTTTTTGCAAACCAGGAATATGCTCTTTATAGGCAATATCGTTGCTAACCTGGCTCATCTCTGCATTCCAGGTATGGATAAGGTGTGGCTTGGAAAAGACGGAAAGAATTGAGAACAATGCACTTGCAAAACGTTCTTTTTTTAGCTGGCTGATGCGACTACTATCACTATCAAGCTTCTCTAGCTTGTGATCTATTTGATCTTCTGTGGCGACTTCTCTTCCGATAGCAGGACCTTCAAGGGGTTCGTACCTAACTGTTTTATTTCTGAGTTCATTGTTTTGTGCGGCAGTATGGTCGGCAAGAGCTTTGTCAATTACATTTTTTAAAGAATCGGGGGCTTGCCCCTCTTTTATTTTCTTTTGTACAGAGCTAAACGCAGTTGCTACGCTCTGAAACCATGAAACAGGGTTGAATTCAATAGCCATATGGGCCTCCTTTTCTACTTTTCCTCTCATTTTCTATTATATCTTTTAACACAAAAATGTCAAATAAATACTTTATAATGGTCGGCGGGCCCGGCTCACAATATTTAAGTCACAACCGCTATCTTTCTTGCATTCGATTGTTTGAAAAATAAAAGGCGCATGTAGTAGGATTAGCCTTTCTTTAAAGGAGATCCTATGGTACGCCCCATAACACAAGATTATTCGATACATCTGCCCTTGCAGCCTATTGAAGAGGCTGTGAGCAGCTGCGTCCACAAAGTATCCAACTTTGTTAAGCAAATACTCGCACCCATTGCCAATCCTTTTTTTTATGTTTATCAGACGATCGCCGGGACGAGCAGAAAGATCGAGCCGCTACCAACAAAAGCAACCTATCGAGTAACAGAACATCCGATCCAAAGTGACTTAGATGATAATCCGCACATCATCGCAACCTGGGATGGCGGCGGGACAAGGGGAGTTGTCGCACTTAAGATCGCAATGATAATTGAAGAGCTAACTCGCGCTCGCTTTCATCAGTTTACTGACAAATTTGGTGGAGTATCTACAGGATCTCTCATTGCAACCCTTTTGGCAGATGGAAAGAGTGCAGAAGAGATTATGACACTCTATACCCAACTTGCCAAAGAGGTCTTTGCAAATTCACTCTGGCGACGGCTCTGGTCGTTTTGGGGCGCAATTGGTCCGAAATATGAGACCCCCACGGCCATTTTTAAAAACATTATCGGCGATAGACCCCTTTCAAGCACTAAGGCAAAAAGTCTTTTCATAACTAGCTACGACCTAAGAACGGGCAGCACCGTATGTTTTCAAAATAAAGAAGAACCTCCAAAGCTTCCCCACGAAAAGAAAATTGAATTCTTGCCGGGCAGCATCTCTATCCTAGATGCGGTTACTGCAAGTACTGCCGCCCCTACATACTTTCGTTCGCTCATCCTAAAAATAGCCGACAAGATCTTCAACCTTATTGACGGGGGAATAGCAGAAAATAACCCCGCTATGCTAGCTACTGAGCTTGCCCTGCATGAGGTGCCAAAAGGGCAGAAGATTTTTGTTCTATCTGTGGGCACAGGCAGAAGCAAAACCCAGCCCGTAATCACAGAAGAGAGCGTAGACTGGGGCTGGCTGCAGTGGGTTCCAAACCTTATCGACGTCATCATGGGCTCTAAAGAGATTGACACCGACAACCAGATGATACAGCTCTCTGAACACTCCGACGGCCTGGTAACCTACCTCCGCATTCAGATTAACCTCGACAAGGAAGACGCCAACCAGCTTGACAACGCCGACCCCGCCTACCTCCAGCGTCTCTGCGACAAAGCGAGTACTGGCTTCACGGACTGGATATACAACAAAGGCGGCATGAAAAAGCTCATCGAAGTTATCATACGCAAGGTCGCTTATCAAAAGAAGATGCAGGCGCAGGGTTAAATTGTAATCATCCTGCCCGCCTGTGCAGTGTGGTTGATGCTGGAGGTGATGTAAGGTTTTGCTGGTCAACTGACACGATATAGTAGGTGATGGAGCCCTTGCTGTTTGAGCATATAGAGTCTTCAAATTTTAATTCATCGCTTGCAGAGACCACGCCTATCAAATTGTTGAGGCTGTTTCGGTAAATTTGGTATGAAATAGGGTTGGAGCCTTGAGTGGGCGCACTCCATTCCAGCACTATCTTGTGCTTGCATCGAGAGCATTTTACATCTATTGGAGCGCTTGGGAGTAGCGTATAGGTAAGATAAAAGTTATTGCCATCATTTTCTACGGTGAATAGAAAATTAGGAAGAGGCTGAATATATATACCTGAAAATGCATCCACAATACCGT
The DNA here is from genome assembly GCA_963826935.1 of uncultured Chlamydiales bacterium. GTDB lineage: Bacteria > Chlamydiota > Chlamydiia > Chlamydiales > FEN-1388 > SZAS-7. The sequence goes on along the minus strand of CAWGYH010000009.1, from coordinate 129,934 downwards.
CCGCTGCCTGTATGATGAGGTAGCGGCCCGTTTCTGGGTAGCTACCAGGATTTTGGACTACTTGAAGGGTTCCTCCCAAAGTACAAGAGCCTGATGCAAGTAACAAGCTGGCATTTGCAGGATCAATTTCGACGCTATAGCTAGCTGTAGGGGAAAAGTAAACATCAGTCGCGGCAATTGTGCTGATGGGAAAAGCGGGCTCAATTGTTCCGCTGGAATTGATATTGCCGTTAACTGAGGCGCTTCCCGATAGTATGCCGGCTGACTCTATAGAGAGATCTCCGCTTATAGAGCCATTCAGGATCAACTTTCCCGATTCAATGAGGGTGCCGCCAAGATAGCTGTTAGTTCCGGTTAGGGTGAGCGTCCCTAAGCCGGACATAACGACTCCGGGCTCAGTAGCCTCTGATAAGAGGCCGGCCCCTTCAATGGGATTAGAAAGAGTGAGTGTATTGGCAATCTGAAAGGTGACAGCCCCTCCAGATTGTATAAAGATATCTTGACCAAGAGATGAACCATTTTCTCCACTACTGCCACCTCCTGCTGCCGTGCCGCCGGCACCGGCTGTTGTGCTGTTGCCGGAAAAGCTCATAGGATCTTTAAGAACGAGAAGGCCTCCTTGTTGAATGTAGATAGCTCCTCCAAGTCCAGAACCTCCACCGCCTGCTGCCGGCTCGTCTGTGGCTGATCCTCCGCTGCCGCCAACGCCATATGCATCAGTACCGCCTACGTAGCCTCCTCCTCCGCCTGCTCCAAAGCCGCCATTACCGCCAATATGCGCAATATATGGGCTGCTGCTAGATGCACCGCCTCCTCCGCCAAAATCACCCCCAGCGCCTCCGGGACCATTCAAGCCGCCGCCGCCACCGCTTGTGCCATAGCCTGCGCCGCCTCCATTGCCGCCTCCTCCGCCGCCGCCTGCACCATACGTATAGTTCACTCCAAAGCCAAAGCCGCCAGCGCCGCCTACGCCACTTCCTGGCGGTGAGGCGTTGATCGCATCAAAGCCACTAAAGCCAGCTCCGCCTCCTGGGGGAGTGGGAGGATAGACCGTGGCACCTCCTCCACCACCCCCAGCTCCGGCACCATTACTTACTGTGCCTATTCCTCCTCTTCCACCGGTTTTGGCAGGTATTGAGGCGTTGTTGCCTCCGTATTTTGCTCCTGTTGTTCCGGGAACCTCGCCGCCCCCGCCTGCGCCTGCAAAGTTTGAGAAGGAGTTGGGAATGCCAATTCCTCCATCTCTTCCGCCAGAGGCTCCGCCGTTATTGCCACCGCCCCCGCCGCCGGAGCCGGCGCCAGAACCTGTTGCAATGGCAAAGCCCCCGTGGCCACCGCCAAACCCGCCTCCACCACCACCTGAGCCGCCAGTGGAGTTGCCGGCACCACCCGCGCCGCCAACTGCCTGGTTGTCAATAAGAGCCATAGTAGAAATTGTCATGATAGTACCTGCATGTACGTAAAGAGCACCGCCGCCTCCGGTTCCACCGCCGCCGCCCGTGAAGCCAAAGCCACCTTCACCGCCAGCCGACAGCCCATTTTGAATGGTGAACCCATTTATGCTAGCTCTTCCGTAGGCCAAAGAGAATGCTGAACGATTGCCCCCTCCATCAAGAATAACGCCTGCGCCTTGAATGGTAATTGATGAAGAGCTCGAGGTGAAATTATGGCCAATAGCTGGCATGGCAGGAGATAAGAAGATTGTCTCTCCTGCAATTGGGGAGCAGTCGATAATATCGCCGTCATTTGCCGCTAAAATAGCGCTCGGAAGCGACCCATCTGAATAGGAATCAGTAGTAGTGACTAAAATAGTAGCTGAGGGGAGCGGAATATGGCAGCAGATAAATAGCAATAAACCCGTGTGCAAGACGCTATGGAACATGTTACCCTCATTTTTCAAACAATGCTTTGCCGAAAGGTAACAAAAAGAGCCTATTTAGTCAATTATCTGGGAAAACATCTCTTGTTCCCGGCACCAAGTCGCAAACCTCATTACGTTTAGTGCTTCACATTTTTGTTTTACTGGTATAAAATTTGAAAGAAACCCGGGTGACTATCATGGATGAAATAATCTGCATTTACAATACCAACGATTCAACAGAGGCTGATCTCATTAAATCCCAATTTGAAGCTAACGGAATCAACTGTTTTTTACGAACAGACAATGCCGGTGGAGCGCTCCCCTATCTTTCAGTGACCAATGGTGTAGGGATTATGATAAATAAAGAAAACGCAAGCCTTGCACAATCCATTCTTAAAGATAGAAGCCGTTAAATATATAATTAATTTACACTTTAATTTGTGTTTTTGATAAAATAATTGCAGTTTTTAATTTAATATAATAAATATGACTGCTATTTCTTTAATTCGTAATTTCATTTCCGTAGCTGATACACTTGAGCTTGATGGCCATGGCAGCTATCTTCATGTAGGCGATACCCTACGCCACGTAGACGCTACTCACAAAAAAAGCGGCTTAAATAAAGTCGTAGAGCATGTGAGAAACATTTTATCTCAAGACTGTAGCGTTGTTTCGTCTAAAGAGATAGAGCGCTTTCGCCATGCCTTTTCTTGCGTAATTAGTAATTACGAAGACGATGAAGCGTATGAGGATGCCCGGAGCGTGCTCAAAACAATTTCTGCCAGAAAATTGACATTTAATACTGAGACCATGTTAAAAAAGTATAATATTTATTCTCCAGGCATTCTGGAAAAATCCGTTTCTTGCGCGCTCGTTGATGGGCCAAAGAAAAAGGTCACAAAACGAAGAGCGTATGTACCCCTACCGAAATTAAAAGATAATCCAAACCTCTGCATCGAAATGATTGTCGATTCCATTCAGGAAGAATTTGGTCATAAGAATTATAATGGCAAGCACGTTGTTGCAATCATTCACTGTGCTTTAGTGGAGGCACTAGAAACTTTCCGGCTGGATCCTTCTCAAGATATCATTGACTATTGTTTCGACGCTATAAACGATATCCTTTCGTTATTTGAAGCTAATAAGGATCGTTTTACAGTTAAGGAGTTTCAGAGTTTTTTAAAACTCGGCTGGCTTGATGCCTATGATGAGTCGGCAATAGTAGGATGGCCTGAAGGAGAAGTTCGCATCGCCCAGATGAACTTTCCCGTTGCATGTGAACAGTGTTTTGAAGAAATTATGTGCGATGACGATGTAGAAAACGCTATTATTCAGCTTACTAAAGCTAAAACATAAAAAACGGTAAAAAAGAGGTACATGGACGGTATTGGGCACACATAAAAAATGAACGAAGTTCGGTTCTATAACTTGTTATCCTGCTGCCCCATAAACTTCTTTCCCATTAGGTAACTTTATTACCCAAAGTTCGTGCTGTTTTACTGAGAAGATTTCTAATCGAAATCCATTCGATAAATTGAGCACAGGGTCAATTGGTAGATGTTTTGATTGAAACTGAACAGAATCAATGTTTATGTCTATTAATTCATCAAGATTCTTTTTAGTCTCCTCTTCGAGCATCCCATGTATATAATTATTTTGATCTATAAGTCTCCACGAATGTGGAATTGTTAGATTCCACTTGTTACCATGAAGAATTAGCTTATTGTTCTCTGATGAGAGCCTTCGAATATGCAGCGGCAAAAAATTTTTGATATCTGGAAATACACCAATTTGTTGTATATTTTTATAAACCTCATCATATGGTGAAAAATCATATATTGGAGCATTAGGGACGCGAAAAGTCCATGTATCATAACTGGTATCTGAAAATATTTCTAATATACAACCATTGTCTAAAAGTAAGCTTGGATCTACAGGAAAAGCTGGATTTTGGGGTTCTATGCGAACAACTGAAGCATCTTTTATAAATTTAATTACATTTTGAGTGTCTGTATCCGATCCACATAGAATTTTGTTATTTGAAATAAGTCTCCATGCTGTAATAGCCTCAAAATGCCAATTTGTGCCCCGGAATAATAGTGAAGCGCCGTTCCAATGTATTTCATCAATATGCAGCGGCAAATGCTCTTTGATTTTTGTTTGAATTTCTGTAATCATGGTTCTAAATCCAGGTGGGTTTGTTGTCTTTCATTTATTCTATTTTGTTCTTTAGTTAAGCCTTTTTTAGGCTGCACCGGCTTTCCAGTAATAGGGTTAATATGTCCACCCTTTGGATGCTCAAATGATGCTCGCAAAGGTGCTGGTCCTGACGGCTCCATAACTCTTACATTCATACCAGGAAGCTCATATTGCACCCCAGGACTTCTCGTTGGAGAAGAAGGAAATCCTGCTTTTTGAAATCCGTTTTGCATAACGGAACGACTTTTTGGTAAAATTACGCCATTTTCACCCGCAATAAAATCAACATGTTGTTTTGGTGGAGTAGGAGGCGGAGCATGTGGTGAAACATTTTGAGGAACGTGAGTTGTAATATTTTTTTGTACAATGTTCTTTGGTAAGCTGCTCTCAGGAGTGGTGGGGTTTGCCTTAAATAATTCCTTAACAAATGAGGTAATTCGCTTTAGAATTGGGCTGCGTTGTATTGTGTTTCGAGCAATGATTACCCCGAGGGCTTTCCCGGGAATACCAGGAGAACGGTAGTCTTCGATCATTTCTTTTCCCAAACACATAAGCTCATCAGTAGAAACACCTTTACCCGTTATTCTTTGCACGTCTGCAATTATATTCGTAAGTATTTGATGGGGATCTGTTAAGGCATGGATTGTAATCTCCTGTGATGACTCCTCTTGTTCATCCACAAAGATAATGCCCATAATGCCAAAAATCCCCTGACGAGCTTGCTGGGAGGTGTTCAAGCCATACAGATCAAACTTCGTCATAGGGCCATTGAGCACGTAAGCATAAAGGTTAGGCCCCGCCTTCAGGCCAAGAGGGTCTTGGGTGAGCCATTTGCCAAGGGTTGGGTCGTAGTAGCGACGGCCAAAGTAAACGAGGCCGGTTTCGGGGTCTACACGTTTGCTGGAGAAGCGCCAGGGGCTTTTTGGGACTTCTGGGGTGGTTTCTTGACCGAAGGCGTCGTAGTGGTAGGTTTCGATGGGGGCGGCGTTACTGTCTAGAAGAAGGGTGATGTTGCCTTGGCGGTCGTGAAGGGGAATATAGGTGGTGCCATTAAGTTCTAGGGCAATGCTTGCGCCTATTTCGGCGCCTAGGCCTTCGCCTAGGATGCGAAGTTCTGTGATGTTGTTAGAGCTATTTAGGGCGCCAATTTCACTTTCTGGAGCATAGAGGTAGAGCTGGGAGATTTCAGGGCTGTTCCAAGCTATGTAGCCGAAGGTAGAGATCTCTTTTTTTAGGCGGCGGTTAAAGGCGTCGTAGCTGTAGGTGTAGCGGACGTTGTTATCGATAACCTCGGTGAGGCGGTCAAGGGCGTCGTACTTATAGGTGATGTTGTCTTGGCTTAGGCGGTTGCCTCTTTTGTCGTAGCTATAAGAGTGGTTGCTATCTGACAGCACGGAGTGGAGGTCGTTTACGGTGTAGGCAGCTTCATCTTTTTTAAGGCGGTTATAAAGCGAGTCGTAGTTGTAGGAGTGGCTTGTGGGGCCTGTTTCTGAGGTAAGCTGCGAGAGGAAGTCGTAGGTGAAGGTGCGGTCGGAGGATCCTTCGGGGTCTTTGGTGTGTAAAGATAATAAGTTGCCAACAGGATCAAAGCTTGTGGCTTTTTGCTCAAACTGGGCATGGAAGATATTGGTGTTGCGGCCAAGTTTGTCGCGGTTGAAGGTGAGGGTGCCACAAGAGGCCGCAAGGGCTGTTTTTTTGGTAAAGCCCGAGAGGTCGCGCTCGAGGATCTCATGTTTATAGAGCTCTTCACCTTGGGGATTTAGACGATGTATTGAGTCGAGGTAGGCGGAGTAGTTGTAGGCTACTTTGGAGCCGTCGGGGAGGGTTAGTTCTTTTACCCTTCCGGCGTTATCGTAGCTGTAGGTAAGGGTGAGTCCGGTTTCTAGGGTTTCTGAGGTGAGCTCGCCATGTTTGTTATAGGTTCTGGTTGTTTTTTTACCTGTGGAGTTGTTGGTAACTTCTAACAGCCTGTCGGAGGCGTCGTAGTAGTAGCTGTAGTCTATCGTGTAGTCGCTGGAATAAAAGTGTGAGAGCCTGCCTTTAGTGTCGTAGCGGTGATTTAAGATTGTGTTGTCGGCATGGATGATGGTTTCAAGTTGGCCACGCCTGTTGTAGATATATTTTGTTGTTTTTTCTTCCGGTGTGCCATGCGCTTCTGTAATTGCGGTGAGATGGTTGTTGGTATATTCAAATAGGGTGATAATAGTTTTAATTTCGGATTGAGAGATAGCGCTTTCGTGGATGCGGATGCAGTGGTTTAGCTTGTCGTAGTAGAGCTCTTTTTTGGCGATGAGGGCATGTGTGGGGTCGAAGCGCGAGACTTTGGAGAGGTTGCCTCTTGTGTCAAAAATCTCTTCCAACGTACAGCCCCGGGCATCGATGGTCTCTTTTCGAACCACTGTTTGGCCATATTCGTTGATATGGTTATGGTAGTATTTGTGGAGGGTTTGATGGCCTTCGGCATTTGTTTGGAGTGCAGGAAGGCTGTGGGGATGGTAGCGGGTGTCGGTTATTGCCTCTTGGCCGTCAATATTTTGGGTTGTGGTGGTGAGGTTGTCTTCAGCATCATAGCCATAGGCTATAAAGGTGCGTACTTTTTGTTTGTGATCAGATAGGGTTTCAGAGGTGAGGCGCTGTAGTGCGTCGTATCTGTAAGTTTTTGCAATAAATCCATCGTTATCTAGTGAGGTTTTTTCTTTACGTAAGAGGTTGTTGTAGTTGTACGTGAAGAGGGTTTTGCGCTCATCTTGCTGCTGGGAAATTTTTCTTCCTGCTATGTCGTAGGCGTAGGTGACAGTCTCTTCTGTTGGGCCTATTTCTTTAATAGGGTGAAAGCTGTTGTAGATGGTTTTTCTTTTGGAAAGGGTCTTTTCAGCAGCTTTTACGCGTGATTTTGTGAGGCGGTTAAATGCGTCGTAAGAGAGGTGGGTTTCAGCGCCATTTGGGCTGACCTCTTTAATGCAGTTGCCTTTTAGGTCGTAGAAGTAGGATAAAGTAGTGCCATCAGGCAGGGTTTGGCTGCAAATTTTGCCTAGCGCGTTGTAGGTGGTTTTTGAAATCTGGCCCAGTTCATCTTTTTCGGTGACGATTGTGCCGAGCTGTTCGTAGCTGTAGGTTTTTTTAGGAGTTTTTTTGTTGCCTTGGTGGTCATAGATGTCGGGGTAGGTGATGCTTGTGACACGGTTTAAGGCATCGTAGGTATAGTTAGTAACATTACCTTGAGGATTTTTTACCCAAGTTTTGCGGCTTAGATTGTCGTAGCCATATTCTGTAGTAAGTATGAGGCCGTCCGGCTGGTTTTCGATTTCTTTGATGAGGCGGCCGGCTTTATCATAGATATAATCTTGGGTTGCATCATCTCTTGGGCCCGTTTTATGGATGAGATGGCCAGCTTTGTCATATGTATAAGTTTCTATGCGGCCTTCAGGGTCTTCAGAGTAGGTGATGCGGCCTGCTTCATCGTAGGCGTAAGCGTACCATACGCTATTCTCACCTTTGGCTTGGCACTCTTTTTTGACGATGTGGCCCTTTTCGTTAAAGTAGTTAACTACTTTTTTAAACCACTTTCTCTTATTATTTTTGAAGTCGTAGTGAAATTCGTCGATCTGTTGCGGCTCTCCGAAATGTGGGCTTTCATAGCGGGGAGTGATGCGGGTGATGTGCCGTTCGGTTGCTCCCTTAAGGTCGTTTATATCTTTGCTGCGGCCGTCGTCAACGGTGTGGAGCACTAAGATGCCGCTTGCATCATATTCAAAAAACTCACGTTTTTTTATATCTTTACCTGCGCAAATATATGTGGCCTCAAGCAGGTTTGTGCCGGGTTTATAGCTGTAGTAGGTGTAGTTGCCAAGGGGGTCGCATTCGCTCTCTTTGAGGTTAAATGTATCTTTTGAGTAGGTATAGGTTGTGATGGACTTATCGCAGGTTTCGTAATGTCTGAGGTTCTTTTTATTAAATTTTACATCTCCGGAACCTTCAGTAATACGCGCTAGGAGCATATCCTCAGTCACGTTGCCGCGAGCATCGTAGCTGTACTTGTGTACGAGAAGCGCTTTGTTGTTTTCATCGCGCAAAATATAGGCGCGGAGCCTGCCTTCGTTATCAGTACCCTTTTTTCCCCAGCAAAACTCCTCAGTTTTGAGCCGTTTTTTCTGATTGTCGAAGCAAGAGATATGTGTGAGGCGTTTGTCTTTATTCCAGCGGTAGCGTGTTTTATTTGCATAGGCATCGCTGACCGTAGTGTGGCCGGATCCTTCTTCGCCATCTCGGTAGTAGTAGTATTTGTGGGTGGTTATTTCATCGCCATTGGGGCCAACGGGCGCAAGCTGCATGCGGACCCGATTTCTAAGAAACTTACCCTTGCTATGGCTGGGTTTTACATAGTGGCTGCCCATGTCGTTTCGTTTTTCGCGGTAGTACTTTGTCTTTATGTAAAAACCATCTTCAGACCTCTGGCCTTTTACGCGTATTTTGTGATTGTGATCTTTGTCGCTGTAGGTAAATGCTGTTTTGGGGTAGCCTGGGCGTTCAATTTCTGACACGCAGTAGGTGCCATGCATGTGGCTGCCGTTTACTCGCTCAAAACGGTACACCAGTTCCTTTCCGTCGCTTGTTTTTACATGCAGGGAGGGACGTTTTGCAAAATCCCCAGGTTTTTTTTGGTTAAACTCAACCCAGTGCATGAGCTGGTTGTCTTTGTTATATGCGCGAACTTTAGTAATTTCAAATTTATTATTGTATTCGTAGAGAGTGTAGTTGCCGTTCGGCTTTTTTTCTTTATAGAGCTGATAGTCGCGATAGTAGGTTGCATGGTGGCCGCGCTTATGCTTCATATCTTTGTGCTTCCACTGCCGCTCGTATATGCGACGCGTGCCGTCGCCTAAAGTTGCGGTAAAACGGTCCTCTTTTTTATTCCATTTTACAGAGATGTTTTTGATGTTCGAGTGAGCGGACATCATGCCCTGAGAGATATTTGTAAAACCGGAATTTTTAGTGACAAGCTCAAAATGGCGAAGCGATTTTTCGGCGTACTCCTCATCAAAAACGGTCTTATAAAGAAGCCTTCCGCCTGAAGGTTCAAAGAGCGATAAGAAGATAGGGTCTTCATATCCTGACATGATTGTATCGTTTGGGCGGCTGCCTTTTTCTACCAAACGGCCATGGAGAAGGTCTAAGGGGTGGACGGGCTGCGAAAAAAGCTCTAGAGCATGAGAAGATGAGCAAGCATCTGTCCAGGCGGAATTGTCGCTAAAGCTACTTAAGGGTTCATCATCATATGTAAGGCTGCTATCGCCCAAAGACAAAAACTCAAGCGCATCACCGCCAAAGGTAGTCTTATTGCCCATATGCTGCTGGTAAAAGTCTGTCATTTCAATTGGATATAGATAGGGCGTGTCAAAATCCAGATCCTTTTTTACGTACGATATGCGCCCAGGCTGATACACCTCCAAAAAGTGATGATGCAAAAAGTTCCAGCCATCGCCAAGGTTGCCCTCTTCAAGGCTTGAGCTGCAGTAGCTATGTCCAAGAATATAGGGATCAGGACCGCCCGAAACGATGTCATCTTGGTCTAGAATGCAGAGATCGCCCGTGATGACGTTTACACAGCCATTTACCATTGCAGACGGCATAGAGGTTAGGTTTACGAGTGATGGAACAGCGTTTTCATGCACTTCTGAGGGCAGCTCATGGCGTTCGGCTGCAAGGGGCTGCAGTAGATAAATCGAGAGTAGAAATATGACAACTCTATACATAGCGTTACCTAATCTCGTTATTATTGAGCATTATGCAAGGATCAGATGCGATAAGGACTGCGGTGTCGATTGGCGTAGGGATCATTCATACAAAAGGCGGGTAATTATTACAATGCAAAACAATGCAATTCTTAAATTATTTAAACTATTTATTTTGAAAAAGAAGGCCTGATTCAAGTAAAAGCTTACGGTCTGATCGCCCTGCCAAGTCTAGACTATGTGTAACAGTGATAAGGGTTTTTTGTTCATCTTTAACCCAGGTGAAGAGCAGGGATTGAATTTCGGCGGCTGTTTGGTGGTCGAGGTTGCCGGTGGGCTCGTCGGCGAAGATGATGTCGGGGTTGGTGATGAAGGCGCGGCCTATGCCTAGGCGCTGTTTTTCGCCGCCTGAGAGCTTTAGGGCGTGAAGATGGCGTCTATCGTAGAGTTTTAGCTTTTGAAGCAATGCACAGGCTTTATCGTAGTTTTCTGACTTAGGGTGGATAGCTTGCCGATCGATCGCTAAGGGCAGGAGGATATTTTCAAGTACTGTTGCATCTTCTAACAGGTGAAATGCCTGAAAGACGAAGCCTAGATGGCGCTTTCGTAAGAGGTCTTTATTGGCCGATGTTACGTTTTGGCCAAGAAGCAAGAGGCTTCCCGTGGTTGGCTCATCTAATGTTCCAAGAATATGCAGAAGGGTGGTCTTTCCTTCGCCTGATTTTCCCACTATAGCTACGCTTTCGCCTCGTTCCACTGTCAAGTTTATGCCCTTTAACAGCTCTAGGGGAGCAGGCTGTGTGAAGGACTTAGTAATGTTTTCTGCTTGAAGGACAAACCTATTCATTGCGAAGCGCCTCCGATGTGTTGATGCGGCTTGCTTGAATTGCAGGGATTAGGCCGGCAAGGCATGAGGCTACAGCTGCCATAGCTACAACAAAGAGAAGGCTTGTTACATGCACCTGGCTTGGCAAGGTATTTGCATAGTATGCAGAAGAGAGCACTTCAAAGCCTTGAAGCTTGCCGAAAAAGGCCAAAATTGCAGAGATGTTATTGAGCGTAAGGATGGCAAAAATTGTCCCTATAATGCTTCCAACCGCGCCTAAAAGAAACCCGCAAAGGCCAAAGATCAAGCCGATGCTCGCCTTTGATGCCCCTAGCGCTCGCAAGATAGCTACCTCTTTTCTTTTGTCATGTACTAAGATGATCAGCATGGAGATGATATTTGATGAGGCTACAACCATGATGATAATAGAGATCAGCGAGAAGAGGTTTTTGTCGCTTCTCATCTGCTGGAAAATATCCTTAGTAAACTCATAGTCATTATAGGACTCTACATCCCAGTATTTGGCAAGATGCGCCTTTTCAAGCGCCTCTAGAATGGTGTGCTTGATCTTTTCGGCGTTTTTAATATCGGGAAAGTCGACAGAAATGCCTGTAGGAAGGTTTCTATTTTCAGAAAGGCTGCTGGATTCTACCTGGGCAAGAATTTCAGGGGGGACTAAAGCAATTTTCGCGCCAAGAGGCAAGATGCCCGGGTCATAAAATCCTGCAACATGCACCTGCAGGTGGTTTTCTTGAGGAGTTATGGCCCCAAATCCATGGTAGGCTATGTAGCCGGAGTCGCCAATCTTTACACCCGCCTCTTTAAAGCCCTTTGGAAGGATAATGCTTGTTCGATCAAAGTGAGAGCCCTCGATAGATTTTGCGAGCCTGTCGCTTACATCCTTAACACTCATTAGGACCGTGTTTATACTGATCTCTTGCTCTGAAAACTCTTCCACAAGCCGTATGTGCAGGGTTGCTTGAGCTGTTTCAAAGACTTTTGAAGTGGTGCCTTTAATTGCCTGCAGAGCCTTCATCGTGCTCTTGACAATATCTACAGCCTCTTTTTTAGGCAAAGAGAGGGGAAGGCTTGGATCATGGTCTGGATCGTATGGGTCAGTTGCAGGACTATTTAACTTTTCACGAAGAGTCTTGTAGGCGTAGTTTGAGGCTTGAGAGTAGGCATCGACCTGGTAGTAGTAGCTTTTGTAGTACTCTGGAGTAGGCGTAAGCCGTACAGGGGAGGTGATAGCTACCATCTTCTCAGTCCAGCTTCTTTCTATTCCCTCTTGTACCGAGAAAAAGACGATGCTTAGCCAGACGACTGTGGCAATGACAAATACTGATATAAGGCTGATTATGGATACAGAAAGCTGTCGCACTCGAGGAACTAAATACTTTCGTGCGACAGAGAGTTCAAACATGAACGTTATTTTGTCTCTTTAAACTCGCAGTGCTCGCGAATTGTTGGGTCAAACTTACGAAGCGTGATGCGATCAGGCGTTTTCGTCTTGTTCTTCTTGGTGTAGTAGCAGAATGGGCTTTTTGTGCTCTTGAGCTTAATGTTTTCGCGCTTAGATGCCATTGTCAATCTCTCCTAAAAATAAAAGGAGTAGAATACCAAATTCCCCATTTTTTTCCTAGAAAAAAGAAGAAAAATGAAGACAAATAATCTTAAAAATGATATGGTAGTATAAAAATATTTAATATATGAATTGTACACCTGTTAGCTCAGCACCTAGTATTTTGCCGCAAGGGGATTTAAAAACCCCTACTAGCCTCTTATATTCTCTATTTTCTACTGCTGTTAAAGGAGCTAAGAACTTTTTGGCAACAATGGTATTGCCGCCCTTGAATGTCTACGACAATCAGATTTTGCAGCTAGAAAAAGAGCTATATAAGCTAACGGGCGAAACTATCAGTGCAGAAACTGCCAAAATGTTTGCCAAGAGGCAAGTGTATAAATGCACCTATTCCTTACAAAACTGTCATCTGCTTACCCCTGATGAAGCAAAAAATGGCAGCCTTAAAGCCTATTTCACAGAGCAAGATGGAAAGGTGGTACTCTCAAATAAGGGTATGCTCTTTTTAGAAGTATTAGAGCTTGACAGCTCCCGCCACATCCTTGAAAAAACCTTTATAGTAAATGGCTTGCGAGGCATGAAAAACGCTTGTCTAAAGCTCCAGGAGCTCCTTTATGAAAATGAATTTTTCCTTGTAGACATGGCTCGAAGCATCATGCATGAGGTAACAGAGCTGCTTGAGGGCAAACAAACTCCAGATAATCACGATGCATTTCTAGCCAAGCTGCTCGATGAGATCACGAAGGTGGTTCTTCCAAACGGTGCAAGCGACATTGAAATTCCGCTTCCACTTCAAGCCATCATTAGCAAGCAGGCTTTTTTAGTCCTGCAGGAAAAGCTTCCTCGAAAGATTACTCAACTCTATTCAAAGGCAACATCCGACCTTATTCGCTATCAAATCCTCACTAAGATAACAGATGAGATTAAGGCATACTTGAGCGGCACATCTGCAGTCCCAACTTTCGAGATAAAAAGCGTTATCTATCCGCAGCAGGAGCAGTTTAACAGCCAGCTTCATGCTCTCACCCTTTCCCTTCTTGGTCATGTTGACGATAGACTTGTTCGCTGTACAAAAGGGTTTATTGCATCAAAGGTCAGCTCCTATGGTCCTCAGATAGTATCAAAGATTAGCTCTGTAGACATCGTAGCTCAAGCCAATTCTGCGATGAAGCGAGCCTGCCTCAAGGCAAATCCGGCAGGAAGGTGGGAAATGGCAGGTAAAGAGGCACGCTTTATCTATGTTCCTACTCCTCCAATGACTCCGAAAGAGCGAAAGGCCCATAACGAAGCGAGCGTTCAGGAGATGAAACTACATCTTCAGAAGGAACTAAAAACAATCGCACAAGATACAAGCGGCCTAAAAAAGAGGATTGCAATGAAGGTCTTTCCTAGCATTATCCCCATGCGGCTTCGCCGTGCACTTGTAAATATTGCGTTTAAAGTTTTCCGAATTGATGCCCGGATTTCTAAAGTCTTTACCCAGTTCGTCACCATCGCACAAAATGTAGACCTATCAAAAGCCTTAAATCCCTTTAAAAAAGCATACGTCGCTAATACTTTTCTGTAAGGATATCGCGGCGGATTTCAGCCATCTTCTGCACCATAAAGTGCAGGTTATGAATTGATGCAAGCTGGAGGGCTACCAGCTCCTTTGCTTTGAAGAGGTGGTGAAGATAGGCCCGGCTAAAATCTCTGCAGGTTGCGCATTCGCACTCGTTTGCTATTGGGGCGCTATTTTGCCTGTTTTCGCCTTTGGTGAGGTTTAGGGGGCCTTGATGGGTCAGGGCAACGCCATGGCGGGCAAGCTTGGTAGGGTAGGAGCTATCAAATGTGTCTATGCCAAAGGGGATTGAAGCGACAAGCGATGGGAGGTCGCCAATGCCCAAAAGGTGCCTTGGGAATGGGTCGGGCAGGTGAGGCACCGTGTTGGCTAAGAGCTCAAGCATCTCTTCCTTATGTTTTCCGAGGCTTCCTCCTATTGCAAAGCCGTCAAAGGGCAAAGCTCGCAAAATCTCGCAGCTTTTTTTGCGAAGTTCCCAGTTTACTCCGCCGTGGACGACGGGAAAAATGGCCTGATCCTGCGGTGCAGCAAGATGTGCCTTTAAAGAGCGCTCCTGCCAGCGGTGTGTGCGATGAAAGGAGTTTTGAAGCGCCTCGGGGCTTATGTGATAGGGAGGAAGCTCGTCAAAGCATATGATGATATCTGCGCCAAGATCTTTTTGGGCGGCAATTGAGCTTTCCGGCGTAAGCATGACGCGGCTGCCATCGATATAGGAGCGAAAAAGAACGCCCTCCTCAGAAATTTTTACTACAGAATTTCCATGCTTTTTTGTGCCGCGGCTTTTTATTTCATCGGCAACAGAGCCGTAGGCCAGGCTAAAAACCTGAAAGCCTCCCGAGTCGGTGATGATAGGCATCTTGCGGTTGATAAACTTGTGCAGGCCGCCTGCCTCCTTTACCACCTTTGTTCCCGGCTGCAGCATCAGGTGATAGGTGTTGCAGAACATAAGCTGCAGGCCTATATCGTGAACGGTGACGTTGTCGAGCGCTTTTAGAGTGCCATTTGTGCCGACAGCTACAAAGTTTGGGGTGTCGATAATGCCGTGAGGGGTGTGGATGCGCCCTACGCGAGCGCGCGACTTTTTAGAGGTGTATAAAAGCTCAAAGCGCATACTCTTTTCTCCGTATAGTTGAAAGGCTAAGAAGAAGCGCAATTGTTAGCTTCACAGCAAAGCTTACCAAAAAGACCTGGAATAGCTCGCTTATAAGCCCATAGAGGCCCAATATAGTGAAAAGAAGGGTGTCTACAAACTGCGAAAGGGTAAGGCTGATACAGTTGCGAATATAGAGGGGAAGCCTCTTTCCTAAAAAGCCAAATATCTGCACGTCGAGCCACTGAACGCATAAGAATGTGGCAACAGATGCCGCCACAAGGCGCGGGGCAGGGGAGAGTATCTGGCTATATGCAGCGTGCGCAGTGTCAAAAGAGCTTGGAATATAGAGCAGGTGAAGCGATGCCATAACAACAAAAAAGAGAAGCAGCAGAAATGAAAGCCAAACCGTCCGCTTTGCAGTCTCTTTGCCATAATATTCTTGCAAAAGGTTAAGCCCAAGAGCGCAGCTTACTGCATAGACATCGCTGCAGGTAACCGTCCATCCAAAAAGCGTCATCTGCTTTAGCACAAAGAGGTTGGCAAGTATTGGCTGCAGCACAATCCAAGCGATAAGCGCCTCTTTTCCTAGCCGTATAAACGGCAACAAAAAGAGCACAGACGCGAAAAGATGTAACAAAAATATCCATTCATTCATAAAATCAGGTAAGATTGTACACCATAAACTAATATCTATACAATGAACTTTGAAGAGTTTGTAGAGCAGCATATTGCAAAACGTCTTGCCGTAGAGTATTTACTGGACGAAATTGGCTATGGACTCTTGCGAGATATCGTTGAGGAGTGCTTTTTAGAGGAGGGACACTCTGATCTCCCCCCAAAATAAAGCAGAAATTATTTTACACAGTCTCTTTGGACGCCTCGTACGCGGTTTTGATTTTCGCCTCTTTTTACAAAAGGTGCCCGAAGATGAAAAAACTACCTTTTTATCATCCCTGCTCTATCATATCTACTACTGCAACATCCCTTTAGAGTACCTGCTCTCAAGCGAGAAGCTTACCTTCTACTTGATTCGCCTTCTTGCACTCTCTGCATCAGAAGATACATTAAAATTATTTCCGATAGATCTAAAACTTATAAGTTTCTGTTTGAAAAACTTTGACGAAGGGGCATACAGAATCTTGCAGCTTGCCCAAAAGGCAGGCGATCCAACGGTCAAAGAGCTTCTTTACCTCGTAGAACGAAAACTTGTGCCGGAAAATGAGGTTGCAGAGGACCTTGAAAGATGCAGGGCCCAAGTCAAAAAGAGCATAAAAAACCTGCAAAAGCACTTTGAGTATAGTGAAGAGCAGATAGAGCGATTTGTACGCATCTTTGGCCTTTATGACCACCAGGTGCCTAAAGAGGCGTGGAGCATTCATAAACATAAGCTGCTAGATAAAAAGCTTACCCTTAAGGCAAGCAAAAAGGCTTTCCATAAGGCAATCGACGAGCATCTTCAGGCCCTCTCTCATGCTCCAAATAAGTATGTTGAGGGGATGCAGCAGATCACCTACGTCCTGCCAACGGCGGGAAAAGATCTCTCTCTTTTAGCCTGGATACCCTCTATGACAGACGCATTAGAGGGCTTTTGCAGCGAATTTAACCTAAAAAATCCTATTCCCATTTATGTTTTTGATCAGTCAGAGCCCAGTCTCTTTAAAAAGAACGCAGCCTTCTGCAAAGCCCAAAAGGGCTCCATCATCCATCTAGGAACCGAAGAGGTGTTACAACATGCTCGAAAGCTTGGTATTGAAAAGCTGCTTGAAACCGACTCTGATGGCCGTTTTGGCTATGGCGGAGCAAGAAATGCTGCATTTCTTATTATTCCACGTATTCAAAACTCCACCATTATCCACATGGGCGATGATGACCTCCATGTTCCCTACTGTACGCCCTTTAGCGACGCGCTCTTTGCTTACAACCACAAGAATGAGTACTTTTCGCGTTTCGGCTGGGTAAAGGGGAGGCATACCACCTGGACCGAAACCTCCTTCAACCTGCGCTACGTACTGGAAAAAACGCGCGACATTCTTTTGCAGCATGCATGGCAAAGTGAGCCCTTCAGGCATGGTATGTCAGGCCTTCTAACAAAACCAAAGCTTTGCCTCAATGTGCCCTTTGGTCAAGAAGAGGCCTATCTGCTTGCCATGAATGAATACCTCTTTGATCTTAGACAGCCCATGCTTCACCTCTCAGGCTATCGCCTCCCAAAAGCCAACATTCCCCAAAATCGCTTGAGCGGCCTTGCCCAGTTTTTAGAGAGCCATTACCGCTATAGCATAGGGGCAATGCTCGTATCTGACCTGCTCGACCCACTGAACTACTACAAACGATCAAGCCTTCCCTGGAACAAGGTAAAAAAGAATTTTACGTCCCTGCAAGATGCCATTTCCTATATCTGCAAACCCGAAGTAATTAAACAGATGCAGAGGCAATTTAAGAAAAACATGCAGACTCTTAAAAAAAGCCTAGATGAATATGCAAGCGAAAAAAAGGAAAACCTTGCCACCTATCACCTGGGCGTCCTCGAACTACAGGATATCGACAAGGCACTAGAACCCTACAAGCGATTCCCCAAAGAAGTAGAGGAGCTCAAAAAACTCTTCACATCCCTTACAAAAGACTATCAGAGCTTTAAAGAACTGCTAGCAGGCCCCAATATTGCCTGCCAAAAAAATATGCCGATTACCCACTCCCTACACCTCCTACGATCCGTAATAGAAGGCGCCACCTTCCAAAAAGCCCTTAAACCATTAACGTCCTTTTAGGCATGTAAGGTGAGTAAGGAGCCCTTGCTCAGTATATTCTTGCAAGTGGGTGTGATTTTTCTTAACGCAAAGACGCAAAGGCGCAAAGAAACTTCGCCCAGCTGGGATGGAAGATATGTGGACGCATTCTTAAATTTATTTATGCCTGTGAATTCTTAAATTTTGACAGCCAAGGCCTGACCCCGTTTTTGACCCCGGTTTCCATTTTTCTGATCTTTACTCGAAGTTTAGCGTTTCTATATTAAATTCTTTGCTAATGTTTTCATCTAATTCACTGTCAAGAACCTTATTATCTTTAATCCCTACGGCGGCAATTGCCGTATCGATTGCCCCCTGCATTTTTTCAAAAAATAGAACATATTTATCGAGTGTTTTTTCGTCATCTAATCCCGGGTTAAGTCTAAATTTTCCTTTTTCAATATGTACAAAATTAGTATTTGCAAAACCAAATCCGGCACGATGAGTTCCTGGAATTTTATTATCTCTTATAAAAGTAGCCAATGCTGCACCAAAGAGTCCACCTGCCATATCATGCTTGGGAAAGTCAATATCTATAAAGACAGTTTTTGGATCTTTGATTAACGCTACTCTCATAGGATTGTTCGCATTTTCTTTACATTGTGTGGGTAATTTTTGGTATAGTTTTTGCGTATTGCTCATGACTTCTTTTCTGTATTTATCAAGGCTATCATTGGCATATGTTTGTAGATGTGCCATTCCTTGATAGCTAAGGCCTTTAAGCTGATCATCTTTATTAGCCATGCGTGCATTAAATTTAGCAAAAGTGCCTTCTTGATTAATTGAAGTGATAATGCCACCATAATAATTATCCATCCCGAGCATATCAAATTTCTGCCCACTTCGCAAAAGAACAATATTAAGTTTACCTTTCAAAATTAACGACTTTATTATTGGGTTATCTAATAATTTGCGGAGATCTTCAGATTGCTCTAAATCAACCGTTGTATCGAGTAAAACCGTAAATCGTTCTGCAAACATACCCTTTTCATACATTTTTATGATCTGCTCGGCAACATGCTCAATTTGATACTCTGTCCTAGTCATCGAAATATTATGGCGAAACTCACAAACATAAAGATCTACTGGCCCTGTTGTTTCTTTTATAAAATCTGAATCGAACTGGTCGCACCCACTTTTTGTAAAAAAATCTCCATTTAATTGAGTCCAATTGTACTTTTGAGCTGATTTCAATGTTCCTGCAGATTCGAAATAACAATCTTTCAACATCACAACGTTGAGATTTGTACTGCCTTTTTGCTCTTCAATACTTGAGAGAACATTTGAAAGGCCATACATTGCAGATGGCATGATGTGAACTTTTGGGTTTACTTCAGCAAGGTCTTTTGAGACTATAGGGTTTTCCCCACTTGTCAATTTATTCAATACAGCATGAGCCAGCGCATCTTCTCCATAAGGTTTTACAATAGCGATTATATTCTGCATTTCCTGATGAATAAGTTCTATTTGATTGAGAAATGGAATAAGATTTTCCTTTTGTAAAATCGCTTCTTTCATTGCGCCATATATGCGTGCGTAAGAGATCTGAAGGAGATTCTGGATGTTTTTTTCATTAAATTTTTCATCTATTCTGAAGTGTTCTAACCCGTTTAATAAACGCATAGTTGCTTCTGGCAATATTTTCAAATAAGGAGGACCATTTTCAGTAGTTGACAGACTATTGAACATTCGAGCGCATTCTGTAGTAAGTAATTGGCTAAAAGTCGTACAAGTCTCGGGGATGTAAGAAAATTTCTCAGAGGGTTCTACGACTTGTACATTTGTTTCCGCTAAAATTTCAGCAGCGGTTTTGACTTTAAGCCAGGCCTCTTTAGCCTGATCAGGACTCATGCGGTAGCCGGTATTGCTCATGTAGGATTCAAAATGATCTATACCTTGTTTATTAGGAAAATGGTATCTATCATGGTTGTTTTTAATTGTTCCAAGAACGTTCCGAACGTGCAGCGGCTCTTTATAGAGATCCATTGTGAATAAACGCGGAGTGTATAAAATATTTTGTCCCTTAAATTGTGTAAAACCAACTATTGAAAAACGTCGTAATAGGTCAATTATTTTATCTTCATTAAAGTTGTTTGAATTAATGAGAGTTTTAATTTTTCCGATTAAGTGCTTTTGCAAATCCTGAACAATTTCTTTCGTTTTTTCAGGATTAATCTCTTGGTTAGCTCCTAGTAACTTTGAAATATCTACAGTTGTGCGCCTTCTTGTAATATTTTCTTCGTTCAGAAGTGTATCGATCAATTTGTCAAACATCTCAACGCTATCGATATCTAGATCTACATCAGGAGCATCATCTACTCGCGCAAGGACATCTTTAAAGGTTGGACTGTATATAAGATGTATTTCATCAATGTTCATGCTCATAGCTTCAGCATAGGAACGACGTACACTGTCGAGCAACGCATTAAGTGTCATTCTATGATACCTTGCCTCTGCTGGCATAAATGGGGACACCTGAATACCAAGATTATTTGCAGAATATTGGCTCACTGTAGATGATTTATGAAACGCTTGCAATACCATCAAGTCCAACTGAAGCTGTGTCGGCAAATCGGCGTTTTTTTTGCCCGATAAAAGAATAGCTTGATTTAGATACCAATTAAAGTGGATTGGATCTATCGCAGATTCACCAAGTAATAGCCCATTTTGATCAACAATTTTTTTACTTACTTGAATACTCCGCAAAACTGGATGCCCAGACTCGCCTTGTTCCTGACGCGGGGTTTCAAATGGATTCTGGTGGCTTGTAAAAATTGTACTTATTGCATCAAGCAGCCTTTCGTGTTTGCTCGTTTTTACAGATACATGACTATGAGCTAAAGGAGTTTGCTTATAAGCAACGCTGCTTAGCTCTTTTGTTGCCCCCGTTTCTCCAACCTGATTGACCTGTGGGCCTTGTTCAGGTTGCTGTTGCATTTGAAAATCTGATAATGAATAATCTCCACTCATACGCGGCCTCCACCCCTAACATTATTTTACTATATTTAAAAAATTAAATACATAAAAATAAATGGGGGTCGAATGGAGGTCGAATTGGATATTTTTTGTGGATTCTAGCTGATTTATTGGTAGTTGCTGAAAATCGGGCACGGGCACGGAAGACACAATTTAACATTGAGTCAGCTTAGCAAAAGTTGCTTAAATCAACTCCCCTAGGCCTAACCCCATTTCGTAAAGAGTGTGAGCTGTGGAGGTTTTTATCAAGCAGACAGAGTGAAAAAGGACCTAATTTTCATTGATAATTGCAAGGGGCCGTGTCCTGCGATTCGTGCGATTCGGATGTGCAAATCGCACAAATCGCAGGATCCGGCCCCTTGCATTTTGAGTTACAAGATGATAAAGACACGAAAACCTTGATTATAAGCTGAATAAACGACTCCCTTTTCTTGCATTATTTTAAAAAAGTCTTGAGTCTGATTAATCTCAAGGTAATTCTTATCAGAATAACTTTTGTCCTTATTTTCTTCTCGTACGAGTTTAGCAATAGCTTCATTTGTCTTTCTAAAAGAAGCAGTGTTAATAGTAATAGACTTTTCTCCAAATATACTGCTAGGACAAGTTTCATCTTTATCCAATTCTTCAAGTGATTCAAAAAAGGATTCAAAACACTTCACTAAAAGAGGTTTATTTTGCTCCTTAATTGATTTTTCATCAGCAAATTTATTTATAATTTCATTTTTCATTTCCGAAGTAAGAAATTTAATTCCTGCGACGCCGCTTTTCTTTTTTTCACAATAATGAACCAGGTTTTTATGAAAATAGTCGCTTCGCACCAAACCTCTTTTGTGCCATTTAGAAATTTTATCTCGCTCTTTATCTGTTAATCCATTCGTTAATCCAACTGCTCTGGCTTCCTCCATGATCAGTTCAAAGCTGTGAGGAAAAACATAAACGAGTTTAGGAAGTAATTGAAAATGTATTTTTTTTGCTGTTGTTTCTATTCGTTCCAGGTCAATCAAAGCAATTTGTAGAGTACTTTGATTGGCCTCTCGCTTTTCCATGAGGGGAAAGTTATCAAAACGTGCCCAATAATGAGGGGAGTTACTGTATCTATCTAAATGTAGATCCCACATTCCCGTTAGAAGTACAAATTTTGTGAACTGCCTAATTGCTTGAGCTTGACTGTGAACAACAGCAAGTCGTTCCTGTTCAACATCATAATTATTAAAGTTCATTCTTTGCTCAAATAGAACCTCCCTATCTTGCGATACTGATGCTCTAGGGATTACGAGGTCTGATAAGTTATTAGTTTTACATAGCTGCCTAGCAAAATTCATTTTGCTTAATCTTTCGAAAGGACCATCTTTTGAACTGCTTCTTAATTTTGTCTCTCCAGACATTTTAAGAATACAATTAGGGGCTTGTGGAGGAAAATATACTCGTGTATCACCGGAGTGTGCTCGAGGCATATCATCCCCAACGAGGGGTAGAGATCGACCTCCTAAAATTTCTTCACATAACTTTACATCTTCGGGGCTCAATTCAGAGTTTTCTACTGAATCGACTGGAGTCATTACAAAATTATTATCGAATCCTTTTGATCCTGCGCTACTTAATGGACCTGCCATTTATTAACCTCTTATCAATTAAGTTAAAAAAATTTTATCGGAAATTAAAATTTTTTTCAACTAAAATAACTTAAGTTGCTAGGGTACGCCTGTGAAAAAGAAACCTGTTTTAAGAAAAAAAGCCAAAGCGCGCAAGAAATAACATGATTCCTCATTTCCCGCAAATAGGCATTGTTCACCTTTTAGGTCTTAATGCTGTGGTCACACTTAAAAAAATATCCCCCAGGCGGTTCCAGAGAACCGACCAGCGACTGCGGTAGCCATATTCCGCATGAAATCGCAGGCGCAGGTACTCATAGCCAGGACTTAGCTCTTGCATGATCTCGCGTGTCTGCTCATGTGCCGACATAGAGGGGTCGGTAGGTCCCTTGATCTTTAGGCCAAGGTGAGTAAGGAGCCCTTGCTCAGTTTTAATCTCATTTTTGAATAGCTCTGGAATGTATCCAATTTTAGCGCCGATGCGCAAAAGAATTTGCGGACGGCTTGCATGAATACCTCCAAGATACCACTTGGCTTTGGGAAGCTGCCTTGGCCATCCGTCAACAAAGGGCGAGGTGGTGAGCTCGTGCCCCCACATAAACCACGCTGCCTGCACGCGGCATTCTAGCTGTGTGTTGCATATCAGCGTCTGATCGCTCATCGCCTTATCCCAGATGCGGCCCACCTTTTGGATTGATTCGACATGTTTTTCGGGATTCTGCATAAAGGTGCGCTTTAAAAACCCTGTGTGAATGAAGTCGTGCCACACAACGGCAACTGAGCCCGTATCTTCAACGCCGTCAAAACCGCATACCTCGTCACAGGGCACCCCAATAAGCCGTACAGCTTGGTATTTTTGGTCGAGCGCTGCCCGGCAGGCTGTTGCCTTATTTAGCAGGCGAGCCGCCGCAAGCCCATCGCCCGACACATGAAAGAAGTATTTGGCGTAATCTTGGTTTTCGAGTTCAGTGCAAACGGACCATTCTCCCAGTGGATGCACCGTAATGCTAACCATGGTCTTGATTTGTTTCTCATAAGCTTCTTGAAGGCTGTTTTGCTCAATGCCGCTGATAATGGCTGAAAGGAAGAAAAAGAGCTGTGCGTGCTGCTGGAAGGTTATTGTTCTGGCAAGCGGATGATCGGCAACAAAGCTGTCTATCCTTTCAAGATATGCTTGAGCGCGCTCCTGGTTTTTCCACGTAGTCTGTAACCGATTGCGCATATAGGCAAGGTCATGGTCGACAATGCGGCGAAGAGCCCGAGAGGGCACAAGTTCTGCATGTTCCGGATCTTTCCGCATGCAGGCCATCAGAAGGTCAAATCGCACTTCGGCCGGCACCTCTTGCTCGTGTGTCAAGGCTGCAACCTTTTCGATAACATCGCTGTTTTCTTGAGCATCTGGCCGGATATACGAATTACCAACTGTTCCCGGCGTCCACAGGGGGCTCACTGCACCTATTGAGTTCATCTGTTCACCTCGGTTTAGAAAAACATTATAACAGAGGTACTGCCTTAGGTATAGAAAAAAGGCCTGACATGCCGACATTCCAATCAAATTAGTTCTTATAAACGATCATTAAGTCAAGGCCCATTTGATTTAATAAGTGGAATCCCGTATTCTATTTTCTTGTTAACAACAGAGGCATTAATGAGCAAGCTGTTTGGTATATTATTCTTTTTAACTTTTATCTCATTAAATCTAGTCGCAGAGGAGGGTAAATACAGAATTTTCTTTGAAAATCGCGAAGAACTCGAAAAGGGGGTCGAGAGAACGCTAGCTACCCCACAGGATGTCAAACATCTAAGAATTACACGTATGTTTAAAACGTGGAATGATGTTGAGGAAGCAGATCTGTCATTTATAGGATGTTTTGAAAATTTAAAATACCTGAGATTTGCTGTATTCGATGATGACGATGATTCTTTCAGCAATGATGATTATCTTGATGAACATGCAGATTCGCAAATGCATGCGCTACTTTCTATCCCGCCCATGCCCCTTGTTGAAAAGTTAGTCATTCATGACGCTTATCTTATAAAAAAGTCTTGGCGTGGTTCCGAAATGTCATAACTATTGCCTTGAATCGCACAATTTTCTAACTTAAAAGTTTTAGACCTTTCCAATAACATCGATCTGCTTCACAATATTTCTTCAGAAAGCGACACCCACAAGGATGAATATTTCGACTTTTCAATCCTCAGCAAACTAAAAAACCTGGAAGAGCTCAATTTAAGTCGTTCAGGAAATTATACAAGTACACTTTTTATTGCCCCCAAATTTCCGGTGGTTGGGATTTGTCAACTCCAACAACTTAAAAGAGTTAATTATAGCTACATGCACGACAAATGGCGAGATAGCTTTCTTAATCAACTCTTCAAATTAAAAAACCTTGAAGAACCTAGCATTAGTTACTCTTTTAATGCATACACGAACCTGGTAGCACAATTTGAACCATTGAAATCGTTAAAGATACTGCGCATGAGTGGAACTCCATTAAACACACTAGACTTTGCCCATTTATTTCCCAATCTTGAGGTGCTTAATATCAACGATATCGACCTTCAGAAAATAGACCTGCAGCTATTAAAAAAATTCAAAAATCTCAAGTCTTTGGGGATTAGCTCGGTCAAGATGACTGAAACACAATTTTGCCAATTGGCATCTGTCATTTCTACCATGAACCTGGAAGAGTTGAACTTGGGCTGTGAAACGTCTGTGTATTCTGTTAGCGGTAAAATGAATGTGCATGGTTTTGATTTTAGTCTTCTTCCTGCCAACCTAAAAAGCCTGATTTTGGATCATACCAATGTCACAGATGAAGATCTTTCTACCATTTTGTCTTTGAAAGGCCTTAAAAAGCTCTCGTTTGAAGCCGCTCCCAATATGACTGGCAAGGGAATCACACGGCTGGCGTCTCTTCCCATGCTTAAAGAATTGATTCTTGGCAACAATTTCAGGCCACAGAGAGATCTCGATATCGACTTTTCAATCTTTACTCACCTGGATCATTTAGACTTGGCATTAAGTTCATTTTCTCCAGAAAGTTGGAGATCTCTCTGCAAACTAAAATCTTTGAAGATTTTGAATCTTGATTATTGGTCTTTATTCTTTGATGAAATTGAGGCTGCATTGCCCGAATGCCGCCTCCTCACTCATCTCGATATTGAATGAAGGTTCGTCAACACACACAAATTTGTAGAATTGCTGACGCTGAGAACATGTTCTATAAAAAGGTTTGTTTTAATGAGATGTTCCCGATAACATTCTTGAAAATATAGAGGAGAGAATGGTTAATTTTTTAAATGACACAATCCACACTTGCGTAGACGGTGGTGTGTTTGAGTTTATTCGAGGCACAATATCTGAAAAATTATTACTAAATCCGCTAATTCATCCCCTAAGCCGGGCTTCTTATCGCTGCGTTTGTATCACTCAGCAGACCCTTTTAGAAGCATACCCGAATGCTTCCAAAGTGTGCCTAACTGCCGGTAATTTGCTTTTTGATTATTGCATAACTAAATATCAACCAATTGCAACAAAAGACTATGTTCGTCTTGCTATGGGTGTTGGAGCCTGTGCAGTGGTTTTAAGCTTATTCTACCATCTACCAGCGCCTCATGTTCTGGATCCCCCCAGGTTAAACGACGCTGCATAGCCTCAGCATGAAAAAGGTGAAGAACTGATTAACAGGCCTGACCGCTACTTTTGCCAAACCTACTCAATGTTAAATTGTGTCTTCCGTGCCCGTGTGCGTGCCCGTGCCCGATTTTCACCTATTGGGCTAATGCTGATGAAGCATTACGTTGATGCGCCAAAAAACTAGCCAAATAATGCAATATTGTTGATACTGCTTAGCTAAAATTGGAGTGTTATGCAACAAATTGCCGCTGGCTTATATCCCTATAAAATTGAACACGCAACTCCTGGTAGTTCGTTAATGCCACATTTGCGAGAGGGTTTCTCAGAAAAGGAGCTACTTGCCATTACAACAAGGCTCGAAACAGGCACTATCGGTGAGAATAGCCTTGGCGTTATAGGCCGTTTTATAAAAGCGATCGGGGAAGCGGATAAGTCCTACTGCTTTTCGAGAAGAGATGGGCTTCGGCATTCTTTCGTTGTCATGCCGACTGAGTTTGGCAAAAGGGTTATTGTCTCTACTAAAAAGATGCTGACAGATGATGCTCCTGAGGGCTGGAAGATAAAAACTGTATTCATGTTTTGCCTTGATAAAAGCGGCCAGGTGATAGATAGAGACGATTCCGTAAAATACGCTGTGCAGTTTGCAGCCCCTCTTTCCGAAAATCCAAAGAAACGACAGTTTGTTGATCGCAGAGTCCATTTTATGCAAAAGTTTGATGGGCATGCCGCTTTTCCTGAAAGCTACGGTTATATAATCCGCCCGAGTAAAAAGGGTCAAAAAGTGTGCGTTATTCAAGAAAAAGCTACGTTAAATCTTGATCAGTTTGAAGAAATTGGAGAGCTTTCTGTACAGCGGCAGTTCTCATTTTGCAGGCAGCTTCTTCAAGGCTTTCGCAAATTGAACCAAGAAGGTATTCCCCATAGAGCATTTAACGGAGGTAATATGCTTATCTTCAAAAATGGGATCGTATGCGATATAAAACTATCTTCCTTTGGCGTAGGCTGTTTACAAGCTGATTTTGTTTATAAAAACATCGAATGGCTGCCTCCCGAACAAATAGTAGAACCTCCTGTTCAACATGGACTAGACGGCTCAGTAGACATCTGGACAATAGGTGTTGTAGCTGCTCGAATGATTTATGGCAAAGCGCTTCCTTTACAAAAATTCCTAGAACCGATTAGAGCTTGTGGGAATGATAAAGAAGCTCGTTCCCGATGGTTAGGTGCGTACCTCGCTAGACTTAATGATATTGGTAAGGCACCGAACAAAATAAAAAATATAGGATCGCTTATGTGTGCATGTCTACAGCCCAAGCCTAACAGCCGAATTTCCTTCGATAGGGCAGAAAAATGCATTGACAGGATGCTTGCTAATTAATTTGTTTTGTACGCTTGGGCGGTAAGGAAGTAAAGGTGTGTGGTCGGAGTAAAAGCTCGAGAAGAATCGCAGCACTCCAAAGACCTGCGGTCGAAGAAAACGTATTTTTTCACATCCTCTACGTAGGACCACCTCGGCAAATAGAGCAAAATTTAGGGGGGGGGGATTCGACAACGTTTTCTTCGAAAATCGCCCATTCGTTTCACCCCAGATCAGGGCTGGCATTCGGGAATTCGCTTCAATTGAAGCATTGTTGGCAAAAAGGTACGTTTTTCTTAAGTTAACTGAAGGTAAATGAATAGCAAGAAATGCCCGCAGGAACGTGTATCGTTATCATGTGGCGCTTGGCTTCGCCCTTTAGATCGACTAGATCATATTTTCTTGGGGCATCTAGATAGATTTGGCCGTCGCTGTTCATGTCTTGTGTAAAGCTGTCGCTTCCTAAAGTTTTGCCATCTAGTTTTACTGTAATGGGGTCGTCGCTTGTGCCTGCAATGACCATGTGTACTTTGTTTGCAATAAAGTTCAACTCTATTGTGCAGTTAGATCCTGCACTGGTGATGCTGTCTGTCGATGCCCTCCACAAGCCAGCTAGGGCTACCTTGTCTTCATTAAGAGGCTCTTTAAAGCTGTAGGCGTGAACGGCGTTGGGCTGAAGCTCTTGAGCGTAGTTTTGTGCCCTTGCAGATCCTAAATAGATCTCAGGAGTGGTTTCAACGTTTCTTTTCGCTTCATGTTTTGCTTCTATTGGCGCAAGCGAAAGCTCTGATCGTATAGCATTCTCAAGCTCGCTGTAATTGCCCTCACCAATATGTTTCAGTACGATATTGCCCTCTTTATCTACAAGGTAGCTCGTCGGCCAGTACTTGTTGTTATAGGCGCGCCACGTTTTATAGTCGTTATCTAAAGCCACGCTGTAGGCTATACCAAAGCGCTTTACTGCAGCGCGAACGTTGTCGGGGTCCTGCTCAAAAGTAAACTCAGGGGTGTGCACGCCAACAATTACAAGCCCTTTATCTTTATACGCTTTATCCCATGCAATCAAATGGGGGAGTGTTCTTATGCAATTTATGCAGCTATAGTCCCAAAAATCGATTAAAACCGTCTTTCCCTTAAGATTTTCAATATGTATTGGATCAGAATTGATCCAAACTTTAATTCCCTGGAAATCAGGGGCTTTTTCCTCTGAAAAGAGGCAAGTCATTGCAGTTATAAAAGCCAAAAAAGAAGCAAGAAATTGCATAATAATCTAAAAATTTAAAAAATTGTGATTCACAAAAAATTCGATAATGCCTATGAACCAAAAAAAAGTGCAAGCTAATTTTTATTGGGGACGGCAATGTCGAAAGTTAAAAGTGTACATCACCATCACTCAAAAGTTCATGCCCATCATAACAAAGAAGTAAAAAAGGGCAAACGACGAGTAAAAAAGGATGCTTCAATCTCAGCAAATGAGCTTCCAAGTGATGTGAAAGCAAAAAAGGCAGCGGAACTTGTTCTTAAGGGAAAAGGGTGGGCGTCTGAGGGACAGATTAGATGGCTTATCTCTCACCACGGCGAAGAGAAGGTAAAACGCATGCTTATGGCATGCCGAAACATTCAACAGCTTCCTGAAGCTAAAAACCTCTCTCATAAAGAGATTTTTGACATATCAAAGTATATCGAAGTAAAGCTGAAGAAGAAAGTCAAACATGGAAAGGTGTACCTTCGCGCCGATAAAACTGGGCTTGCTCGTGCCATAGAATATAAGTCAGGTCGCGCCTTTATTCACCTTGACATACTGCTCGGCCAAGGCTGCCACAAAAAGGTTACCCGCTCAATCATGTATGCCGCTCACAGCCCGAAAGTTGTGGCAAACTGTGAGGGAGACAAAACGGTAAAATTTGAAGGCAAAATCGTTAAAAAGCTCCATGGAGCAGCAGGCGTTGTAGAGACTTACGCCGTAAGCAGTCACAAGACAGCTACAGGCAAAAAAGTCTACTCCATGATCACCAAGCTCTACAACAGCCACAGCGTACGAAGCTATGAATTTAACAGAAATAACATGAACCACAATGAAGAGGTCTACATTGCATGCGACCTTATGAAGGGTTTAGAGAGCATGCACGCCAAAAGGCTTGCCCACCGCGACCTTCATAGCGGCAACTTCATGGTCAATAGAGAAGAAAAAAATGGCAAAACTATAACGTCGGCCGCCTTAATCGACTTCGGTCAGGTGGTATCGTTCGATAAAGCCAAGAAGATGGCGCCTCGAATTGAGGTCTCTCGCCATCTTATCACCCCCGAATCTCTCATCAAAGGCAAACATCGCGTTGACGTACGAAAAATCGAATCCTTTGCCGTGGGCTGCAGCCTCTACCACCTCTACTTCGGCCTTGGACCGGAGTGGTGTGACAAGTTGCGCGCGCGTCGTGTATCAAAAATGAGTAAAAAGTCTAAAAAGTCCCTCAGCCACGAACTTGTGCGCGACATCCGCAACACGATCGACCGAAGACAGCGCGAGCTTGACGGCATGGATACCAAGCATAAAAAGCTTGGCGAAATTATCCTAAAGCTTTTAGATCCAGATCCCAAAAAGCGATATACTCCGCATGCTGCACGCAAAATGCTTGAATCAGTGATTCAAGAAATTGAGACAAAAAAAAGTTACTCCTCCTCCTGAATTAAGCTTGAGTTTAATTGTGGAAATAAAGTCCCATTTTCACTACTATTTGGGCTATGAAACCTCTATTTTCTTTACTTTTGCTCTCATGCATGACCCTTTCATGCTCACCAAACAGGCCAAAAGAAGAGCCTGTGGAGAAAAAAACTGTCCTAAAACCAGAATCGCTCGCATCGCCAGATCGAGAGCTAAACCCTCATGGCTCTGTCTTTTATGCCGATAAGCAAGAGGATACTTTCATTGAAAATGTGGGTATGGTTGCCACCTATCGCTTTGTAGCCAGAAAGATTCCCCCGGAAGAGGCCTACCTCTTGGCAAGCGAAAATTTGGGATCGCCCTTAGAACCATTTGCATGGTATGAAATAGATGATGACGGCCATCCCGGAAGGCAGATAGAGGCAGGCACCCTCATGCTTGACAATGAGATGTTTTTGATGTTTGACTACTGCAAAGGCGAAAGCGTAGACTACTGGTTCCTCTCTAACGACAAAAAGGCAAGACTCAGGGCTACAATCGTCCCATACCCGATTATCGTGGAAGCAAAGGATGGGGCCACTATCTCGATTAGGCGTTTAACCCCTGATGCCCGCCTTGTCCTGCTAGAGGGTAAAGATTTTGATCCTGATGAAAAGATATGGATATCGTCTCAATCGGGCAGCAAGCATTCCTCTAACGTGCCTGTTGTCTGCCCAAGCGGCCGCTTTACCATGCTCTTTGAGCCGGCACATGATGGTAAAAGCGGCGGAACAGCCTATGTAGACGTGGTACGCATACGCGAGCGGCTCATGCTAGAGTATGACTGGGGCTGCGAAGCGACTAACCCCAAAAAGCGCATGGCAAACACCCAAAAAATCAAAACTGACGCCCTAATAAAGCTCCCCACACAGCTAGATTAAACATTTTAGTTGACATTTCTTCTTTGTTTATGTAGTTTAGAGATAAATAATAAATTATAGGCAAAGTCGTGATCCTCACCAAGGAACTTATCGTCATCGTTGGCTGCAGTGGTCGTACAGGAACTCGCGTGGCCCACAAATTTGCAGATCCTCGATTTATGGTGGTAGGCCTTGATACCATCTCTCCAAAGATAAGCACAACAAATTTTGAGTTTATCCAGTGCGATGTAACTGTGGAAAGCGAGCTCAAAACGGTCATGGATCGCATTCGGCAAAAGTATGGCAATAGGATCTCCTCCCTAATCCATCTCGTCTCCTGCTTTAGCCCTGAGGCTAATATGTGGCCGATGTATGAAAAGGTGATTGTAACGGGCACTTCAAACCTCATAAAAGCAATTGAAAGCTTTCAAATTGAGCAGATCATCTACGGAAGTACCCTTTTGGTCTATGCCCCTTGCGAAAGCGGTCAAAGAATGACTGAACATTGGCCCCTGCGGCCTACCTGGGACCTTCCTAAGGCAAAGCTGCAAGCAGAAGAGCTTTTGCAAAATGCCCATGGCAAAACGCCCCTTGTCATCCTTCGAAGAGCCATAGGCTATGACGACCTCTGCCATGCATTGCCCTTATCGCACCAGATACAAAGAATCTATGAAAGGGCGGCTATCTCCATCTTTTTTCCCGGAAACCTCACGCACGGCATGGCCTACATCCACTACGACGACGTAGCTGATGCCATTTGGCTGACCGTACAGAGGCGCTTTGGCCTGCCAAATAGCGTAGCATTTATCCTGGCAGAACCCGATACAGTAAGCTACGGAGAGCTCGAGAAGGTGATCGGCCTTCTTGCCTATGGCGAAGAGTGTAAAACATGGGCCATTCCAAAGTGGCTGGCAAGGAGCTATATTCGCTATTCAGAAAAGTTTTCGTTTTTCCCAAAGGTGCAGATTAAGGAGTGGATGGTAGACCTTTGCGATCAAAACTACTCTTGCGATACAAACATGATTCAAGAAAGGCTTGGCTGGGCACAAAAGCATTCGCTTCGTCAAACGCTTCCTAAGATGATCCACTCGCTAAAAGAAAACCCCCTTAACTGGTATCGAGAAAACGGCCTTAAACTGCCTGAGAAGAAATGATTGAAAACCTCGATCTTACCCATAAACCTCTTTTAGATCCGCTTTTAAGGGCATGCAACCTGCAGCTTTCAGAATATAGCTTTGCAAATCTTTTCATGTTCCGTGAAGTACATGACTACAAGCTTGTAAAAGGCGAGCATCTCTTCATCAAAGGCAAAACCTACGACGGCCTCACATTTTTGATGCCCACATCTCAGCCTGGTTTTAAAGCAGCTCTCAAAGATCGCATGGAAGGGGTCGACATGCTCTTTCCCATTCCTGAAGAGTGGGTAAGTTCCGAAGCTGGCTATGACGATGCAGATAGCGACTACCTCTTTGATGCGCAAAAGCTTGAGCACTACAGCGGCCGCCACCTCAGCAAAAAGCGCAACCTCGTAAAACAGTTTTTAGAGCAGTATCAGGTTGTGGAAAAGCCCTTCGACAAAAGCCAAATCCCGGAAGCTTTAGAGCTATTGTCCATCTGGCAAAAAGTAGGCGACACTTCCGCCTTTATAGTTGGCTTGCAGCATTTTAACGAGCTAAACCTCTCCGGCATGGCTCTCTACGATGGTTCCAAAATGGTAGCAATTGGCATAGGGGAGGCGCTTCGAGATGATACCTACGTCATCCACTTTGCAAAGGCAGACATACAGTACAAGGGCATCTACCAGTACCTCTACCAAGTCTTCATCCAGTCCCTGAACGACCGCTACAAGTACATCAACATGGAGCAAGACCTCGGAAAACCCGAACTTCGCCATGCCAAACACTCCTACCATCCACTCTCTCTCCTCAAAAAATACAGAGTTCGAGTATAATAGTATTCATAATGGATAAAATTTTTGATGTAGTTGTAATTGGAGGCGGAGCTGCCGGCTTTTTTGCGGCGATTCGGGCGGCAAGCTTTGGCTTGCGTGTTGCAATCGTTGAAAAGACACTCAAGCTTCTGGCCAAGGTGCGCATATCGGGCGGGGGGCGCTGCAATGTTACCCACTCCTGTTTTGACGCAGCCCAGCTCGTTTTAAACTACCCGCGCGGAAAAGATGCCCTTCGCGGCCCATTTAGCCGCTTTCAGCCAAAAGATACGATCAGCTGGTTTGAAGAGAGGGGAGTAAGGCTTAAAACTGAAGCTGACGGCAGGATGTTTCCCATCACTGATAGCTCAGAAACGATTATTCAGTGCCTCGTAAAAGAGGCTGAAAAGGTTGGCGTACAGATTTTTCTTGAATCAGACGTTGACAAGGTAGAAATTGATTCGGAATGCTTTACCCTGCAGCTTGCCAATAGCAAATCTCTCCGGACAAAAAAACTGATCGTCGCAACAGGCTCAAATAGACGCGTATTTACCTGGCTGCAGACGCTTGGCCACACTATACAGCCGCCCGTCCCATCGCTTTTTACTTTTAACATCGCAAAGTTTCCCCATAAGGAGATCGCAGGGGTAAGCGTGCCAAAAGCTCGCGTAAATGTATTAGGGGTAGAACAAACAGGTCCCGTTCTTATTACCCACTGGGGCTTTAGCGGCCCTGCCATCCTTAAAGCATCGGCATGGGGTGCAAGAAAGCTTTTTGAGGCAGCCTATAAAGCTGATCTTACCATCAACTGGCTCTCTGAGCTCTCATACGATGAAAAGCAGCAGCTGCTCATCCAGGCAAAGCAAGAGCACCCAAACAAGCAGATATCGACCCTCTGCCCCTTTAGCCTCCCTCAAAGCCTCTGGAAAGCGCTCCTTACGCGCTCGGCCATCGATCCCCAGCATCGCTATAGAGACCTAAGCAAGCAGGCAATGCTTGCCCTGCTGGAAACACTCCATCGCGACCTCTACAAAATAGAGGGCCAAACCACAAACAAAGACGAATTTGTGACCTGCGGGGGAGTAACACTAGACGAAGTCAACTTCAAAACTATGGAAAGCAAAAAAATAAAAGGCCTCCATTTTGCCGGCGAAGTGCTCGACATCGACGGCGTAACCGGCGGCTTCAACTTCCAAAACGCCTGGACCACAGCCTGGCTTGCGGGTACCCTGTAAATAGAAGCCTCCCGTTTTAGGTTAACAAAAATAGCCTTATGTGCTAGATTTAATCTTAGAACGAAATGTAGTGGTTTACTACAAAATGGAGTGATAACGCAAGCATGACTTTAACAACTTCTTTAGAAAAAATATTTCCTAACAGAGCGTTTGTCGACGTGCTGCTTTTTTTCGTATTGCATCCACAAGAAGAAACCTACCTTGCTAGAATTGTTCGTGCCAGCGGCAAAGTGCTTATCCAGGTGCAGCGCGCCCTTAAGCGGCTGGAAGAGGCGGGGCTTGTTACAAAAATACTTCGGGGCAATAAAGCCTATTACCAGGCAAATACAGCACATTCTGTGTTTAAAGATCTCAAGCAAGTCCTTATAAGAACCATAATCTTTAGCGATAAACTTGAACGCGAGCTATCTTTGATAAAAAATAAGATCGATTATGGCTTCATCTTTGGATCAACTGCTTGTAATACTGACAATCCTTCAAGTGACGTAGACCTTTTTCTCATTGGTAATCTTACTCTTAAAGAGGCAGGACATCTTTCCTATCCGTTGAGTATCGAATTAGGAAGAGAGGTCAATACCGTAGTATACACTCTTAAGGACTTTAGAAAAAAAATCAAAGAACAAAATACATTTATTACTGAAGTGATTCACAATCCCAAAATCTGGATATTTGGTAACGAGCATGAATTTAAAAAAATATGTAGATGATGACAAAATATGTCACCACAAATCCTCTAAGCAGGAAATCGAACAGTTATTGCGAATCGTTGATCGCGATTTATCAGATGCGTCAGCGACCGGAATTTCCGCAGATCGGCGACATGCTACAGCCTATAATGCTGCATTGCAGCTTGCAACAATAGTCATGCACGCATCAGGCTACAGAGCAAAATCAAAAGTGGGGCATCACTGGATAACGATAATTCTTATTCCGGAGTTTATGGGCAAAAACAAGGTTGCTCAGTCTCGCTACTTTAATACATGCCGCGAAAAACGCAATACCACAGACTACGACTACGCAGGACACATCACAGACTCTGAAGTAGCGGAACTTATCAAAGAAGTCAAAGAATTTAGAAATGACATTTTACACTGGCTACAAAAGCATCATCCTCTTCTTTTGCCGTCACGTTAAGTATTGGGATTCTTAGCCGTGTCACCATGGAAAGTAAAATCCGTTGCTCACGCGACTTAATGATTCTTGAAGTTTATTGTTTTGTAAAGTACTATGCCCCGAAAAAAATGAACCAAAAAGGATCGAAAAATGAATCCCGTTAAAACAGCGCTCTACTCTGCATTTGCTTTTTGTACTTCTGCGGTAGCAGCTACGTCGAAAGCTTGCAATCATGAAAATATACAAGATGCAATGAAAAGAGTTGCTGAATCATCTCAGTTACTTAAACACAAATCGTTCCCAAAAGAAGTTGGAAACGTTGGAAATAGACTTGAAAAACTTATTCAAGAAGACAATCTATTTATAGTTGGATGCATACGAAAAATGTCAGGGTTACCACCTATTCCATCTCCTGCAGAAAGAACGCCGGTACTTCCTGACAATTTTTTGGGAATGAAACTTGTAAGTAGAGTTAATGCTTTTGATATAGCAGATTCTACTGCTGAAGCTAGTGCTGACAAAGTGTTTAAGAAAGCGATAGTAGAGGAACAGGCTCCGTCAATATTAGAAACCCTTTCCACCTATGCAGAGCATGGAATTAGCTACATAAGCACCCCTACAGGGCTTGTCGTCACCGCGCTCGTAATGGGTGCCATTGCTTTGGGAGCATACAATGCATTCTGTCCTAAGGCAAAGCCGGACTAAGCTCAAAAAATAATCTCCTATATTCTTGATTATCAAGACGTTTCGTCATCCGTAGAGGATGTGAAAAAATGCGTTTTTTTTCGACCGTAGGTCTTTGGACTGCGGCGATTCTTCGCCGCTTTTACTTTTGCACACACCTTAGTTGCAAGATCGCTTAAGGCTCACAAAGCACTCTACCGATTCATGTAGAGCTGTTTTGTAAGCTTGGGCGGTAAAGTAAGTTGTGCAAGTCCGGAACTCACATCGTTTACACTTTAGGGAAGGCACATCATTTACACTTTTTATCGGTGCCTATGGCATGATAAATTGTTTAAATATAAATAATAGTATACTGATTTTCCCTAACATATCAAGTTTATATCCGGTTTTTGATCGTTTGAGTGAAGTAGAGGAAGTAACCTGTTTTCTGTCCGGGGTTTGGGGGCAGAGCCCCCAATTTATCCCTCAGCTTACATCCGTCTAACGTCACGTATCGATCAGTTTCGGAAGCAACCTGTTTTCTGTGCCTAATATTTTATCACTGCCCGTCTATTTTTTCTATCAGTGCTTTGTTGTCCTGCTTTTTACACCTTTTTTACCGGTATTTTTCTCCTAATTCTTCCAGGCCGTCTAAGGACTTCCAACTCGTTTTTGTGTCTGATTGTCCCCAGAAATACAGGTCCAAAATACATCTTCAGCCCTTCTTCTGTTTCTAATAACCCTACTAATTCTTCAGCTAATACTCTTCCTATATATACATCACCACCTTTCCAAGGCATCTTTCCGCAGCTCCTTACCCTCCCCACTCTAAATTCATCGGCATATTCGGGTGCCTTCAGGCACCCGTTCCAAATTCTCAAAGATGGACTGTAGATGCTTCCTGGGGTCACTTGACCTAATGCTTCATGAGGCCTTCTAAAGTTGTAATAATTCTGAAATTTAGCTAATTCCTTTTGTTGATCCACTAAATCTAATTCAGGAAAAACACCCTCTCGCTGCAGCGTGCCATGCATTCTTTCATGTCGGCCATTTTGCTGGGGATTGCCTGGATCTATCCATTCAGGTATTACCCCTGCCTTAATAAGGTTTATAGAAAGCCTTGAAAGCCTTCCCACACCCGATGTTGCAAAAGGAGGTCCATTATCATTTCGCATATAATCGGGTAACCCATATTCACGAAATGTTGCCTCTAGAATAGCCCAGACATGATCTCCGTCATTTTTATTTAGCTTTATACAGCGCAGTAAAAAACGGCTAAAATTATCTACAAGTGTCAGTGGTTCACATTTGTGCCCATCTTTTGTAAGCCACCAGCCTTTAAAATCCACAGACCAAACTCTATTAAATTCGGTGGCATGAGATAGTGGATCTGTTTTTACGGGAAAACGTTTCCGAAGTTTCCGAGCACGTATAAAACCGTTTCTTGCTAAGATGTGTCCTATAGTTTTGGTAGAAGGCCATATTATTGTTGGGTTCCTGGCAACTAAATCACCCCTCAACTTTTTCGGGCCCCATTCAGGCCATTCTAATTTTAAGCTCAAGATTTCTTCTACAAGAACAGGATCGATTGCTAGCGCCTGATTTATAGGAGCTCTGCTCCTATCAGCCAACCCTTCGAACCCTTCTTTCTCATATCTTTCTACCCATTTATAACCACTTGGCCTGCTAATCCCAAATTGATTACAAAGCGTAGCCATATCTAATTTATCTTCAAGATATAGCTTAATAAATAATTTTCTTTGTTCCAAAACCTGTACTTCCTTCCATGCCATGAACATCCTTTTATTAAAAAAGATATTATACCTGAAAGTGTAAATGATGTGCCTTCCCTAAAGTGTAAAGGATGTGCCTACTCGGACCTTTGCACTGCGGCGATTCTTCGCCGCTTTTACTTTTGCACACACCTTAGTTGCAAGATCGCTTAAGGCTCACAAAGCACCTCTACCGATTCATGTAGAGCTGTTTTGTAAGCTTGGGCGGTAAGGAAGTAAAGGTCCGTGGTCGCAAGTAAAAGCGGCGAAGAATCGCCGCACTCCGAAGGACCTGCGGTCGGAAAAAAACGCATTTTTCCTGACGTCTTAATATATATTGGTAACAGTACCAAATTTGACACCACGGGCAAGTCCGGAATGTTTCGTTGCGTAATGGCGCATAATATCTAAATTACAAGAATTTGCTATTTTATATCAAGAGTTACGAGGCTTTAAACTAACAGACTCATAAAGCCTTTCGTGGTTGGCGATGCCGGTAAGTCTGAAACCGCCCGTTTTGTGGGGGGGTATTGTATGGGATGAGCCATCTTCCGGCAGCTTGAAGCGGAAGAAGTTTTCGTATTCTGAAATAGCCAGGGGCTGGCGCGTTTCTATGAGCTCTTCGTGGAGCAATTTGTTGAGATTCTCTTTGTAGCCGGGCAGGACGCAGCCGCTGAAAAATTCGGCAACGCAGCCGGAGCCATAGCTGAAAAAGCCTATGCGCTTGCCTGCAAGGTCGCTCTCATCTTGTTCAAGAAGCGATGCAAGACCGATAAAGAGCGAGGCGGTGTAGCTGTTGCCAACCTGGCGGCTGTAGGCAAAGGAGTTTTCCACAAGCTCTGATAGAGGGGGGGCGCCGTTGAGCTTTGCAAGGCGCTCGTGCGCTTTTTGCGCCATGCGGATGAAGGGGAGGTGGTAGCAGAAGCGATGGTGGTCGTGGTAGCTTCTTTTTGACTCGGCGACATAAGCGTTCCAGCACTCTTCTAGAGCCTCTATGTAGATTTTAGTAGAGAATTTGCCGTCGACAAAGGCGGTGTCTGAGTAGTTTGGCCTCCAAAAATCCATCACATGGGAGGTGTAGACGCCATGTTCCGGCTCGAAGGCGACAAGCTTTGGGGTATTTGAGAGGACAAAACTTGCAGCAGCGCAGCCTTGAGTCGGCTCGCCGGGGCTGTTTAGGCCGTAGCGCGCAATGTCTGTTGCAATAACAAGTATCTTTTTGTTTGGGCGAAGAGCAAGGTGGGCAAGGCCAAGCTGCAGGCCGGCACAGCCTGCGTAGCATGCCTGTTTTAGTTCTACAACGCGGCAGCTTTTGGGAAGGTTGAGGAGGTGATGCACCCAAATGCCAAGTGCTTTTGACTGGTCGATGCCAGACTCTGTAGCTACGAGTAGCATAGAAATATCTTGAGGATCGATTCCAACGAGCGCCTGCTTTGCGCTATTTGCAGCAAGCGTCACAACATCCTCATCAGGAGGCGGGCAGGACATCTTATGCTGACCAAGGCCTACTGCATACTTGTCAGGATCTATGCCGCGAGCCTGGGCAAGCGTCGCAAGGTCTAGATAGTAGCGAGAAGTGTAAAAGCTTAAACTCTCAATTCCGTTCATGTTGGTTTTCTTTCTAGTCGCATGTGGGTATCTACAAGCTCTCCAGGATTTGTTTGGGCACCAAGCAGCGATAATTCTCCACAAAGGCAGGTGGCTGCCATAATAGCTGCAAGGCGCCGCGCATTTTTAGCCTCAGGATGGCGATTATTGCAGCCAAGCCGCGTTAAATTTTCTTGAACAAAGTCTAGCTCTTTTCCCGCGCCTACTGTGCCCATGATAATATTTGGCAGGGTTACGCTAAAGTAGAGGCTATCGCCCTGCATTTCTGCGTGCACTATCCCTTGCGAGCCTTCGACAATATTGGCACCATCTTGGCCGGTGGCAAGATAGAGGGCAAGAAGCATGTTGGCAAAGTGGGCATTTGCAGATCGTATGCTTCCGGCAAGAATTGAGCCTATGAGATTTTTTTTGATGTTCAGCTGGACTATAGCTTCTGGCGTTGTCTTTAAATATTTTTCTATAAGCTTTCGAGGAATAAGCACATCGGCAACTGTAAGCTTTCCGCGGCCTAATATGCCATTTACGCACGACACTTTTTTATCTGTGCAGAAATTGCCGGAAATCGAGACGTAGCTTACTTCCGGATAGGCTGTGCAGATCCAGCTAAGCACAGCATCGCTTGCCTTTGTCACCATATTGTGGCCGGCAGCATCGTCGGTCTTCATCTCAAGGCGAATGTAGATAAGATTGCCTACAACCTGAATGTGGAGGTCTAAAAATGTAAGATGGCGGCTTGTAGATTCAGCCACCTTCGCAATATCAGATTTTCTTTGAAAAAGGGCGTGGTAGACCTTTTGAGCTACAGTTATATCTTTTACTTGAACAACGACGGAGCGTGTCATGCGCTCATCCAGTATGGCAACTCGAATGCCGCCGGCTCTATTGCAGAGGCTTGCTCCTCGGTTTGTAGAGGGCCATAGTGGAGCTTCAAAGGTAGCAAGAGGCACCTCTACTTCTCCTTCAACTTCTGGACCGCTAAGTAAAATGGGGCCTACCCATTCAAGAGGGATTTTGGCAAAATTCTGGTTCATAGGCAAATATAATCACCTATCTGAACTCTCCTGTCAACTTAAATAAACCGTTATGCCATGCGCAATCATACTAGACACCCCTGAAAGGGGTGTTGGCAATTAGCCCAGGTCACCGAAGGTGCCCTGGGGGATTTATAGGCAAAAAATAATTCGCACGCCCGAAGGGTGTGCTGGAATCGATTGTTTTTCCAGCACACCCTTCGGGCGTGCGACTTTTTCTCTACATCGTTCCCAGGGCACCTGCGGTGACCTGGGGTAATTGCCATCACTCCTTTCAGGAGTGATCTATTTTACGAAACGAATGCTTTTTGGTAATCGAGGATAAAGCTGTTGATCATTTGAACTACAACCTGCTGCACCTGCTTTTGGAGGTCTTCTTTGGCGCAAGAGAGCATGGTAGCCTGTGACCAAGTAAGTGCTTGGACAATGCTCTGATTGCGAAGAAGGGATGCAGGCTCCATAAAGCCCATCTGCACAAAGGCCGCGACAGCTCGATCAGCTTGGATCACCTTGATGCGCAGCACTAACTCCGGCAGCTTTTGATTCTCTTTGATCTGAACGCCGGCAAGAGCAAGGCGCGTGGTGATTTCATTGTATATTTGCGGCTTGGAAAGCCCATATGTTGTCACATCCTCTTCACTTACCTCGAATTTGATGCGCATGGCCTTTTCGAGCTGTACCTTTGCAGGCTGCATGGGCATGCTAAATTCTGCTGGCGGTGGTTCATTTTCAGCAGAAAGTACGCTACCCATGAGGGCAAAACAAAACAGTAATTTTTTCATATAGATTCCTTATCGTTAAAAGGCAACAGTAGCTTGCAGGCCGTAGTAAAGGGCCGAGTCAAGCCGTAAATGCTTTCTATGTTTATCATGACGGTTAGAGATGCGCATTCTTCCGGCAAAGGCATCACCAATATGAAGGTTTATATCGACATATTTTTTAAACTTATAGTTTAAGCCAACTTCAGCACCCCAGTTGCGATAGGCTACAAGCCCTCGTGGATAGTGCCCATGGTCATTGAGCCTCTGTCGAGAAAGGATGTAGCGAATGGCTGCATCAAGCGACCAGTTGCTGTCGATAGTATACTCAAGCGACATATCAAGGGGAAAGACTGCATTCAGCATCCACTTTTCTGAAAACTTATAGTCAAAGCCAATAACCGGCAACACTCGCGTGTAGCGCATGCCTGTATTGCCTACAATACCGACGTGGAGCTTGCAGTTGTCTCTATATTGATGCTTGCCATGCAAGACCCCGGAGACGAAGGTGTAGCGCGAAAGGCTAAAATGCTCAGTATTGATCTGAAGGCCAACGCCGGCATCCCACTCCCACTTTTCAAAAGCCTCTGTAGCGGCACCAAAGTTCAAAAGCAGGTTGTTGAAATGATGCTCATGAAAGCTTGTCTTTCTAGGATGATGTGTAAAGTCATACGTCGTACGCATAAAACCCACACCTAATTCAAGCTCAGTTGCCCGAGGGATCAGATGCGTATAGGTTCCTACCACATAGCCTTCCTTAAAGCTAAAGTGGTGATGCCTTTGTGAGCGTGTGCGATTAAACTTTGCGCGGTTAATATTGTTATATGCTGCCTTCACCTCTATGTCGGGCATTTTTTCTTCCGCAAAAAGCGAAGTGCAAGCAAAAAGAGTAGTAACAAAAATCAGGTATTTCACTATTTTCCTCCGATGATATTTCACTGCACCTTACTAAACTGCAGTAAAAAAATGCAAGCTATTTGGGGATATGGATGCCGCCGACCATGCGGTTAAGCTCGGCATGGCGTTCGGCTTCGGTGGAAAGGAGGCGAATGCGGGAGGTGGTTCTTCCTTCAGTTTCTTGCTTTTCTATGCTGAAGTGGCTGTCGGCATGCATGGCCACTTGGGGAAAGTGGGTGACGGTGAGCACCTGGCAGCATTTTCCTAGTTCGACAAGTTTTTTGCCAACGACAGTGGCGGTTTCGCCGCCGATGTTTGCATCTATTTCGTCAAAGAGGATGGTGCCGACAGGGTTTTTGTCCATCATCTGACATTTTATGGCAAGAGAGAGGCGCGCAAGCTCGCCGCCGCTTGCACCATTTTGTACAAGCACTCTTGGCTCGCCCCTATTTGGGGTAAGGAAAAAGTGTATAGCCTCGTCGCCAAGATGTGAGCGTGTTTGAGCTGCAAGTTCAACTTCAAAGAGCGCACTTGGCATATTGAGCTGCTGGAGCTCTTGTGTAACGCCGCAAGAGAAGCTTTTAGCAGCGATTTGGCGTGCGTCTGTTAGCTTTTTAGCCAGCCCATCGACCTCTTTTTTGCAAAGAGCTAGCTTTTCATCGAGTTCATCTTCGCTAAAAGATGCGCATTCAAGCTTTTTGAGGTGGTTTTTTTGGCTCTCTTTCCAGCTGATAACTTCCGAAAGTGTTGGACCATATTTTTTCTTTAGCTCATGCAGCTTTTTTAGGCGATCGTCGATCTCTTGATAGCGTATTTGGGCATCTTGGGACGACTCTAAAAGCTTTGTAAGCTCAAAGGCTACATCTTGCAGCGTTGAAAATGCTGACTTAAAGCTCTCCTGCTGCTCTTTTAGGGCGTCATTTTTCTGAATAAGCTTGTCAAAGTGGCTCTTACAGCCCCCAAGCTGTGAAAGGCAGCTTCCATCCTGGCCATCCATGATGGCAAGAATCTTTGAGATCTCTTCGCTGCTTTCTGTTGCCTTTGCAAGCTGCGAATATTCGCTATAGAGGGAGTCATCTTCGCCTTCATGCGGCTCTATAGAGTCAATTTCTTCAATTTCGCGCTGGGCTGCCTGCATCTTGCGCATGCGCTCTTGCTGCAGTGCGATAAAGTCAGTTTTTGCTTTCATGAGCGATAAGAGCTCTTTATAAGAGGCTTGAAAGGATGCCAGAAGGTCAAAGTTTGCAGCAAAGCTGTCTAGGATATCAAGCGGCGCTCCCTGCTGGGTAAGCTCTATGTGGGCATGCTGGGCCGAAACCTCTATTAAATAGCCTGAGAGCTTTTTGAGGAGGGTAAGCTGGACTGCCTGGTCGTTAATGAAGGCGCGCGATTTTCCGGATGCTAAAAGCTCGCGACGGATGGTCACCTCGCCGCTTTCATCGTAAGAAATGCCCGCAAGATCTAACTCGGGAAGGATTTTTGGAACAGAAAATGTAGCTTCAACAATGCTGGAAGAGGCCCCCTGGCGGATAAGGGAGCTGTCAAGCCTTCCTCCTAAAAGCAGGCTAAGGGAGGAGAGAAGGATCGACTTTCCGGCGCCGGTTTCACCTGTAATTGCTGTAAAGCCCGGCTGAAAGGTTACTTCAGAGGATTCTACGAGCACAAGATTTTTAATTAGGAGTCTATGAAGCATGTTGTCTTAAAGTGTGTTTTTGCGATCTTTTGTAACACATCGCGCCCAAAGGTAGCTACTGCCTTTTTACCCGCTTGGATTACTTTATCAGAGGCTCCCTTTGGCAGCTCAAAGCCATATTCGTCAGATAGCCTTTTCATGCCGTCTAAAAAGGCAGCTCTGGCAAGGATTGAGGCTGCAGCTACAACAAGGTCCTCTTCGGCTCGCACCTTTTGAGTCAGATTTATTTCCAGCTTTTTTCTCGCTACAGCTCGCTCCACTACAAACTCATGCGCAAATTTATCGATCACCACATTTTTGCAGTGTGTGCGAAGGACAAGCTGTTCTATTGCCGTCGCATGGCCCCAGGCAAGCAGGCTGTTGAGGTTGCCAAAGTTTGCGTACATCTCGTTGTACTTGATAGGGCTTATGCGTATCACTTCATGTGCAAAATTCTTTTTAATTATATCTGCAAGCTT
The DNA here is from genome assembly GCA_963826935.1 of uncultured Chlamydiales bacterium. Classification (GTDB taxonomy): domain Bacteria; phylum Chlamydiota; class Chlamydiia; order Chlamydiales; family FEN-1388; genus SZAS-7. The sequence continues at coordinate 86,016 of CAWGYH010000009.1, read as the reverse complement.
AAGAGCTACAGGATCACTTAAATTTTTTGAGTCTCGAACTCCCAATTCTGCCATTTTCTCAATCTCTGCACCGTGAGCATATACCGCTGCAATGCAGAGAGGGCCAAAAAAATCGCCCTTTCCAGCCTCGTCAACGCCGATTCGTGCTGTCAGGTCAAGCTCGCGAGCTGCAACGGGATGCGAAAAGCTAAAGGTACCAAGAATTTTTGGCTCTAAGAAAAATTCAATAAATTCACCCATCTCTTTTCCCATCACAGTGAGCTTTAGTGATGTATAGAGGGTAACTGCAATCCCTTTTTTCTTTGCTGCAAAGATTGTGTAGGGAGGCGTTGAAAACTCAAACCCCTGGTCTTGAAGCTCTTGCCGCAAGAGTTCAGTTTTGGATTTATCTAATGTTGCCACGAATGGCTTTGTTGGGGTTTTATCTGTCATGGCAATCAGAATACCTGATTAATCTCGACTTTGCAACTTTTTGGTGGCGCTTTCTCCACATAGGGCCCCCATCTCTAATTTAATTTCTCCGGAAGGCGGGCTTCGCCCTTTCGGGCTAAGTCCGCGGATGGGGCAGGGGCCCCATGCTTGTTTAAGCCGATCCGGAGAAATTAAATTAAAGCTGAAGGCCCTCTGAGGAGAAATCGCTCACCAAAAAGTTACAAAGTCGAGATTCATTATTTTGTGCCAATTTTTGTCAGCATGTACTATAATCAAAAGTACTTAACAAGGATACTTTTTATGGCTCAAGACCTGAAGGGAATTGGGGATATGCTCCGTTCCAGACGAAAAGAAATGAACCTGTCGCTTAAAGACGTAGAAAATTCTACCTCTATCCGGTCAGGCTATCTCCAGGCCATTGAAGAGGGGCAGATGGAGCGGCTTATATCGCCCATCTACGCGCAAGGTTTTGCAAAGCAGTATGCAATCTTTTTGGGCCTTGATGGCGAAAGGCTTATAGCAGATAGCCAAGATATCTTTAAAAAGAACATTCAGCAGGATTTTGCCTATGGCATAGGCACCTTAGAGCCTCGCGGCAACCATGGAGCCGGGGTAAAGTGGATGCCGGGGTCATTCTGGATTGCTGCCTTTTTTGTTTTAATGGTTATTGCCTACTATGCTGCTAAAATGCTCGAGGTTGTCTAGATGCTCAAACGTTTGCTTTCCGGCCTTTGTGTCGGAGCAGCAGATATAGTCCCCGGCATATCCGGGGGGACAGTTGCTTTTATTATAGGCATCTACGAAGAGCTCCTTCAAGCGATCAGCAGCGCAAATCTAAAACTTCTTTGTACCCTGCAGTTTCGAGCCTTTTTTCGGGAACTTCGCTGGCAGTTTTTGCTGCCCTTTATAGCGGGCGTTGCCATATCCTTTCTGTCTCTTGCAAAGGCAATTCAGCACTGCCTTTTAGATGAAAACTTGCGGCCCCTTCTCTATTCGGCCTTCATGGGTCTTGTGGTGGGCTCTAGCATCTTCTTGGCGCGCCTTATGAATGGATTTACCATAAAAAGTGCGCTTACACTTTGTTGTGGAGTGGTAGCAGCCTTTTTGTTAACGGACCCAAATGTTACCCCAAAAGGGGAGGAAGGGTCATTAAACAGCCTCTGGATTGTGTTGTGCGGCGCCATGGCCATTTCTGCTATGCTTCTTCCTGGCATATCAGGAAGCTATATCCTCAATATTTTAGGGGTCTATGAGCAAATTCTGCATGCCCTCTTACGTTTTGTACACCACTTAAAGCTTGGCGAATTTGATCTTAGCTCCTTTCGCATTGTGGGCTGCATGGCAGTTGGCATTGTGCTTGGTGCTGTCTGTTTTGCTCGCATAATAAAATTTCTCTTTAATCGATATCGTCAAGAGACAATAGCCCTTCTTGTCGGGTTTATGCTTGGCGCCCTTCGCTCTGTCTGGCCATTTTGGAGCTATGCCTTCGAGCCTAATCTCAGGCCGGTTTCCCCTATCCTGCCGGATGTTGCATCTGTAGCATTTATGTATGCTGCCCTATTTTTTGCAATGGGCGTAGCATCTGTATTTGCAATTGAGCATATGGCAAAAAGGCGAGGCGCATGTGATTGAAGCGGCCATTTGTGAAATAGAGGATCCCCATAGCTATAATAAATCGATTGCCTGCAAAAGTTATGACTTTTTTTTAAGGCCGCTCAACATCGTCCTTGGCATGCGCAAAGTAGTCTTGCTGCAAGATGGAAACTACGAAACTCGCGACAGGCCGCAAAAAATCGCACTTCTTGTAACTGCGATTGTAGTAACTGTTATTTTCGCCCCCGTAATCCTCCCGGTTCTCTACCTTAAATCAAAAAGCATAGAACATCGCACCCGCACTATGCAGTATCATATAAATCACTGGCAAAATGCTTTTTCAAAAGCTTCGCTTCCCATCCAAGACCTCGCATTCTTAGACGGCAATAACTTTTCAATCAAACTGTGCAACAAAACAACCTATACATTTACCTGGTATGGCCATCTAAGCACCATTTCCCAAAAAAAGAAATAGTTTTAACTGTTTGCCCCCTTGAGTGCTTCAATTCTAATTTGTAGCTTGCGCATAACATCTTGGAGGTAAACCGTTCGGTCTCGGTCTCGGTCTCGACTGTAGACGTTGTGCAGGCGAAGCTTCGCCTTTAACTAAGCATACTTCGTAACAATCGAGACCGAGACCGTGACCGAGACCGAGACCGAATGGATCACCAATATGTACGTTAAGCATACAAGAACGGTGTCCGTCGAACCTTATCCAAACTCGAGTTTTCTCCCGAAGGGAGAGATGGTATTTCACAACCTTTTCAGAACTAATATAAATTTTCTTAAGTTGACACCATTGGGGCCTGGACTCCAACCCGATTTTCGTTTACTTATTGCAAATGAATCTGCATTTGCAATATTGTATCGGGGTTTCTGGAAAAATTCACCTAAGTTAACTCCCTTTACAAGGAAAATATCATGTCCAGCCCCTCCCTAACACGTTGCAATTCAGGTTGCGAACTTCATAAGCATGAACACGTATCACGATCAACCAATTCCCTCAAAGCGCGCTTTGATTCGTTACTGCCGCTTATCGAAAAAATAACAGCCATTGGGCTTGGTGTTTTTTCTGCCTGCACGGATTTTGAGTTATTTGTCCCATTTTTTATCGGGGGCATACTCACAGGCATTTATAGCTATATGCAAAATAAAAATGCAGTAGATATCACCCATCGCACATCTTCCTGTGCATATGGCTTGATTGAGCAGCTGACACAAGTTAAGCTTCCACCTGCTATCTCCCTTGCTGCAAATGTAGCCATGACGGTTTGCCATATTGACCATCATGCAACTGTGTTTGTACCGATTATCGCGCTATCACTTGGCGCTTGGGTCGGTAAAACGGCAGCCTACTATAGCCGGGATTTTAGTGCGATTTGCTAGCCCGAGTTTACAAGTTAGGGAATGTCGATTGATGCAAGATTTTGATTCAGAATGGCTTAAAGACGGGGCCGTATTACCTACCTCGGCCTTATTCACCTTTTCTCAGAGAAATTTCGGTCAACGGCGAAAGCCTTTGGAGTATCCAAGCGACAAGGTCGCTGATACCGAAAAGTAACTGGGGTGAATAATATTTCACCCTGATATAATTTCTCCAGAGTGGAAAAAATTGGCCGTCCGCACAATAGTGTTTTATACCTGTTTTGGAGTTTGGTCGGAAAAGTTGGCGATAATACCATTGGGAAGCCTAGCTATCCCGTTTAGAAGAGTGATTCATAAATCTGCACTTTTCCTCTACTCGGTTTTTTTAATCATAGGATGCCATTAGCTACGCTGTTTTTCTGGCTCCAAATAATTTATATACACACCTGCTCACAACATGTTGTAAGGGCACATGGAAACCAATTTGAGTTACTTAGAAGTGCGACGATCATTCGTCGCTTTCACTTTGACCTAGCACCCTTATAACAAAACCGCTCGGGGCTTAAAAATTGCTTTAATTCTATGTCTTAAAGTTTGTCATTCAAGGCTTTAGGTGATTTGTGGCTTGAGCGGTGAGGCTATCAGGGTGTGTGGTCAAAGTGAAAGCGACGAATGATCGTCGCACTCCAGAACCTACGGTGTTGCGACCCATAGCGTGACCGAAAAGGTGAACAAGGCCCCTACCTCGGTAAACTGCCCCATCTTTAAGTCATTATGGATCAAAAGATTGCATCAAGCGGCGTTCCATAACTTGTAAACTCGGGCTAGATTCTACAGCCATCTGCAAGCGCTCTATTGATCTTTGCAAGTCCAGGATGAGTGCGGCTAAGGGGCCTTGATTGCTGCCGACTTCTGCTATGCTTTGCAAGCTGCCAGATACTTTTCTTTTGACTTTTGGGTTTGCCGAAGCAATCTGCAGGGTAGAGAGATGGCAAATGATAGCTTTTTTCTGTTTTATAAAGGGCTCTACAACGTCAATCGGGAACTCTTTTACAAGCATATTCGGAAATGAGAGCCAAGCTTTTGCAATCTGCTGGGCAATTTTTTTAGTCTTTGTTTGGCTGCGGGAAAGCATGAGGGTATAGTTTTGATGGTAAATGACCTTGCGTACCTCGTAGAGATAATGCAACTGAGTTTTTAAAGAATAAATGGCATCAATTTGCCGTTGAAGCTTTTTGTAGCGATAGAGGGATTTTACGGCAAAGGTTCCAAAAAATCCGCTAAAAACAAAGAAAAGCGGTTCGATTAACCCTGCAAGGGCAGTGAGGGCGCATGCGGTTACTTTAGCAGCGCATGGATTTACTAATTTGTCTAAGCGAAGAAGGGCTGTACGCTTTGCAAGGGCGGCGCATCGCCCCTGCTCACTTTCTTCAAAAGGGGTAAACTTCCAGCCTGCGTTAGCAAGGCTTACGAACATTTCTTGGGTAAACATGCATGCTCTCTCAAAACTTTAGGGCCTAAAGGCTCTACCAATCACATTATATCAGGCTGATCCGTCGATAGCTGGAGCTGGCCATAGAAAACTTTGTTTAGAGTAAGGCCTTGGGCGGGTGCGGTGATGCCTGCCTCGGCGCGCAAGGCTTCTCCCTGGAGGAGCTTGGCGACCGCTCCCGGCGAGATTTTACCAAGGCCTACATAGACGAGGGTGCCTACGATGTTGCGACACATTTTGTAGAGGAAGTTGTTTGCAGTGACCCTGATTTCGATGATATTTGTCTCTTTGTACTTGAGGTCGATGCTATGCACATCGCGGACGGTGTCATTATAGTCTATGCCTTTACGGTGGTTGCGGAAAGCCACAAAGTCATGCTCGCCTACAAGGATGTGGGAGGCTGAAAGCATCTTTTCGCGATCGAGCGGTTCAGACATATGCCAGTGGGTAAAGCGCAGGCAGGGCAGCATTACGGGGCCTGTAAAGATGCGGTAGACATACTGCTTTCCCTTTGCATGGACAGTTGCATGAAAGTCAAGGGCTTGCTCAGAACAGGATAGAGCGCGAATATCTTCCGGCAAAAGGCAGTTGAGGCTGTGCTGCAGGCGCTCAGGCGTTAGCGTCTCATTTTCTGTCGTAAAGTTTATAACCTGGCCAAGGGCATGCACGCCTCTATCTGTGCGGCTTGCAGCCTGCAGGGAGATGGGGGACTGCAAAATCTTGCTGAGGGTAGTTTCAACAACATACTCAACACTGGGCTCTGTAGGATCGAGGTTTGTCTTCTGCCAGCCTAGATAGTTTGTTCCATCATAGGCAAGCTGCATCATAATGTTACGCATGGCGACCAAAGAGCAAAAGGATGCCTGCTGCGAGCCGCTGTACAGAGATAAGTACAAGGACCATGCCCATAAGCTTTTCACAGGCAGTAACACCGCTTGAGCCAAGAAGGGCTAATATACGCTTAGAATTAATCAAGATAATGCAGGAGGCAATCCATGCAAAGATTATGGCAAAAAGCATCGGCATAATGCGAGTTTCAGACTCGGCATAGAGCATGATGGTAGCTAAAAGCGCCGGCCCTGCAACCATCGGTATAGCCATAGGTACAATAAAGGGCTCGCCCTCGGGAACCTGGAGCTCATCGGGATCAGAACTTGGAAATATAATTTTAATAGCTACGATAAAGAGGATAAGGCCGGAGGCTAAGTAGACGGTCGTCTCAGAAATAGCTAAAAGCTCAGATAGCCACTCGCCAATTGCATTAAAGACCAGCATAAAGCCCAATGCAATAAACATCTCGCGCCAGATAATAAACTGCTGGCGCTTTGGCTGCACGCCCTCCAGGCACTTAATAAATGCCTTTACATGACCAATAGGATCCATTATCAAAAAAAGTATAAGCGTTAGGGTAAGTAATGTCATCCTACTGGAACTCCTTCAAAAACATGGTGAAACCTTTTACAAATATCTCGGTGGAAATCATAGCCAATATCATACCCATAAGCTGCTCCAGCGCAAGCAGGCCGCGCCTTCCCAAAATCTTTTGTAGATATGCTGAGCCTACAACAACTGCTGTAACGCCGGTAAAGGCGATCACGCATGCAAAAAACATTTTGAGCATATTTTGCTCTTGCGACGAAAAGTACATGATGGTGGAAAGAACGCCCCCGCCCGAGATGAGGGGAATCGCAATAGGCACAATAAAGGGCTCTTCGGGCTTGCGATCCTTGCCGTCTGTTTCATACTTTGGAAAGATCATGCTTAGGGCAATAAGCAGCAGGACCGTTCCCCCTGCAAGGCTTATAGCATAGGGCTTTATCTGCAAAAGTGTAAAAAACCATTCGCCGATAAAGAGGTAAAAAAGCGCAAGCAAGAAGGAAAAAATCGCCTCGCGAAAGAGGATAATCCTCTGCCTTTTAAAATCAAAATTTTTCACTATCGACACAAACACAGGGGCGTTGCCGATGGGATTTGCCACTAAGAAAAGAGCAAGCGCAATCTGCCAGATTTCCACAATGTACCTACTTGTTTCATCTTAGTATAGGTTGTAAAAGCTTTTCTGACAATAGGCGGCTGATCGCATCTTCAATGGTTTGGCGACTTGCAAAGCCGCTTATTCGCAAAAATCCTTCGCCGGCAGGGCCAAAGCCGGAGCCTGGTGTTGTGATGATGTGGGTCTCTTCAAGCAAAAGGTCAAACGCCTCCCACGACGAAAGGCCTTTAAGGCGCGTCCAGACGTAAGGGGAGTGGATGCCGCCATAGGTTTCAAAGCCAAGCTTTTTGAGGGTGGCCGCCAGCATCTTGGTATTTTCTTGATAAAACTTCACCTGGGCTTTAACCTCTTTAATCCCTTCTGGGCTTAAGGCGGCAAGGCCTCCCTTTTGTGATATGATCGAGGCGCCGTTAAAGAAGGTAGCGTTAATGCGCATCCAGTCAGGCTTTACAGCCTGTCCATTTCTATAGCGAAGCGCCTTGGGCACCACTGTCCAGCCAAGACGAATGCCGCTAAAGCCTGCGATCTTTGAAAAGGAGCCAAGCTCTATAGCCACATCTTGAGCCCCCTCTATTTCAAAAATGCTTTTTGGATAGTCGCCATGCACATAAAAGCTGTAGGCTGTGTCAAAAACAATCATGATCTTATGCTTTCTTGCAAACTGGACTATTTTTTCAAGTTCCACTTTTGCAAAAACAGTGCCTGTAGGGTTATTTGGAAGGCATAAGAAGAGCAGATCGCATCCTTTTGCCTTTTCTAGATCAGGCACGAAGTTATTTTCGGGTGTGCAGGGCAAAAAGGTAATTTCGCTGCCATGAAAGATCAGCGAGCTATCAAGATAGACCGGATAGGCAGGATCTTGAAGCGCAATCTTTATGTCGTGTCCAAAGAGTAGCTGCAGGCGCCCAAGGTCGCACTTTGCGCCGTCAGAAATAAAGATATCATCAGGGTCTACTTTTCCTTGATATACAGCACGGCTTATAGCTTCTCGAAGCTCTTTTATGCCCTGTTCTGCCCCATAGCCCGTATAGCCCTCGCACGTTCCTAAATCGGCACTTGCCTCCACAAGCTTGGAGGCAATATAAGAGCCGACAGGTTCAGTCGTATCGCCAATCCCTAAGCGAATGAGCTTTGCATCGGGATTTTTTTGCATGAACTGGGCAGCTCTTGTTTTGATCTCCTGAAACAGGTAGCGGCTTGGAACTTTGTCGAAGTTTGGGTTGCGAATCATTTATAGGCCTCAATTTGTAGTTCTTCGTCGATCGTATTGCGACACGCCTCAAAGGCGTGCTCTATCTTAATAGCTGCCTGATGCGAAGCTTGGGTTAGCGGCAGGCGAAGAAGCCCCGAGTCGAGGTTTGCCAGCTTCATCATATACTTAATTGGAATGGGGTTTGTCTCTATGGAGACCGCGTTCATAAGGGGGTTTATAGCATAGTTTAGGGCTTGAGCGAGCGCAAAATTGCCCGCTTGAATTGCCTGAACAAACTGCACCATAGTGCGCGGGATAAGGTTTGAGATGACTGACATTATCCCGTGAGCGCCCACTGCCATCATAGGCAGTGTTACAGGGTCATCGCCGGAAATCATGCTAAAATAGGGGCGCTTATGGCAGAGCTTTTCGACAATATCCATCATCTGCTGAAAATTGCCGCTGCACTCTTTTATGCCGATGATGTTGGGAAGCTCTGCAATGCGCTCAAGGGTTGCAACTTCCAAATTGATGCCGCAGCGGCCGGGAATATTGTAGACGCATATCGGAAGTGAAATGGCCTTAGAAATGGCCTCAAAATGCAAATAGAGCCCCTCTTGGGTCGGTTTATTCATGTAGGGGAGCAGGATCTGTATGGCGTCGGCCCCAAGCTCTTCAGCGCGCTTTGCCATTGCAACAGTTTTTTTGGTGGAGGGCGAGCCGCAGCCTACCATAATGGGCAGTTTGCCCTTAAGTTCCTTTACAGCGGTCGCAACTAAAAGATCGCGCTCTGCATCTTCGACTGTAGCGGGCTCGCCGGTTGTACCAAGAAGCACCACAGCGTCAACGCCGCCACTTTGCTGCCTATGAAGCTGGTTTATAAATGTTTTTGTGCAGATCTTCCCTTCAGAATCAAATGGCGTAATAAGGGCGGTGTAGACACCTTGCATTTTAAGTTTCATATATTTTTTTTCTTTTTGTGCTGTAGTTTTTCTTGTATCATATCATCGAGGGTGAAAAATCCTTTTTTATCGACAAGCCAGTAGGCAGCCTCTATTGCGCCGCTTGCAAAGCCCTCTCTATTCCTGGCGCGATGAGACAGGGTAATTGTGTCTTCTAAGGAGTCAAATACCACTTCGTGCGTGCCCGGATGAAAACCAGATCTTGACGATGCAAGGTGTATCTGCTGCTTTTCTAATGCCTTTGCCTTTGGCAAATCTACGGTAAGCTCCCGCTCAGGATAGTGCTGCATGACCCTGTCAGCAATAGCAATAGCTGTGCCGGAGGGTGCATCCTGCTTTTGGCGATGGTGCATCTCAATCATGCCCACATCATACTGTGAAAATGCACTAAAAAGCTCTGAGGCATAGCTTACAAGCCGGGCAAAGATAGCCACACCAAGCGAAAAATTTGGCGCATAAAGAAGCGCGCCTTTATGAGCTCCAATTATCTCACGAGCCTCTTTTTCATTTTTCTCCCACCCTGTAGTACCAACCACGATAGGCTTTTCAGCTTTTGCAAGTAGCGCTATTCGCTGGCAAATATCTTTAGGGGATGAAAAATCGATCGCAATATCGCACCCCTGCAGCGCATCATCTGTCAAGCTTGTATAGGCTACACATCGCTCCGGAAGAGCTGTTTGCATCGAAATATTGCTGCTAACAACACCGGAAATTGCAATCCCATAGTGAGGAGCCATCTGGGCAATAAGATGCCCCATCTTCCCATACCCGATAATGAGTGCCCGCATCATAAATACCACCTACTTCATTTTGGCTCTACTTTATCCGTTCTCACACCATTTGCCAATAGAAATATAAGCGGTTAGTTGTATTCGTGATAGTCTAAGACAAAGAAAGCCATGGGCGAATTATTTTCAGGCTGGGGTGAAACGAATGGCGATTTTCTAATTAATCCTTGACGAATTTTTCATGCTACTTTGTTTTTCCAGCGGCAGCTGGAACACAGCTTTAGCCCCACGTGTAATGGAAGGCCGTGAGGCCTGTAATGGAACGTGGGGTTCGCGCGCTCTACCTTTGCAGAGAGCAGTGGTAACTGCGATACTGGCATGTTTCGCAGTTACCACTGCTCTATATGGACGTTGCACCCTAACCCCACGTTCCATTACAGGCCTCACGGCCTTTCATTCCACGTGGGGCTAAAGCAGTGCTCCAGCTGCCGCTGGAAAAACGACCCCATAATTGGGGGGATTTTAGAGGCCTGAAGTAGTAGAAATTTGATCCCATTCGTTTCACCCCAGGCCCAGCGTGTCGTCGGCGGGCTCTGCGGTGAATACTAGAGTAATTATTCGGCGCTGTTTAGTTCGTAGAGGCGATCTTGCTGTGGTAAAATATCGTTCTGGATCCAGAGGGCAAAGCTGACTATATCGCCCTTCGCGGCCAGAGCTGTCATCTCAAGATAGTCAGCCTTTTTTGGAAAAAGAACTGGTTTTATGCCAAGGTAGCGCCTTAAGTAGCCATTGAAGAGAAGCCTTGCAAGCTTGCCGTTGAAGTAATTAAAGGGGAAGATTCGGGTAATACCTGCATGTAAGGTGGAGGCAATATAGATGGGATCTACCTTATTTCTGATAAGGAGCATGACATCTAAGACTAATTTGTCCATATCATGCTGGATTGTATCCGGATGTGAGGGAAGGTGGGCGCCTGCTTTAATCCAAACTTTAAGTTCTTCCGTCTCAAAATCTCGAGTTTGGGCCAATGCAACTCTGTCATTATAACTTTTTCTGAAAATTGCAAATTCTTTTGGGGTAAGTTCCCCAGCATCTACCTTTTTTGCAGCTCTCTCTTCAAGATTTTCAGGATAAACCATTCTTCTAAAATTTCGAAATCTACCAGACCTTTTCATAAGGGTGCCTACAAGGACTTCATGCAAGTATTTTATCTCACGAATCGCTGTCGCAATATCATCAGCAAAGAAATTGGGATTTTGTAAAATTCGTCTAGCGGCTACCCGATATCCCCGCTGAAAATTTTCTAGCTGATGAGGATTAATATAAAACTGCATGCCTTGAAAGAGTATTGGGCAATCTTTACACGTCGCTTCGCAGATAAGTTGCTCAAGCTCCTTTTGCTTAAGACTATATACTTCTGCTGCGAGCTTGCTGCAGCTTTTCGCAGGCTTTTTCTCTAAATTGAGAGGACAAAGAGTTCTGCCATCATCGGAAAGTTGCTGCCCGACTATCAAAAAATTTGCCGAATCTTCTGGAAATGTTTTGGGATGGTAGGTTTCTTCAGCTTTGAGAGTTCGAATATTGCGCCTCGTCCAAGGTATCTCTTTGTTACGCAGGTATCTCTCAAAGAGTGTATGGTCGCCAGCAGCTAACGCTTTTGCGACGGCTTTCTGGTAGATGTTGTCTGAATGGAAGACTACCGGTGGGTGGCCGCCATAGCGAATAAGGACCGCATTCAACAAAATCCTTGCAACTTTTTCATTGTGGCGTAGAAAGATCTTCTTGCTCTGCATCTCTGTTTGAATAACTGCGGCAATTGCTATCGGATCTACTTTTTGCTCGCACATCCTCTGCAGCATAAGACTAAAATTTTCCAAATCTTTTTTTGCGCTGCTTGGATCTCTAAACCTGTTTTCTTCATCTGTTAGCTTGCTATGAATCTTCATAATGTAGCGCGCTAATTTCTCGTGTCCCATTTCTAGCGGGGATAGATCATTAAAAAATGTTTCATCTACAAAATTTACTGCTTCTGAGTATTTTTCAGAAGCTGCGGTTGGAATAGAGTATTTATCTTTCCGAAGCTTGTCTCCTACCTGGTGTTCGAGTGTGTAGCCGCGAGGAGGTGCCGGTTGTGTGAAATTAAGCCGCCCAATGTTATCAAAAAGAGCAGTAGTGACTATCTCATTGCTGCGACTTTCTGTATAAATGCCATCTTCTGTGTTGAATGCAGCAGTTCCCATCCGCACCATCTGTTCTCCGGGATCTACAAAGCGGGAAAAGTAGGGCGGAAATCCTGCTCTATCAAGAACGCTTTGAGCAGGCAGAATATTTTGAGCTGTTGGGGCTGTTGGAACAGAGACAGCACTAACCACCGGAGTAAAAAGAAGCATAGCTGCAACGGTGGCAATAAGAGCGACCTTGCCAACCTTTGCTGCGCAGTTAAATATTCTACCTAATGAAAGTGAACAACTTCTTGACTTTGTTGATTCTTCTTGTATGGAATTATTGCTTTTTACTGGAATAAGCGCTGACATACAGACAATAGTAAAGCATCTCGATTTATACTGCAATAGGGTCTCATGCATCCATTTTGGGAGAGGATCCTTTCATTTTTTTTGAAGCACTCCAAAATTTTAATAGCCTAAAATCAGCCAAGAGTGTAAAAAAAATACGAAGATATTCTTTGCATGAACTGCAAGGTGGTCTTTCAACTTAAAACGAAAAGGTGAATATATGAAAAAACTAATGACTATGTGTCTCTTAGCAGGGGCTTTGACGCACAGCTTATGCGCAGAGCATACAGAATATAGCGAAACTGATCAACGCCTGGCCGGTGGTGAGGAAGTTGTTGTAAAGGGAGGAATCCCCCCTGTAACCACACCTGAAGAGCTTACAGCTGCCATTACAGCGGCCTCTTTGTCCCTGAAGGAACCTGTGACAATCCTCATCGAGGGTGTTATCGTTGGTAATTTTGAAGTTCCTGCATCTCCTCAGCCAATTTCTCTCGTTGGGGTAGGCGCAGGTGCAACCATTAGCGCTGATGGAAGCGGAACGCCGCTCACAATAGATCTTGGAGCAACCGTTACAGTCAAAAACTTGACTATCACAGGAGCCGATGAGAGCTATGGCATCATCAATGGTGGAACATTGTACGTTATAAAGAGCGCAGTGACCGATAACTCCGATGGAGGCGGCATTGCAAACTTTGGCTGTCTGACCATTCGGGAGTCTTTGATTACCTCTAACGTAGGAATTGGGGTATATACCGAAACAGGCGGCGTCACAAAAATCCACAAATCTTCGATAAGTGAAAACAGCACGACCGGAGTCTATTCCTATACTGCCAATGTGAGCGTTTCAAAGTCCTCGATCAACCAAAATGGCGGCGCTGGATTTTACAACTACTATGGCACTCAGATCAGCATCGTTGAGTGTGAGATCAATGAGAATGGATCATATGGACTTGAGAATGAATACCCTGGCCTTGTTACAGTAAAACAGTCGATCATCAGCCAAAATGGAAATGATGGCGTCTACAATGATGGAGCGCAGTTCGAAATAGAACAATCACAGATTTCCGGCAACACAGGAAGCGGTATCTACAACTATGAGTATTCAGTATCTCGTGTTAGTGAATGCTTGATTCAAAATAACAGCGACAGCGGTATCCTCAACTCAGACACTACAGCACTTTATGTCTGCAAAACGGCATTTGACGGCAATAGCAACACAGAAGCGGGCGGGGCAATCTCAAATGATTCGTCAAGTTCTGTAACTGTTAACAAGTGCATATTTACGAACAACACTTCAGCAATTGGTGCAGCTATCTACAACGATAATAGCCTCACTGTTTGCAACTCTAAGTTCACTGCAAATACTGCTACAGACTCTGGAGGAGCCATTTTCAACGATGATGGTGCAAGTGTTGTTATAAAAGAATCTCTCTTTGATGGCAACAGTGCAGCCGGCGATGGCGGCGGCCTGTACAACCTTGGGCTTGCAACAGTTATCCATAGCAAGTTCTTCAACAACCAAGCCGTATATGGCGGAGGCATTGCTAACATCACTCCAGGTTCGCTGACCTTGATTACTTCAAGAGTAGCAAGAAACACTGCAACCTTTGGATTAGGTGCCGGCGGAGGAATCTATAGCACAGGATCGCTTACGCTTGAAGCGTCCCACGTGTACCGCAATATACCCGACCAAATCGTAGAATAACAAAAAAAGCCCGACTCTAGTTCAGAGTCGGGCTTTTTTAGTGTTATGTTAAAATTATTCCTTGCTTCGCAACTCAGAATATTGAGAAACAAGACCTTTCAGAGCTTTTATCTGATCCTTAATTTCAGGAGGAACCTGTAATCGTACCTGTTTAAATCCATGTTTAATTAAGCCTGCAATGCCCATCGAATCAGGTCGCGATGCATTTTCTTCTCCAAAAATTAACTCATTAAGGTAGTTGGGTCCTAAAGGTGCCCCAGTGCTAACGCCTTTGTCGAAAGCCTCTTCCATCTCTTTATTTATCTCAGCGTGCTTTTCCTGGATCCATCTATTTTCCTCCGATTTCTCACCCTGCCAAATGCCAAGCGAATTAGTCAGTACGCTTGCGCCCTTATCATCCTTTATGGCATAGGCCGCATCTATAAGTTTGTTTACACCTTGACGAATTTGTACTCTAAGGCGAAACTCTGCAAGCTTAGGATCTGTCTCGATATCTACAACTTCTTTATGCAGCATCTGTGATTGCGTTCTCTTGTGATGAACAGGAGGATGCTTTTCATCAAATGCCGCCTTTTTTGCTTCAAATTCGGCAGTTGTTGGCTTATCCCAGAAGCCCTTCTTGGCTTTTGCACCCGCAGTTGCCTCTTCGTCCGTTATTCGTGGAGCCTTATGTTCAGAGACTTTTTCCCGAGCTTCAAGTTTTTCTCTTCGTTCTATTTTTTTCTTCTCAACATCTGAAACATCTTTAAATTCCTCACGAACTTTAGCATCAGGAAGCCTACCAACAGCTGGCCTTGGTGTAGGTCGCGCAGCAAACTTTTCAGATGCTTTTCGCTTGTGTACAACTGAAACATCCATTGACTCAACTTGTTTTTTTAATTCATCTGCTAATCCTTTGTAACGAGGATCTGTGGCTTTAATAGTAATTCCCATTTCTTTCAGTGCAGCAATAAAATCTTCGTGCGACACTGTGATATTGCCATCTTTAATATCGAATTTGAATTCCAAATCCACTAGTTTTTGTCTGTCTAGTTTACTTATCTTCTGCAGAACAGCTTCAAATAAAGAGACCGGCATATTTATATCGCCTATTACATCTGAAGCTAATCTTTTTGATTGGAAATTTTTTAATGCAGTAGCGACAAAACCCCCTCTTGGGATGTCTACCTTGTTATGCTGAAGAAATGCTTTTGCATTTCGATTAGTGGTACTATCAAGTAAAATTGTCTTTCCTTCAACTGTGCATGCTAAACCAAGTAAATTAAGTAATTGGTACATTTTGGGGTGGTCTTTCCTAAATGTGGTCAAATCCTTAGCCTGAAAGCCCTGTCCATCAAAACCCTTACCTACCGATACGACATCGGTTGCACCCGTTAGTTTTGCTAAATTTAAACCAGTCATGGCAACTCTCCTTCTTTAGATTTATTTTTTACGTCTGAGTCTGTAGAGATCAGACGCACCATACCTGCTTAGTATAGTGCTCTCCCCCTACTGGGATTTCGTTATCTTTAATATAACATATTAAATATTTTAATCAATAGGTTTTTTAGGGGTTTTTTAGGGCTGTTTATCGAGGCAGGGGGGTCACGTTATGGGTAGCCACACCGTAGGTTTTGGAGTGCGACGATCATTCGTCGCTTTCACTTTGACCACGCACCCATATATTCTTAGCGCCCAAGCCATAAAGTCTAAGTCCTGCAAGCTCTAAGACATAGGGTATCGTAATTTGCAGCTTAGGCGGTGATGGTGAAAAAGTGCGTGGTCAAAGTGAAAGCGACGAATGATCGTCGCACTCCAAAACCTACGGTGCAGTCACGCTGGATGTAAGTCATTGTTAATCAATATTTTGCAGCACAATAGACAACTACAAATCGATTTTATGACGCTTCTCTTAGAGTGGTGGCCCAGAAGTCGCTCAGCTTTTTTTGTTGCTCGCCGGTTAGTCCCTGTAAGAAGCAGATGTTTTCGGAGTTTTGGGTGAAGGCGGCTTTTGTCCAGTTGGCAGAGCCCATGATGAGGAGGTTGTCGTCGATGATTGCCACCTTTTCGTGTAAAAGTCCTGCGCGCTTACTCACCAAAACATCCATCTTTTCTTTTAAAAAGCGATTGTAGGCGATGCTGCTTGTCTTGCGGCTTGAGTCGTTATCAATGACTATTTGGACTTTAACGCCGCGCTTATGGGTCTCTACAAGGGCATCGATAAGGGCAGGGTGGGTGAAGGTAAACATGGCTACCTTGACCGTTTTTTGTGCAGACAGTATAGACGTGCGCACTTTGTTTAGCGCCTTTTGATCGTCCGGTAAAAACGACATCTCAAAGGTCTGCTCGGGGGTAGCTAAGACGAGGGGCTCAATCTTTCGATTGCGCTTTATTGCTAGGTCATTTGCCTTCTCTTCTATATTAGAGGCAACGATAGGGGCAACAATGCCCATCACTAGGTTTGCATGAAGCGATAGTGAATCTCGCGTAAAGTTGGCAGAGCCTATTAAACATACCTCATGGTCAATTGCTAAAAGCTTGTTGTGCATAAGGCCCTTTTGGCGCCTCTTAAAAAAGTGGACGTTTGATCCAAGTTTTGCTTCAGCATCTTGCGTTGCCACCGAATCTGCCACCACAAAGACATGTACGCCCTCATCTGCCTTTTGTTTTAAAGCATCAATAATTTCATCATCGGTAAGAGAGTAGATGAGGCAGTAAATAGACTCTTTAGCACCCATAATGGCATGCTTAAAAGTACTCCTAATGTCATCTCCGGCTTGGTTGGAATAGAGCCGTATTGGCACAAGCTGATCAGGAAGCACTACTGTTTTTTCCTGCATCATAAAGTAGATAGCAAGGCTATATACAATAACCAAAAAGAATAAAAAGGGAGCAGGGAGCCTAAAGTAGGGCCACGATTTGTTTTTTTGCTTCTGTTTTTTCATGGGCGGTATACCTACTGCAGAATTCACCACTGAGGCACCGAGATCACTGAGGAAGCATGAGAAAGGGAGAATTTAATTATATTTCTCAATGCTCTCAAATTTCCTCAGTGTGCTCAGTGTCTCAGTGGTAATTTATGAAACAATACCGTAACGATGCCACTTGCTGTTTACGAGCTCTACTGTTGCATCATCCGCTACAACTTCCGGCGGATAATGAGGCTTCATGCGTGCATCAATCAGTATGGGCAGACTATAGGATATGTGATTATTTTTCACCTGGCAATCGTAAGATTTGATGTCGCTTGCAGGATCAAAGCGAGTAAAGACGGTCCATAAAAACTCGAGCGTTGAGCTTGTAGTCTTTACAGCATCATCGACTAAAATAACAAGCGGCCACTCTTTTAGAGGCTCCAAATCATCAACTTGCCCATCAACCACAAGGCAGCCCTTACAGAAGGGGATTGCATGCTTGATAGAGCTTGGAAGCTGTTTTGAAACATGTGATGGAAGCGATCGCTTTTCTTTACCTGTTCCGATAAGTACAGCTTTTGAGCCGTGGTTAAGCTTTGGGCCGGTATAGTCGAGGGTGTCATTACTTGTCTTTGAGAATATATAAAAGCTGCTTTCGGGTGAAAAGCGGGCCAGAACTGTTTCCAAGAGCACTTTTATGTTTGCAGGGTCAATTGGCTGGTCTGTAACGATCAAAAACTTGGTAAGCGAGAGCTGCCCTTCACCAAGGATGCGAAAGCTGGCTGCCAAAGCCTCTTTTTCATAGCGCTCCTTGACAACTGCCGCTGCAAGGGGGTGAAATCCAGTTTCAGCATATGTATGAAGTGCTTTTACCTGGGGCATAACGAGCGGAAAGAGGGGATTAAAGAGTTTTTGGAGGTAATTTCCAATGTAGAGATCCTCCTGGATCGGTTTTCCAACTACGGTAGCAGGGTAGATCGCATCTTTTCGATGGTATATTTTTTTGCAATGAAAGACCGGAAAGTCGTGGGCAAGGCTATAGTAGCCAAAGTGGTCTCCAAATGGTCCTTCAAGGCGCCTCTCCTTCGGATCAGAATAGCCAACCAGGGCAAAGTCGCATGAGGCAACGAGCCTGTGGGGATGGCCATCTACTGCACATGTGGAGAGCTTTTTTCCCTGTAAAAGCGACGCAAAGATAAGCTCGGGCACATTTTCGGGCAGGGGAGCGATGGCTGCCATGGTAAGGGCCGGAGGGCCGCCAATGAAGATAGTTACCGGCAAGAGCGCATTGTCATCAAGTGCCCTTGCAAGGTGAAAGCCTCCCCCCTTGCCAATCTGAAAGTGGAGCCCTGTAGTCCTCTTATCAAAGCGCTGGATGCGATACATACCGAGGTTATGCGAGGAGCCGTAGCTTGTATAGACTAGCGGCAGCGTAATAAAATGGCCCCCATCATCGGGCCAGGTCTTGAGGAGGGGAAGCATCTCTAAGTCCGGGGGGTCCATACTGCATTCTGTAACCGGGCCGGAAGCCCTTTTCTTTAATCCTAAGCTAAAAAGGCTGGAAAGGGCGCCTCTTTTTTGCCAAAGGTTGGTAATTTTTGGGGGAATTGGGCCTTGGATAAGCTCTACAAGCGTTTGTATAAACGCTTCGGGCTTTTGACCAAAGGCAAGCTCGATGCGCTTATCTGAGCCGTAGAGGTTGGTGACAACGGGAAATGCGCTATTTTTGACCTTATGAAAAAAAAGCGCTTTGCCCTTATCTTGGACACAGCGCCTATGAATTTCAGCAATTTCAAGTGTTGGATCTACTTCAGTGTGGATATGAACAATTTCACCCTCTTTATCGAGAAGGCGAACAAAGCTTTGCAGATCCAGCATGAATTAGACTTTTTGGCCGCTCTTGCGCATTTTGTGGATTACAGCTTTGATGCCATTCTTCTGAATGGTTCTTATCGCCTGAGCTGAAACGCGAAGGGTGATAAAGCGGTTTTCATCAGGAAGCCAGAAGCGCTTGTGCTTGAGGTTTGGGTTGAAAACACGTCTATTTTTACCGGTAACCTTAAGACCGATACCCTTATTTTTCTTCGCAATACCGCGTGTGACATACTTAAAGCCACGTGTAGGCTTTCTACCTGTTACTTGACATACCTTTGACATAGAGGATTTCCTTTGTATTAAAGTGCAATATGGTACTTTTTCTCATGATTCTTCTCAAGCAAAATGTGTGCGAAGCCTGTTTTCAAAGAAAAGTTTCTCAGCCTATACAGCATGTCCTTCAGGCTAGTCCTCCGCAGAGGATGTAAAAAAATACGTTTTCTTCGACCGTAGGTCTTTGGAGTGCTGCGATTCTTCGCAGCTTTTACTTCGACCACACACCTTTACTTCCTTACCGCCCAAGCGTACAAAATAGTTCTACATGAATTTGTAGAGGTGTTTTGTGAGCCTTAAGCGATCTTGCGATTAAGGTGTGTGTAAAATTAAAAGCGGCGAAGAATCGCCGCACTCCAAAGACCTGCGGTCGAAAAAAACGTATTTTTTCACAGCGTCTACAAAAAACACAAACTAATTATTTTATTGAATAAAATATTTAATATTGGTATTTGTAGGGTAATGAAACTAAAAGGGGCCATATGCCTAGCCACAATCTACTAGATCAAGCAACGCTTGTAGAGCTTTGGAACTTAGCAAGGGCGGCAGATGCCGCAACCCAAGGCCATGGCATAGATCATGTCTACATCCGTACGCGCTCAAATAAGGGCCAAATGGCGCTTGATGTGTGCTATGAGGGGGGAGGCCTATTTACACGCTTCTGCAACTGGCTAGGACGCCTCTTTAACAAAAAGTACTATATCATCTCGCAAGACTCACTCACTGCAACCCTGCTAAACCAGCTTCACAACAAGACTATAGACCTCGATGAGGCAACTCTAGTCAAAGCCATAGAGTCAAGTACGATCCAAAAAGAGTCACAAACTGCCTACAATGCCCTTACAAAAATCAAAAACTGCTGCAGAACCATCAACGCAATTCTCCAGCGCATTTCTGAGCACAAGGTAGAAAATGCCATCGAGCCAAAACAGGAGGGCATAAAGCTCTTCTTCACAAGCCTGTTTTTGCCAAGCTGGGGTCTTACAGATATCCGTAAAGCCGAAATGCAGCGCGCCCAAGAGGAACTTCGCCGCGCCCAAGAGACCGCCACAAATAAGCTTGTGAAAGTAGTAGGCAAAATCCAAGCCTACCTCGACGCCGCAACAGCCCAGCTAAACGTCGCCATGACAGGCAAGGAAGAGGCAGAGCAGCTCCTGCAAAAGGCCAAAAACAGCCCCACCCAAGAAAACCTCGCCCTTAATGCCGCAAAAGCCCAAGAGTCAGCCACCGCCGCAGAAGATGCCCAAAATATAGCCTCAGAAATCGCAAAACAAGCCGACATCCTCGTAAAAGCCGCCGAAAACGCCCCTTCTCAGCCAATCCTCAACTTCGGCGAAATAGAAGAGTTAAAAAAGTTTAGAGAAATAGTGAACGTAGCCGGCGAAGCCGCAGAATATGCGCAATCAGCACGCAATGCCGCCACTGAGATAAACCGGCTAGTTTCAAAACAAAAGTTGTAAGATATTTTATAAACAAACCTCTAGGAGAGGAGATCCACAATGAGCATTCACGATAAACACTCTAATGAGCCAATAAAATGGGAAATGCCTAATTTTAAGGCTACAGATTGGAATACTTTTAAGGCCACTCACTCGAAGCCTAGAGTCTGGCTAGCCGAAGTTCTTGGCTATAAACAGGACATAGGTGGGGGTAAAGTAATTTGCCTAGATTCTGAAACAAGAAAAGCAGCAACTGCGTTTTTAAAAAACTGCCACTACCCCGTTCAAAAAATTAGCTTTATCAAGCATGCCCTGGAGCATTACGTAAAGGAACTTCCAGATCACATTACTATCACGAGAGATCAGATTCCAGCCCCCAAAAAAGGACCTGCAGCTCATGGAGCGAAAGCCCTACCGAGCACACCTGCAGCTTCTAGTAAAGCCCAAAAAGAAAGAGGAGCTGCTGCTCCTCAAGAGCCTATAAGCGCGCCGGTAGATGTAGCTAGAAAGGGACTTGAAGAAATATATCCGAATAAAGAAGAAGCCGCTGCCGTACTGGCCGACCTTCTTAAAGTTGGCAATGGCGGCATAGGTGAAGTTAAAGTAACTCCTGAACAATTTGTTGCCGTGGTAGCTGATCATGACAAATCTCTTGCTGCGAAAAAGGGCGACGAAGAAGGTGAACAGTGGGTTGCTGCTCTAAAAGGGGAGACTAAAAAGATTAAAGGGCTTACAACATCCCACCCTCCGGCAGCAAAAGTGGATAAATCCTTTGCCGCTGCTACCGAAACTGTTGCTCCATCCGAGACGGTTCACGGTGAATCTGTCCAAAAGAAACTCGCAAAACCACCATCAGCTCGTGCTCGGAAGTATACAGCAGACGATAAGTCAGAAGCAGTAAGAACTGCAAAAGCAAGTCTTGCTTTTATGGAAGAGACGACGACAGCTGCACCATTAACCTATGCACAAGCTACAAAGGCAAAAGGCGAAGCACAAAAGCATCTTGATAGTTTTGACAGACGACTTGATGGTGCTGGAAAGGCAATAAAGTCAACGGCTAAACATTATCGAGACAGCACTGCAGAAGATGCTCTTGGGGTAGTTAATAAATTATTTGCAGACGTGGAATCTGAATGGACTGCAGCGTTTAGGTCGTTCAAGCAATATGCGGATCCTAAAGAACTCCCTCGCTATCAAGCAAAATTCGATACATTAAAGACAACGCATCAACATGCCGTTACAAAATTAGAACAAGTCATCCACAATGAGGCTGAAACTAGACGCATGATAGCTGACAAAGCAAATGCTCAAGAACTTGCTGGTGAAGGTAAAAAAACTTGGGCTGACATGGCAAAAGCTGCAAAAGAGCGTCCTGCAGAGGTGCCAAAACACCATGCAGCAGCACCAAAAGCAAAACCACAGGTCACAAAAACAGTACGGCATGAAGCAGTTGAAGCAAAGCCTCCAAAGCATGAAAAAGTAACACATCCCGCCAAAAAAATGGCAAAATTGGACGAAACTCAAAGTGACTCTGAAATTAAATAACGTTCTGACCCTAACATTTTAATAGGGTAAACAGCACTGGAGGTGCATATGGCAAAAGTAACAGCTCAAAACCTACCACCCCCAGCTAAAGAAGTTACCTTTGGTGCTGAATTTGATACTCAGCACCAAGGCATTACTGGGCGCAATCTGAAGTCGTTTTATCGGATCACGCAGTTTTTTGCGCGGCTCTTTGGGCGAAGCTTTGCCTTTGATGGGCAAGAGGTGCTGCTTGATGCTAAGAGCAAGCAGAGCATTCGCAATTATATTGAACGCAATACCGGCCAAAAGATTGGGGAATTTGAGTCTGTGCGAAGGGTGCTTGGCCACTACATGCAAGCCCATAAGGCTATGGCAGGGCTTGATGCTGCTCAGCCAATCGAAGTTAATGTCAAAGACTTTGAGGCAACATTGCAGTGGATAGGGCTTGCCAGAAAGGATGTTAAGGCTGTTGAAAAGTCGATCGCGAGCAACATCAAAGGTAAAGTTATTTCTGTAAAGCGAGAGGATCTTGTCAGCGCTTTGATGAAGTATAAAGATAGCCTCTATCCAAAAACTCGCTACGATGCAAAGTTTGTAGAGGAGATAAGGAAGAAACTTGTGCTGCCTCAAGCGGCAGTTGCACAGGCTAAACCTGCCGAACCTCCGATGCCCGCACCTCCTCCTCCACTACCTCCACAACCTACCCTAAAAGATGCAGAGCAGAAGCTTAGAAAAAGCTTAGATCTCCTGGTGAAAGAGGCCTATGGGGTTGAGTTTGAGAAGGGTAAAAGCTTTCTTATGCACTCTCTTGGCCAATATAAGGGCAGAACGGCACATGACAACGTGGCATTAGTCGAAAACTACAATTTTTTAAAGACACACTCTCTAAAAGCTGAAGAAATAGCTCCAAGGATCGATGTTATTGAAGCGCTTATTATAAAAGCATTTACTCAACAAGCTGTCCCAATACCTGATAGCATGGTAGAGAGGATTCAAGAGGTAAAAGGACATTTACACGCATATGCCGCGCTTGAAAAGGCATCCGCTGGAACAAAAGTACACGAGACTTCTCTCATTGCCACTGAACAAGAAATCGAAAAGAGAAAAGAGTGCCGGGCGGCGCTCTCTAATCTCATTGAGGAGTTTGAAAATCTGCCAAATAAACCCAAAGATAGTCTCTGGAAAAGTGAACAAAATGAGCTTACTCTCATTAAAAATAGGCACCGATACCACCTCGAGGGGCTTACGCTCGATGCAACAAAGGCAGAAGAGCTTATTAAAAAAGCTCTATATAAAAATGGATATGGGACGATAGAACAGATGGGAGAGGATGTTGTAGAAGAGCATGACCTTATTTCATTTCTGCGGGCACACCATATTTTCAAGGAGAAGGCGCGCGAAGCAATATTCTAATCCTTAGAACCTCTTACAAAAAAAGGCCCATTGTGGTAAGAATATAGCTGTATTCTAATAGGAAGCCAAAATGAGTACAGCCATATCACAGGTCATTGATCTTGATGCACTCGGCAAACTATTAAGTCTTGCCAAAAGCCTTGAGGAAGTATTTGCAAATACCTCCAGCAACAAGGCGATAGAACGCGTACTTATTCGCACTACGCAAGAGGGAAACCTTGCCTTTCAGGCCAAGGGAGGCGTTCTCTGGCGCTTTTTTACCATCACCCTTCCCGGCCGCGAAAAGGAGTATGACCTTGGTCAAAACCTGGAGCAGCTTCAGGGCCTTTTTAAAGCCATAAGCAGCCACTCAGACAATGAAATACGGCGCGCCGCCCAAGGCATGGCCATGTATGGCGAAACCGTGATAGACGCAACCGACGCTGTTGCCTCCCTCATCGGCTTGCAAACAGTCCTAAACTCCATTGTCGACCACGTAAAGCAAAACAAACTGCGCCGCCAGCCCGACGAAGAGCGCAAAAAAAGTATTGCTGAGGCGTTAGAGGCGATGAAGATTAATTGGAAACCGCAAGCTCAGGTCATACGCGGTCGAAAACGTAAACAGAGTGCTTAAAAAGGCTAAAGGTTATTTTCTCTCACGGAATGGGTTGCCACACCGTAGGTTCTGGAGTGCGACGATCATTCGTCGCTTTCACTTTGACCACACACCCTAATAGCCTCACCGCCCAAGCTGCAAATTACCTTTACAACTACTCCTAAAGCCCAATGGCAAACTTTAAGGCATAGCAATTTTAAGCTTGGGCCGTGAGGCTATTAGGGTGCGTGGTCAAAGTGAAAGCTCGAGAAGAATCGCAGCACTCCAAAGGCTTCGCCGTCTGACCGAAATTTCTCTGAGAAAAGGTCAGCCTTCAGCTCGATTTATTTTTTCTTAGGAAACGGAAACCGCATAAAGTCTTCTGCAGCATGCACATTAGCAAAATAGGGCTTTGCCTCCTCTTCGAAGACTTTGGCGCTTGTGTAGCGTGCTGAAAAGTGCGTGAGTATGAGCTCCTCTGCGCCGGCCTGGGTGGCCATCATTGCCGCATCTTTGGCGGTGAGGTGAAAGTGTTTGCGGGCAAGCTCCTTTTCCTCTTCGAGGTAGGTGCTTTCGGCAAGGAGCATGCGGGCGCCTTTGGCTATGTCGATCGCCTCTTGGCAGTTGCGTGTGTCGATAACTACGGCTATAGACTCTCCCGGACGGACCACGCTTACGTCGTCTATTGTAACGCGCCTTCCCTCAATTTCGAGCTCTTTTTTTTCTTCGAGCAGGGTGACGTTTGGGCCGGCGATGCCATGCTTTTTTAGAAGCTCTCGGTCAAACTTTCGCGTAGGGGCCTCAGTTATCCTCCAGCCGATATTTTCAATGCCGTGGTCAAGGAAGGTGGCTTCTATGCAGAAGGCTCCATCATCATGGACAACGCCCGGCTTTTCGACAGGGTGCTCAACAACATGTATCTGCTCGTGGTAGCTTGTGCCGTAACGCAGCCTATCAAAATATTTCTTTCCTGATGCAGGATAGTAGCAGTGGATAGGGTGGGTTACTTTATCGAGATTAAGGCGCATCAAAATAGAGCCAAGGCCGAGGCAGTGATCGCCATGAAAGTGGCTTACAAATATGCGCGTAATCACTGTGGGGGCAATGTCGGCAAAGATAAACTGCCGCTGAGTGCCTTCGCCCGGGTCAAAGAGCAGCCCCTCATTATTCCAGCGAAAGAGGTAGGCGCCATGGTTGCGAAATCGTGTCGGCTGCTGGCTTGATGTGCCAAGGATAATTAGGTCTCTAACGCTCATATAATACTTGATCAATAGGTATAAAAAATGCATAAGAAATAGTCTCTCAAGTATACAGGAGATATTTTATGAACGCAAACGAAATCCAAACTAAAATCAACTACTGGCTCGAAAAGAACTTTGACATCGCAACAAAAGATGCAATTCGCCTCCTGCAAAAAACCAACCCTGAAGCTCTTGTAGACGCATTTTACACCAACCTATCCTTCGGAACCGGCGGCATGCGCGGCCTGATGGGCGTGGGCACAAACCGCATGAATATCTACACTGTCCGCAGGGCAACTCAAGGGCTTGCAAACTACCTTACAAAGAGTGTTGGTTCTACTATAAGTGTGGCAATCGGCTATGATTCTCGTCATAATTCAAAGCTCTTTGCCCAGGAGGCAAGCCGCACTCTTGCAGGCAACGGCATTACCGTTTACCTCTTTTCAGAGATTCGGCCAACGCCGCTTGTCTCTTTTGCCTGCCGCACTCTCCACTGCTCCAGCGCCATCATGATCACAGCGTCGCACAATCCGCCCCTCTACAATGGCTTCAAGGTATACTGGAGCGATGGCGCCCAGGTACTGGCGCCCCATGACGCTGGCATAATCAAAGAGGTTGAAGCGCTCAATGACCCCGACCAAGTAAAATTAGCGCCCCTTACATCGCCGCTCATCCATATGATGGGAGAAGAGGTTGACGAGGCATATCTCAAGGCCATCGAGCCGCTCCAGCTTTGGCCCCAAATGTGCCATGAAAAGGGCAGCGGCCTAAAAATCCTCTACTCTAGCCTTCATGGAACCGGTTCTGCAATGGTGCCAAAGGCCCTTATGCGCTTTGGTTTTACAAATTTGAGCTTTGTGGATGAACAGATCATACCCGACGGCGACTTTCCAACCTGCAAAAAGCCGAATCCCGAAGAAAAAGCGGCCCTCAATCTGGGTATAGACAAGCTTTTACATACTGGCGCCGACATCTTTATTGCCACCGACCCCGACTGCGACCGCCTAGGTGTTGTTGTACGCCATGGGGAAAAGGCAGTGCCTCTAACAGGCAACCAGATGATCTCACTTGCTGCAGAATATATCTGCCAGGCCGATAGGCTGCCAAGTAAAGCTGCCTTTATAAAAACCATTGTCACAACCGAGCTTTTCCGCAAGATAGTAGAGGCGCACAATGCCGCCTGCTTTGACGTTCTTACCGGCTTTAAGTACATTGCAGAAAAGATTAGGGAGTGGGAAAATAGCCCCGGCTCCTATACCTTTGTTTTTGGGGGAGAAGAGTCCTACGGCTGCCTCTTGGGCTCGGTCGTACGCGATAAAGATGCCATTACTGCCTCCTGCCTTATCGCTGAAATTGCACTCTATGCTAAAGAAAAGGGAAAAACCCTTATAGACCTCTTAAATGACCTTTACCTGCGCTACGGCACCTATGCTGAGCATTTAGTCTCCGTGGACTACGAAGAGACTATGGAGGGCAAAGAGCGCATGAAACAGGCTATGCAGCACCTCAGGTCCAGCTGCCACGGCAAGATTCTTCAATACCCCATTAGCCAGGTAAAAGACCTTTTAAAACCCTCTGATTTGCCTCTTTCGGATGTAGTTATTCTTGAGCTAGAAGATGGCAGCAAAGCGATTGTTCGCCCCTCCGGGACCGAGCCAAGGATCAAAATCTACGTCTTGAGCAGAGAAACGGGGGAGTCTAAGGCAGAAGCCATAGGCAATGAATTAAAAATACTATTATTATCTTAATAGACAACAAATATATTAGTATGATATAATAATTCTTCATTTAATTTAGGAGGGTTATTCGATGCCGATCGCTAGTATAAGTCCGACAGCCAGAAAGCCTTTGGATCTATTTATCCACCATGGTCCTGAAAGTTACTCAGTTTTTACTAAAGTTGTAAGCATTTTCAAAAAGTCTGTTAAACTCACCTTAAAACTCATCAAAAACCACGAGCATCTTGAAGAGGCCCTCGTTGCCATAAAGTGTTTTAAGCTAATTAAGGGACTTATGGCTTTCCCAAAATTATGCTACAACGTATATAAAATTTTCAAACCTGAGGGCAATTTACGGACAAAGGTCATAACTGCAGTTAAAATTTATAAGTACTCAAAGAACGTCGTAGGTCTTGTAAAAACAGTCTTTTATTACCTGGAAAAGCTCCATCTTATCTCAGCGACTGCCATGGCCTGGACAAAGATCACAAGCTGGGTCTTCTTACCGGTAAGCTTTATGACAACGCTTGTAACCTCATACAAGTGCGGTGAAAAGATCAAATTTATGAGCGATTTTCGATCAAACTTAAAGCTTGTAAAGCATACGGAATCTCTTACCGAGCCTGACATCAATGTACGGCGCGTTAAGCTGTTACTAAAAGAGCTGCCCAAACTGCATAAGTTTAAAGTAATCACAAAGGACTGCCCCATAAAAGATAGGCTTGAGGGGATACTCGTAAATCTTCGCTCAGAAAATGCCGAAATTCGTAAAAGCGCAGGGCAAGAGACTAAGCGAATCAAAGATAGCTTTAAGCAGAGAATTTCTGAACATGTAGGCGTAGCCGCTCTGGATACCGCACTTTCCGCAGCAGGCTGCGTCTGCACCATCCTCTCAATAACGTGCCCCCCGGCAGCTGTCGGACTTGTAATTGCCGGCCTTGCCATGGCAGTAATCGGCCTTGGAAACTTTGCATACAGCAAATTTATCCCTCATGGCGATGTGGTAAAAGATGAAAAGCCAATGCTCTATGCTCGAGTCTTTAAAGGGGCTCGAACCACGGTAAAGGTGACTAAAGCGGCTTTTCATAATTTATTCTACAAACCACCAGCTCCTGTAAAAGTAGCAGCATAAAGAACCAGTTGGGAAAGGACCAAAAGGACATAAAGGACATAAGGGACATAAAGGACGAAAAGGACAGGTGACTATGGTCCTTTATGTCCCTTATGTCCTTTTGGTCCTTTATGTCCCTTTGGTCCTTAATTTAAATTGACCGCTTTTGTATGATAGCCAAATGTCTCCATTATCCCACACTTCCAGGCTCTTTTTTAAGGCCTTTCGCTCTGTCGTGAATTGTTCCAATGAGTGGTCGCCCATTTCTGATGAAATGGCTCGAGCCGCACGCTACACCAATATTTTTTCGTCTATCCATGGCTTTTTAGGTATGCGAAAGCTTTCAACTTCTTGCCATTTTTGGGCAAATATTCGCCGCACTAAGGCCTTGGTATCGTCCATCTCCTGGTTTTGTAAGGTAGGATCAGATGTAAACCTCTTCTCAAGTAGTTTTGCGTTCTGGACGCCATACTATAGCGCAGGAAAGCTACCCTATGACTGCATCTCGCTGGGCACAAGAGTTGCTACTTTTACCTCTAAAGGCGGGGCAAGGCATCTTCTTGAATGTGCAACAAAAACTGCCGACATAGCATCTAGAGCCATCCCGCTCTACTCCAGCTCTTCGCCGCAACTTCTTTTCTTGAATGTAGTGTGCCAAGCTGTTATAAGATGCTCAATAGCGTTATGGAACATTTACACGAAGAAGCAGTAAAACGACTACAAGACGAGGTGCGGGCAGGGGGCAAGGTCTCACTTGCTAAACAGTCCCTCCAGTCCAATACTACCCGCTCTTCAGGCTATAAAAATGAGACCAAAAAGCTCTCTATAGATGGCCTCAATCGCATTTTATCGATCGATCCGGAAAGGCTTGTGGCCCTCTGCGAGCCGCGCGTGAGCATGTACGAGCTTGCCTCTAAAACCGCAAGAAAAGGACTTATTCCGCTTGTTGTGCCTGAATTTAAGGGTATAACTGTGGGCGGTGCCATAAATGGCTGCGGAGGAGAGTCAACTTCGCACAAGTATGGGCTTTTTCATGACATTTGCACGCGCTTTGAAGTGCTGCTTGGCGATGGATCAGTTATAAATGCTTCTCAAAATGCTCATGAAGACCTTTTTCATGGCCTTCCCGGCTCATATGGTTCGCTAGGCTTGCTGCTGTCGGCTGAAGTGAAGCTTCAAAAGGCACCCAAGTGGGTCCATATAAAGGCTCACAAAACATATAGCGCCAAAGATACCGTCCAAATAATAGACGACCTCATGCACAAAGAGTGCCCCCCTGAGTACTTAGAAGGTGTTATTTTTTCAAAAGATGATGGCGTGGTTCTTGAAGGAAATCCGGTAGATGCTCCTGTCGGCACGCTCTTTCAGGAGGGGCCATCTGCCCCCTGGTATTACCAATTTGCAAAGAGAGATGTTTTTTCGTTTAGCATGCCGCTTATCGACTACCTTTTTCGCTACGACAGGGGAGCCTTTTGGATGGGAGCCTATGTCTTTCGCCTTCCCATCTTAAAAAAGCTCTTTTTAGAAGGCATTTGGAAGATACAACAGCCAAAGCCCTTTACAGATGATGAACGTTTTAGATTTGCGAATGTTTTAGCTCCAAATGGTCTTGCCAGGTTACTGACACACCCCTTCAGTTCAAGCCAGTTTCTCTTCTCCTTTTTACACTCCTGTGAAGAGTGGGTCCAAGATCGCTTTGTTGTGCAAGATTTCACGCTGCCAACATCAACAGTAAAGGAATTCTTTGAATCTGTCGATAGGATCTGCCCGATCTACCCCCTTTGGCTTTGCCCGGTCAAGGCGCAAAAAACAGCCTCCATTTTTGCCCCCCACAGCCTTAATGGCGCAAATAGTATCAATATTGGTGTATATGGCATACCCAAGACTACAAAACCGCTACCTGAGGCGCTTAAAGAGCTGGAAAGGGAGCTGCATCTCCACCAAGGCAAAAAGTGGCTCTACACCAATTCTTGCTACTCGCATGAAGAATTCTGGAATATCTATTCGGAATCTGAATATAATAAACTGCGAACTAAATATAATGCCGTAGATAAATGGCTTAGTATTGAAAAGAAAGTCCTTTCTAATTAATTATTTTTAATGATATAATTCCAGTTCATCTATAATTAATTAGGAGCCCTATATGACAAATGTTGTTAGCAAGCCCACGGCTTTAAATAACGTTCAGAACTTTTTTATTTCGCTATACAAAACTTCCATTCGTGATAATAAAGTATTAATCTTCGGAATCAACGCTGTCATTAAAGGCGCTCAAGGCGTATCTGCAGTTATAAAAGATAGTCCTATTCCAAAGCTTGCTCTTGGAATTACTGCTCTTGCAACCTCTGTCTTTACACTTCTTCCTCAAGTTCCAGACCTTCGCGATACATTCAAACTGCGCAAAAACCTTCTTGACAATTCGCAAGATCCACGAAAACTTACAACACGCGAAGAGCGCGTTGCAAACATTACAAAAGCTTGCACCTACATTCGCGACAATGAAAAGACCATAAGAGTCGTACTAAAGCTTGGCAAAGATGCAAATATCGTTGGAAGAGCGCGTGACGCCCTCGATGGCAAAATGTCACTAGAAAAAGCTGAAGACTTTTACAAGCGCCTGCGCAGCCGCATCAATACAAAGTGCGGCACAGAACTTGCGCAGACAATCTGTAAGACAGCAGGCGTTGGGGTTTCTATTGCACTCATCGCCGTCCCAACAAGCCCAATTGCCCTCGGCGCCTTTGGCATAGTCGGAGCCACAGCCCTCACACTCTACGGCATAGAAAAAGTGCTCTACCACAACCACCCGTTTGTAGAATCCGAACCCGGCTGCCTCACAAGATGCGCAAACAAGATAGCTGACGCTTTCAACAGGCTCTTTCACCGCCAACCGGCAGTTGCTACTACCACTTAAAGGGTGAGGTAGCTTTTGGAACCAGGAAGGGACCAAAAGGACATAAGGGACATAAAGGACTTTACTGTCCTTTTGGTCCTTTTGGTCCTTTATGTCCTTTGCTGGCTCCAAAAGTCAACCATCTATAATTAATGATTGATAATATTTTAAAAATATTGTATTACTATAGATAGACCGTGAGGAGGCTATTATGTCTAACGAGTTACCTGCTTTTATTAAGGACTATAAGACTTTATATAATGAGCTTCATACTGAGGCAGAGCCGCAAGTCTCTGTAACAGAGCTAGATGCGCGTATAGTAAAGATTACAACAGCCCTTCACGAAACACAAGCTGCGCCTCCTGTTGCGGTGGCTATTGAACCGGAAGATGTTAAGATTCTGACACTTAACGAAGTTCAGGACGTAAATAAGCGTGCACGCACCAAGCTTTGGAATAGCAGCCCCTGGTATAAAAAAGTTATTATCCGAGTTATGGAATTTTTAACACGTGGGCGGTATACCGGCATTCACCAGATCCCTGTGAAGGAATTTATTACTTCTGTATCGCTATACGTAGAAAAAGCGAAAGTAACTCAACTGGCTGAAGCTCTTAAAAACTCGATTCCTCCCCTTAAAAGCGGCCACCTAGAGACTCACACTCCTCCCGTCGGAGAAAATAACTGCTTTTTTATATGGAAAAATATCGAAAGTAAAAGTAAAAACAAAAACAACTTTACTGTGTCAGTGTTAGAAAATGGCAACTGGAAAGACCAAAAATGCACAATAACAGATAAAACGATCCAAATAGGAACTCTATTCAGCATCGAGATAAAACCTCAGGAAGATGCAGCAGAACTTTTTATGCGCCTTTCTCAAAAGATTGAAACAATGCTCAACGTTAAGCCTTACGGAAAAGTGCATTTTGATACACTCATGAAGCCCTATTATGAGACAGCAAGCGTACGAAAGGCTGAAGGCAAGGTAGATGTTGCGGTTGTTGCTCTTGCGCCGGCCGATAGCGGCTACACTCTCTCCACGCTAATGCCTGAGAGTGATAAGATCAAACGCGAAACTGTCACTGTCGGCTTAAACGGGACAGTTCTACTGCAAGAGATCGATGAAGATGATATGCCTATTGAGGATAAAACTCGGAACTTTACGACCGTGGAAAAGTTTAAAAAAGAAATCGATAATCCCACAAGCTGGCCCCTTAGCCAAGCGCTACAATTTATAGCCACAGGTCCCGTAAAACAGAATGCTATTACAAAGTCGCACGATGAACTGCTTGTTGGCGCCGAAGAAAGCGGGCTGTTTGCCCAAAGCGACGAAGTAGAAAAACTTAAGGCTGAGATCACACATCAGCTTACCTGCGGCCTCAGTCCACACCGTGCGGGCGCATTTGTGTACGAAACCTCAGATCCAAGCCTCTTAAAGGTGGTGTATGCAACCGATGATGGGGTTGTTGAAAAGGATCTTACCATAAAGGGCGACGGGTCGGTCGTCTGGCTTGGCAAAACCTATTCTAATGATGTGCCTCTTAGCGTAGTTTTAGATATAGACAACAAGCCATTGTTCTCCATGCAAGCCTCACGAAAAAATCTTAAAGA
The DNA here is from genome assembly GCA_963826935.1 of uncultured Chlamydiales bacterium. GTDB lineage: Bacteria > Chlamydiota > Chlamydiia > Chlamydiales > FEN-1388 > SZAS-7. The sequence continues at coordinate 53,478 of CAWGYH010000009.1, read as the reverse complement.
TCTTCCCGATCGAGAAATACCGCTTAAGGATCTTTGCGCTGAGTTGAGAAATGACAAGAGCTTTTATTACGGCAAGCTCGTTAAGGGCAACCCTGTTGGCTTAACCTGGAAGCCGGGCTCATGGGCAATAGCCCCTGAACCAAACAAGATGATAGTACAAGGCTGGAAAGATTGGATAATTGGCGCGCCTCCTCAATTTACAAGCTTCATCCTATGGGTGCACGATGGTAATAAACTCAAAAGATATACTGTCCAAATCGATCCTGCTCGATCAAAAACGCCATATGGCATCGCTGGAAAGTGGTACTCAACCCCAGAAGATGTTGCACGCGGTCTTCACGGCAATTTATTAGAGTCAAAGCCCGCTGCTAAAATTGCTAAATCCAACCCTTCTGCAAAGCCGGCCCCGCTATTGCTTCCTAGAGTGCCTAAACAGCAAAAGCCGCTTGCCTTGCTACCGCCTTCTCAGCCTAAACAGCAAAAGCCGGTACGCCAGCCTATGCAAACCGTTCTAATACCACCTCCTGGTCTTGGTCGAAACAGGCCCCCAGGCCCCGGGCTTTGGTCCAGGTTAGTAGGCAGTTTATTTAGCGGCACATCTTCTACTCCTAACCCTCAACCGCCAAAAGCGGAGGAAAAGCCCCCGGCCCCGCAAGCGCCGCAAGCGGGAGCGCCGGCCCCCAGAGTGGATAATTATGACAATAACTATGACTATAACAATGATGATGAGCCATTAGACGCACCCGCACCCGATGTAGACGATGATATCGATATGCCGCATGTTGCGCCGATGCAGCAAAACAGACAGCAGATTAGAGATCGCCTTGATGACCTTGCTATGACCTATAGGCCATTGAAAGAGAAGGGTATGACCCAAGACAAGGCTAAAATTACCTGGGCTCTTGAAACAAACGCTAAATATGGCCTCACAAAGACACGTCAAGCAATGGTTGAGCACCACGCACCTGCTGCTACGCGTGCGGAGTTTGACAAGCTGATAGGGGATCTTGGATTCCATATTGTAAAAGACGAAGTCAAAAGGCGCATGTAGTAAGATGCAATAAGTGGTATCAGCAAACAAAAAGCCTCTTTGGCGTCCTCGTAGAGTCCAAAGAGGCTTTAAATTTATGCAGCCGCTGAAACTGCAGCCAGGTTAGGTTTAAAGGGGAAGCGTGCATCAACTTTCCTAGCCATCGCATCTGTTGCCACGGCAAAGACTCCTCGCATCTTTTCTGCTAGCTTTGCATACCATACGTTTTTCGGCGCTTGGAATGGGTTCTTATTTAAAAGAAGCTTTCCGGCTCCAAAATGGCCTATAATCGCTAAACCAGTTCCTGCGGCAAAGCCTAAGGCTATGGGGTTTGGCCCTGTTGCAAGTACACCTAGTCCTGAACCGATGGCAGCTCCCTTAAGATAAATGGCGCCAACTTCATGATTATGCTTAGTATGTATGCGGCCTCTGATAGTTTTAACAAACTCTTCGCCCTCTTTTCTTCCTGCTTCGCCTTTGCTTAGAATGGTTTTTGCCATCTCATCAATTTTTGCATGTTTTGTAATGCAAAGCGACTTGCCGAGGCTGTCGTGATTTGCAATCACATACTTACATGAATGGGTAAGGTCCTTCACAGATATGTTAGAAAGTATATTTTTTCTATCTTCGCGCGTCTGCTTTAGATCGTGAAGGTGATTTCCGATCTCTACAAGCTGCAATGGAAAGAGCACGGCTGATACTACACCTGTCCAGGAGAGCGATTTTGCCGCAATAACCCCAACAGTTTCCAAGCCTGAAAGAACACCATTTGTCGCGTTCCAGCAGTCGCCAAGATTTGCCGCAGCATTAAAAGCACCCTTCACGCGTTCAACAACTGAGGAGCCGCGTATCATTTTGCTGACATTACTTACAGCGCTTGGAACTGCAGCAATAATGCCAAGTCCGCTAAAAAAGCCAAGCGATCCAAGTCCATCCTTTACAACTCCCGATACCGTTTTTGTAACGCAATCAACTGCGCCGACAATCTTGCCAACAGCGTCGAAGAACCGTTCAGTCATCCCATGAAAGGTACCAAATTTTTCTATCGGCTTTGGAACTTCTATTATACCCTTATTAATCCTTGTCATTATTATTCCCCATTTTTAATATTGAAGAACAAATCATATATCATTTCAAACTTAATTTCAATATTTAATTGTACTTTTTAAAAAATAGAGGGTGCAGCTATGCGGAACAGAGACTTCCGAGACGTTTCATTTCTTTGCGAGCAGAAACTGATACATTGGGACAATTATCTAGATCGACTTTTAAACCATTCTGTCTATGGGTAATTATGGCCCGAACCCAGTCGTCCGTAACCTGCGTACAGCCCCAGAGGTCGATTTTTTGTAGATTTCGACAGTTCTTAAGTAGAGGGATAAATCCATCCAAAGTAACCTTTTTACAGACACACATTGAAAATGCGCACAGCTTATGGCATGTCCTTGCTATGGCAAAAAGTGATTCATCTGTAAGCTTTGTACAGAAATCTAATTCCAGCACTTCGAGATTCCTGCATTTTTTAGTAAGTACCTCTACGCCTTCATCAGTAATGCGGGGGCAATTTATTATAGAAAGTTTGCGAAGGTTTGGGCAATTGGTACGGATGGCCCAGAGAACGTTATTGGTAATCATTGGGCAGTGTTCAATTACAATAGTTTCCAGGAGCGAGCGGCCGTTAAGGAATCTGATAAATCCCTCGTCTGTAATATTTTTTCCTTCGGAGAATATAAATGTTTTGCAAAGTGGGTGGTATGCAGCACGATGAACAAATTCCCAATCAGAGATCGAAACTGATTGCGCTGAGGGTACATGCAGCAGTTCTGCATTAAAGATAGTTTCTATGCGATCGTCAGCAGGAGCTGCGCGCTTACGAGCTTCAAAAGAGTCATCCTGATAGTCGGGAGTTCGCGGGCGCTTGTATTCTGTATCTAATCCTAATCCATTCATTTTGATTTATTTTTTGTTAGTTAACACTATATCATAAAAAAACAAGTATAGTATAATTAGAAAATATTTACAAGTTCTTTTTATTCTCTTTCTCTTTGCCTCTTGTCATGCACGCTTGCTTTTCATTTTTCCACCCGAGCAAGCTTGATAAATATTGCTCAAGGCGTTATATCTTCTGCCGTTTCAAGGATTATTTCGATGAACATCCAATGCTGACAGGGTGAAAGGGCAAGGGCATTCGGTTAAGGAATATATGCTGCTTTTCGGATGGCTTCAAGTGAAGATTGAGTGTAGACTACGCCCATATGGTCAACATCATCAAGCAACTCTACTTTAACTCCGAGCGGCTCAAGAGCTGCCAGAAACGCAGGGCTATTCATGAGCTCATCGTTTTTTCCTGCGATAACTTCTATACGGCTAGCTGATTTTAGAAATGCCTCTTTCCAATCCTCCGGCGGGCCATAGTTGATCATTAAACGGTAGCTATAGCAAGAAGTGACCTGTTTTTTGCTGTTAGGGGCGCTGGCGAAGGCGATTGTTGGCATGCCTTGGAGCCAGTCGATACCGATTTGCGAAAGTAAGTTGATTGCAATCATTCGAGGAAGGTCAACCTCAACCCAAGTGCTCGCGCTCTCATCGGTGCGGTTTGTTGGTGCAGAATATCCAAGATAGGGTGCAAGCAGCAAGAAGCGATCAAACTTTGTCGCAAGAGAGCTTCCGGCGATTCTTAAAGCAAAACCGCCGCCTGATGAATGACCAATGAGCATTACTTTTGCCGCTCGGTGGATTGTATGTAATTCTTCTAATAAATCTGAAAGGTCATCTTCAAGTTGACCTAGATAGCTAATATCTGCGCGCGCACCTGACGCTCCATGACCTCGTATATCAATAGCAACGCTTGTGATGCCGCTATCAGCAAGAGCTTTACCGATCATATTCATTTCACTTGATGATCCGGAGGAGCCATGCGCAAGAATTGCTAATTGTTCGGTTTTATTATTCGAAGCAGGATATAGACGGTAGGCAAGCCATGTTCCATCGCGAGCCTGGAAATGGGTAAGTTGCGGCTTTTCTTCTTGATTGATGGACAGTGCCCCTTTACAGACAGTTTCTAACATCTTAGGTTCATTGAGAGGCATCGCTAGCATACAAACTAATATAGCAGCAATCAAGCCCATAATGGCAAATATCCAAAGAAAAAAGTTCCGCAAAGAAAGTATTTTCATTTCAATCCATATTTAGTTCGATCTGGAATTGATTATAGTATGATATAGCGAATTATGTCAAGTGATACAAAATGTTCGTATGGCATAAAAAAATAACTCTACTTGTAGATAACGATCCTGCCCATGGTGCGTAAATCTGACCCCAATTAGTCTGACCCTAATTACCCAGAAAAGGGCCGCCTAAAATTGACAAAAATGACTCTAATATTTATATTTTGGCACAATAAATAAAGTGAGGAAATGTTATGAGTGATATGAATATGAGTATAATGAGTCCAGCTCGTTATTATGATATGCAAAAGTCTGGTAACTTATCGAAATATGAGGAGCTGTTAGGGTTTGGCAAAGCGGTGTCCCTTTGCGCTCTTGCGGTGTCCGTTAGGGCAAATCCTGCGCAAGCATCTGAAGTAATACAAGCTCTTGCGATTCATCAGCTGCGTGAAGAACCAACGACTTTATCAGAACTGACTGATAGAATAGGACTAAGTGTTGGCCTGGCTTTTCTTCAACTGGATGCTAAGCTGAATCCAGTACGAACATCCGATTTTTTGTTATCACTTGCGGCAGATCAGCTCAGTAGCAAGCCAAGAATAAAAATTCACCTATAACCTATCAGGCGAAAAAATACGTTTTCTTCGACCGCAGGTCTTTGGAGTGCTGCGATTTTTCTCGAGCTTTTACTCCGACCACACACCTTTACTTTCATACCGCCCAAGCTTACAAAACACATCTACATGAATCGGTAGAGGTGCTTTGTGAGCCTTAAGCGATCTTGCGATTAAGGTGTGTGCAAAATTAAAAGCTCGAGAAAAATCGCAGCACTCCAAAGACCTGCGGTCGAAGAAAACGTATTTTTTCACAGCCTCTAAAGATCACGATCAAGATCGAGATCGAGATTAAGATCAGGAAATCGAGCTTAGGTTAGAGTGTTTCAGAAAATAGAGGGAGGAGCACATTGTGCCGTCTAGGTCGGGGAGGGAGAGGATTGCATCTTGGGCTATGAAAGAGGCTTGGATCGATTCGGTAAGGTCGGGGCTTGGGTCGTGGGTTTTTTTGGTGCCTTTTGCCAGGACTATGGTCATTTTTTGGGTGAAGATGGCCGGGAGAGGATAGCATGAGCCCAAAACTTCAAAACTTTCTGCTGTGCAGCCTGTTTCCTCGAGGAGTTCGCGCTGGGCGGCATCGATTGGGGATTCGCCGTCGTGCAGACAGCCGCCGGGCAAGCCTGTTATCACCTTTTGGGTGGCGTGGCGGTATTCGCGGGTGACAAGAATGTGGCCTTCAGGACTTATTGCCAGGATTGAGACCGATTCTTTGGCAGAGGAGACTACAAAATAGTCATAATCATGCTGGTTTGGGTAGAGGAGGCGGTCCTTTCGAATATTGATTACCCCTTCAAGGAGAGACTGACTCTGAACTATCTTTGGAATATTCATTAGCCCTCCTCCTGAAGAAGAGCGTTCCAGTAGCCTGTTTTCTCAACATCGCTTGCTGCATGCCAGAAGAGGCGAAGCTGCTGGTAGAGCGATCTTCTTTCCCAGGCAAACGAGCGCATAAACCAGCCGGCAGGGGTCATGTGGATTTTGCCTGCCAAAAAGTGGGCCCCAAGCACCCATGAGCGAGGAAAGGCGATGTCTAACAGCTTGCAAAATTGGCCGGTTGCCGCCTGAGGGCCCTCCTGCATAGCTACATAGCAGCCATGAACGAAGTAGAGGGGGGAGGACTCATTGGCAAGCCGTGCAGGGGGGTATTTTTGAAGAATCTGCTCTATGCGATGAACATCGCGCGAGTAGATAAGCTTTTCAATAACAAGAGCATCCATTACCTCCTGGTTGGTAAAGCGAAAGTCCATTTTTAATATTCTTTGGCAAATCCGTTCGGATGCCTCTTCATCGCCTGTATCAAGAGCTCGTCTCAAAAGCAGCCAAATGTGGCGCTCATCCTCTAAAGATACCGTCTGGGCCATAAGGCTTTGAACAAAGGCAGCTCCCGCTTTTAGGTCGTTATGGGTAGAAATAAGCCTCTGAATTGACTCTAGCGACTGGTGATAGCGCTCCTGCTCGCCGACACTCAATACCTGCCGAATGCGGGCCATCTTTTCCTTAGCCAAGCTATCGGCTCCAAGCAGCACAAGGACAAAGAGTGCATCGGCAATATAGGGCATAGCAACAACAGGTCGCTGCAGGATGTCATCCAAAAGCTCATTTACCATATAGGCTTTCGAAAGCCAGAAGTTTACGCCGAGGTTGATAGAAAACCTGCGAAGTTCTGCATCGCTTCCGGGTGCACGATGTTGAATAAAGAAGGGCACTTCCCAGTTATTTTCAAGGCTGGAAAAGAGCTTATGGGGTACAGCTCCCTCGCTCCAGCTCTTTAAAAAGTGCGTTGCAAGGCTTATAAAGTAGTAGGCGGCCACCCTGTTTTGATGAGAGCTTTCATGCATGCGGAAGATAATCTGCTCTTCCAAGATAGGCACTAAGGGGTGGTGTGAATAGCGGCGCAGAGCCAGCTCAAAACATTTAGCCTCCTCTTCATATTCAGCCAGTTCATTGTAGACAAAGGACTTTCCAAGATACTCTAAGGGGGCTCCAGGAGTATTTCTAAGGTGGCCAAATTCATCGAGTGCTCGGTTTAACAGCTCATTTCTTTGGCCTTGAAAGCGTAGATCTTTTGCCTGCTCAAGCAGCGTCATGCCAGCTCTAAAAAGCGCCTCTCGCCCCTCCTGGCGGCCAATATAGGAGGCGCCTATGCGCCGATACTCATATAGCGCCTTTTCATACATTTTTGAGGCTAAAAAGGCATCGGGGACTGCCAGGCAGTTTACATTAATATTTTGGCTGCCAACAGAGACCGAAAGGCCCTGCATAGTATAGTCAGCATCGCGGGATAACAGCCCTATGTGGCTTCCAATAACAGGGATGTGGCTTACATAAGAAAAGCGCAAAATATCATCTAAATAAAAGAATACCTGGTCGTCAACACGTTCCAAGCGCACTTTGTGCCACTCGTTATTTTTTAAGACTACCTGCGGTGCTTCGTAGACAGATACTGACGAGAGGAGCAGTTTTGTCGTATTTACAGCCTCAAGCTCCGATGCAAGCCATAGGCAATAGCCCTCTGTAAGATGGCGCATGTCCATGCTTTCAGGCAGTGAAAAGAGCAGGCCTATTCCCTTGCTTTTTGCCCCGAGGCAGATGTCAGCTTCGATCTTCATATTGCCTGTGGAGCCATCTTTAGAAACCATCAAGCTTACCCACTCAGAACTTTCAGCGCCGCGAGTAAGGGCAAGGTGTTCTGTTAAAAGCACATTTTCCTGGAACTGCCAGTCCTCTTTGTTGGCAACATCCAGCTCGCGAATTTCAACCCATTCCGACTTGCCCTCAAGGTAGTTTTCAAGGCTTGCAATCAGCTCGTCAACAGAGTTATAGCGCTCGTTTTCATCCATCGCAAGGCAGCGCTTTACCGTTTCAGAGAGCACCTCAGGCACGTCGCGATAGGGCGCCACAACTTCCGGGGAGATAAGCTGCTCTTTTTTAGAATTTTTCTTAAAGGCGCGAAGGCTTTTTCTTCTAAAGGGCAGGCTTAAGGTAAGCAGCTGGTATAATATTACGCCAAGTGAGTAGATGTCGGATCTTACCGATGCAGGCTCTCCTTGGGCACGCTCAGGGGCCATAAATGAAACTGTGCCGACAACCTTTCCAATGCGCGTAAGGCTGCTTCTAGAGTCTTCATCATCTTCATCATGCGGGATATCCTCTTCGTCGCCTAACATTTTAGCAAGGCCCCAGTCGAGGATAAGCACCTGGCCATACTTACCTATAATAATATTTTCAGGCTTAAGGTCGCGATGCAGCACACCTTTAGAGTGGGCATAGGCTACTGCCTGGCACACCTGCAGAAACTGGCGAACAAGGTAGGGGATTGAGGCGTGGGGGTCCTGGTTTTTGGGCAGGCACTTTTCCTTCTCTTTTGCACGCCGCAGAATCATCTTTAGCGTCTCGCCCTCAACATAGGGCATGCTGTAGTAGATAAGATTTTCTAGCGATCCTATAGAGTAGATGGGAATGATTGCAGGGTGGGTAAGCTGCGCACTTACGCGCGCTTCTCTTAAAAAGCGCATTTTCAGCAGGGGATATTCCGCAAGCTCTGCCCGTATGCGCTTTAAGGCGATCATCCTGCCGCAGACAGTATCGTAGGCTAAAAACACCTCGCCCATGCCGCCCTTGCCAATGCTTTTGACAATCTGGTACTGGCCTATTGTCTCCAGCACATCTTGCGGCTTTGGGGCGTCGACAATGTTTAAAAAGAGGGGAGTTTCAGGCTTTACCTCCGAAAGAAAGCGATTGCCGCAGTAAGCGCAAAAAACGAGCGGCCTCTCCAGCTGCCGCTCTTTCGAGCGCTTGAAGTTTGAGTTGCAAAAGGGGCAGTGTATAACTAATTCGTCTGTCATCGTTTATGTAAATATTTGCCTGTAACGGAAGCTTTACTTTTCATAATTTCGGTAGGCGTTCCTGCGGCAATCACCCGGCCGCCCTCATCTCCTGCTCCCGGTCCTAAATCTACAATATGATCGGCAGCCGAAATGAAGTCCAGATTGTGTTCAATAGAAATGACAGTATGGCCTTTAGCTATAAGTTTTCTAATAATTTCTAATAACAGCTTGATCTCCTGCGGATGCAGCCCAGTCGTAGGCTCGTCGAAGAGGTAGAGGCACTTGCCGCGAGGCTGCTTTACAAGCTCGCGCGTAAGTTTCATGCGCTGGATTTCACCGCCGGAGAGTGTCTGCATCTCCTGCCCAAGATTTAGATAGCCAAGGCCAACTTCTGCGCATACATCAAGCATGCGTATGATTTTAGGGTGGTTTGCAAAGAGAATCCTCAGCTCATCTACATTCATCTGAAGAATCTGGCCTATATTTTTGCCCTGATAGGTAATTGAAAGGGAAAGGGGATTTAGTCGCATGCCCTTGCACTGCGGGCAGGGCACCTTTACCGATGGCAAGAAGGACATCTCAACCTTTTTATACCCAAAGCCCCAGCAGTGGCTGCAGGCGCCCTTGCGGTGGTAGGCGCTAAAATTTTTGGGCTGCATGCCTTTTATCTTTGCCTCGGGAAGCTGGGCAAAGAAGTGGCGGATGGGCGTTAAAACGTCGGTAAAGGTTGCAACATCGCTTCGAGTAGTGTGTCCGATTGGACGCTGGTCCATCCAGACCACCTGTTTAATATCTTCGATGCCGCGAAGTTCATAGTTTTTAGCCACAACTTCGCTTTTTCGGCCATTTATCGCCTGCTTTATCCCATCTAAAAGAATGCCCTCAAGTATCGACGATTTACCGGATCCCGAGACGCCTGTTAAGCAGGTAAAGGCACCCTTGGGAAGCTCAACGGTAACCTTTTGGAGGTTGTGCAGCGTAGCATCCTTTATAATGATACTGCCCTGATCTTTTATCTTGCTACCCGAAGAGACAGATGCCTGCTCCTTCAGATATTTCGCAGTAAGAGAAGCTGGATTGCTGCTGATTTCTGCAAGCGATCCTTGAGCAACAATCTCGCCCCCTTTTACGCCCGATCCCGGACCAAATTCGATGATATGATCTGCCTCTTGGATAATCTGCGGGTCATGTTCTACGATTAAGAGGGTGTTGCCAAGCTCTTTTAACGTGTGAAGTGCCGATACCAGCCGTTTTGAGTCCTGCGGGTGTAGCCCTATGCTTGGCTCATCGAGCACATAGAGCAGTCCTGTAAGACCGGAGCCAATTTGCCGAGCAAGGCGTACGCGCTCTGCCTCGCCGCCGCTAAGAGTAGAGGCCATGCGCGAAAGCTGAAGGTATGAAAGCCCGATAGAATCTAAAAAGTGCAATCGCTGTACAATTTCATCATACACCTGCATCAGCGTAAGGTCTTTTTTATCTATAATCTTAATTTTCTTTACAAACCCGGATGCCTCTTTAATCGACATGCTGGCAAGATCCGCAATAGAGACCTTGTCGATAGTCACATGGCGCGCAAGGGCGTTAAGGCGTGTTCCTGAACAGCTTGCACACTCATTTTCACGAAGGGCAGCCTCCCACTCTTCAGGCAGGGGCATCTCATCGCTAAAGCTGTCGTGTCTTAGCTGTAAAAGGGTAGCAAGAGCATTATTTACCCCTCGCCAGCGAAACTTTACGGGAACATCATCAACTAATACTTCCACAGCAGTTTTTGAACCGTTCATAAAGAGCTGCAGCTTATCGGGAGCAAGATCTGATATGGATTCTTTTGGGCTTATCTCAAGCACTTTAAAAAGTGATGCGAGTACTTGGCGGGAAAACGTGCTTGGCCACTCTCCCCACAAAAGCCGTACAAGCTCAAGCGGCGTCATCTTTGCCACAGCTTTTAGCGAGCTAAAGTCCACGCCCCATACAAAGCCAAGACCCTGGCAGTCAGGGCACATGCCATATTGGGTGTTAAACGCAAAGGTTTGAGGGGTGATTTCGGGGTAGGATTCTCCCGTCTCTTCAACGGCAAAGGCAAGGTTAAAGAAGACATCCTTTTTCTCGCGCATTACCCATACCTTCTGCTTGCCTATGACGGATGCTGTAGAGACCGCTTCAAAGAGGCGATGCTTCATAGATGGGTCAACAACCAGTCGGTCGACAACTAAAAAAAGTTCGTTTTTGCGTTTTGGATCGTAGGCAATGGTCTCTTGACCAAGCTCATAGAAGGTGCCATTCAGGCGGATGCGTAAAAAGCCCTGCTTTTGCAGCCGTTCTGCAAGGTCTGTAAAGTTTTCTGTACGCCTTAGCTCAATGGGAGCCATAATATGGAGCTTTTCGCCTTCGGGATAGTGTAAAATCCTATCGACAACATGCTCCTTGCTTATTGCCTGAATGCGGGCGCCTGTCTTTGGATCGTGAGGAATACCTACACGCGCATAGAGTATGCGAAGGTAGTCATACACTTCTGTCATTGTGCCGACAGTAGAGCGCGGGTTTGCAGCATGCAGGCGCTGTTCGATCGCAACAGAGGGTGAAAGGCCATCGATTCTATCCACCTTTGGCTTTGGCATCTGCCTGACAAACTGGCGGATGTAGGGAGATAAAGACTCTACATAGCGCCGAGAGCCCTCTGCAAAGACTGTTTCAAAGGCAAAAGAGCTCTTGCCGCTGCCGGAGGGGCCTGTAACGCATGTCATCTTGCCGCGCGGTATGATGGCATCGACATTTTTTAAGGTGTTTTGGCAGGCGCCATACACTGTGATGGCACTGCTCTCTTCAAGCGTTTTTGGCACCTTTCTGGATTTTGTGATAGGCTTCTTTAAAATTTCACCAGTCGCGCACTCCATCTCTGAAATGGCTTCAGGCGTGCCTGTAGCAATAATTTTACCGCCCAAATCGCCGCTTTCGGGGCCCATTTCAATAATCCAGTCGCACGTTTTAATCAGGTCGATATTGTGTTCGATCACAACGACCGTATTTCCTTTTGAAACAAGCGCCTGAAGCACCTCAATAAGGTGGCTCATATCGTGAAAATGAAGGCCTGTTGTTGGCTCATCGAAGATGTAGAGCGTTTTTCCTGTGTCGGGACGCGCAAGCTCTCTTACAAGTTTTATGCGCTGCGCTTCGCCGCCGGAAAGCGTCGTTGAGGCCTGGCCAATCTTTAGATAGTCAAGGCCGACGCGCTCGAGCATGTCAAGCTTTGTCTGGATGTGGGGGATATTGGCAAAGAGCTCTTTTGCCTCTTTTACATCCATTTCAAGCACATCTTGTATGTTTTTTTCTTTATAGCGCACTTCAAGCGTTTCGGCATCAAAGCGCTTGCCTTGGCAGACAGGGCAGTCGACCCAAGAGTCCTCTAAAAAGTCCATATCAAGCTTAATCTGTCCCATGCCGTGGCATTCGGTGCAGGAGCCCTCCTTTACGTTAAAGCTAAAGCGGCCGGCAGTGTAGCCCTTAGCTTTACTTTGAGGAAGCTTTGCATAAAGCGCGCGGATGTCATCAAAGAGCTTTACATAGGTAGCAGGATTTGAGCGGGGAGTGCGGCCTATTGGGGACTGATCTATTTCAATCACCTTGTCAATATGTTCCACGCCAACAATTTCAGAATATTTTCCTTCGGGAAGTTCCGTCTTCATGAGCCTGTTGCTAAGGGCCGGAAAGAGCGTCTCTAAAAAGAGCGAAGATTTACCCGATCCCGAAACTCCGGTTATCGCGATAAAGCAGCCTAAGGGGAGTGTCACGTCCACATTTTTTAAGTTGTTGTGCGATGCCTTTTTTAAGATGATCTCTTTGCCGCTTCCCTTTCTTGGCGTTTTTGGAACCTGAATTTTTTTGCGCCCGCTTAAATAGGCGCCGGTTAAGCGACTCTTTGCACTTTAAAAGTCCCGAAACAGATCCTTTATAGACAATCTGTCCGCCCTGCAGCCCCGCCTTGGGGCCAAAGTCGACAATTTCGTCCGCTTCGCGTATTGTCTCTTCATCGTGTTCTACAACGATCACGCGGTTGCCCTTGTCGCGAAGGTTTTTTAGCGACCAGATAAGTTTTTTGTTGTCGCGAGCATGCAGGCCGATGGATGGCTCATCCAGAATATAGGTTACGCCCACAAGCCCTGAGCCTATCTGCGAGGCAAGGCGCACGCGCTGCGACTCGCCGCCGGATAGCGTGGGGGCAGTTCTATCAAGCTGCAGGTACTCAAGGCCCACATTTTGTAAAAATGCAAGCCGTTCTATGATTTCTTTGACAAGCTCATCGGCAATCAGTTTGTCTTTAGATGATAGTGTGACCGTTTCAAAAAACCTGAGCGCCTCCTGGATCTGCATATGGGTGATGTCGGAAATAGTATGGCCGGCAAAGAGCGTTGCGGCAGGATAGGGACGAATGCGGGCGCCATGACAGCTTGGACAGACAGTCCTGTGCATATGCCGCTCCATCCTATGCTTATACTTGTCGCTTTTTGCCTCCTGATAGCGCGTAAGGGCCTCGTGAAGGACGCCTCGCCACCAGACATTATCTTGCCACGTAGCGCCCGTTTCGGGATGGACAAAGTACATGCGGGTCCATTTCTTTGCTGTGCCTCTAAGGTAGACATCTTTGGCCTCTTGAGAGAGTTTTTCCCATGGCGTATGGACGCTAAAGCCGTAGATGCGCGCCAAGTTATCGTAGATGTTTCCGTAGCGAACTGTAGAATAGGAGCTTGCAAGGCTGCAGCAGTCTTCAGCGATGCTTTTTTTGGGATCTATAATCTGCAATAAGTTAAAGTCATGGGTCATTCCCAGCCCTTGGCACTGCGGACACATGCCTGTGGGGCTGTTAAATGAAAAATCTTGAGGATCAAGCGGGGGATAGGAGAGTCCGGACTTGGGCGAAAAGGCCTTTGTAGAGAGCAGCCGCTCATCGTGGGAATCTACATCATATAAAATGGCTACGCCGTCGCCAAGCTCTAATGCTGCAAGGAGCGACTCTGTAAGACGCGTTTTATTGTCAGCGCCAATCACAAGGCGGTCAACAACTATGTCAAGATCATGACTTGTGGACTTATCGAGCGCTATATCATCGCCTAGCTGAAAAAAGCTTTCATCTATGCGAACTCGCGTAAAGCCCTTCTTAGCAATATTTTCAAGGTCATCTTTAAATTCACCCTTTTTATTGCGAGCGTAGGGTGCAAGGATCATGATGCGCGATCCATCCTTCAACGCCATAGCCTCATCCAAAATCTCTTCACTCGATCTTGGCCGCACGGGCTCGCCGCTTACAGGGCAGTAAGCAAGGCCCGCACGCGCCCAAAGCACGCGCATATAGTCATAAATTTCAGTAATCGTTCCCACGGTAGAGCGCGGGTTTTTGCCTGCAGTTTTTTGCTCAATGGAGATGGTAGGCGTAAGGCCTCGTGCCCAGTCAAGGTCAGGCTTTGGAAGCTCTCCCAGAAAGCGGCGCACATGCTGCGACAAAGATTCAACATAGCGCCTTTGCCCTTCAACATAGACCGTATCAAACGCAAGCGATGACTTTCCGGACCCTGAAACTCCGGTAAAGCAGATCAGCCGGTTAGGTTCAAGAACTACCGAAACAGATTTTAAGTTATGCACCCGCACATTCTGCAGGCTAATATTTTGTGCTAAATTTTTCATAAGTGATGAGAAACTATATCAAAAGAGGGAAAAGGTGTATACTAGTCCCTTCTCTATAGGAAATTACTATGAAAAACTACATATTTATATTTTTCTTTACAGCCAGCTCTCTTGCAGCGGAGCTTTTCGTTGGTGTGGCGACCGAGGATATTACGCCGCCCATCGGGACGCCGTCGGCCGGCTATGAGAAGAGAAAGTCTGCTCCCATGCAGGGAGTGCACGATCCGCTGCTTGCATCGGCCATGGTGCTGGATAATGGTGTAAAGAAAATAGTTTTTTGTAGTGTCGACCATCTGGGACTTCCCTTTACGCTTAATGAAAGGGTAAAGCAGGCGGTAAAAAGGCAGGCGCCGCAGCTTGAGGGCTGCTCCTTTTATATCGGAAGTTCGCACACCCATTCCGGAGGCGGAGCCTTTTATGATATACCAGTCGTTGGCGAGCTTTTGGCAGGCCCTTACGTTGAAACAATTGCACAGGGCTATGTTGATGGAGTCGCCCAGGCCATTATCAAAGCATCAGAGCGCATGCAGCCGGCAAAAATTGGCATAGGCTATTCAAAAGTTCACAGTATAAGCGACTATCGCTCCAAGTGGCCCGAGCACTTTACGCTAGAAAATGACCTTGCAGTTATTAAAGTGACATCACTAGACAATGAACTAATAGCCGTGCTTTTCAACTTTGCCCTGCACCCGACAGTGCTTGGCCCTGAAAACAGGCTTTTTTCCGCCGACTTTGTAGGCTATGCCAGAAACGAAATCAGAAAGCAGCTCGGAGCCAACGTCACCTGCCTCTACTTCAATGGCGCACAGGCTGAAATCACCCCTCCCAGCCCCCAAACAGGCTCCTTTTGCCACGCAAATAAGATTGGCACTACCTTAGCTAATGCGGTAACTACCCTTTGCCAGACAATCACAACCGATGAAACCATATCTATTAAAAGCAGCACAAAGGAGTACTCCTTTGCCCCTCAAAGCACCCCCTATGGCCTAAAGGTACCGCTTGAGAGCTACCCAACAGAGCTCAGCCTGCTTGTACTAAACTCTAACCACGCCTTCGCAGCCATCCCCGGCGAACTCAGCTGCCTCCTGGCAAGCCAGCTAAAAACCGAAGCCGCTAAACTGGGCCTTGCCCACCTCTCGATCCTGGGCCTCGTAAACGATGCCCACGGCTACATCATCATGCCCGAAGCCTACCATGCCAAAACCATGGAATCAGGCCTCTCCTTCGGCGGAGAAATGTATGGAACCAGAGTGCATGACTTGATCTTCGACCTAATTTATACACACGCTCAATGAAGAATTGGGTATACATAGTGGAATTTCCTCCGCCTAAACGCCTTGTCCAATATGGTCTGACTAGATTAGAATAAGGCACAAAAGATTTTGTACAAACTAGTGGTGTCTAAAAAATGGCTAACGAAATCGATATATTAAAACAGGTTTGTCTCAAATTGGAGCAAGTTGGCCTCCCTTATATGTTGACAGGTTCCTTTGCCGCTAATTTCTATGCTGTTCCTCGCATGACGAGGGATATTGATATAGTAGTCGAAATTCTGAAGCCTGATGTTGAAAAACTCGTTTCTATTTTTAAAGAAGATTTTTATATAGATAAAGAGGCTATTACTGAGTCGATTGTTCATCAAGGGATGTTTAATATCATTCATAATGAGTCTGTTTTCAAAATAGACTTTATAGTCAGGAAAGATTCATTATACCGTAATACCGAATTCCAACGCAGACGCCACGTCCAACTAGACAATGCAGGAATTTGGATTGTCTCACCTGAAGACCTCATACTTTCTAAACTCGATTGGGCAAAAGATTCTCTTTCAGAGATGCAACTAAGGGATGTAAGAAATCTCTTGCATTCGATAAAAAACCTTGATAAGGAATATCTTAACACCTGGATCGGAATGCTACAACTAGGGGATATTTATAAAAAGGTGGAAGCAGATGCGTGATACAACCCATGAAATGACCGTAAAACAGCGGGAAATGATCCAACGTAAATCTCCACTTGAGCGTCTCACAATGGGAAGTTCAATGTATGAGACCTCAAAACTTCTAATCACACGTGCTATTGTTGAGAACAACCCTACCATTTCTAAGGCAGAATTCAGGAAAGAGTTTTTCTTAAAGTTTTACGGTAATGACTTTAGTGCTCGAGATCTGGAAAAAATCCTCTCTTATCTAGAACAGTCTTCTTGAAAACCACGACTTGCACCGCGAGAACTTAGGTGAAAAGAAATAAGTTAGTGCTCTTGAAAAGAATTCAGTATAATGTTGTAATGTTTTCTATTAGCCTTATAATATGAGCTAGACATGAACCCGCTGACCCCATTTACAGATAGAAGTCTAGGAAATCTTCTGCAAACGCACGTAGATCCAGATACGCTAATAAGTCTATCTACTGCATCACACGACACCTTTAGAATCTATAGACCATGGCTCATGCATCGCATTGTCACGGAATTTAACCTTGACATGACGATTTCTATTAATGATCTTCATCTTTATGCAGATGTGTGGAAATTAAATAGCATAGCTATGTCAGCTCTACAACAACGAATAACAGAGGAAACAGAAGAAATTCATCAAGAGATGGACAGTCAAGATGCGGGCCTTAGATCTGAAATGAACAGCTTCGGTCTTACCCCTATGCCAGAAGGAAATGTGCGAGTGAGACGTCTAGACTTGCGCACAAAAATTACTGCTTTTTGCCACCCTCGCACTCAACAACCCGCTAATATGTTCACATCCAGGATTAATTCTCCCGCGTTTCTACACTTCTTGCTTTCTAGCACTGAGCGAATGGTGGCGATTAATCCACAAAATTCTAAAGCTCGTCAACTCAATGCAGCCGCTATTGGCCGCATGCTGCAAATAGGTCAAGTTACGAGTGGGCGTCTCCTGCATGCCTGGAACAGGCTCAACCAAGAGTGGCCTACTTTGAATGCATGCAAACAGGCTGAGCTGCTTGTACCGCTTAGCATTTTTTTACAGAGTATTACTCAAGAGCCTTCACATCAAGCATTACCATTCGTACAAAAGTTTATCGGAAATCGCGCCCTTGGTTGGGCCCATGAAGTAATGCGACGAGGCTACTGCCATGTAATTGAATCCCAGGAAACAGACGAGCTTAACCGCCAAAGGAAAGGGACAATACTTGCCGTGTTGGCTGATATTGCCAATACTTCATCCCTATGCCAGCACAAGGCAGTTCTTGACGTTAGCTGTGAAACTATTCAGCAATTGCTGGATTGTCCAACACAAGATGCGGTAGTGAACGTTAGACAGGCTTACGGCGGTGAGGCAACAATTACCTATATAAGAAACAATTTGGCGAGAATGACACCTCAAGAGCAGATTGCAGTATTACTTAGCCTTAAAACCTCTCCTATACAACATCCTAATGGAGCTGAGTTACCACTACTACCATCACTCCGGGCGCTTGTGCAAGATGACAGACTTGCCTGGGCCCATGAGGCAATACCACGCTGTTACTCCCATATAATTGAAGTTCACAATGCAAAAGCTGAGAGGACTCTCACGAAAGTAGCTGAGTTACAGGCAGAAATACTTGGTGTAGTATGTAATAGAATTGTTGAGGCTCCTCAATCTAAGCAAAATTTTGAAGACGACTTCGCTACTATTCTAAGAGCCCTTGATTGTACGACAGAAGCTGGATTAGAGTCTCTTAAACAGGATGACGAAACGGAACAAATTAAGATAAAGTTGGTCCTAACTAAACAAAACTGGGGCCGCATGAACACTCTAGAACAGGCCGCGGCTTTTGCGGATGTTATATTTATTTTTATGCAACTTAACAATCCTCAACATCCAGAAGTGCCCTTTATAAGAGAGTTTCTTGCAGATGAAACTCTTGTATGTGAAAATGCAGCAACAGCAGTGCGCAAGGCCTGCTGTTATGTACTTGAAGCGCAACCATCGGAACGGGTGAATCTAGTCAAGGGTCTTTTACAGGGTTTTAAGATTTCCGACAAGAGATGGCAGGAGTCCATCTTAGTACATTTAGAAAATATGTTTATTTAGACGCCCACTCAGCGTTAACAGTTCCTTGGATGCGCTTATCAAGCTCTTCAGCACTTAGGCCAACAAAGGAGGAGTAGGGCGATAGGATCATGCCCGCCCGAAGGTACTGGCAAGGGACAATTGCATTTTGCATAGCCTCCACAAGCTTTTTCTTAGTAGAAGGATCATTAAGTGATGCTTCCATGCGTGCCAGAGCTGCCCTATCCTCTTCATTATGCGACATCATTGCCTTGTAGATTGGATAGAAGGCCTGAAACATCTGTTCATCATCACCAAGCTTAATTAAGTTTAAGCTCCAGAGCCTTTTTTTTAAAAGTGTAATGGCTGTAAAGACGCTCCGATCAATTTTCATACCAATAACGTTTTTAGGACTGTGCAGGCAAAAGGTAAAAAGCACACCAAGGTCGAGGTAACTGTCCAGCCTCTCTTCTCCACTATCATCATTATCGTGCGGACGTAATAGGCCATTAGGTAGCTTTTCGAACCTAAGTTCTTTACACACCCCCTCTACAAGGCCGTGAAGAAAGGTCTTTTCTGAAACGGCGCCATCTACAGCAGCTTTATGAAGAAATTTCACGGTAAATGAAGAACAGTGGGTCTCATCAAAAAAAGCCACAAGGTTGCTTAAAACATTTGTTGGGCAGTTCGTAAAATCTTCGTAGGCTACCTGAAAATTAGGCTTGGACGCAAAAAATGCAGGGTCGCTTAAATGCATCCGGCCTAATGCTACTTTAAGCTCTTCTACCCCATCCATACCACCTTTAGCGAAGGCTTTATCTTTAGCAAAGTTGACACGCTTTTCAACATGTTGTAGACGCGCTGTTCGATCTTTAATGGGTGCTTTAAGAAACTTTTTTAATTGCACCCATTCAAACGCTTTATTCATACACATATGTGCGAGACTCAAAGCAGGTCCAAATGCAGACGCATTGTGTCGATCTTTTGGAGGCAACCTTCTGAGCATATGAAAGAGGGCTTCTTTCTGGCATTGTTCTGGCAATTCATTTGCAACAGAATGCACAAGGCCTACGACATCGCACCTTTCCTCCACTGAAAGTTGAGGAAACTTATCCATTTTGGAAAGATCAAAATAGGTCGCAGCAAGCTCGAACATCTGCATTATTTTAAGGTTCTGATATGCAAGATCACCTAAGTGCGCAAGAAGCGCTGATTGAGCTTCGGTGGGCTCGCCGGTTTGACATTGTTGGGTAAAATCGTAAATGAGCCTTGCCTCTGTAGCAGTGCCCACAAGGGCCTTATGAAATAGAGCTTGATCCCCCTCAGAAAGTATTTGATAAATCTTCTCAACTGCTTCTTGCGATAGGGGGGAATGTTCTAGTTCGCTTGCTGGAATTTGTGCAACGGACGATAGCACTTTGCGAATAAAACCAAAGTCAAAATGAACATTCATATATTTTGCACCTGTCGTAAAGCTCCTATTTAGATAAAAATCGCACTATAAATTTGAGCAGGCGTCGTCGGAAAGAAAGACCCTTTTATTTGCCAACATTTTGGTTGCTGTTATTGTAACAAATCGCAATTTATAGTTCATTAGACATTTTATATATAATATTTCACCCTGTTATTGTGTATAGTTTCATTTAAAATTGCGGATGAACTTAAGCAGAAATGGGTTTTGTAAAATACCAAGAAATTAGTATAATTATACGCATGAAACTAAAAGATCACTGTATCATAGCTCCCATTTCCCATTCGCGCATGGAAAATACACAGCGTCCCGAGACAACGCTTGCTACTTTGTTAGGACCGCTGGCGGCAATGATCGAGGAGCCGACCTGTGACGTAGACCTCGTATTTACCACGGGCCTTTATCAAAATAACAATGCTGCCGACATGCCTCGACAACGCATGAATTTATTACAGCGGGAAGCTGAATGGCGCATCCGCTTTAGCAAGGGATTAAACGAAACCGCAGCAAAGAAAATAAAAGCGAATAACTTTGACGTAAACCCTTCTGCTATTACCTTTGTGAACTGGGACGAAAACGCATTGCGATATTGGAATGAGTTTAATGAGTATTATCGCCAGCTTCGACAAATATACGCAACCGACAAGGTCCTTCAAAAGATCATGGAAGATGATTTGGCAACCATGGAACGCACCCCAACCTCAGAACATATCCGTTTTTTATGCGAGGAGATAACCGTAACCGGCCTGTGGCTTCGTGGCCTATTGTCGACAAAACCGCGTGTCGTCCGCAAGGAGCAGACCGAAACGATCATAGCCTATCCAGGCGATCCCTCCATGAGCCTGGTGCGCGGGCTTGAGATTATTCTTAGCAAAAGATGCGACATCAAAAAGCTCTTATGGCTGAATATCAAAGAGGCCAACATTAAAGTGAACGAATACCAATTCGGGCGCAAGAAGGTGTAGGAAATTCAAAAGAGATATGCTACCACATTAAAGTAAGCGCATCGCTACAACCTTAAAAAGCGTTTTTCTTGTTGATGTCTCCGCCTAGCGCATGCCGCATTGGGTCTGGTTGAAAACAGGGAGCTAGAATAAAATGTCCATAGGTTGCTCTTTCAACGCTTGCGTACAGTTTTCTTCCATCGTATGGCCTAAACATTCCATAAATGGCGGCAAGTTCTAACCCGGCTAAAGTAATTGGCATCGTAACAATTCGTAGCAAGTCTTTACCTGCATCAAGAGCTCTTGCTTTGAACGAGCATTTTGACGCTTTCTCGTGGTGCATCCAAAAGTGTGAAAGCGAAACTACTTTTGCAATTCTATAGGCTACATTACATACAGAGGCTATAGCATGTACCACAGGGGTGCCGAGGGCCAATAGTGAGCACTTAAATCTAACGCATCCTGTCGATTCGTTAAAATACTTTCTATTTGTTGTTTTGTCGATTAAAAACTTGGGATCGGCTTTATCATGGTCATAACCACCCCATTTTTCTCCCTTCACATCCTGTTCCCATCTATTTATTGGGCAAAAATCTCGTAAAGTAACTCTCATATTAATCCTATTTATAAAAAGGGCCAGAGTCTTGAGACCCCGGCCACTTGTGTTTAAATTATTATTTATTCCGCGACAGCTAGTTTCATAAGCTCCAGCGCTATCTGGTTTTCACGAATTCCAATTGAGTTCATTCTGATCGCGTCTAGCCATTTAGGTATGCTAACATCAAAGGTAGCAATAATTTTTTTGTTCTCAGCATCGCACGCAGCTATATCAGCTTCTGATTTTTGAATAGCTTTTGGAAGTGAATTTTTAAATTCCATCAATGCGGCTTCATTGGTTTTAGCTGTCAAGAGCTTTTTTTGTTCATCGTTTAATTGAACCTGATCTCGACCATGACAGACTTTCTCAAAAGTATTATTACATTCAAATCCTGCAATAACCCCCACTCCAACTAATGTTGCAGCAAGCAGGGCATAGCTAAGTACGAGTAGAGCTGTTGCTGCAACGCGCAGCGCAGTCTTAAGCGCACGTACTCCCGTTGGAGCGGATGCTTCTTGTCTAATATTTTCAGTTAATACTTCAATATTTCTCGTACGGGCAGAAATAGTTGCCTGTTCCTCTTTTATTTGCTTTGGAAGTGTGGTTATTGCTCCTGAACGCAGTTGGCTAGGAATTTGTACATTACCCTGGTTCAACACATGCTGAACTATTTGTTCCTTGGTAGTACGTATATGACTATCTTGATAGTTATTCAAGATTTGGTAAAAAGTACCGAGTGGTTGCATAATAATTCTCCTTTATGTAAAGCACTAATTATATACTATATTGGGCTTATTAGTCAATTAATATTTTAATAGTTTGCCTTTCTTAGGCCTTACTGCTATCATGTACTCATGAAAAAGTACTCTCAGCTTCAAATAGTGTTCATCCTGACCCCCTTTGTATTCAGCTTTGCCTTTGGCCTGGATATCTATATCCCGATTATTCCGCAGATGACTCACATATTTAATACTACCCCTGCGCTGATTCAATTAACGCTTAGCCTGTTTTTATTCTTTACCGGGGTAGGCCAGCTCCTTATAGGCCCATTAGCTGACCGTTTTGGGCGTAAACCCATGTTCTACCTCTCTTCGGTATGCTTTAGCATAGGCTCTCTTGGCTCTGCCCTGTCAGATGGCATCACGGCGCTTATTATCTCACGGATAGTCACCTCTATAGGTGCTTGCGGCATGCTTGTGACGGCGTTTGCTTTGGTACGAGATCTCTACTCAAATGAAGAGAGCGCAAAGATGTACAGCTTGCTCAATGGCGCTATTGGCATATCTCCTACCTTTGCCCCTATTTTAGGGGGGTATCTCTACCTCTACTTCGGCTGGACGAGCGTCTTTTTCTTTTTAACTTGCATTGGTATAGTGGCGTTTTTTGTGTCGAACCGATTCATACACGAAACGCTGCCCGTTCAAAATCGGATTACACTTGACGCGTCACTGTTTAAGCGCTATGTAGAGGTTATCTGTCACCCTCAATTCCGGGTCTATGGCTGCCTTGGGGCACTTTCTGAGGCGGTCTTTTTCTGTTTTTTCTCCATCTCGCCCTTTATCATTATTGACCTTCACGGCGTCCTTCCCCATCAATTTGGCTACTATTTTGCCCTATTTGGATGCGTTATAGCGCTTGGAGGAATAGCTAGCGGCAAGCTGATTGAAAAGATAGGCGTTTTAGCTACGTTAAAAACAGGAATTTGTCTGATGTTTATTGGCGGAGCCAGCATGCTTGCCTGGCACATGATGGCTGCAGCAAGCCTGACAGGCTTTTTACTTCCTATGGTCATCTCCTGTACGGGAGCCATGTTTCTAGTCGGCGGGGCAACATCTGCCGCCTTAGAGCCTTTTGAAGCTTGTGCCGGAACGGCATCAGCTGCCTTCGGCGCGCTTCAATTCAGCGTATCCTCCATTGTAGGATCCCTCCTGATGCTTTTTCCAACCAGCTCCACGGTACCCTATGGAATATGCATTGTGCTGCTAGCATCCTTAACCGCGGTTCTGTTTTCTCTGAGGCCGACAGCGGCTCATGAAGATTTCAGCCTTTAGCTTGCCGCCATGGGCCGCTTTTTAAGAGGGGAGCATAGAGATCCTCATCCATAGGGATGCAGAGCTCATCTACCTCTTCGCGAGTAGGCGGGCGGTCTTGAAATGTAATTTTAGGCGCGCCTGTGATGAGGGCAAATGGAGTCTGTTCGTTGCCTTCACCCATATAAAATACGGCAGGCACTGCCAGTCCATCCAAAATATTTACTACAGAAACGCGCAAGGGGACATCAAAGCAGTCGGGCTTTCCGATATAGCTGTAGAGGGCGTTAAAGCCGCACCAGCCTATGCCTATGCCAATCAGGCCGCGGCGCATGGGTGCTGTGTGGCTGTCTGTGATTAAGACGCCGCATTCTGTTAGGTTATCGCGACTTCGAATGTGGTTCCAAATTTTTGTTGCAGATTCTTGTATATCTTTTGGGTAGAGGATGTAGAGGCCATTTCCATTTGATTCATCGATTCCTGCAGAAGGGATAAGGATATTATTTTTTATTGTGAGCTGAATGCCATAGGGGGAGGGCGCCTCTACCGGATCGAGATAGGCATCTGCCGATCTTTGAATGAGCTCTTGTTTAGAAATTCCTTCGTTTTTTGCCACCACACAGCCTTCTGAGAGGCTTACAATCTTTGATGTAACAACAAGTATAGACTTTTCTTTAAGCGTCGGAACATAGGCATCGATAATGTCCAATAATGAGTCGTTTGGTGTAATAGCGTGTGTTTTGAAGGATGTAATCTGCATGCGAGCGCCTCTGGTTTTAAGCAAATAAGTTGTAAAATGGGTGATGATTCTTCCAGCGATACATTTTGAAGTCTCGACAATTGTAGAGAGAATGTCTCCGCATTGTATTATCACTGTAATACATAACTCATTTTACAGTCAAGTGCCTCAGGCTCTGTCTTGTTATTATATATTTTATTGTATATAATGGAGGAAATGGGAGGGCTTCTATGTCTATGAACTTGGGGATGCCTCCTGATGGGAAGGCCGATTCGTTTCAGGCCTTTCGTGAGGGGTTAGATAGCTTTTTTCCGAACGACAGCAAGTCAGCTGCAGATGCAAAAATAGATTTTGTCGCCCTGGGGCGTTTTCTTCGAACAAATAGCAGGTATTTAACCAGTTCCAATCAATTTGACTACAAGCAAATAACGCAATTGAGGCAGCTCTTAGATTTTAAAGAGACCCCTCTTTCTTTAAAACAGCGCGTTTTAAACTTGCTCTCTCGCTGCTTTACACACCCTATAAAAGATGAGATGCCTCTCGAACAGGTAAGGGCAGTTGTAGAGCATTATCGTCCAGATTATAGTTTAGCCAAGCTAGATAGAGCAGGCTCCAACAGCCCTCTCATTAAAAAAATCATACAGCGCCTGTCACAAGAGGCCTTAGGTCGCTTTGCCCAAACCTCAAGGAAGGCAGGTGCCCTTGCACGAGTTGAGCAGGTACGAAGAATTAACGCCCAGCCCGAAAAAGCGCTTGATCAGCAGGGATTTCGAACTCTTGAACAAGTAGTAGATTTTGCACGCAAAAACGGGGATGCCTTATCATGCCTCAATCTGAGGGGAAGATCAATGTTCGGGTCATCTGCCCATAGAGCAACCGGCTTTGTATGGCCTGATCCCTACGATTCAGATACAAAAGAACTATTCAAGCTCTGTCCCAATATCACCCATCTTTCTCTGACATGGGTGCCCGCTCCATATGTTATAGATGCACTTGAGTGCTATGATGGCAAACCTCTTACAGAACTAAACATCGCCTTCTGTCCCGGCTTTACCTATGAAGATATTCCGTTATTAGAAAAGTTTCCTCTCACAAGGTTTGAATTTAACCATTTCGACCGCATGCCCCCTCGCGTGCGCGATCGGCTTCACCTCGCAGTGTTTTGCCATATCCTCGTAGACCGCGAGCAGCTCATGACGCGCCAGGAAGCCGAAAAAATCCCCTTGACCCACCTCAAAGCGCTACTCGAGAAAAACGGCCTGCAAGCATTAAAAGATAAGCTTTTTACCTTGGAAGAATTAGCCTCTATGCCGCTTGATCAGCTCCACGCCTTACTAAAACCAAGCCACTGGAAAGCTGCTTGACTCCTCATGCAGCCCAGCTTTTATCCGTTCGAGATCAAGATCGAGATTAGGATTGATATCGTCAAGTCTGGTCCCCGCATATTGCTAATGACATATCATAAAGCCTTAAATGGATCTAAGTCGATATGCTTTACCCTATCGGCAAGGCTATTTAGGGTTGCTGTCTCTTCCTCCTGACGCATTGCATCATTAAATGTTCGGGTCTCGGCAGCAAAAGCTCGCACCTCGACTTGCTCTTGAGGCGTAAGGCTTTCCCATGCGTCTCTTGACATACTGAGTAAGACAGAGTCAACAAGGTGATTCGTAAGCACCATCTGGCCAACATAATCCACAAGCTTATAGGCAACGGTTGCACTTGGGGGATTTTCATGTCCGTCGATCTCACCCTTTTCGTATGCAGCGGCAATACCACTGATGCCTACCGGCACAGGTTGAGCTCCGAGGCTCTTTGCAACTTCATTCCAACTCTTGCCTGCCGGTACGCGTAGGCGTACATGAGCTAAATCTTGAGGTCTCGTTACAATAAGATCGGGATCTTTTAGGGTAATGCATCTCGTTCCAATATACAAAGGTGCCAAAATCTCAATTCCAAGCTTTTCTCTAACGATATTGAAGATATACGCGCCAACGGGGCCATCATACGCCGCCGTAAGGTCTTGATAACTTGAAATCGTGAAAGGTGTTATAAGTGATTTGCAGATTGGGTCATCAATCAAATTACAGATATCTGCCATAGAGATAGTCGCAAGAGCTAGAGATCCATCGCGAAGACGTCCGATTTCTTCACCTTGCTTATACTTATTGCCAAAATCGACCCTGGCAATTTTGGCAAGTTTTTCATTGAAAAACTCAAAAGTTTTATAGGTAGGGCTATCGGGGTTTGAGGGATTTGAGGCAAGAAATATTTTTTCTCTAACTGGCTGCATACATAATCTCCATAAATTAAAACGAAAGAGTGTATGACAAAAGAATATAAATGGCAAAGCATCTCTTGCAGATATTTATAGCCTATTTGTGAAAGGGGCCGGCCCCAATGGTGTCAACTTAAGGAAATTTATAGCAGCTCTGGCCGCTGTTTTTTCTCTCCCGAAGGGAGAGATGGCATTTAGCCCAGACCACCGACCAGAGGGAGGTGTTCTGGGAACCCGTGTGGATCAAATATGCACCCCCGAAACGGGGTGCTGGATATTATCCAAACAATATGATCCAGCACCCCGCTTCGGGGGTGCAATATTTTATTATGCCATTTTTCCCAGAGCACCTCCTTCCAGTCGGTGATCTGGGCTAATCGCCATCTCTCCCTTCGGGAGAGAATCTGCATTTCACAACCTCTCCAGAACTAATATAAATTTTCTTAAGTTGACACCATTGGGGCCGGCCCTGCGATGTGCGATTTGCGGACGCTGCGGGCTACAATATCCCTAACTTTAGTACCAATACATTGTAGTTTTTAGGTCGGTTACTAAGAATTCTGGTTTTTTGGAGTTGATTGTGAAGGGGACTTTTTGCGATAGGGCAGCTTGGGCCAGTGCAAAAAGCTCTTTTTTTGCCATATTTCCTTGCATGCCGTAATCCGGGCCATAGGGGCCTATCGTGCAAAACTCGTTAAGTGAGCCGATTTTTTGTAGCGCAGGTAGCCAGCCTACAGCGGGGTAGGCTTCTGTAGGATAGGGCAAGAAGGTGATTTTGCGAACATGGTTATGACGAGAGGCTCCAAGATCATCAAGAGTTACTACTCCTTTAAGCCAGAGCTCTTCGAGCAGGGGCGTCTTTTCTAGAATGCGCAATGGCTCATGCTGGTCGCATTGTTCAAGCGTTAAGGGGCGATGAGCGGTGCAGGGATTAAGAATTACTGTTAGTTTTGTGAGGTTGCAAAGTGCTGACAGCCTTGGAACAAGGGTTGCCACCGAGACTGAGGGGCAATGAATATCCACCTCTTTAATACCTACCGGCAGAGAAGACAGGTCAAATTTAATAGGGTCAAGGGTCGAGAGTGTAAGTGTTTTTAATGTAGGCGGAAATTTAAAGGTTTGCTTCGCCTCAGTAGTACCGTTACCGCTAAGGTAAACATCAAATGTTTCAAGTACTGGGGGTAGCCTATGTGTTCTGCTTTTTGCTGCACCAAGCCAGGAAATTTTTAGGCTTTTTAGCCGTGGCGCCTCTTGCAACGACTCTAGTCCTCTTACAACGCTACCTACGTGGACTTGTTTTAAGCGAGGAAGTAGCGCTACAAGAGGATCTACTTCTTCATCAATTCGGCAGCTGTTGTCTTTTTTTCTTAAATAGAGGCGTGTAATTGGCAGATCACTTGTAACTTGAGCACGAACTGCTTCGGGCAGTTTTGGAAGGTCTATTTGGAGTTCAAATGTAAAGTTTGGTGCCTGCTTCATAATCTGAATAAACGTATCCGTTGCTTTTTCTGCGTCTGTGCAGGAAAGAGTGATGAGAGTGTCATTCACTGTTACATTCCAGTATGTAGGGTCGCTTTTGAGCCAGTGCCTGAGGAATCGGGCCATAAGATCATCTCTTGCTACTTCGGCCCCGCCGATTGTGGAGATTGCTTTTGATAGCTTGACGCAAAGAGGGCGTAGTGCATTAAGGGCGCCTACTGGCACTTGCGTTTGCATGTAGGCGTTAAAGTCGACGTAGGAAAGGGCAGAGTAGTTGAGAACGATAGTCCTTAGCACTACATCCGGGAGTAGCTTTTGAAACAATGTGGCAACGCTTTCAATAGATCTATTGCATGCATACGTACCTTGAGCCCGGCTTGATCTTCCCAAAAGGCATGCAAGGGGATATGTTATGCCGTCGATTGTGATAGTTTTTGTAAGCGTATCAAGAGGTGGTCTTGAGCTTGTTGTATTAGTTACATAGAATAGCTGATCGCGGTTAAGTGGCACGGCTCCATCAATTTCTATGATGGGGCCTTGTTGGACTAAGTCGTCGCTAAGGGCATCATAGAAGATCTCGTGAAGTTCATGTTTCATAGCTTGAGGTGTACTAAGGGCCTCTAACAATCTGGGAGCAATCTTCCTTGGACCCCAGAGTGGGTGTGGTTGCAAATTATCTACGCCATAATAGTAGCGAGCATAAAGGGTATCTGTTGGGTTAACGTGTGCAATTCCAGCAGCCATGACAAGCGCAGGAATAAAGCATGTGAAAAGCCATCCTTTACTATTGTAAGAAAGGTCGGACCATTTTTCATTACGCCCCTCAGAAGGAGTTTTTGCCTCAAAAAGAGATATTGTATTTTTAACTGTTTGCCAGTGCTTAGGGTCTGGTTCTTTTTGATGCATTAGCTGAGTGAAAACCTCAGTAAAGAAAGCGATTACTTTTGTTCGTTCTTCGCTGTTGTGAGTGCAAAGTTGTTGAAATGCATTACGTTGTGCAACGCGATCTTTTGCAAAATCTGGTGAGGCTAATGGGGCTAATGAATTCATAGAGTTGTAAAGTCCACAGATAGATTTTTCAAGTGATTATCTCGACTTTACAACTTTTTAGCTAGGAGATTTTTCTTGCTGCTTTTTATTAAAACGAATAAGAGAGCAAGAATTAGCTCTCTGAAGAGGGCGCCGCCGAAAAATTACAAGCCCTTTGAGTTTACAAGTTAAAGCATAATGTTAAATAACCTTGCGAAAAAAATCACACTCTGATAAAGTTTTTGTTTAATAAAGCATACGGAGTTATGTAATGGATCCACTAAGAAATAATAATCCATTCGTTGTGATTTGGGCCGGTGAGGGACTAACTACAGATGATGTCGCAGCCCGTTTAGGAGCTATGACGACACAAGAACGCGATATGATTGAGCATCTTGCTATCCCCGATAATAATATGGATAGAATACCAAATCAAATACTGGAACTTGGCAACTTAAGAGTTCTTGATATATGTTGTAATCAGCTCACTTGTATTCCACCACAAATCGGCAATCTTCAAAAACTTCAACACTTGTCACTGTGGAGAAATAAGCTAAAATCTTTACCTCCAACCTTAACGAAATTAAAAGAGCTAGTGCTCCTTTGCTTATCGTGGAACCCAAAACCACTCCCCAGTCAATTTGCCATTAATGCTGAGGATAAAAGTAAAACACAACTCTTACTAAAAGAAATTGGAGAGTATTACTCTGTAGAAGGAGCCCGTGCCGCATGTCGCGGTTTACTTGGAATTAGACGTTTTCGCGAAAGCGCACTATCTCCTTTACTGCGAGAACTTGTAGGTTTAGTAGCTCGCAATCTCTGGGAAACACGCCATGATAAAGCTTGGATTGCAGCTTCTGCAACCCAAAATGCAAAAGCTTTATAGATCATGTTTTCACCCTCCCTCTTTAAAACAGCGCGTCTTGAACTTGCTCTTGAGGCGTAAGGCTTTCCCATGTATCTCTTGCAGATATTTATAGCCTATTTGTATGCTATTTGGCATGGAATTTCAGCTACATGAAAAGCTTACAAATAAGACACAAGTATGTGCACTGCCTCTATCGCTTGTGCTGCTTCAAGATGAGATGCATTTTCCCTGGCTTATCTTAGTCCCTCAGCGCGCGCAAGCTACAAAGCTGATGGATCTTTCTTCGGCTGATCAACAGCAGTTGATGCGCGAGCTAGACTTGGCTCAAAGGGTACTTCAGGAACATTTTAACCCAACTCACATCAACGTGGCTGCAATCGGCAACAAAATAGCGCAGCTTCATATCCACGTCATCGCCCGCTTCGAAACGGACCCTGCCTGGCCTAAAACCGCATGGGACCATCCTACTCGTACACCATATCCTCCCGATGCAAAGGCAGCTCTCTTAGAAGATTTAAAGAAAAGATTTTCATAAAAAAATATTCACTGTAAGCGTTCTCACATCACAGTCCAACTTTTTCTCTTATGAAGATTTAATTCCTGCTTCAGCAAGGTGTTGTATCACAAGCGAAACCTTGTCTCCTTGGATCTCAATGTTCTCTTCTTTGACAGCGCCGCCGCAGCCCAATTTCTTCTTTAAGTTTGAAGCAATGCTTGCGAGCTCACCGCTAGACATGTTTAAATTCAAAATAACCGTAAGAACGCTCTTTCCACGTTTAACTAAACGAACCTTAACAGGTTTTTGAGGCGCTTTTGAAGTCGTTTTGCTAGGCACCCACTGTCCGTCAATTGTAAATGGCATCTTAAAAACCTTTATCATAGAGATACAATGCCTATCTATTATATATGCAGTCCTATTTCGACCCCAATTTCAAAATGCATTTCCCGAAATAATGAGAGAAAAGCCCAAAGCAGCATAGCGTTGCATGATCGCCTTTATGACTATTTCAGTTCTTCGAGGCTGTGAAAAAATACGTTTTCTTCGACCGCAGGTCTTTGGAGTGCTGCGATTTTTCGCAGCTTTAGCTCCGACCACACACCTTAATCTCAAGATCACTCAAGCTCACAAAGCACGTCTACCGATTGATGTAGATGTGTTTTGTAAGCTTGGGCGGTAATGAAGTAAAGGTGTGTGGTCGGATCTAAAGCTGCGAAAAATCGCAGCACTCCAAAGACCTGCGGTCGAAAAAAAAGTATTTTTTCACAGACTCTTCGGAACTTGGGTGTACAGAGGTTTACATGAATGTATGCGTCGGATCCACGTCGATGAAGCGGCTGATGGAGGAGGGGGTTGGGGCATCTTTGTCGGCGCTTTCTATTGCGTGGAGGATGGGGCCTATGCTTGGGCCGCGGACGAGGAACTGGTAGCGGTAGAGGTCTTTTACCTTGGCGTAGCCGGAGGGGACGACGGGGTGCGACACGTAGGCGCCCGGAAGGTGGGTAACTAAAAAGTTTCGGAAGGCTTCGGCGTGGGCGATAAGGCGATCTTCAGTTTTACAAGAAAAAAGAAATTTTATGATTTTGCTGAAGGGGGGATAGCCAAAGCTCTTTCTGATGGCGATTTCGTCGGTATAGAAGGCGTGGTAGTCCTGTTGTGATGCCTGCTGGATGGTGCTGTGGTCCGGAAGTGCGGTCTGGATGACCACCTCGCCGGGAGTCTGCCCGCGCCCGGCCCTTCCTGCCACCTGCGTGATAAGCTGAAAGACGTTTTCTTGCGAGCGAAAATCGGGGATATTGAGGCTTCCATCGCAGTTTAGCACGCCTACAAGGGTTACTTGGGGAAAGTGCAGCCCCTTTGCTACCATCTGCGTGCCTATAAGCACGTCGGCTTTACCTGAGCGAAACTCGCTTAGAAGCTTTTCTAACGACCCCTTATGGCGCGTAGAATCTGCATCGACGCGGATAGTGCGAATGGCGGGGAAGATGCCGTGCAGCATTGCCTGCACCTTTTCAGTGCCGACGCCCTGGTATTTGATTACATCGGGAGAGCGGCAGGCAGGACATGATGTTGGCGGGCTTGCCGTAAAGCCGCAGAGGTGGCAGCATACAAGCTTATCCTCTTTGTGGAAGGTGAGGGTAGCGTCGCAATGCTGGCACTTTATGCTCTTGCCGCAAGAGGTGCAGGAGAGGACGGTATGATAGCCGCGCCTATTTAAAAAGAGGATAGTATGTTCGCCCTTTTGCGTTCGTTCGTGGATTTTGTCTAAAAGCTGTTCAGAAAATACTGTCATTCCCTTAGCTTTGGCATATTCTCGCTTCATATCGACAATTGCAACAGCGGGAAGGGTGGCCTTTTCTGCACGTTTTGTAAGGATATTGAGATGATATTTGCCCGACTGTGCATTATAAAAGCTTTCAAGAGATGGGGTAGCGCTTCCCAGCACGCAGGTACAGTTTGCAAGCTTTGCCCGCATGACTGCCACGTCACGGCCGTGATAGCAGGGGCTGTCGTCTGACTGCTTGTAGCTTTGCTCGTGCTCTTCATCGACGATAATCAGCCCAAGGTTTGGCATAGGACAAAAAATACTTGAGCGCGCCCCTATGCAGATTTTGGCATGGCCTGACTGAATGTCTTTCCACATCTGCATGCGCTCGCCATCGCTTAGGCGGTGGTGAAGCACGGCCAGCGGCACATCAAAGCGGCTTTTAAAGTGCTGTATAGTCTGCTGCGTAAGGGCAATTTCAGGAACAAGCAGTATCACACCACGCCCCATTTTAAGCGCCCTATCTATCGCCTGAAGGTAGACCTCGGTCTTGCCGCTGCCGGTTATGCCAAACAAAAGGTGTGTCTGAAAGGTGGCAGACTGCAGACTTTGTGTAATGGCATCCAGCGCCTTTACCTGCTCATCCTGGAGCGTTTTTGCCTTTGTTTTAAAGTAATCATCAAAAGGGCTCACATCGGATCGCACCTTATCGCAGCCAATGAGCCCCTTGCCAACAAGGGCTTTTATTGCGCTTTGCGAGCCTTTTGTCTGCTCTAAAAGCTGCGTCAAAAAGAGCCCCTCTTTCGGACCCATAAGGAGAGCATCTAAAATAGCTGCCTGCATGGGAGCTTTTGAGCGAAGGTCAATTGCCGCCTCGCGTATCTCTTTTGGGGTTTTGGCTCTATAGACTTTAAGCTGCTGCTTGGTTTTTGTGTTTTTTCGAACGCCTGCCGGAAGCATGGTCTTTAACACCTTGCCGAGGGGGCATACATAGTAGCGCGCAATCCACAAGGCAAGCTCAAAAAGCTCAAGGCTAATTACCGGTCCGTCGCTGAGCGATCGAACTATAGGGCGCACGTTTGCAACTTCGGCTTGATCTTTTACCCCCAAAACAAAGCCCTGGGCCAGCCTTCCTCTAAGCGGAACCTCTACGCACATGCCCTTTTGAATTGTTCCGGCAAGCTCCTGGGGTATGGCATAGTCAAGCGGCTTATGTATTGCGACCTCTAGTAAAACCGAAGCGACGGTCATACAATCCTCTGGAGGTCGTTCCAAAGGGCGCGCTTAAATGCAGGATCTTGCATGGCATGCGCTGTGAGAATAAGCTCATAAAAGCTTGTGTTAAAGAGCGTCTTTTTGCTTATAAGCTGTTCTTGTTGCTTATCATCTTGCTGCAGGTCGTCGCCAAAGTAGTGCAGCCACTCTGAAAGCTTTGGGGCAAGCTCCTGCGAAAAGCAGCAGATAACAGCTATAACTGAGTCTTGCGCGCATAAAGTAGATGCAACACACGCTGCACTTAAGCCCGGCTGCTTGTAGAGTGTGCAGGGGAGTATGCGCTCACTTACAGACTGCGCTACCTTCTGAATAAATGCCTCTTCTGCCGATCCCGGCAAAAAGAAAGAGACCATGATAAGCTGATGCTGAACGCTAACTTGCTCTTTTGTTGGTGATTGGAGCGTGGGAACGCCCATTTTCTGCAGCCGCTCGATACAGTCAGAAAGTACCACTTCAGCCGGCTTTATAAATGGCCTTGCCTGGCAAAGCATAAGGGGATCGAGCGCTGTTTTAGGAAACTCCTTTTCCTTGGGCTTGGCAGAGAGGGGGAGAGGCGCAGGCTTTTTAGGAGCAGGAGAGAGTTGTGGAGGCTGTGGAGGCGTCTCTTTTGGCACGCTCTTTACAATAGGGCGCAAAGGCTGCCCCTCAGCTGCCTTTTTCAAGGCAATGTCAGGGACTTCTTGCCTAATATACTGCTGCAAATCGCGAGTAAGCGCGTGCAACTCTATAATACATTCTTGAACATTAGTCATATTTGGGAGTATAGCCGAAAAGAAAAAAAGAAGCCCGATAAAACAAGCGTCTTATCGGGCAAACACGAACTCAAGAGAGAAAAACTATTTTCTCTTTTTTTGTGTACGTGTAGTATGTGTACGTGATGTGCTGCGTGTTGTACGCTTAGCGCTACGACGTGCTGTTGGTTTCTTTTGCATTTTAGTATCCTTCTAAAACGTTTATTTATAATTCTGGCCAAACGACCAAAATATCCACTATTTCAGGACACTTTTCTTATTCGCACATTTCTTATTACATTGTCAATAAATATTTTATTATTACTTGTTTCTGTCCTACGAAGTAGAACCCTCGAGTTTGGACACTTGTAGTTTGCGCATAACATCTTGGAGGTAACCCGTTCGGTCTCGGTCTCGGTCACGGTCTTGAGTCTCGACTGTAGACGTTGTGCAGGCGAACCTTCGCCTTTAACTAAACATACTTCGTACACTGGAGACCGAGACCGTGACCGAGACCGAATGGATCACCAATATGTACGTTAAGCATACAAAAACGGTGTCCGTCGAACCTTCAAATGTCCAAACTCGAGTGTCCTACGAAGTAGGGCCTCTCAACGCAGCTCTTTTTGCAGTTCAACCAGCTTCATGAGGGCGTCTATCGGGGTGATTCTTGATAGATCGATGGACATGATATCTTTTGCTACCTGCTTTTCCTTAGGCGTTGTTTCTACTTTTGCAAAGAGGTCGGGTTGCGGCTGGGGCTTTAGCTTGGGCTGGGGTGTCTGTTCAAGCTTTTGTAAGAGCTCTTCGGCGCGAACGACAACAGCTTGCGGCATGCCGGCAAGGCGCGCTACGTGAATGCCGTAGCTTTTGTCGGCAACGCCGGGGATGATGCGGCGTAAAAACTGTACGCCGTCTGATGTCTCGGTAATGGCAACGGTGTAGTTTACTGCGCCGTTGATCTTGGCAGGAAGGTCGGTAAGCTCATAGTAGTGGGTGGCAAAGAGCGTTTTTGGCCGGCTTTTGCCCTTTAACAGGTATTCTGCTACTGCCCAGGCAATAGAGATGCCGTCGTAGGTGCTTGTACCGCGGCCGATTTCATCCAAAATAACAAGCGACCTACTTGTTGCCTGGTGCAAGATGCTTGCAGTCTCTGCCATCTCCACCATAAAGGTAGACTGGCCGCGTGCAAGGTCATCGCTTGCCCCGATACGTGAAAAGAGCTTGTCGACGATGCCAATTTTTGCACCACTTGCCGGAATAAAAGAGCCGGTTTGCGCCATAATCACTAAAAGAGCCACCTGGCGAATGAAGGTAGACTTTCCTGCCATATTGGGGCCTGTCAGGCAAATAAGGGTTTTATCTTTTCCATCAAGGGTAAGGTCGTTTGCTACAAAGTGGCTTGTGGTAACAAGCGACTCGATGATAGGGTGGCGGCCCTCTTTTATTTCAAGAAGAGGCGAATCTTCAACTTCGGGGCAGATATAGCCGCGCACTCTTGCCGAGATGGCAAAGGAGCGAAGCACATCTACCTGAGCGATAGATCTTGCCGAAGCGAGGATAGAGTCGTGAAAGCGCGCTATCTGGCTGCGGAGGCCAGCAAAGAGCTCGTTTTCAAGTGATGATATAAGCGAATCAGCGCTTAAAATCTTTTCTTCATATTCTTTTAGCTCAGGGGTGATAAACCGCTCGCAATTGGTCATGGTTTGCCGCCGTTTAAAGCTCTCGGGCATCTTTTCAGCCTGCACACGGCTTACTTCGATATAGTAGCCAAAATTGCGCGAAAAACCCACTTTTAAGGTTTTGATGCCAGTTTCCAGACGAAGTTTCTCCTGGTAGGCTACAAGCCACTCCCGGCTGCCTTGGCGAAGCTGAACGAGTTCATCAAGCTTTGGATGGAATCCCGGCTTAAAAAGACCTCCGTCAGAGACCCTAAAAGGGGGATTATCTACTAAAGCATTGCGTATAAGGCCTGCACACTCAAGGTGGGGCTCTATCTTCTCGGCAAGCGCTTGAAGCATTTGGCTTTTTGTGCAGAGCAAAAACTCCCGCACAAAGGGCAGCTGCTCTAGTGAGTTGCGAAGGGCTACAAATTCTTTAGGGCCTGCCGTTTCCGTTTTTATGCGAAACATCATGCGCTCAAGGTCGCGAATCAACGCAAGCTTTGCATCAAAGGTAATAAGATCGGGATCCTGCGCTAAAAGCTCGCCCACAGCTTCCTGGCGACGCTTTATGGCAGCAGCTTCGACAAGCGGATTTTTAAGCCACTGGCGAAGCAGGCGCGCGCCCATGGGCGTTTTTGTTTCATCCAGTAGCGAAACAAGCGAGTTATCCGGCCGAGCCCTATCTGTAGGTTCTAAAATTTCAAGGTTTACAAGCGTAGAGCGATCCAAAAACATTGACTTGGAGGCGACCGTACAAGAGATAGAGGTTATATGCTCAAGCGGGCAGAGCTGCCAGTCCCGGAGGTAATGTACAAGTGCGCCGGCACTAGCCACTGCCGGCAGCATGCCTTTTAAGCCAAAGCCATCTAGCGTTGATACCTTAAAGTGGTGTAAAAGCCGATCCAAGCCATCCACAGGGTCAAAAAGCCAGTCATCTTGCACCGATATTGAGAGCTTTGAGTTAAGCGTTATCTCCTGAAGCATCTCTTTGTACTTTGCCTGGAAGCGGCGCGAGATAAGCAGCTCTTTCGGGCCTTGCCGAAATACCTCGCTCACAAGGTCTTTTGGGCTCTCTGTCTCAAAAACAGTAAAATTTCCCGACGCTATGTCAATTAATGCAAGGCCAAATCGGTCCTCTAGCATAGCTAAAGAGCCAAAAAAGCTGCTTTGCTTCTCCTGAATGCCGCCCGTCGGCACGTGTGTAGCCGGGCTGACAACCCTCACAAGCTTTCTACTTACAAGCCCTTTTGCCTTCTTGGGGTCTTCTACCTGGTCTGCAATAGCTACGCGATAGCCCTTCATCACCAAACGCTCGATATACCCCTCGCTTGCATGCCAGGGGATGCCGCACATGGGGGTGCTCTGCCGCTCGGTGAGGGTAAGGTCAAGCTCTTTGGAGACAAGCCGTGCATCCTCCTCAAACGCCTCATAAAAATCGCCCAGCCTAAAGAGCAAAATAGCGCCTTTTGCCTGGTTTTTGCACTCTAGCCACTGCTGCATCATGGGCGTTAGCGCCTCTTTTTTTGTCTCTACAGCCATAGATCCCCCTATAAAACAGCTATTGTTGGCTAAGCCATCAATAAATTCAATATTGCATCTTATTTTTAAAATAATTTATAATAAATATAACGGAGGATAGGTGTATGAATATAAATAGTCCAGCCGAGTGGAACTGGAAGGGCAGCTTTCTCATCAAGGACGACAAAGAGTATACTGTTGAGAAAATTAATAAGAGCGACAAGTCTGCTACGAGAGTAGTAAAAAATCAAGCCGAACTTGGGATTGTTGCTGCCGCATTGAATAGAAAGCCGATCGTCGTTGCCAGAGATGAAAAAGGAACAGAAATGCGCACTGTAACTGTAAAAATCGGAAGCCAGGGGGAATCCACATTCATGGTTAAGGTCAAAGAACAACGAAAAAAAGAACTACCAAAGCCTCCGGTAAGGTCTAGGACCGATGAAACAGCTGCTTCTCCGAAATCCCCCAACATCGCAAGTCAGGGGGACTCCACATTCATGGGTAAGGTCCAAGAACAACGAAAAAAAGAACTACCAAAGCCTCCGGTAAGGTCTAGGACCGATGAAACAGCTGCTCCTCCGAAATCCCCCAACATCGCAAGTCAGGGGGACTCCACATTCATGGGTAAGGTCCAAGAACAACGAAAAAAAGAACTACCAAAGCCTCCGGTAAGGTCTAGGACCGATGAAATAGCTGCTCCTCCGAAATCCCCCAACACCCGAGCAACAAAACGCCAAAGCTTGCAGGGTCCTGTTTCAGACAATGAGTCGACAGAATAGCGAAAAACATGAGGTAAGATATGAGTATGGTATCAGGCTCTTCAGCGAGCAAAATGCCAGAATCTCCGATAGACATACAACAAGAGTCAACTTCAACGCCAAAGGAACACTACAAGGCATTAGGCGATGGGAAGATGCTTATTGGCAACGTAACCTGCACGGTTAAAAAGGGCGGCGTGCCCCTCAAAAAGTCAGAAATCGAGGACCTCGTCAAATTATTTAATAATACCCTTAAAGAGACCACAATTACCGACAAGGAGGCCTGGGTGGTAGGTAAAGAGAATGTTCAGGTCTTCCACCGAGATCAAATAGGTAACCCTACGGCCAAAGCAACAAGAACACTCGAGTTTAAAGATGAGGAGGCCTACAAGGAACAGTTTGCTAAATTTGTTAAAACAGCTGCAACGACAGATGAAGTGGCTCAACCAGCAATCGCTAAGAGTGGGCAAGCCGCTGCCGCTGCATCCGGCTCTCCTCCTGAAGCGCCAAAGTCCGAAGAAGTTCCAGCTGAAAAAAGAACACCGATTCTTGATCTAAGTGGCGCACCTGATGCGAAAACGCTACCCCCCCTACCTTCTATGCCCCAAAGCGAAACAAAACCTCCAAACAAGCTCCCCCCTCCGCCACCAAAAGATGCGGCATTCGATGCAGCCGCGGCAAAAGCAGACGCAGCAAAAGCCTCAGCACCACCTCCAGCGGCTGCAGCAACTACTGCCTCTCCAGGCGCAGCAGGAGCAACAGCTACAAGCGCACCTGTTATCGAGGGAAAAAAGAACCTCTCGCCTCCTGCAGCTAGGCTGGAAACGCCCTCAGATGGTATTGTCAGGGCAGCTCAAGAAAACGCTAATCCAACGCTAAAAAAAGCTGTTTCTGGTTTGCAGAGCACTGCGAAAGAAATCCTTACTTCTTCTCACACCGCTTTACAGTTTTATCAGTACACATTGAAAGCATTAAAGAAGTATAACGAAGAGAGCGGAGATGACCGCTTTCACGATGAATATCACAATCTGGAAAACCTTATTAATGGATTAACAAAGTTTACAGAAAGCGTCGCAAGGGCAATCAAATCTGATACCGTAGATTCTGGCAAACTTCT
Organism: uncultured Chlamydiales bacterium; assembly: GCA_963826935.1. Lineage (GTDB taxonomy): Bacteria > Chlamydiota > Chlamydiia > Chlamydiales > FEN-1388 > SZAS-7. The sequence continues at coordinate 14,397 of CAWGYH010000009.1, read as the reverse complement.
AGAGATATTCCAATCTTCGGAATTCGAAACCTATATGACTCATGTAAAAGAATTTGCAGTAAATGCGGAGAAATTCCGAACAAACCTTGAAACATCTGTAAAACGCTCAGGAGTGACCCCATTTGATATTATGAGTAAATATGATACTCTTAACAATCTCACAATCAGAGATACCTATGGTAAGCCATTCCCACATGCTGCCCATATCGCTCTGCTATTAAAGACGGCAGCGAAAGCCGCCGAGGATGTTTTTGAAGAAGGATCAACGATCACCCAGTCGCTTAAGGCAGCGGCTCACGTTGCAGAAACTAATCTGAAAGCAATTAATAGCCAAGTCCGAAAAAACGAGTTTAACCAAGTCAACAGCATCCTCGATGAATGTCTGATGACGGGCGGTAAAAAACGTATAACTACTGTTAAAGACATCCAAAACAGAACAGTTGGAGATGGTTTAGTGCTAAAGGATAAATCGTTTGGACAACAAGATACGATAAAACCTGCCGCTGTCAACATAATTCTTCGAATGCTTCCTGGAGCAATTGTTGACAAATACGATAAGTCAGAAATCTCAGCGATTTTAACTAAACTCAAAGAGTTTAGTGAATTTTCCCACATCATTAGTACAGACCCTGATTGTAAAGAACTAAATGACAAAATAAAAATACTTCTCAAGCTTTCTGATGCAATTGCTACTGCATATAAAGAGTCAGACAAGATGAATGAGTCGAAAATCGAGACGGTCTTACAGGAATTTGAAGCCCTTCCTGAATCCATTCGAACTGCCCCTGAATGTATAAAACTTTACGAGGAGCTCAAACAGAAATTGCCTCAACCTGCGTTCGGTACTCTAACACGAGGTCTTCTTGCGGGAATTGATAAAGAGGACACCTCCGTTAGTGTAGCTGCAGACACTACTGCCGACGCCCCAGCAGTACCTGATTTCGGTGCGAATACACGAAGCCTTCTTGCGGGTCTCGATAATGATGCAGCAAGCGATAGCCAATCTACAGATATAGAAGTCGAAGGAGAGACCGCTGCCCCTGGCGAGTCAACTCCCTCTACTCCCGAATAAAGCAATTGACAAATTCCCCCTACTCCTCCTATGGTGAAAAAAATGTTCATCTATAGGAGGAAATTATGGACGCACCTGAACTGTGGCTTTCACGTATTTTTGGGCCCTATTTTTTTGTTATGGGACTTTGGGTGCTTTTTCGAAATGATGAGGCGCATCGCTTTTGGAATGCGGTAAAAAATACGCCGCCGTTGATGGTATTTGGCGGGGCATTCAATCTTCTTATTGGCTTTACCATTCTAAGCACCTATAGAAGCTGGTCTTTTGAAATCCCTATCCTTTTAACGATCATTGGCTATCTGCAGGTGCTAAAGGGCGTTTTGACCCTTTTTGTTCAGGAAAAAACTATTGCCGCTACAGAAAGGCTTATAGCGTTTGATAGAAAGCTTTCTATATTGCCTATCATTATCGGCCTCCTGCTCTGTTTTTATGCCGTTTATGCGCAAACTTAAGGATTAATTTTATGACATTTTCAGCAATAAAACATATCACCTATGCAGCAGCCGGCGGATATACCGTTGGGATAATCGGCGGCTATGCCTTATTTAAAAATTTTGCCAAGGACCAAGCCGGCAGGGCCTATAGCTATTTTGGCCATACCGGAATGGCAGTCGCAGCTACTGCTCTCGTTGCAAAGGCTGTAGACGAGCTATTTAAGGCATTGGGCTGGACAGGCGAGGCTACAGGAAGACTTTTACTTTCTCACGTAGTGGTAGCTTTAGCCCTTTATCCTGCAATCTCTTTACTGGTAGGGGATCCAACCATGGCGGCAAAAGTAGTTACAGCCGCTCTCGTTGTCGCCTCGTTTGCTGTCAACTTAATTATTGGGTAGCTTCTGCCTGTTTGTCTCTATGGCATCATTATCATAGCTGGCCCCATAAGAGAGGCCCTTCTCTGTTTCGTCCTGGAAAAATAAACTATTTTCTTTATATTAAATATTTGTTATAGGTACAATAAAGATATAAACCTTTTTATTTGAGGTCCCTATGAACGTCGAGTCACATCAACAATTGCCGGCTGATTTACCTCCTCCATTACCTAAGGAACATCAAGAAAAATTGAAGGATAGACTTACAGAGTTGAATGATGAAATTACAACTAAAATCAGCGCTCTAGAAGATGCTGGAAAAGCAAATCCAATTACTAAAATATTCAACTTTTTTCCCAAATTGATACTCGAAAGTAAGCATAAAGAAATTGACGAATTAATTAAAAAAATTGAACCTCTTGAAGACTCTCCACAAAAAGCTGATGTAGTGATCTCTACACCTGATGATGCTATTAGTGTTATCCAAAGGAGAATAATCGCCCTCCAAAAAGATCCAAACTTTAAATTTGCCCATCTTAACGAAAGCATATCAGGAATGTTAGATCCTCATGATGAAAATAATATTTATCTAAAGGAAATGGAAAAACTAGATGCGCAAATCAAAGGATACAAGATCATAAAAAAAGAGGAAAATAAACCCACTTCTGAGACAGCACAAATTGGTAAAAATCTTCTTACTCCAAAAAACGGGCGTCCAGCTCCACCATCTATTCCCACAACAGCAGTAGCTCAAACACTGCTCGTGGCATGGAAAAAGTTCACGGATTGGATAAGCAATAAAGAGCCCACGCCAGACGTTTCGGATAGGCGAAAGTCGATGTCTGAAGTTTCTGATCAAACTACGCCGACTCGACCACCACCTCCTAAGATTCCTGTTCCGCTGCGGCCTGATGAAAAATTAAAGATAGAAATACAGGCATTGTCTCTCGAAGTTAGCAGAGCAAAGACCTTAGCTGGTAGTGATGAATGGGGGGGGTGGACAGAAGAGCTAACAGATAGGCAAAAAAAATTACTAGGCCTTGAAGAGGCCTTAACAAGTTGGACCAAAGAAATTGCTGTGGCAAGCAAAAAACTTGCGAATGACCCAAGTCTAGAGGAGATTATAGCATCAAACCAAACTTTTAAAAAAATTCAAGCTGCACTGGATCTTAAAAAAATGCAACTCGAAGATGCTCCGCCACTAAAAAAATCTGAAGCCAAACCACAGAAGTATTCAGAAGATCTTGAAGTTGTAGAGTTTAAACAGCAAGGAATCGATTTTGAAGATGATGATGATGAGGGGTTGCTTCTACCTGAATTAGGGGGGATTGAAATCACTGAAGGAGAAGCTCCCCGATTTGTGAATAATGTAGTCTTATATAAGCAAACAAAAGAGCTCTTGGACAGCATCCAAAAGGACGAAAAGGAATATTTCGCTTATGTAGAGGCGAAAAGAGACCGAATTGAACAAAAATTCAATGAACTTAAATACGCAGTTGCTGAGGAAATAAAAGAATTCTACTGCCAATTTAAAATCAGAACAAGTAAAGCATTAAACTCTATCAAAAAAAGAAACGATGACAATATTGCAAAACTGCAAGAGTTGTTACAGAACCACAGGGTAGAGCTATTGCAGGAAAATTTCGGAGTAGATTTACAACCATTCATAGAGGGAGCAAATCCTCTTGCTACCGCCATTCTCCGGACAGAAATACTCGATCGGCTCTCTCGCGGAAAGCCAAGCAAACGCTTTGAAGAAGAGCTTACAAAGGCTGTCTCTTACGAACTAAAAAAAGAAATGGATGCATTGCAGTATAGTGAAGGCGACTTAATCAAGACGGGAGGCGAAGCACGGGAAGTTCTTAAGAGACTTGACCAAAGTCTTATACCACTAGATCGACGCATTAACTATATCGGGTTTGACATAGCTGCCATGCTTCTTAGAGAACCCGATCACGAAAGAAGAGCCAAAATGAAGGAAAGCCTTTGCCAAAGCGCTATCAATCTTGCGCGCTCCGGAAACTACCTCGCAACAAGCGCTCTCTATTTTGCCTTGGGTTCAACTGCAGTGATGCGGCCGGAAGATAGAGGCTATGAATCCCTCAGCGACAGCTATCACGAAAATCTTGGTGAACTTGCAAGCTTATTTATTGGCATGGAAACTGATAAAGCGATCCGCAAACACAATTCTCGTTTTCTGTTCACGCATTTGATACCGCACACACTCGGCATTAAAAAAACATTAGATATGTCCAAAAATGCATATGATAGTACGCCGAACGAAATGAAAAATGCGTGGAAAGCCTCAGATAATGCCATCAAGGACGCAAATGAAGCCATTCTGTTATGGAAAGCTGCTAGCAGGGCCACCCAAAGCAAGACTGACAGCCTCCTTTCAAAACAAGGCGGTCTCTTTCATGATAGATCCATGTTAGCAGAAATTCTGGACGGGCCACCTGGACAGATCACAGATGCCCTTTTAGGCCTTGCTGATACTGTAGCTCCAAGACGTAAAGCTACTTAAAATTGGTCAGATCATGAGAGCCTGAGAGCTTCCTGCGGAGAAGCTCTTGGGTAATCTCTGGGCATCTAAGCATGCTTGCAACCCGTCTAAGTGAGTGTGACAGCTCTTCGCTGCTTTCGCTATCTATATCGGCTGTAGACCAAGAGGCTGTGAGCAGCCCTTGTAATATAGCCTTAAGCTCTTCTTTTGCCGTATCTTCGCCTGCAGGGATGCATGCCTCAAGTTGTTCCAGGGCGTGCCTGAGCTGCGAGCAGTTGATCGATCGACTGATGCGAAGAGCTGCTTGCAGGCCTTGAATAGATTTTGCGCTGCAAAGCTGCATAAAAAGCTTATTTTTAAACTCTTCAGTGAGAAAGAAGGTATCAAGCAACAGGCAAATCTTTACGAGCAGGGTGAGTCTTTTTTCTGTGATTTCAGAAGAGAGCAAAAGGAGAAGAATTTCCGGCAAAAATCCTTTTGCCGGGTGACCCGCAGCAATGCGTACAAAAAGGGAACAGGCATCCTCGTGAAGAGCATCAATCCATGCCGCGTCATCAAAGGCAAGGTTAGGGGTTTCGAGAAAATGAAGCACTCTTAGCATAAATTTGGGGTCATTTTCCAAAATATCATAGAAATATCGCTCTTCTTGATCGTGCAATAGCTTTTCCAATAGTGCCAATTTTGTGCTGCCGTCCTCTTCACTTATCTTCTGAATTAATTGTCCAAGCACGTTCGGGGGTAACTTTCGCGCATCACTCCAAGGTGGCAACCGATTTTTTGCTGCCGGCCCATCCGAGGCAGAGATAAGCCACGAAAACCCCTGTAACATATGCATAAGGTGCGAATATTCGTACGCATCGGGAGGTGCGATTGCATGCCACTCTTTAAGTAAGACGGCTCGTTTAAGCAGCTCTTTTTGCTTTCCCTCTAATGCCCAACGAAGCTCTGTAAGACGCACCAATGCAAAGGCAAAATCATCACAGGTTGGGTTTTCATCTTGATAATAGGTGCGAAGCACAAGAGCTAGCTGTGCTACAAGGGGCTCAAGGATCAGTTTTTCGCGAAAGTGGGTGACAATCTCTAAGAGATTTTTCCACTCATTCCACTTATCGTGAGACTGTTCGGAGTACAAATTAACAAAGTTCGTTGTCTTCGTCTGTAAAGCAAGGTCAAGCTGTACTATAGGGCTGCAGATTATAGAGACAAAGGCAGCGCCAAAAACGGCCATAGTCTGCTGAGGCGCCTTTCGTAAAACCAGGCTATAGGCAAGAAGTGAGTGGACAAAACGGGTAAAATTAATTGCTTCAATTTGCGATCGCTTTTTGAGTAGTTCTTGACGAAGATGATATAAGGTTTTAGCCTGAACTTCTCGTAGAGAGCCCTGATAGAGCGATGCATCGCTTATTGCGAGATTTTCTAAAAGAGTCGTAGTTGCAGAAAGGGATGTAGGTTGTACTGACATTTTCTCATAAAACAGCAAATTGGCGCCAAACTATAGCCAATCGCTTCTTTAGAGTACATGCAAAATATCTGCTAACACATCTTCCGGTGATTTTGAAGCGTCGATAACCTGCAGCAAACCGACACCTTTATAGTAGTTTTCTATGGGCTCGGTCTGCTCATGGTATACTTTAAGACGCTCTTTTATCGCTTCCGGAGTGTCGTCGCTTCGTTGGACTACTTTTCCGCCGCAAATGTCGCAAACGCCCTCCTTGGCAATATTGTGGGTCTCTTTATGCCAAACGTGGCCGCACTTTTCGCAAACAAGCCGTCCCGCAAGCCGTTTTGTGGCAGTAGCATCGTTGACATCAAGTTTAATCACCTTGACATTAGCCTTGCCGCGAAGGTGGTCTTCGATTTCATGTACCTGGGCGATGTTTTTGGGTATGCCATCTAAAATATAGCCTTTCGAGCAGTCCGGCATCAGTACGCGGTCGTAGATTATGTCTAGAACAAGATCGTCAGGCACAAGGTGGCCTTTATCAAGATAGTGCCGAGCATGCAGGCCATGTTCTGTGCCGTTGCGGAGCTGTTCATAAAAAATATCCCCCGTAGATATATGAGGAATCGCTTTTTCTTTTGAAATTTTCTCTGCAAGGGTTCCTTTACCCGCACCTGGCGGTCCAAGAAGAATAATGACAGTCTGTTCGGGCATTGTAAGTCCTTTCTTTACACTAATCACTCTAAATAGCTAACGGCCCATAAAAAACGCAAGTGCTCTTATGAAATTTCTTGCCTTGTTACGCTATGAGGCTGTGAAAAAATGCACTCCCGAAAGGCATAGTGTTGCACACAATTATTTCTTGTCACTCAAGTTCCGGAGGAACGCTTTAATAATAGCCCATGGTGTAGCCCCAAAGGGGCAAACCGTGGGTATTTGGTAAAAAAATAACCTGGAGTCGCGTGAGCGACGGATTAAGTCGTCGCTCACGCGACTTGATGGTTTTTTTGTGCCATACCCACGGTTTGCCCCTTTGGGGCTACACCATGGGCTATTATTAAGACGTTCCTCCGGAACTGAAATTGCCACAAAGTCTATCAAGAAATAATTATGTACAACACTATGCCGCTTCGGGGGTGCGTTTTTTAATGGTATGATGGCCCAGAGCACCTCCCTCAAGGTCGGTGATCTGGTCTAATCGCCACCACACCCTTCGGGCGCGCGCATTTTTCACAGCCCCGGAGGGGTGCCACCAAATTGTGGATGAAACCTCTTGAGTTTACGAGAGCTTGGAGTCTATAATCCCCGCGCCAATTTTAGGATTGATTTATGGTTTATGGATTGAGAACATCTCCCTTTAAAGGCGAGTTCAACGCATATCGAACATTTACAACTGAGCCGATTCCGGCGGAAATACGCCGGGTGGAAGATATTTCACAAGAGGAGTTTGATAGACTGCCCCTAAAGACGAGGGAGACGGCCAGACAGCGCCTCAGTAGTGCTATGGAGATAGTGCAAAAACTCAAAACAGCAAAAGAGGGAGAAAAAGAGGAGCTAAAAACCAGCCTAGAAGACCATAAAAAGTGGTTTTCTAATTTAAATTTAGATTGTCAACATGTCTCTAAAAAATAGCCACCAGACCCTGCGAGGTGCGCGTAAAGTGTGTGTCAAACTCCTTTGAAAGAAGCTCCATGCGATCCATGGCAGCTTCGGCCTCATCGAGAGGGGCAAGATTTACCTGCAGGTTTGAAATAAGCGTTGGCACTAAGGTCAGCTTTATGGGGCCAACTTTGGTCAACTCTACCATAAAGAAAAAAGAGCGGTCGTTTCTAAGCCCCGGATCGACATAGTAGTCATCCACAAAGTCGCCTGCGTCATACAAAATGACCCCTTTTTTGTACCTCTCGACTCCTTGAAATATGTGGGCAGAGTGGCTGTGGACAATGTCAGCACCGGCATCTATAAGGGCGCGGCAGAGCTTGCGCTTTTGCCTGTCCGGCCTTGCGACCATATTTGGGCCTATATGCTGCGATACAATCACAATGTCTGCTTTTTTCTTAAGCTCAATTACTTGGTCCACAACCTCATCATAGTCGTCTATATCCACGTAGTGTATGCCGGGACGGTTTTGAAGAGCTTTCCAGCCAGGTTCATTGTCGCTAAAGCCTATCACACCAACTTTTATGCCATGCTTTGCAACGATAACTGCTTTTTTTGCGCCTGCACTGTCAATGCCGGCGCCGACGTGCAAAATATTTGCCCTATCCAAAGTCTTAAGGGTTTCTAAAAGGCCCTCAACGTCATAATCGAGCACATGGTTGTTGGCAAGGTTTACGATGTCAAACTTTGCCTCCTTAAGCCAGGCAACATGCTTTGGGTCGGACTTGAAGTTAAACACCTTTGGGACAATTTTTTTTGAATGGGTAAGGGCCGCCTCAAGGTTTGCAAGGGTAAAGTCAGTGCTATGCAAAAGCGGCAGCAGGTCGCCCCAAATAGCAGCGCCTGACTCATCCACAAGCCTGCCAATCATCACATCGCCGCACAGGCCAAAGGTGATTGTATCACGGTTTTTCATAGCACACCTTTCCGTTTACTAAAGTGTAGAGCACTTGCATGTCAAGTAATGCGTTTGGATTGCAGGTAAGGATATTTTCAGGCAGCACCACAAGATCTGCCAGCATCCCTTGCTTTATAGCGCCGACCTCTTTTTCCTTAAAACAGGAATATGCAGCATCTACAGTATACATGCGGACAGCTTCATAGGCAGTTACTGACTCAACACCATGCGTAATGGCTGCATGGATGCCAAGGAGGGGATTAAGGTCCACAACCGGAGCATCGGATCCTCCGCAAACTATCGCTCCGGCATCAAGCAGGGAGCGCCAAACAAAGGCCCCCTCTCTTACGCGCTTTTCTCCAAGGCGAGCTGTAAGCCATGGCATATCTACAGGCATATGGAGCGGCTGCATGGCGGCAATTACCCCAAGTTCGCTAAAGCGATTAATATCTGCCCGAATAAGCTGCTGGGCATGTTCAATTCGCCAGCGACAACCTTTAACGCCAACCTTTTCATAGGCATTTAGCACCTCGTGAGTCGCCCTGTCGCCAATAGCGTGGCAGGCTACTTGAAAGCCCGAAGCTTTTGCCTTTTGCAGCATCTCTAACAGCTCATCATCTTTTAAACGCAAAAAGCCCTGTTCTGAAGGGGCATCTTCGTAGGGCTCAAATAGGGCAGCACCTCGAGAGCCCATAGTGCCATCCATAAATAGCTTTAGGCAACGCAGCTCAAAAAAAGGGCTGTATTCTTTTGGTTCGAATGCAACTGATCCATACACCATGCCATAGATGCGAAGGGGAAGCTTTTTCTCCTTGGCAAGCTCTATGCACGCTGCTATCTGATCCGGCGAGAGCGCCGCATCGTGAATGGTGGTAATGCCAAGAGAGAGAGCCTCCTGCAGAGTTTCTACAATAAAATGGCCAATGTCATCCTCATCATGGCGGGGCAAAAGGGGATAGACAAGCTTCATGCCGGCGTCTACAAGCATACCTGTAGGATATCCATGCGGATCGCGATGGATCTTGCCGCCTTGCGGCTCAAAAGTCTCCCTATCAATTCCGGCAAGGGAAAGTGCCAGGCTATTGACCCATGCAGCGTGGCTATCAGCGCGCCGTAAAAAAACAGGGTTATTGGGACTTACCTCATCAAGTTCCTCTTTAACGGGGAGTTGATTTTTCACCCAGCTGTGCTCATCCCAGCCTGAGCCGACAATCCAAACTCCCGGCAAGGCTGTTTTTATCTTTGCAGCAACAGTCTCTAATACCTCATCCTTTGACGCCGTACGAGAAAGACGGAGCTCTTTTGCCTGCATATAGCCTGTGTAGAAGATGTGGGCATGCGTGTCAATAAAGCCGGGGTAGAGATAGGCTCCTTTAAGATCAATTACCTGCTCATACGTACCTATGGGAAGTTTTTCACCAACAAAAGAGATCCGTTCTCCCTCTATCGCAACAGCAGAAGCTGCCGGCTGATCAGGGTCCATGGTAATACAGGTGCAGTTTACTAGGGCAATACTCATCACTACCTTTTAAGGTTTACGATGTCGATCGAGTCTTACCCGAAAATCGTAGAAGTTTTTACTGTTTTTTGGGGTCCAGAGGCATTCAGCAAGGGCAAGCCCGCGAGGAAAAGCCATGCGCAGCACATCTGCCTGGGTGGGCATATATTCTGTCCAGACGTTTGCCTGGGCGCCTAAAATGTACTTTTTGTCTATGCCCTTTGGCACCGGATTAAACTCATACACCTTTTCAAGCGGGGTGTAGCCGCCTATGGCAAGGGGCCCGTCAGGATCGAGCAGCTGGTAGTGGTCAAAATAGAGGTGGGTGTCAGGCGTCATAATGACGTTGTGCCCAAGTTCTGCTGCCCTTATTCCCCCTTTTGTGCCGCGCCAGGACATGACTGTAGCATTTGGCGCAAGGCCGCCTTCCAAAATTTCGTCCCAGCCGATAATTGTACGGCCATGCGAATTTAAAAACTTTTCTATGCGATAAATAAAGTAGCTTTGCAGGGTCTCTTCATCTTTCAGCCCCTCCTGTTTTATGCGCTTTTGACATTTCAAACAGCCCGCCCAGCGCTTCTTTGGTGCTTCGTCGCCTCCAATGTGAATATACTCACCCGGAAAAAGCTCCATCACCTCGGTCAACACCCCCTCAAGAAATGTAAAAGTTGCATCGTTGCCCGCGCAAAATACATCCTCAAATATCCCCCAGCGGGTAGCTACCTTATATGGCCCTCCTGTACAACCAAGCTCAGGATATGCTGCAAGGGCAGCGCGTGCATGGCCGGGCATTTCAATTTCCGGAATGATGGTGATATGGCGCTCTTTGGCATATGCAACAACCTCCCTAATCTCATCTTGCGTATAAAAACCGCCATAGACTCGTTTGTCATACTTCTTGGGGAAGCTGTTATTGTGGCCAACCAAAGTTTCGTGGCGATTGGCTGCCACTTTTTGGAGCTCGGGGTAGCGCTTAATCTCAATTCTCCAGCCCTGATCGTCTGTAAGGTGCCAATGAAAGGTATTAAACTTATAGTAAGAAATAATATCAATATATTGTTTTATAAATGAGACCGGAAAAAAGTGGCGCACCACATCAAGATGCATTCCTCTGTAGGAAAATGCAGGGCAATCCTCAATTGTACAGCAGGGAAAATCAAGGCCATTTCCCACACGCAGCTGTCGAAGGGTTTGCACGCCCCAAAAGAGACCGTCGGCATCGGATGCAGTAACCGTTATGCCTGCGGGCATAATTTCAAGGCGATAGCCTTCAGGCTTTATCTTTTGATCCGGAGCAAGTATTAGTGCGAGCTTTGCGCCATCATGCTCTTTGCATTGAAAGCAGTAAGAGGCAAACTCTTTAAGTTCCTCTATCTCGCAGGTCACTTGAAGGGGACTATGAAGCCTGCATCTGCCGTCTGCTTGAATAAGCTTTTTGGGCTTAGGTATTATGGGGTACCTCAGCGACGGCGAGGCTGCATCAAGCCTGCAAAGCGCAAGAAAAAAACTAGCGATAATAAACAGTGTTCTCATGGCTCCACCATACGCGGAAGGCGAAAACAGCTCAATTAAAATGATTATTCAATATTGATTTATTTTTGATTTTTGCAGATACTTGATCATATACTAACGAGGTATACTATCAAATACTTAAACCTATTATTACTGCTTGGTGCCGCATCTTTACACGCCTCGTATCCTGTTGAGCCGCCCTATACTGAAGGGTATTTGCAAGTATCTGAGAAGCATCACCTCTACTATGCCACCTACGGCAATCCGGAGGGTGTTCCCGTGGTAATCCTGCATGGAGGGCCGGGAGCAGGCTGCAAGGATGACTACACGCAGTTTTTTGACCTCAAATTATGGCGAGTTGTAATGTTTGATCAGAGGGGAGCGATGAGGTCCACCCCCTTTGCTTCAATGGAAGAGAATACGCCGCAAAACTCGATATTGGATATTGAGGCCTTAAGAAAACATCTCGGCATCCGTCAGTGGGCTGTATTTGGCAACTCCTGGGGCTCATGCCTTGCGCTTTTGTATGGACAGGCCCATGCCGATTCCTGTTTGGGTTTTATCCTCGAGGGTACCTTCCTTGCACGCGAGCAAGATATCGGTTTTTTTAAAAATATGGGAAAATACTCTAGGGGGGCGTTTGATGAGCTGCTCTCCCATATCCCTGTTGACGAACAAAACGATTTTCCAAAAGCGTGCCACAAAAAAGTAATGGACCCAGATCCGGCAGTACATATGGCGATGGCTCGGGCCCTTATGCGATGCATCTTGCTTGATGCAAGCAACCCTCCAGCTGCAGAAAGAGTCGAAAAGATGCTTTCCAATGACCGTATCATCTTAAGTTGCATGAGAGCCATTGCGCACTACGCCTACCATCAATGCTTTTTAGAGCCCAATCAGCTCCTTTCAAATATGGCTGCAATCCAGCACCTTCCGGGTTACATTGTCCATGGCGCACTAGACAGCGTAAACCCTCCGGAACAGGCCCATGACCTCCATACCCATTGGAAAAATAGCACGCTCTGTATCATAGAGGGAGCAGGCCATTCATGTTTTGAGCCAGCCATCGCAACCGCTCTTGCCAATGTGACAGATGCCTTTCTTCTGAATTGCAGGTATTTGGATGTATCACCATCTGTAGTGCGCGAGCTGCGCCATAGACGCATCTTTCACATTGACGCACCAAGTGCCCCTGTTGGATCGATAGAAACGGTGGAGCTTCAGCCGGGTACACGAAACACTCCCATCCGAATCTACACCCCGGCAAGCCAGCACACTTCCGACATCATTTTGTTTATACATGGAGGCGGCTGGATTGCAGGATCGCTAGATACACACGACAACCTGGCCCGCTATCTATGTTCCAATACAAATGCCAGAGTAGTGTCCGTTGGCTATACAGCCTCTCCCGAAGGCAAATTCCCTCTTCCTCTTGAGCAATGTTACGATGCCCTCCTTTGGGCAAAGGAGCTTGCAGGCCAATCCAAAATCGCTGTCGTTGGAGATAGCGCAGGAGGCAACATGGCAGCAGCCCTTACTCTGATGGCTCGCGAAAGAGGCGGCCCCCAAATTTCTCTACAAGTACTTATCAACCCAGCCCTAGATTTAACCTGCAACGGAACACTCGAGCCTCAAGGCGATGCCTTAGACACCCTCAGATGGGAAGTTTCGCACTACCTATCCAACCCGGCCGCCAAGAGCCACCCCTATGTATCGCCACTTCAAGAACAGGATCTAAGCAATCTACCCCCCGCCACCATAATCCTTGCCGAAAACGACCTTCTAAGACCTCAAGGGCAACTCTATGCGGACCGCCTCTCTTCTGCCGGCATCCCAACCTCCACCTACTGCCAAAAAAACACAAACCACCTGGCAGGCCATGCCGCCAGAGCATCCCTTCAAGCCAAAGAATCCCTCGATATCGCAGTTCAGGCCATAAATGCAGCTTTGAAGCTTGTTACAGACGAACAAATGCTGCAAAAGCAAGAGGACGAAGAGGACATTCGAGATGCCGACGCTGCTATAAAATATATTAATGAAGGTGGAGAAACTATTTCTCACGAACAAATGAAAAAAGAACTCGGGTTATAACTGAATGTACGAAATCGCGTACCACCCAGCTGTCAAAGACAGCATGAAAAAGCTCCCAAAGCATGATAGAAAGTCAATTTTTGATAAGATCGATGATCTAAAGAGCCTCTTCATGGTCAATGGAAAGGCTATTTCCGAGTGCGCTACGGCAACTACCGCATAATTTACAGTATCCACGACGATAAATTGATAATCTACGTAGTAAAAGTAGCCAAGAGAGGCGAGGTCTACAAGGGCGCGTAAAAAAAGAATAAAGGATCTCAAAGTATCACAGTTTGCGAGATTGATATTAATGCAGAAATAATATACAATCAATTTTATTAATAATAAGTGAGGTAATTATGTCAGCCCCAATTAGAGCAGATTCACCTGCAGCAAAAGCCGCCCTCGGCATGGTAAAAGCTACCCAAGAAGTATGTGAGTTTCTTAAAAATATCGAAATAGTCCCCCCTGCTATGCAGGAGTTAATAAGAGCTATAAATGCCCCTGAGAGTTCTGCAAAAGGCGAGAAATTTGTATCGTCGCCTGTAGGCGGAGAGGACCTTTATGGTTCACCAAAGCACCTACGGATAAGCACACGGGATCTTCGGGATTTTATGCAAGCAGCAGATCAGCTGCAACTGGCAATTTTTAGATTTCAGACATCCCAACTGAACCGTCGCCTACAGCAACCCTAAAAACAGTAAAAGTGGCCGGCCCCTGCGATGTGCGATTTGCAACGCGCAAAAATTATACGAGCTCCGTTGACCTATAGAGCTTTTCAGTCATGCTATGGGTAGCCACACCGTAGGTTCTGGAGTGCGACGATCATTCGTCGCTTTCACTTTGACCACACACCCTGATAGCCTCACCACCCAAGCTACAAATCACCTTTACAACTATTCCTAAAGCCTTGAATGGCAAACTTTAAGACAT
>CAWGYH010000008.1:0-10123 GCA_963826935.1 uncultured Chlamydiales bacterium | reverse complement strand
ACGGATCAAAACGTACGAGAAGCAGCACGTCCGCTATTAGAAATGTTACATCTGACCCGAATTAATCCGGACGCCTGGAAAGAAACAGAAAAATTACTTTTTCACAGTTCTTCAGATACTCGAGATAACGCACTGGAACTCTTCAGGAGAATGGTGTATGCAGATCCTGAGCCCGTAAAAACTGCAGCTTCCGCCTGCCTAGATAACCCATCTATTGATATACAAGTAATCGGATTAAAATTGTATAGTGCCCTTGCACGTAATGGACAGTTTCTCGAAGAAGCTCATGCAGCTGCGACAAAAAACCTCGAAAGCGAACTTGAAAATGTACGAGCTGAAGTATGCAACCTCTACGTAGCACTTGCTCCAATGATAAATACAATCACCCAGCAAGAGGTTCGAGCCCTGTTACGATTTGCAACTGTTGCTCAACTTACAAACATCTTTATTGCATTCGTTGAAAAAGGTCAATTTCTCAAAGAAGCGCATGAAATGACAAAGAAGCAGGCCCCAGAGTCAAAATAATCTAGGCGCGACAACGAGGATCTATATGGCACTTGCTGATACTACTGCTGTTGATGATATAACAGTGCAGGAAGTAGAAAACATGATGCAAAACATTGACAGTGTCGAAATTTTAGTTAAATCACATACTGTATCTTTTTTTGAAAAACTAGCGAAACGTGGCAAGTTCCTGAAAGAAGCTCATGCGATAGCGGCAAAAGCTCTTCCAGTTCTTACTGAGGATGCAATTAACCTCTATTTAGTACTTGCAAATATTGATGAAATAACTCAAGAAGTTCTGCCGGAATATGCAGCAGCATATACGCTCAAAGGCTTTTTTAGCAGAAATATATATCAATCTATCAAAAACCGGTAAGTTTTTACAAGAAGCTTATGCTGTAGCAGTAGAGCCTGATGTGGATTTCCGACAAAGAGATGCAATATATACAAACCTATTAAGGCACAAGTTTGATGGACTATCTTAGGATACGATTACTGATATTGTACTACTCTTACTAATGGCAGAGAATACGTAGGGGATAAATTTATAAACCTTATTGAGAGCAACCTCTACAACGATAAACTTCTGGCTTCTTTTGAACTAGCTCTTAAACACACTATTTGGTCGTTATTTGAGCCGGCATTTAACAAGTTTATTGCTGAAGCAACTCCCACCGCACAGCACACTGTAATGAAACTCATACAAAAAGTAGCCCAAAAGGGAGAAGGTTTAGCTATCGCAGAAAAAGTTGCTGAAAAACAAATACAGAGCCAAGACCCTACAATGCGCACCATCGCATCAGAACTATTAGAAGAGGTAAACTACAGAAAGACATGGCTTGGCTGGCTTACAAGCTGGGTTCAAATCAGGCGGGGTGAGTAAATAAACAACACTATTCTGCAAGGCGGAAGGTGCGGGCCATACGGAAGAGAGCCATCTGCTATGCATTTTATGGAATTTATGCAGCTTTATAAGAGCAAATTTCAAGCTGGATCCCGTCATAAAAGGCTTTCTGGGCCATGTCTAGGATCGCTGAGGTAGTTTTTTCATCAAGATAGGCTTCACCACAATTTGTACAGATTTGAGCAGGCACTTGTTTGACGTACAAATAACATATCATTACGTTCAAGCGTGACGCTTGTAAGTCCGTTTTCAGTATGACCATCTTTACAAATAATACATCTCATTCTTTTGCCTTTCTTGTATTAAAGCCATCATTCCATTCTATGATAGAAGGCTCATACGCTGTAATTTGCAGTGTACCAAATGGTAGAATTGACGGCAACAGTAGTTAGATTGTTGACATGAAATCAAATCTTTGCTATCAGGAGGAAAGCTTCAATACTTGGATTATACACTATGAGCAGCCTTATTCCTCCTAGTTCTACGCAGGGTCCTCAAGGGATGTCTCCGCGCGAGCCGTTGCCCGGGAGGCCAACGGATGCTCTTGCCTCTATGATTAAGGATTTTTCTGTGGCTGCTGCGGCGACGTCCGAGCCGCACAATATTACCCGAAGCAGTGCGCTTGAGGCGCTTGGTCGCATTAAAACTGTGCACTATGCTGAGTTAAAAGAGCTGTTTGATCACCAAACAGAGCCTGAGGCGCAAAAGAAGCTTGCGGTTCTTGAGCATTCCCTACCTTTCTTGGTGTTCTAATCGCCTTGAAGAGGCGCTGGTTGCGGTAAAAAGTACTACTGACGTAACGCCTTTTTTGCAGCTGGCAGACTCACAAGATCTCCAAGTGCTGCATGAGGCCGTTTCCTATCTCGAAAAACAGGATATTTCCAAGCTAAAAAGTGACTGGAATGCATTTTATGGTGTTTCCGAATCGAAGTTGGGACGGCTTCTCAAGTGGCAGACTGCCTTTCCGGAAGCGGCTTTTTCCCAGCTGCTCTCTGAAACCAAGGCGTTATTTGAAAAAGTTGAAGTTGTGGCCGAGAAAGCAAGGCTTATAGATAGCGGCGCCGTGGAGGCTATGCACGATACTGCAGACATGCATACAGGATTTTTGGAGTTTGTAAAGCTGCAGCATAGTGCATCGGAAAAGGGTGATCTTTCTTCACTTTCTGTTGCCCATTTTTTCGCTTTGCTGAAGGTGACGGATAAGCTTCACCTGGCAACAATGAAGGTGGTTTCAAACAAAGATAATGAGCTTATTAGCGATGAGGCAAAAAAGAGCTATCTTTTAGACGTCGGCTTTGCTCTGCGGGATGCTCGGGACAACCAAAAAGAGCTGCTTTCATTTTTGAACGATATCCGCAGCGCCGGCATTCCTCCAGAGGCAGCAGCTGGAGTGCAAAATGCTATTCAAAAAATGAAAAGCGATATTCAAAAAATATACGACGATATTCATCAGATGAGAATGAGCATTGTAAGACACGCCCAAGCGGGCGAGTCCGATTCTTGGAGCGTCGATCTAACCCATCGGGATAATGCCATTCTAAAAATTACAGAAGCTGTAGGCGGAGTTGCTCGCGATGATCAGAGAGCAGATTTTAACTTGCTTCACCCTGAAAAAGACAAGGTAGTTGTTACCTATGACCATAGTCAATTTATTGACGGTATTGGATATGAACTCAGGCAATTTCGTACAGAGCTTGAAGGGTTGGAAAAGCAATTTGGGGCGCAAGTTCCCGCAGGCACACAGCCTTTAGACCTAGCTAAAAAATCGATTTTTGATGTTGTAGGAGATAAAATTCCTGCATCGCTTGAGACTAGACACAAAAATTTACATCGCAAGCCCTACGAGATGTCCCAGACCGCAAAAGAGATACTATTTCGTTTCTTTGCCTTTTTGCAGCTGAGTGAAAAGGCTGTCCAGTTCGATACACTCTATGAACAAATGTCTAAAGCAGCCTCCCAGGCACCAGTGGCTAAAGTAAAAGAGACCAAAAAGAGCGAGCAACAGGAACCCCTCGTCCCCGGATCGGAATCTACCGCCCCTATAACCGAGATTGCTAAGAAAGCTGCGGCCGTCGCGGTAACTGAGACGCTTGCGCTTAATGACTTCGGCAATAAGCATCGCCGGATTGTGGAGCTGCGTGAGCATGTTGCAGGCTTTGGCATGGAAAACGTCGAAGTGCCCATGCCCTTTGGCCTGGCAAGTAGCGAGGTAAAGCAGATACTCAAGGAGCAGCTGCCATCACTTTTTGACCGCTGGAATACGCTAGGCTCACTCTATGCCACAAGAGAGCCTGGGCAAGAGGGACTTGCCTTTCTGCAGCGCCAAGATGTGGGCAAGATGATACAGGAGATGCGTCAAGATATTATGTCTACCTTCGAAAGCCTGGCACCTACCCCTGAACTTGCCGAGTGGCTTAAAAAGATCGATGGCTATCTGATGGTGCGAAGCACGGGCGATGAGGACTCTAAGTATGCAAATGCCGGCGGCAACATCAGCGTGCCCTACGTTGAGCCGAGGCCTGAGGATGTGATGCGCGCAGCAGGGCAGGTGGTAGCCTCCTACTTTAGCATTCCCTCCCTTGCAAATCGCCTCAATGCCCGGGCAAACCCCTTTGACAGCGAATTGAAGCTTGCCGTGACAATACAAGAGCTGATTGGCGAAGAGCTGGGCGGTACAGCAACAGCGAGCAAAGTGCCGGTCTCCCTTGTCCTCTTTACCAATGAGCCCAACCTTGGCGGCGACAAAAACTTTAGAATAATGCGCATTGGGGCAACCTATGGCCATGGTGAAGCTGTTGTTGGCAACCAAGGCATTGCAACAGATACCTTTTACCTCATGCGATCACGCCTGGATCCCAAAAAGATCTACTGGCGAAGCGCTGTCCAGGAAAAGCCGCAGCGCCTTGCTCCCGTTGTAGGTAAAGATGGCAAGCCTACACTTGCTCCGGTAGATAACAGCAAAGAGATGCAACGTAGGCCCGTTATGGACGAGCGGATGCTTGAGCGCCTTTTTCGCCTCGGTGAGCTGACAGAGGCAAGCTTTGGCGGTGAGCCTACCGATATGGAGATCGTTATCGTCGGCGACAAGATTTACCCTGTCCAAGCGCGGCCTGTAAATAGGCCCATTGCCAAGCCGCACTACGTCGATCCCGAGAAAATCCCCGAAGGTGCCGTTGTGAGCGAGCTTCGAGGCAAGCAGCAGGTTGCCGGCACGGGCGATGCTCTTATCATCCGCAGCGGCGACGAGGTGCTTATTGACAACACCCTTGGCGGCGCAGAAAGTCGCTTCCAGCTTGGCAAGCACCGCATTGTGATTAACCGCGAGCGCGAGCCGGAAGCATCGCATTACGTGGTAAACTTTGCAGGCATGGGCGTTCCTGCCTTGCAGTTTGATGATATTGAGCCGGTAAAAAAGGCTGTAAGCGAGATCGGCGAGGGCCGTGCCCTAGTTATTGACGTTCAGGATGGGTCGATTCGTATCTGGAAAGAGGGTGTGGCAAAGCCTGAAGATGCTCTCTCAGAGGGATACCTTAACTTTCCCGGCCATGTCTCCATTAGCCTCAACCTGCAAGACCTTCCTCCCACCCTTCGGGGCCGTGAGCTGCCCCAGACGCTCGAGCTTAAGGAGCTTATCCGCAACATAAAGCTCGCCAAAACAAACGAAAAGGCTTTAGGTGTAATCAAAGAGCTTTGCGATCATCCTGTGATTGCAACGCTCGGCTCCAAAGTAGAAGAACTTGAAAAACGCATTGCCGCAAGCGACTCGGACAGCATGCGAGCTCGCCTTGCAGTGCGAGCGCGCACAGCGCTTGATGCGCGAATCCAAGGCGTCTGCCAGCAGGCGCTTCATGTTCCGCAAGGCGAGGTTGCCGATATGAACCGCATGGAGATCCGCCAGTACACCGCCGAGTTTGAGGCGCTGCTCTTTTCGCAGCCGGGCGACTCGCTGGGAGCTGCCGGAGTTGTTGTCCTTGAGCCTCTTACCGAGCAGGCCGCGGCAATTCTTGACTACGTTGAAGAGGTGGGGTCAAAGTCGCGCTTCAAGGATCTTGTTGTCGATAGCGGCGAAATTCGAATACTTGCCGTACGAAGGCAGTGGCGCGAAATGTTAAAAATCCTTGAACAGGCAGGCCCAGAGCTGCAGCCTAAGATCGACATGCTCCTTGAGTTGATAGAAGCGCTCCAGAGCACTGGAATGGCCCAAACATGGATCACGCAGGTCGCGCAAAAGTCTGGCGCAACTACCCCGGAAAAACTAGTAGATACTCTTTTAAATGGTATGACATCTCAGGAATTTGAGTCGATCAAAAAACTAGGCGCACTGCATACAGCACTTTTAAGACATCAGCGCGAGATTTCTCTGCTTGCCAATCCTGCCTCATTTGAGCGCGCATGGTCTCGCATACAAGAGGCTGTAGGAAAGTTTGAAGAGGAGAGCGTTTTGTTTGATCCTCAAAGTCTTGCTAGATCGATGCTTCTTTTAGCTACCTTCAATAGAGCAATCGAGCTTGTCGACAAATCCATCAAAAGCATGAAGGCAAGTACTCAGTATGATACGGAAAAGAAAATAGCCACATTCCGTGAGATGGTAACGTTTTATCTGGGGATGACAAAAATATTGTTTCCCCGATTTATGCAAAAACATGATAAAGCAGAAATATATGTAGCTAATCTCATGCAAGTGCTGGAAAATGCTCCAATGACAGCTGATACGCTTTTTTCAACACCTGGCTTTGACGTCTCTAAGGCCGTAACATCTCAAAAAATGCCAAAATCGCTCGAAGACCTTTTTATGACAGTGCACCAAAGTCTGCTTTTTGCATCGAGTGACTACGGCAACAGGGCAATGCCTGCGAATATCGATTTTCTGATGCCTCAACTATTTAAGAAGGCAAAAAAGTGCCTTGCTGGAATAACTCGTCGGGTAGGTCTTGAAAATGAGGTTACAGGTGATCTCATTGTTACTAGATACGCTCGCAGTCTCAGAGAACACGGTGCTGAGCTCACGCTTGTGTACGATTTGATGGCGGACAAGACGACGCTACACGTCTCATTTACCGGGAGCGATGAAGGACATAGATGGGAACAAATCCAACGGCGAATGGAGCTCCTTAGTATGTCCGGAGCGTTGCGCATTGCTACTCCTTGCGTGCTTACAAATGCAGGTCTTTCTTTGACTCTTGATTTGAACGGGCAAGATTTTTCGCAACTGGAAAGCACACTGTCTGAAGCATTTGAATTTTCAATGACCCGAGAAATTATGGGACATTGGCAGGTAACGCATGAATTTAGCGATGGACAGCCAAGTGATGCTGTGCTTGCAGCAAAGTTCTCTGAAACGGCATTGAACCAGGCGATGGAGGCCAAAAATCCCCCTTTTGTTGCTTTAGCTGCCGTTCTGCAAGGGTGTATTGATACCGATAGTGCAGAGGTGCGTAAATTGTTGGCCGTATGCCTGCGGGGGCCACCCACAGCCGAGCTTTTTGCCTATCTGGGTAGTAGTAATGGAATCAAGTTGCTGGATGATGAGCGTGTTAGAAAAGAGGTCCAAACCTATGTACAAAACGCTGTGAATTCCGGTCTTTTAGGGTCGTTCATGGAGCTACTAGTCTTCTTTCAAAAAACTATTCCAAAGGGATACTTTATACAGGAAGCAATTCAAGCCGCATTATTCAGCTTGTCACCCGGTATAGAGATGCATAATATCATCAGATCCGAGCTTGACATGGGTGGAAACACTTTGATCGATATGTTGTTAGCCCATGGCGTCGATGCCAGAAAAGAAGCTGTAAAATTACTTTCTCACGGCTCCAGTACAGCACGAGATATTGCTTTTAAATTCTTTAAAAAAATAGCTTCCACAGATCCTGATGCAGTAAAAAATGCAGCTCGCACCTGCTTACAAAACCCATCGGAAGATATACAAATAGTTGGCCTCAAATTATACAAAATTATGGTTATAATTGATAACAGATTTTTCAAAACTGATAGCTCAGATGCTTTGAAAACAGTAGAAAAATTTCTTACACATAACACGGCCGCTGTTAGAGAGGATGCATATCAATTTTTTACGGAAATGGCAGATATTGATCCTGAAACTGTAAAAAATGCAGCCTTTGCCTCTCTTCATAATCCATCTGCTGAGGCGCAAGTGGTAGGATTAAAACTATACAAACACTTTGCAAGCAAGGCACAGTTTCTCGAAGAGGCTCATGCAGTTGCGGCCAAAGGCCTCGAAAGCAAGCTTCAAGATGTGAGGGCTGTTGCACATAAGTTTTACGTAGAGCTCGCCCCAGGGATTACAATCTCCCAGCAAGAGGTTCAAACCCTATTACGATCCGCAACTGTAGCTGACCTGATAGACATTTTTAAGTCGTTGGCTAAAAAGGGCCAATTTCTCAAAGAAGCGCATGAGCTTGCTGCAACAAATCTACAAACTCGAAATAATCTAGACCAGGTTATAAAGTTCTATATTGCACTTGCTGATACAACTGCTATTGACGATATAACAACCGAGGAAGTAGAAAGCATAATACAATGCGAATCTCCTCGTGAAGAGATTCTATTTCTCTTTCAGAAACTAGCGAATCGTGGCAAGTTCCCCAAAGGGGCTCATATTGCGAGTCTACTTTTTCACAGTTCTGCAGCTGTTCGAGCAACTGCTCTCAGCATCTTGGAAGCAAATGTAAATGCAGAACCTGAATTTGTAAAGTCGCAAGCTCAGCTCTACCTATCTGACCCCTCTACTGATATACAAATAATAGGCTTAAAATTGGCCAAGGCCCTTTTTGAAGGTGGAAGATATGCCCTAAAAGATAATGAATATTTCTCCTTGAAAGTAGCAGAAAAATTTCTTTTTCACTCTTCCCCGAATATTCGCGAAGCCGCACAGCAACTTTTTACAAGATTGGCGTATAGATATCCTGAGATTGTACAGGATGCGGCACGCCTCTGCCTAGATAACACATCTACTGACATACAAGTAATTGGATTAAAGTTGTATAATGTTCTTGTAAGTGAGGGACAGTTTCTCGAAGAAGCACATGCCGCCGCGGCTAATGGTCTCGAAAGCAACCATGAAGGTATACGAGCTGAAATGCGTAGCCTCTATGTAATGCTTGCCCCAAAGATAGACACAATCACCCGGCAAGAGGTTCAACTCCTGTTACGATCTGAGAGTGGAGCTAACCTTATGAATATCATTAAGCTATTGGTTCAAAATGGTCGATTTCTCAAAGAAGTGCATGAATTTGCGGCAAAAAGCTTTCAGAGTCAATCTAATCAAAAGGCAGCGCTGGAGCTCTATAGTGCGCTTGCTGATACTGCTGCTCTTGATGATATAACACTGCAGGAAGTAGAAAGCATGATGCAAAACTTTGGCGATCTCTCTCTTCAGCTCCAAAAGGATACTCTATCTTTTTTTGCGAAACTAGCGAAACGCGGCAAGTTCTTGAAAGAGGCTCTTCAGATAGCAGGACAAGCTTATAGAACCGGATATTCTTTTTCTAAATCCAACGACCTTGGAGAAAGTGTTTTTAACCTCTATTTGGTACTTATAGATGTCGTTGAACTATCTGATGAGGATCACAGTAACATAACATGGGTACTGTCACGTGATCAAAGTTTCGAATTGTATACCCGTCTGTCTGAAGCTGGTAAGTCTCTTTCACAAGCTTATCTTATAGCAACAGATAATTTGGGAAGCAGGAGAGAAAGGCTTGCATTATGTGTAAATCTATTAAAGCACAATTTTAAAGGATTCTCTCATGAAATGATTAGTTATATTATAAAAAACTTCTTTGACGATTATTATAGTAAGTACGCACCTGCTGCATTTATAAAGCTTATTGAAAGCAATCTCTACAACAATGAACTTTCGCTTATTTTTGAAGACATGCTTAGAGCGTATAGTGAGTTCAATTTTGAGCCGGCATTTAAAGAGCTTTTTGCCGTTGCGAGTACTACAACGCAGCACTCAGCAATGAGACTACTACAAAAAGCAGCACAAAAAGGGTTAGGCTTAGAAGGTTCTAGGGCCATTGCCGAAAAGCAGATAACAAGCCAAGACCCTACCATGCGCGCCATTGCCTTGGAAATAGTAGAGAAAATAAAATAGTGCGGTGCAGTTATGCACCGCTCTGGATTTTTAACCGAAATCTTATCATGAAAAACCTCAAAGCTAGAGCAGTGGACTCATTTTTGCTTTGGCGCTGTCGAGGTAAAAGCTTACGCCAAAATTGAGAGCGGTGCATGCTGCCCCGCACTCCAGGGAGGCTGTGAAAAAATACGTTTTCTTCGACCGCAGGTCTTTGGAGTGCGGCGATTCTTCGCCGCTTTAGATTTTGCACACACCTTAATCGCAAGATCGCTTAAGGCTTACAAAGCACCTCTACCGATTGATGTAGATGTGTTTTGTAAGCCTTAATCGATAAGGAAGCAAAGGTGCGTGGTCGAAAATGAAAGCGACAAAAAATTGTCGCACTCCAAAGAGCTGCGCTCGAAGCTACATTTTTTCACAGCCTCAGGGAGCTTTGCTCAAGAACAAATTTGTTACCGCATCCCTTGCATGAAAAAAGGCTTAAATCAACCCCTCCGCCCCCCTCCAGTCAGAGCAAAAAAACCAACTCTTGAAGTGGTAAAGGCCAAAAATGCCCCGTAGTCAAAAAATAATTTTTTTGTTACAAGAAAAAATAATTACAACCTTGGATTATACAC
>CAWGYH010000007.1:0-13455 GCA_963826935.1 uncultured Chlamydiales bacterium | reverse complement strand
ATTCAGGACGCCTCCATAAAAATGTGGAATAACCAAGCAGCAAGTCCCGAATCCTGCATAAGCCAGGGCTATCTTACTCATCCGGCACATGTGACCATATCTCTTGACACCACGAATCTTCCTCGGCTGCGCGAGGGTAGTGCCCTAAAAGATCTTCAAGAAATCATTCGACAGGTAAAGATTGCTTCCACACAAAAGCTTGCCCACGAGACAATTGAAGCCTACTGCGCTCGGCCTGAGCTTGCACAGCTTGGCGTTGAAAGCGCTCGGCTGTTACAGGAGATGGAGCGTTTACAAATTCCTTCACTTCGTGGCCGCGTTGCGGTAAAAGCTGCAACAGAACTTGATGCAAAAATTCGTAGAGCTTGCCTAGAGGCCATCCCAGAAACTACTGAGCGCCTAGAAACCCTCTTTCACGCAAAAATACTAGAGACGCTTACCTTCCAGCCGCCGGCAGCTGACGGCTCTCTCGGCAAGCTATCGGTGGTAACAGCGACAGAACTTCTTCGTGAAACGGAACAGATCGTAGAGTACGCCAAAACCCTAGGACGGCAAGCACGTTTTGCAGACCTTGTTGTAGACGCGCAAGAGGTGCCGCTTGGCGCAACAAAAGAGCTGTGGAGCCGTGCCCTACACATGCTAGAGACGACCGATAGCTCACTCCAGCAAAAAGTTGACACTCTGTTACAGCTTGTAGACTTGCTACGAGCCTCTAACGGCCTGGGAAGCTGGTTAACGCTTGTTTTGCGCGAAGATGTTATAAAAGACCCAAAAGCGCTGCTCGATCATCTGCTTGCAGGCGTAGATAGCAATATCCTTGCTAGCATGCAAAGGATGCAAGAGGACACATCCGCCCTTCGACAGATGCGGCAAAAGCTTCCGAATTTTGCAGAGCCTGAGTCTTTCAGTGGCAGCTGGCAGCGTCTTCAGGAATTGGTTGCGTCTTATAAAACGCCTGAAAGCCTGCAATCGCTAAAAAATATCTTTGCAAACAATAGCCTTCCTGCCGTACTTCAAGCGCAAGCAACGATGAATGAGGTGGTAGACCTATTCGACAAGTCCATAAAAAGCATGAAGTCTAGCACCAAATATAGTGAAGCGGAAAAAATCGCACACTTTCGCGAAATGGTTGATGGATATATAGATCTTCTTGAAAGCTGGGCAAAACATATTGCAACGCCTGCAGATCTAAAAAGAGCCCCCCCGAATGAAACGGTTGAAAAGTACTTTGAATTGCTCCGGGATAAAGCAGAAGAGGCACCCACCACATCTGAAACACTCAATGCTTCGCCTGAATATGAAAATCCGCCGGCACTTATTACTGCCGGAACATTATTTAGCCTCCATACGCCAAGGAGTACGGAAGACGCCTTTATGCTTGTACACCAAAATTTTCTTGCTATTATAAATTCTTTAGGCGGAAGGCATCTAACTTATGATCACTTAAAAGCACTTCCTGTTCCAGAGCTATTTAAAGAGGCACTTGATCAGGTAAACGTGTTGGGTAATGCTCAGATTCTAGGTGTCAATGTAGACTCCAATGGGCTCACAGTACGTTTTAATCTTCCCATTCGCCACCACAGTGCAACTTTTGAGATCGTCTATAATGCATCCTCAAACAACAGCTATTTGCAGTTTCACTTCCTCGGTTGCTCAACTGATAGGTGGGATGGGATTAAGGATAGGCTTATTTTGCTTGATTATGCAAAGAAAATTGCGCTTAGAGAGCTTCCCGAAACGAAAACGAATTCCCGCTCTCTACACCTGGCCTTTCGACTCGATGAAGATAGCCTAGAAAAGGTCTTTCTTTTTTTAAGAGCCGCCGTAAAGTTTAGTTTTGTAGGATATGGCCGAATCCAAGACGGCCTTATATCAAATGAAGATATTATTTATCAGAGTTTAAAAGCAGCTAAGGATGCCGAGCAAATAGTTGCACTTCCGGAGACTTTGCAGAGGGTTGGGTTTAATGTTCTTTTTTCACGTAGCTATGATCAGACAAGAGAAGAAAATGAGCGAGAAGTTGCAAAAATAGTACGTCGTGAATTTATTAAGAGTGCTACCTCTTCAGAACTGCCAAATAGAGCCCGGGCAAATGCATTGCGGGATTTAACTAGTGTTCTATTACGACATGCTTTTTCTGGCTGGAGAGAAGCTACGGATGAAGATAAAAAACTTCTTACCTCTATTGCCACATCCAACTTAGAAGATACGGATCAAAACGTACGAGAAGCTGCTGACCAGCTATTCCATATGTTACATCGGACCAAAACACTATACATAGACTGGAAAGAAACGGTAAACTTTCTTTTTGACAGCTCTTCAGCTGTGCGAGATAGGGCAATGACACTCCTTAGCAGTGACACTGCTCCTCCTGAGACCGTGAAAATGGCCGCTTCTACCTGTCTAGAGAACCCATCTCCCAATATTCAAGTATTGGGATTAAAATTGTACAGTCATCTTGCAAGAAGAGGGGAGTTTCTCAAAGAAGCGCATGCAGCTGCTACAAAAAATCTCGAAAACGATTTTGAAAACATACGCGCTGAAGTCCGCAAGCTCTATGTACATCTTGCACCAAGAATAAATACAATCACCCAACAAGAGGTCCAAGCCTTGTTACAAATTGCAACTGCTGATGAACAGTTGAACATCTTTAGGGAGTTTGCTCAAAAAGATCAATTCCTCAAAGAAGCTCATGAAATTGCGGTACAAAACCTACAGAGTCAAAATAATCCTCTTAAAACAATAGAGCTCTACCGTGTGTTGGCTGATACTGCCGCTGTTGTTGATATAACAGCCCAGGAAATTGAAAGCATGGTACAAATGTTTGACAGGCTTGAAAAGCATGATCTCTTTCTTCAGGACGATATTCTATCTGTTTTTGGGGCATTCGCGAAAAGTGGCAAGTTCTTCAGCGAGGCTCATGCGTTAGCAGCAAAAGCGCTTCCAAAAAGAGTTGATGGCGCACTTAATCTCTATTTTGTACTTGCAGCTGTGGATGATATAACCCGAGAAGAGCTGCAGAACATGCTTTTGCACGCCGGGAAGTGGGGAAAGTCTGCTCTCGTAGAAATGTATGTCGATTTATCAAAAACCGGTAAGTTTTTACAAGAAGCTTACGCTATAGCTGTAGAGTCTGGTGTAGATTTCCGACGAAGTAATGCAATATATACAAACCTATTAAAGCACAAGTTTGATGGATTATCTCAGGATACGATTACTAATATCGTAACACTCTTTATTAATGGCAAAGAGGAAGTAGCGAATGCCTTTATAAACCTTATTGAGAGCAACCTCTACAACGATAAACTTCTGGCCCCTTTTGAACTGGGTCTTAAACACACTATTTGGTCGTTATTTGAGCCGACATTTAACAAGTTTATTGCTGAAGCAACTCCCACCGCACAGCAGACTGTAATGAAACTCATACAAAAAGTAGCCCAAAAGGGAGAAGGGTTAGCTGTCGCAGAAAAAGTTGCTGAAAAACAAATAAGGAGCCAAGACCCTACCATGCGCGCCCTCGCCTCAGAACTCTTAGAAGAAGTTACCTACCGAAAGACATGGCTTGGCTGGCTTACAAGCTGGGTTCAAATCAGGCAGGGTATTTAAAAGTCAGAAACTTGCAGTATTTTCAGTCCCGCAATGTTAGGCAGCTTACGATCGTTTGGGTCAATTATTTAATCCCCTTTAGGTAAAGGAATAGGAAATTCAAGCTATCTTAATGCTTTTCTCCCGGGGGAAAAGCATTAAGATAGCTTGAATTTCCCGCTCACGTCGGTTTCTTAGCACTAAAAAGAATTCAAAAGTTGTGAATCCTAATCAAAATCACATAAAAATGTTTAGAACAAGGCTTCGCAAGACATACCTCTTACGCCTCCACATCATATTCTAAGTAGCTTATTAGATTAATCTTCCCAATGTGGTGGGTCTATATCTGCAATAGAAGGAGGATCCGGACCTGTAGCATAATGCACCTGCACTTCCGATTCCGGGAACCCATCATAGATTTTGAAAACTAATTGACAGATGTCGTCGCAATGCTCTTCTGGGGGTGGATCAAATTCTGGTATCGCTATAGGCCAGCCGATGCCTCTCAGAATACGTCTTATATGCTCGGGATGAGTTACAAACGTCAGTATCTTTATTTTCTGGCCACAGCTAGAGCAAGTTAATGGATCAATTTCATAAATGCGCGCTATAAGCTGGGCCCAGCCTCGAGAGACTTTTGCTATTCTCTCATCCGTTTCTTGCCTGGTTTTAGAAACGGTATCGAGCTGCTTTTGTGCATTAGCTGTGACTTGCTTTCGAACCGGAGAAGAAGGGGCCAAGACCCCATGATAGTGTCTCCTATGCCGTCTAGGATATGGAATGAAGTGCGAGATACGTTCGATAAATTCTACAGGTTCTAATTGGATAAAGTTTTTGCCTGTGTGGCATGGTTTTGGGAGACGGTAGTTGATCCAAGAACCATTAAAGCGAATGTTTTCGCTTTTGAATGGAGGTCTGGCACAGTATCGTATTAAACGCTCTAAAGCTTCCGAGTCAAAAGATGGAATTTTTACTGAAGCGTCCAACGAAAAACCACTGGTTTCGTATGACAGCATCTTCATCATCTCGTCTTTATCAAAGAATTTTCGCCTGTGAAAATATGCCAAAATGCGCTTTTGGATAGCTTTTTGCGTATCTATGATATCATATTGCGTAAGTGTTGCTTCGTAAAATGCCAAATCTTCTTTGTTACTGAAAACCCCATCAGCAACGATAAGGTGAAAGTGTGGGTGATAGTTCAAAGTATTGCCAAAGTGTTGGATAAAGCTTATTGCGCCAATTTGCGGGTCTTTGGCGGCAGGGCTGCAACTAATAAGTCTTTTGCGGATCTCGTCTACGACTATCTTAAGAACAGTTTGAAGCGTTTTATGATTTTCGAGGTAGTGCCGTATTCGCATTGGGAAGCTGATAACGAATTGGCGAAAAGGCACTCGGGGCAAAACATGATCTATCAGATGCGCTGCTGTTTCCACCATAGAGCGCTGGTTGCAGCTCGGGCAAAACTTTGCCGATCCGGAGGCCTTCCAGGCAAGCCGGGAGCGGCTTCGTGCGATGGTAGACTCCTACAAACAGCCGGAGAGGCTTTTGGAGCTTAAAACTCTTTTAGAAAGCAAAAGCCTACCCGCCACTCTTCTTGTTCAGGCGACACTTAATGATGTAGTCGACCTCTTTGACAAATCTATAAAAAGCATGAAGTCCAGCACCAAATATACTGAGGCTGACAAGATCGCAAATTTTCGCGAGATGGTCAAAAGCTATCGTGAGCTGTTGGAGAGCTTGGTGAGAAATATTATCACAGAAGAGGATCTAAAAACAGACAGCATTAATTACTACCTTATTCTCTTGAAGGAACAGGAGGAGAAGGCGCCTACTACTTCCGATACACTACACTCTTCACAAGGCTTTGAGGTGCCACCAGCACTTATTACTTCCAGAGCTTTGTTTTTACGGCATTTGTCACACACCACCGAAGATGTCTTTACTCTTACACATCAAAACCTACTGGCTGTCACATCTGCTTTAGGTGGAAGGTTTCTATCTAAAGACCTCTTAAATAGGCTCCCCACACCGCAATTATTTAAGGGTGCTTTCGAGATAGCTAGCTCCTTAGCAGCTAGTCCCAAAGCTGGCGGCGCGCAGATTTTAGGTGTCAATGTAGATGATAAAAAAATCGTTATATGTTTTAATCTCCCCCTCTACAATCATAGTGCTACTTTTGAGCTCATCTACGAAGCATCCACAAACAACATCTACCTGCAGTTTCACTTCCTTGGCGAAGGAAGAGAGAGATGGCGCACCATACAAGAACGGCTAGCTATGCTTCATCTAGGAAACGACATAATACTTAAAGGGCCTCCAGAACTTAGTCCTAATGCCCTGCACATAACCTATACATTACGCAACTTTGCTACTATGAAAAATGCTTTACAGATTTCTAAAAGCGCTGCAGATTTTAGCATAGATCTTAAATTTACTGATAATCTACCGTCAAATGTGGCTATCGCCTCCAACGCTATGGAAATGGCAATAAATGGCAGGCAAAACCTTCAAGAACTCGCAATGCCAGAGTGTACTCTATATCCTCTGATAGAAGCTATATGCACTGATGAATATAGAACAAACCAATCAATACAACAGTTTGAAAAAGTAGCGAAGTTAGGTGGAGAACTTATTACTACATTCATCAATTCAGAACAACCAAAAAGCACAAAGCTCTCTGCTCTTCGTAGTCTACGGCATTGGCTAGACAAGGCAGTTACTCCTTATCCCTCCTTTTCTATACACTCGCCATTGATAACGGATTCTGATCCAGAAATCAGAGCTTTAGCAGTTTATATTGTAGGCAAGTATGTAGAATACGGAGTAGTGCAAGTACATGATGAAGATAAAACAATGCTCAATTCTCTTGCTTTACAAGGTCTCGAAGCGAGCGATGCTAATGTACAAAAGCAGTCAGCCGCTCTCTTGCAAATCTTAGCAAATAAAGGTTTTAGTCCAAATGCATGCAAAGATGTTATAAAAAATCTGTTCCATCCCTCCGCAGGAATTCGAGAGAATGCTTTCCAGCTGATTACAAGTATCATAAGCCTCGATTTTGAGGCAGTAAAAGATGGCGCAAATAGCTGTCTAAACAGTCCATCTGTAGATATACAGATACTTGGACTCAAGCTGTATGCTAAGCTTGCTAATAATGGCCCATTTTATAAAGATGCTCACTTAGCTGCAGTGCAAAGCCTCCAGAGTGAATCACAACATGTTCGTGAAGAAGCACTTAACATATACCATCAACTCGTTAACAATGAACGATTTTTAGAAGAAATATCAACACAAGAGATAGAAAACTTAATAAACTATTTTGTCGATAACAAAATCGCTGTATTAGAAACTCTTGATAAACTTGCACGTATTGGCAAAATTCTCCCAGATTTTAAAGATTTTTACTGGAGGCTCGCCGACTTTACACAAGCTGGCATTGAAGATCAGGATCCGGAAGTGCGCAAGAGAGTGCGTATTCTTATAACAACCTTGTATACGTCAAATATAAATACCCATGTGCTGGAACGTGCTGCATCGACCCTTATTGCCACCCCATCAGCGGCTGTGCGTAAGGAGATCTGGCAGCTGTTGATAGATATGAAAGACAACCAGAATGCAGGGCGCATAATAAACAATCTTATAATTGCCTGCCTCTACAATGAATCCGATGATATTCAGGTATTTGGATACAAATTCTATACTGACTTCGCATCTTCCATATTTAGAGATAATCCTGACTTCCTCCTTAACAAAGCACAACCCCTTGCAGCTCGAGGACTTGAGAGTGCATCAGTAGATGTTCAATGGGAAGCGCTAAATTTATACCGAGCGCTTTTCGATAGTCGGATTAGTCGATTAATCAGTCAAAGTGAGGTGGAAGCCATTTTACGACACGTGAATGTAAACTCTGATGCGGCAAGGCACATCGTCAACCGGCTCTTTTCACTCAACCGTGTTTTACTTAAAAACAGCTTTCATGCCTTTTTTAGTAATAATGAGAATGTAGATAATATCGTTGCATTATTTTGGGGGGATAGTACACTCAGGTATTGGATACTGGGACTGTTACAGGAATTTGTTAAAACGGGACAGCATTTTGACCAGATCAAATATATTGCAGAAAAATCTATAAAATATCCAGATCCCCAGATTGCCAGTCTCGCATCAGAAATTGTCAAAGAAATAGACGAAAAAACCACCTGGCTCACCTGGCTTGTGAAATGGGTAAAAAATAAATAAGATGAACTTGTCACAAAGTCCCATCACCTCATCACCTTAAAAGCGATGGAAACACCTGCACTATTTTCCACTGGTTTCAGCAACTCGTGCCGTTAGTATCAACGTAATGTTACACGATGCTCCGGCCATCTTGAGGGCGCGGTGAGTTCCCTTATTCTAAGCCAAACACTAATTTGATGGCTTCATCTATGGCGTGCATTGTTTCGAAGTCAAGTTCAGAGATATATTTTTGCAGCCGCACCTTATCTATTGCTCTACACTGGTTTAGCATAACCTTAGCAGGCTTTCCGTTGATTTCGGTTTTCACTTCAAAGGGGTATACGTTGGTTACTTTGCTTGAGATAGGAGCAACCATAACCACTCTTGAAAGCTCGTTTCCTATATCATTAGAAACAATGAGGCCTGGGCGTTTTTTTTGAGTTTCTGATCCAATTGCGGGGTCAAGATCCGTCCAATACACTTCGCCCCTCTTGGGAAAGGATTTACCACTCATCTCGGCCATCTGCTACTGTTGCCTCCCAATCAGTGAGCGCCTCATTTTGCCCGGCATCTTCGTTTGCATCGATATAGCTTTGGCGAAGAGCTCGTTTTTTTGCTTCAAGACCATGACGCAAAAGCTCGCTTACAAAACGGCTTCTTTCACGAGGCTTGATGTAGATGTGAAGATCGTGCAGTAGATCTACTGGCAGGGAAAAGGTTTGATTGACTGTCTTAGCTTGTTGTTTTCTCATACCTTTATTGTACTATATGGACTATTAATTACCAACTATTAATTATTAATTCCTCCATTTGACATAAAACAAAATATTTGTTATCAGGAGGAAAATCACAGGATTTGGATAAACAGTATGAGCAGCCTTATTCCTCCTAGTTCTACGCAGGGTCCTCAAGGGGTGTCTCCGCGCGAGCCTTTGCCGGGGAGGCCAACTGATGCTCTTGCCTCTATGATAAAGGATTTTTCTGTGGCTGCTGCGGCGACGGCCCATCCACACAATATTACACAAAGCAGTCAGCTTGAGGCGCTTGGTCGCATTAAAACGGTGCACTATGCTGAGTTAAAAGAGCTGTTTGATCACCAAACAGAGCCTGAGGCGCAAAAGAAGCTTGCAGCTTTGAGCATTCCCTACCTTTCTTGGTGTTCTAATCGCCTTGAAGAGGCACTGATTGAGGTAAAAAACACAACCGATGTAGACCCTTTTTTGCAGCTGGCAGACTCTGAAGAGATTGTGCTGCTGCGCAAGGCAGTTGATTATCTCGAAGCGCAAGACATTCCTAAATTAAAGAGCGACTGGGATAGCTTTTATGGGGTTTCTGATTCGAGGGTGGTGCGGTTTTTCAAATTGCAGACATCCTTTCCGGTGGCCGCCTTTTCTGAACTGCTCTCTGAAACGAAGACTCTACTTACTAAAATTGATGCTGTGGCGGTACAAGCAGGGAAGTTAGACGCTAATGTCGTGGTAGCGCTGCACGACACTGCAGACATGCACACAGGGTTTTTAGAGTTAACCAACCTTCAGCGAAGTGCCTTAGAAAGGGGCGCTTTTTCTATGGAGGGACAAAGTTCGCTTTCAGTTGCCCCGTTTTTATCACTGCTGGATGCAACTAATGTCTTTCACCAGGAAACGATGAAGGTGTTAGGCAATGCGCTTATTAGCGATGCGGCAAAAAAGGAATACCTTATCAATGTGGCCTATGCAGTACGTGATGCTCAGGACAACAGGGAAGAGCTCCTTTCATTTTTACGCGATACCCTTAAAGCTAATGTCCCTCCGGAGGTTGCGGCGAGCGTGCGGGATGCTATTGCTGCGATGCGGACAGCCATTGCAAACCATACTCTACAGCCCCAAGCATCCGAGCCTTGGAGCGTCGCCCAAGATCGCGATCGTTTTCGCATTGTAAAGACACTTCCAGGGGTTATTTGGGGCGATGTGGTTACCTACGATCATGCAAAATTTGTTTCCAGCATGAATGATAATCTCAAGGCATTGGGTAGAGATCTTGAAGGTTTGGAAAAAGAGTTTGAGAAGCAGGTTCCAGTGGGCACAAAACCTCTAGAGCTTGCTGACAAATCGGTTTTTGATGTTGTAGGAGATACAATTCCGGCATCGCTCAAGGCAAGACACAACAACTTACATCGCAAGCCTTACGAGATGTCAGAGACCACAAAACAGATACTACATGTTCTCTTTCCCCTTTTGCAGCTTACAGCGAAAGCAGGAGGGTTTATAACTGAGCAGGCCTCGCTGTCTCGCCTCGCAGAAGAGCGTGAACGACTCGCAAAGGCGAGCGCTATAGACGAAACAACTACTCTTTTATGGAGCATTTTGAGCCATACGGATCTTTTGCCGAGGCTTTCAGATCCACACGTTATGGAAAAAGCGATTAAAGGCCATAAGGAGCTTGAGCCAATTTTAGCGCGCTATGCCGGGCAAGAATCTGTAGATGACGAAACCATTGCAAAAGAGGTTGCCCTCTTGCGGGTTCAGCTTTCTGCCGGCGTGATGCCAACGTCTGGGCTCATCGATAGCCGCGCGCATCAGCCAGAGGCTGTTTCCCAAAAGCCTTCGCGCCAGAGCGTGCAAGAAGTTTCTAGCGTAGCTGCATTGGAATCGATTATCCCCATCACCTCAACTACGACGCCTGCAGTTGCCCGCACTGCATTAACATTTGTTCGGCTCCAAGAGGCCCAAGTTTTTCAGGCAGCTGCTGCAAGTACTGCTCAGACAACTGAAGACGTGTATAGCAGGGCAGACAAAGCGATGAAACAGCAAGCATGGGATGAGTTTGGCAGCGCTCTTAGCAGCCTATCTGATATCGACGAATACCGGGGCAATAATCCGCCGTATACATTACTACACAAGGCCATTTTAGAGGGTTCAGTAGAGGGAGTCAGAATCTTACTTGACAAAGGGGCCTCGCCGTCGAACCCTACCCACCACCTGCGGCACCACCTGCGCTCTTATAAATGGATTTCTGCGGTTTCTCCACTTCATTTGGCTGTTATAAAAGGTCATATCGATATCGTTGATCTATTACTAAAACACAAAGAAGTGAATGTCATGAGCGAGGACAGCGAGGGAGAACCTCCTTTGGCCTACGTCGTAAGAAGGCAGCCAAAAGGGTATCTCGAACTTGCTAAGAAGCTCATTGACAAGGGAGCTGATCCAAATCTAAGAGGTTACTACGCATCTCCACCAATTGAGCAAGTATTGATTAACGATGATCTGGATATTCCATTTGTAAAGCTCCTTTTGATGAATGGTTTAAATCTTAACGATGTTTTGAGTAATGTTATATTTAGAGCTAAGCGAAACGATGAGGGAGGGTTAGCACTGCTTGAACTTTTCTTGCAGGAAGGCGCCAATCCAAATTTGAAAGACAAAGAGGGACGTACAAGCCTGGACATGCTTAGGACTTCACCATCTGAAGCTGTTCTTAAGCTCCTGCTTAAGTATGGAGCAACATCCGCTGTCTCTAAGGTAAAGTCCGACGAGCTGCGACCAACGAATTGGTGGCAGGTAGGACCAATCAGGGATCCTATCGCCGAAGCGTTAAAACAAACAGAAATCGATGCCCGGCAAAGCCAGCCCCTCTTTGATGCGATCTCCAAAGGTGATCTGCAGAAATTAACCCGTAGCATCGAGTCAGGACTGCCAGTAAATGCCATGAATGCTTCTGGCACAACGCCCCTTCATCAAGCTGTCATTGCAGGCAACGTTGAGATGATAAAATTACTTACAAAGCATGGAGCCGATTTTAAGCGCTTGGATGGCGAAAACAATACTCCTTTTCAACTTGCTCTCATTGGCGGGTCGGAGGATGTGGTAAATGCGCTCATCCAGGAAGGAGCTGATGTCAATAAGCCGCTTCCAAATGGAGATTGGCCTCTTATTTTAGCAACAGCACGCAATGATAAGGGCAGTTTAGTAAAAACTTTGATCGAAAAAGGTGCAGAGATAAATATTAAAGACCGCAACATGAACCGAGGGCTTCTCTCTTATGCTGTAAGATACAGCCTCGTTGATGTGGTTCCTCTTCTTCTTAACAAGGGGTTATCACCAGTGGAGAAGGATCGACAAGGCAAAAACGCCCTTTATTTGATTGCCGAGCGTGGCCCTCGTATTGAAGAGGACAGAGATGGTGCCCTGCTCGCCAAGATTCTCGTTCAGCATATGGCTGCTACGTACACTACGGACCTGGCAACAGAAGCAAGGGACATAGCAAACACGGCGATAAGTACAGGAACAACGCTAGGAGTTATCGAACCCTTGCTTGATTATGTCAAAGGCATTGATAGTCTTCTTGGTGCGGCAGCCTATTATGATCGGGCTGACGTTGCTATTCTACTTTTAGATAGGGGCGCGAGTGTTGACGCCATGTACGATGACAAGACCAAGGAAACAGTACATACGATCGCAGTGCTCAGGAATTCTCAAAAGGTACGTCGGATTCTTGAAGAGCGTGGAGCCCAAAGACAGCAGGCTGCATTACGGGCTAACATTCTCTATGCCTCACATAGCTGGGAAGTTAAGGGACTATTTAAAGAGCAGATAGGAACCTCCTCCATCCCTTTTAAGCTAGAGGGAAATGAAAGGGAGGCAGCTGCCATGGCTATGCAAGATTCTTTAGCGGGCTTTTTTGATGCTCACCCAGAGTTACTAGAAAAATATGCAGTAAAGAGACTACTAGGCGCTTTCGAGGAATCTTACAGCCGCGAGCTCACTTCCGAACAACTTGCGGATAACATGAAGATGCGTAATAAACCCACACTGCTACTTACAGGTTTTCGAGGACACGCGGTGGCCTTTCTTACTATCAACGGCTTCTTTGTCGTTGGCAATAAAGGTATGGCCGCTACAGAAAGAGGCGGGGTGGCACTCTTCCAATTTGATCAAAACAAGATCACGCCTCAGGTTGCAGCTAGATTGCAGGCTTTGGTGGGGTTAGATAATGCGGTCTACCGTCGGTTTTTTCACAAACAGATGCAAGAGGAGCTCGGGGTCAAGAAAACGGAGTGGTATGACGAATTTGTCGAATATCGGCCTGGGCCCGATTACCAGAGGGTTGGCAATTGCTCTTGGGAGAGCCTTGAGACTATTGTCTGGGCTTGGATGGCTTTATATGCGAGAAGTAACTGCCCTCATGGACAATCTGTTCAGCAGTGCTTTGATCTTGTGAATCGCGATTTCGACCGTTGGTTGCAGTATGCCAGTATACGTTCTCTTGAAAAACTTGTTGATACTGAAGCCCCCATGGTCAATCCACTAACAAGACTTCTGTTAAGAAAGGCTTGGGCCTTAGCAGACTGGCATGACGATACAAGCATTCGCTTGTCTAGGATTGAAGAGAAACTGGAATTTCAGCTCGGACCCAAAGCTTGGGAAGAGCTCCAGGCAGAAAAGCTCTTCTGCCGAACTCTGGGTGTATGTACGATGGAGTATACGATCTAGGTCATTCTATTGCTTATTATATTGATGTTTGTACAAGAGTTTTTCTTATGTCAATATATATAAATTGTCTTTTGACATAAAATAAAAAATTTGTTACCAGAAAGAAAGCTTCAAAACTTGGATTATATACTATGAGCAGCCTTATTCCTCCTAGTTCTACGCAGGGCCCTCAAGGGATGTCTCC
>CAWGYH010000006.1:0-10949 GCA_963826935.1 uncultured Chlamydiales bacterium | reverse complement strand
GATGCACCGCTTAGGGAGACAAAAGAGCTGTGGCTTGGCGCACTTAAAACCCTTGAAACATGCCCTTCCGAACTCCAGCCTAAAGTTGACACCCTTTTTCAGCTAGTGGATTTTCTGCGAGAATCTAACAGCTTAGGTACATGGTTCACCCTGATGCTTCAATCTGGGGTAGCAGTAGACACTCCGGAAAACATACTGAACCATCTTCTTGCTGGCATTGACGAGCGGGTTCTAAGCACAATGCAGAAGCTACAGGGTGAAATAAGCAGCATTCGCAGCATGCGCCAAGAGATTCCAAGCTTTGCCGATCCTGAGACCTTCCAGGCAAGCCGGGAGCGGCTTCGTGCGATGGTAGACACCTACAAACAGCCGGAACGGCTTATAGAGCTTAAACGAGCGTTGGAAAGCAAAAGCCTGCCCGCTACCCTTCTTGTTCAGGCGACACTTAATGAAGTAATCGACCTGTATGACAAGTCGATCAAGAGTCTGAAGGCAAGCACAAGGTATAGCGACCCTGAGAAGATAGCAAAATTTAGGGAGATGGTGGAAGGCTATAGGGAACTTTTTGAGAGCTGGACCAGAAATTTAGTTGACCCAAGTGACTTGGGGCGAAGCAGGGATTCTGTTAACTACTACCTAGAATATCTAACAAGGGTGGCTAAACAGATATCCCTCTCTTCCGATACTCTTAAAGCATCGCATGACTTTGAGGTGCCTCCATGGCTTATTACAGCCCGTACGCACCTTTTTTGTCCTTCGCCAAAAACTACTGAGGATCTCTTTACCGGTATTCATCAAAACTTTCTTGCCGACACCACTGCTATGATTGGAAAGCATATTTCAATCGAGAGTCTGAAGCAATTGCCTACACCAAAAATCTTTAAGAATGCCCTGGATTCAGTCAGGTCCTTGGGAGATGCTCAAATTATAGGTGTAGATGTCGATAGTGAACGTGTAGTCGTGAAATTTAATCTGCCCATAAGGTACCACAGCGCCACCTTTCAGCTTGTCTTCGACGCAAAAACGCAAGAGACAATCTTTCAATTTCAATTCTTGGGCCAGTCGTTCGATCGTTGGCTCCGCATCAAAGAGCGCCTTGACCTCCTTGATATTATAGGGAAGTTCCATCTAGTTTCTAGTCCTGTTTCGAGCCCGTCGGCCCTAGACTGGCGCTCGCGCCTTGACGACACGAGCCTTAGCCAGGTACTTCGTTCAACGCGCGCGATGATAGAATTCACCAATAATGTTGATGATGCTCAGCTTGAAGCAGATGGACTGCCAAATCGTGCAGCGTTATATGCAGAGGTGCGAGCTCGGCATATGGATCAGCTAATCGATCCCTCTCGAGCCGATGATCTTGGCTATTTTGTTGTTACACTTGCACTGCAAGATATTGCGGCTAAAGGAGCCGATGGTTTGTCAAGCTGGAATCCTCAGCTGTTAAGGCGTCTTGAGATGTTTGTAAATAATTATGAGATGACGCCGAATTATATAAAAGGGTATTTATTCAACCTCTTAGCTCAACTAGTTGCTCTTGATGAGAAGTGGGCAAGGCAGTCTGTAGTCGAAGCAGCAGCGGCGGGCATGAGAAGTGGTTGGAGTGCCGCACCCAAACTTTTTATGGCCCTCTTTGATAGGGGTAAAGGGTTTTCAGAAGCTGTACAAGCGGCAGCAGAATGTATCAAGGAAGATAGCTGGACACTTGGGGTCGAGCTTCTTTGCGCACTTATCCAGAGGGGTCATGGGTATCCCGAAGCAATAGAAGCCGCAGTGAAGGGCTTTCCGAGTGATAATGAAGTCCTAAAGGAACATGCATTTCGGCTTTTTATGGCCCTTCTCGACAAGGATGAGGCCTATCCTCAAGCAATAAAAGCCGCAGCAGAAGGTGTTAGGGGCGGAGTGTATGAGAATCAGATTCTTAAGAGGCTTGTCGAAAAGGGTCAAGGCTATCCTGAAGCTATAAAAGCTGCAATGGATGGCACCTATTATAGTGTTTGGCTTTTTGATGCCCTCTTTGCTAAGGATCAAGGGTATACTGAAGCAATAAAAGCTGCCGTGCAGGGCCGAGAAAGTGGTAATTGGCAATTTGCTCTTCCGCTTTTTGAACGCCTTATCAATAAAGACCTTGCTTATCCAGAAGCAATAAAAGCTGCAGAGGCGGCCTTAAAGAGTGATGTTACAGAAGTAAGGAGTGGCGCGCTAGAGCTTTTTTGCACTCTTGTCGAGAAGGATCAAGCCATTCCTGAAGCACTACAGGCAGCAGCGGAAAATAAGAGATCCGCAGGTAAACTTTTTATAGCCCTCGTCAAGAAGGGCAAGGCATTCTCTGAAGCGATACAAGCGGCAGCAGAGATGTTTAAGAGTGGTAGCTCGGGCAATGCGTTCCAATTTTTTTACGATATCAATCGGGCATACCCTACAGCAATTAAAGCCGCAGCAGAAAGTATTAAACATGACAAAAGCGCACTCACTCTTTTTAACGGCCTTCTCGAGAGAAACGATTATTTTAAAGAACAAATTATGATCGCAATGGCAGGTAAAGATGTAGATGACCTTGATCTTCAACCACTTCCAGCCCTAAGACGATTAATAAAGCCCACGACTTATGAACAGTTTATTGATACATTAAGTGCTATCATAACGAAAAGACTAGGTTTATGAATCTATCCTGCAAGACGAAAGGCCGAGCTTGCATTAGGTATAATTTGATAAACCTGAAATCGATATTGGCAAAGTCTTTCATAAGGGCTTGCCTGTTCTGCGAGGGCGTTTTCTTTTCGTGGACTGGTAGGATGTTTCTTGAATGGTAGCTGGTTAAGTCCGTTTTTAGTATAACCATCTTTACAAATCAAAAAACGCAAGTACAAAGTTATAGACTGGCCTTTTCCATCCTAAACAGGAAGAAGTGCCTCTATAGATTTCGAAAGGGACTTTTGGTCTTTTTTACTTAATGTGCCAATAGTTTTCAGGATTAGACGTTGATCTAATGTGAAAAGTTTCATTCGAATAACTGATTTTGTAGGTAGTCCTGAAGCGGCAAGATCAGAAATCTCTACATCGCAAGGCCATGGTGCATGTGTGGCGGTAGTGATCATTGCTAAAACACATGCCCGGGCGTGGTTATTAAATTCAGTTGCAGACGAGAGCACAATTGCAGGACGTTTTTTTACTTCAGAGGTATCCGTAAACGGAAAGGGAACAACGACTATGTCAAACGTATCATAGATGTTTATAAGCTTTTTCATCTTCTTTCGATTCCCACTCTGTTAAGGTATACGTAAGTGCCTCAAGATAATCCAGATCTAGTGGCGTCGCTTTGTGAAGGACTACTTCATTTTTATCCGAAATTTCATACACAATCTGATCATGTGCCTTTAGGTGTAAGGCATTTCTTACCTCTTTAGGAATTGTAGCCTGAAATTTTGAGGTTATTTTTGATTTTAAAATGTGCATATTCTACACCTCCTTACTCCCTGATTGTAATACGGTATTACCATTTATGTCAAATACAAGCAGTTTTAGGAGCGCAATCCATATTTTTTCATGAAATTATGGGATTACATTCCTGATTAAACCTCTTAGCCGCCGATGATGATGAGGGCGAATACGAAGGCTAGTCCCATTCGAACAATAGCTTCCCTTTTGACATAAACTAAAATATTTGTTATAAGAAAGAAAGTCTCAAAAAAATGGATAATGCACTATGCAGTCTTATTCCTCCTGGTTCTACACAGGGTCCTCAAGGGCTGCCTTCGCGCGAGCCTTTGCCGGGGAGGCCAACGGACGCTCTTGCCTCTATGATTAAGGATTTTTCTGTGGCTGCTGCGGCGACGTCCCAGCCGCACAATATTACCCGAAGCAGTGCGCTTGAGGTGCTTGGTCGCATTAAAACGGTGCACTATGCTGAGTTAAAAGAGCTGTTTGATCACCAAACAGAGCCTGAGGCGCAAAAGAAGCTTGCGGTTCTTAGTATTCCCTACCTTTCTTGGTGTTCTAATCGTCTTGAAGAGGCGCTGGTTGCGGTAAAAAGTACTACTGACGTAACGCCTTTTTTGCAGCTGGCAGACTCACAAGATCTCCAATTGCTGCATGAGGCCGTTTCCTATCTCGAAAAACAGGATATTTCCAAGCTAAAAAGCGACTGGAATGCATTTTATGGCGTTTCCGAATCGAAGTTGGGACGGCTTCTCAAGTGGCAGACGGCCTTTCCGGAAGCCGCTTTTTCCCAGCTGCTCTCTGAAACCAAGGCGTTACTTGAAAAAGTTGAGGTTGTGGCCGAGAAAGCAAGGCTTATAGATAGCGGCGCCGTGGAGGCTATGCACGATACTGCAGACATGCATACAGGATTTTTGGAGTTTGTAAAGCTGCAGCATAGCGCATCGGAAAAGGGTGATCTTTCTTCACTCTCTGTTGCCCATTTTTTCGCTCTGCTGAAGGTGACTGATAAGCTTCACCTGGCAACAATGAAGGTGGTTTCAAACAAAGATAATGAGCTTATTAGCGATGAGGCAAAAAAGAGCTATCTTTTAGACGTCGGCTTTGCTCTGCGGGATGCTCGGGACAACCAAAAAGAGCTGCTTTCATTTTTGAACGACATCCGCAGCGCGGGCATTCCTCCAGAGGCAGCAGCTGGGGTGCAAAATGCTATTCAAAAAATGAAAAGCGATATTCAAAAAATATACGACGATATTCATCAGATGAGAATGAGCATTGTAAGACATGCCCAAGCGGGCGAGGCCGATTCTTGGAGCGTCGATCTAACCCATCGGGATAATGCCATTCTAAAAATTACAGAAGCTCTAGGCGGAGTTGCTCGCGATGATCAGAGAGCAGATTTTAACTTGCTTCACCCTGAAAAAGACAAGGTAGTTGTTACCTATGACCATAGTCAATTTATTGACGGTATTCGCGATGAACTCAGGCAATTTCGTACAGAGCTTGAAGGGTTGGAAAAGCAATTTGGGGCGCAAGTTCCCGCAGGCACACAGCCTTTAGACCTAACTAAAAAATCGATTTTTGATGTTGTAGGAGATAAAATTCCGGCATCGCTTAAGACAAGACACAACAATTTGCATCGCAAGCCCTACGAGATGTCCCAGACCGCAAAGGAGATACTATTTCGTTTCTTTGCCTTTTTGCAGCTGAGTGAAAAGGCTATCCAGTTCGATACACTATATGAACAAATGTCTAAAGCAGCCTCCCAGGCACCAGTGGCTAAAGTAAAAGAGACCAAAAAGAGCGAGCAACAGGAACCCGTCGTCCCTGGATCGGAATCGATTATCCCTACAGCCGAGAAGGCACCCTTAGTCAAAAAAGCGGATAATGCGACACTCTCAGTACCAGACTTAGCAAAGGCCGCCCCCTCGCTTGCAGAATATGGCAACAAGCACCGTCGCCTTGTGGAGCTGCATGACCTTGTAAGTGCTATTGGGATGCGAAGGAGTGGAAGTGCCCATGCCCTATGGGATTAAGAGCAGCGATATGCATGATTTTATCGGCAAAGCTGCCCCATCGGTAATCGCAGACTGGAAAAAACTGGGGGAGCTCTATGCAACCAGACCCGAAGGACAAGAAGGGAAAAGCTTTCTTGATAGGCAAGATGTAAGCGACCTTATTAAAAAGGTCCGAGAAGATATTACAAGTGCATTTGATGCGGCAGCGCAAAATCCGGAATTTACAAGATCGCTTGGCTTTGGAGGCGCACTTGATGAGTGGCTCACAGCCATTAAAGAGAGAGGCTCCTACCTCATGGTACGCAGCACTGGCGATGAGGACTCATCGTATGCTAACGCCGGCGGCAATATAAGTGAAGCCTATGTTCCCACGACAGCGGAAGATATTTTGAAAGCGGCTGGAAAGGTGGTTGCCTCCTATTTTAGCATCCCATCGCTTGCCAACCGCTTAAATGCCCGAGCAAATCCCTTTGAAAATGAGCTTAAGCTTGCTGTTACTATGCAGGAGCTAATAGGGGAGTCGCCCGACGGTACTAGTAAAGAGATCCCAGTTTCCCTTGTTCTCTTTACCAACGAGCCAAATTATGGCGGAAACGAACGCTTTCGCATTATGCGCCTCAGCGCTACCCATGGCCATGGAGAGGCCGTTGTGGGCAATAAAGGCGTGGCTACGGACTCCTTCTTCCTCCTACAGTCTCGCGCCGATCCGGACGACATCTATATCGTAAGCGATATCAAAGAAAAACCCCACAGGCTTGCACCGGTGCGAGGTGAGGATGGCAAAGTGCGCCTTGAGAAGCGAGAAAATGCAAACCCTGCTACTCCTTCGTTTAATAAAGATATGCTCATGCGCCTCTTTGAGCTTGGTAAACAGGTAGAAGCGCGCTATGACGGCCAGCCTACCGACATGGAAATCGTTGTTAAGGGCAAAACTATATATCCCGTTCAGGCACGCCCTGTGAACCGCCCCGTTCCAAAGCCAAGCTATGTTGACCCAAGTAAGGTTGCAGCTCTTGAAAAAAGCCCTGTAGAGCAGGAACTTCGCGGCAACACGCAGGTTGCAGGAACTGCCGATGCCGTTGTTATCCGCAAGGCAGACGAGATCCTTGTCACCACAACGCTGGAAGATGCAGAGAAAAACTTTCATCTTGGCCAGCATAAATTGGTGGTGATTAAAGAGCCGGAACCTGCCGACTCCCACTTTGTCGTTAACTTTGCAGGCATTGGCATCCCCTGTATCCAGATGGATGATATTGAGCCCGTCCAGCAGGCAATCGGCCGGCTTGGCGAAGGCCGCAGCATGGTCGCAGACATTCAGGATGCCTCC
Organism: uncultured Chlamydiales bacterium; assembly: GCA_963826935.1. Lineage (GTDB taxonomy): Bacteria > Chlamydiota > Chlamydiia > Chlamydiales > FEN-1388 > SZAS-7. The sequence goes on along the minus strand of CAWGYH010000006.1, from coordinate 4,169 downwards.
ATAAAGGTGTGGAACAGCCAAGCTGCAAGTCCTGAGTCCTGTATAAGCCAAGGCTACCTAACGCACCCGGCACATGTGACCATATCTCTTGACACTACGAATCTTCCTCGGCTTCGCGAAGGAAGCGCCCTAAAAGACCTTCAGGAAATTATTCGACAGGTAAAGATTGCTTCCACCCAAAAACTTGCCCACGAGACCATTGAAGCCTACTGTGCTCGCCCTGAGCTTGCACAGCTTGGCGTTGAAAGTGCCCGCCTGTTGCAAGAGATGGAGCGGCTTAACATCCCCTCACTTCGCGGCCGAGTTGCAGTCAAAGCTGCAACAGAACTTGATGCAAAAATTCGTAGAGCCTGTGCCGAGGCTATCCCAGAAACTACTGAGCGGCTAGAAACCCTCTTTCATGCAAAAGTATTAGAGACGCTTACCTTCCAGCCACCGGCTGCTGACGGCTCACTTGGCAAGCTATCTGTGGTAACGGCAACGGAGCTTCTTCGCGAAACAGAACAGATCGTAGAGTATGCCAAAACCCTAGGACGACAAGCGCGCTTTGCAGACCTTGTTGTAGATGCGCAAGAGGTGCCGCTTGAGGCGACAAAAAAGCTATGGAAGGGTGCCCTACACATGCTTGAGACAGCCGATACGTCCCTCCAGCCAAAAGTTGATACTCTTTTGCAGCTTGTAGACATCTTGCGAGCCTCTAACGGCCTAGGAAGCTGGTTAACGCTTGTTTTGCGCGAAGATGTTATCAAGGACCCAAAAGCGCTGTTCGATCATCTGCTTGCAGGCGTAGATAGCAAGATCCTTGCTACCATGCAAAAGATGCAAGAGGACGCAGCCGTCCTTCGACAGATGCGTCAAGAGCTTCCAAACTTTGCAGAGCCTGATGCCTTCAGCGCAAGCTGGCAGCGCCTTCAGTCAGTAATTGAATCTTATAAAACAGACGAAAACCTGCAAGCTCTAAAAAATATTTTTTCAAGCAATAGCCTTCCTGCCGTACTTCAAGCACAAGCAACAATGAATGAAGTGATAGATCTCTTTGACAAGTCCATAAAGAGCATGAAGTCCAGCACTAAATATAGTGAAGCGGACAAAATCGCGCACTTTCGTGAAATGGTCAACGGTTATGTAGGCCTTCTTGAAAGCTGGGTAAATCATGTAGCAACACCTGCAGATATAAACAGAGCCCCAGAGACTGAAACCCCTCAACAGTACTTTGCTCTGTTGCGCATAAAAGAAAGATGGGCGCCTACCACATCTGAAACACTCACTGCTTCACGTGAGTTTGAAGTTCCACCGGCACTCATTACTGCAGGAACCTTATTTGACCGCCATTTACCAAGAACTACAGAAGATGTCTTTACGCTCACCCACCAAAATCTTCTTGCGGTCACAAATGCCCTAGGCGGAAGGTATCTATCTAAAGATCGCTTAAAAGAGCTTCCCGCTCCACAACTATTTAAAGACGCACTTGATCAGGTAAGTAAGTTGGGCGATGCACAGATTTTAGGTGTCAATATAGACCAGGCAGGGCTCACCGTACGTTTTAATCTCCCCATCCGCAACCACAGCGCAACTTTTGAGATTGTGTATGACGCATCCTCAAACAACATCTATTTACAGTTTCACTTCCTAGGCCAAGCAAGAAGTAGGTGGGATAACGTGATGCAAAGACTCAATTTGCTTGAGTTTGCAAAGATCCTGAAGCTTAGAGAGGCTCCGGAAAAGAGTGCCAACGCTCTGCACATTGCATTTCCACTCGAAGAAAATAGCCTAGAAAAGGTCTTTCTTTTTTCGAAAGCTGCCGTAGATTTTAGTCTTGCACAGCGGGGGCCAATCCAAGACAACCTCATATCAAATGAAAATATTATTTATCAGAGGCTAAAAGCTGCTAAGGATAGCCAACAAAGAGTTGAGCTGTCGGAAACTATGCAGAAGGCTTGGTTAGATATTATCTTTTCAAATAGGTATGACCTGGCCCGAGCAGGAGATGAGCTCGATGAAGCAAAAATAGTACGTCGTGAATTTATTAAGAGTACTATCTCTCCGGAACTGCCAAGTGCTATCAGAGCAGATGCATTAAGAGATTTAAATAGTGTCCTATTGCAATATGTGCACGTTGGCTGGAAGCAATGTGATGATGAAGATAAAAAAATTCTTACATCTATTGCCACGCAAAGTTTAGAAGACACGGATCAAAACGTACGAGAAGCAGCACGTCCGCTATTAGAAATGTTACATCTGACCCGAATTAATCCGGACGCCTGGAAAGAAACAGAAAAATTACTTTTTCACAGTTCTTCAGATATTCGAGATAACGCACTGGAACTCTTTAGGAGAATGGTGTATGCAGATCCTGAGCCCGTAAAAACTGCAGCTTCCGCCTGCCTAGATAACCCATCTATTGATATACAAGTAATCGGATTAAAATTGTATAGTGCCCTTGCACGTAATGGACAGTTTCTCGAAGAAGCTCATGCAGCTGCGACAAAAAACCTCGAAAGCGAACTTGAAAATGTACGAGCTGAAGTATGCAACCTCTACGTAGCACTTGCTCCAATGATAAATACAATCACCCAGCAAGAGGTTCGAGCCCTGTTACGATTTGCAACTGTTGCTCAACTTACAAACATCTTTATTGCATTCGTTGAAAAAGGTCAATTTCTCAAAGAAGCGCATGAAATGGCAAAAAACCTACAGAGTCAAAATAATCTAGGCGCGACAACGAGGATCTATATGGCACTTGCTGATACTACTGCTGTTGATGATATAACAGTGCAGGAAGTAGAAAACATGATGCAAAACATTGACAGTGTCGAAATTTTAGTTAAATCACATACTGTATCTTTTTTTGAAAAACTAGCGAAACGTGGCAAGTTCCTGAAAGAAGCTCATGCGATAGCGGCAAAAGCTCTTCCAGTTCTTACTGAGGATGCAATTAACCTCTATTTAGTACTTGCAAATATTGATGAAATAACTCGAGAAGAGCTCCGGAATATGCAGCAGCATATACGCTCAAAGGCTTTTTTAGCAGAAATATATATCAATCTATCAAAAACCGGTAAGTTTTTACAAGAAGCTTATGCTGTAGCAGTAGAGCCTGATGTGGATTTCCGACAAAGAGATGCAATATATACAAACCTATTAAGGCACAAGTTTGATGGACTATCTCAGGATACGATTACTGATATTGTACTACTCTTTACTAATGGCAGAGAATACGTAGGGGATAAATTTATAAACCTTATTGAGAGCAACCTCTACAACGATAAACTTCTGGCTTCTTTTGAACTAGCTCTTAAACACACTATTTGGTCGTTATTTGAGCCGGCATTTAACAAGTTTATTGCTGAAGCAACTCCCACCGCACAGCACACTGTAATGAAACTCATACAAAAAGTAGCCCAAAAGGGAGAAGGTTTAGCTATCGCAGAAAAAGTTGCTGAAAAACAAATACAGAGCCAAGACCCTACAATGCGCACCATCGCATCAGAACTATTAGAAGAGGTAAACTACAGAAAGACATGGCTTGGCTGGCTTACAAGCTGGGTTCAAATCAGGCGGGGTGAGTAAATAAACAACACTATTCTGCAAGGCGGAAGGTGCGGGCCATACGGAAGAGAGCCATCTGCTATGCATTTTATGGAATTTATGCAGCTTTATAAGAGCAAATTTCAAGCTGGATCCCGTCATAAAAGGCTTTCTGGGCCATGTCTAGGATCGCTGAGGTAGTTTTTTCATCAAGATAGGCTTCACCACAATTTGTACAGATTTGAGCAGGCACTTGTTTGACTACAAATAACATATCATTACGTTCAAGCGTGACGCTTGTAAGTCCGTTTTCAGTATGACCATCTTTACAAATAATACATCTCATTCTTTTGCCTTTCTTGTATTAAAGCCATCATTCCATTCTATGATAGAAGGCTCATACGCTGTAATTTGCAGTGTACCAAATGGTAGAATTGACGGCAACAGTAGTTAGATTGTTGACATAGAAATCAAATATTCGTTATCAGGAGGAAAGCTTCAATACTTGGATTATACACTATGAGCAGCCTTATTCCTCCTAGTTCTACGCAGGGTCTTCAAGGGATGTCTCCGCGCGAGCCTTTGCCGGGGAGGCCAACGGACGCTCTTGCCTCTATGATTAAGGATTTTTCTGTGGCTGC
>CAWGYH010000005.1:0-1118085 GCA_963826935.1 uncultured Chlamydiales bacterium | reverse complement strand
TAGAATTAAAGCAATTTTTAAGCTTGGGCGGTTTTGTTATAAGGGTGCTAGGTCAAAGTGAAAGCGACGAATGATCGTCGCACTCCAAAGGCTGCGCCGTTGACCGAAATTTCTCTGAGAAAAGGTGAACAAGGCCGGGGTAGGTAATACGGCCCCATCTTTAAGTCATTCTGAATCAAAATCTTGCATCAATCGACATTCCCTAACTTGTAAACTCGGGCTAGCAGCCTCACCGCCCAAGCTCTAAATCACCTTTACAACTACTCCTAAGGCCTTTGAATGGCAAACTTTAAGACTCAGCCTTTTACTTTTGGATCGTCCTTTCCAAGATCCATTCAGCAATCAAATTCAGAACCGATGGGGAAATCGTTTCTTCAATTTTTGCATATTCTCCAGCGGATCCATCCTGACAAGTTTGGAAAAAATGATTAAGCATCGGCAGCTCAACAATCGTAAAATCCTCATTCCCTCCTTCTTCCATAGCCTTATAAATGACAGGCAAATTTTGCTTAGAGGAGGCCTGCATATCGAGTTCCCCATTAAGCGCTAATAGGGGAATCTTCACCTGCTTTAAAGCTGTGCTTGGATCAAAAAGAAGAAAGAAGCGCCACCATTGCGTAGTTTGCTCACATCTTTCTAAAAAAGCGAGATTTACCTTTCCCCGAGATCCCTCTAGCGCAGCCATCTGATTTTTGGCCATTTCGCGCAATTGTCCAGCAGCGACCTGAGGATCTGGCTCATTTTTCAAGATCGTGATTATCTGCTGCTGAAATTTATGATCCTGCATTATCGTCTCTTCAGGCTCTTTACTGGTTTGTTGAGCCAATCTGCTCTGTTCATGCATAATCTCTTCTCCATTCACAGCAGGTGCTGCCATCAGTACGATGAAAGCAACGTCTTTTGATCCTGCTGCCACCATCGGAGCAATAATCCCTCCTTCACTATGACCAATCAAGCCAATTTGATTTGGATTCACCTCTTTTCGCGATTTGAGATAGGCAACCGCTGCAGAGACATCAGAAGCAAAATCTTGAGTTGTTGCTTTGTCGTAATTGCCTGTTGATTTTCCACACCCGCGTTTATCCCATCGAAGCACGGCAATACCCTGGCGAGTCAAATAATCTGCTACTACTAAAAACGGCTTATGACCTATATTTTTGTATCGCAACTGTTGGTATGGACAGAGCGCCTCATCGCGGTCAAGCGGCCCTGAACCAGGAATCAATAAAACAACTGGGGATGGTTTTTTTGAGACAGGCAATGTCAACGTTCCGGACAAAGTAATTCCAGCTTCCGGATTGTCATAAAATACATGCTCCTCAGTATAAGGAAAAGGGGGCTGCGGCTCTTGTGGACGGTTTCTTGCTTCTACAGACTTTGTGCCGCGCTCAAATGCAAGCGAATACGTGTGGCCTGCTTGGGCAAATTGACCGGAAATTGTAGATTCATCGTTTAGCAGCCCTTCAAATGCTGCAAAAGCCCTTTTGATCTCGAATTTCAGCACCCTGCCATCAAATGTAATCTCATCGATTGGGGTGCCACTGCGCTCTAACGTGTCGAAATTTGCACTCAATACCCCACGCTCATCTTGATGAATATGAAGAACCAAAGTCACTTTCATTATCCCGGTGTCAAGTGCTCCCGACCAATCGCCTACAATCGAACGACCTTGATGTGATTGAGCAAGTGCTTGTATATCCATGTTGGCATCCATCCTATTTTCAATATTTACATCGGCGTTGGCAAATGTGGGTCCCACACCGCTACCAATCAGGGTTGTACTAAGCACAGATGTTAACAGGTTCTTCTTAAGCATAATCTCTTGCATATTGTAGCAGAGTTGTTTTTTAATAGGAAAGGATTCTGGAAAATGCATTCCTCCTCTTTAAAAAAAATTAATTATATAAATTGACATTTATTAATTTATTATATATAATTGCTTTTAATTTTAAAGAATGAGGTTGTTATGTCCGCTGTAAATAATAGTACAAATCAAATTTATCAACCCGCTTATTCAGGCAACCCTGCGCAAAATCCGCCGCAAGCAATCCTCAACTTTAATCAACATGTCCAAGGCAGAGAAGTTGCAGTCAATCAACCTTGGCATGAACGTGCTGTTGCACATCTGGATAATTGCAAGCGAAAACTTGATGAAAAAGTGCCAAATTCGATCATTCAAAACAAAATCGACGCACTCGGACGTGAGATTGAAAATAAGTTCGCGCCGCTCAAGAAGTTTAACGACTGGTTAAATAAAAATGAGATGGGCTCGTGGTACAAACAGCTTGCGATGTTCCTCGTTAAATTGCCTATGAAAGCAGTTCGCAATATTGTCCGTCTTCTTTATAGCATTATCAAGGGCGTTTTCTATACTGCTGTCCATCCGCTAAAAGCGGGCGTAAAGCTTGCCAAATTGCTTGTACGACTCGGGCATGAGTTAACAAAGCCTGAAACTTTGTCAAAAATCGGAGCCGGCATCATGGGGGCAAGTGCAGGTCAAGCGCTTGTTACGGCAAATCCTTTTGCACTCATAGGCGTTGGAATTGGCGGAGCAATGGTTGTTGGAGGTATCTCATGGGGTATGCTAAAGGCCTATTTTGCTGCGCAGGGACAACAAGCCGGGCGTACTGCAGCACTTGAAAATCTTCTGTATCAAGCAAAACAACTTCCGGAAGCTGCACTTACAGGCTTTTGTATAGGACTTCTCTTTGGAGCGATTCAGAGGACAATGGTTGTTTCAAATGAGATGCCGCCCGGCTGGGAAAATGTAAAACCGGCAAACCCAAATCCAGAAATGGCCTGCCATTTTTGGGATGAAGAGTGTATTGCAGCAGCCCTGCCAGGATGTGGCTGTGCAAACCCTATTCCGGCAAACCCAGAGATGGCCTGCGCATTTTGGGATGTTGAATGTCTCTTAGCAGCACAAGGATAGGGTGTGATGCTGCAAGGATTTTTCGAGCAGTGATTGGAACTTCAGACCTGAACCATCCATTGCTTGTTAGCGGTTCTTGTCACATCACTCGTTTTTAGAGTGGCACCATCCAGCTACCACTGGAAAAAGCAGAAAAGCTAAATTTTGAAAAAAATGGGTAATGATAAGGGCGCCGAGAGAAATTTCCGCATTACAACAGATGCGATGGACTTCGCTAATTGACTAAAATCTCACACGTCTATATTATTGACTACTTTAATTTGAGGTTTAGTATGAATGTAGAAGCCGTCGCAGATGGTATTACTGAAAAACAAGCAGTAGATAAAATGGTCGCAATTTGCTCATTTCAGGGAGATCGAGATTGTTATAGCGCCTTCTGGCAAAAGTTTGTCCTTATCCGTCAGACAGCCGAGGAGAAATGCAAGTCAGACTATGCAGGGGTTCCTTCTATAACAGATCCACTTGCTCATTTATACTTTTGGCTAAGCCAGGATCTAGGAAGAATGGTAGGTCGCGTCAAAAACGCGTTTGTAGAGATGAAAGAGAATCAACCGAAAGATGTAGCACAGCGTCTCAATTTGAACAAGCTAGCCATTGTATTAGTTACATGTGAAGCCCTTGCTACCCAAGCAGCAAAAGAGAGCTTTAAAACTGTATTATCAGAGTCGCGAGACTGGTAAGGTATTCGGGACTCTAAGTTGAGTAGCCTGCACAACGCTCAGGCTCTCACTTCAAAAATATGACAATGCGATGTTATTTTTTCTCAATGCTATTCGTGATAGCAAGCATGAGCTCCTGCATCGGCAAATCTTCTAATTTACCAGAAGTATTAAGAACAAAGTTTACGTTTTTTTGGTCAAAAGCATTGTAGTCTTTAAACCATCTATCCATATGCTTTAGATAGGCTTCAGGATCGACTTCTCGCGCACGAATTCGCTCCTCTGCAATAGTTCTTGAAACAGCAAGCTGTATTACAAAGATCCTCCATCCATTTTTTGTAGCATGGGAAGACAAGAGCGGATATTCACGATCAATGCTCATATCAAGAATAAAGAGATGATTGGGTGAGGCTGCGAGCAACTGCTGCACGCAGTAGCCCATATAGCACATGAGAATGGATTGTCCTTTTTCAGCATCCACCTGATTGGGCTTTAATCCATGTTTTACTAGCAAGCGCCGCGCCGTATCAGAGCTTAGCCTTACCGCCTTTAAGGAGGTTTCTAGACGCTTTGCAACTTCACTTTTTCCCATGCCAGGAGTAGCAGAAAAGACTATGACAAAAGGGGAATGAGCGACGTCAAGATTCTGAAATGAGCTCACGTGCTCCCTAAAAATTTCAGAAAATTTCTCATCTTGCAACGCAGTAGCGTGCATGGAACCTTGAAACAGGCATGCTAGTAAAAAGAATCTTAGGTAATAAATCATAGTAGGCCGAAGTAAGTTTGTTTGCCTTCTGAGTATATATAGAGGTGTAATATTTTCGCCAGCCATTCGAAATCTCACGCATAGGAAGTTGTATAGTCTATCGTAAAATAGCCATCTTAGTTATAATCCTCGCACTATGAAACTACTTCTTACCTTCCTATTCTTAACAGCCTCCCTTCATGCCTCGTACGTAGAGGACCTTGAAGAGCTAGGTTATTGCGTGATTCCTGAGGTACTCTCGCGAGCTGAAGCCGAAATGTTATATGGACGCGTCTGGCACGAGTTTATTGAGAAGGCATGGCCAAACTGCAGAATGGACGATAGAAGTAACTGGGCTGAAGCCTTCCCAAAGCACAATAAAGTAGGCATTTTTGCTGGCTCTGCCGGACAAACCCAGGTGATGTGGGATGTAAGGCAGGATCCTCGCATTGTTGCTCCATTTGCAAAAATTTGGAACATGAATGACCTTATCGTAAGTATGGATGGGTTATCCTTCATGTGCCCCGTAGAGATACGAGATGGCTATTTTGAACCATGGCCCCACGTTGATCAGCATTTGGGGACTATCTCAAAAAGTGGTGCAGCCCCAGAGGGGTTTGTCAGCGAATCCATTTTGAAGACAAAGCCATTTACTATTCAAGGCCAGTTCTTGTTTGAAGACTCTTTTGAGGGTGATGGCGGCTTTTACTGCATTCCAAAGTCGCATCTACAATTCGATCAATTTGCGCCAAAGCTTGAGGCCATCTTGGCCCTGAAGCTAGCAAAGAAAGAAGAAAAAGATGCCAAATACGCCTGCATTAATGAATTTTTCGGAAACAACTGCGAGAAGAAGCATGTGACAGCTCCTCGCGGCTCGCTCATATTGTGGGACTCTCGAACTGTCCACTGGAACCAGCATGCAGATAGTGATCGTCCAAAAATTGCCAGCCCCAAAGTGCGCATGGTAGGCTACCTTTGCTATCTTCCAAAAGCACGTCTTACAGATGAAGCCCGAGCAATCAGGAAAGAAGCCTTTGAAAAGGGCATTTCCACAGGCCACGATGCAGCATCACCTGCGCTCATGAACACAAGAGCCAAGGGCGCACTTCTCGAAGAATTCGAAAAATATCACGAAGATCCGGCCTACACCCCACCTGCAGTAACGCTCACCCCATTGGGAAAGGCTTTGCTGGGGCTTGACCTGGGGTGAAACGAATGGGATCAAACTTCTATCGCTTCTGCTCTCTAAAATTCCCTCAATTATGGGGTCGTATTTCCAGCGGCAGCTGGAGTACTGCTTTAGCCCCGTGTGCAATGCAAGGCCGGTGAGGCCTGTAATGGAACGCGGGGTTAGGGTGCAACGTCCATATGGAGCAGCGGTAGCTGCGAAACATGCCAGTATCGCAGTTACCGCTGCTCTATAGCAAAGGTAGAGCGTGCGAACCCCACGTTCCATTATAGGCCTCCCGGCCTTCCATTACACGTGGGGCTAAAGCTGTGTTCCAGCTTCCGCTGGAAAAACAGGACACAAAGTAGCAAGAAAAACTCGCCAAGGATTAATTAGAAAATTAATTAAAAGCTTAAGAGTTGATTTCTATTAATCATATAGTATAATTATAGTTTATTTTTTACGAGGTGATAATGCATATAGAAGCAACAAATGTATATAGTAATCCAACTCAACGCTGGGAAGAAATGTCTCGCGCAAGCACAACCATTAATCGCATAAAGATTGCTGTATCGGCAGTGTTTGGCGCCTTAGGGGTAGCTGCAATGGCAACCGGTGCTGCGATCCTTGCCACAATCGGGTTGACTCCAGCGGGTCCGTTATTATTAACCTTAGGAGTGCTTCCTACACTGATTGGAATCACAGCTCTTGCGTTTTTTGGCATGTCTGATCCCTACAACTATTCTAATCCCGAGATTGCAAAAAGTATTGTGAAGACGCTCCGCGAGGGAGGGATAGACACGCTTGCCGACTTTGTCTATAGCCCATTTTGGGGATTCCATAATCTTTCGGAAATAGAAAGCTTTGGTAACTACGGCATTATGCCAAAAGAACATGTTGCGCCATTACAGAAAATGGTCTCACAATACATCCTTCTTGAGCGCCAGGAACAGAATCTACACATGCGAAATCATGGGCCGGGTATAAAACTCGAAAAACAAAATAGCATTATTACCCAAAAGAATGCCCTAAATCTTGAATGGACCACCTATCGTCAAACCACCAAACTTGTTTCACAGCTGCCGCAATTATAAGAGTCATTGCCGGGATTAGCGTCTGTTTCGGATGGCTAATACCGGCATTATAAACATGGCTACTTTTTGGGGATGTCGCTCTCACTCAAAGGTGATTTTGGCGCAAGAGATTGCGTTGATTTCGCGTCTTCAACTGTTGAATCTAGCTTGATGTAGCCTTTTTTGCGAGAATAGTCGTCGATTTTGTCGGCTATCTTGTTGTAGCCCATTTTTCGACATCTTTTGGCGGCTGTTTCTCCCAAGTAATTTGTCAGCCTGGTATCGGGATTGTAGCGAAGCAGGAGATCAACCGCTTTCTCCAGACCGGAACAGGCCACTTCATTTAAGATGGGTACTGGACCGGTTCCCATTTCATTAACTGCCTCGGGATGCTCCTTCAAATAGTCTTCTATTTGGTTGAGTATCGCAAGATAGGCTTCATCGTCCTCTCCCTTTTGGCTGCTGCATACAATGGGCGTTGCAGCAAGAATAAGCTGTGTGAGATGAGGTTCTGGGCTACGCTTTATTACAATTGCTCCTAGTAGGTGGCCTAAAATTGCCGCTGCATTTTGAGGATTATGTTGCATATATTCACGCATCTTCAGTTTGTCTAATGTGCCATTAATCTGCTGCGTCCTCTCGTCATTGTTCCTCAAAGCATTCTTAAATTGAGCTTGCATGAGTTGATCAAGAACCGTTATTTCGGATAGTGTCACAGGTATCATTACCCATTCTTTGCTGCAAGATGAGCTGCAAAAAACATGATTGTACATCGTCACCTGACGTCTTTGATAATCTTCGAACAGCGGTCACATTCTTTTGTCTGTGGTTCCGGTGGTTGCTCTCTAACTAGAGTTGGCTCGTTATTATCGAATCCATCAATACGTGGTTGCATATTTTCTCCTTTTTTTTATCAATTAAACCTATGGCTACAAAGTTCAGTTAGATTTGCAGCTCATAGCAGAAGCGACGAATCCGTGCCTTTTATGGAGATAATTATGGTAAATCTCAATTTATAGGGCGATATAAATTATAGCAAATTACTATAAATAAATTATTAAAAAAATCCAACCTCATTTTATTAAATTATTATTAATACATGCGAGCGAATCTCGAGACGCCGGCCCTTTTTTATTAGGCAGGCATAGCTCCCATCATTTTAAAACTTCCAGAGGATTATATTCTATTTTATTTTGAAATGCACAAGGGACCTAAGGGACTCTGGGCTAGAATTTATTTCTGGTAGCTAATCTGGCTCGAGTCATGCGTTCACGTAGGCCTCCTTCTTTCAAGAAGGTTTGTTCAAGGGTGCGGATTTGTTGGTCAAGTAAATAGTTGGTTACTTTGATGAAGCCGATTATTACGTTTGCAGAGATTTCTGGATCGTTGTTTTCAATGCCTTTTTGAAATGTTGCGTAAGAGGCGTCAGGTTGTCTGTTAAGTTCGCCAAGGCGTGCAGCATAGGCATGATTTAAGGGCCATTCCAGGAGTTAGCAAAAGAACTCATATAAGTGAAAAAGTTGTAGGGAAATAGCTATCGCTCTTTTCCCTGAAAGTCACGGCTAACCTCAGAGAAAGTGGCGCGGGTGAGCGGTATTGTGTTTTAATCAGCTACTTAGTTCCTAATCCTTTGCTTGCCAAAAGATTATAAATTTCAATATTTTCCACTTGCTCACATACTTTTAAATAGTCTCTGTCGTCTTGCAAGACGAAATCTCCTAAACTATTTCCTTGCTCTATTAGGTATCTTGCAATGTCATTTTGATGATATTGTATTGCATTCAATAAAAGATCATTATCAAAACTATCTGCGCGAACACCACAGTTGAAAACTTTTTTAAGTAAATCAAGGTTGCCCGCCCTTCTTGCGCATTGAAGACTCCCTTCGCTTGGATGGGCCCCATATGTTATAAGAAGATCAACTGCGGCTTCATCTTGTTGAAGAATCGCATAGTTTATAGCCTGAGCACCATTATTAGATTTAACCATAAGGACAACTAGTTGCTCGAACTCTGTTTGTGGCTCCAAGGGATGCGAGGCATTGGCATTATTCAAGTAGGTGTCTGCTGATAAATAGCTGCCAAAGAATATTGATATACAAAATAGCACTTTTAATTTCATAATAACTGTTTTATTTTATTAATAATGCATGGAATTATCGTATTATTATGCTTAGAAAGCAAGCGTGCACTTTTTCCGTAAAGCTGCGTTGTGGCGAAAATTAGGGGGTGTTTTCCATCATTTTTGGCAGAAAACAGGGGGGGGTAATCGCCTCATTCTCCTCATGCTGCATTACGTGAAGTGCTTCTATTTACTTTTAAAAATATCAGTTCTATTGCTTCTTAATTTGTACATAGAGCATCATAATTCGCTAATTATTAGTAACTAAGAAAAGAAGGAACTAACATGGCAATAGTAACAGCTGACATTCAATATAAGCCGCAGCAAGAAATTGTGCGCGATGTGTCTGTATTTTTAGCCAGCGATAAAGACAACCGGAAGCTACCAAAAGACTTCCCGAAAAAAGAGCATCTTCCGGCAATTTTGTATCCTGAATTCCTTCATCTCTACACGAATGATGGCAGATACTCTCAATGGGGCGCATATGGTAAACTGAATGGGTTGCTTAAAAAAGATCTATCAGTTTGGACTATAATAAATGATCCAACAGGCGTTTTTAAAAGCGGCACCCAGATTATACTATACAAAGATGACGATATTAGCGTTTCAAATGATTATAGATATGAAACAGTAGACGGAGTGGTATTTTTGAAGTACATACACAAGCATTTTTTTGTTTTCACTAATGACTATTCACAGTTTATCGTTGTAAGATAAGCGATCAACCAAGCAGTGAGGGTGGCGAGTCGTCCTCATTGCTTTCGCCCCTTTTGCCGCCTTCACTTCCCGTGCAGCCCCCTTGTAGTGCTCGCTGCTCTCACTAGCAAGTTCTTCTATAGGGCGCGTCCAAAAAATGAGTTCTCTTGCTGCTTATTCACAGGCAAGGCATCATATGCCGCTTGTTTATAGTATTTTATGAAAAACTGAGGAGAGTCATGTTTAAATATCTTGTAACTTTTGCGATTCTTAGCAGCTCTGTCGCAATACCAGTAAACGCAGCAGCTGAAAAAACCACTCCCATGAGCGTTGTTGATGTTTTGCTCAAATACGGAAGCGGCACGCCAACGGTCCCAGCTCTTAATGCAGCCCTGTATTCAGGAGACATAGATGCCGTAAAACTATTGATTGAACATGGAGCGAATATTAACTCACGCCCCCTAGTCGGGTGTTGTGGCTATCTAAACGGCTACAGTGGATGTCCCCAAATAGTAGTAGAAACAGCACTCGAAGTAGCAATAGAAATGCGAGATAAAGAACTCATAAAATATTTACTTAGCCACGGGGCAAATCCTCATTTAGAGCGTCGCATGCAGGTATATATCATAGAAAGAGACCAAAAGAGTTTCAACCAGATCATAAAATATGAAAATATTTCCGGTTTCGGCACAGCAGTTTACCTTGCAATTCGTACAGAGGATTTAGAGCTTCTTTCCTTAATGATAGGGATGGGTACCGATATAAACAAAATATGCCGAAAAGAATACGTCGAATCTCAAAATGAATGGGGCGGATTAACGCCACTGCAAGTTGCCGCAAAGTTGAAGTTGAAAAAAGTTGTAGAATTCCTTCTTTCTAAAGGCGCAAGAACTTAGCGTATTCTCAGGTCAAGTCTATGAAAAAATAGGACGGTGCCTGTCGTACATTCGTTCGGCTTCTGCGTCGGATATTGTGCCCTCATTCGTTATGAGAGTCATACCTACTGCAAGGCTTCTTATTGCATCGCAACCATGTGAGGCATCGTTATGAAGAGGGTGGCTCGACCAACAGCCATACGTCTTATTCCACTGCCTCTTATAGTTTTCTAGTGCAGTGATGCCCCGGGCGCACTTGGTTTCATCGATCCAATTAAAAAGGGGCCGAGGTCTGCGATTCGCTCGATTTGAATCGAGCGAATCGCAGATTCCGGCCCTTTTTACAAGTGTGTCAAGAAATTAGCCTGACAGTTTTCTCACTTTTTTGAGAAGCGCTTTGAGCAAAAATAGATGAAATTCGGTATTATAATGCGAAAAATATTGAACTGTAGATAGATATGGCGATGAAGAGACAAGATTTGAATAAAGCACCTTTTAACAGTCCCACAGAGAGGTTTCGAGAGTTTAACCTGTTTTGGCGGACGTTTATTGACCAGATAGCGAAGAGTCCTGCACAAAAAAAAGCCCTTCAGGAACAGCCTAGTCAGTTTCGAATGAAAAGCCAGGAGCTAATGGAGCAGGTAAATGAGTATCGCCAGTTTTTGACTACGGTTTCAATTGCCTCCGCAATTGGTGCGTGGATCGAAGAGAGGCTTGCAGATGCAAACTGGAAAGAGCGCTATGCCAATAGCATTGCCAAATTAAATAAAAAGAACATTCTCCCATTGCACAATACAAAGGGGGACTTTGTTACACTTGATTATTTTATTGAACATGGCCATCAGGGTATTCTGGAGGCAATTCGCTGCGTTCCAGACTGGTCGCCTCTTGAAAAAGAAGAGATTGTGCGTGTGTACATACAATTTACACAAAGTCTTGCGCATTCTACTCAGGGCCTTGTTCCATACGCTCTCGATCCCGACCGCGAACGCGTCCGCAACAAAGCCATTAAATACGAAGCCTTTATCGACTTTGTAGCCCATTTATCAGAGCGCGATGCACTCATGGCTAAGGTTCTTTATTTCGGTGCGAGCAGCATTGAAGAGGTCATCACACTTACATCAGAAGCGATAAATACAAAAACCTCCAGCATCAACCTCGGTGGCACTCCCACAAACTATCCTCAACACGTCATTTTGGACCTCCTTGCATATATAAAGAAAAAACCAAAAACTCAGAAAATACTCTTCACAAACCTTCGTGGGGAACTTGTTGAACGTCCCCATCTTAACCAGAGTTTTGCGCGAGCCTGCGAAAAAATGGCTAAGAAAGAAAAGATTACGCCAGGCAGTCTTTTAAAGCTTCAGCTCGAGTCTAAAGGAGATGATATCGACTGGCATAATTAAAGTTAACGGAAAAATATCCATTGCATAAAAAAGTTCCAATGCGTAAGTTATAGACATCACGAACAAGGGGATGTTTATGCACGTACTTGACCTTGCCCTAAAAGATGGCCTAAGGCCAAAACAAATACCAAATTCCAATCAAGAAAAATACCTGTCTGCATGTCCTGGATGTTGTGGACAGGATTGTTTTGTGATATGGGTAAGCTATAACCGATACTACTGCATGCGATGTCAAAGGCGGGGCGATCAGGTGCATTATTTAAGGGACTTTCATGCCCTGTCGTATCATGAAGCATGTAATGAGCTTGGCGAAGCTACCAATACTTGCCCTTACACATCACTCTGGGTGCCATCTGACGCACCTGAGAAAATGCCGCCACCCAATAAGCCCCTCCTTGTTCTTGACGAGCAAGCTCTCATTGAAGTTATCGAGCAGCATGCTGGTGATCTTTGTCATCCAATAGCCACTCAAAACTTTGCCTCAAGTGTACTTATCGACAAGACTTCCCTTATTCTCTTTGCTTCTAAGGATTATACAGCATACAACGATCGCTATCCACTGATCGTCTTATGGCCACTACCAGTGACTCTCACAGGTATTTCGCTTCGTAAATGGGTGTTAGCAGGCTTTCGAACTGTTTTACAGCTCGAGCAAACTAAGCCAGTTATTATATAATATATTATCCCACTTGTGGGAAATTCCCACTAATGCTATAATAACATTAGAACAGGAGGAGATCATGAAAACACAAAAAGCCACCGTCAGCATGGATGCCAAGCAACGTATTTGCTTAACTCGTCTATTATCGAAAGAAGAACGGGAATTATATAGCTCGTTTCGCATCTACCGCGAGGCTGGAAAATTTATTTTAGAGCCTGTTGCAGAAGTTCCAGAAAAAGATCACTGGATATATAAAAATCCAAAGGCCTTAAAGTCTTTGCTGAAAGGAATAAAAGACGCAGAAGAAGGGCGCCTGCACGATCTAGGTTCTTTTGCTCAGTATGCTACTGATGATGAGGACTAACCGATATAATGCAGTTGATTTTTTCTGAAGAAGCGAAGAAAGCCCTACAGGCATTAGAGAATGATAAAGCGAAAAAAGGTGTATTGAAGCAAGTCAGGAAAGCGCTGGGTTACATGGAAGTAAACCTAAAGCATCCATCACTCAATACTCATAAATTTGATGATATTAAAAATTCATTGGGCGATGTTTTTGAATCTTACGCTCAGAATAACACCCCAGGGGCATATCGTATTTTCTGGGCCTATGGGCCCCGAAAGGGGATGATTACCATTTTAGCTATCACCCCTCATCCGTAGATTTTAGTCAAATTCGATACTAACCTAGCGAGATTTTCGCGAAACATTAGGGTTGAATCGCTACCCATTTTAAATAGGGCGTCTTAAGGTTAGAGGTTGAACCCATCGATAAAACATATAACGCGTTGCTGATCCATTTAACACAAAAAAAAGAAACCACGGGCCTGAACCCGTGGCTGTCGTATGACTAGGTCATGCGCGATGAAATTCCATCATTACATGTAGAGCGCTTTTCTTGCAAGAATAGAATAATTCACAAAATAAAAAAAGCACTTAAGGCAAGCCTTAAGTGCTTGGTCTCCGGAAGTAGGGGTCGAACCTACGACCAACGGATTAACAGTCCGCTGCTCTACCACTGAGCTATTCCGGAATGATGGGCAACAGTTTATTAGTTTTTGGGGAAAAATTGCAAGGGGAATTTGTGCATTTTTTCGGGGGGAAATTGGAGGAATTGGAGGCTGTCAAAAAATACGTTTTTTTTCGACCGCAGGTCTTTGGAGTGCTGCGATTCTTCGCAGCTTTTAATTTTGCACACACCTTAGTCGCAAGATCGCTTAAGGCTCACAAAGCACCTCTACCGATTCATGTAGATCTGTTTTGTAAGCTTGGGCGGTAAGGAAGTAAAGGTGTGTGGTCGGAGTAAAAGCTGCGAAGAATCGCAGCACTCCAAAGACTTGCGGTCGAAAAAAACGTATTTTTCACAGCAATGTCAATTCGTCACTCACGCGACTCGCTCGTTATTTTCTACCAAATACCCACGACTTGCACATTCAGTGCTGTCTCTGGGCTATTATGTAAGTCTATGGCCGCTTCGGGGGTGTATTATTTTGTCTTCATGGGGTTTTAGGGGGCTTGGAAGGAGGTTTGGAGGTTGGGTTGGTGGGTGCGGGTGGCAATTTCTGAGAGGGTTTTTGAGAGGGCGCTGTAGAGGATGGGTTCGAGGGGGGATTCTTGGGGGGCGGTGAGGGTGAGGGTGGGGATTGATTCGGGGCGGAGGGTGTGGGGGCTTTCGGAGCGGTCTTTTATGGCTATGGAGATGTCTTGGAGGGTGATCGATTTTATCGTGTAGAGCCTTGTGGAGGTGGGGTTGGAGTTGATGTTTTTCAGGAGCGTTTGCCAGTTGTTTTGGGTGGAATCTCGGCATTCGATGGAAAAGCGGGGGTCAAGTAATGCTACTTTGTCGATTTCGATGGGCCAAAGGGCAAAGAGGCCTTTTAGGGCGTCTAGCGGGGTTATTTTTAGTTTGATTTTTTCAACGGAAAGGGCGGGCTGCATGGTGAACTCATGCGGGCTGTAGACCTCTAGGTCGTGAAGCTCGATATCTCTTGAGGTGACGCGGATTTTGGAGATTTTTACAGGGGAGCCGAAGACCTTGGAGAGGGTTGCGGAGGTAAATTCTGCGCGGTAGAGGTAGAGGTAGGAGCTGAAAGAGAGGGCGATGACAAGGGCAAAGGCAGCAAAGAAAAAGAGCCATTTTTTCATAGGGAGCTATCACTTTCTAAGAGTTTTTCAAATTCGTTAAGGTAGGCTTCGAACTGGTCGAGCGCCTTAAGGACAGGGGCTGTTGTACGCATGTCGCAGCCTGCTTTTTCTAGGACGTTAAGCGGATAGTCACTTGAGCCTGCCTTTAAAAAGCCGAGGTAGCGCTCGCGCTCTACATCTGTTCCTGAAAGGACGCTATCTGCAAAGTTTAAGGCACAGGAGATGCCTGTTGCATACTGGTAGACGTAGAAGTTATAGAAAAAGTGGGGAACTCTTGACCATTCAAGGGCAACTTCAGGGTCTATGGCAACATCCGGGCCATTATAGTAGCGATAGAGCTCCGCGTATTTATTTTTTAGAGTATTGAGCGTAAGGGGAATGTTCTGTTCGACACAGGTATGGGCAAAGAGTTCAAACTCGGCATAGAGCACCTGGCGAAAGAGTGTGCCGCGGATATCTTCAAGTGCCTGGTTGAGGATATAGGCCTTCTCTTTATTGGTTTTTGCTTGAGACAGCAGGTTATGGCGCAAAAGCTGCTCGTTAAAGATAGAGGCAACTTCCGCTACAAAGATCGAGTAGTTAGCAGTAATATAGGGCTGGTTGCGAATAGAAAAGAGCGAGTGCATGCTGTGGCCGGACTCATGGACAAGCGTAAAGACATCGCGGAGGCACCCTGAAAAGTTCATAAGGATATAGGGCATACTGTCAAAGCAGCCGGATGAAAAGGCGCCGCTTCTTTTGTTTTGGCTTTCATAGCGGTCAACCCAGCGATCATTTATAAGGCCATTTTTTAATAGGCTTTGATACTCTTTACCAAGAGGTTTTACGGCATCAAGGACAAGCCCTACAGCCTCATCAAAGCTATACTTTTTATCTACGCCCTTCACAAGGGGCACATGGAGATCGTATGGATGGAGCTCATCTACCTGAAGTGTCTTCTTTCTAAGAGCCATATAGCGGTGCAAAAGCTCGATTCTTGAATGTGTTGCTTCGATGAGAGAATGGTAGACCTTAGGGTCGATGTTATTTGGTGCTAAGGCCGCTTCCAGGCAAGAATTATAGCGGCGCGCTTCTGCTGTAAAGTGGTGAGCCTTTACATGGCTTAAAAAGAGCTCAGCTAAGCTATTTTCATGCTCTTGCTGCTTTGCATAGATACCTAAGAAGGCATTTTTTCTAAGCAGGCGGTCTTCAGATTCTAAAAGGGTGCCAAACTGTCCTGGGGTAAGCTCGTGAGGGGTGCCTTGCGAGTCTAGTACCGGTCCATATTTGTAATCGGCATTTTGCAGCACTTGATGTATGCGTCCTGGCGCGTCAAGAGTACTTTGCAGGCGTGCTATAAGCTCCTCTTCTTCAATGGAGCGAACATGCGCTTTTAGTCGAAGCAGCTTTTCTAATTCAATTTTATACTGAGCAAGCTCAGGATGGTGTATGTAGCTTATAAAGAGGTCATCGGGCAGGGCTAAAAGCTCCGGCTGGATCCAGGCAGTTTCTTTTGAAAACTGTTCAAGAACGTTTGTGACTCTATGCAGCAGCGTTTTGGTATCGTTATTGGCTACATCTTCATAGTGTCTTAAGTGGGAGTAGACGGCAACTTTTGTAAGTTTTCGTTCGAGGCTATAGTAGGTGGCAAGTGTATCTAAAACATATTTATATGATTTTGCAAGAAGGCCGCGATTGAGGCTTGCTTCGGGTATATGCGGGACAATGGTTTGAAGATCTTGCTGGCAATCATCCAAGCTTGCATACATGGCCTCTACATTCCAGCGGTCCTTTTCAGGAACATCTTTTCGGGCAATAAGTGCCGATAGTGTCTGAGTGAAAAGAAGCGAAATAAAAAGAAATTTCTTCATAGCAAGCCCTCTAGTATATGTAAAAAAAGCCCCCTCCAGATACTGGAGGGGGCATGCTAGTTAGTAGCCCATGTCAGGCATTGCCTGAGAGGAGGCCTTTTCATCTTGTGGCGCCTCGGCGATAATCGCCTCGGTAGAGAGCAGCATTGCTGCAATAGAAACTGCGTTTTCAAGAGCGCAACGAGCCACCTTCATCGGATCAAGGATGCCTGATTGGATCATGTCGACAAACTTGTCTTCACGAGCATCGTAGCCCTGATTTTCAGAGAGCTTTTCAACCTCTTGGAGGATGATAGCGCCCTCTTTTCCGGCGTTTTCAGCGATCTGGCGAAGAGGGGAAGAGAGTGCGCGGATAATAATCTTAGCGCCTGTCTTTTCATCACCTTCAAGCTTTGTTACAAGGCCGTTTAGAGCCGGAATGCAGCGAACAAAAGCCACGCCGCCTCCTGGCAGTATGCCCTCTTCGATGGCAGCTGCTGTTGCATGCTGAGCATCATCTACACGGTCTTTTTTCTCTTTCATCTCAATTTCAGTTGCTGCACCAACGCGAATCACTGCTACGCCGCCTGCAAGCTTTGCAAGGCGCTCTTGGAGTTTTTCGCGGTCGTAGTCAGATGTTGCATCTTTAATCTGCTGCTTAATTTGAGATGCTCTCTCTTCGATCTCTTTTTTGTTTCCTGCGCCTTCAACAAGCGTTGTGTCATCTTTTTTGACGATCGCTTTTTTCACGCGGCCAAGCATGTTTACAGTGACATTCTCTAGCTTTATGCCAAGTTCTTCGCTAATAAGCTGAGCGCCGGTAAGCACTGCGATGTCTTGCAGGATTGCCTTGCGCCGATCGCCAAAGCCAGGTGCTTTTACAGCTGCAATTTTAAGACCTGCTCGAAGGCGGTTTACAACAAGTGTTGCAAGCGCTTCGCCCTCTACATCTTCAGCGATGATAAGAAGCGGTTTTCCGCTTTCAGCAACAGCTTGAAGAAGAGGTATAAAGTCTTTAATTGCTGAAATTTTCTTTTCGTAGATAAGCACGTATGCATCTTCCAGAACGCACTCTTGCGTTTCTGGATTTGTCATGAAGTAGGCAGAAAGGTAGCCGCGGTCAAAGTTCATACCTTCAACAACGTCAAGCGTTGTGGTGAAGCCTTTGCCCTCTTCAACGGTGATTGTACCCTCTTTTCCTACGCGCTCCATGGCGTTTGCGATGATCTGGCCAATTTCAGCGTCGTTATTGGCTGAAATTGTTGCCACCTGGGCGATCTCTTTTTTGTCTTTAATCTTCTTGGCTCTTTTTGAAAGCTCTTCGACAACAAGCTTTAGGGCCTTTTCCATGCCGCGCTTTAGGTCCATAGGGTTGGCGCCTGCTGCGACGTTTCGTAAGCCTTCGGCTGTAGATTGCTTCTGCTAAGACGGTAGCTGTGGTGGTGCCGTCGCCTGCTTTATCAGCAGTCTTACTTGCCACTTCCTTCACCATCTGAGCGCCCATGTTTTCGAACTTGTCTTCAAGTTCGATCTCTTTTGCAACGGTCACGCCATCCTTTGTGATGTGAGGGGAGCCATAGCTTTTGTCGATAATCGACGTTGCGGCCCTTTGGACCTAGCGTAACTTTAACTGCATTAGAAAGGACCTGAACACCTCGGAGGATCTTTTGTCTTGCGTCTTCTTTAAATTTAATGTTCTTTGCTGCCATAGTAAAAAATCCTTATTTTATTTTTGCACAACTGCGATGAGGTCATCTGCTCGTACGATGACAAATTCTTCGTCTTCGATGGTCACTTCCTGACCTGAATAGCGGTCCATGAGGACAACGTCGCCAACTTGGACTGGCATTGGAAGAATTTGGCCATTTTTATCCTTTTTGCCGGGACCTACGGCAATCACCTCGGCTCTCTCTTGCTTTTTCTTTGCCGTGTCGGGCATGATGATGCCACCCTTTAGCTTCTCTTCCTGCTCAAGGCGGCGTAGGAGCACTCGGTTGCTCAGAGGGCGGATTTTCACTTTAGTTTGTGTGGTCATAGTAATCTCCATTAAGTTAGGTAACAGTAGTTATGATCTCTCATTTTGGTCAATTTTTGCAAGTGATTTAGCACTTTTACACCTTAACTGCTAAAAGTTTGTCTAGCTGGTCGGTATAGGAGCCAAATTCATTCAAGGCATCGCTGACCGGCTTTGGCGTTCGCATGTCGACGCCGGCTTTAGCCAGGAGCTCTATTGGGTAGTCGGAAGAGCCTGAGCTTAAGAAGGCAAGGTAGCGATCTTTAGCTTCGGCCCCATTACGCTTTACACCGTCGGCAAGCGCAAGCGCGGCTGATATACCGGTAGCATACTGATAGACGTAGAAGTTGTAGTAGAAGTGGGGGATTCTTGCCCATTCAATTGCAACCTCAGGGTCTACTACAAGGTCGGGACCATAGTAAAAGCGTGTAAGCTCTAAATATTTATCCTTTAAAAGCTTTGGGGTAAGGGGGATGCGCTTTTCGGCACATTCGTGGATAAAAAGCTCAAATTCAGCAAAGCTTACCTGGCGAAAGAGCGTTCCGCGGATATCTTCCAGCTTTTCGTTAATAAGGTAGGCCTTTTCGACATCGGTTTTGGCCTTTTTAACAAGCGTCTGCATCAAAAGCTCTTCGTTAAAGGTGGAGGCCACCTCAGCTACAAAGATGGTGTAGTCAGAGTAGTGATAGGGCTGGTTTTTTCGCGAAAAGAGGCTGTGCATGCTGTGGCCGGCCTCGTGGGCAAGCGTAAAGACATCGCGCAAGATGCCTTTGTAGTTCATTAGTATGTAGGGATGCGAGTCAAAGCAGCCGCTCGAGTAGGCGCCGCTTCGTTTATTTTCATTTTCATAGCGGTCGACCCAGCGCTCGCCCTTCATGCCCTTGTCAAGCGCGTCGGCGTATGCATCTCCAAGCGGCTTCATGGAGTTAATAACAAGCTCTTCAGCTTCATCATAGCTATAGGTAAAGTCAACAGACGGCACTAAGGGCACATAGAGGTCATAGTAGTGAAGCTCATCTAGCCCTAAAAGACGCTTGCGAAGAGAAGTATAGCGATGTAAAAGGTCTATGCGGCTATGTACGGCATCAATAAGTGCGCGGTAGACTGAAACGTCAATATTTTTAGGAAAGAGGGCTGCCTCCACACAGGAGCTGTACTTTCTTGCCCTTGCTTCAAAAAGGTGGCCCTGCACAACACCTGAAAGAAGCTCTGCCAGGCTATTTTCATAGGATTGATACTGCTTATGCATGGCCATAAAGGCGTTTTTACGCAAAATGCGATCTTGATCGCGAAGGTAGAGGCTATAGGTTGCATGGGTAAGCTCGCGATCTTTGCCTTCACTGTCTTTTATAGTGCCAAACTTAAAGTCGGCGTTGTTGATAGCAGAAAATGCCTTTTGGGGTGTTTCTAGGGCTTGGCCTGCCAGAGCTAAAAGCTCCTCTTGCTCACCTGTAAGCGTATGCGGCTTAAGGCGTGCCAGTTTTTCTAAAAAGAAGTGGTAGTCTTTAAGCAGAGGATCATTAAGGTATTTATTTAATTTTGAGGCATCGAGCGACAAGATTTCAGGCTGCATCCACGATGTCTCTTGCGAAAACTGGTGGTAGATGTTGACGATGGTGTTGTAGGCCTTTTTTGGCTCCTCTTGGGCGGTCTCTTCATCGTGCAAAAGGTGCGCATAGGTATAGAGCTTTCTGAGCTTTCGCTCCATCTCAAAATAGGCCTTAAGCGTTGCTAGAAGGTTATTTGGCGACTCTTCAAGCTTTCCCTTAAAGAGTGAAACCTCATCAAAAAATGGGGGAGAGTCTGTTTTGACAATGCTTTTAAGCTCACTTTGCCACGCATCAAGAGATGGATAGAGGGAAGCTAAGTCCCAACGATCTTTTTCGGCAACAGCTTGTCTGGAAATAGGCATAAAATGCTCCTTACTAAATTTGGAGTTATTCTATGCTTGATGGCTGATTTCAGCAAGCTTGTTTAATAAATGAGTCAAATAATTACTTGTATTTAATTATAAGTTATATTATAATGAATACTTTAAAACCAAAGAAGAGGTATACTAATGAGTTGTCAAGCAGTACATAAAAGTCAATACCCGGGTCCAGATGGCTTTGCTATTGCTGGTGGAATCATCTTTTTACCGGTAGTTTTGCCTGTAGCTATCATCGGAGCATTAGGGTATGGAATCTATACAGGGGTAAGGCTTGCTGCGAAACAGATCACCATTGCAACCAATAAGGTTCAGGCCGCTCGGCTGCAGCTGATCATAGAGACGACACTCCAGCTCCAAGGGGCAAATGTCACAAAAGACAGTCTCGAAAGGTGGAAAGATCGCAGTGCATATGATAAAGAATTTGCCTGTAAGAACATTCCAATAGAGACCGCCATTGCAGCTATGGAAAACCCCATCAAGCCACAGGATATAAACAGTCAGCCGGAAGGCCCCAAAGAGCTGCTTATAAAGGCTCAAGAGTTGATTGATAACGGCAAAAAGAATGCAGAGGGATTAAAGAGATACTACCAAGATAAATTCGAAACAGCCGCTAAAGAACTAGAAAAAACAGAAATGCAGCTCCAAGACGTTGCAACACGCATAGCAACGCTCTCTGAAACACTCAAAACCACTCAACAGCTCTACAAAGATGCAGGTGGCCTTTCCAAAATAAAAGAAAACCTCATCACCTGGCAAAGCGCTTTCAAATCGAGGGTAGCATAATTAAACTTTTAAAACCAAAGAAGAGGTATAATAATGAGTTGTCAAGCAGTACATAAAAGTCAATCCTCGGGTCCAGATGGCTATGCTATTGCTGCTGGTATCATCTTTTTACCGGTAGTTTTGCCTATAGCTATCATCGGAGCATTAGGGTATGGAATGTATGCAGGGGTAAGGCTTGCTGCAAAACAGATCGCCATTGCAACCAATAAGGTTCAGGCCGCGCGGCTGCAGCTGATCGCAGAGACGACACTCCAGCTCCAAAAGGCAACCGACACAAAAACCAAACTCGAAGAGAGAAAAGCTGCCAACTTGAAGAATCAAGAAGAAATAAACACCCTTTTGGCAAACGCAACAGCGACTGTTGCTATGGAAAACCCCATCAAGGCACAGGACGTAACCAACCAACCTGCCGGCCCTAAAGAGCTGCTTACAAAGGCTGTAAGTTTAATCGATAGCGAAAAAAAGAAAGCTGAAAAAGAGATGTCAACCTATCAAGTCAGCCTCAAGATTGTTACTAAAGAGCTAGCAGAAGCAGATATTCGTCTTCCAAAGCTTGAAACGCGAATAGCCGCTCTCTCTGAAACTCTCAAAGCCACCCAAAAGCTCTACCAGGATGCAGGCGCATTGTGCAAAATAACAGAGAAACTCATCACCTGGCAAAGCGCTTTCAAATCACGTTCTGAAGAAACGGAGTAATCTAAGAATAGATATTATGGCCATGTTCAGTTCCGAAGAGGCTGTGAAAAATGAGAGGCGCGTTGGAAAAAACGATGATTTTGAGTCAGTTTGCCAGCAACGAAGTTGCCGTAGCCCTGCCCCCGAGCACATACTCCGTAGAGTAGGGCTCGGGGGCAGGGTGGCAAAATGGCTCAAAAGGGCGTTTTTGCCAACGCGCCTCTCATTTTTCACAGCCTCGAAGGAACGATTTAATAATAGCCCATGGTGTAGCACCGGAGGTGCAAATCGTGGGTATTTGGTAGAAAATAACCAGGAGTCGCGTGAGAGGCTGTGAAAAATGATAAATCGTTGAATATCAGTTGCTTAAAAACACAAAAATATGGCAAAATGGAGTGCATTATAATGCACCCCAGGAGCTATTGTGAGCCCTATTCCTCTAGAATTACCTTTCGCAGAAAAATTAAAGAAAAATGCAGATTCAAATAACATCCGTAAGAGCTTGCACAAGCCTTCTCGAAATCAGATTCAGTTTCAAATTACCTGTCTGGAAGACTTAATTCCTGAAGATCATCGGGCTAGGGATGTTTGGGAATTTGTTTGTCAGATGGACTTTTCTAAGTTTCTCGATGAAATCAAACTTCCTGAAGGGTGTGGAGGTCCGCGAACTAAAGACCCTCGCGTTCTGATGGCATTATGGCTTTATGCTACATTAGAAAACATTCACTCTGCACGACAAATAGATCGTTTATGCAGAGAACATCACGCATATATTTGGATCTGTGGCGGTCTTCCTATGAATTACCATTCTCTAGCAGATTTCCGTACTTGTGGAGCAGATAAATTTCGGGTCTTGCTACAAGAATCAATTGCTCTAATTTGGCAATCAGGCCTTTGGCAACCAGATACTGTTGCCCAAGATGGCACAAAAGTAAAGGCAAATGCATCAAAAGGTCTTTTTAGGAGAAAAGCAAAACTTGATGAATATTTGGAAGAAGCTAACGCACATATAACTAGACTTGAAAATGAGTTAAAAACAAATCCTGGTGCATTTAGTATTCGCGAGAAGGCGGCAAAATTGCGCGCTGCACAAGAGAGAAAAGAACGTGTAGAAAAGGCACAGGCTGAATATAAGAAATACGTTAGAGAACGTATTGCTTCCGGTAAAGCTAGCCACAACTCATTTACAAAAAAGGATCAAGAAAATTTAAGAATTTCTCTTACTGATCCTGAAGCACGCAGAATGAAAATGCCAGATAGAGGGACTCAAGCCGCTTATAATGTTCAATTTGCAACTACTACAGATAAAAAAGTAATCGTGGCAGTAGAAGTAGTCAATACGAATGATTATGGAACCTTAGCACCTATGATGCAGCAAGTGACAGCAACATTTGAAAAAATAGGCTGTCAGATACTTAAGGACTGGCTTTGTGATTCTGGATATGCAAATAAAAAAGACGCTGCTGAAGCGGCAAAAGCATTTCCTCATATCACTTTTTACAGTCCTCCTGTTGCTAACGGTAAATATGATGCATTAACCCCTCGCGAAACTGATAATGAAGCAATGATGAATTTAAGAAAGAGAATGGGAACAGAAGAAGCGCAGGTCAAATATAAAAAAAGGTGTTGTACAGCAGAATTTGCAAACGCGTCAACAAAGAATTTAGGAATGAGGGAATTTTGGGTGCGCGGGCTCGAGAAGGTAAAGCAGACGGCATTGCTCTATGCGATTACTCATAACATGATGATGTTTTTTAAGTACTGCCAATAAGTTTCTAAGAAATCCCTTACGGTATTAACAATGCGAGACTGTAAAAAAAAGGAAAAAACGATGAAGTTATAGACAAAAAATCGATGCCGAAAAAAGATTTGTGACCATTCGAAAAAAAATGCCCAAAATTTTAATAGTTGGGCTTACCCTATTTTCTTCCTTTTTATCCATTTTTCACAGCCTCGTGAGTGACGGATTAAGTCGTCGCATGCGCGACTTGATGTTTTTTGCTGTGCCATACCCACGGTTTGCCCCTCTGGGGCTACACCATGGGCTATTATTAATTCGTTCCTTCGGAACTAAAATAACTACAGGGGAGTATCTAGGATAAATCGAGGAGCCTGAGGGTGAAACACCCTCGGGCTAGTCGACTCACTTTTTATTTCCCGTATCCGAATACCCCTAAGACGGTATTCTTCACACGTTGGAAGAGCGGCCCTCTTCCTCCTGGAATAAGAGCAAACATCTCTTCTTGTAGTTTAGGATCAGCTATCATGTTAGCTACTTCTCTGGCTCTAGTAAAATCTTCTATTCTAATGAGTGCTTTGCATATCGGTTCGCACCAAGACTGCTGTAGACCACCATATTTCCCTTTGTTTGTAGCTTCTTGATTTACAACTACGTCCAAGAAAAATGCAACATCATGATCTATGAGCAGCTTAACTTTATTACTCAGGATATCTGAGGCATATCCGTGTCCAAGGGGATCCATATCGTCCAGGCTCTGACGATATAGCATTACTTTATCATCGCGAGGCTTTGAAGGATCTAAAAACTCGAGTGCTAGTTCAAGCCTCCCACCTAGAGCGAGAACGGATAGAGTACAACGTCTCCTCAATTCAGGGTCACCGATCCTCTGAACAATACTCATTATGTTTTCAAAATTAGCTTCTAGTTTTGTCAAGTTTGGCTCTGAAGACCCATCAGGATGGTCTTCCATTACTGGGGATAAAACTACACTACCAACTGCCTGCAGTCGTTGATCCTGGTCTAGTGTTATTTCATTGGCCATCTTTAGAGCCCTGTCAATCTCACCAATACGAACTAATTTACGAACAGCCTCCTGTAGATTATTTGTCTCACGTAACTTTGCATATATTTCTACTATTTCTATGAAATTTTCAGGGAGATTTTTTGCTATATTTGGATCTTCTTTAAGCTCTTTTACGAGAGCGTTTAGTTCATTTAGATTTCGACGTCTAACTATTTCTAAAATTTTATCCATTTTTTCGGTATGACGTGCTTTGTGGGATTCAAAAGATACTGGTATCAATGTTTCATCTTTATACAGATCATCTTTTCCGAGTAATTCCTTTAATTTTTCTATTTTATACTTTGGCGGCTCGTTCGATTTTGACACTTTTTCCATTTCATTCTGAATTTGTCGTTTAATGTTATCGAATTTTTCTTCATTTCCAAATAATTTTGATTTTTCAGAAGTTGAAATGCCAATTGTTTCTTTTTCGTCCTCCGTCCAGTTAATCGATGTCGAGTTGAGCAAAAGGCTCGTCAATTTTTCTAATTTTTCAAAATCTTCCTCTATTTCTTGTCCTATTACGGCTTTCGTTAAGGACTTTTCAGTTCCTAAAAGTGCTTTTCGATCTCCGGAATCCGGTGTGCGTGCTACTATTTTTTGCTGCACACTCAATGGGAGGGAAGAAAATGTCAGCACCTCGATCTCTTTTTCGACTACAGGAGTGGTATCGCCTTCTGTTTGGTCTTGTGTAATAGTTTCTCGTGCCACGTCATCAAGATGTGCCTCACCCGGCTTCCCACCTTTACCACCATCTTTTGCCGGCAGCCCTGTTGCAGGCATCGTTTCTTCTGGA
Source organism: uncultured Chlamydiales bacterium (assembly GCA_963826935.1). Taxonomy (GTDB): domain Bacteria; phylum Chlamydiota; class Chlamydiia; order Chlamydiales; family FEN-1388; genus SZAS-7. The sequence continues at coordinate 1,092,776 of CAWGYH010000005.1, read as the reverse complement.
TTAGGACTTAGAGATGGTATATCATTCATAAAAACCTCTCATTTTGCTTGGAGCCTCTTGTAAAGACTGAACCCTCAGCTTTTTACAATACGCCCTATTCACTACACGTCCTTACATACTTTAGTATATATCAATAATATAGTTTAATTAAATAAAATTTGATTACTGACTCTGCAAAGAACGGTAGTAAATGATACTAATTATCGCAATCTATTGATTTAGAATCACTTATGAAATTTGCCGGATGAAAGTAGGAGGAACTGGAAGAACATGACAAGATCTACCGGGAATTTTAGAGGGATATGAAAAGGGCCGGATCTGCCTTTTCATAATTTTTGACTCCATTTCTTTCAGCGAGTCCACGTCATAGTGCAAAGCTTACTGAACAGCTGAAAGACTGACTGCATAGAGGCCATGTCTTTTGCTTCCCAGACAAAAACAGTGGCCGCGCCATTTGGCATGGCTTTTTTTAGGGCAGTGGCGCCTTTTTCGTGCCACTCGTTTGCCTCTCGGAGCAGTTTTTTCTCTCTGCCGGCCATAAAAAGAAAGGTTGCGGTTATTGTGAGAGAACCCGTTTCGCGGCTATAGGTTGTTTTCAGATGGGCGCTATGCTCTCGGAGGGCCACATTATAGAGAAAACTCATCTCCTCTTCGCTTACCTCTACACCGGTAAGAAGGCGGCCTTCCACGTGGGGGGTTTTATCAAGAATGTCTGGAAGAGGAATATGAGTGTAGGCCGCGTCCATCCAAAGATTTCCCATCATGTGAGCAAGGGCTGCCTCCAGATTCTGGTGAATGGACTGAAAGGCCTCTTCAAGGGTTTTTGGAGGGATGATGTGTGAATGCTGATGCGTACTTGTAATTCCCATCACTGTCGGTTGGACCACAAATCCTTCTGTAGAGTAGAGCTGATCTCTACCCTTTTTATTTGGTATGAAATTCCTTAATGGCTCTAACACATGCTCTCTGATTCTCTGGTATTTACTTGGTTCGCCTACTACACCGGGCACCCAAGCAAGAAGAAGGTCCAGAAATGGAAGAAGCATAGTTGTAAAGTGCTGGGCGCGTTCATCTTCACTCATCTCTTGGCTTGCTTTCATCGTCTTAACTGATTGGTCAAATGTGCTCACAAGTTCTCTCATGGCAGAAAGCGCCGCTATGCGCGATGCCGCGGAGCGCGTATCTGCAGCTTTTTTAGCAAAAATATCCTTGATCGTGCGCGGCGGCAGGGGTAAAAAGGTATTGAGGCCCGCCTCCCTACATTCTGCCGATTGGGGCATCCACCGTTTTGTTTCAAGCAGAAGCTGCTCCCACATAGCCTCAAATTTTTTTGGATCGCCAAAAGCTGAGAGCTGGGTGTGTAGGGTTTTTATAGCCCCAAGTCTTGCGTGCAGGCGCTCTACAACCGGTTCATCAGCAGGGGGTAATATTCGTAAAAAAGACTCAATTTGGGAGTTGACATCTGCTTTACAATCAAAAAAAAGCGTAAGAGCAATCGGCAAAGCGCCCATCTCACGTAGTCGGCTGACTTGCCCCCTAAAGCGTTCGATGGTGGCTTCTGGAACAGATTTTGCACCTTCAAGTTCTAAAAGAAATTTTTGCCAATTTTCAAAAAATGCGGGAATGGGGCTCAGGGTGCCATCAAGAAGTAGATCGCTGAACTTTGCCGGATGGGTAAGCTTTTTTTGATAGTCAATAAGTGCGAAAGCTGCCGCAAAGTTTTGCTGGATGTTGAGCAGCGAATAGCGATGCAAGCCGCCCTTTGATGGCTGTGTAAGCAGGGAGCTCACTACTTTCAGGTGGAGCAGCTTTTCAAGACGGCCTGCTTCGGGCAGTGTGAAGATCACTTTAAGGTCTTTAAAAGCTTGATGCGCCGCCTTTTCGAGTGCCTGTGCGGCCTTGAGGATAGGTGTAACTTGCGCAACTTGCGATTCAGCTGCTTCAAGAAGCTGAATGTTGGCTGACAGCGACTGTACCAGTTCATGCTTTTTAAGCGCCTTTATATGCTCTAGGGCAACTGCTGAGGTTGCAGCAGATGCAGTTTGGACAAGTAAACGCTTTACCTCCTGCGGCACCTCAAGGCGATGGTCATCTCTTCGCGCCACGCTTCCTGCAAGGGGAAGAGAAATGGCAACCTTTGCAGGGTGCACGACATAGCCCTTGCTTACATATTTTTCAAGAGCATCAAGTCCGCTCCAGACATTGATTGTTCCTGCCTGCATACAGGCAACAAGGCATTTATCTCCGGTGATCTCTCCAATAAGTTCTGCAAGGAGATCGGCCTCCTGCTCCACCATGCATGGCACACCCATGCCGCTAAAATTTACAATGGGATGAGAGTGTGCAGGCTCCGGCTTATCGACAATAACAAGCTTATGCCGGCTCTTTATAAACTTCTTATCAGCCTCGTCAAGATCCTGTTTATGAAGAAGCTCGTTTTGAGTGTCTTTTATTGCTACTACAGATGCCTTTGCCGGCACGATGGTTTCAGCATAGAGCGTTTTTGTAATAAGAGGGCGATCGGCTATCTTTTCAAGGTCTAGATAGGATGGCAGCATTTCGGGGCGAATCACAGGCCGTGCCTGAACGGGGTATATAGTGCCTTCTCGAATGACCAGTTCAAGATCTGTAGCGTTATCTTCAAAATAGGCTTCAGACAGCACCCCCAACTCATAGAGTCTTGCGATCATCTCGTCATCCAGGACGCGCGCATCCTGCAGCTCCTTTGGATTGTCAAGCCGCATAAGCACCACTTTTCCGGAGGCACCCTGCACGGGAGCAAGCCGTTCGGGCTTACTTTGAGAATCGTAGTAAATCATCAGTTTTGATGGATCGCGTGCCCCTACCAAAACAAGCACGCTGTCGCATGCCACGCCCTTATTTCCCACCACCGCTTCTCCATGGCCAAAGGTAGCGCTTATGCGAAGTACACGAAATTTCTCGCCTCCCACATAGACAGGCTCGTTTGTGAACATCACGACAGATATAGGAATTTTTTTAGGATCTTGCGCCCCTCCCAGAGGCTCGCCAATAAGCTCTTGGGTTGTGACAGAGAGCTTTGGGCGCTTTGAGAAGGGATCCACACCGGCATTGATCTGGCTTTGAAGGGATGGATAGCGAACGTAGGAGCGAACTACCTGCCCCAAGGCAAGGCACATATCCTTCCAGGTCGGTGTGACATAGAGGATGGTTTCGTTTTTTCCGGCATTTGCATGGGTTCTAGAATCTTCATCGCCCGTACTTCGCACTATAAGATATCTTCCATTGGCTGCTAGCGTTTCAAGCCAGACCAAAAGGTCGTCATGAAAGCCAAGCTTTTGATAGCTTTTAGGATCGCAAGATGCCTCTTCAAATGCCCGAACAAGTGCGCTGTCCATCTCTTGAAAGAAGTTTTGTGCCTCCGGAGATTCTAGAAAACGGGGATTGTCTTTACAAGATGCGTGATACTGCGTGCCAAACTCTTGCCATTTTTGAAAAAATTTGGGGGCAGCTTCCTGTAAGAAGCGATACGCTACATCATCTTCTAGCCCGATAGGAGGGGGAGTTGCAACCCCAGGAATTTCTAGAAGCTTTTGCAGCTCGATTAGCTTTACCAGGTTTTTATGCTTATTGCCGTAGGTATCAAGTGCAGTATCGCCAGATCGCAAAGCTACAAGACTTGCCAAAATCCGAGCTGCTGCCTGCTCAATTTCTGCCAAAGTGCGAGCGTCCTCAGATGTGCCTGCACGCAATTTTGCGCGCAAGATCGCAGTCTGCCTCTTCAATTCGGGTATTGAAGGTACTATAGGATAATCTCTTCCAGAAGCCGGTTCCATATTCCCTTACCTTAGCTCAACAGTAGAATAAGTGTAAATTTATTTAAATGATTTGTCTTGAGCTCCAAACAATTACGCAAGGACAAACTCGTTAGTGGCTGTGAAAAAAGAGTGGTTTGGATATATTGCCATTACTAATTATAATGGAGTGTGAAATGAACAAACTTATAGCTTTTTTTTCGGTCATAATTTTTTCTTCGCAGCTTATTGCTTCTTCAATTAATCTCGAAATTCACTATCAAGAAGCACAAAGCGGTACAACTGTACGTAGGGAACAGAGTGCAACACTTTCTGATTCAGTGGCTGTTTCAAATAGCGGAATGCATAAAACACTCTTTGCTATTAAGCTTTCTCAGTTACTGAAGTCAACTCTTATCGAGTATCACGCATCGCAAAACCACTGGTATGATATCTACCCGCGAGAGCCGATAGTAGTAAGGCCCTGCCCATGTCCGGTGCCTGATCCAAAATATTGGGAAGAAATAAGACGCCAGCATGCACAGACACTCCTTGCAAACTTCGAAAAGCTGGAAAAGATAATGATGCCCTCCTTTGCTGCTGATGCTGATATTGCTGAGGTAGCTCTGTTAGTCAAAAAGCTTGCAGATAACATGATAAAGGGCGAGGTTGGTCCCTCTTTTGAGAGAATTCGTCCCCCTATGAAAGCATCAAACAGCCTGATGCGAGCAGCCGGCGGCCTGAATGTAACAGCAGGCGGCCTGAAGGACTATTCCCATTTTAAAAAGCAGCTAGAAGATGGCTTTGTGCCTGTTGCCGAGGCTTTTATTGAAGAGGGGTTTTTAAGCAGCTTGACTCTTAGCTTAGAAGGCGGCGAGTGTAGAGAGCTTATTTGCCTGCAGCCTGCCTATGCATTTGATAAAGAGTCGCGAAAGCTTTTTGTACAGGTGGGCATGAACTCTAATGTTACGCCGGAGTCATTTAAACGGCCGCCTCTCAACCTCTCTTTTGTTATTGATATATCAGGATCGATGGCAGGCACTGATTTTACCGAACGTACGCGTCTAGAATGGGCAAAGGATGCTGTCGTCCAATCTATTCTCAATCTCAATGAAAATGACACAGTTTCTCTCGTGGTATTTGATAGCATAAGCGAAGTGCTGCTCCAGCCAACTCTCGTAACGGATAAATCATTGATTATAAACAAGGTGCAAACACTTCAGCCCCGAAATTCCACAAACCTCTATGCCGGGCTTCGCGACGGGTTTCTCCTTGCATCATTGGCATTTAGAGAAGATTGCCAAAACCGCGTGATCCTCTTTTCTGATGCTGGGTTAAATACCGGCGTGACTGACCAATCAAGCATCTTGCGACTTGTCTCGGACTATGCCGGAGAAAATATTGGCCTTACAGCCATTGGTGTGGGTGAAAATTTCCATCACGACTTTATCCATAAAATTACGATGAGTAAAGGCGGCAATGCACTTTTTGTACACACCGGAAAAGACATGATGAAATTTTTCAAAAATTTCGACTATCTCGTCGCGCCTGTTGCCTATAATTTCAAGCTTACATCTACGCTACAAGGCATCAATGCAAAGCTTGTAAAAGCCTATGGAGTGCCCATGCGAAAAGATGAGCCGATCCAGGAGCTCATCAATGTCCGCACTCTCTTTTTTAGCGAAGAAGGCGGTGCAATCGTCCTTGAATATGATCTGCTTTAATACATGTTGGTTACTCGATGACGGGGATCACCTTTTCTAGGACCTCTTTTGCGCACCAGACTGGGGCGTTGTGCATGAGGGCCAGGGTGATGAAGTCGCTGGGGCGGCCGTCGATTTCGACGATGTGGCGCACCTCGCCGCGCATCTGTTCCAGGAAGAGGCGGGCGTAGTAGATGGTGTCTTGGACGTCGTTGATGACAACCTGTTTTACCGTGATCTCCAGGCCCTTGAAGATGTTTGAAATGAGGTCGTGGGTAAGGGGACGGGCCTTTTCAACGTCGGTTAGATACATCTGCAGGATTTTGCCGACCTGAGGTTCGACGTAGATTGCAAACTTGATGTCGTGGTTTTTTAGCACGATGACCGTGTAGGAGTGGGTCTGCATGATTTTATCAAATGAAAGCTGAACAAGCTCTGATGTCATAGGCCACCCTTAATCTGTACTGTTCCATCTTTATAGCCAACTACAACACGGCCAGCAATAGCATAAAAGAGGCCCGTTTCAACAACGCCTGCGATTTTATGGAGGAGCAGTATCTAGCTCTTGGACATTTGCAACAGGAAGATTGAGCTGCAGGTCGTAGATAAAATTGCGCGCTGTCAGTAATGTAGGGGCGGCCATCGCCTCGCATGCGCAAAGTACAGCTTGTTGCCAAACTGTGCAAGCCTGGCTTCTACTAATCCTGTGGCCAAACTGCACAACCTCTACAGGCAGTTTTGCTGTGCCCAGACGTCTCTACAAGCTTTGTTTCATCAACTAAAATAACAAGCTCGCGGCTTGCTTGGGCTAAAATCTTTTCTTTAAGAGAGCGCCGCCGGCTCCTTTTATCATCTCTTTTTAGGGTGATTTCATCTGCACCGTCAAAGGTTATATCTATTTTGTCAATCGCATCTATTGAAACTTGAGGAAGCCCTAAATCGCGCGCATGCTTTTCAGAGGCATGCGAAGAGGCAACTGTTACAATATTTAACCCCTCAACTTCATACCGTTTGGCCAGCGCCTGAATAAAACAAATAGCGGTAGAGCCCGTACCTAAGCCTACAATCATCCCATCTTCTACAAGTGCAGCTGCTGCCTCGCCGATACGTTCTTTTACATCATCCATTGTAAGATACGCCCCATTTATGCTATACAAGTGAAAAACCATACATTACCCATTATGCCTACTCAGCTCAAGACTTTTTCGCAGTATATTGATTCAATTTTGCAGCCAGGCCGCTTTTCTGGATGTCTGCATCAATGGAATTCAAGTGGAAGGAAAGAAGAAAATCAGCCACCTGGCCGTTGCCGTAACCGCAAGCCTCTACACCATCCGCAAGGCCCAAAGTATTCAAGCAGACTGCCTGCTTGTGCACCATGGCCTCTTTTTAAAGGGAAGAGATATCGTTATATCAGGCAGTTTAAAAGAAATGCTCGGCGTTTTACTTTCAATGACATAAGTCTTCTTGCATACCACTTACCACTTGATGCCCACCAAGAGCTTGGCAACAACTGGCCCGCAGCAAAGCTGCTTGGCTGGACCGACCTGGAGCCCTTTGGCAATTTTCAGAGCATGAAAATAGGAGTAAAAGGCACTGTCGAGCCAACTTCGCAAGAAGAGATGAAAAAAAAGCTTGAAAAGTTCTACGGCCATCCGGCCCAAACCGTCTTTGGCGGCAAAAAGCAGATTCGCTCCTGCGCCCTCATCTCAGGCGGCGCCCACAAGGCCATACCGGAAGCGGTGCTTGAAGAGGTAGATTGCTTTATCACCGGCACAACCGATGAGCCGGTCTGGCACCAAGCGCACCAAGACAAAATAAACTTTTATGCCCTGGGCCACGCAGCCACCGAAACTATCGGCGTCCAGCTTTTAGGCGAGCACCTTGCCGAACAGTTCAACCTAAAGCTTACCTACATCCACGAAAATAATCCTTTTTAAGCTTGGCTTTGTACCATTATCGAGATCGAGACCGTGACCGAGACCGAGACCTCATGTTTTGCCAAGCGTCGATGCGGCAAAGTAACCGGTCTCGGTCTCGGTCACGGTCTCGGTCTCGATAATGGAACTTGCAGAAAGTTATCATTTGCAGTACTCTCTTGGCAAAAATTGAGTGCTGGAACCATGAAAGAGAATATTGTTGATGTCATGAGGTCGCGTGGGCTGCTGGATCAGATCACGCATGAGGAGCTGAAAAAAGCAGCTGAAATGCCGCTTAGAGTGTACTGTGGGTTTGATCCGACAGGCGATAGCCTCCATCTTGGAAATATGGTAGCTATTATGGGGCTTGCATGGTTTCAAAGCTTGGGCATCAGCCTGTAGCGCTTGTGGGAGGGGCTACGGGGATGATTGGCGATCCATCAGGCAAGCAGCATGAGCGCAGCTTACTTGATGAAGAGACGCTGCGAAAGAACGAAAAGGGCATTCAGAAAAATATTGAAACTATACTTCTTTCTGATCCTACCCTGCCTGTGCCGCTTTTTCTGAATAACTACGACTGGTTTAAGAATTTTTCATTTCTTGACTTTTTTGCGCGATGTAGGCAAACACTTTAGCGTTGGCGTTATGATGTCAAAGGACAGCGTAAAGGCACGCATGGAGTCTGAAGAGGGGATGAGCTTTACTGAATTTAGCTACCAGCTTTTGCAAGGCTATGACTTTTATCACCTGCATGCAAACCACGGCGTTTCAGTACAGATCGGCGGAAGCGACCAGTGGGGAAATATTACAGCAGGTATCGACTACACAAGAAAAGTTACCGGCAAGCCTGTCTTTGGCCTCACCATGCCCCTGCTTACAAAAAGTGACGGGCAGAAGTTTGGCAAATCAGAGCAAGGCGCCATTTGGATGTCCGGCGAAAAGCTATCGCCATTTGAATTTTATCAGTACCTTGTTCGATCAGCCGACAACGACGTCATCCGCCTGTTAAAGATGCTCACCTTTGTTGACCTTGGCACAATACGCGATCTTGAGCATCAGATGAAAGAATCAGGCTACGTTCCAAACACTGCTCAAAGGCTGCTGGCTGAAGCAATTACAAACCTTGTACATGGCCAAGACAGGCCTTGAAAAAGCGCTGCAGGCAACGCTTGCGATGATGCCGGGAAAGGTTGTAGAGCTGTCCGGCGATAGCATCCGCGATCTTATTAAAGATGTGCCAAATGCAAAGCTTGCGATTGCTGACGTAAGTAACATAAAGCTAATCGACATTGTAGTGAAGGCAGGTTTTTCTGCAAGTAAAGGCGATGTTCGCCGCCTCATTCGCAATGGGGGAGTATGGGTTAATAACCAGCACATAAGCGATGAAAATTTCACCATTACCGACGCATCTTCTTATCGATGGAAAGTACCTTCTGATAGCTCTTGGAAAGAAACATAAGTCAGTGATAGAAGTTATCACTTGATTGTTAATGACAGACATATGAAAATGTCGCTCATTTTGTACGCAAAAAAGGAGTCCTATGGAAGACAAGGAACAAGCACAGACAATCACGAAAAAGCAGTTATAAACTCAATTTCGCAAGAAAAAGAACTCCATCCAAATGATGTTCGTCAAGTCATCCAGGCCTTTTTGGATAAGATGACAGACTACTTGTCATCGGGTGATAGGCTTGAATTTCGCGACTTTGGCGTCTTTGAAGTTGTCAAGCGAAAGCAAAAAATTGGACGCAACCCAAAAAATGCCGGCGTGCCAATCTTGATACCGGCTCGTAACGCCGTAAAGTTTACTCCTGGCAAAAAGATGCGAAAGGCCATTGAGTCAGAGCTTGAAACAGAAGAGAACACAGTAATCCTTCAAGCTGCTAGACGATGACCCTGCCGCGTATTTTTCTTCTACTTAGCCTGGTCTTTTTGGGGCTATTGGCGTTGCAGCGCTTGTAAAGAAGGGCAAGACTTAAAAAATGAAGCTGTTGCTGCAAAAGTGCAGCCTAAAGTTGTAGAAATTGACCTTGCCACGCTTACTGCTCAAAAGCCGGCCCCGCAAAAGCCGCAAATTGTGCAGCAGGCTCCTGCAGTGCAGCCTGAGCCCGTAGTGCTGCCTAAAGTTGAAAGCGAACCGCCAAAGCCGCAAACGCAGCTTGTTGAGTGCGACCGCGTTGAGCTTCTTTTTCAAAAAAACTCACCGCTTTCTATTGTTCAGACAGTTCAGTATAAGTCTAAAGTACCATGGAAGTCGGGAAGATCTGCCTGGCTTGTTGACTACGCCGGCCACTATAAAACCCACCTTCACTTTATCGCACGCAGCATGAATGGAAGGCCGGACTATAACGCGCGCCCGGCAACTGAGGGGCAGTACTTCAATATTCTCTCGCCAACTGTAAACTTTTATTTTTATATTGGTATAGATATATCGCGCTGCCAGATGCTGCTTTACGCAGTTATGCCAGACACACAGGAGCATATCCTCCTTAAAACCTATAGAGTTGGCCTGGGAAGGCTCGATCCGGGCAAGGCAAGCGGATCTCTTACCCCGATAGGTAAGTATAGCCTAGGCTCGCGAATTGCCATCTACCAGCCAAAGATGATGGGCAGCTACAGGGGCAAACGGACGGAGATGATCACCGTCTTTGGCACCCGCTGGATCCCATTTGATAAAGAACTTGAAAACTGCAGCGAACCGGCTAAAGGCTTTGGGATACATGGCACCCCGTGGCGCGAAAGCAGTGATGGCCGCCTTGCCGACGACACCAGCAGCATAGGCAAATATGAGAGCGACGGCTGCATTCGTTTGAGGGCCCAGGATGCGGAAGAAATTTTTTCAATTGTTTCGACACACCAGACAATTGTAGAAATTGTAACTGACTTTTCTAAAGTCACACTTCCAGGAAATCCCAAAATGTTGTAATATGTTAAGTCAAGTTTAAAAACTAAGAGCCAATGGGCTCATAACTGAGGATAGCTATGTCAAAAGATACAACAGCTCAAGATAAGCAAAATCACTACCTTCCTCACGAAAAACAGATTTTCGAGTATATAAAGACCATTGAACATCTCAAAAAGCAGAATCAGGATAACCCACTTTTTTCTACAGAAATTAGACAGTTAGAAGAAAAACTCCATAATTTACAAAAAAAAGTTTATAGCGAGCTTACTCCTTGGGAGCGCGTGCTGATTTCGCGCCACCCAATGCGCCCGCATACCATCGACTATGTAAAAAATATTGCTGAAAACTTTATTGAGCTCTTCGGCGACCGCACCCAGGGCGACGACCCTTCAATTATTGGCGGCTTTGCCACAATCGGCGGCATAAAGTGCATGCTCGTTGGCCAAGAAAAGGGCGGCGACACAGAGTCTCGCGTCCAAAGAAATTTCGGCATGGTAAACCCAGAGGGATTTAGAAAGGCAATGCGCCTTATGAAGCTCGCTGAAAAGTATGGCCTGCCTATCGTATCGCTACTAGACACTCCGGGTGCTTATCCCGGGCCTTGAAGCCGAACAGCGCGGCCAGGGCTGGATTATTGCCAAAAACCTGCAGGAGATGTCCCAGCTTGCAACGCCTGTTATCGTACTTATCATCGGCGAAGGCTGCTCAGGCGGCGCTCTCGGCATGGGTGTCGGCGATGTTATCGGCATGCTCGAGCACTCCTACTATTCAGTCATCAGCCCAGAGGGCTGTGCATCGATCCTCTGGAAAGATTCCTCCAAAAAAGTTGATGCTGCAGCGGCGCTAAAACTAAATGCAGAATATCTCCTAGAAGCCGGCATCGTTGATGAAGTGCTGCCGGAACCGCTTGGCGGCGCCCACCACAATAGCGCGATTGTCTATGACACTGTAAAAAAATTTATTGTGGATAAGTGCACAATGCTTAGCCGCATCTCGCCGCCGCTTTTGCTTGAGCAGCGCTATGCAAAATTCAGGCACATCGGCCGCTACACAGAAAAGCAAAACGGCATCGCAGTAGAAAAAGCAATGTAGAGCCTTTATTGCTAAAGGCTCTTTAGGGGAATAATTTATCTGAGGCTCTTGCGAGCAACGAGAGAGAGAAGGATCCAAGACCAGCCTGACAGGATCATATCGATGCCAACGAAAAGGCCGATGATCCAAAGCCCAGATAGCGGCCACTGGTTGTAGATCATAATGCCCAAGATAAAGGTGACAACGCCGTTAAAGAAGACCCAGCCCCAGTGCTCAAACTTCATGATAAGCGACCCGAAGATCTTAAAGAGGCCTGAGACAAAGCAAAAGGCCGCAAAAAGAAGGGTAAGGCTAATGGCAGCTTCTGTAGGATGTACCATGCATAAAGCGCCAGTAACACCATACAAGATGCCAAGTAAAAGCGATAAAAACAGTCCGCTCCACTGGCGAGCCATAAAGGCCTGCAGGATCTGAACAAGACCTGCGCCGCCTAAAAGAATACCAAAGAAAAAGACCGAAAAGACCGTCACTGCAACCGCAGATTTGATCACAAAAGCACCAAGCACAACCAGCGCAAGGCCTAAAAGAAAGAACCAGCCCCAGTTTTGGCGAACGCGATCCGTTTCGCGAAAGTAGGTGGTAAGCATCCTGTTATTCATAAAAAGACTCCTTTGTATACATACTGATCCCTATACAAAAGAATATAATTTTAATCCAAGAAAAATAGCACCTAATAGTCCTCAGCAGGAGGCTGTGAAAAAAACGTTTATTTCGACCGCAGGTCTTTGGAGTGCGGCGATTCTTCGCCGCTTTTAATTCTGCACACACATTAATCGCAAGATCGCTTAAAGCTCATAAAACACCTCTACCGATTTATGTAGATCTGTTTTGTAAGCTTGGGCGGTAAGGAAGTAAAGGTGTGTGGTCGGAGTAAAAGCTCGAGAAGAATCGCAGCACTCCAAAGACCTGCGGTCGTAAAAACAAGTTATTGTTGCTTTTGAAGAAACCACCCGATGAAAATCGGGTGGGTTTGGAAGATTATTTGTTTACGAGAATGACACCAGCATCTACATCAACCCTCTTCAGCTCAAACATGCCGATAGGGGACAATGTTTCGCCGTAGATTTTTTGGTTTTTGCAAAACTTTGAGGTGTTGTAGCAGATTGGGATTATGGGGCTTTCATCCACAATAAACTTTTCGGCCTGTCTTAAGAGCGTATCGCGCTGGATTTCGTCCGTGGCGCTATCTGACTTAGAAAGCAGGTCAATATACTCAGGATGTTCCCAATGGGTGCCATTCCAGCTCACAGCATACTTAAACACTTCGAGCATGTAGATTGGATCGTGGTAGAAGGTGTAAAAAGTTAAAGTCGCAATGTCAAACTCGCCATTGGCTACGCGCGTAAGGTGGGCGTTCCAATCGCTCGTGTTCATGGCAACTTTTATATTAAAGGCCTGCTGCCAGTAGTTTTGCACAGCTTCTGCCATCGACTTATCGCGTGGATCGGATGAATGGCAAAGAGCCAGGGCAGGCAAGTTCTCTCTTGTGAGATTGAGCTCTTTTAAGCCCTCATCAAATAGAGCGCGGGCGCCCACAGCGTCATTGTCCTTAAAGAACGGCTCTTCCATAAAGGTAAGGGTCTCTGGAAGTATAGAAAAGGCTGGCTTTTCACCACCCTGCAAGAGGTGCTCCACAAGGTCATGGCGATTTATGGCCGACGCAAGGGCCTTTCTTACTTTGGTCGATTTAAGAAGCGGATGTTCTGTATTGAGCTCAAGCCAGGTGACGCTTGCAATTGGGCGAAGTTCAAGTTTATTTTCCTTTTTCAGGCGCGGGATAGCATCTAATGAGAGCTGGCCAAATGGATCGCCAACCCAGTCAAGCTCGCCTGTTTCAAACATATTGAGCGCCGTGAGCGGATCTTCGATAATTGGGAAGGTAAGGCGATCTACAGATACAGCCTCAGAGTCCCAGTAGCGTATGTTTTTGGCTAAAACGATCTCTGTTCTATGCTTCCACTCACCTAAGGTAAAGGGGCCGTTGCAGACAAAGTCATTGCCGCTTGTGTTATGCCACTCAGGATTTTGTTCAACAACTGTCTTGCAGACAGGGGAGTAGAGCGGGTTTGAAGTAAGTTCAATAAAGTAGGGGGCCGGATGCTCAAGCGTTACTACAAAGGTGCTTGCATCTTCAGCCTTAATGCCAAGAGCATCGGGGCTCATCTTGCCTTCATGCACTTCGTGTGCATTTTTTATGCAGTAGAAAGCATAGGAGTAGGCCGTCGGTGCATTTGGCAGAAGGTTTGATCTCCAGGCATATTCAAAATCATAGGCAGTAATTGGCATGCCGTTTGACCACTGTGCAGGGCGCAAATGGAAGCGATAGGTGCACTTATCCTCTGACACCTCATAGCTTTTTGCTAGCGCTGCAGCTGGCCGTCCTTGGCCGTCGATACGCATTAAACCTTCAAAAAGTTCTCTAAGCACCACCTGAGAAAAGCGGTTTCCCGCAACGCGTGGGTCCATAGAGTAGGGCTCGCTCTGCAAATAGAGGCGAACAGTTTTTTGTTCAGATTTTGCGTCTTTTTGGTCTGACGCGGGTTGCTGCTGTTTGCAGCCGGTTGCTACAACGAGCAGACTGCACGTTGTAAATATTGCCTTAGCAAGTGATTGCACTAAAGTCATAATTGCCCCCCAAATAGTTTAAACCGGGTTAATTCTTGCCCACTTAAAGTCTATCTGGCCTAAGTGGGATAGGTAGATATTATCCACATAGTCCTTTTTCATGTACTTAAACGTGTAATAAAAAAGCGGAATGATCGGAAGTTCTTGCATTACAATGGTTTCCGCTTGATGCAAAAGATTGAGTCGCTCGCTGTTATCGGTACATTCCTGCGCCCGTTCCAGTAATGAGGAGTAAGAATCATTATGCCAATGCGAAAAGTTCATCTCATGCGAAAGATCTTTAAGTTGATACAAAATATAAGATGGATCATAAATCCAGCAGTACCAAGTAAGCGCTACCATTTGAAAGTCATGCTGGCCGCATTTTTCCATGCAGCGCTCCCAAGTCAACACTTCAATCTTTACGTCAAGGTCGAGCACCTCTTTCCACTGCTGAGCTGCAAGCAATGCCATATTGCTGTGGATCTCCTGGTCGTAGCAGGTGATGATAAAGGGAGGCAGCTCTTTACGTGTAAGGTTAAGATCTTGAAGTCCCTCTTCAAATAAAGCCTTAGCGCGCTCTTTATCGCCATCATAGAAGTAGGGCTCAAGCTGCTGCGATAGACCTGGAGGTAAAATACTTTGGGCGCACCTTTCTCGGCCTGAAAAGAGTTTTTCAATAATTTGCTGGCGGTTTAGGGCAATATTTAACGCCTGCCTGCATTTTTTTGAAGTAAAGGGCAGAGCGTTGACATTTAAATTATACCAGTGAACAGCAGCGATAGGATGCGAAATAATTTTTTCTTCAAAGTTTTGTATCTTAAAGGCACCCGGAGGTATCTCTGAAAGGGGCTCGCCAATCCAGTCAAGCTCGCCGCGCTCATAGAGCATGAGCGCCCGCTCAGGATCTTCAACAATTGATATGTCAATTTGGTTAAGATGAACAGAGTCTACATCCCAATAGAGGGGGTTTTTTAGAACCTGTATTTCGCTGTTTCTTCGCCACTTTGCAAGTTTAAACGGCCCGTTTGACACATAGGTGTCATCGCCATAGTAGGCCCATCCGGGATGCAGCTCGTCAACCTCTTTACAAAGCGGAGAGTAGATCCAATGGGCGCAAAGCTCTAAAAAGTGCGGCGCAGGATGCTCAAGCTGCACTTCGAGGGTATAGTCATCCCTAACATAGACGCCAAGCTCTTCTACCGGCTTTTGCAAGGTTTTTACCTTTTCAGCATTTTTAATTGGAAAGAAGAGGTAGGCAAAGGGCGCGCGAAACTGCGGATCAAGAACCTTTTTCCAGGCATATTCAAAGTCGTGGGCTGTCACCGGCTGGCCATTTGTCCAGGTGGTCTTTCGAAGATAGAAGATATAACGGCGCTGGTCTTCAGAAATATCTACCCGTTCACACGATGCACATGATGGCTTTCCAAATGGATCTATGCGCATGAGCCCTTCGTAGAGCATCTTGATGACAATACCTGAGGTTCTATCAGTGCCTATGCGCGGGTCGAGAAGCGATGTCGGCCTCTGGAGGCTAATGCGCAGGCTATGCGAGGCCATCTTGGCCTTGTTAGACTCATCAAGCGACTTTTTAAGAAGCTCTTGAAACTGGGTAATTTTTGCCTGTTCACAGCCGACGATAATATAGCCGCCATACAGTAAGCCGTCAGATGCCATGCGAACGTGGGCAAGCTCTTGTTCTTTAAAGTCGAGCTTTAGACACTGCCTTTGGATCTCATCAAAGAGTGCAGGATCATATGCTGCTACCATCACAGAGAGAGCGTTGTCCTGCAGCATCTCCCTGAAGCGCGGGCTATTGTTAAGGGGCGCTTCGTTGTGCAGCAGAAGGAAGAGATCAAATAACTGCTTAATAAGCTCCGGCGGCAGCAAGCTTCGCATGACGACAGGCTGCAGGCTGTGGAAGAGGTTTTCAAGGTGAATTTCCTCTTTTCGCTCCTCTTTAGTAAGAAGCTCTTTTAATCCAACAAGCAGCTGGTTTTGCTGCGACATAAGGCCGCCATTAAAGTCTCGCACCTCACCACCCATAGCCTTGCGAATAGCTGCTGAAATAAACTCGCGCGCACGGCTTAAGTCAACCGAATGGTCAACGCGCATAAAGGGCGCCTTTCGACACTCAAGTAAAAAGGTATTTGCCTCTTTAGCGTATTTGTTGCGCACGTTGCCAATGACTTTTTTTGAAGTAGAAACAAACTCAACAAGTTGCGACACCTTTGCAAAAAGCGTTTCAAGAGTAGGTGTTGATGCATCCTTGAGCAGGCGAAGCAGGGTAACATGAAATCGAAGAGTTGCATCGGACTGTCCCTGGAAGGAAATAATCATCTGCGGAATATCGCGCACGTAGCGTATTTCATGGCTAAGAAGAAGTATGCTGCGCATAATCTCTTCTTCATTCTGCGGGATGAAGAGAGTGTGCGACAGCTGCTCTATGCAGTGAGGGATCTCTACAAGCAGTCCCTCTCGCAGGGCTGCTACCTCTTTTGGCGTAATTTCGCTGCCATCGCGCTTTTCTATTTCTACGTAGAAGGAATGAATTGGATCAGAGGGGTTTTGGTAGCAGAAGAAAGAACGGGGAACTACCGTGATGCCGGGAATAAGGCGCTGGCAAGCCGATACGATGTGGCGCGCTTCAAACTGCTCATACTCTTTCATAAAGCTCATCGCAATTACTAGGCCGAGCACTCTTTTTTCGCCAAATTGAAATTTTAACGAGGCGTGAAGCGGCTTTACCATAATCTGGCGCTGTTCTGTATCTTTTATGCGCCGAAGAAGCCTTCTAAACCAGTTGTGATAGCAGATGATGCGGCACATATGGCGCACATCGCGAATGCGCTTAAACTCATCGTCAGAGGCAAGGAGGAAATGATGCATCTCAAAAAAGACCTCTGGGCCGATGGGGCGGAACTTGCGCGTTGAAAGCTCTACAATAGTTTTATGGATAAGGGTAGTTTTATGCTCCTGCGTGAGCGCCTTTGTGACAAGGATATGGCGTGCGTGGTGGGCCGATACGGCGCCAAGGGCAATTTCCTGGGCAAGGGCGTTCATGTTCTTTTGAATCGTGCCAAAGGCTCTTTCGTCGTCAACTAAAGCAAAAATCTCTGATATAAAGTAGCTTTCATCAGGAATATCCTGAAAGCGGAAGGTAAGGTGCTTTGTGCTTAAAATCGTTGCAGGCTTTGCAGGAACAAGCCATCGGCTTATCATTTCCTGAAAAAAGTGGGAAAGGTCGTAGTTATTAAGCGCCTGGCAAAGAAGATAGACCATCACACCGCCGGGAGCACACTCACATGGCTCCCAATGCACTATGGGAATATGCTGGCGAAGCGCCTGCCAGAAGGCCGGTTCGTCGCGATAGATGAGCTTACACTCTGAGAGCACCTTGTGGATGATCTTTTCCATGTCGTGGGTATGGCTGCGCAAGGCATGAGAAATCCGTACACCTTGTACTGCAGGGGCAACCCGGCTCACGGGGATTATGGAGAGACTGGTGCTTTTATCTATACTCATAGCAGACTCTTATGCACGAAGATCGATTTTATATAAAGGGTGAATGAAAGGCCATAAAGGACGCTCTTATCTCGTCTTGATCTTGATCTTGATCTTAATCTTTGATAATGGAGATTAAGATCAAGATCAAGATCGAGATTAAGACCTCTAATCGGAAGAGGAGGGATTTGAACCCCCGTCACCGGTAAAGGTGAATCTGTTTTCGAGACAGACGCAATCGGCCACTCTGCCACTCTTCCCTAAAAATGCGAATAAGTGTGCCAAGAAGATGAAATAAGATCAAGAGCTGCCGTCAAGAACTGCCATTAAGTTCTTCGATAGCGTCATCTATCAAAAAAAATCTTCGTGGATTGGCATAGTCTGACTGAAGAACGGCTTCAAAAAGGGCCAAGCTATACTGCTCTTCATCGATTGCGCCCTGGGCATAGAGCTCTTTTATTGCCGAATAGAGCTCGCCAAGGTGCAGGGTTGCGACCTCTTCGGCAACAACTGCCAAAAACTTTTTATCGCTTTCTTTAAGAAGGGTCTGCAGAAAATGTACAAAATCATCTCTAGATAGCGTCTTGCGGCTTACAAGGATAGAGGCTGCTACGAGCGGAATCACCCGCGAAAGAAAGCCAAGCTTTTGGTTTTGTATCAAGGCATATATTGGGCCCGGATCGCCTCCATAGCAGCTTGCAATCACTGCAGGATAGCTCTGGGTTAATAGGTCATGAAAAAATAGGCCCGGATATGGCTCGGGAAGCTCAAGATAGCCTAAAGCATACTTTAGGGCTTGAGTATCGCGAAATTGCGCTAGAAGATAGAGGGCATAAATATGGCCTACATAATCTTCCGGAACCTCTTTATAGTGCTCAAGCGTTTGGGCTAAAATATCGCGAAGCGCCGGTTTTGCTTCCTCTTCCCTATCGATAAGGTGCATGAGCGCCTCTTCAGGAAAGGCGTCGTCCCAGCGGAGAATTTGGTTTATGTAGGTGATGATTTCTTGCGTCACAGGCATTCGTAAGGTTAGAAGGTCGGAAGAGGAGGGATTCGAACCCCCGTTACCCTCGCAGGTAATTCTGTTTTCAAGACAGACGCATTCAGCCGCTCTGCCACTCTTCCGAAGCTGCAAATAGTAATCAATTACGACTCTTTAAGTCAAGAAACAAGAATATCAAAAAATGGCTATTTATATCAAATAAATTATTTACATAGGAAAAACTATAGTTTTTGTTAATAAATTAATTTAATGTCATAATAAGGGTATCGAAAGAGTGAAAGTAGGGAGTAATACTATGAGTTACCACGAAGGACACTCACAAACAGGCATCATTGAGGCTATAGAGACGCTAACGAGCATAGCAGACCTCGAGATAGAGGGACCTATTGCAGTAGCAGAAAAGCATGAAATTGAGCTTCAAGAGATCCCTATTATCTATAAAACTGTCCACTGGCTGCACCGCAAAAATGCCGAAAAGGTAATGCACGTAGTAAGGGACACCTTCCGTACCATCCTCTACTACCTGCGCCATTTTTACCGCTCTGAATATGGCAAGCTCGTACAGCATGAATCAGTAGAGGGCATTAAGACGATAATGGTGCTTGTTGGCGAAGCGGCTAAAAAGGTCGACAAGTACACCCACGTCTTTATTGGAGCAAATATTGGAAGCGTTAAAGAGACAAAAGAATTTCGCGACCTGTGGGGCTTTTATGAGCGAAAAATTGCTCCTATTGCAGTTCAGGAGTCGCTAACAAAATGGATCAGAGAACTTCCTGCAAACCTTATAGAACAGGCAGCGCGCACGCCGGCTCTTCACAAAAAAGCTGCCGATAGCGAGCATATTTTTATTGACCTTGACACAGTAAAAAAAGACTCTGAATATGAACTTTTCTTCATACGAAAAGAGAATGGATCGCGCTTTTTTAACCCGCGGCTTCTTCGCAACATTAAGCTGGTATGCAACTTTGAAGAATACTTCCAAGAGGGTGCAAAGGCCGAATCACTCAATGAATTAAAGCTCTTTAAGGACATTATCGCCCGCCAGATATCGCGAAACATCGTCCGCCAGAACTGGCACCTTATAGATGGCTTTGTAAAGGCAGCAAAAAAGGCCTATAACGATGAGTGTGTCTCCCTTACCTACCGAGCTGTTGTTGCCCTCATGCTCTCTAGCAACCAGGCAAGCACCATAAAAGAGCTTGCAAAGAGCTCAAGTGCATACCTGATGGACTTTCAGCGCTTTTTACGCCAGCTTCTTACAAATGGCGACTTCCAGCGCATCATCACATACCCGCCAAAGAACGAAGAATCAATCCAAAACAGAGTAGTAGAGCTGGTACAGCATATCTGCAAGCAGCTCTATAGCGGCTTTCACCTTACTCCGGATTCCTCAAATCTTATCAATGAACTGATCGTCAAAGGAAAAGTAGAGCAAGCAGCTACAGAACCTCATATAGAGATGTTAGACAGCTCTCTATCTAATAAGATGGCCTGGGACTATGATGCCCTTTTACATTCTATGAATACCTTCCAGCATGTTCCCCTTCTTCACATCATAGAAGCGCTGCAAGACTATGATATTACAGGCTATGACCCGCTTATGCTGCAGAATATGCCCACATCTATTTTTGACCTCTTTCCAAAGGGAAAAAGAGTGTCAATTCTTCGCATACCATCGGCAACAACGCAAGAGTATATCCACAAAGCGCTCGTGTCTGAAGAGTTTAAAGCATTTCTTAGAAGCATATCGCATGAAGCGGGGGCAAAAGAGCTGCTCCTCTTTAACCTGCAGGACCGCACAAGCATAAAAGAGCATGCTCGCTGCCAGGCTTTAGAAGAGCTTCAGAAAAAAGAGGAATTTGTAAAGTCGCTTACCGTAGTAAGCATGACAAAAGATAGCGACTTTTACCATCAAACAGGCCCCTATCTTGAACTTAACCATGCCGACCTCTTTATAGAACAGTTCTTAGAGCACATTGCAAGCGAAGCAAGCGGCTACTACTACCCGGAAAAGATTAAAAAAGCGCTCTTTCATGGCTTCTCAGAAAAGCTTGCCAAGGCCGTTCACAAGGTCTTTTTCAATGAAAAAAATGTACTGACTCGCAGCATGCGCGTTGATTTTATCGAACTCTACTACAGCCTCATGCAGCTGAAGATCATTGAACTTGTTCAGCCGGGCTATGTCTCATTCTCCTGTAAAGATGCCATCGACATAGGCATGCCTACAGCCTGCGAGCTCTTTTTGCTGCTTAAACTTTTAAACCTTCGCCCGCTTTCCAAGGAAGAGGAGGACTACATGAAGGTACTTCTTTACTACCCAGCCATAAGCTATAGGGGAAGATTGCTCTTTCCGGAGCGCTTTAGCCGCTTAAACAGCATGACGCGCGTTATAGAAGCCGTTATCGAAGAGCGCGGCTCAAAAGAGTTTCATAGCTCAGTTACAAAGGAGCTTTCACATCTCTATAACCACGAGATCCTAAGCAGCGTGATAAGCATCCCTCAGCCGCTGCTTTAGGATTATTATGTTGCCAGTTTAGTAAAATATGAATAAAATTGTGCTTTTATTCAATAAGCAAAATAATGGCCACTTTAAATATCCAAACTGTAGAACAACACATTGAAAGTGCCTATATTTATTTTTCAACGCAAGGCTTACAGCAAAACTTGCCAATTGGCGACTTGCAGATTGCCGAAAGCCCCTTTCACTTTATTCGCACTCTTTTGGCTAAGCCAGATAAAACCGAAATCCAGAAAGCGATTGAAACCGTAAAAAGCTATCTTTCTTCATCCGTGGAAGAGGATAAAAAGAGGCGCGCTGAGTTTGTAAAAGACGTTCTTACTCAAATAGCAAAGAAAGATGACCCCCAGCTCCAACAGTTAAACTCTTTTAACCTCTTTTCTTCTGTTTTTAAAGTTAATTTTCGTGAATTTCAAGAGACAGTTTTTCCTCTTGCTCGCTATCCGGATTGGCTACGGCAGTACTTGGCTGATATTTCAGACTGTCCCCCTTCTGACTTTGTAGAGGGCATTAGGACGCTTCTTGTTCAGTATAAAACTGGCAGGCCGGAAAAGTATATGGAAGGCATCCCGCCGCTAGTTTTAGCTACACTCATCCAAGATGACACCCTGCTCCTTGAGCTTTTGGAAGCAGGATATCATGTCGATGAGAGCGACCCGCAAGGCTATACAGCAGCGCACATGGCAGCAATACTTGGAAGAGGATCAACGCTTTCACTCCTGCAAGATCACGATGCAGACTTTAGCCTTACAACAAACCTTCATGGCAGTGTAGATGACTTTCTGTTCCATAGAGGCATTACTGAACACGAATGCCGAACGCACGTTGATTCACTCTACTCCGCTGCAGCACTTCTTGCTATGTGGCAGGAAAATCTACGCCCGTACGACACACCTCTTTATGAACAGCTAGATGCCATCTTCTCTAAAACCATGGATGATAATCCAGAGCTGCCCATTGCAGAAGGGACTATCAGAAGGTTGGATTCACCACTTAGAGGGCAAAAAGAGGCAGTTGCTTCCCGCAACATTAAGGCGGGGGAGTTTGTTGTTGAATATACAGGCTATGTCCGTCTCTCGGGCGGTGGGACCTATGCCTTGCAACTTACAGGAAA
The DNA here is from genome assembly GCA_963826935.1 of uncultured Chlamydiales bacterium. Lineage (GTDB taxonomy): Bacteria > Chlamydiota > Chlamydiia > Chlamydiales > FEN-1388 > SZAS-7. The sequence continues at coordinate 1,070,641 of CAWGYH010000005.1, read as the reverse complement.
GACCACTATCGATGCCGGCCTCCGGGGAAGTGTCGCTCGCTATATCAACCACGGGCCGCCTAACTGCTACTGGTCTACACACTTTTATGAGGGCGTTCCGAGAATTGTTTTCTTTGCACTTAGAAACCTCGTTAAGGGAGAACCCATCTATATAAATTACGGCTGGGAATATTTTAACAAATTTGATGTGCGCGAGTTAGCGCCATCTTTACTTGATGAAGCAATCGTACGTATGACGCTAGAGCCGTCAAGGATTGAAGAAGCCTTTATCGAAGAAGAGGGCTCTTTAGATGCTCTCCTCAAGCAACACGAAAGGCAAGAGGTCTATATCTACCTCTATGAATTTCCCAACCACCTTATTGACTCAGTTGCACAGGGAAAAGTCCAAAAAGCTGAAGCACTCAATTTTGTGTACTGTATGAAAATTCATGCTCAAGAGAGAGCCTACCTACCACAAGGGTATCACGATAAATTAGTAGCCCGATTAAAAGCCTTAGCGTGATATTATCCTTCGAATATAAATAACCCATAGGTATTAACATGAAAAAAACTCTACTTTGTTTACTCGCTTCACTTTCCACCTCCGGCCTTTTTGCCGATGCAACTCTTAGCGTTGCAACTATTCTTCCGGAGGCTCTCGAAGTACAAATCGACGGCTATTCCTACTTTGCCGGTACAAACAACATTACCATCCCAAACATCTACTCGGGCTATCACAGAGTTGTCGTCTATGGTGCAGCAAGCCAGCTCTTTAACCAGGATATGCTTCTTCAAGATGGCATTCACACCGACATCACCATAAACCGTTTTGGAACGGCAACAGTTGACGAGCGCACCTTCGCCTATCCTGTAATTGAAATTTTACCCATGAGCTATTTCGAATTTAGCCAGGCGCTCTCAGCCCTGAATGCCGAATGGTTTGCAGACTCCCGCATGTCCCTTGCCGAGCAAATAATCGACCTACACTACCTCACAAGCGACCAGGTTGGCCAAATCATGCAGCTTTTCACCTTCGACGAAGACCGCCTTACCATTGCAAAAATGGCCTTCGCAAAAACAGTCGACCCTCAAAACTACTACCTCTTAAACCAGCTTTTCATGTTTAGCTCTAGCAAGGAGGACCTGGCCACCTTCATCCGCTTCTCCTAGTTCTAAGATGCTGCTGTTTCTAGGATAGAGCGACAAAGAGCGTGATCGATTTTGTTGTCGTGCCAGATGGCGAATTGGCCTATTGCCTGTTCGATGAACATTTTGTAGCCATAAACGCACCTGCAGCCTTGCTTTTTGGCTTCTTGTAAGAGGTCGGTCTCTTTGGGGCTAGTCTGGATGTCCATGATTATGGTGCCTGGAATAATGTCACTGAGCTTAATTGGCATAAGGGATGAGGTGCAGTTGATCAGGATGTCGTAGTCCGACGGTACTTCGTCAAGACTAAAGGCTTTGCCTTGTACTTTCGCGGCAAGCTTTTCAGCCTTTTGCTTGTCGCGGTTGATTATAGAGAGCTTTGCGCCGCGTTTGTTTGCTTCGACTGCTATTGCCTTGGCAGCGCCTCCTGCGCCCACTATGCTTACGCGCTTATTCTGCACAGGGCAGCAAACTTCTAAGGCATTTAGGGCGCCAAGGCCATCAGTATTGTAGCCGTGCCATTTGCCATCTATATTTCGAAGGGTGTTTACGGCACCCATAGCCTCTGCCATCGGGTCGATAGCGTCAAGGTGGGCCATTACCTCCTCCTTAAGAGGCATCGTGACGCTTAGGCCTTTAAAGGGGAGCTCTTTTGCAAACTTCAAAAACTGGCCAATTTCGCCAGGCTGCAGCTGCATCTTCACGTAGACGGCATCAAAGCCCAGGGCAAAAAAGGCTCTATTGTGGGCAACGTTACCAATGCTCTTATCTATGGGGTTGCCAATGAGGCCAAATAGATGAGTTGTTGGCTTCAGGCTCCTAAAATTATACGTAGAGAGAAGGTCGCCGGCGTTTATCTGCCCGGGGGCAGATGTGAGGTGGCTAGAGAGCGACGCATAGGTAATTGGGCTTTTAAGAATAGGGGAGAGCACTCGGGATATTTGTCCAAATGGTCCCATGCTGATGGGAATTATATTTTCGCCGGCAGATTTTGCCCAGAGGATAAAGCGAAGGGCATCCAACGAATTTTCTGCTGTGACTGCTACCTTATAGTAGCACGCCCGTTTCTTACGCATCTGTTGAAAAATAGCCGGAAGATCATCAGGCGTGTTGTGGACATTATGGTAGGTCAAAATGAACTTTACGTCTGGATGCAGGGCCTGTAACTCTTCTAACAAATCAGAAGGCGCGTCATACTCAACGTCAAGAAAAGCAGGTTTTAATTTTGCAAGCGATCGCATATTTTGCTCCAGATCACCCCGGAAGCGGCCGCCTTGACTAGCTGATCGCAAAGTTAGAATCGTAGGAATAGAAAAGCGCTTTAAAAGGCCCTCTAAGGCATTAAAATCGACCTTATCGAAAAGGTCGATTCTGAGCTCAACAAGGTTGCATAGGCGACTTGCCTCTTCGATCTGCAAAGCTGCCTGATCGTAGCTTGGCCCAACAATTACCCCGCAAAGCACACTCTTCTCCTTTTAGCCTTCATCGGGAAATCTGCGACGAAAATCTGAGAGAGCATCATCCATATAGCGATTATCATACTGTCTTCCCCAAAAAAATCTACCAGTTGTAACGTATTCAGTAAAGATATCACGTAAAACCTGAACTTCAGCTTCGGTAAAGACGCGAGATCCGTAAACTTTAGAGAGGTAGGGGTTCTCTTGACAATATCGACAATCTGCCACAAACTGTTCAATGACCCAGCGCTTAAAAAGCAGCTGTAGGACAGGCGGTAGGTTGGCCATAACGCGATCATTTTCTACAACAGATTGGATGGTGTCGCATGCTGCTTTTCTTGCCGCTTCATCAAGACTAAATAGGGAAGCTATAAGAAGATTCTTAAATCGTCTATTGTCCTCACCTTCGACCTGCTCAAAAGTCTGAATAGATGCAGCATATACATCAAGCCTATCCTTAATCCAAACAATCCAGGGATCATTCTCCGAAAACTCTTTCTTTAACTCATCTAGAACGCCTTTTGCCTTATAGTAAGAGACGCATCGATCTTCTGGAGCTGTTTCCGGGGCGTGGAGATGTTCTAAGATACGTACTATCTCTTGCAGAATTGGATCGTTAGGCAAAAGCTGCGTATAGGCAACATAGGCATTTACCAGGGTGTCCAGGCCTTGAATTGCTCCCAATGCTTCCTTGCCTAATGGATGCGCATGCAACTTAAAGAGTACACAATGAAACTCATAATCTAAAAATTCTTTAGAAAAGTAGAGATTACGTATCAAGCTTTTCTTTAGATATCCTGCAAGGTCCTGAACATCAAAAGAGGGCTCTCTTTGAAACACCAGGCGAGGAATCAATGCCTCTCTTGCAGTAAGTGTGCAGTCAACAGAGGCTCTATTGGCAAGCGCCTGTTCAATGGCACGGAAGGAGGCATCGCTGCCATTAAGTGGTTCTAGGACATCGCAAGCCGCTAGTACAATTTTGTGGATGTCGCTGTTGTTCAAAGCACTTATAACCTCAGCATGCCTTGCAAAGCTTTTATGCTGCTGCACAGTGCTAAGGGTCGCAATTAAAAGATCCGCCTTAGCAAGAAGGGCCTGAATATAGTCCTTTCCGGCTTGAGGCACGCTACCTTGATACAACGCAGACAGCTTTGGTACCGTATCTTCTACCTTCTTAGCTTCATCGCAAATCGGAATCTGTTCTTTTGCAAATTGCAACAGTTCTGCATGGTTTTTCCTGCCAAATGATACATCATGTAATAAACCCATATGCGCAGTTTCAATAGCATTCAGCTTATCCATAAATGGCTGAAGGGGCTCAACTATTGCCTTTACATTCGAATAATTCGCCGTCCGGAAAAGGTCTGTTTTTTTCATTCTTTCTGTAAGATAGCTCACGCGCATATCTAAACTAAGAACTGCTGCACATCCTTTTACTTGAGCAAATTCCTCAGCATTCTCTTTGACCCTATCCCAAGCCGTTTTTACTCTTTCCTCACTAGAAAAAGCCTCAAGGGCACTTTCTAGCTCAGCATAATCGCGTAGTATCTCCTCTGTTCGGACAGCTGTTATGGGCGCATGAGCAGCAAAATAGCGCCTCCCATCAGCTGTTGAGCGCCCTATGCGAGGAGCAGCAGAAACGGGTAATTCAGGCTCGTCAGATATTGTTAAACCGTGAAGTAGTTTTAGTAATCCAGTCATATCGATAATCCTATTATTAACATAACCAGACACAATAGCAACGCAACAACAATCGGTCAAACAGAATTAATATACCGCTCCAGAGAGTGGTCTCGAGTTCGGATATTTCGTCCTCCGCAGGGGCTGTGAAAAAATGCGTTTTCTTCGACCGCAGGTCTTTGGAGTGCTGCGATTTTTCGCAGCTTTTAATCCGACCTCACACCTTTACTTCATTACCGCCCAAGCTTATAAAACACATCTACATGAATCGGTAGAGGCGCTTTGTGAGCCTTAAGCGATCTTGAGATTAAGGTGTGTGCAGAATTAAAAGCGGCGAAGAATCGCCGCACTCCAAAGACCTGCGGTCGAAGAAAACGTATTCCCTGCGGAGGATGAAATGTCTTAATCGCCAACACCCCCATTCGGGGGTGATTGCGACGGTTATTTTATTTTGAATACTTGGTTGTGAGGTATTCTAGGAACGGTTTGGCGGTGAGGGGCTTGCCGCTGATTTTGCGGATGAGCTCGTTGCCGTCGTAGCGTCGGCCGTGCTGCCAGACGTTGTCGTGGAGCCATTCGTGGATGAAGCCAAATTCGCCCTTTTCTACGCGCTTTTCCCATGTGGGGTATTTTTTTGCGAAGGCTTCGAACATCTGGGCGGCATAGACATTGCCTAAAGAGTAGGTTGGGAAGTAGCCGAAGCTGCCCCATGCCCAGTGAATATCTTGCAGGCAGCCCTTGACATCGGTTGGAGGGGTTATGCCAAGAAGATCTTTCATCCCCTGGTTCCAGCGCTTGGGAAGGTCTTTTACGGCAAGCTTTCCTGTCACAAGCTCTTTTTCAAGCTCAAAGCGCAGGATGACGTGGAGGGGATAGGTTACCTCGTCAGAGTCGGTGCGGATGAAGGAGGGGGTTACAGAGTTTAAGCGCTGCATAAATTCGTCGAGTGTGATTTTAGCCAGGTCCTTTTTGAATCTTTTTTGCAGTTTGGGATAAAAAAACTTCCAGAAGCCGCGGCTTCTGCCTATGCGCGTCTCCCAAAAGCGCGACTGGCTTTCGTGTATGCCAAGAGATATATACTGGCCAAGGGGAGTGCCGTGCTGCTCTACGGGGTGGCCCATCTCATAAAAGCTATGGCCTGCTTCATGCAGGGTGGTAAGGATCTGTACGATAAGGCTGTCGGAGGCATTTCGGCAGGTTATTCTAGAGTCATAGGGGTGGTAGCTTGATGAAAAGGGGTGTGCAGATACATCTAAACGGCCGCGATTAAAATCAAAACCTATAGCCTCAAGCAGCTCGTGGCACACCTCTAGCTGCTCCTCGAGTGTGCAGTTGATCTTGACTTCGCCCTTTTTGGGCTTTGGAGCCTTTTTTAGAAGCGCTTTTACGCCTGTTTTTATCTCGTCAAATACACCTTCAACCTCTTTTGTTGTAACACCCGGCTCATATTCGTCGATAAGAGCATCATATGGGTGCGCTTTATAGCCAATAAGCTCAGCCTTTTCGCAGACGAGGTCTACGGTCTTTTTTAGACTTGGCAAAAAGAGTTTAAAGTCATTTTTAGATTTAGCCTTTTGCCACACTCCAATTGACTGCGAAATGTGCTGCACAAAATCCTGCACAAAGCTTGAAGGAAGCCTCTTTTCGCGCCTAAAGTCACGTGCAAAAACGCGAACGGCGGCCTCTTGAGCGGGCGTAAGGTTTTTAACTTTGACTTTGCCGGTTTTAATATCGGCGAGCGCTTTGAGCTCTTTTTCATACTCAGGGCCGGTTTTGACGGCGTGGGAGAGCTCTGCAAGGAGCTTTAGCTGCTCGCCGCGAATGGGTGCTGCATCCGTTGGCATGTAGGTCTCTTGATCCCAGGTAAGAAGGCGCGAGATGCCCTCTAGGGTGTTGGCTCGTCTGGATAGATCGCATAGGGCATCATAGTGGGCATTTTTCGATTTTTTGATCATAGGAGCATTCCCTGGTAAATAAGTTAAATATAGAATTTGATAGGCGTTCTAGATAGGCCATAGAGAAGGTATATAACGGGGTAAAGCAGGCAACTGCTACAAAGGCAAGGGCAAGCACAAGGCTGCCCACAAGTGCATCTGATGCCCAGTGTGCTCCTGCAACAAGGCGAGGCAGCACAAAGAAAATGGATGAAAAGCTGGCTATTAGGCCAAGCCTGGCACCCGCAAAGGCCCAGATAAAGGCCGCCCATTGAAATACGATAAAGGCGTGATCGCTTGGAAAGCACCAGTGCGATGAGTCCTTAATTTTAAGCCAAGGGCACGCCTCAGATAAAAAGACAGGGTTAAGGGAGATAAGAGACGGGCTCTCTCTCAAAAAATTAATACCAAGAAGCAGCTGAAAGAAGAGCTCTTTTACAAAAAGCATGCCCACTTCAAACCAGATAAGGTAGTAAAAAAATTGAGCGAGGCGCTCACGCCTCTTCTGATCCTTTGCTTCAAACACAAAGATAAGGCTAAAAGCAATAATAAAAAGGGCTCCAAGTAGGTCACAAATTTTTAAATTTGCAAGCGCCCAAAAGATCTGCGCAACAGGGCTTGCCCTAAGACCATCGTTTAGCATGCGAAAGAGCCACTGATCTAACTGGCTCCAGAGAGCTGCCGTGAGTGGAATAAACCAACTAGCAAGAATAAGCAAAGCAAGGGATGTGACCCACAAAAACGGCCGCCAGCGCATGTACACCTAAATTTAGCATACTATTAAACCATAGCTGCAAAAAAGTTTACAAGGGACAATTGACCAAAAGGACATAAAGGACCAAAAGGACATAAGGGACATAAAGGACATTGGCCACCGTCCTTTATGTCCTTTATGTCCTTTTGGTCCTTTAGTTTACCTCGGCCTCAGCGATTCATCATAAATAAAAAAGCGCCTAATTCTAGGCCCCAGGCAGGTCATAAGCTCATGCACTATGGAGCCGCCAAGGGAGGCTAGCTCTTCAGGGGCTATGTAGTCGCCATTGTCATCTTCGCCAAAGAGAAGCGCTTGGTCGCCAATGTTTGCATCGGGGATGTCTGTTACATCCACCATCATATAGTCCATGCAGATGCGGCCGACCATTTTGGCGCGCTTGCCGTGGATGGCGACGTAGCCTTTGCCGCTGTAGTTACGGTGCAGGCCATCAAAATAGCCTATGGGAAGAACGGCAATGCGCGCTTTGTCTTGCTCTACCATATAGTCGCGCCCGTAGCTGATTGTGTCGCCTCTCTGAAGTTCGTTTATGCCTACAATGCGCGAAATAAGCGATATTGCAGGGCGAAGGGCGTGCGCCTCTTTGCAGGCAAGCGAGGAGTGCAGGCCATAGGCTGCAAGACCAACGCGCACCATATTAAAGTTTGTAAAGCCAAAGCGGAGGGTGGCGCTTGAGTTGCAGGCGTGGCGCCAGCGAGGGCTGTAGCCTGCCTCTTCCAAGGTATCTATAGCGTTTTGAAGAAGGGTCGCCTGGTGGTGGGTAAAGCTATCTTGGTTTGGATCGTCAGCTGCAGCAAAGTGCGTAAATACCCCTTCAAAAATAAGGTTTGGGCAGGAGGTGATCTCTTTTGCTAGCGGCAGCACCTCTTCCGGGCGGCATCCCAGCCGGCTCATGCCGGTGTCAAGGTGCAGGTGTACTTTAATCTTTTTTTGCATCTCCTGCGCATGATGCTGGAGGGCATGTATGAGCTTTGGTTCTGATACGCCAACCTCTAGATCCCACTTTACAGCTTTTTGCGCTTCGCAAACGCCTGCATTCAGCACAAAAATATGCTGTTTGATGCCAGCTTCGCGCATCTGCACCCCTTCGTCCACGTAGGAGACGCCGAGGATGTCAATGTCGCATGTTTTTAAAAACTTTGCTATACGAACGTCGTCGGTACCATAAGCAAGCGCTTTTACCATCACCATCACGCGAGTATCGCGAGGAAGTTTTGAGCGGATTTCTGCAATATTGGACTGGATGACAGCGAGGTTTATAATAACCTGGTTATTGGGCGGGCTCTCTTCTACCTGCCGTATAAGCTCCGGCAGGGGAATCTTGCGTGCGCCCTTTAACAGCACCACGTCGTTTCGCGACAGGTGCTTTTTTGTTGCGTCAAGCGCTGTCTTTAAGTCCTTACAGACGATAACTTCAGTAGTCGGAGATGCAAGTGTTAAGTGAGAAACAAGGTGGGATGCGCTTTCCGGATGCGAAACTACGACAAGATGCACCTTGTGCTTTGCAATAGAGTGGGCAATGCGAGCCATGTCGTTTTCAAGGGTCTCAACAGCGGCTCTTAATCCTCCAAAAAGAAATATTTTTTTGCCTGAGAGCCTGTTTTCACTATCTTCAAGCATCTCCATCTGGCGAAGGGCCATGTCGCACGACATGGGATCTGCGCTATAGGTGTCGTTAATAAAGGTTGTTCCTTCGCGCGATTTAAACACCTCGATGCGCATAGGCTCGGGAACATAGCTTTCAAGGCCTTTTATAATGCTGTGAGGCGATAAGCCCACGAGGTAGGCGCTGTGAATTGCCATCTTCATAAGGTCAAAGACATAGCCTTGGGCATCTTTTACTGAAAAACTGGTCTTTTCTCCCGTTGGAAAATCTATATGAAGCTTGCCATCTTTTGCCTGCTCTATAGTTGGGAGATTGCTTTGAGGCGTATCCCAAAAGAGTGCATTCTGAACGTAGGGTGCACTCATCGATGGAGCAAGCGTCCAGTTGCCCGAAGGCGCGCTATGTAACAGCTTTACCTTCTCTTCGGCAAGAACGCCGGAAGCCATTTTGCGCGATAGGTTTGTAAGGATAGCATGATCGGGCTGGATCATAGTGACAAGGCGGTCCATCTCGCCGACAAGCGATATACCTGCCTCAATAATCGCATAGCGATGCTCTTTTTTCATGCGAAGCAGGCTCAAGGCAACGCCAAGCTGGCTGTTAAAGCTCTCGGGGCTTGCAAAGGTGTTAAATTCCTGCTCAAAAAGCTTTGCCATAAGGTCTTTTAGCATGGTCTTTCCAAAAGTACCTGTGATGGCAATAACTACAGCTTGCATCTTGCGTCTATATTCTGCTGCAATCTCCTGAAGGGTTTGTAGTGGATCATCAACGCGAATAAGAATTTTATCTGCTGCAAAATCTTGCCCTACAAAGTCTTTGCGAACAAGGCAAGCCTTTGCACCAAGGCGAAATGCCGCTCTGACAAATGCATGGCCATCAAAATGTTTGCCCGTAAGCGCCACAAAGAGGCTATTTTTGGACTGAACCCTGCGCGAATCCATAGTAACCTGGTCCACAACAAGGGGACATCCTGCCCAGCGGCTTATATCAAGTGGTTCCAAATAAATCTCCTATTGTCTGGCCTTGTACGTTTTTTGCCTTATCGAGACCGAGACCGTGACCGAGACCGAGACCGAGACCGAATGTTTTGCATCGCGTGCAGTTAAGCGAAACATCCGGTCTCGGTCTCGGTCACGGTCTCGGTCTCGAGAGTTAATAATTTTTTTTCGGAAAGGCTTTTCGCTTTGCGAAATTTTCGTTAGCATTGCTGCGATCCCTTAGAAACATCATTTTACCTCATATTTAATTTCACGGAAGGGCTATTTTTGCCTTCCGGAGAAAATACATCCCAGAAAATAAAAGGTGAAAGGGGTCGGTTGAAAGAGGTCAGAGGTGCATTCTGAAATGGGTCGGAGGTGCATTGTGCACAATGCACCTCCGACCCATTTCATTCCCTTAATAAAGCTCAAAAGTGCTTTTGGATGAATTTTATTGTTTGGACGAGAACTAGTGGAGAATTTTCAAGCGGAATAAAGCCAAAACGCTCATAAAATTGCTTTGCCTTTTCATGCTTTGCATCGATAATAACAACGCTTCCGCCTAGTTGTGAGGCCTGATCAAGACACTTCTTGAGTGCGTGCACAAATACGAGCTTGCCAAACCCGTTACCTTGATATCTGGTATCAATGGCTAAGCGACACAGGCGAAAACCAGGTATTGGATTGGGCCTTGGGCCTGTAAATAGAGTGAGCGAATCGCGTTGAATAGAAGCAGGACAAAGCGTGTAATACCCGATGATATCCTTTTTAGATGCTTCCTCATAGCAAATAATGGTCACACCAAAATTGCGCTTTTGAAATAGCAGGGCAAAATTTGCAAGAAATGCGTTAAGTTCTGGCTCACCACAGTCGAATGTAGACGTAACAGTACTTTCACTGAGTAGTTCGAAGTGAAGGCTCATTTTTTCGATTGCTTCATCATGTTCTTAAAATCAGCAACAGCTTCTTTAAGGTTTTTGTTTACCTCAATTGGGGCCTCCATTATAGCCACAAACTGATCCCAGCCATTGGCATCTAACACAAGCGTGGTTGAGAGGCTCTTTGCAATATCTTGTTTAGCAATCTCTACAAGCCTTTGACGAGCATATGTCTGAGGCTTTAGCCCAGTAAGATAAGCAGCTGCCTCTATAATGGCCTTATCATCAGCTAACATGCGAAAATTCATATGACTGTCCATGTTATGATATGCGTGCATATCTTTCTCCTTTTCCCTCATTATAGCATGCATGTTATACATTGTCAAACATATGTGTGGCATTGTATTACACGGATTGGCGTATACTAAACGACTTTAAGATAGTTTCTTGCTGCTATAAGCCCTGCTAAGAGCCATGGAACTCCCAAGGCGAGGAGGGGAGATATGGTGTGGCTTTTGGCTAATACTAGCGCTACCTGCAAGAGTAAAAAGAAGCAAAAGAGGGCGCCAAGCGACAGGAGGTAGATCATAAAGGGCGCAAGGTCTCTTCTGTAGCTTAGGCAGTAGGGAAGGGGCACAACTACTGCTAGAAGGCAAAGTAAGGGGAAGGTAAGTTTAAAGATTAAAAAGCTGCGCACATCGACAGCGCGCTCTGAAATCGACTGGCCATAAAGTGATAGCTGAGAAATTAGCGTTGTAATGCTCTGGTCACGCGGAAGTTGAATACTTTGGCGTAGCGATTCATCGTCAAACTGCATGTTTTTGAAGGGGTATTCTGCATAATATCCCTCTTTTTTCATCTTGCCTGAAGCGTCGCGCACAATGAGGTCTACTCCTACACCAATCAGACGGTCATTATCTGAGCGAAGCATCTTCATGTGATAGACCTTGTCAAGCGATGCCACCCAAAAGACGTCTAAAAACTCCTTCGTAGTGGAGTTGTAGCTTTTATAGAACATTCTGGAGGCATCTTTTAAGAGCACTTCGCGAACCGGCTGCATGCGCTTGCCGCGCATAGATTTGCTGAAGTCATTTTCTTGGATGGAAAGAGCCTTCGGCTGCGTTGCAGGAAGAAAAAACTGAAAGTTTGCATACAGTAAAAGCGCCATGCAGCTTGCAGCTACAAGAAATGGGCGAAGAAGGGTTTTCATGGGAAGTCCGCACACAAGAAGCGCTACAAGTTCGTTACGGGCATGAAACTGTAAAAGCAGCCGTATGGTGCCAATGAGTACGGTAAAGGGAATAAGCACATCCAGACGGCGCGAGAAGGTGCAGATGTAGTAGTTAATCCATACAAGAAGCGATGTTGAGCCTGCGCGAATGTCTTTTAAGTGGGTCATCATGTCAATTGCCACATAGAGGGCAAAAAAGCCAAAGAGCAAGAAGGCAAATGTTTTACAAATTTCTTTATAGAAGTAGCGCTCCCAAATCATGCTTCAACTCCGCGATGGATGTTGCGCAAGCGCTGTATGGAGCACGCGATAATAACAGCATGGGGCACGAGGTAGAGCCAGATCGCAACAACAGGCTTTTGCTCTAAGCCTTTGGCTGCAAGATAGGAGACTAAAAAGAAGCCTGTTAAGGTAACAACCCAGATAAAGCGGCTCCTTTTATACATGCGGCCAAGGGTAGAGCCAAAGCTTGCCCCAAGCAGCGTGAAGGTAACTATCGAGAGTGCAAGAGAGAAACGTCTGATAATTTCAGCGTCGATTTTGCCAACCTTTTTATACATATTTTTTGGAGATCTGCCTTTTTCAACTTTCTCAACAACCCTCTCTTTGAGCTCGGAGCGCTTTGCTAAAAGCTGGGGCAGGCTCAAAAGGTCGTTACCGGCCTTCCACATGCGATGCTTATTGGCAGCAAGCGACATTTCGCGAAGGGAGGTGGCGCTTTCCTTAGTATTTTCTATAATAAGGTCGCCTGTTTCCTTGGTTGTAATGAGGCTTGTATCTTCACAATGCAACGCATCATTGCTAGATGCGACCTTTTTTGCTAGAATAAGTGTCGTCTTGTTCTCTTCACCGGCGTTGAGGGCGATGATAAGATCGGTTGCATACTTATCGGTAACGAGCGATCCCTTCATATCAAGCTTTATGCCGCGGTTTTCAAGCATGCGGGTATTTTGCAGCACGGCAAGGGGCTGCATCTCGCGTACGTTGAATTCTATCTTTTTTGCTTCGAGGTGCGCCTTTGCGCTGAGGTCAAAGAAGATCTCAAACGAGGCAACGGCAATAAGGATGGAAAAGAGCATGAGGGGAGCAAGCAGCTCAAAAAGGCTAATGCCTGAGGCGCGAGCGGCCGTAAGCTCGCTATTTGCAGAGAGGCGCTGGAAGAGGTAGAGCGCGCCTATAAGGGTAGAGATTGGCAGCGCAATCTGCAAAACATAGGGTATTTGATAGAGTATGTAGAGCAGCACCGCTGAAAGGGACGTCCCAAGGCTTACAAGCTTTGCAGCCTCCTCTAAACGGGTAGAGAGCAGTATAATCAAAAACCCTAGTAGCGAAAGAAGCAGGGTTTTGCCATACTGTACAAAAAGGTATCGCCAAAGAAGTGGTATTAACATAGCAAATCAGTATAGCGGATTTAGACATATTTATGCACAAAGATGCGATTAGGTTCTTTGAAAAAAACATTCTCCCAAGTCGCCCGGTTCTTATAGGACTATCGGGCGGTCCCGATTCCACATGCCTTCTGCACCTCTACCTCCTTTGGAACAAGGCCCCTCTCCATATTGTCCATATAGACCATGGCTGGAGGGCAGAATCTGCCCAGGAGTGCGAGACAATTAAATCTTTTGCTATAGAGCATGGGATCCCATTTCACTCAAAGAGGCTTACGGGCCTTACCGGCAATCTCGAAGATGCAAGCAGACAGGAACGCTTCCGCTTTTATAAAGAGGTGGCAGACCAGGTCGGAGCTCAAGCTGTTTTACTTGGCCACCATGCACAGGATGTAAGTGAAACCGTATTTAAAAGAATGCTTGAGGGGTCAAGCCTTACCGCTCTTGCCGGGCTTCATAAGGTGCGAACAGTAGATGGCCTTACACTCTTGCGCCCGCTCTTAGACTTTAACAAAAAAGAGATTATAGCCTGGCTTGAAAAACGAGCCATTAGCTACTTTACAGACCCCACAAACGAAGAGAGCCGTTACTTGCGCGGCCGGCTTCGTAAAGAAATTTTTCCCTATTTACAACACTCGTTTGGCAAAGAGTTTGAAAAATCGCTTCTCTCAATCGCCCACGAAGCCGAAGAGCTAGCTCTTTACTTAGACAACGCGTGCGCCCCCTATCAAGATAAAGCAATCATCGGCCCCTGGGGTATCTACTATCCTGATCTTCCGGAGCCGGCGACAGTTCTTCGCCACATTTTGCGTCCATACGTTGTAAGCCGCGAGCAGCTGCAGCTTGCTATAGCCTTACTGCAAGAGGGCCTAGCAAATAAAGAGATCGTGTCAAGTAAAGGATGGCTCTACATAGATAGGGGAAGGGCCTTTTTTACCAGTCAAGCGATCCCGGAACTTCCCGATGCGGCATTAGAACTTGCTGAGGGAACATACCAATTTGGAAGCTGGCATGTAACTGTAGAAGTTGTTGCTGGGCAAGAAAAAGCAAATAACGACTTAAGCGATGTCTGGAAAGGCCATGTAAGCTGCTACCTTCCTCTTGGAAAGCACCATCTCGCACGATGCAGCAAAAGCGATCGCCACTACTTTAGCGAAAAAAAAGTTCCACACTTTCTTGTCTCAAAAGTACCTGTAGTAGAAGGTGTAGCCGATTTTTTTACTGGAAAAGCTCCTCTAATAGCTTCCGGACAATGCTTAAAGGTAACGGCTTTAACCTAGATTCGGCAGTTGAAGACCCTTTTGAGCCATAATCACTTTTGATGGGGATCGCCTTCACCTTTTCTCAGCGAAATTTCGGTTTAACGGCGAAGCCTTTGGAGTGCGACGATCTTTCGTCGCTTTCACTTTGACCACGCATCCTTACAACAAAACCGCTCGGAGTTTAAAATTGCTTTAATTCTTTGCCTTAAAGTTTGCCATTCAAAGGTTTTAGGAGTAGTTGTAAAGGTGGTTTGCAGCTTGGGCGGTGAGGCTATTAGGGTGCGCGGTCAAAGTGAAAGCGACGAATGATCGTCGCACTCCAAAACCTACGGTGTAGCTACCCATAGAGTGACCTAAAAGGTGTCTTGAACTGCTGAATCTAGGTTTAATGCGCCGCTGTGATGAAGCTGAGAATGAGGATGCCTGCTACGATGCATGACATACCGAGGAAGTGCCACAAGCCAAAGTCTTCGCCGTAGTAAAGGACTCCTATGCAGGCAATGCCCAGAATACCCAGACCGCACCATATGGCGTAAACGATGCTTACGGGAAGTACTTTTAGTGTAAGAGACATTGTCCAAAATGACAACCCATATGCTGCTGCTACGAGTAGGGAGGGGTTAAGCTTTGAAAGGCCAAAAGATGCTTTTAGGGCACTTGTGCCGATGATTTCTGCAATTACGGCTATAAACAAAAGAAGATACGCATTCATGAAAAATTCTAAACCTCTGGTATTCTCTACTGTAGCCTTCCGCCCTACATTTTAGCAAACAATATCACGAATAGGATAACATGTAGGGTATTCGTTCCTTGACGAGGCATACTATTCTTTGTGAGCAAAGATGATGAATTTTTATAAAAGGATTTAAATTATGCTGCCATCATCAAATATTACTTTAGAACTTTATTGGCAAGGTGCCTATAGCTCTTCTAAGAAGTGGGATATTGGAACAGTAGAACGAGTTTTGCAAAAGTCTCCCAGGGAAGAGTTTCTTTGCGCGTTTATTTCTGCTTTTCATCAATTTCCCTCGATGCTATAAGAAAATGCATTACACACTAGGAAGAGGACATTTTATGAACGTAGGAGCAACTGGGATACATATTGGCATTCAAGGAGATGACGATCAAGCCGAACGTTTGCCGAGCTGTATAAGCCGATGGTCGCGCTTGAGTTCCGAAACTGCTTCTACTGCCCACCGCGTCGTTCGTCTGTTTGAAGCCCTTACCCTTACGGTAGCGGGAGGCTATTTGCTATACTGGACCGCCAATAATTGTGCCACTCTCCCTAATGTATGTGTGCTAGAACTATTCGGCGCGGCTGTCTTGACGGTGTCAGGTCTATTGCTATCGGGCAAACTAGCTACGGAGCTATGCCATCCATTAGCCTAGCGCGTTTGAGAGGTAAACCGGGGTCGGGCGCGGTCTAGGGCGAGAGACACGAGTGCCAATGCGTATTTTACGTGGTCGTAAAAGGGACCGGCCCCAATGGTGTCAACTTAAGATAATTTATATTAGTTTTTGTTTTCAGCCTGTAGGGCTGGGTTATAAAAGCCTATGGCATCGCCATAGGTAGTTTAGAAATTATGTGGCAGGCTGTAAGCCTGCGTTATAGCAAGCACTGAAGGTGCGATTTTCGACTACAACATGTTTGGATACAACAATATAATGCGCACCTTCAGCGCTTACTATAACGCAGGCTTACAGCCTGCCAATTTTGTTTTTTACCATATCGACAATGGTGATTGCGGGCTCATGGTGTCATGCCTGCCTCAATGCTATAAAGCAGGAAACATATCGAATTCAGGGATTTCTTCGGACTTTTCGGTTGTGGGGAAATAGCCCATCGGAGAAAAATATTCTGGCATCATCTGTTTTTCTAGACTGTTTGCAAGGCGGCCTAATAGAAATTCTTTTGCTTCTGGATGAAATTTTTCGGCAAAACTGTATGGACTTGGGATGTGCGCGCCCATGCCGGATATGCTGGCTCCGGAATCTAGTAGTTTAGATATTTTTGCTAAGGGTTGCTGTGTGATAATGGCAAGCAGTAGCAGGAGGTCGGGCTCCACTGTAAGGGTAGAAATTGATTGAGTGCTGTAGCTGTCAAATTTTACCTGATATAGTTCTTTTAAATGCTGGTTTAATAAATCTGAGAACGTAGTAGCCGCATAGACTCGTTTTACTATGTTTTCACAAAAAAGGTTTGACGCTGAGAAAAATGTTTCTGTGTATATTACATTTTCGTCAGTAGTTGTGAATGCTCTAAGCGTGATCAAAACCATTTCCTCAAGTGAACAGAGCGACTCAATTTTATTTAGCAAAAAGCAAACTGCTGCTTTTTTTGTGTAATAAGGACTCTCATCTTCACAATAAACACGTAGCAGCTCTTCATAGTGCACTAAAGAGAATTTTGAGAAGTTTGCGCCTAGATTGAGCAGCAGCTGCACACTTTTAAGATTTGCTGTCTTGAGGGCATAATACAAAAATGGAACTTCACTGTCATCTGTACCTTTTGGATCGACCAAACCACTTTCTATTAAGAATTTTGCCGTTTCGGTATGCTCAAACATTACTTCCCCATTGACATGTGGAAATGGGTCTGGGTTAAATAGAGTTTCCATTCGAGAAAACCAGCCAAAGTAGCCATCACCCTCCGACGAAAAATCACCTACAGATTCTTCAGCATCTTTAGCGATTATGAATTTCAGCATTTGTATATTTCCTGATATAAGGGCCTCACGAAATAAGTCACTGCTATGATATAGCTGTGGATAATACTTAACGAATAAGTAGATTAATGCCTCAGACATCCCATTTGCAATTGCTGAAGATGGACACTCATCTTTGAGAGTCTGAATAAAATTTGGCGCTCGATCTTCTAAAAGCCTTACCAAATCTAGATTTCCAATATTTACGGCAAGATCTGATGCGGCGTCTGCGACGGTTTGCCATGACCCAAGCGTTTTTAGCACATGTTCCGGCTGGTTAGTAATGACAGCCCTCTCAATTTTTTCCCTCACTACGCTACCGTGAGTATGATTTATTTTTTCTGATAGCAATTCCCAGAGGATGTCGGCTATGTCTCTTGTATCACCATTAGAAGGCGCATCCTTAGGATGAGGAAAGAGAAAGCTGCCCATACTGTAGCGATAGCTTTGACAACGCTTATCAGATCTGTGAAAAAAAACCCCAAAGAAAAAGTCCAGTAGTTTTCTTGCAAGCAGCCTATTTTCGCTGAGTACCTTTCGCAGGGCATGTGGGTTTTTATCAACCACTGCATCAGCAATATCTGATGCCACTGTATGAATTTTGTCTTTTGTAAGCTTCTCGTGATACTTAAAAAGAACAAGTGGCGATGAGTCCAAATAGGTAAAAACAGCATCAGGCATTGCTTCAGTCTCAAAATAGATAAACCTATCGTGATTTAACTCATTGCAATTAAAGTAAATAAAAGGCTCTGTTTTAGATCCTGGTAATGAAGCAGATTGACCTGACTCATTGAGGTTATCTACCATCAATGAATCATTCAAGAATTCCTGAATAAATCGGGTAAAACCAAGTTCTTCGCGCAAAATTTCTTTGCGCTCACTTTGGGGAACATCTAAAGAGCGACAAAATTTAAGGGAGTAGGCATATTCAGGTTTGAGTGCATCTCGCCAGAAGGTTACTCCTTTTGGCAAAGTAGCCATGTATTGTTCAACCAGACCGCAAGAGAAAGGAAAATGCTCTTTAAATATGTTTTTATAGATATCATTGAGCGCAACTGCTGCCCTGTACCAGTGCCTACTTACCAACAAGTGAGCTAAATTTTCTTTGGGAAGATGTGAGAAAACAAGAGTGAGAACATCTAGATGCAGCGTTGCAAACGGCCCTTGTTTTCCTTCAGACTCTGCCTCTATCGCTGCCGCCGCAACGTAAAAGGTTTGTTGCTCTAATTCACTAACTGCTTGAAATGCAGGAGGTTGTTTATCGTCGCTAGTATAATTTACTCCGTTACAAAATGATACGTGCATCTTCAGTAACTCCCCAACTTAACAAGTCAATATAGCATTCTTGTGATTTTATAAGCGAAAAATAAATTGTCAAGTTTTGATATAACGCGTATGTAAAATGTAGATTAATAGTTTTTTGCATTGATGTTTCATACACGAGGGTCATGCTTTGCCAGGATCTTGAAAATGGTGCAATACACTTTTTGCTGATAGCGTGGGGTTTTGACGCCTCTTGGCTCAAGTTCATGTATAGCATCAGCTACTTGATGGAAATAATATTGCCTTTCATACTCGGTATCTGCGTGAAGAAATTGCGCGAGTATTCGGATTGCTTTAGTAGAGCTATCGTGAACTTCGTGAAAATCCGTAATGCTGTTTCGCACGCCATCTATCCTGATCATCAGCGCTTCAGCAAGATCGATGTCGTCGGGGTTTTGAGCTAATTGCTTATGTGCACGTATGCGGTCTTCAAGGCTATCACAATGCTGGCTACAAAAGTGTAATTTTTGTTTAAAATCCAGAGGGTCACGATCGGGCAAAAAGGACTCACGGCAATACGTTAGCAATTGTTCATCAATTAAACCAAGGTCATGTTCAATCTCTTTCAAGACACTCATTTTACCATCGAGCATCCTATCAAACTGCGCACATAAATCTTTTGTTGGATATATCAGAGGCTCAGGTTCAGGCTCAGGCGGCCTATTCGCAATACATTCGACAATCTCTTGGCAAATGCGAGAAGTGTGCGTTTGGGCAAAGTCCTTCTGTTCCGGCAAGCGAGCGCGTTGTCTCTCTACCTCGGAAAAAAATTCTTTACGGGCAACTGCTTGATCAGCTAGAGGCATTTGTCGAAGCTCTACTACACGTAACTTGGCATGCTTATAAAGCCGTTGCGCATCGCTATACGAACCACTACCTCTTAACAGCAGATGGGTTTGGCATCTTTTTTCTACTCTGCGAGTAAATAGCTCAAAACAAAGTATATCTGTTACAGCTCGATAGATGTTTTTAGGGTCATCCATATCAGCAACCTGCTCCCAGATACAATCCGATTGCATCCGCATGTTAGCGAGACTTTCACCGCAGAAAGTTTCTGGCTGGGTGTCAGACTCTTGAGTCAGATGAGCCAACTCGCGCGACATATCCCAGATTTTTTTCTGTACTTCTGCATCTGTACATTTGTTTACGGCATCCTCAGGCGCCTGATTTAACCTTGGTGGAGCAAGCCTCAAGTAGGTAGGCGACATAAGCAACCTCATTGTAAATATTTAGAAAGCGATTAGGCGTTGTCGCAGATTTGTTTAACCACAGAGGCAGTGAGCAGAGCGAGATATTTGAGAAAAATGCGTAATATTTTAGAGTTTTTAGCTTTTCTTTGATCTCATGCCTCTCAGTGACTCAGTGGTTATTTAAGCAACACGACCAAGCGATTATAACGAAGCAACACCAAGTCCTGCAAGTAAAAGTCACGTTCCGAACTAAATTTTTTGTACTTTAATAAGGGATACTTTATGGGAAACGCTCTGGAATTGATTCATATTGAACTATCGTCCCAATCGAAAGGGCCAGCCTCGATCATTGACAAGACCTTTTTTTGTAAATCAAGTATGCTGCTGAAGAGGTGCGAGGCTTTGTTGCAAATAAATCTCGTAATCTGATTAAATCCCTCATATAAACAATAGGGGGAATCTATGAGCTGGGACTGCTGTAAAGTTGGAATTGAGAGTACCGCTGATGCTTTTCACAGGTGGAACTGCCAAGGAGATGCATGTATTACTAAAACAAATCCTTTGGTAGACAACTCAAGTCCAGAAATGCTTGAGTATACTAAAAAGCTATGCTCTATTGCAGAGGACTGTAAAAAAGTCTGTAGTGTGGGAGCTGACTATATTTCATGTATTACTACTACATTTTGTGAAACTGCCGGCCCCGCAATAAAAGAGATGGGACGCACAGTCTATCACCTGAATCAACAGGACGATAAAGCCCTTGTAGCCCAGCTTTTGCCATATGCTATCGGTTTGACTGTTGGAGGATTTGCAGTTGGTAAATTGATTAACTCTTACGCCCCTAAAAAAAGTATATGGACTCCATGTGCCGCTGCATCGTATGTAGTTGGTGGGCTTGGAGCAATTTTGCTGTGGCGGTGTGGCCAGATTCATTTACGAAGTCTCTCTTGAGTGAAGTGCTCGGGGCCGGCCCTCGTGACTGAAGGCTTGAACTTCCTATTCCTCACAAATTTCCCTGAAAGAACAATATTGCGATGTTTTGACATATTTTTTTTCTGTTGACCCTGCAATATAGGTGAACACAGTTCCTGAAGGAGCATCAACTATGGGCAGGTACTTTTTAAGCAAATCTAGCAAACGTCCTATTTCATAAATATGAAAAATAGGGTTGCGGTATTGAGCATGGCCCTTAGCACTCACATTTACTCTCTTTCCCCTCTAGAAAGCAGGACTTGTCTGTTTCCCTTAACCCTTTCGAGAAACAATCATTAAAGAGCTTCAAGGATAGTCTTAAAGTCGAAAGTTCATTAGCTATCTTGGACTGGCTCAGATTATAGGTATCTGTATCCCCTTACTTGGAAAGATGAAGAAGAAATTGGTCGGGTTCCAGTCAGCTTGTAGGAAGCATCAATCCGATATGGAATCAACTTAGTAGTATTCTCTATGTACTCTTTTAGCTTTCTTGCAGCAAATCCTGGCCTTTTTGCATCTCATCCATCCACTGCTTAACACCAAGCGGTAATACAGCTATTGCGTCTTCTCCCTATAGCTTCTATATGAGCCTCATGATTCCAGCTTCATTTGAGAATCAATCATTAAAGAGCTTCGAGGAGAGCTGGTTGAGTCGTAAAGCATCAGAAACTCGGCCTTGCTGTTTCTTAGGCCATCTTTCCATCCTTCAGAAAGCATTTGAAAAGAATTTTCAGATCATTTGGTGCTTGAAGATGAAATCAAGGTTGTCGGCGATATTGCACAAATTACTAGTCTTCTCTGTAAACTCTTTGATTTGGAGCCAGATTGGGATATTTTGTTCCGATGTCCCGGCAATAATTGCTTGACTATGCCTTCTCAAGATTGCCTCTTATACTTAATAGTTCACCAAAAAACGGTTGAGTTTGAAGTTGCAATTTACGATTCATGAAAACTTGAGGATTCTCATTAAGGTCGAGAACCATCTCACCAGGGTATTGCTTTTCACGATCATGATACGTTTGGATAAATCCAAGTTTTAAATAACAATCAACAGCATTTCCAAAGGGATTGAGCTGGAAAATAGAAATTCTTTGATTCGTATAGTAATAATCGATACTTAGGGCGCATAGCATGCTGCCGAGGTTGCGTCCTTGAATGTTGTACTGCAATGAAAGAGATAGGATTTCTGTCAATTGTTCTTCCTTATAAAGTTCTGCAAAAAGAACCGCAGCAAAACGACCCGTTTTTTTCTCCATCAGAACAAACTGAAGACAATTATTATTATTATACGGGATAGAATCTTCTTCGATGGGATCTAAATAATGACTTGATAGGTCCAAAATGATTTTACTTTGCACATCAAATGAGGATGCTCTTAAGCGATCGTTGTTAATTTTAAAAAAAATAAAGCCCATTTTAGATAGAGTATCTGCATATATATTAGGCTCCATCTCTATATCCAGCGTTCTTGTACCCTCTTTAAAAACATAGGTGCCTCGTTGAATTGATACGGGGATATAAAAATTTTTTATATTTTGGTCAAACCATTCGGCTTCACCAGAGCGCCATGACACCTTGTCTATGAGTTTCTCCTGGAAATTATAGCATTAAACAGGTCTGGACAGTATGGGCTCTTTTCAAGAATACTTTCTTACCATTCAGCTAAACTGGATTTTTCATATCATTCTCATTAGGGGTTCAGAAAATTTACGATGCGCCCAAATAACTAAAAAATATTTGGTGTCGAATGGCATCGTCATTATTGATAATTATAATTTATTTTGCCGAAAGAAAAAGCAATTATTTTACAGGATTATGCCTTACAAGACACTTACAACACGCTTAGCGTTTTTAAAGTAAGCGTTAACTAAGCCCAGGTTGCTAAAAAATTCAGAATTAGATTTTGCTCGCGGCAAGCCAGCGACCCCAATTTTTTGCCACGTTGAGCTTAAAAATATTATTTCTCCAACAAAATATTGCATTGAGTGCGACTATTTTTCTATAATCAATCAATGTTTAAAGTTGTATAGATAATAAAATGAATTGTAGTGAAACAAGTGTATACTCATGGCTCCATCGGCTAACAGCGCTTCCGGGACTTCATCAGCCGGAGCCAGGTCATAAGATCGATCAAACTCGTCTAAACATTATCGCATTGATGCTAAAAGTGATTACGGACGAAGCCGCTGACCCCCACTCTCTTAAAACCCATATTGAGCAATGTGCAAGCTGCAAAGATTATCGCTTTGGCAATAAAGAGTACCACGAGACCAGAAATAGATTGGGGTGCAAAGCATGGATCAAAGAAGAGCTTACACTAATGGTTCCATTTATGGCCATGGTTGCAGCTAAGATGGGCGTCAAGGGCAATGAAATCATCGCTCGCGCAACGTCCAGAAAATTCCATATGTTGCTGAAACTAGGCTTATTTGAACCGAATAAGCATCCTTTTTCCAGTTTTAACTGGCATGTTTTTAAAAGGATCTATGTTGATAACATTAATAGCTGCGAGTTTGCCGATCGTCTACAAAAACATTTTTCAGCACTACCAAATGACATCTCAAGTAAGTTCAGATAACAACAGACTCTATAACCATGCAGCCAGACATTATTAAGCCACAACCTTTAGCTTCTGGCAGGATGCGTATACACAGTTTTTCCCGACGATCGGCAATTTGGTATCTGAAGGCAAGCGTCTTTCCTATCCCTTGCTACTTAGGTTTTGAATGTTTTAGCTGACGAGCCACTTTTATTAAATAGAGTTCAAGTTAGTGCCTTTTTTGGTATTCAAGTAGGATAGCCCAGGCATAAAGCTTCTAAACGTTCCCAATTCACTGCGAGGGTACATATTTTTTGGAAGGTAGTCGTTGCTACGTAATTTTGACCAGTAGAATGAGGGTGTCTCTCGTCTTTTTGTGCTGAGGTCAAAAATAAGGCGCATGCTGTCCGAAATTGGTCGCTCCATCACTTCAATATTCAAATTTTGCTTCTGGAGAAGCGCTGTCACATAGGCAACGTCTTGAGATGCAGTGTCTATGTAGGCTATGGTCTTCTCAGCAATGGCGATATCTTTCAATACTGCAGCCCAAAGGCTGAAGTAGACATCTCCATTTGGCTGACGTCCTGTAAAAAAGAGTGCTCGTGTATTTACTAAACAGCTCTCGTCAATAGCAAATGCATAGGGCCCATAGCCTGCATGTCCTTCGTTATTACACGACATATAGGTGCCGGGTCCTGCAACACCACGTACTGATTGCCGGATGATTTTCAGCTGCAAGATGCCCTCAAGGCCATCCTTTTTTGTGGCGTGGAAAAAATCAGGGAGGGGAGTGTTCTGTCCATTTTGCAGTGTAAGTAGCGTTTTGTAGAAATAGTCGCTTACTTTTTTATCGATGCCGGCTGTTTTTTTGAGCTGTTTTATAGCATCTTCGACACGTTCTTGTTTTTCTGCAATAGCAACAACATTTACCAAGTACTCTTCGCCTGAATAGTGGCAGCAGCCCGGGACTTCAGCTGACTTCAAGTAGGGGATAAACTGTTTCAGCCTCACAGCAAGCTTTCTTGCAATTTCTACGAGGCGCTTATCCTCTTGAGTTTGCAGCGGGTGATTTTGAATTGCCTCATTTAAAGTGACAATTGTTCTATTCACAACCTCCTCTTTTACAGCTACCTGCTCCTCATCTACAGCAGGAATCGTTTCAAATTCTGAAGTATCTAAAGGCTTGCCTGAGATGCTTTGCCAAACGGCATTCATTAAAGCTCGCTGCTGCTCGGAAAGATCGTATAAAACAATAAAGCTTTCATCGCTTCTAGAAAATGCATTCATACTCCAATTTAGAGAGCCATTTAGCAAGATTTTATTATCTATCAGCGCAAATTTGTGATGGATATTGTCGACACGTTTTATGTTCATACCCTCTTGCAGCAGAAGTTTTACCGCTTCATCATCAAGATGAGGGGTGAACAGTTCAACTATAACTCCTCTTTGATGCGCGCGGATCAGGGCGCGGCTTGCGTCTTTAAAGGTCAGCTGCTCTATTGAGATAGCGATATGATGCTGCGCATTCTCAAATAGGCTAAGTAATTTTTGCTTTGCCGCTTCATTCATGCTTGTTGCCAACGGAGTTGGCCTTTCTGGCTGGTTGTGGGGGAGTATATAGAGCTCTAGAAGCTGGCCTTCATAGCTGCAAGAAAGGGGTGATATCGCCGATCTTGACCTCTGTGAACTGATAAAAGCGGC
Organism: uncultured Chlamydiales bacterium; assembly: GCA_963826935.1. Classification (GTDB taxonomy): domain Bacteria; phylum Chlamydiota; class Chlamydiia; order Chlamydiales; family FEN-1388; genus SZAS-7. The sequence continues at coordinate 1,045,901 of CAWGYH010000005.1, read as the reverse complement.
CTCTTCATGTAACGCAGCTCCAAGCTCAGGACTGTAGCAGCCAATAGCAAGGTTTTTAGACTTCAGCAGGCTATTAGGTGTAAAGTTAGCTGAACCTAGCCATATGTAGGCGCCATCAACGACCAGTATCTTATGATGCACGTGGCCTTCACCGGCTGCCCGCGTGGCGATCTTTATAGATGGATGCATTATGGATGATAGTCCGTTTATATGATCGCGATCGATAACGAACTGAACATCAACCCCACGGCTAGCCATTGTATTGATGCTTTTGAGGAGTGGTTGATCGGTTAAAGAAAAACTTATGAGCAAAATAGAGGATTGTGCGCTATTTACCAATTCATAAACCGCTTGGCTTAACGAATTATCTGCTGCATCGTGATTGCTGAATATAACAGGCTTCTGTTCAATTTTTTCAAGAATGCTTTGGGCATTTGCTTGATCTGCACTAAACAGGGCCACAGCGACAAAAATAGCTTTTACTATCAGTCTTCATATAAAATTGTTTGTTAATGGAAAAAAAGTAATGATTTGCATTGAGTGAAAACCTTTTTAATGATTTTCAATATCATGATATCAAATAAGCTGTTTTACGTATAGCATTTAGACCATGCATCACAGTTTTGCAAAAGGCTTTGAGATGATGGAATACATTTTACGATCCGAGGGACCGTCATGCTGGACCTTATAGTTGCGCAAGAGCCCTTCGTACTGCATGCCGCATTTTTCGAGCACTTTTGCGCTTTGAGCATTGTCTGGATGGCATGATGCTTGAATTCGGCAAAGCTGCAGGGTATTTAGGCCAAAGTCTATCAATTTTTGGGCAGTCTCTGTAGCATACCCCTTATTCCAGGCGTTTTGGGCAAAGATGTAGGCTATCTCCGCACGCTTATGCGCCATAACGATATCAAAGAATGAACAGACTCCGATTATTGCCTTCGTCTCTTTTTCTTCAATAACCCAAGCAATTCGAACCTGACGTGCAAAAGCATCCCAAGCACCTCGTATATAGCCCTCAGAATCTTCTACAGTAACATGCAGGGGCATTGCAGCATATTGCAGGACTTGCTTATCTGATAAAAATACAAAGAGGTCCTCAGCGTCCTCCAACGTCATCTTCCGCAGCACAAGCCGCTTTGTCTCGAGCAATGGATGCTCATTAAACGAAAATTCGGCATAGCAGTCGTTGAAAAAAAGAACCAACGGTAACAATAATCTCAATAGTATTTCTATACGCATAAATGCCTCGAATTATGGTCCTAAGATGCCACAAACAGTTTCACCTATGCAAGAAAAATAGGCGTTAGACCTAAAGGTTGTGAAATGCAGATTCTCTCCCAAAGGGAGAGAAAAAACAGCGGCTACATAAAGATTTTTATTCTGGATATACAAACAGTAAAAAAAACTATCAACAATTTTTAACGCTGTTCATTAATGGATAGCTCTTGATAAAATGTGAGATCATGCAATTAGGAGTATAGTATGCAAGCAGCTCAAATTTTAACATTAGTATCCCCAACCTACCACCAATTTTTTGAAGCAGCAGCTGATGTGGAATTAGCAACTGCTGAGGCATCGAATAAACCTGTTAACATTTTCCAACAATTTTTTTCAGAAACTTACAATCTTCCTCAACCAACAAAAGCAGATCAAAAGACTAAAAAGCAGTATAGTGATGAAGTTTTTAATGGTGTCTGCGCGGTAATAAAGTCTCTTTTTGAAAAAGTACATAAGTCTCTTGGCGAGGGTGCAAATAGAGGAACAGTAAGACTTAGCAGTCTCAGCGCAAGCTGGCCGGAACAGTCCTCGATAATACGCGATCTTTTCCAGCGCTATCTCAACATTGAACTGCGCGACCCTCAGGCAAAAAAAAGAAGCCCCGCGGAAACTATGCTTTCTCTTTCATGGAGCCGAAAAGATAGCAAGATGCTATCGGATCTTCTTGATGCTAACGCCCAGGCGATAGACTCCAAAACCAATGATTTTAGACGCAGCGATAGATTTTGTGACTGTGTGCTGGCAGTAGGTGGAGGGGTATTTTCTGCCCATAAAGTTATTTTAAGCAAAAGATCACCCTACTTTGAAACGATGTTTTCAGGTCCATTACAAGGAAGTCAACAAAGTCAAGTTATTCACCTTAAAGATGCAACCTTACGTGCAGATCTCTTCGAGCAAATTTTAGAATATATCTACACCGGACACATACAGTTACAGAAAAAAAGCCATTCTGATCTTATCCTCATAGCAGAAAAGGCCAAAATGCTTCTGCTTCCAAAGCTTGAATTTTTATGTAATAGACTTCTGCTTACGAAATTCTCTAAAGAGACCTGGGGGGATATCGCTATGCATGCCCTCTCAATAAAAGATGGCCGCATTCTCAAGGCCCATGCCGCCTATTTTCTCACAGTCTCGGAAATAAAGGAATATGTTGAAAAATCTATTGAGTCCTTAGAATCTCTTCAAGACATATGCGAGCAGCTAGAGCTCACTAAGCAGTATCAAGCATTAAAACCCTTTCAGAAACAACTGGAAACACGCATCGAGGAAAGCCTCTCAAAAGAGACCCTTGCACACTATTGTGAGCTTGGACTAAGCCTTGCGCCATCCACGCCACCACGATGGCTCCTAGAAGATCTCTGCCGTAAATTTGTTGATTCTAGCTTCTCTATCCAAGAATGGCTAAACGAAGAACAAAACGGCCCCACAAAGGATCTCTACGTCGCCTTCCTCACAGGCCTTCCAGCAAAGAAAATAAAGCTAAGTTCCGAAGAGAGTGCATGCCCTATTATCCCTGAATAGCAGTTGGAGATTTTCCATCGGCGCAAGTTAACTTATCATTTGGCTTTGGAGGTGCTTGAGGATGGTTTGAGGCAGCTGATCCCTGTTTTCGAACGTTACTTCCAAAATGGTAATGTCGCCACGCTGTTTTACCTGCTGTATAAAGTCGGTTCCGCCTAGTGTAATCGTGCCTATGACTATGTTTGAGCTGTCTAATGCGCGGCAAGCTGCCTCCTTGAATTTCTCGGAAAAGCACTCCATCTTGCCGATTTCGTCAAGGATGATGATCTGGTTGTCTTTTGGGGCAATAGAGGGCACTGCAATTGTCTCGATGTTCTCTATGCTTACCCCGTAGCGGCGGATATGATAGTCGGACTTGATGGCTTCATGGCCAAGATAGGCCTCTTTGCCGTCGAGGGTATGCATTTTAAAGCCTGCTCTTTTGCCGTTTATGCGCTCTTCCTCTGTATAAAAGCCATTTGCAGGAAAGGGGAGCATGCTAATTACCTTTTTAATTACAGTTGTTTTGCCGGACGAGGGGGCCCCTGTAAGAAAAATGTTTTTTTGCATTTGATATTTCTCCAATATTGGGTTTGCAAAGAGAGGAAATAGATGATATTATAGTATCTTAAATTTCTGATGGCAAAAAAATCGGCCCGGATGTTAGGAAGGGGAAAAACCATCAAATAAAAATTTAGGGATATATTATGAACGACGAAAAAAAGCCTGAACCGAAAAAGGGATTTTCCAACTCACTCGTACTCGTTGTGATGGGGGTAATATTGGCCCTCATAGTAATACAGAACTTTATCGAGACCAAAGTGGCACGGGTCTCGTTTAGCTACCAGCTTGAGCCACTCGTCAACCTAGACCTAATACAGCCGGAAGATAGCCGTAAGACGGCAGCAAGCGCAAACCTCGTTACCTTTGCAGGCCGTTTTCGAGATAGAACGACCGATGAAGGCAAAAACCGCTATAAGTACTTAGAGCTTTTAGACTCAAGCCACGAAATGGCACAAGAGAAAAACCGCCTCCAAACACAGCTTGGAATTACCAAAAAGCGTGTAGAAGATGCTGCAGAACTCTTTTTGCGTATTACCGGCCAATCCCTTCCTGATGGCGGCTATATCGTATTTGATGAGCTTTTTGACTCGCCGGAAAGACGCGACCATATCGTCATCCAGCACCTGCCTGAAAAGACCTTTCAATCTCTTGCTGACATTAAGGCAAATAGCCACTCACAGCCTGCTGCCCAGAGCATAAGCGAGCTTCAGGTGGTTGTACGCAACCTTCGATCGCCACTTCTCGGCATAGGCAACGAGCAGATAAAGCAATCCCTTCGAAATATCGACTCAAGCCTTACAAACCCAGCCAATCCAAAGGATGCTGTAGAGGCAGCAATAGGCCAGCTTACAGCGATTACAGCTCAGCTAAGCCAAGTACAAGACCATGTGCGCTTAACACAGCTTCGCTCTGTGCGCTCCTATAAAGATACTCTTGATCAGCTTACTTCGATAAACCAGAAGATCGACGACAACCAAATCAAGCTCGACAAGGCCTCGCAGGCTGTTGCTGAGACCATCTGGTTCTTTAACAACCAAGAGCTCTCTACTCGCGCCCTTGAAAAGCAAGACCCAGAGGTGTTCCACCAGTGGTTTGTAAACGAAAAAGATGAATGGCAAAGCTTTGATGCCAATAAAGGCGCCTACTTTAAGGCTCCGGACCAACCTATTAACAAAGTGCTTGAAAAGACCTTTAAGAGCGAAGAGCTCGCTCCAAACTACGTTAGCTACCTCTTGAGCATAGCTCCTGTATTTTTGATCCTCTTCCTCCTCTACTTGGCCTTCTCGCGCCAGATGAAGGGCATGGGCTCAGGTGCTTTAGACTTTAGCAAGTCGCCGGCTCGCCTCTATCCAAAGGGTGCCAACAAGATTACCTTTAAGGATGTTGCAGGCATAGACGACTGCTTGGAAGAGCTTCAAGAGATAGTAGAATTTTTGAAAAACCCACAGAAGTTTACAGCCCTTGGCGGACGCATACCAAAAGGCGTTCTCTGCATAGGCTCTCCCGGTACCGGTAAAACATTGATCGCTAAAGCTGTTGCCGGCGAAGCTGACTGCCCATTCTTCTCAATTTCAGGTTCTGACTTTGTGGAGATGTTTGTTGGCGTTGGCGCAAGCCGTATCCGCAAGATGTTTGAAGATGCGAAGAAAAACGCCCCATGCATCATCTTTATGGATGAAATTGACGCTGTAGGCCGCCATAGAGGCGCAGGCGTAGGCGGCGGCCACGATGAGCGTGAGCAGACGCTAAACCAGCTCCTTGTTGAAATGGATGGCTTTGACACAACAGAGGGCATTATCATGATAGCGGCTACAAACCGCCCTGATGTTCTGGATAAAGCTCTTCTTCGCCCTGGTCGCTTTGACCGCCAGGTATATATCCCGCTTCCAGATATCAAAGGTCGCTTTGAAATCTTAAAAGTTCATGCAAGAAAGATTAAACTTGATACATCAGTCGACCTTATGGCGCTCGCTCGCAGTACACCAGGCTGCTCCGGTGCTGACCTTGCAAACCTCTTAAACGAAGCTGCCCTTCTTGCCGCTCGCAACGACAGAAGCGCCGTGACTGCGAAAGAGGTATTTGAAGCGCGCGATAAGGTGCTGTATGGCAAGGAACGACGCAGCATGGAGCTTGATGAGCAGGAAAAGAAAACCACAGCTTTCCATGAGTCAGGCCACGCAGTGGTAGGCTGCTTTGTAAAGCATTCTGACCCTATCGATAAGGTAACTATTATCCCACGAGGCTATTCTCTCGGTGCGACGCAATTTTTACCTAAGAAAAACCGTGTAAGTTACTGGAAGACAGAGCTTTTAGACCAACTTGCTGTCTTAATGGGCGGACGCGCTGCTGAAGAAATTTTTGTACATGATATTTCAAGCGGTGCAAAGCAGGATATCGAGCGCGCTACCGCTATTGCCAGAAGCATGGTATGCGAATGGGGCATGAGCGACAAGCTTGGTACCGTGACCTACGACGAGCGATCAGAGGGCGGCCAGTACCTTGGCATGTCCCAGTACAAAGAAAAGCTCTATTCTGAGGCTACAGCCCAAGAAATCGACACCGAAGTAAAGGAGATCCTCCAGCACGCCTATGCCTATGCAAAAGAGATCATCCAAGCTAACCAAGATGTGGTGATCTTGATGACAGACATGCTGATGGAATTTGAAACTGTAGACGCCGAAGATGTCGCAAAGATGGTTAAACGCGAGTGGAATATCGAGGAAAAGCGCGCAAAGCTAAAAGCGATTGAAGAGCTGCATAAAAAGACCGGCACGGATGCCACACCGCCTCCAGCGCCGCCGCTTCCTTCCACCGAGCCAAAGACCCCTGAAGAAAATTTCCAGCTACAAAGCTAATATGTCTTTTAAGAAAAACATCGGAACAAAAGATCGCCTCCTAAGGGCGATCTTTTCATTTATACTCTTTATCTTAGCCTGGTGGTTTCATAGCTACATAGCGCTTGGGGCAGGGCTTTTTGTCCTCTACGAGGCTCTGGCTAGTTGGTGTGTGGTTTATCAGGTTTTAGGAAGAACTTCTTGTAACAAGTAAAGGACCAAAAGGGCCAAAAGGACATAAGGGACATAAAGGACGGGAGCGATTGTCCCTTATGTCCTTTATGTCCCTTTGGTCCCTTATGTCCTTTGTCCTTTAGGCCGCAGGCGCAGCTGTTTCCTGCTTAAGATGAGGTTTCTTAGGCAAAAGGGCCCTGCGGCTGAGCTTTACTTGGCCGCGGTCGTTGATGTCGAGCACCGTTACGGCGATTGTATCGCCGACGCGGCATTTGTCTTTGGTGTAGTCGAATATGTTTTCGATACGCATGTTGTCCAGCTCGGAGATATGGCATAGGCCCTCTTTTCCGGGCAGGATTTCAACGAAAACTCCGAAGGCGACTACTGACGTGATCGGACCTTCATACGTTTTACCGATCTCAACTTCAGCAGTTAAGCCGTAGATAATAGCCTTTGCCTCTTCAATCCCTTTGAGGTTTGATGAAGCGATGCTTACAATACCTTCGTCATTAATGTCGATCTCAACGCCTGTCTGCTCGATAATTGCACGAATTTGTTTGCCGCCGGGACCAATGATAGTGCCGATCTTGCTAGGCTTTACCTGCAATGTTACAATGCGAGGTGCCCATTCAGACATCTCTTCACGCGGTTTTGGACATACTGCCAGCATCTTGTTAAGGATGTGGATACGACCCTCTTTTGCCTGTGCAAGAGCTTGGCGCATAATTTCAACGGTAATTCCTTCAACTTTGATGTCCATCTGGAAGGCTGTGATGCCGTCAGCGTCACCTGCCACTTTAAAGTCCATATCCCCGAGGGCATCTTCAACACCTAAGATATCAGAAAGGATTACAGCGTGGCCGTTTTCTAAGATAAGGCCCATGGCAATACCTGAAACCGGGCGCTTAACTGGAACGCCGGCATCCATAAGGGCAAGGCAGCCACCGCATACTGAAGCCATTGACGATGAGCCGTTGGACTCTGTAATATTGGATTCGAGGCGTATAGTGTAGGGGAATGACTCTTTTGATGGCAAAATAGCCATTAAAGCGCGTTCTGCAAGCTTTCCGTGGCCCACTTCGCGGCGTCCCGGAGGACCTACGCGGCCTACTTCACCAACAGAAAATGGGGGGAAGAAATACTGCAGATAAAAGCGGCTGGCTCCCTCGCCCTCTAAATTTTCAAAGCGCTGGGCCATAGTTTCGCCGCCCAGGACGCAAACTGCCATTGCCTGGGTCTCGCCGCGGGTAAAGAGCGATGAGCCGTGAGCGCGCGGAAGCATGCTCTGCTCGATATCAATCTGGCGAATCTCTTTTGTCGATCTGCCGTCGCTTCGTACCTTTTCTTCGATGATCATGTGACGCATGATGTCGCTAGAGAGCTTTTTAAAGGCAGCTTTTACATCTTTTTCAGTGTAGCGGGGATCGCGGCCTTCTTTCGTAAGCTCTTCGATAACTTTTGCCTGAAGCTTGCCTACGCCATCGTCGCGAACCTTCTTTTCTTTAATATAGGTAACCTGTTTAAGCTCTTTTGCAACAAGTGCTTGGACTTCTTTAAAGAGCTTTTCGTCGGCTATTTTGAGTGTATCTGTCTTCTTAGGCTTGCCAAGAAGTGTTTGCCAGTTGCCAATGCCATGGCAAATAGTGCGGATGGCCTCGTGGCCAAGCTCGATTGCCTTCAGCACCTGATCTTCAGTTAAGAAGTCGCAGTGGCCTTCGATCATAAGTACAGCATCTTCAGTACCTGCCATGACGAGGTCAAGCTTTGAAGCTTTTTGCTGCTCGACAGTGGGGTTTACCACAAACTGATCGTCAACTAGCCCTACACGAGCTGCTCCAATAGGTTTCAAGAGGGGGATTTCTGATATGGCAAGAGCGCAAGATGCGCCTATAATAGCCAAGATATCCGGGCTGTTTTTACCATCGTAGGACCAGACGTAGGAGAGGATCTGCACGTCGTGGTAGTAACCATCGGGGAACATAGGACGTATAGGGCGGTCGATAAGGCGGCATACAAGCGTTTCACGCTCTGTAGGCTTACCTTCGCGCTTTATATAGCCTGCAGCGGTTCTGCCGACAGAAGAAAATTTTTCTTGGTAATCAACTCTTAGGGGAAGAAAATCGACATCCGGCAAGGGCGAGCCTGTCGCGCATGCAGTTGCCAAAATCATCGTATCGCCACTGGATACGACCACTGAGCCGTTAGCCTGGCGTGCAATTTTGCCTGTTTTAAATACGATCTCTTGTCCACCGACAGATAAGCGCATTTCGTGTTCTTTCATGTTATAATAACTCCTGTATCAATAAGGGATACATTTTTGACTGTTTGAGGAAAAAAGGGAAGAAAAATTTAGCGATGCCTGCAGAAGATCTGCAGGCGTAAAGGAATAAACTTGACTTATCTGCGCAAATTAAGCTTTGTAATTAAAGCTTGATAGCGTTTTGTATCTGTAGAGTTTAGATAATCTAAAAGTCTACGGCGCTGGCCAACCAATTTCAGAAGAGCCAAACGCGAGTTATGGTCTTTTGGTGTGCGCTTGAGATGGTCAGTAAGCTCAGCAATGCGCTCTGTGAGGATAGCAATCTGCACATCTGCAGAACCGGTATCTTTCTCATGCAGCTGAAACTTTTTTGTGATTTCTTCTTTCGTTCCTTTGTCCAGAGACATCAGTATCTCCCTTCGTAAAAATGTTAGTAGTAGCTCAAATTATACACTAAAATCACTTATTCTACAAGAGCGATCTTTCACAAAAGAGAGAAAGGACCAAAAGGACATAAGGGACATAAAGGACATAAAGGACTTAAGGCAGCGTCCTTTTGGTCCTTTAGAGTGACTTTTGCAAAGCATACAGGGTAGCCAACGCCGTTTCTAAGCCAATGCAGACGCCCTCTTGGTAGCGAAATTCGGGGTTTTGCTCCAGTTCGGGGAAATCTTGGGGCTGAAGGATATCTTCAGCGGCAAGGGAGGGGAGAAGGCGATTTGCTAGCTTTAAGAGCTTATTTCGCTCAAAGGCTACCATCCTCTCGAATTCTTGTACCATTTTGCTCATTCTCAACCCGCCGTTTTTTAAAGAATAATTTTAAAGGCTGCTGACACCACTCCTCAAGCACTCTTGAGCGAATCTGCAGGGTATGGAGAGGATGCTTTTGGCTAAATAGATCCACCCAGCTGCCATTTGCCCCAAGCCGGATATCGGGCGCCCCCCAGACGATAGCGTCAAGGCGGGTTAGCAGCATAGCTCCTGCGCACATAGCGCATGGCTCCAAGGTGCAATATAGCGTGCAGCCCTTTAGGCGCCAGTTGTCAAGGACGTTTTCTGCCGCCGTGATGGCCAAAATCTCGGCATGGGCTGTGGCATCCTTCAAAAGCTCGACTTGGTTATAGCCTCGGGCGATGATATGGCCATCTTTAACGATGACGCAGCCTACAGGCACTTCTTTAGCCTGAAAGGCCTTTATAGCCTCTTTTAGCGCCTCGCGCATAAAGCGCTCGTCATCATTTGTGATCTTATCTAGAGGGGGTATTAGCTCTTGTAGCATGAATTCGTAGTTCCTTAAGCAAAGCTTCGGGTAGGCAAACTGAGTTAAGCACGGAAAAGATGTAGCAATCCACTGCCCCAAAGCGCTCCACAGCATCATTAAGGAGTGATTTTGCAGCCTCTGGATCAAGCTCTACAATCTCGTGAAACTGAGAGTTTATTGTGCGCAAGCGCTCTTCAAATAGATTGTATATATCTATGTGCCGCAATAGCCAACGGTTTGCAACAAATTCAGATACTGCATCATAGCCTGCTGCAATAAGCTTTGTATAGACCTCTGAAAGCTCCTGAACCGTTATCTTATTTAGCTGTTTTCCCGAAAAATTCCGCTTTAAAAAGCCCTTATCTTGGCGCAGGTGGTCATCACGAAGGTCTTTTCTTACCTCAGTAAAGATCGCCTCATGAAAGGGCGTAAGGTCATGAAACTTCTCGGCGTATGTGAGCTCTTGCTTTATCATAGCCTATTACGATAGCAACGGCCCATTTAAAATACAAGAACCTATCCCAGTAATGCTGTTCACTCGACTTTGTACAAAATTGCCCTTATCGAGACCGAGACCGAGACCGTTATTTTTGGCCTACACGATTAGGCGGCAAAAATTGACGGTCTCGGTCTCGAACGTTAATAAGAGGATTATCTCGAACATGCTTTTTTAAACGAGATCCAGCGCAAGCGAAACTTTTCAAAGAGGGTTAGCGAAGAGCTGCCCTCTTTTGAGATTTTGTCAAGGCAGCCATCCACAAAGGCGTTTTCGCTCACACGCTGAGCCTCGCGCCTTTTTCTTATAGGGCCTGCAATGTTCCACTGCCAAAAACGCGATGTGCCGTTGGAAAGACGATACAGCATGCGATCTAGCCCGGTCATCCAGTCAAAGGGGCTGCGCAGCCCCAAGACAACCAGACCCCAAAAGTATGTAAAGACAAATGAGGTTAAGTAGGCGCTAAAGAGGACGATATCTTGGTGGATTAAGCTTACAAAAAGCGTGCCGAATAGTGCTACAACAAGCACCCACCTAGCCTTTAGAGGCAGTACAAAGAAGAGCATAATCTGCTGGTAGGGGTCTATCATCGCCCAGAGGGTGGTGATAGAAAGAATCATCGGAACCAGCTCTGAAGAATAAGTAAATATTTGAAATTTGTGCATAACAAAGAGAGCTGCAAAGCCGCTTAATATGCCGCTTGCAAAGTAGGTGATAAGAAAGCGCGTTTTGCCAATGCGCTCAAGCACAAGCGAGCCAAAAAGCCAAAAAACCAGCATAGTGAAGGCAAAATCTAGCAAAAACCCGAAAGAAAAGTCAGCAGATGGCAGCAAAAAAAGTGAAGTTATCGGCTGCCAAAAGTAGCCCGAGGTATAAAAAAGCGGACTTAAGGTAAAAAGCCGCTGCAACCCAAGCCACTGATCAAGTGATACTGAAACAAGTGTCACTAGGGCTGTAATCTGCAAAAGCCGCTTAATAGTATCAGGCGTGTAGGCCCTTTGAAATTGCCATGGCGGTATACTCATGAACACTGTTTTATCAAAAATGATCAATTGCTGCCAGGAAAAACGATTTTATGTTGAAATTTATCAAGGGGGTAGGCTACTATGTTGGGCAAAGAATTTAACTTTAAGAGTGATTATGAAGGAAAATGCCCACCCAAAGTACCAAGACGTGTTGTTTGTAGATTCTGCAACCAACCATAAGTTTGTTTGCGGATCAACTCTCCAAACAGCCAATGTAGAGACTTATAACGGCAAAGAATACCCAACCGTTCACGTGCCTATTTCATCATCTTCGCACCCATTTTTTGTTGGCGGCAAAGGCATTGTCGACACAGAAGGCCGCGTAGACAAGTTTACAAAGCGCTATGCTGCAGCTCAACAAAAAGCTCAAGCTCAAGATGAGCAAAATAAAGAGCAAAAAGAAAAAGAGTCTGAAGATAAAAAGACTAAAAAGACCAAAAAACCAGCAAAAGCTGCTTAACGTTCTTGGGCCATTTTTAAAATGGCCCTCCCTCTTCTATGAACCCAAAATATGATGATGCTGTCATTCGCCTAAAAGAGCTTGAAGAACAGCTCAGCTATCCAGACGCAGCCAGCGACCAAAAAAAGTATAAAGAATGCACGCAAGAATATGCGCGTCTTTCTGAGCTTAAAGGTATGTTTGAAGCTGTTTTTAAAGAAGAAAGAGAGCTTTTAGATAACGAAGAGCTGCTAAAAAATGAAAAAGACCCCGAATTTATTGCCGTCCTTAACGACGAGATCGAATCGTTAAAGAAAAAGCTAGAGGCAAATCGCCATAAGCTTGAAATGGCACTCTACCCCCCAAGTCCCTACGACAGCGCCAATACGATCATAGAACTTCGCGCAGGAGCAGGCGGCGACGAGGCAGCACTCTTTGTAGCAGATATCGCCCGCATGTACGAGATGTTTGCCAACAAAATGGGCTGGAAAGTCGAACGTTTATCGGCAACCGAATCTGACCTTGGCGGCTTAAAAGAATATGTGGCCGTATTTTCAGGCCCCAATGTCTACCGCTACATGCAGTATGAAGGGGGCACACACCGCGTCCAGCGCGTGCCGGAAACTGAAGCACAAGGCCGCGTACACACCTCCACAATAACCTGTGCAGCACTTATAGAGCCGCAAGAAGATGAAAGCATCGAAATTAAGGACGATGACCTTCGCATCGACACCACGCGAGCATCTGGGGCCGGCGGCCAGCACGTAAACAAGACAGACAGCGCCGTGCGCATTACCCACATACCCTCTGGAATTGTCGTCTTCTGTCAAGAAGAGCGCAGCCAGCATAAAAACCGCGATAAAGCAATGCGCGTGCTTCGCGCAAAGCTTGCTGAGGCCGACTTGCGCAAGAAAAAAGAGGCAATAGATGCCACGCGCCTATCACAAGTTGGCTCAGGCGACCGGGCAGAAAAGGTAAGAACCTATAACTTCCCCCAAAACCGCCTGACTGACCATCGCATAGAGCTAACCAAATACAACCTCGATCAGATCATCAATGGCGACCTTCAGGAGATTTCTGAAGCCCTTATTGCCCACTACCTAAAAGCTGAAGAATGAAGACGCTCGGCGAGATTATAAAAGCCTCTTGGGAGTATGTACAAAAAAAAGGCTCATCGCACACTCGTCATGAAGTTGAAGAGTTAATCGCCTTTACTCTCGGCAAAAAACGGCTCGACCTCTACCTTAATTTCGACAAGCCTTTAAACGAAGAAGAGCTTACAAAAGTTCGAGCAAAACTTGTACGCCTGGCCGCTAATGAGCCCCTGCAGTATATCGAGGGTAAGGTGCAGTTTTATGGCTGCACGATAGCAGTAGATCCCAGAGTTCTTATTCCAAGACAGGAAACTGAACTTCTTATTGATAAAGTTGTAAAAGAGATCAAATCCACTGCATACCAAGGAAAAACGCTCTGGGATGTCTGTACAGGCTCCGGCTACATCGGGATCGCCATAAAAAAAGCGCTTCCGGAACTTACTGTTACACTATCTGATATCTCAGAAGATGCCCTAACCGTTGCAAAAAGCAACAGCCTCCTCAATAACGTTGATGTAGAACTGATCCAAGGCGACCTTTTAAAGCCCTTCGGCACAAAAAAAGCAGACTTTATCGTATGCAATCCTCCCTACATAGCAGAAGGGGAGTATGCCACGCTCTCACCTCACGTGCGCGACTTTGAGCCCAAACAGGCCCTAGTCCCCGGAAAGTCAGGCCTTGAGTGCTACGAACGCCTTATAACGGAGCTTACGAGCCATACAAACCCCGGGGCTACTGTCTGGTTCGAAATAGGCTCTACCCAGGCCGAAGCGATTTGTGCAATGATTACTGGATTTAAACAGGTACAAGTTGAAAAAGACCTTGCAGGCATGGATAGGTTTATCAAGTTTAAAGTTTAATAAAAAGGGACGTAAAAGACCAAAAGGACATAAAGGACCTAAGGGACATTGGCTTATGTCCTGTTAGTCCTTTAGGTCCTTTTGGTCCTTCATCTTACAGTCCTCGAATAAGATGGGTGGCCTTTCTAGAGGATGTAACTGTGGCATGTGCTAAGATGAGCCAGGGCAGAAGAAAAACTGAAAGGAGCGAGCGAAGGACGGTAAGAGTGGTACGCTTATATTTTTGCTGCAGATCTTGCGCGTCTATTTTGATGAGCTTTGATTCTTGGTGTGTAGAGAAGATATCGGCATGAGCCATGACGCCCGTTCGCGCTTTTAGCCCAAAGACTTTGTAGTGTCGGATGTTTTCATCTGGGCCTGCAACTTTGTCGAAAAAGGGCACTGGATCTCCCTGCTGATGAAACATGGCAACTTGCGGCTTTTTTTGAATTTTATCCCAGCGACTTCTATCGCGGCTTGAAAATCCAGGCGCTCCATAGGCCATTACTTTATCTACCTTTTCAGGGAAGTTGAGCGCGCATCTCCACGCTTGAGCGCCTCCCAGGCTTTTGCCAAAGATTTGCGCCCTCTGCTCTTGCTTCTCTAACCAGCTTTGGATTGCTTTTTTGCCTGTTTCAAAGGCGTATGAGCCTACGGATGCTGCGGGATTTAAGTCAGTAAGCAGGCTGAGACCAAAACCTGTATCTGTGGGAAAGGTTGTCCCTTTAAAGAGCAGAAGAGGAGGGTGGTTTTTATCTTGCGGGGTCAAGCCAAAGGCCATGATGGGAGAGCCCATCCAGCTTGGCGTAAGGGCAATTTTCTCAATAGTATACGTGGCAAGCTCCCAAGCTTTGCCAACTTTAACAGGCACCTGTATCTTTTCTCCCTGGCTTGGTTGAAGAAAGGGATAGAGCGACAAAAGATCACCGATAATCATTTCCATATGAAAGGATTTCTCTTTTGAGAGCGCATTGAGCGCGTGGGAGTTGTATATATCCAAAAAGATTTCGTTTAAAAAGGTTCGGATCTCTTTAAGCAGTTCTTTGTCTTGCTTCCAGAGTATTGCCTTCATAAGCTGCCCTTCCTGCAGCATCTCTCGAGCTTTTGGAAGTGTTCCTCGAAGGGCATTCAGAACAAACTGCCCGATTTTTGTAGTAGGCAGAAGTGTGGGCTGCAAAGGCGTTTTAATATTTATAATAATCCCTTTAACTGATTCGACCAGGAGATCTGCCTTTTCTACAGTCCAGTTTCTTGGCCGCTCTTTGTGCCTTTTTGCCATATAGGTAAAGGCCGCTTTTGTAATTTCACGCAGTTCATGTTTTGAAAGAGGCGACCCGGGATATTGGGCTCTAATAAAATTATCAACTAGCTGGTAGGCATCTTCAAGATTTTTGCCGCGGGGCCTGTTAATCGTGTGCAAATTTTCAACCTCATCATTTTTACTTATTTCTATCATTATCCACTTCTTAATTTAGATCATGGATACCCTCAGCGTACGCATGATGGACATGCAGTACCCACCGAGCCATTATACGTGATATTAAAATACAAATTATATCATAATAAAACATTAAATTCAACACAATATTAATTACTTGAAACCTGACTGCACACAACCAAGATCGGAATTGACACAAAAAAACTCTAAGGATTAAAGTATTTTCAAATCGGGGAAGCTCTTATATGCGATGCTTTTATCACGGATTTCATTGCCCATATCCTATTGCCTGCCGCTTTGCGCCTGGCAACATGCTCCCTCGCACTCCTGTTTATAGGCCTGCTCCTTCTTACTATTATCCACCTCAAACAAGCTTTGGGGGCTATTATCCCTCTGGGGGCGCATCCTCGCCTATTTATTCAACCTCATCCGGGAGAACATATGCACAGGTTGATCAGAGACGCACTTTATCTTTCATGGCATCAGTTGCAGCAATCATAATTGGCTTTGTTGCCCCATTTTTCGTCTATCCCCTTATCGGCACGGCGCTCTTCACCGGCGGCCTTGCGGGTTTTGTTATAACAGTACATGCGTAAAGCCTATATAATAAAGTGCTTTTTGCCCTTATAGCAGCCCTCAAAATAGGGCTCTGATTTCAATGCAATCTTTATGTGTGAACGTCCTTTTCTTTAATTCCATTTTTTGATATCCTATGTCACATTAATTGGGGACTTTTGGCATGTTTTCCGCACTGTCGGACACATTTCGTACTGTATTTAACAAGCTTGCCGGACAGAAAAAACTCACTGAAGATAACATTTCAGAGGGGTTGAATGAAGTTCGCATGGCGCTGCTTGAAGCTGACGTTCAGTATGGGGTGGCAAAGACCTTTATCATGCGCGTTAAAGAGAAGGCGGTTGGCGAAAAGATTATCGACTCCGTATCGGCCTCTCAGCAGTTTGTAAAGATAGTTCACGACGAACTTGTAGCCCTCATGGGCGGCAGTGAAGAGGAGCTCAAACTTACCGAAAAGCCTGCCTGCATACTCCTTTGCGGCCTGCAGGGCTCCGGAAAGACTACCCACACGGTAAAGCTTGCCAACTTTTTGAAGAAAAAAGGGCGCTTTAAAAACCCCTGTGTAGTTGCCTGCGACCTTCAAAGGCCAGCTGCTATTGAACAGCTAAAAACGCTTGCTGCAAGCTGCGGTATTGCCTGCTATAGCCAATCGGGCATTATGGATCCTGTTCAAGTGGCAAAAAATGCTTTGACGCATGCATCACAGGCCGGATATGACCTGATGCTCTTTGATACAGCCGGAAGGCTGCATATCGATGAGCCTCTGATGAACGAACTTGCGAAGATGAAAGCGCTTATCTCCCCGGAAGAGGTGCTGCTTGTTGTAAACGCAGCTACCGGCCAAGATGCTATTAAAACAGCCTCTAGCTTTCATGAGAGGCTAACGCTTACCGGCACGATCCTATCGATGCTTGATGGTACCTCAAGGGGCGGTGCTGCCATATCGATCCGCGAAGTGACGGGCATGCCGATAAAATTTGAGGGCATTGGCGAAAAAATTGACGACATCCAGGTGTTTAACCCCACCTCGATGGCAGATCGCATCCTTGGGATGGGGGATACCATAAACCTCGTTCGAAAGGCTGAGGAGCACTTTGACAAAAAAGATGCCGAAGAGATGGAAAAAAAGCTTAGGACGGCAAGCTTTACCTACGAAGACTACCTCAAGCAGATGCAGACAGTGAAGAAGATGGGTTCATTTAAGGGACTATTGAGCATGCTTCCCGGCATGGCAAAGCTAAAAGAGCTCGATATAGATGACAGCGAAATTACAAAGATTGAAGCGATTATCTTATCTATGACCCCTGATGAGCGAAGAGAAGATTGCGAGCTGCATATGGGCAGACGTCGCAGAATTGCCCGCGGATGCGGCCGATCGCTTGATGATGTAAACCGATTGGTTAAAATGTTCAAGCAAGCAAAAGATTTTTTTAAAAATAAACCAAATATGAAACAACTCGAGAAGATGCTCGGAGGAAATGTATGGCGTTAAAAATTAGACTTAGAAGTCAAGGTGCAACAAACCGTGTAATGTACCGACTAGTAGTAACCGATAGCCGCTCACCAAGAGATGGTAAATATCTAGAAGCATTGGGCTGGTACAATCCCTATGCTCCTGATGAAGCAAACCGCGTAAGCTTTAAGGCAGATCGCGTAGAGCACTGGATCAACAGCGGCGCCGAGCTTAGCGAATGCGCAGAAAGCTTGGTAAAGAAACAGGCTCCTGCTATTATTCAATCTCTTAATGCCAGACGCATGCGTCAAGCTGTAAAGAGAAGACAAAGACGCGCGGGCAAGGCATAAGTTAGACCTTTGGATATCGATATTTTATGCCTATTTCCCGACTTTTTTCGCGGGCCGCTTGATGTAAGTATGCTCAAGCGAGCACAGGAAAAGGGATTATTAAAAATCGATATCATTGACATACGAAGTTTTTCGACCGAGCGATTTCGCAAGGTTGATGACAGGCCCTACGGCGGCGGTCCGGGCATGGTTATGATGGCGGGCCCGGTAGCCAAGGCGATTAGATCTCGAAAGCGAGAAAACTCGAAAACGATCTATCTATCGCCTCAAGGCAAGCCCCTAACAGCTGCAATGTGCCGAGAGCTTGCAAAAAATGAACAGCTCATACTGCTTTCAGGGCATTATGAGGGGATTGACCAGCGAGTACTTGACAGCGACGTAGACGAAGAGATCAGCATTGGCGACTATGTACTGACAAATGGCAGTTTAGCAGCCCTTGTACTCTTGGATGCAGTAGCCAGGTTTATCCCTGGCGTGTTAGGTGATGAAGAAGCTATGCAGTTCGACTCGTTCGAAAATGGGCTTTTAGACTGGCCGCACTACACCCGGCCGGATGTTTTTGAAGGTGTAGAGGTGCCTCCGGTGCTTCTTTCAGGCGATCATGCAAAAATTGCCGAATGGAGACGAAAGGCGGCGGAAAATAAGACACAAAAGGTTCGCCCGGATCTTTGGCAAAAGTATGAAACCGGGCATAAAGATACAATTAGGAGACAATCATGAGCAAACATAGCGTGATTCAGACACTTGAACAGAAGCAGATTAAAACCGACATACCGGATTTTAACGTTGGCGATACAATCTGCATAAAGATTAGAATCATTGAAGATGGCGGAAAAGAGCGCCTTCAAACATTTACCGGCACATGCATTGCACGTTCTGGCACCGGCGTATCAGAGACCTTCTCTGTTCACCGCATCGCCTACGGCGAAGGCATGGAGCGAGTATTCTTCCTCCACAGCCCGCTCGTTTCCAGCATCGAAGTTGTGCGCCGTGGCCATGTGCGCCGCTCTAAACTCTACTACCTCAGAGGCTCATCTGGTAAGGCTTCAAAGGTAAAAGGGCGCTTTGCACAAGAGAGCGAACAGTCAGGTCGAGAAACTCAAGAAGCTGCTTCTCAAGAGCTTGCAGCTGATGCAACAGCTTGAGATCTTTGACCTTGTAGAAAAAAAGCCCCCTGCAGACTCCGTCAAGATGATGCAGGATGCCCTTTTAGAGCATGAACTTGCCCTCTGGAAGTGCGGATTTTGCCAAATCGCGGGGGTTGATGAAGTTGGACGCGGGCCACTTGCTGGCCCGGTCGTCGCCTGCGCCTGTATTCTCCCTAAGGGCGTTGTATTTCACGGCATTAAAGACTCTAAAGCGCTGTCTGCCAACGAAAGAAAGCGCCTCTCTGACTTTCTCACTACTCATCCTGACATACACTATGCCTTAAGCGAGATTTCTCACACTGTAATCGATGAGATCAATATCTTGCGCGCAACGCTGCTAGCGATGAAGCAGGCAATAGAGTCCCTTCGAAAAAAGCCCGACTTTGTACTTGTCGATGGGCGGGATGTTCCCTTTGTAGACCTTCCTTGCCGGGCAGTGATCCGCGGCGATGCTGCATGCCAATGTATTGCTGCCGCGTCAATCATCGCAAAAGTGCACCGAGATGCCCTCATGGACTCCTATCACGAAAGCTACCCCCACTATGGCTTTAACAAGCATAAGGGCTATGCCACCGCTATCCACCGTAAAGCTATAGAAAAGTATGGGCCGTCAGCTATTCATCGCAAGAGCTTTGGTATTGTAAAGCAGCAAACGCACTCTGAAGTGCCTACGCTTTTTTAAAGGACCAAAAGGACATAAGGGACATAAGGGACAATAGCCCACCGTCCCTTTCGTCCTTTATGTCCTTTTGGTCCTTTATGTCCCTTTGGTCATTTCTTTAAACCTCTAAGACCGCTCTATAGCGGATTTTTCCGGCGCGAACAGTTTCAATTGCCTTGTTAACATCTTTAAGCTTAAAGATTTCGATATCCGCTTTTACGTTGTGGCGAAGAGCAAACTCTAAAAGCTTGCGGATGTCAGGGCGTGATCCTATGTTGCTAGCTGTTACGCACTTACGGCCTGATATGATCGAGAAGAAGGGAACTTCTATTGGCTTTGTTTGGGCGCCGACAAAGCAGAGGGTGCCTTTGGGGCGTAAAAGCTCAAGGTAGGTTTGCCAGTAGAGGGGGGTGGGCACTGTTGAGAGGATAAAGTCTAAAGAGCCTTCGGCCTTTTTTAGGGCATCTTTATCGCTGCTTGAAATAAAGTGGTCTGCTCCAAGGCGCTTTGCCTCCTCTTGTTTGTCCGGGCTTGATGAAAAGGCTGTAATCTCACAGCCAAAGCCTTTTGCAAACTGAATCGCTAGATGGCCAAGCCCGCCTATGCCCAGAATACCAACCTTTGATAAAGGGCCGATCTTGTGATGGAGGAGGGGAGAAAAGACTGTTGCCCCGCCGCAAAAAAGGGGAGCTACATCTGCAGAATCAAGTCCTTCGGGAATCGGGAAGGCAAAGCGGCTGTCGGCGTGAATTTTTTCAGCATAGCCTCCTTGGTGGCCAACGCAGGTAGCTTCTTGAGTAAGGCAGAGGTTTTCTTGGCCCGTTAAACACCACTCACACATCATGCAAGAGGCTCTTTGCCAGCCTATGCCTACTCGTTGATTGAGTTTTAGCTCTTTTACATTGGGGCCTGCGGCTGTGATAGTTCCCACGATTTCATGGCCGGGAACTAATGGATAGATGCTATTTCCCCATTCATTATCTATAAGGCTTATGTCGCTATGGCAGATGCCGCAGTGGCTAATTGCCACTTCAATATCCCAAGGGCCAAGAGGAGCTGGCTCATACTCGTAAGGTTGAAGTAATTCTTTTGGCTTTTGTACTGCAAAACAGCGTATGCTCATAAAACCCTCCCTAGAGCCTTTTGTTAAATTCGGACGGTTGGCAAAGACGCCCTTTTGAGCCATTTTGCCCCTCTGCCCCCGAGCCCTACTCGATTTGAGTATGTTGCTCGGGGGCAGAGCTTCGGCCACTTCGTGGCTGGCAAACTAACTCAAAATCATCTTCTTTGCCAACCGTCCGAATTTAACAAAAGGCTCTATTTTCTCTCTCTATATCATATTAATCTTTTTTTACAAAACTATTTGATATTAATTATTTTAAAATATAGAAGTAAGAAAAAGGAGCTAAATATGCGTATACCGGTTCTTTTATTAAGTTCATGCCTTCTAGCTTCGCAGCTCCACGCCACCGAAAGCATAAAAGCATTGATTAAAGATGACATTGCCCGTGGGGATAATGAGCATCTTTGTATGGTATTGCAAGAAGTAATTAATAAAGAAATTAGCTTCAATGAAATAAAAAATTTCGCCTTTGAAAATAAACTATACGGACTTTATAAAGAGGCGGTTGCTACTAAAGAGCTTGCCCTTCGAAAAGAACAGCTCGGAATTTCTAAAGGTCAATTTATTGCATGTGCACACTATATTAATACAGTAGCCAACGACATAACTACCTACTATCCAAAAGAAATGACAGGACTTACGCATACAATCGAATTTGACCCCAAAACAAAGAAATACTTTGTAGTTATTGACGATGATAAGGCCTACCTAGGCAGAGGTCATAAAAAAACAGTTTCAAAAGCAATCTGCTATGATAAGAAAAAAGCGCACATAGTTGCCAGGGCTTGCCAAACTAAGGAAATGGATCTAGAGCTTCAGCTTACAAAACAGCTGCAAGGCTCTCTTGGCCTCTTTAAAACCATCGCATTTACAAGTTACATTGATAATGGCGTACGATACTATGCCATTTACTCTGAGCTCTACACAGCAGGTTCGCTTAAAGATGTGTTCACTAACGACTATGATTTGACTCTTTACGAAAAGGCCTTCATTGCTCGCGATCTTGCAAGCGGACTAAAAACGCTCCATAATCAAGGACTTGTACATCGCGATCTTGGGATAAAGAATTATCTTCTTTCGATTCCAGAAGGGGAGCCGGGACGGCGCAAAATAGAGAGCTGCATCGCAGACTTTGGCCGCATGATGTATGCCAAAGATATCATGCAGTGCGACTTGAGACTGCAGGGCAACACCTCCTACATGGCCCCCGAAGGGCACTACTATCCAACGGGTGCTGACCCCGATCACTATAAACTGGATGTTTTTGCCTTAGGCTGTGTCTACTACCGCCTCTTTTATGACCAAAAACCCGACTTCCAAAGAGTTTCCTATGTGAATGACCCGCGCCCATTAGACGAGCGCTTTGTAGAGCATTTCACAAAAGTAGAAAAGGTAACAAAAAAGCGCAAGTTAGCACTTGCCTCAAAGGAGCTTAGCCCAAAAGAGGAATTTGAATACCTCATCTTGAGCATGCTGGACACAAACCCCAAAGTCCGGCCAGATGCCAGCCAGATACACAGCAGCCTCCAGGAAATTGTGAAGCAATTACCATAACTCGTGCTCCGGAGCGCGGTGCAGTATGCACCGCACCCAAGATACAGTTTACTGTTCAGGAGCCTTAAGCACCTCTTTTGCAGCCTTAAACAGTTTTTTCGTGATCTTGTCAACCTGAGTATCGCTGAGGTTTGTGTTTGCTTGAAGCTCATCCTTAATGTCTTGCTTTGCCCTGTCAATACTCTCTGCAAGTTCCAGTTTATTTTTTTGGTTTGGTAGTTCTTTTGCAGCAAGCGTTATGCGCCGCTGAAGGGTTTCAACCAACTGATCTCCTGCCTTCACTTCTTGTGCCTTGCATTTATTCATGTACCATTTATAGCCGATGAGTGAGCCTAAAACCGTAGCACCGACAATATACAGGCCATACTCATTGACGATCGGAAGAACGGCATTGCCTATTTTAGATATAGTAAACGCTCTTGAATCGAAGAAGCAAGCCGCACCAGCGAGAAGGGAGTTTTTCACGCCAAAGGAAGTAATTTGCACCCATCTTCCCATATCGAAAGCTACGCCCTCGGCATAACTCAAACCCAAATCAGCTTTCATCAAAGAGCCTTCTAAACGCTGCAAGGGCGCAACTACATGTGTTAAAAAACTGCCTGTGTTAACAGTAATTTTCGTACATACTTCATAGGATTTCCCCCAAATACCTCTATCGTTCCAGAGGTCCAATTTAAACGCGGCAAATAAAGAAGATGCCGCTGCACCAACAGCGCTTCCGGTTGGCATGCCGATAAAGATGGCGCCAACTCTATTGCTTACCGGGTGGCTCTCGCTATCTGAGGCAAGCTTACTTACTTTCTCATTCACAGGGGAAAGCCCCTCTTCTTGGCCAGCAAAATGCAAAAGATTGCTCTCCGGCCATTTTATGGAAGTAGTTGAAAACCAGGGCATAGTATAGTCTCCTTATATTAATATAAAGATTCTATCATAATATACTAATTTCTGTAAATATATTATTTTAAAAAACAACAAAAGATCATGCCTCATAGTATCACAGTTCTAAACTGTGATATTGTGAGGCATGAACGAGGCTATCAAAAACTTTAAAAATACAGAGTAATTGTAATTTAAAACATGTGACTATATGTCTTCCGTTCGTGAGGCGAAGTTTCTTAAAATAAACCAGCAGGGTCAACTGTGGTCATAAAAAAATTCTTTTATTCTAGACCTGGCCTGCCAAATTACTTACCCTAACTCTTTCCTTTAGTATACCAGCAATAGTATGAACAAGTTCGTGTGTATCAATCATGCAACGTGGAAAAATACGATAAGAATATCCAACTGCAAATCCGCTCATAACAGCTTCCTTTTCACCCCATTTGTGCAGCGGTAATCCCGAATAGGTTTCTCTCAACTCTTCGGGACCTCTAAACACGAGAACTTCACTAACATCTGGAGCTAATTCAGGATTAGATTGTTCTCTGAGATTTAGCTTGATGCTTATTATTGCACGATCGCGATATGGAAAAAAACAGGTTAATTCACTGAGTTGATTATTAGTTGAGCTGTTAACAAAAGTCTTAATGCGGTCAACTAATGCAGCTTTTGTATAGATCCCTTGATTCGCGATTACTGTTTGTATTGTCTTCACTGAAAAAGGTTCACTTCTTGGGCAAAGCGGGCGCCAAAGGCTCTGTTCGCTTTCCAAATCATCCCATTGGGGGGCGCCTTGAGTTGGCGCTATTTGAAACATTGCGCGAATTTCATGTGATGTCATAAAACTATTTCCTTTTTTTACCTAACCCTTTCAGGTAAAAGTAATATTTTTTTAATTGCGCAGGCTGCCGGTCCAGTTGAGTTTGGTGCGCAGGGTGGCAAAGTAGTCGTAGCCCGGCACGCTTATGAGGCGAAATGGGCGGTTGAAGGGGCGGATGGTGACCTTTTCTTTTGGCTTTAGCGAAAAGCGGGAGATGCCATCGAAGGCAACCTCTGCGGGAAGGTATTCGCTTATATACTGCACCTCGATTATGTCCGGTTGCTGCAGGACTATGGGGCGGTTTGTGAGGGCGTGCGGGCAGATGGGGGTGATGACAACGGCTTTAAGCTCAGGCGAGACTATCGGGCCGCCGGCAGAGAGCGAATAGGCAGTAGAGCCGCACGGAGTGGCTACGATGACGCCATCGGCGCTAAAGGTGTTAAAGTACTTGCCATCGACGGTTAGAGCTACATCTACCAGGTTATAGTTTGGGCCGCGGTGCACCACCATCTCGTTTACTGCAAAGCATGTTGTGCCGTCGCTTTTTACACCCTCAAGCATAAGGCGCTCTTGCACCTCGTAGTTGCCGTCAAGCACCTGCTCCAGGCTGCGAAAGAGGTTTGCAGGGGTAATGTCTGCCAAAAAGCCCAGGGTGCCAAAGTTAACGCCCATAATCGGGGCGTCAAGGTGGGGGTGGTTGTGAAAGAGCGCCAGGATCGATCCATCGCCGCCAAGAGAGATAACAAAGTCGATATCCTTTTCATCTGGGTCCTTTTCAATATCTAATACTTTTACACCCTTTTTTTCTAAAAAGTGCACAACTTCGCGAGCAAGCTCTTTGGCCTGCGGCTTTGTGTAGTTAACTGCAATGGCTACTTTCATGGCATACTTTGTGTTTGGGGTTTGTTGTCAGGGCCAAGCTGCAGCTCGCCGGCTCGATTTTTCATCAGCATTTCGATTTTCTTTTCTGCATCTGAAAGCTTGCGATGGCAGTTGATTATAAGGCCATCTGCCTCTTCATAAAGGGATAGAGACTCTTCAAGTGTCGGATGGCCTGTGTTTAGGCTCTCCAAAATATGTTCCAGGCGCTCAAAGGCCTTTTCGAACGAAACTTCAGCTTGTGGTTTGTCTGGATTGCTCATTTGGGTATTGCTCTTACTGTAGTAATTTCAGCCTCTGCCTCGCCATCGACAAATGCAATGCGAACAGCCTGAGGGGGTATAATGTTTGCTACTGAGGATATCACCGAACCATCTTTTTGGGAAAAGATAATGCTATAGCCTTTTGCTAAAATTTTCTTTGGGTGGACAGATTCCAGCTGGGCAGTAACATTTTCTAACTTTCGCTTTTTTTCGAGGAGTTTTTTCTGCACAATTTGGGGAATAATGTGGGCAAAACTGCATGCCATAAAAGCCCTTTTTTTCATCATAAAGCGCGCCTTAAAGCTTACGTTAAGGGCATCATTTTGCGAAATAAGGTTTTGCTTTTTTGCGGTTAGCAGGCGACGCAAAGAGGTATTAATATTTCTTTGATACTGAATAAGCTCCTGCTTTCGCTCCGAAATTCTGTTGCTTGGCCGCACCACCTCCAGGCTCTTTTTAAAGCGCTGCAAATCTTGCGCAATGGATTGGATGCGGCGCCGAGCGGCCATATCAATCTCATCGCCCTTGTCGTCAAGAACCTGTTGAAATGAGCCCAAAAGATAGCTTGAGGATGAAAAAGAGGGCTGTTTTGCGAGCGTATAGAGCTCTTTCTTTTTCGCCTTTACCCCTTTGTAGACTGTTTGTGCGATCTGTTTATAGTACTTGCCAAGCTTTTCTAACTGCTCGGTCTGCTCGTGTGAGATAATTTCAGCTGCCTGCGAAGGGGTTGCTGCGCGAACATCGGCCACAAGGTCTGCCACGGTAAAATCTGTCTCGTGGCCAACGGCTGAAACGATGGGGATTTCGCTTTGAAAGATGGCTGTAGCTACAATTTCGCTGTTGAAGGGAGCTAAATCTTCAAAACTTCCGCCGCCGCGTCCAACGATCAGCACATCTGCCATCTTGTAGTGGTTAAATTGCATTATAGCCTGGGCAATTTCCTGATCTGCTCCGTCGCCCTGCACCCGAACCGGGTTTAAGATAAGGTGAAAGCCGCGCATGCGCCTTTCAAGAACCGTTAGGATATCCTGGATAACCGCCCCCGTAGGACTTGTGACTACGCCAATGCGCTTTGGAAAGCGCGGAATGGCCCGTTTACGCTCAGTTGCAAAGTATCCAAGTTTTTGAAGTTTTTGCTTTAAAAGCTCAAGCTTCATAAGCAGATCTCCAACGCCAACATACGAAAACTCTCGCACAACTAGCTGGTAGGCTCCTTTTGGCGGATAGAGGCTCATTTCGGCTCGTACAAGAATCTGATCGCCAACTTTTGGCTGAAGGCCGGACTTTTGAAAGTCGCCTCGAAAGCAGACGCACGGGATCTGCGCAAAATCATCTTTCAATGAAAAGTAGAAGTGGCCAGAGGTCTGAAGCTTTGGGTTGGACACTTCGCCCTTCACCCAAACCCGTGGATAGGTACCCTCAAGCGTGAGTTTAATCGCTTGCGTAATCTCTGAAACAGTAAGTATAAGCGGTTGAGCAGGCTGTGTCATAACAGGTAAGCATGCGCATTTTGCTGAAATTTCTCAAGCCCCTTTTTAAGCTAAGAGGCGTTGTTCCATAAATAACCACCGAGGCCTGAGATCACTGAGAATCTAGTGAGATTGTGAGAAAGTTCTGTAATTTTGTCTCAATGTTCTCACTTTCCTCAGTGCGCTCTGTGGCTCTGTGGTGAATTATGCAACAAAGCCGAGCTAAGATCAGATATTGAAGCAAAAGGATAATTAGGCTATAACGGCTATAACTCGATTATGATTTGAATAGAGGTTAGAATGGCAAAAAAGAGTCGGCCCTGCCTGATTGTTGGCAACTGGAAAATGTATAAAACGATTGATCAGGCAATGGCGTTTATTGAAGAAATTACGCCAATTGCAGACAAGGCAAGCTGCGAGGTGATGCTGGCGGTGCCTTACACGGCAATAAAGACGCTTGCAGACAAAGTAAAAGGCACTAAAATTATCATCGGCGCGCAAAATATGAACGACGCTTCTGAGGGCGCATTTACCGGCGAAGTGGCGGCTGTGATGCTCAAAGACGCCGGCGCTCAATTTGTCCTGCTAGGCCATAGCGAACGAAGACAAATTTTTAATGAAGGTGACGCCCTTATTAACCGCAAAGTGGTTCGCGCCCTGGAAAGCGGCATCGCCCCACTTCTTTGCGTAGGCGAGACCGTGGAAGAGCGCCAAGCCAATAAAACCGAAGAGGTGCTTAAAAGACAGCTCAGCATTGGGTTGAAGGACGTAGATAAAAAGGCCGTAAAAAGCTTAAAAATTGCCTATGAGCCTGTCTGGGCAATCGGTACCGGCCTTGCAGCAGATCCTGAGACCGTAGAGGCTGCATCGAAGCTGTGCCGCGACCTGTTGGGAGAGATTTTTGATACTAAAGCTGCAGCCCTTATTCCGCTTCTTTATGGCGGCTCGGTGAGCCCCAAAAATGCCGAAAGCTTCTTAGATTGCGACGATGTAGATGGCCTCTTAATAGGTTCTGCATCATTAGCTACTGATTCATTTGCCAAAATTCTCTCTCTCAGGCAAAATGGATAGCACTATATTTATTTAGGACACTGATATGACATTTTTATATTTTTTCTTTATAACACTGTTTCTCATCACCTGCTTGCTCCTATGCCTTCTCATCTTGGTACAAGAGGGAAAGGGCGGTGGACTTGGAACAACGTTTGGCTCAAGTGACTCTTCAGACTCACTTTTTGGCACATCTACGCCTGAAATTTTGAAAAAAATTACCGGCTGGTTTGCTACAGCTTTTGTTGCTGCATGCTTGATCCTCTCCTTCTGGACAGGTTCTCTTGCTCGTCACAGCATAAGCCAGTACAATCACCCAGAGACCGAAATTACCCAGTAATTCCTACAGAGCCTTTTGCAAAAGGCTCTATAAAGTAGGGTTAAATTTCTTATGAATACGGCGCAATGTTGGTTCTGCAATATTGCGCTGTTTTTTTGTGATTCTATCAATAAAAAGCTTGCCGTTTAGATGGTCGTTTTCATGCATGAGAACGCGTGCCGGCCACATAGAGAGCGTTTCAGTAAATTCTTTGCCATGGATATCGAGGGCAGTTACTGTAATGGATACAGGCCGTTCCACCTCTAAATAGAGCTTGGGAATAGAAAGGCAGCCTTCGTCATGAAACCAGGTCTCTTTACTTGGATTTGAAAGTTTTGGGTTGATATAGACCTTGGTTTGAGCTCTTGAGTAGTGGCCAAATTCATCTTCCACAGGGTAGCGGCTTAGGCATATTGAAAGGAGTTTGCCGACCTGATTTGCAGAGATTCCTATAGCTTGAGGGCCATCCATGGTCTCTTCCATGTCGTGGATAAGCTGCAAAATTTCATCCGTTATCTGAGTAACAGGCTGCGTCTTTTGCCTAAGAATTGGGTGGTCGTAGTAATATAGCTCTAATTTCATGCCGAACATTTTACCAATTTTGCCTATATCCTGCAATTCAGGAATATAGTATAGAGAGGTCAAAAGAGGACTTTGCACTATGCGACTTTTGCCCCTTAATGGTGATAAAGAAAAAATTGCCCTTCACGCAAAAATGTGGAGCGCTTTTTTACAGGAGCAGGGCAGAAACTCTAACGAAACTCTTGATTTTGAACCTCAAATATTTCTTATTGAATCCAACAGTAACATAATTGGATTTTGCGACCTTCATCTTGAAGAGGAGTGCTTTCCTGATGAAGATTTGCCGGAGCTTTGTCTTAAAATCTGCGCCTTCTACATCATGCCGGACATGAGAGATAAATCGCTTGGCAGGCAAGCGTTTAAGCTTGTTCGCCAATGGGGACATGACAACAAGGCAGCAATAGTGGAAACAGAAGTTGGCTCATCGCTTGTGTTTAGCCAAAACTTTTTTAAGGACCAAGGCTTAGAGCTTGTCGGCAAAGGCAAACGATACGTCTATCGCGGTTTTGTTTGAGGAAAAGAGCAACCTTTTGTTAGGGTAATAGAAAATGAGGCTATTCATGAAGTTCGCGCTTTCCCTACTTGTTTCTTGCTTTCTTCTTATGTCGCTGCAGATCCCTGCAAACAAGGGATATGTCAACGACCTGACAAATAGCATCTCACAGCAAGAATCGGCCTTTTTAGACCAGCAGCTTCGCGCATTTGAAGCTATGGAAGGGGTGCAGATTATTATCGTTGTCGTTCCATCGCTAGAAGGCCAGCCAATACAAGATGTTTCGTTAAAGATTGCTAGCGAATGGCAGGTAGGTCCACGCGGGCGCGATAGCGGCATTCTGATGCTTATCGCACGAAGTGAAGCTAAAGCCTATATTGACCTAGGCTATGGCATGGAGGCAAATATCAACGACCAAATGGCTCAAGAAATTGCTACCAAGACCATGGATCCACTCCTTGCCAGAGGAAAGACCTACAAGGCAATAGAAGCAGGTACTTCTAAAATTTTTGCAGATTTTGGCAAGTCGATGGGCCCTGCAGGCCCTGTGAGCGTAGGCTCGTTTTGGGACATGACTTCGCTTATCATCTTCTTGGCCGCCATCCCGCTTCTCTACTTTATCGCCCGGTCAGCTGCATCTAAGCATATGTGGATTTCGCCTACCCTTGGCTTCTTAACAGGCCTCACCCAAAGCATCGGCCTTGCAGTATCGCTTGGGGCCCTCGGCGGCTTGATGGTGCTGATCTGTTACCTTCTAAAAACCTACGCTCCGCCAAAAGTCTAGTCTCTTTGAAGGACAAGTGAAGAAAAGTGCTCTTTGGCTTCTTTGAAGAATTCTTCGAAATAGATTTTAAGCTGAGGACCGAAGTCCTGGGCTAAATCCCAGCAGGTCAGCACATCCAGAGAGCCGCCATACTCAGCGTCAAACGATGTGCCCAGCACTTTGGCTCCAATACCCTCATAAGCTTGCATCAGGGGAGGCAGCTTTAGTTTGCAGTGCAGCGCGCAAGAGATAAGGTTTTCAAGCTCTTCAAAGGAACTTGATCTTTTGATGCAGTTCTCAAGAGCCCAATTGAGATGCAGGGGGTGATAGGGATCTATAGGAGTCAGCAGGGGTTCCTTTTGCCTCTTAGCCATAATGTCCACAAACCTGCCTACAATTTTGACGACAATGTCGGGATATAAAACGGCAGAGAGGCTGGTTGTACCGATAACGTAGCGGCAGGTTTTCTGCTGATAAATGGTTCTAGCAACTCCTCTGAGCAAAAGCAACAAGGCGCTATAGGTTCTTTGATAGGGTTTAGTCACAAAGGCGCGGCTAAGCTCAATCACGCCATGTTTTAGAGGTCTTGTATATGTGTAGCGGCTTGCCATGTAACTTAGCTTTTCGATCTCTTCATCACTGTGGATGATGCTGAATCTGTAGCCGCCGACAAGTCTTTTTTCCTGATTGTCCCACAAGATAAGGTGCAAGGCCGATTCGTCGAATTCATCGACTTGCATGGGCGTGCCTGTGGCAATGCCTGTCTGTCTAAAGGCTCGTTCGCGCTCAATGCCTAAATGTTGCAAAAAGTTGGGGATATTAAAGCCCTCTGTCAGGTAGAGCGAAAACTGCTTTTGCTGATGCAGGGGACTCAAAGCAGCTAGTTCCTGTTCCAGAACAGCTCTATCGGGGTTGATGGCCAGCGGCTCATAGTCGGGATTTTTGACCTCACCCTGAGGATAGGTTTCCTGCATGCTGTAGGTCAGACTTCTGAGATATTCACTTGCCTCATCCTTTGAAAGGTCAGGCAAGCGGTTGATGTTGATGGGCAAAGAGGTCCTGTAGCAGACAGATTTTCCTTTTTGGGAATGGAGGGCTCTTCCAATAAGAGCTGTGCTCAGACGCTGATTGATTTTGCGTAAGTTATAAAAGAACTTATGGTTGAGCGAATCGGCGTGAACGCATACTAATTTCGCGCCCGACATCTTAGCAAGCCAAAGAGGTGTATACGACCAGGGACCATCCGCAATGCCATGAGGGTGAAGGTGAGATACCTCTCCAGCAGGAAATATGAGCAGCAGTCCACCGGCCTTAAGGTGTTTGAGCGCTTTTTTGAGCAGGTTGGAATTTGCAGCTAGAGTGTCTTCTTTAAAAACATCAGTCTGTAGAACAATAGAAGAAACCGGCTTGATATTACCCAGCATGGCATTGGCCACAACTTTAAGATCGCTGCGAATCCTAAGCACTTCACGGCACAAGGTGATGGTCTCTGCAAGGCCCGTCGGGTGGTTGCAGACGATGATCTGGGCGCCTGTCTCGTTTACGACAGTACTTAAAGGAGGGTCGAAGCGTGCGGTCAGTCCAAAATGTTCGACGCTCTTGTCGAAAAAGGGCAGCGCCTCAAGAGTGGCGATTTCAGGTCTTTCTACAAAATCATTGATGCTGGCAAAGCCAAGCATCTTGTCTAAACCCTTCATCAGCAGATTGGGAGTAAACAGGGCTGACAGGCCAAGGGCAGGGGGGTCCTTTCGAATCATCGGTCATTCCACGTCTATTAAATCGCAAACTAGCATAGTCACTTATTAACGTGTAGAGGAAATTTAGATGAATCGAAAGACCGGTCCTGATCACTTTATCGCCAGGCAGCTGCCTCTTTCTTAAGCATAATGTGAAATGTCCACATTTGAGCAGGAGTTAGCCCCAATGAGGCGCAGTAATCAAGCAGCTCCTTCACCTGGCCTTTGGAGCCATCATTAGGCACGCCCTCAATCGCAACACCTTCTTTGAAGAATAGAGCCACATCTTCTTTATCGAAGAAAGGACTGCCATTGAGCCGGACATTTTCTCCCAAAGTCAATTTTTGAAGGCCGGGAGCCATATGCGCTAACGCTTCAAGATCTTCATAACTTAGGTCAATGTCCTTAAGAGTAATCTCTACATGATCTTTTACTGCTTCAAAGTTATGCGTGCTTTCTTTTACGGGTAGAGTTTTGACTTCTGGAAGGCGGCGTATGAGGTCGGCAAATGATCGAAGAGGGCGATACACATCAGGAGGTAACGGTAATTCTTCTTCTGTGGGAGGATTTGTGCCCGCAGGAGGAAAAAATGGCTTTACAGTATCGGCAATGAGATCCGCACAGTCTCGCGCCTGACCTACGTATCTTCCTGCGACTGCTTTTGCACCCCTTGCGTGCATTCTCATAGCCGGAACGTTTTGGGCGATAAGATCAAAGAAAGGTTCGAAATAGTTAGTAACAGCGCCCGCCATTCCTGCAACATAACTTCGCAGCGACTCGATGATAAAAAGAGCCTGAGCATTTAACTCAAGAGGCTGATTTGACATTGCAGCCAAGAGTTCCTCATTGCACACCTTTCTATCTCGTGAGAGGGCTACAAGTATGTCGATTATCTGTTTTCGCTCTTCAGCACTGAAGGAAAGCGTTGGAAACATCATTGTTACGAGCATATCAACTACCCCACCAGCGTTCTGAAGGTTATTCTGCAACTCATCAGACGAGCTCAAACTCTGTACAAGCGCGCTTCGTACTGATGGAAGGACAAGCTGTGTAACAAAAGCAGCACGAGTCAGCCAAAGTAGCTTTGTTTGCTCTAGGCGCTGCAAATCCATCTCTTCTTCAACGACGCATTTGAAAATACCATAAAAGCGGTGCGCCTCTGCCGGTGGGATATTCAATTTTTGACTGATCAGCTCAATAGTTTGATCAGTTAGCTCTAGTTTGAAAGCCGTAAATTTTGGTGGCAACATATTATTTACTCCTTAGTTTTTTTATTTAGTGAGACTTTTTTTAAGAAAAAATCTTCTGCTTTTAGACTCTTTTACCGCCCTAATCTCCCGCCATCAACCCTGTAATTGGCTCCGGTGATGAAGTCGGCGAGTGGGCTCGCTAAAAATGTAACCAAATTGCCCACTTCTTCGGGGGTTCCGAATCGACCCACTAAGAGGGGAAGCATTTCGGTCGTCACCTTTTTTTCGATCGTTTTCCAGTCCGTTCCCCAGTTTTTTTCTTTGGCTATACCATTAAATAATTCGATAACGCCGCCTGTTGCAATCGGCCCTGGAGACACGGTGTTGACAGTGATGCCGCATCCTGCAAGCTCTTTTGCAAGACTTATCGTCATATTAATGTTGGCAGCTTTTGTCGCTCCATATTCTGGTAAAGAGGGGGAGGGGTCAACCCCTGCTACACTTGCAATTTGGATGATTCTTCCCCAGCCAAGTTTTTTCATTTGTGGAAGAAAGACCTGAATCATCCGCACCATCGAAACAACATTGCTGTTAAACAGATCAAGCCAATCTTGCGAACTTCCTTCCAGCCATGATCTTTTTGGAAAAGCCCCGGCATTATTTACTAAAATATCGAGTTGCTTAAATCTATTCAGAGTAACTCGTGCAATCTCCTTGACCGCTTCATCTTGGGTAAGATCCCCCGCAACATAGAATGAAACTCCTCCGGCGTCGTTGATTTCGTTTACCACACGTTGCAGCTCATCCTTGTTGCGACCATGGATACAGACCGAGACCCCTTCTTTTGCCAAACACTTGGCTATCCCTTCTCCGATTCCACTGCTGCTGCCAGTTACAAGTGCCGTTTTTCCTTTCAGTTTAAGTTCCACAAATACTCCACATATTTTAGTTATTTCCTTTTTGAAGGCAGAACCGTCTACTCTTAGTCTCTTTGAGGCAGGTTTGATATATTTCAGGATAGGTAGTTTTAACGGTTTCGGTGTCAAGGCGCATTACGACGCTTGTTTTCCAGGTTGCAACACCTTGAATGCCGCTGGAGCTACCAATCAGTGCCTTAATTCTATTTTCCAAAAAAGTTTTTTCGCATTCTAGAAGAGCAATTCTTTGCTTCACAATATCCAGTTCGCGAGATAGCTCTTGAGCCTCTTCTGAGGCAAGAAGCATAGCTCCGTTTGAATCAGCCTGAGCAAAAACATTCGATTGCTCTTCGGCCTCTATATAGGTCGCTAAAAGCTGTTCTATTTCTTCTATGTATTTAGGAAGCAGTGTGGAGGGGATTTCGTAACAATCAGGCGCGTCGCTACAGCTATGCTGTTCAAGTTTTTTTCGCAAAAGCAAAAGAGATGTGCTGTCATACTCCGTTTCAAGAGACCAAATAAGCGGGCATGTGCTCTCTTTCATTGTATTTGAGCGGCCAATTTTATATCGATCCGGCCCTGTCTGAATTATAAATACGTGCGGCATACCGCACATGCTACCAAACAGCTAAAAATGTGGTCAACCAGAGAACTTTTATCATTAGCCATTTTTTCAAAAAAATAAACACAGAGACACAGAGAACACAGAGACGCTTCGCGAAACCTGCAACAGCTTTCCGATTACCGTTATTGAACATTATATCGCGAAGCGTCTCTGTGTTCTCTGTGTCTCTGTGTTTATTTTTCTTTTATTGGGTGTTTTTCCGGGCGGCGATTTCTTCGCGCATGTTCCGGGTGGCGTGTTCCTGATTTTTTGCTTCGAAGAGCAGCTCTACCGGGCGGATCTCTTCATTTGATAGGCCCTTTTGCTTGAGGTAGAGGCGCCTTATTGAGAGAAGGACAGACTGCCAGTGGCCTGCGCCGGCTAGCTGGTCGGGACGCTGGCTGTTAAAGTCGAAGATTGGTTTGATAAAGTTTAGGGTAATTTCGTCGATTTTTTCGCCATTTTGGAGGCGATGGGTAAGCTCTCGTCTAAAGTGGTGGGAGATTGCAAAGGTTGGAGACCTTCC
Organism: uncultured Chlamydiales bacterium; assembly: GCA_963826935.1. Lineage (GTDB taxonomy): Bacteria > Chlamydiota > Chlamydiia > Chlamydiales > FEN-1388 > SZAS-7. The sequence goes on along the minus strand of CAWGYH010000005.1, from coordinate 1,011,344 downwards.
AAGCCCTGCTGCGCAGTGGGCGGTAATAGGTGCTGACAGGGGAAGGTTGCGTCTTTCTACCTCATCGTCAACTGCAACGTGCAGCCTTTCTAACAGTTCCATGTCGGGCGCGCCGCAGCTATCGGGCCAGCCTTGGTAGTGAAACTGGGTGATTTCATGCCGATCATCTGTTTCGGGATGGGTTGCTAAAAAGGTGCGCTTTACTAGCTGCACGGAGTCTAAATAGCGGCTTTTTGCAATAACCTCATCGTCGCCTGTACGACAAAGCTGCCAGCCATTTCGCAGCGGCATTGGGGTTGTAAAGCGATCATGAGTCCAGTATTCTGCCCTTTGCGGGTAGCCGCGCTTTGGTATCTTTTCATGAGGGTCGTGGACAGTAACGATAATTGGGCTTCTTCTCAGCACTACAACGCTATCCCAAAAGTCTTGTACGGTATCAACCTTGCCTTCGACGGCCCTGAGCGGCGCTTGCATGAGGTCGTAGGTCCCATAAGGCATTTCAATTTTACTGCCGGCAATGTAGAAGTTTTCAAAGCCGGGATAGTATTCTTCAATATACTCTTCGGTTCCATCGCACCGAACAAGTTTATTGCGTACCTTGCCCAGCATATTTTGATCAAAAGGCGCACCCCACATGGTCTTGTCGGCATGAATTTCTCCAAGCGTTTTCGTAAGGCCATTGAGCGCGATGTAGTCATTGACATACTCTGTATTTTGCAAAAACATTTGTTTGATTGTAGCAGGATCATCGGCAAGCTGTTCAAGTTCAGAAAGAGAGTAGCTGGCAGCTACCCATTTTTTAATTTCGGGCGATATTTTGTGAGGTTCAGGGGATGCAATGCGCTCTTCAACAATTATATTGTCTTTGTGTGCGCAGCTCATCAACCCAAATAGCATCAGCGCATAAAAAAATGATCTTTTCATTATCGCACCATAAATAATAGACTATTTTACTTATTATTTATATTTTGGGATAGTGAATTATATCGTGAATTATTGCTTTTTTTCCTGATAGATTTCTATACCCATGCGGCTGATTAGCCGCAAACCGAAAGCCTTCGCCTGTTCGCAATTTCTTCCATTGATTATCTACGAAAACATCCATTTCGCCCTCGATGACAATCAGATGTTCTACGACGCCTTGTGCATGAGGAGAAGATAGATGCTCAGAGCCGGGGACAAGCTCTATCACAAAAAGTTCAAAGCCAAGCTCCTTATCAAAGGCAAAGAGGGTGTGTACTCTCATTTTATCGTCTGAAAAATGGATCTCTTGTTCCGGCTCATCGGCGATAAAAGAGGAAAATGAGGTAGTAAAGCCGGTTGCAATTTTCCACAATGTTGCAATAGTCGGACTTGACTCCTCGCGCTCTATCTGGCCAAGCATCGCCTTACTTACACCGGTTTGGGCGGCAGTTTTATCCAAACTCCAGCCTCGATCCTTTCGCAAGGCTTTTAATCTTATTGCTATACGTTGAGTTAGTGTCGTCATATAAATTCCTCTTGTGCGTTATAGCGCACATCTGTATACTATAACGCACAAGACCATATAAAGAAAAGGAGAATGTGTATGGCAACACTCAGCAAAAGCGCCCAAAGCGTCCAAAAAGCCCTCAGAGATGCCGGGCTCTCATTCGACGTGGTAGAGCTTGCCTCTAGCACTCGCACCGCCAATGATGCCGCAATCAGCCTAAAATGCAATGTCGGCCAAATTGTAAAGTCGCTGCTCTTTTGCACTAAAAAGACGCTGGAGCCTGTCCTAATCCTTGCAAGCGGGCCAAACCGCGTAAACGAACAGGCCATTGAAAAGCTGCTTGGCCAAAAAATTGTAAAAGCAGATGCCGACTTCACGCGCAATGTGACAGGCTTTGCAATTGGCGGCGTGCCGCCGGTTGGCCACAAAAAGCCCATCGTTCACATCTTCATCGATAAAGACCTCCTTCAGTATGAGACCCTCTGGGCTGCTGCCGGAACACCAAATGCTGTCTTTTGCCTTCCCTCTGAAAGCATCACAAAACTATCAAACGGTCAAATAGTTTCAATAACATGAAGAAAATATTTTGGGAAAATCCTTACAAGAGCGAGCTTGAGACCAAAGTTGTAGCTATTTCTCCCCTCGGCATACTATTTGAAGAGACAATAGCCTTCTCATTTTGTGGAGGACAGGAAAGCGATAAAGCCTTTATCAATGGCCTTCCTGTGCTCCACTCACAAATGGATGGCAACCTCATCTACTACAGGCTGCCTGAAAACCATGGCCTTGCTGCCGGCGACAAGGTTTTCATGCATATCGACTGGCAAAGAAGATATCGCCTCATGCGCCTGCACTTTGCTGCAGAGCTTGTGCTAGAGCTTGTTGTGCGCCGCTACCATCTTGAAAAAGTGGGGGCGCACATATCTGAAGAAAAGGCGCGGATCGATTTTATCTATCCTGAACATATCTCCTGCCTGTTCGACCAGACCCTCTCAGAATACAACAAAATTATTGATGCGGATCTGCCCATCGAAACAGGCTTTACAGATGTTGCCACACAGAGGCGCTACTGGAAAATAGAGGGCTTTGCACAAGTTGCCTGCGGCGGAACGCATGTCAAATCAACAAAAGAGGTGGGCTACATCACGCTAAAGCGATCTCGCTCTGCAAAGGGGGTAGAAAGAATTGAAATCAGGCTCTCGCACAATTCTTGATTATCGGCTGTCTGAAATGCTACACTGATCGCGCTTTAATCGAAGGAAAGTAGATGTTTGCAAAAAATGCAAAATTTCGTGCTCTTATGCTGGCGTTGGGGCTTTTTATGCTCTTTTCGCTTCTTGTGTTTGTCTTTTTTCGTTTGCAGGTGAAAGAGCGCCATATTTGGAAGAAGAAGGCGATGAACCAGCACTACTTTACCATTCAGGAGCCGGCAACGAGGGGCACCTTTTGGGCAAATACGAGCTTGAAGCCGGGCCATCCTGACATCCCGCAAAAGTTTGCCTTTGACATACGAAAATATCACCTCTACATAGATCCTCAGTCACTGCCTGAAGAAAATAGGCAGGAGATTGCAGGGGAGCTTTTGTCTAAAAGCGGCGCATCTGTTGTTGAGATGAAGCGATTTATGGTGCAGTTTTACAAAAAAAGCCGCTCTCGAAAGCTTGTGTCGTGGATGGATGAGGATAAAAAGCAGAAGATACTTGAGTGGTGGTACCCCTATGCAAAGAGGTATAAAATCGCCTCGAATGCTGTCTACTTTGTGCCCGATCACCTTCGCTCGCACCCCTTTGGCAAGCTTTTAGGGCAGGTGCTGCATACCGTGCAGATGCAAAAAGATGAAAAGACCTCCAAATGGCTTCCTACAGGCGGCCTTGAGTCCTCTTGCAACCGCTACTTAAGCGGCACGCCCGGCAAAAAGCGCCTTATGAGATCGCCGCGCCATAGCCTGGAAATTCAGCAGATGCTGGTTGAACCTAAGCACGGCTCGGATGTCTTTCTCACCATAAACCCCGTCCTGCAGGCCATTGCCGAAGAAGAGCTTGAAAAGGGCGTAAAACTGTCGCGAGCAAAAGCCGGCTGGGCAGCCATCATGAACCCATATACGGGGGAGATGTATGCCATGGCAGAATACCCCTTCTTCTATCCTGACTCATATCCCATGTATTTTGCAAACCCAGACCTAATGCGCCATGCAAAGGTAAAGCTTATAACAGATGCAAACGAGCCGGGATCTATTGTAAAGCCTATAACCGTTGCTATAGCATTAAAAGCAAACCTGGAACTTCAAAAAAAGAACAAACCTCCGCTTTTTACTCCTTCAGAAAAGATCGACACCTCCAAGGGCAACTTCCCCGGGCGCGGCAGAAAGCCCATTAAAGATACCCACTTTCACCATTACCTCAACATGCACATGGGGCTGCAAAAGTCCTCAAACATCTATGTAGGCACGCTTGTACAGCGGATCGTGCAAAGCCCCGACTTTGGAGATAAGTGGTATCGAAACGAACTAGAAAATACTTTTGGTTTTGGCAAAAAGACAAAGATCGAACTGCCGGGCGAAAGCGCAGGCGTTCTTCCATCGCCTACCAAAAAACATCCCAACGGCAGGCCTGAGTGGTCAACTCCCACTCCCTATTCGCTGGCTATGGGCTATAACATGCAGACAAACAGCCTGCAGGTGCTTCGAGCTCATGCCGTAATTGCTAACGGCGGCTACCTTGTCACGCCAACGCTTATTAAAAAAATTGTAAAAACCCATGAAGATGGGAGCATTGAGCTTATTGTCGACAATAGTGCACCGGAACGAGTAGCGGCCTTCCCACGAGTACTTGAAGAGTCGATCACGAAGCAGGTAAAAACCGCCATGAAGTTTGTGACAAAACCGGGAGGGGGAGCATCCGCGGCAGATATTTGGGGCTATACTGAAGTGGGAAAGACCGGCACCACCATGAAGCTTATTGGGGGCCAATATACTGAAAGCGGCCACATCTCAAGCTTTGTAGGCTTTAGCCCTGTTGAAAAGCCCGCCTTTGTGCTCATAGTCGGACTGGATGATCCTGCCGTCGGCTATGTACCTGGTAGAGGCCTAAACCACAGAGCCAGTACGTGCGCTGCACCTATATTTCGCGAAATGGCCCGCCGCTCGCTGGAATACCTTGGCGTTCCTCCGGACGATCCATACGGCTACCCAAGAAGCGACCCGCGCCACGACGCAAATCGCGCAGATGCCGTAAAAGAAGCTGAAGAGCTTAGAAAACTCTACGAACTATGGAACGGCAAAAAAACTAAAGAATAATCTTAGGAGCCTTTTGCAAAACTCGGGCGCTTGGAAAAAACGATGATTTTGAGCTAGTTTGTCCGCCACGAAGTGGCCGAAGCCCTGCCCCCGAGCACATACTCCAATCGAGTAGGGCTCGGGGGCAGGGGGGCAAAATAGCTCAAAAGGGCGTTTTTACCATGCGCCCGAGTTTTGCAAAAGGCTCCTTACATTTTTCTTTGTTTTGCTGGAGTTGAGGTGGCAAAAAAGAGGAAGAGGAGTGCTATTGCCAAAAAGCCCAGGCTCGCCCAAAGGTAGCGGGAAGCGATGAGCTTTTGGCACTTTTCTTTTACTACGTAGGTCCAGGAGGGCTCGACAGCTTGTGCGGCATAGAGGGTTACCTGTTTTATGACGATGCCGTCGGCAAGAAGATGGAGCGATCCTACTGCTTGGCCCTTGTTTACGGGGGCTTTGAGCTCATTCCAAACAAGCTGGCAGCGAAATTCGGGTGCTACAGATGGATAAAAGCTGTGCGTTAAAGAATCTTGAGTGTAGGTAGAGAGGGGCGATTTACCTCCGATAATCTCGCACTGGAAGGTTTGTGCGCCTTTTGCAAGGAGCTCTTTTGTCACTTTTTGCTCTTTGAAGGCCATTTCAAAAAGTTTTTTTGAGTCGTGAAACATGTCGGCGCGCTTATCTGTATGGAGTACAACAGCAATAAGGCGTCTGCCATTTTTTTCGGCTGTTGAGACAAGATTGTGGCGCGCGCGGCGATGGTAGCCCGTTTTTCCGCCCGTGGCGTGAGGGTAGTAGTGAGGACTTGACTTTACCAGTAGCTTATTTGTCTGATGCAGCGTTACCGGATGCTGTTTATTAGTTTTGGGCCTTTCAAAGCGGGCCATCTTGACGATGTCAGCAAACATAGGGTCCTTCATCGCCTCTCGGCAGAGCAGTGCAAGGTCGTAGGCGGTAGAGAGATGTTCCGGATGGTGCAGGCCGTGAGGGTTGTGAAAGGTGGTATTTTTTAAGCCAAGCTGACGCATGAAGCTATTTAGGCCCTGCATGAAGCTATCGATCGAGCCATTTCCTGCCGTGTGTGCAATCACATTAGAGGCATCATCTGCTGATACCACAAGCGTTCCAAGCAAAAGATCGTAAAATGACATCTCTTCGCCCACTTTTAAGCCCATGTGCGACATGTCGGTCTCAAGAACATACGAAGGATATTTTGAGAAATTGCCCTTGCTTTTTTCAGCCTCAGTCAAACAGCGAAGCGCCTCAGGAGGGCACTGCACGCGCTTATTCAGAAGGTGTTTAAACTGCTTGATGGTATAAAGGCCCGTTGCAATTTTAGTAATACTTGCCGGAAAGTGCTTATCAGTGGCATTTTTTGCAAAAAGTACCTTGCCGCTATCGGCACAGATCAAAATTGCGCTTTCAGCATTAACGTCGCATGTAAAATAGCTAGCCTGAAGCGCGCCGCATAATGCCAATCCAAATAAGGTAATCCATCCCACGTTCTTGCCCATAATATCCCCCGTCAGTCTTAAAAATAGCACAATTATCAGCTAACGGCAACTACTTCATATACTTTAAGGCATCAGAGATGGAATGTGAATCTCTTTTCCATCAACTATAAAGGTTCCGTAGCCTGCGTGGTGGATCTGGAGGGGACGCGTCTTCGTGGGGCGAATCCATGCCTTTACCACTTCGAGAATAAAGATATTGTACTTCGTTGCAAGGCTTGTATCGATCACCTTGCACTCGAGGTTTACGTAGCATTCAGGAAGCAGGGGAGCCTGCACGAACTTTGCAGGCTCTTGTAAGATGGTAAACTTTTTAAATTTATCTACTTTTTTCCCTGAAACATTGCCTACCTGAACTGCCTTTTCAGCAAGCTCCTCGGTGGGGATGTTTATGACGCACTCCTTAGTCTTTTTGAGTATATTGAAGCTATAGTTTCTATTGCTTACAACGCATGCAATCTGGGGAGGAACAAAGTCTACCATCATATGCCATGACATTGTCATAACATTGCCGGCCGTTGTAAGAAGGACAACGGGCCCGGGCTCTAGTAGCTGGTAGACTTTAGAAAGTGCAAGCGTTCTTTTTTTCATACGGCCTCATTACCTGGGCGCTCGATGGTGCAGGAAGTACTTGTGCGTCTCGCGGTTTTGGTCGCGTCGAAACTCTTTTTTTGCGTGCTCTTCGCGAACCATTGGCGTGCCTGAGGTGATAAAAAAGGCCTCTTCGACACGCTGTAATGACCAGAGTATGTCTATGGGACTGCAGCGCACCTCTTTTAGAAGGCTGCCGGCCCTGTCATAGAGTACGCATGATATGGATGGGATGCGAAGGCATAGGCCTTCAAGGGTTCTCCAGTGAGAGCTATCCCAGAACTCTTCGGTTATTTTTTTAGGGCAATTATGTATAAAGGCTCTTAGCAGTTTGACTTTTTTACGGCGGTGAGCGGCACTTGAATCTGCACAGATGATATCAAAGAACTTTTCAGCCAACCCAATGTCTTTTGTAGCCGACTGCACTATTGGAATAACCTCTAAAACTGTTTCATGATTGATCCCGGTACTTTTGAATTTTGCCGGATAGCTGAGTGTAACAATAAACGCTGATGTAGAGACGACGATATCGGTCATTTTTTCAGAACCCATAAAAAAACCTCCAAATTAACGTAAAATATTGATTTTTAATAAGTTATAATCTTACTTTGCCTCCTTGGTTCATATTTATACACCCCGATACCTTTATTGTGAACCTATAATCATTTTTTTGCAAGTGGGCGGCTTTGAGACAAAAGGACAGTTAAGGACATAAAGGACCAAAAGGACATAAGGGACATAAAGGACTCTCACCATTGTCCTTTATGTCCTTTTGGTCCTTTAAAACCACGCATCTATCCTGACTTAAGTTGGTGAGCTAGAAACTCCACGAAGTGCAGGGCCTGGACTTTCGTGCCGTCGGCTATCTGGGAGCGGCAGGAGTTGCCGCTTGCGATGACGACAGAGTGAGGACCCTGCGTACGGATAGCTGGGAAGAGGACGAGCTCGCCGATTTTTAATGAAAAGTGGGAGTGCTCCTTTTCGTAGCCGAAAGAGCCTGCCATGCCGCAGCATCCTGAGGGGATTTCCACGGCATTGGGGGCGCACGTTTCCCTAAGAAGTGCCATTTCTGCCTGCGTGCCGAAGAGCGCTTTTTGGTGGCAGTGGCCGTGGACAAGTACTTTTCCTTGATAGGGGTGAAGCTGCTTTTTTAGCTGCTCTTTATGGGTAAGTAAAAACTGATCGAGCGGCTGTATGGCTTGCAGGACTAACTGGAGCTTATCCGGGTCTAGATGAAAATCTCTGGATTCATCGCAAAGTGCTGAAACACAGCTTGGCTCTATGCCAACTATGGGCAGCCCCTGGAGGGCAAAAGGGTAGAGCATATCTACCGCTTGCTCCATCTTTTTTTTGGCTTGGGGCAAAAAGCCTTTACTGATAAGGGTTCTTCCGCAGCATTTCCAGGCAGGGGCGTGCACTGAAAGCCCGAGTCGTTCAAGTACTGCTACTGCTGCAAGACCGATTTGTGGCGTAAGAAACTCCGTAAAGCTATCTACGAAAAGGATAACTTGCGGCAAGTTTGGATTATTTGTGCCCGTAAACAGGTTTGAAAAGCGTTTTTGGGCAAGCTTTGGAAGCTCGCGCTCAACGGCTATGCCAAAGAGGCCTGCGGCCTTTCGAAAGAGTGTTATTTTGCTGCATTGGTTTACAAACCAAGAGAGCGGGGTGGCCAAACTAAAGATGGAGGTGATATGGCCAAAGAACTGATCTCTCAAAGATGCTTTTTTCTTTTTATGCAGGTGATAAAGATATTCGCTCTTCATCTTGGCCATGTCGACTTGAGAGGGACATTCTGTCTTACAGCCTTTACACTGTATGCAGAGATCCATTACCTTGTGAAATTCTTCGCTATACATATCCCGTTCCGGTATCTGGCCATGGATGATGCCTCGAAGGGCATTGGCCCTTGCGCGGGTTGAGTCGCGCTCATCGTGGCTTACCTGGTAGGAGGGGCACATCACGCCCTCTTTTTTGCGGCACTGGCCGTTGCCGTTGCAGAGGTCCACAGCTAGCTCGAAGCCGCCCTCCCTTGAAAAGTCCATATATGTAGAAAACTCTTTAATAGGAGTGGAAGGGGAGAGGCGAAGGTTTTGCAATAGCCCCTGCGGAGTTTCAGTTTGACTTGCCACAACCTTGCCGGGATTCATAAGACCATAAGGATCAAAGGCGTGCTTTAGCTGGCACATAGCTTCATAAAGCCTTGGGCCAAACATCTTTTGGTTGGTCCAGGATCTGGCACGCCCATCGCCATGCTCGCCGGAAAATACTCCCTTACACTCAAGGAGGAGTTCTGCCACGCCATCAGCAAGCTGCTGCATGACGGCAAGCTCTTCAGGGCGCGTAAGGTCTATATAGGGGCGCACATGAAGGCAGCCTGAGCCAATATGTCCATAGATGCCCACATCTTTTCCTGAAGCTGCCAGGAGATGGTCTAGCTTTGCAACAAAGTTTGCAACCTGATCAGGAGGGACTGAGACATCTTCGATAAAGGCAATAGCCCTGCTATAGCTTCTTCTTGATAAAAGAAGGCCAAGGCCCGCTTTTCGAAGGTCCCATACAGCTTTTATCAGGAGAGGATCGGTTATTTCTTTGGCAAAAAGCACGCTAGGATGCCCTTTTGCAAGTGCAAGAACGGCAGGTGCCTTGTCGTTTTCAAACTCCCAAATAGTAAGTGCATCAGGGTCATGCTCCAGCCAGCTGAGCTTTCCACGCATGGAGGGACTTTGGCGGCCGGCGGCAATGATTTTTCTATCTATCATCTCAAGGGCAGAGTCTGCACTTTCATGCCATTCATAGGATGTTTTAAGGGCACTTTCAAGATCTTTGTAGCCAATAACAACAAGCTTTTTTACTTTGGGAAGGGGGTGAAGCTGCAGCTTTAGTTCAGAAATAATGCCAAAAGTGCCCTCTGAGCCGCAAATAAGGGCTGGGACATTGATATGGTTCTGCTCTAAAAAGACGTCGAGGTTATATCCTGAGGCTCTTCTCGGGGTTTTTGGAAAATCTTTAGCAATATCGGAGCTAAACTCTTTGCGGATATGCTCAAGATGGCGGTAGATTTTACCTTCGGTTCCACGAAGTTTTAACTTTTCTTTCCACGTCTCTATATCCACCCGAGAAAAGCGCACCACTTCGCCATTCCAGAGCACGAGCTCAACTTCTAAAATATGGTCTTGGATTTTACCAATTTTTATCGAATTGGCACCTGCGGCATTTGATGCAACCATGCCGCCAATGGTAGCACGGTTGCTTGTCGATATTTCCGGTGCAAAATAGAGGCCATGGGAATAGAGCATACCATTAAGCCTATCGCACACAACACCGGGCTGTACTACTGCAAAGTGATTGGCGTAGTCAATTTCAACAATTTTGTTAAGATGCATTGAGGTGTCGATTACAAGCCCATGGCCCAAACAGCCCCCGGCAATACCCGTTGCTGCCCCGCGAGCTGTCATGGGAACGGCATACTGCGAACAGATTTCAACTGCTCGCACAAGTTCGCTTTTTGATCGGGCAAGGAGCACGGCAAGCGGCTCAACATCATAAATTGAGGCATCGCTGCTATAGATCCGCTTTGACACATGATCATAGCGAAGCTCACTTTTCAGCTCCCGCTTCAAAACCTCAATCACTCGTTCCATCGAATGCGCACCTTCGCTTTTTGCTCTACATACAATAGAGCGATAAAGAGTGCAAAGAGTTTTGACTCTCTAGCCTGAAAACTATGTATTAGCACGAAAGGCTCGCGCACTACTTCAAAGTTTAGCAGCTAATGGATGTATACTTAATTAGGTTACTTCTTTTGGATTTTCTTTTGGATGAGGCCGAGCTCAGCGTTTAGTTTTGTGAGCCTGTCGCCTTTAGCATTTGCTATCAAAGCCTTAAGAACTTGCTCTTGCTTCTTTAGCTTCGCTTGCATTTTATTCGACTCTTGCCCAGCCCCTTCAGCCTTCTCTTGGAACGTCCTTGATGTGAACTGCGTATTTCCCACAAAAGCTCTTATTTCAGGTGCCATTTTTTTTGCTGCCGCTGCAGCCTGTAAATTTTGTGCTGAGGCTTGTGAGTTATCAGCTCGTTGTTGAGCTATTTTCTCCCTGCTTTGTTGAAGCCGAGTATTAGCGCTTTCGGTAAGCGGTTGTACAGGTGTATTAGCTGAAGGAGTCTGCGTTGTCTGTCGCTTTACCCGTACGTTTGCACCCCAATTCACAGTAGACCCTGAACTTTCAACGTTCATAACGCCCTCCTTCTTTTAGTGACGCAGCATCTGCTGAAGCTTGCGTTTTTCTTGTACAAGATCCTCTTTCCATGCAACATACTCATTGCTCTTTTCGATGGCAGATAGGCATAAATCAAGTGCAGTAATTGCCTTGTCTATCTCGCCAATCTTCATGTAGCAGCGACTAACTGAAAGATGACACGCTGGATCGTCTGGAATCGCTCTGCAAATAGTGCTGTAGGCCGAAAGCGCCTCTTTAAAGTGCTTGCGCTCATACTCAGCATTTCCAAGTGCGAGCCAAAAGGCATAGTTATCGGGGTCTAACAATGTTAAGAACCCAAAAGCATCTGCTGCGTCATCGAAGAGTTGTTTATCGTAGAGGCGTTTGCCTGCCTGATAGAGCGTTTCTATAACCGCATCATCAACCCCAACAAACTCCTGCAGGGTGACGCCGCGCGACATCTGCTCTTCATATGCCTGTTCATCTTGGGCAATCATATCAGAAAGCTGCGAGATGCGCGTGATACCCTCTATGACGTTTTCAGAAAATAACTCTGGTTTTTCTTTAGCAAGCTCTTGTAAGGACAAAGCAAGCTTAGAAACCCCATTTGCCTGCCCTGCTTTAAAGGATTGAAATTCCTGCTCCATTTCTTTTTTATAGCGCTGGAAGAGTGCCTCTTTGTGAAGCAGCTGGCTAGGCTGCAAGTAGAGGGCCTCTTCGACCTTTTTATCAGCAAATTCATTTGCTAATCGGTCAAATTCCTTATCGATTTTCTCCTGAAATTCATCTTTTTCAGGCACATTTGGATTTTGCATACTACCCCCCCCCATCCCCAATTTAATTATATCAAATACTTTATTTAAATCAAGCCGTTTCTAGGTTTCATCTGGGTGAAAGATTTTTCTTTCACACGCTTTATCTATGCAGTTTTTGCTCACGTGTTGGATGATCATTAACCTGCGGTCTTTGTCCATTCCTGTGACCTTGCAGATGAAATCGCCCGCTTGCCATTTAGATTCTTCTGCATCAGTGTCATATTGCAGTTCCATATCGCGGTATTTATCGTAGTGAGAATAGCGGTAAAAGGCGTTCATGATTTTATTGGGTATGACTGCAGTGTGGGCTTCTACATCGGGATCTCTTTGCCAAAGCTCTGTCATGGCCTGCTGTTCATAGTGGCATATAGGTAGTCCCCACGACCAGCAGCTGCCATCTCCACCCTTTGCAAGGTCTTTTCGGCTCCAAACTTTTTCAATCCATTGCTTTGTCCAGGGACTGTTTTTTACAATAAAAACAGCATTATTTATAGGCACGTGCGGGTCTGTGGTTACGATAAGCTCTTTGCCTGCTCCATAGAGCCCGATAATGTTATCGATTATTTCATCAAAATCTTTGTTTGTGTTGGTAAATATAGCGCTTGCGTCCAGCCAGACAAGCCATTCACCTTCTTGAGTTTTGTCTAGCATGTCCTTAAGGGCAACGATTTTGGACCAGTAGGGCGCCCGGGCTACACCATCGTCATGCGCAAGATTTCCCTTATATTCAACATAATTATAGTGATGTTTTGCGGCATAGTCTCGTTGGTTGGGAATAACATAGCTTGCATATTCTCGAATTCCCTCGTCATAGGCTGTCACAAGGCTCACTTTGCGCTCTGCCAGTTCATTGTTGACTGTTGTAAATATTTGGCTTGGGGCGACAGGAGGGATTTCTAGAGTGTATCTTGGAGTGCTTTCTTGCACTGCCAATTGAGTAGATGGGGCAAGAGATGGGCCCGAAAAGTATTGGCTTGCGAAAATAAGTGCAGGAATGCCTACTAGCGCTGCAAGTGCAATGCCTGTGATAACTTTAAAGCGCCAATTTTTTGCTTCGAGCTCATCCTTTTGAATTTTTTTCACTCTCGCTTGAAGCTCGATGGTTTCTAGAAACTGCGCTGGAATCTCTTTGTCCTCAAATGTCAGATCGTCGATCTTTATGGAGCTTGCCTTTTCAGGGTTTTCATGAATCATAGTTACGAGCTTCTTTATAAAATAGCTCTTAGCAAGTTGAGACTCGAACATCTCCTCTTCAGATCCCTTGTCACTTAAGAATAAAGAAAGCTGGTAGGCTCTTGCGCATACTAAAAAGGCATTGTTAAACCCAATATCTTTTTCCAGCGAATCAAATCTTTGCTTTGCAGTTTCAAGGGTCTCTTTAGAAAAGCCTTGAGCCATACGAAGCGATTTCATAAGCCAGCGCTCCAGGATGGAGGCATCTTTTTTTTCAGGAAGCGGCTCCTGAGTAATGAGTTCGTAGCAGATATCGATCGGCATTACGCTTTCGTCAGTGGGCCACTTGGTCATTTCGCGATCAAGAGATGCTAAAAAGTCTTTTGGATTAACTGCTACAACAGGTTTCTTTGCAACATCTGCAAGGAGGGGAGGGGTAACTTCAGCTACAGCATCTTCGGTTTCTTCATCGTCACTAAGAGATGCTGGTTGTTGTACGCCAACAGTAGCGACAGAAGTAATTTGGCTATTATTGTCTGTTAGGCTATCAGGTTTTGGCGTGACTTCCTGTGTCTCTTTTTTTTCTATACTAAGAGATGCTGGTTGTTGTACGACAACAGTAGCGATAGAGGCAACTCGGCTATTATTGTCTGTTAGGCTATCAGGTTTTGGCGTGACTTCCTGTGTCTCTTTTTTTTCTATACTAAGAGATGCTGGTTGTTGTACGACAACAGTAGCGATAGAGGCAACTCGGCTATTATTGTCTGTTAGGCTATCAGGTTTTAGTGTGACTTCCTGTTTCTCTTTTTTTTCTATAAGACGTGACCAAAAGCTAGGTCCAAGCTCTTGTTTATGCTGATTGCAATAGGAGTTGATTTCGGTCTCAATTTCTTGATAGTTGTGCGCTTTGCAGCTAGTAAATATTTTAGAAATTGCGTCGTCGACTTGCCGGCTAGATAAAGTTGAGTTAACCTGTTCAATCAGAGGTTGGACAGTCAGAGCGTCATTATAATGATGCTTTTCACCGTAGGAGAGCAACTTAAAAATTTCATAATTTACACGCACAATATTAGTGCGATCCTCAAAGCCTAAAAGCCCTTTAATCTTATTAAAAAGCCACTGTCCAAGAGTTGCCACCTTAACAGTATTGCCCGAGACAATAAATGCATCTTTTTCCCCAGCCGCGGATATGGATTTAAGGCAATCGGTGTACTGCTCTTGCGTTATCTCTTGATTGTTCCAAGTATCTGCAATAGACATAGCTAATTCCCTCCTATCATACATCCTTATAATATCAAATAAATAATTTAAAGTAAAATCGGGAAAAGGCCCCTATTTTTGCAAAGTACCCATTGATACAAATTGCACAAAGTAGTAAAATCTTTTTTTCTAATAATGTAGGACTTGAGAATGGGATGGATTTATTTAGTATTTGCCGGCCTTGCTGAAATAGTCTATGCAGCTGCCATGCCGAAAACAGAGGGCTTCTCACGGCTTGGCCCAAGCCTATTTTGTCTGGTTTTTATCACTCTTAGTATGTACCTTCTTTCGCAAGCCACTCGGACATTGCCGATTGGAACTGCATATGCTGTCTGGGTAGGAATAGGTGCTTTAGGCACAGCAGCTTACGGCATCGCTTTTCTTGGAGAAGATGGTAGCCTATTGCGTCTTTTCTGTTTCCTACTAATCCTTAGCGGGATTGTCGGGTTAAAATTACTCTCAGAAAGCCAGTCAACGTGCCAAACCGCTTAGCGCTTATTTCATGCTATAAATGACAATCCCGAGAGTCCTTTATGTCCTTTTTACTTCTACACATCCGCTTTTAGGAGCCGTTGGAAAAGTCTGTCGATGTCGCTTCCGACGTAAAGCCTGCGCATGTAGTCTTTGTTTGTAAGAATCGTTTTTGTAAAGAGCTCCTCCATCTCATTAACATCTTTTTCAGAGAACCACGATTCTAGATGTTTTAGCTCATCTTTTGTGTAGTTGATTCTTCCTGCGTAAAATTTTGCTTGGGCTGACAGCCTTATAAAGGATTCATTTTGATCGAGGTTGGGAATGGTGCGGCTGCCCTCTTGCACCACTTTTGAATCTAGGTTGTAGAGGGCAAGCGTCACTTCCGCGTTTTTGCTTGGAGTTTTACGCTCTTTTTTAAGAGATTTTTTTAACTCCTTTGCTGTTGCCTGGTCTATCAGAACTACCTTTATGTCATTTGCCTGTTGGACAACCAGGATATCTGTAAGCGAATCTTCATAGAGGCCCCAGGGGCTATAGGGGGGCATGTGCATTGAGCTTCTCCAGTAGATTGGCGCAAAGTTTAGGTCGACAAGCAGCTTCTCGTCAAAAACGGCAGCGCTGGATGATTTTGCCTGTGTGATCGCACCATTTAGCGTTACTACCTTATTGCCTCCCAAAGGCAACGTGTAGGCAGTAAAAAGAGCGCTAGAGGGCTGCCAACATCCACTCGTAAAGAGCGTGTCGGGAGAAAACTTGAGCTCATCTCTGGCGACTGTATACTTGGCATCCATCTTTTGGATCTCTTTTTCAAGCTCCTTTTCGCGCTGGCGCTCTTTGTCAGTCTCTTTTTCAGCCTCTTTCATGCGCTTTACATCAACTTCTACCATCTTCTCTCGCTCCTGGCCGCCCGACTGCTTCATCACATCGGGAAGGTCTTTTACGAAGCCGTCAGCAATAGCTCTTAGCTCCGTTTTTAACTGATCCACCCCAATCACCTGCTTGAGGTGGGGGTTATTTTTAAAGGCTTGAAATGGGGCACTGTTAAAGAGCGACACAAGTTCTTGCGCCATAACGACAGCGCGTGGGGCAACCCCTTGAGTTTTGCCCATCATCGTCCAAGGGTCATCAGCTTCAATCGAAACAAAAAGTGCCTTCACATCATCCATAAGCTGCCGCAGGTCATCACCGCGAGCAATTGCGACAGCATCAAGCACCTTGTCGATAAGATGGGCCTTTAGAGCTTCGCGAAAGGCCTTTGGGGTATCCTCTTTTAAACGCCGTTTTTCTATAGAGAGTGCATATAAAAAGAGGTCGTCTAGAGATAAGGGATTTTTTGCAGTAATCCCAAGCATTACCTTGAGCTCGCCCTCGATGATCTTTCTATCTTCTTCACGAATGGCAAAGGCAACTTTTTGCCTGTCGGCAAGCTGACGAAGCCGCCACACTGTTTGCAGGGCATCGCGCATAATCGTTTGTTTAGAGACAATCACCGTAGCAGTCATAAAAGGGTTTAGCTTGAAGTCAACGCCTGTACAGTAGCGCCTTGCCCAGTAGGCGGCAAGTTCATCTGGTTTTAAGCCGGCTTGGCTCGGGGTAATGGGAGCCCCGCCTCCTACCGGCATCACCATCTCTTGCCCCTGGGCATCGTGGTAGAGGACGCCGCGATACTGGCTTCCAACTAGCTGCATGCCTATTGCATGCGCCACCTGTTCAGGAGGGTCGTTTCTAAACCAGCCGCCTACATCAGCAAGGCTTTCTTTAAAAGGGCTGTTTTGGTAGAGGTGAGTGATCTTTTCATTCACAGAGAGTTTGTCGATAGCTTCCGGAATCGTCTGAACGGTGTGCGGGCTATTTTGCCAGAGTAGCTGCAGGGTGTGCACCTCTGTATCTGATCCTTTTGAGGTGTGAAAGCTGTTTGGGGGGTATGTTTTTTCGTTCCAGCTTGTACCTGTAATGCCCTTGACAGAGTGCACGAGCGTCGCAAGAAGCTGCGATGCTGCCCCAAGCTGGATCTGGAAGTGCTGAATAGTGGGAAGAACGTGTCTATCAATAAGTTCAAGCTTTACTTCAGGATGGCTGTTGACATAACGCTCGATTTTTTGCATCTCATCTTCTGTCATCTCTGCCTTTAAGAGCATCGATCGGTCATTGCCATTGAGTCTCCAGAAGCCTTGAAGCGCTTTGCTCTCTTCTACGCTATCAAGAAAGGCCACTTCTTTATCAAGTATTGCCTTCAGACGCCTTATTTCGTCGGATAAGATATCTCTGTCTATGGGTTCCTGCATATGCGCAAGCGTAGTGTAGTCGAGAATCTCACTTACTGTGCCGTGCGAGGAGTGCGGCTTGGGATTGCCCATCTCATAGGGAATGGCAGCTCTTGCAGAGAGCTTCATCTTGCCCTGCATCTCTTTGGGAAGCCTGCCATACTGCTCGCCAAGTACTTTTGTTTGCGTAAGCGGGATAATTTCGCTTATCTGGTCTTTGAGGGTGGCAAGGATATTTTTTATATGCGGGTCTTGGATTTGAGAGACGAAGGCTACGGCCGGATCGCCCTTTTCGCGCATGTAGTCATCCACAATCTTTTTGTCGCCAACCGGAAGATTAATCTCCTTTGCTATGTCGCTATCGCCTGCAATGTAGGCTGCTACCTCTTTTTGCTGTTTTGCATCAAGGCGAGAAAAAAGGGCGATAAGGGCATCAGGACGGCTAGGCTTTGCGTTGAGGTAGCTTGCGACAGCTGCTTTTTGCGTGCTATCAAGTCCCTGTAAAAATTTCCGGAACGCATCGTTTTCGGGAAGTATCTTTCCTCCCAGGACAGCTTCTATCAGCTTTGGCTTTGCCTGTACATTATAGGTCTCTTCTGTAAAGGGAAGTTCGCTTGAGCTCTTTATAAAGGGCCATCGGATTATATTCTGAAGGCTTCTATCGCTCATTATAGCACTAAAAAGCCCTGTAATTGTCGTGCGGAGGTCTTTATGGGTGGTTGTTGCATCGCCCATTGTGAAGAGGTGCGCTTTGAGGATGTCAAACAGCACATCGACCTCGTCAAGGCTTGCATAGCCATTGCTCTTGAGCGTGGTGATGATTTCAGCCATGAGGTCTAGCTGTTCCTTACTTGAGTCTACATCTAAGGCTAGCTCTACAAAGCGAAGTACAAGGCTTAAGAGAGAGCTGCTTGAGGCTATCATTACCCTTTTATCTGTTCGAATTTCTGAAAATCGATCGAGAATTCTTCGAAGAGATTGGGCAGAAACGTTTGAGTCGCGATCAAATTCAAATACCTCTACTGTTGTATCAAAGGCGCCTCCAAGAAGTACTTTAAGCTTTCGAGATACTGAAGGCAAAAGCTGCTCCGGCATAGACATTATGATAAGTTTTTCGCCGTCGGCCTCTTGAAGTGCTAAAAGGACGCTTATCACTTCAGTCTTTCCAAAGCCCATAATGGCCTCTTGCAAAACACCCTTTTGGTGGGTAGAGAGGCTATCTTTTACCCTTTTTGGTAAGAGCTCTAAAAGGTCTACCTGGTCTTGACGTACGCGAAAGCCCATAAACTGATCGTAGATAAGAAGGGCAGGCTTTTCTTGGGATAGATATGGCGGCTGGTAGCTGTTCGCATCTAATAGCTGCTTTCCTAGTCGATGTATCTCTACCTGTGGGGCATTTGCAGCAAGTGCAGAAAGAAGGTCTTCAGCGCGAGCCGCTTGAAAATCAGCAAGCGCTGCAAGGCGGCTTGCCTTTAAGGCATCGATGGTACGGGCAAAAAGTTGGGGAATATCCTCTTCTTTTAAGTAAGGAAGCCTTTTATGCACACGGGCCATATCGCAAGTTATAAGAAAGCTTGCAAGTTCTTGAAATGAGGCAGGCGCTTGAGTAACGGCTGTCAGTCCCAGACTCAAATCTGCATTCAGAATTGCATCTTGAGCCGGTTTATTTGCAAAGGCTACAACTTCTTTTTGCTTTTTATCTGCCTCTGCATAGAGGGCGCCTGATACGCCGATAAGCCTATTTGCAATGCCCTCTAGCGTGCTTTTGTCTTTTACGAACACTTGTGACTGCACAGCACATCTTGCGCCGTAGTCCCGTACTTTGTCGGCACCCTCACCTAGCGCCTTTTGGAAGTAGGGATCGCCCGTTTGTACGCGAAGAGCCTTTTCCAGACCTGCAAGGCTACTTTTAAAGGTTTTTTGCTCTTCAGCTGTAGCTGCACGTACGCCAAGGGCTTCATCTAGGTTTGCTACGAGGGGTTTATGCAGCTCAAAAGCATCAGAGTCTAGCAGCAAGGACTTTGCAAATTCGATATCATCCGGTTTTGGCCGGCGCACAATTGCGTCCTCTCCTAGCACAGGTAAAGAGGATGGTGTATCTGCAACTATCACTTCAACTGTTTGATCGGAGAGAGGCTCTAGCTCGCGTGCAAGGTTGAAGAGAATAGGCGGCCAAAATGATTGTGGTGGAGGGTTAATCATTTGATTCGATATTATTTTTGACATCATGGGGTGCAATTGATTATGCCAGTCATCCCTTTTTGGCCACTGAAGATCGGGCCGCTCTATGGCTATCACGAGCCACGCGGCTGCTGTCCCCTTTTTCCCCCCTAATCGAACAAGCTGTGCAAGGTGCTGTTTAAGCTCACCTTTAAGATCTGCAGTAGTGCGTCCCTTTTTGGAGAAGAACTTTCCTGTAAGAAATGAGATGGCGCCTTGTAGCTGCTGGGTGTCATCTTCTGTTATTGCCATGAGAAAATCTGCAAAGTCTGTCCGGATATCATAGCGTGGTAGAGATGTACTTTGCTTCTCTGCAAACCCTTTTTCAGTCGGAGGACCGATATAGACTTTTTCTTCTCTTTCGGGCCCAGAGCTTGCTTTATCCCACCTTTCAGGAAGGGGAGGGGTAGCCGTTACTACCGGAGGAAGGTCTTCGGTGTATCCTAAAGCCGCATATCGTTCAGGGTCGATCTCTTTTAGTCGATCTAGAAAAATTGCACGTACGTGGGGAAGTTTTGTGTCTGGGTCTAGCTCATGTTCAAGCTCGCGAAGTGCAAGAAGCTCGCATTCTTTTGACACTGCGTGTATACCCATTTCTGGAAGCTTTTGAAGGTATGAGAGGTAGATTTTGGCGGTCTCCTCGGGACCAAGGCCGCCAAAGTCAAACTTATTTTGAAGATATATATGCGCTAGATTCATACGAAAAGCCCTTGCAGCTGGGCTTTGATCTCCATCTTTGGGCTTAAATAGTATTGTCAGCTCCGACCCAATTTGGCCTGTAAGTGGCGATAAAGGGGCAAGTAGCCCATTGGCTCTTGCGTAGTCCCTTTGGCGGAGATAAAATTCAGCAAGATAGGCCCTTGCCTGCATATTTTGTGGTTCAAGTTCGCCCGTTTTTGCATCTACGCTGCAGAGCACATAGGGTCCGTATGATTTAAGGGGATGCACATCATCGGGGTGTTGCGATCGCATTAAGGGCTTTTTTAGAGGCTCTTCTCGCGGTTCTGAGGCAATAACAGGCAAAAGAGCGCGCCTTTGAATTACCCCGCTGCCCATATCTTTTTGCAGTACGAGGTAGTATTGGTTGTTGCCAAGAGATTCTATATACTGATTACTTGAAGTTTCTTTGTCAACAGGTACATACCAGCCAGGATGAGCGTTTGAATAGGCTCTTCTCTCTCCATCTACCTCTTTTGCAGAAAAGGTCAGCCCGAGGTCGGGAATTTCAATGTCCTGCAGCTTTTGACTCTTTTCATCGATCCAGGCAGTAACAGTACCAATTCTTTCAAAAGGCTTTAAGGACCCTGAGCCTTTAGCCAGGATGAGGTTTGTGTCATGCCCCATTGCATCAAGTTTTCGTACCTTCACGAGTGAGGCGTCAAGATAGGACTCTTTTTTATCTGAGGGTTTCGCTCTGATATCGATCCGGAACTTGCAGCGAAAGTCCTTATTGGATGTAAGCAGAGCCTCACGATACCCCTCTTTTCCCTCCTTTGTCGAAAGCCAGCATCTCGTATCCTTTTGGATTGACTCAGGGATGGGCAGAACGTTGCCTATCGAATAGTAGGTAGTATCCCCTCGTTTCCACTGATACTGCTCGATGTCGTATGATCCTTTGAAAATAGTGAGCATTTCGCCATCCAGATCGATTTGGTACTGGTTGGGAGCAATCTCTCGCCATAGCGTTGAGGCGAGATGCTTAAATTCACTTCCCAGTACCTTTTGTACGCCTGCCGGCAGCTTTCGGGGGTGGCCATCTTCAAAATAGATATGGCCTGTCGCGATGTTTACCTGCATACTTTTTTGGCTATCTGTATAGATATCGGGATGCTCTGTAGGATGAAATTGCGTAAGAGGAAGTTCCGGATAGAGCCGCCTCATAGCCCGACTTATGAGTTCAGGATCTTGCGACTGGACCACTTTGTGAAGCTGGGGTCCTATTCTATCGCGCATCTCGTCAAAAAGCGCACTCTTGCCCATATTCCAGAGCGCATGAGAGTCAGAAAGTGGTCCAAGGTCAAAAGCAAAAAAGCCTGCAAGGATATCTTCAGCACCTTGTGTTGAAAGCTCGTCCGAGACGCTGTATGAGAGGGCAAGATCTGCTGCAAAGCGAGATTTTGTATCCTGGGGAATATCTTGCGAAAGAAAGTTTCGCCACTCTTTTTTCGCATCATAGCCTTCCGGAAGGGCTATACCACTCTTTCTGATAATGGCCTCAATCTCGGCAGAAAAGGAGAGAAGGTCTGCGGCAATCTCTAGCTGCCCAAGAGCCTTTTTAATCTCATAGCGGCGCGCGATAAGGTCATTGAACTGGGTGGAAAAGTCTATAGCAACTTGTGGGCCCGATTGAAGATGCTCCTCAAGAAGTCCCGGCTCTAAAAGTAGCTTTGCGATAAACTGCCTGCAGTTTTTCTGATCTAACAGTTCCGGATGGCGATTTGCAAAGCCTAATGTTTCGGCTATTTGAAGTTCTGAGCTTGTGCTGCACAGCTCAAGTTCATTTCGAAGCTGAGGCGATAAGTCGAGACTGTTTGCCCATTCGCGAAAGGTTACTCGTTCATGCGCAGGGGTCCTTCGCCTGAACTCATCCTTATACACAGTGTCTATATTTTTCGAGGTAAAATGCCCCCACTTTGCAAACTGGTTGCGGGAGAGGACGTTATCAAGATCTCCCTTTGGGCCCGGGTCTCGCACCATGATGTCGCCATTTCTAGTATACATGGGGTACATGACAGCTTGCGAGTTATCGTCATCATAAAGAGATAGTTTAATATTTATTTGCTCTTCTGTATGTTGGACTGCCAATTTTGGGCGTTGCAGGTTTTGAAGCCTATTGGAGTGAGAGTGTGCGAGTGTGGTAAATAGAGCAGATAGATCTTTATTGAAGTTTAATAGCGGATAGTAGGCCCTTGGAAGGAGCTGCGGAAGAGGTACAAGTTTCTTCTCTGTGCGGGGCCCACCTTCAAAAAAGCCCTCGGATATCAGATAAAGCGCCTGTTGCATATGTGGAAGCTCGCCAATGGCTGGGATCGCTTTTTTGATTGTATCTTGATGCTGCCGGGCCCAGTCTTCTGCCCATGAAAGAAGCGGCCAGTTGACTGCTCGGCCATTCCATTGGGTCTTATCGTCCATTTTCTTAGCTAGCGGGTCTATGGTATAGAACCTATTATAGGATTCTGTCGATTGGGAAAGACGATCCATCTGAAAGAAGCTAGCTTCTGAAAAAGGCTCGCTTTCCCAGTAGGACTTTAGCTCCATAAACATGGTGCGATGCCCCAGTTCTGTAAGCTCGTTATGGGCTATTTTGTCTTGAAGCCAGACATGGGCGTTTTTCCAAAGAGCGCCTGTAATGGGTATCTTTTCGCTTTCCGGTAGGCACGAGTTGATCACATTCCCGACAGTAAAGAGCTTAAAGAGGAAAAGGACATGGTGCGGCATCTGGCCGTTTTCGCTATATGCAATAATCGATTTAAAGAGAAGGTGGCTTGTGCTGTCTAACAGTGAGAGCACTGTAAGGGCATCTTCGGGCTTTACATTTTGCCAGAAGGCCTTATCTAAAGATAGACGCTCCACAATAGCCATAAGCGGAGTGCGAGCTTCGCTAAAGGCAAGGTCAGAATCGGGCTTCTCTACATTCTTTTTAATCGCTTCAACCAATTTTTGCATGCTGTTCGCAATAGAGGCAACATCCAGTGGCAGATGGAGTGCAAGTTCAAGCGCATCTGCCCTATTTGTTGCTTGGCGCTCAGTTGCTGCCTTTCCGGGGGTTAAAGGAGCGGAATCTATACCCTTTTGCTCTGCTTTGTAACTTTCAATCGGTTGTGAAATGTCAACTTTTGGCCGCTCTATTTGCAGTTTTTTTGCTTCGTATAGTTTGCCCTCTTGGCAAAGGGCGCGCATGGGAGCCATTACCTCCTCGACTTTTACGCGCTCTTCATCACTCAAAAGCTCGTGCGGCATGCTTAAGGTGCTTTTTGATACCTCTTCGAGGCCAAGTTCTAGGAGCTTGCGGTATTCAGCTTTTGTAACGAAGTTTTCTTTGTTTGTTGCAAAAAAGTCAGTAAGTGCCCGAAGTTTGATCTCAAAGGCATTGCGGCGATAGGAGGTGAGGCCGCCTGCCCTGTGGCGAAATAGAGCGTCAATCATGAGCCCTGCACAGTGTCCAACTTCAAGTCCCTCTTGTACCTGATCGACCGTGTAGGCCACTCTTTTTTTTCTGCCGGGCAGCAATGCGAGCATCTCTTTTGCTAGATGTTCTGTCTTTATTTCAAGTATTCCAAATTTTTTTAGATCAGCGAAATAGCGCAAAAATATGGGGTCTTTCAGGCTTTCAGCTGGTAGCTCTTCGATTTCGAAAAAGGTGAGAAGGGCAATTCGGGACTCCTCTTTTCGAGGCTGTGCAAATGCAAGGGTGGCTCCTTTGTCATACATGCGAAGGGTAAAGCCCTTGTCAGTTTTTGTAAACTCTAGAAGCACTGCATGGCCGCCGCTCGGACCTGACCATCCTCCGGGAACAACAAATGTCTCCCCCACTTTCGTAGCATCGATTTTGGCAGAAAGTGCCGCTGCACTATCCGGCGCATCCAAAAACTCGCGAGCAAAAGAAAGCTGTTTTTTCAGCGTTGTAAATATAGCCTTTTCCGGTTGGTTACTTGTCATAGAATCGACAAAGATCGATCGGGAGAGGGGATTTTTCTCCATCGCCTCTATTCTTGCTTCTAACACCTTCACCGTAAAGCCTATTGTTTCCTCTGAACGAGATCCTTCATAGCCCGTGCCTTTTCCTGTATGGTGCAGAAGCATATTTTGGTAGGTGTTTAGATCCAGAGGGTAGGCTGGGGCTTGCAGGAGGCTATCAAGCATATCTGTTCGCGCGGAAGCTTTTTCTTGAATAGCCGCAGCAAGCTGAGTGTCGACAGGCGGTTGGATGGTTGGAAAGGTCTCTTTAAAGGCTTTTTGTACATTTTTAGTCTCTTTTTGTACTTTGTCCTCGGGTTGTATATTGCGCCATTTGTCAAAGAAGTGATCGCCGCTGGCACATTTATGCTCCATATCTTGATGAAAGCGACTCATCAAGGCACTTATCTCTTTTGCTGTTGGGGCCTCTTTTTGCCCTAAAAAGGGGTCTAGATACTCCTTGATTTCAGGATAGCGGTCAAGGGCCGGGGCGCGCCCCTCACTTACAAGGTCAAAGCGTTCTTTAAGGAGCCTGCCAAGAGTAGATTCTGCATTTCCTATTCTTTTGGCGACAGCTTCTGGAATTTCTACCTTTGGGGCTTGCCTATTTTCGGCAGCTGTGGGCTTTTTCATATTTAAGAAGTTAAAAAAACCTGCCGTGAGCTGCATGCCAATAAGAATGGCAAGTTTTGCCTCTTTCCAGCTGTCCTCCTTATCAAGGTTTTCAAGCCGTATTAAAAGACGCTCGCTCAATATTTTTTGCCTTGCCTCAAGCTTTACGACGTCTAGCTGCAGCTTTTCTGAAAGAAGATCCTCCAGTTGGCCCTGGAAGGCATCGAGCTCTTGGTAGATGGCGCTTAACAGGATTTCTTCTTGAGGAGGCGATTTAAATGCCCCCAAGAGGTAGCCAAAGGGCTTTAATGTTTCTATTGCAACAGCTTTTGTAAGCTCGTATGTTGACTGAAGAAGGCTCGGCTCTTCCCAACGTGTAGCCTTGGGTGCAGCCGTTATATTTGACGCGACCTCTTTTACTGCGTCAAGAGCATCCTTGCAGGCAGAAAGTGCTGCCTGCATTTCACCCTTTGCAGGACGTATGGCAAATTCTTGGCACACTGCCTGGCGAAAGTCTGAAAATACATCTTGCACATCGAGAAGCTGTGATCGCAGCATAAGGGTTGCTTCATCTTTATAGTGGGGATCTTTTCCCTCAGAATAGATCTGAAAGAGTCGAATGAGGTCGCAAGTTGCGCTGGCAACTTCTTTTAAAGTTGCTGTGTCTGGATGAGTGCCTGTCGTTGTCAGTAGGTTAATGCTATTTTCAGATATTTTCGTTAACCCTTTATTTAGACGATCTAAAATAGGTTCTAGCTTTTTCTTGTAGATAAACCACTCAACAAGTCGATCGAGAGTTTTTTTAAGCCCGAGCGTATCATCAATTTCTGTCAGCGCTTGCCGTGCTTCACGCACCAGGGCATGATCTGCTTCTAAATCAGAGGAGCCTGAAGCCAGCATCCAGCTTGTTTCCTTTATGGCGTAGGCGATATCGTTATACTCTTCGGCAGTCTTATGAACAATTTCTTGGGGTTGAAGAATGTCGTGGGCAATCCCCCGAGTTTTTTCTCGAACTTGCGGATCGTTCAGTCTCTCTGTTGCTCTTTTGAAGATGGTATCAACCCCAAATGACTTCTTAGCTCTTTTATAGGCATGCTGTTCAGTTGGGGCTGCAGCACATTCAGAGAGCCTTGTGCGAAAGCTATCGCCCTCTCGGATTGAAACAATGTTCCATTTCTGCCCATGATGTACCCAATGGCGCGCAAAAAGTGACTGTTTTCGACCTTCCTGGGTCGTTGTAATCTTTTCCCAAAGTCTAAAAATAGCCCCTGGAGCATCGAGATGAAGGCTATCCTCTTTCTTTACCTTTTTCTTTGAAGATGCCGCAACATCCTCACGCAAATTTTGGCTAAATTCTTGCCAGTCGCCGACATTAAACTGCATAACGTGCCCCGATTAAAAAATGGACTTGCAATCTCCTCCTTACGTGCATTCCATAAAATAATCAATGATAATCCAATAAAAGGACCTTGGCCACTGGCCTTATTAATTATATTTTTGCATAGTGAATTATATCCACGTGGTGAGGTTTTAAACATTGCCGATAAACATAGATTATGATATAGTTATTGCTTTAACGGAGCTTTTATGAAGGTTATTCCTACCGCAAATTTTGATACTCTTATGAAAATAACAGCCGCTTTTAATGAGCAAACAGAAAATAGAGACCTCTCATCACTTGCTATTGCATCGTTTAAGGATCTTAATCATTGTGTCCGGGATAAGAGGACAAGAAAAAATGTTACTCTCGAAAAAAGTCTTGCATACCTACAGCAAATAATTGAAGACTCATCTATTCCTCAAGGCTTACAATCTGATGAAAAAGATGCACTGTTATCTAGGCTCAGCACATTTTCCACGAGATTACATCAATTATGCACGCCCTCTGAGCGTATTGATGCAGGCATCCTTAGGCTGAAAAATATCCTCCAAAAGGATAAAATCGACCTTCTATGGTATATCACAATAGCAGCAGAGATCGCACAAGTAGTCATCCCTTTAGCCTGTGTGTATAAGAGAATTTGATAAATAAATACTTTATTTGATATACTAAAATAAGTATAACAAATGGGTGTCTATGTCAGGCGAGATAGGTGGCGTAAGAGATGATGGCATTCCCTATGCACCAGGGCGTCGTCGCACCAGAAAAAAATCTAAATCTGAAGAAAAAACTAAAGCAGTTGCCTCTAAAAAGCGCGAGCGGGATATAGATATTCAGCCCAGTCCAAAAATCGCGCAAAAAAAAGAGCCGCGAACGAGATCTACTGTCAAAAAAATTCCTAAATCTGAAGAAAAAACTAAAGCAGTTGCCTTAAAAAAGCGCGAGAGGGAAGCAGCTATTCAAGCCCCAAAATCCGAGCAGCTTCCCTCAAAACCGCCCGGACCTAAAAAAAAAGCATGTCTTGAAACAGAAGAGAAAGTTGCAGCTGAAGCAGATCAAATTCTTGCACACAGAGCTCCATCACTTCTCGATCAATGGGTGTTTAGCTACATTAGAAAACCGGAAGAAGAAGAGATCATAACCGCGTGCACGCAGCTGGCTGGACTCGTGTCTAGTGTCGCGCTAAACTACATGCTTCAACTTTCTCCCTGGTACACAGTTCCAATTGGCTTTATCGCAAAAAAAATCACAAAAGAACTGGTCAAAAACGCCTACAAAGTTACTACTGTGGCAGAGCAAACATTTGCACAATCGGCAGTACGGGTTATCAGAAACATTACCGACCTAAAGAAAGAAGATGCCATAGACCTATGCACAGATACTGCAGGAGCCGTCTATAATCACGTGCTAAGGGAGAAGTTAGGCATCCCTTTCGTGGCCGCAGTTCCAATTGTAATAAAAGCAAAAAAAGTCACTAAAGAAACCCTCAAAAGAATCTTGTAAGTCTTACTACACAAGGCTCTTCACCAAAAAACAGTCCCGCCATGCTTTAGCAGGCAAAATGTTTCATCGCGATCGGCCAGCCAAAGGTCGTAGGGCGGCCGATTGAGAGGCTCATCTGACAGGCGGAAGGTGCCCCAGTGGCAGCCAATGGCAAGCTTTGAGCCAACATCTTTGTGAATCTGGATTGCCTCTTTGGGATTTGCATGGGCTGCCTTCATGAAACCCCTTGGGGCATAGCCGCCGATCGGGATAATGCTTAGGTCGATTTTTTTAAAGCGCTTGCCAATTTCTGTAAAATAGAGCTCGTTGTAGCCTGTGTCGCCGGCAAAATAGCATGTTTTGGTGCCGTACTGAACGACGTAGCCGCACCAGAGGGTTTTATTGCGATCAAAAAGCCCCCTTCCTGAAAAGTGCTGGCTCGGAACGGCGGTAATGGTGATGGAGTCTTCTTGTAGCTTATGCCACCAGTCAAGCTCGATGACGTTGCGGATATTGCGTTTATGAAACCAGCTTTTAAGGCGTATTGGAACAATAAATTTGACTTGAGGATGATCTTTTGCCAAGGCAAGGCATGTATCTAGATCCAGATGGTCATAATGGTTATGGCTAATTAAGATGTAGTCGAGCTTTGGAAGGGATGAAAGGGTGATGGCGGGTGGAAGGTGGCGCTTCGGGCCAATCCAGCCAAATGGCGATGCACGCTCGCTAAAGATGGGGTCTGTAAGGAGTGCTTTGCCTTCAAACTGCAGCAAAAAGGTAGAGTGGCCAATAAACTGCAGCGAAGCTGCGCCTTTAGTAGCATCCGAAAGAAACGGAAAATAAAAATCTTGCGGCGGGGGAGTGCAAGCTGCCGGATCTTTATAGTAGCCTAAAAGCCATAATAGCACCTGCCAGAGGCTTCTCTTGCCATCAACGACACCTGGATTATAAAAGCAAGACTTACTATCTTTTTGCGAGTTCACATTAGATGTGTATCCCAACCTCTACCATAACAGGCTTGACAAGCCGCTTAAATTCCTCGTATTTCATCATGATTAGGTCAGTATGGGTGCCGGCATTAAAGGCGACGTTTGCATCATTTTCCAAGGATGTATCTGCAAATACTTTAAGGTCATAAAGGGCGCCGAAGGGAGGTTCTGAGCCTGGTTCACATTCGGGAAAGAGCTTTTTCAGCTCCTCTTCTTTTGCAAGGCGAACCTCTTTTGCCATAAGATGCTTTTTACATTTTGCTAAGTCGAGGTTATGCACGGAAGTGAGCAGGCACATAACAAACTGGTCATCAGCTTTTACGACGACAGTTTTAATCATCTCCTTGCCGGGAACATGCTGCGCGCCTGCTACCTGGCTTGCCGTAAAAGCTTTTGCATGCTTCATCGCATCAAACGATGCTTTCTCTTTCTTTAAGTAATCGATAATCTTCTTTGGTATTACCATGATGCCACCTCTCTTTTTAAGCCCATACGTACCCTGGAAAGAAATATTTGTCAAGTTTCAGAATAGATTTAAAAAAACCATTCTGAAATACTTTACAGGTTTTATAAAGGATACGACATCTATGCGCCATTTCTTTCTTTTCTCATATTTTTGCATACTTTTAGGCTCATCTCTTAGCGCAGGCGAGGGCTATTTGAAGTCAAAGCTCACGCCGGCCATAAACTATGTAACCGCTATTGACGTGACAGAAACCTCATCAGGAATGGAGCCAATAGATTGCGTCTATGTCATCAACTTAAACGAAAGGCCCGAAAGGTGGCAGCGCATAGAGAGGCTTCTTGAAGAGCGAGGTATTCATGCCAACCGAGTGGCAGCGATAAATGGCTGGCAGCTGCCCGCTGATGTAGTAAAGAAACTGACAGGCCCATATCCCGTAAAGATCACAGGAGGGGCGCTCGGCTGCTTGTTAAGCCATTTTTCCGTCTATAAAGATGCCCTAGAGCGCGGCTATAACTTGATTTGGGTGTTAGAAGATGATGCCGATTTCATCGAGGACATCCGCCAGATACCCGGCTACCTAAAAACACTTTCAGAGATAGATCCCGACTGGGATATCTTTTATACAGATATAGATTGCAGAAATGACGCGGGGGGCTACTTTGCCTTTGTAGTAAGCTCAAGCCCGCGCCCGGATCAGCCGCTAAAGAGCCTTGGCTATTATAGCCTTAAGCTTTTTGCTGGCGAAGGGCTGCTTCGCGTGTTGGGCCGCTATGGAACAACGTCAGCACTCATAACAAAAGGCGGCCTTAAAAAAATCGTCAACTATTTGTCGCATGTCTATATAGCAACAGCAATCGATTGCGACCTGCATTTTATTCCCGAAATTCGCGAGTATTGCCCCACAAAAGAAATAGTGACAAATTTGCGAGGAGACGCCGCATCCGACACCAAGCCGTGGAGCACGCTCAACCTTTAAATCGCAAAGCCTCTTCCGAACCGCCTGTCGTGTTTCCCTTC
Source organism: uncultured Chlamydiales bacterium (assembly GCA_963826935.1). Taxonomy (GTDB): domain Bacteria; phylum Chlamydiota; class Chlamydiia; order Chlamydiales; family FEN-1388; genus SZAS-7. Next base: position 981,453 of record CAWGYH010000005.1, on the reverse strand, counting down.
GTGTAGGAATGCTTGCCAATGCCGGCAAGGCGTCCTCCTGAAACGATCAGGTATTCGTCGCGGATTGGGCGCCCTTCAAACCAGCATTCCAGAATTTCTCTTGCGCCTGCTGCATAGCGGGCTTGAGCCGGCAGGCTCGTTCCTGCAATATGCGGCGTCATTCCATGATGCGGCATGGTGCGCCAAGGATGGTCTTTTGGCGGAGGCTGCGGGAACCAAACATCGCCGGCATATCCGGCAAGCTGACCGCTTTCTAATGCTCTGACAATGGCATCGCGATCACATATTTTACCGCGGGCTGTGTTGATAATATAAGAGCCGCGTTTCATCTGGCTGATAAGCTTGTCATTGAATAGATGCTCTGTCTCGGCATGTAATGGACAGTTGATTGTGACTACATCGCAAATGCGAACCATTGATTCGATATCAGGATGGTAGGTGAGGTTAAGTTCTTTTTCGATCTCGGGAGAAAGACGGTGACGCTCGGTATAGTGCAGTTTGATATCAAATGGCTTTAATCTTTTTAAAGTTGCCAAGCCAATATGACCTGCGGCCACTGTTCCTACTTGCATGCCCTCTAAATCGTAAGACCTCTCTGTACAATCAGCAATATTCCATCCTTTATCAATAATCCATTGATAAGAGGGAATATAGTTGCGCACGAGTGCCAGTATCATCATAACGATATGTTCGGCCACGCTGATGCTATTGCAGAATGTTACTTCTGCCACAGTCATGCCTTTTTCACAAGCAGCCTGGAGATCAACATGGTCAGAACCAATGCCTGCCGTGATAGCTAATTTAAGGTTGCGAGCTTTTGCAATTCTTTCTTTTGTTAAATAGGCGGGCCAGAATGGCTGAGAGATAACAACATCTGCATCAACAAGTTCCCTTTCGAAAACAGAATTTGGCCCATCCTTATCGGAAGTGATAATCAAAGTATGGCCAAGTCCTTCAATAAATTTACGTAGGCCAAGCGCACCTGATACGCATCCCAAAAGCTGGCCCGGGGTAAAATCGATATGTTTAGGTGTCGGCAGGGTCTGGCCATCCGGATAGCGCTCTAGTTTTGGAATGCTGTCTCGGGCATATTTTGGGGGATAGCCTGTTACCGGGTCATCATAGAGCACTAAAAGAATCTTCATACGTTATTTCTCCTGCAAAATTCACCCATACCATGCGCCAATTTTCAATTCAATCAAATTTTTTTAAGGATCGCATTGACACAAAATTTAATGTGACCGCATAAAGAGGATAACATGGCTTAATAAATGAATGATCAAAATCAAGAAAATTGGGGTAAAATTGTCGCTGTTAAAGGCAGCGTTATCGATGCTGCATTTGAACACAAATTGCCTGAAATTCATTCATTGCTTTATGCAGGAAAAGACAAGAATGTTGTTATGGAAGTCCAGATGCATCTGGATGTCAACAAAGTGCGAGCAATAGCCCTCACACCTAACCAGGGGATAGCCAGAGGAGATCCGGTAGAGGATGCGCAAAAGCCCCTTCAAGTGCCTGTGGGCCCAAATATCCTTTCCCGAATGTTTAATGTTTTTGGACAGCCTATCGATAATAAAGATGCTCCAGATGGCGTTCAATGGCGATCGATTCATAATCTGCCGCCTCCGATCACTAAAAGATCTATAGAGTCAGAAGTTTTTGAGACGGGAATAAAAATGATCGATGTGCTAATTCCTTTAGAAAGGGGCGGCAAGGCCGGGCTTTTTGGCGGCGCCGGCGTTGGAAAAACCGTTTTACTTGCCGAGATGATTCACAATACAGTGAAAGCCTATCAAGGGGTGAGCATCTTCTGCGGTATCGGGGAAAGATGCCGAGAGGGTGAAGAGCTCTATCGCGAAATGGCAAAAAGCGGCGTACTTGCTCATATGCTGATGGTATTTGGCCAGATGAATGCCATGCCGGGTTGTCGTTTCAGGGTAGGACATGCTGCGTTGACGATGGCAGAATATTTTCGTGACGAACAGCACAAAGATGTGCTGTTTCTCGTTGATAATATTTTTCGCTTTATCCAGGCAGGCTCGGAAGTGTCCGCACTTATGGGTACTCTTCCATCAAGACTGGGCTACCAGCCGACTTTAAGTACAGAACTTGCAGCGCTTGAAGAGCGCATCTCGAATACCGAAAACGGCGCCATTACCTCTATTCAAGCAGTCTATGTGCCCGCCGATGACTTTACTGATCCTGCGGCAGCTCATACCTTTTCACACCTTTCTGCAACCATTGTTTTGACGCGCAAGCGAGCAAGCGAAGGGCTCTACCCGGCAATCGATCCATTAAAATCTAATTCAAAAATGTTAACGCCAACTATTGTTGGAGAAAGGCATTATCATATTGCCCAAGAAATTAAAAGAACCCTTTCCCAGTATGAAGATCTTAAGGATATCATCGCCATGCTTGGATTTGAACAGCTTCCGCTCGATGCCAAAAATCTTGTTTTGCGCGCACGAAGGCTGGAAAAATTTTTAACTCAACCATTTGTTACTACGGAATCTTCAACGCAAATTCCAGGAAAATCAGTGAGCCTTCAAGATGCTTTGGATGGGTGTGAACGGATTTTGCGAGATGAATTTAAAGATTATGAGGAAAAATCCCTCTACATGATAGGTTCCATCGATGAAGTACCGAGGCCAAATGCATGAATCTAAAAATTTCAATTCCTACTGAAGTGATCCTTGAAAAAAGCGGCGTTCGGCGCATAGTGGCAGAAAGCATAAGCGGAAGCTTTGGCATACTGCCATTGCGCCTTGACTGCGTGGCTTGCCTTGTTCCCGGCGTTTTGCTTTTTGAAACCGAAGAAGAAGGGGAGCGATTTGTCGCCGTGGATGAGGGCATACTGATTAAAGTAGGCCCTGATGTGAGCGTGTCCGTGAAAAATGCCGTGATTGCCAATGAGCTTGGAACCCTTGAAAAGATTGTGAAAGAGCAATTTTTGGTGCAAACCGAACAAGAAAAAAAAATCCGCTCCATGTTGACAAAGCTGGAAAGCGAGTTTGTACGCAATTTGATGGAGATTTCCCGTCATGGATGAAGAAGAGCCTTCAAAAAAAGAGAATTTTCGCCATCAGGCCATCAAGAAAGAGGCCAGGAAGCTCAAGGCAAGGCAAAAAAATGGGGTGAATGCCTGGTGGGGATTTAGCCTGTTTGGATTAATTGGCTGGTCGGTGGCACTTCCGGCATTGATAGGGGTTTTTATTGGGTTGTGGTTAACACATCATTATGCCTGCTCCAATACAGTGACCCTTGTCTTGCTGCTTGCGGGTATTATTGTGGGATGTGTGTGCGCACTCATTTTGGTTGCACGAGAGCTGTTTAATAAAAAGGATGAGTAAAATGGACATGGTAGAACTAGGGATGTTATGCCTTTGCTTTATTGTGGGTTTAGGAGTGGGTGCCCTGTTTTACCTGGGCTTATGGTGGACTGTTGTACGCCACTGTTCTCCTGGATCTCGCGCGCTTTGGTTGTGGATGAGTTTTATTGTGAGAATTGCCGCTGTAGCCGCTATTTTTTACTTGATTGCGGGTGATCATGTAACCAGATATATCTTGACATTGCTAGGGTTTATGCTATCAAGGAAAATTGTTGTTAAAATGAAGACCACAGGGTAGGTGCATGGAGATAACACCTGATTCGATCATATTTTGGAGCTATGGAATTGTAAAGTTAAACGCAACGATTGTTGTCACGTGGCTTGTGATGGCTATTCTTGTTGGAGGATCCTGGCTGCTTACTCGACGAATAACTGACAGCTCAACAGAAACGCTGCTGGAGATTATTGTAGGATATGTTTATCAAAACCTAAAAGAAATAGGCCTGCAAAAACCTGAAAAATATATCGATTTTATCGGAACGTTATTTATTTTTATCGGAACCTGTGGGCTTTTGACTATACTGCCAGGATATATTCCTCCCACGGGATCCCTTTCAACGACTGCCGCTTTGGCTATTTGCGTGTTTATTGCAGTGCCTGTGTATGCCATAAAAGAAAAGGGAATCATTGGTTTTTTTAGAAATTACCTGCAGCCATTCTTTTTTTATCTTCCCTTTAACATCATCGGTGACTGTACGCGAACACTTGCTTTAGCGGTTCGTCTTTTTGGAAATATGATGAGCGGAACTTTGATTATTGGGATTATTATTAGCCTTTCCCCCTTCTTATTTCCCGTGCTCTTTCATATCCTGGGGCTGATTACAGGGCTAATACAGGCCTACATTTTTACCGTTTTAGCGGCAGTCTATATTGCAGCTGCAACAAGAACATTACACAAAGGAGAGTAATACCTATGGAAACCATAAGCCTTGTAGCTATTGTTTCAATTATAACTGCGGGTCTCACAATAGCCATCGGCACGATTGCACCTGCCTTTTCTCAAGGGCGGGCAGTTGATGCAGCCCTAAAAGCAATTGCACAGCAACCGGATGTCACAACCCCTGTGACGCGCACGCTTTTTGTTGGCTTGGCAATGATTGAATCGCTGGCCATCTACTGTTTGGTCATTGCTTTGATTTTAATTTTCGCCAACCCTTTTTGGAATTACGTCATTTCTAAAGTAGCCGGGTAGATATGCTTATCGATTGGTTCACAGTCTTGGCTCAAATCGTAAATTTTATTGTTTTGGTATGGCTATTAAAAAGGGTTTTATATAAGCCAATTCTCAAAGCGATTGCAGATAGGCAAAATGAGATTGCCAAGCAGTTGGGCGACGCAGAAATGAAAAAGAGGGAAGCAGAGGCAGAATCTCTTTTATTTCGGACCAAGAATGAAGAGTTTGATCGGCAAAAAGCAGAAAGAATCAAAAAAGTAGACGAAGAAATAAAGCAACTGCAGGTTCATTTAAGAGCCGAAGCAAAGCAAGAAATTGAAGAGCGGAGAACAAAATGGGTTGCGGCTCTTGACAATGAAAAAGACGAAGTCTTGCGCGATCTTAGCCAGAGGATAGAAACAGAATTATTTTCTATAATGCGTAAAGCCATGACAGACCTTGCCGCTGCGGATATTCAAGAGCAGTTCATAGAGGTGTTTTTACAGCGTTTGAGCAACCTTCCCCAAGAAAAAAAGGAGCAGCTCGGCGCCTGGCTTCAGGCAACGCCTTCTCTACAGGTGAGAATTGCCGCAGAAGCTACAGAAAATAGCCGCAATAAAATTCAAGAGAGAATTCAAAAAGAGTTCGGGCATACATTTGACTTCCATTTCGTCGTTGTTCCGGAACTCATTGGGGGAATAGAGCTGATGGCTAATGGACAAAAGATCTCTTGGAATATTGCTGACTACCTTGCAACACTCGAGAGTCTGCTTATGCGAAACAAAAACCCTGAAGAGAACCATGTCTAATATAAATCACACTCTTAAATCGGCTCTTACCTCTGTTTTGGATAACCTGAATGCTGCCTCCCAGGCCCAAATTGCTCAAGAGTCGCTCAAGGAAGTGGGCATCGTTACGGCCGTTTCAAATGGCGTGGCAAAAGTGCAAGGACTGTTGCATGTCGGTTTTGAAGAACTAGTTCAATTTTCCGGCGGCTATTCAGGACTCTGTTTTACTCTCGATGAGAATCAAGTGGGGGTGGTGCTTTTAGAAGATAGCAATGAGATAAAAGCCGGAATGCAAGTAGAACGAACCGGTCGCATTATCGATGTTCCTGTTGGCGATGCTCTGCTTGGACGCGTGGTAAACGCCCAGGTAAAGCCACTTGATGGTTTAGGGGAGATTAGATGCACAAGGCGTATGCCAATTGATCGCGAAGCGCCGGCCATTATCGATCGCGCCCCAGTGACTTTGCCGCTGCAAACAGGGATTAAAGTCATCGATGCCTTAATTCCCATAGGCCATGGACAGCGCGAGCTGATTTTAGGTGATCGCCAAATTGGCAAGACAGCGATTGCGATCGATACGATTATTAATCAAAAAAATAAAGATGTCATCTGCATCTACTGCGCAATTGGGCAGCGCAGCTCCTCGGTGGCTAAAGTGATTGCAGAACTTCGAGAAAATGGTGCTATGGAATATACCGTGGTTATGGTAGCCGAAGGCGAAGAAGCTCCGGGCCTGCGCTATATAGCCCCCTATGCAGCAACTGCTATTGCCGAAGATTTTATGTACCGCGGGCGCAAGGTCCTGATCGTTTATGATGACCTGACAAATCATGCCAGATGCTACCGAGAACTGTCGCTTCTATTGCAAAGGCCCCCGGGTCGAGAGGCTTTTCCCGGAGACATCTTTTATATCCATGCCAAGCTTTTAGAACGGGCCACTCATCTGCCTGAGAGACTGGGCGGGGGTTCTCTAACGGCTTTTCCAATAGTTGAAACAGAGGCAGAGGATATCTCTGCATACATTCCGACTAATCTCATTTCTATTACTGACGGTCAAATCGTGCTGTCATCGGATCTCTTTGCAAAAGGGTGTCTGCCTGCGGTTGACGTGGGCAAATCGGTATCTCGTGTTGGAGGTCAAACGCAACTGGCGGCCTATCGAGAGGCAGCAGGCAGCCTGAAGCTGTCGTATTCACAATTTGAAGAGCTGGAAGCTTTTGCCAGATTTGGCACGCAGCTTGATGATGCGACACGCAAAACTCTTGAACATGGCAAGCGCATCCGCTCAAGTCTTAGCCAAAACAGATTGGATCCCTTAGCTGCATATATTCAAATATTTATTTTACTTGCATTTACCGAAGGGCTCCTTGATCACATTCCTGAAGATCGGCTGCAAGAAGCTGAACGCATGCTAAGAAAAAGGTGCGAGGCAATGGAGGCTATTTTGCCGCAACAGATTATATCAGGCCAACCACTGTCGCTTGAAAACAAAAATGCTCTTATAAACATAGCCAAAGAGACGCTTGCACCCTTTGCCGGAGAGTATCGATGAGCGACCAGCTGCGCGTCTTTGCACAAAAAATCAAGACACTGGGCTCGCTTAAATCCATTATCAAAACGATGAAAATTTTTGCTGCAATCAATATCGTTTCATATGAAAAATCAGTCGCCGCCATCTTCCAGTACTATCAATCGCTGAAATTAGGGCTAACTGCATGTCTTATTCACTCTCCTCAAATACTTTTTCCGGTTGAGGGTAAAAAACCTGAAATTAAAAAAACTGGGGTAGTAGTTTTTGGTTCAGATCAGGGCATGGTGGGAAATTTTAATGATGAAATTGCCGCATATGCCCGCCGCGAGCTTGCTTTACTTACATCAGAAAAAATTATTTGGCCCGTTGGAGAGTGCGTCAACGCACGATTACTAGAGTATCCTGACCTGAATGTGAAAAACCCATTAAGTGTTCCTGCTTCTCAAGCCTCTGTTTCAAGTCTGATTAGTGAACTCTTAGATGATTTTGATCGAGAAAGAGCGGTAGCAGAGATAGATCAGCTCCTTATTTTTTATAATAGACCTCTCTTTGGGGCTCTTTATGAACCCACCTGTCTTAGCCTCCTGCCGATTGCCAAAGAACCTAACCTAACATGGCCGACCAATAAATTTCCCGAAATAGTTGATGGCCTGGAGGCAACTCTTTCACTGTTAATCCGGCAGCACCTATTTACCTCGATCGTCAAAGCCTGTATTGAATCAATGTGCAGTGAAAATGCGTACCGATTAGCAGCAATGCAAGTTGCTGAAAAACACATTGACGAGCAGCTGGAAAGGGAGCATTTTAACTACAACCAGGAACGGCAAAATCGTATTGACGAAGAGCTCTCCGATATCATTTCCGGGTTTGAAGTAATAACCTCGAGTTTAGGGAAACTATGAAAAAAGAGCGAACGCACTCGTTTATCTTGTGGTTTGATGAAATAGGAATCAAAGATGTTCCATTAGTCGGGGGCAAAAATGCTTCCCTTGGTGAGATGCTTCAAAACAAAGCACTCAAAGACAAAATTCCCAATGGCTTTGCAATTACCTCATATGCGTACAGGTATGTCCTTGAGAAAGCGGGCATCCTCAACGAACTTAAAAAAGTATTAAAAGGGTTGGATGTCAAGAACGAGAAGGCGCTGGAGTTGGCAGGGCAAAAAGCGCGAAAATTAATTCGCGAATGCGAATTGCCTCCTGAATTAAGGCAGGCCATTTCTCAAGCCTATCATAAGCTTTCAGCACAATACAAAGTAAAGAATGTAGACGTTGCAGTGCGATCTTCGGCTACTGCTGAAGATTTACCCCAGGCAAGTTTTGCCGGCCAGCAAGAGTCCTATCTCAATATTACCGGTATAGAGAGTCTGCTTGACGCATGTAAAAATTGCTTTGCCTCGCTCTTTACAAATCGTGCAATCGTCTATCGAACAGAAAATAAGTTTGACCATTTTAAGGTCTACCTATCAATCGGCGTTCAAAAAATGGTTCGCTCTGATTTGGCCTCTGCCGGCGTCATATTTACTTTGGATACGGAAACAGGTTTTAAGGATGTGGTGTTTATCACCGGAAGTTTTGGCCTTGGCGAAAGTGTGGTGCAGGGATCTGTCAATCCTGATGAATTTTATGTCTTCAAACCTACGCTCAAGCAGGGATACAAACCGTTAATCAATAAACGGCTAGGCGACAAGGCCACACAAATAATTTATGCAAAAAAAGGGCTTACCCAAACCAAAAAGATTAAGACAAAAAAAGAGGATAGGGAACAATTCTGTTTGACAGATGGCGAAGCCTTGATGCTCGCTGATTGGGCAGTCCGGGTTGAGGAGCATTACAGCAAAAAAAATGGCAAATGGACGCCCATGGACATAGAGTGGGCAAAAGATGGCCAAACAGGAAATCTCTATATTGTGCAAGCGCGTCCTGAAACTGTTCAGTCACAAAAAAACCGCAATATCCTTGAAGAATACAGGCTGCTTGAAAAAGGTAAAATAGTTGCAAAAGGCAAAAGCGTAGGAAGTAAAATTGCCCAAGGTCCTGCTCACGTCATAAAAAATGTTAAGGATATTGGAGATTTTAAGGCGGGCGAAATTTTAGTTACCGATATAACTGACCCCGACTGGGTGCCCATTATGCGCATCGCCTCTGCTATAGTGACAAATCGAGGAGGAAGGACCTCCCACGCAGCTATTGTAAGCCGGGAGCTTGGCTTGCCTTGCATTGTTGGAACAAATAGCGCCACAGAGGCTATTCAGACGGGAAAAAATATCACCGTAAGCTGCGTGCAGGGTGAAGATGGCTTTGTTTATGAAGGCAAGCTCAAATTTAAAGTAGATAAAATTGACCTCCAAAAAGCCCCGAAACCTAAAACGAAGGTCATGATTAATGTTGGAGACCCGGATGATGCTTTAGAGTTAAGCTTTTTACCAAGCTCCGGAGTTGGGCTGGCACGCGAAGAGTTTATTGTAAGCGAGTACATCCGTATCCATCCAATGGCACTTGCAAAGTTTGAAGAAGTAAAAGAAGCGGCCACTCGAAACCTTATTAATAAGCTGACTGCCGGCTATACCAATAAAAAGCAGTACTTTATCGACAAGCTTGCCATGGGTGTGGCGATGATCGCCTCTGCATTTTATCCCCGAGATGTCATCTTGCGTTTCAGCGATTTTAAAACCAATGAATATGTAAATCTGATTGGCGGTAAATACTTTGAGCCCAAAGAAGAAAACCCCATGATTGGATGGCGAGGAGCATCCCGCTACTATAGCCCTAATTATAAAGAAGGCTTTGCATTGGAATGTGCGGCCATAAAAAAAGTACGTGAAGAATTCGGCCTCGTCAATTTAAAAGTAATGATTCCTGTATGCCGCACTGTGGAAGAGGGGAAAAAGGTATTAGAGGTCATGAAAAAAAATGGACTTGTCCAAGGCAGGGATGGGCTTGAAGTGTATGTCATGTGTGAAATCCCAAGCAACGTCATACTGGCAGATAGGTTCTGCGATATTTTTGATGGATTTAGTATTGGAAGTAACGATTTGACCCAGATGACTTTAGGAGTTGACCGCGACAGCGAACTTGTTGCAGATCTTTTTGACGAGCGCAATGAAGCAGTGATGCGCATGATTGCGCAAGTAATCAGCATCGCAAAAAAACGTAAAAAGAAAATCGGCATTTGCGGCGATGCGCCATCAACTTATGAAGAATTTGCAAAATTTCTCGTCGATTGCGGCATCGATAGCATTAGCCTGAGCCCCGATGCCGTCATGCGCACAAGTATTGTTATTGCCAATCACGAAAAAAGAAAAAGGCCTCTAAACACTGGCTAGAGCGCGACATTTGTAGCTTGCGCATAACATCTTGGAGGTAAACCGTTCGGTCTCGGTCTCGGTCACGGTCTCGGTCTCGACTGTAGACGCTTTGCAGGCGAAGCTTCGCCTTTAACTAAGCATACTTCGTACACTGGAGACCGAGACCGTGACCGAGACCGAGACCGAATGGATCACCAATATGTACGTTAAGCATACAAGAACGGTGTCCGTCGAACCTTCGAATGTCCAAACTCGAGTTCTCTCCCGAAGGAAGAGAGGGTATTTCACAACCTTTTCAGAACTAATATGAATTTTCTTAAGTTGACACCATTGAGCCCGGCCCCAATCATAGAGGGGGAGGGAAAAGCGGGCTGTTGGCAGTTCTTTTTCAGTGAGGGGGAGGCGAAGGCGAAGGCAGGCGGGGCCGCCACCGTTTTTCATACTTTGGTTTAGGGGAAGGTAGTAGATCTCATCCATGGGAAGGCGCTTTTCTACAATGGCTCTTGCGCGGGGGCTGGGCTTTGGCCACTAAAGTGGCGGGCAAACCTGGCTGGCTTCCCCTAGGGGAAGCCAGCGGATGGGGCAGGGGCCCCATGGTTAATATCATCGTTTTTTCCAAGTGCCCGAGTTTTGCAAAAGGTTCTACAGTTTAAATAAAAGTTGACAGTGCCCTGTCGGACTGGTAAAATTAAAAATAGATAAGTGTTACTAGCTAGGAGGAGGTCTTTATATGGACTTATCTGGTGATTTCCTTACTCCATCACAACCTCAGGGCTTTGACAAGAGGTTGTGCATCTCCAACTGGATACCCCATCAACCACATCACTTGCAGACCTTGTGCGTGACCAAAAGTCAAAGGACCTGGAGATGAAATACCCTGTAATGAATCAGCAAAAGATAGCTCAAACTAGGCCTCGCAACGTTTTCTAGCGATTACCATATAGATGTGACACGCTACGCAACAGACTAGCAAGAATCTTCACACCTGACACGCCTTCGTTTTTTGTAAGGGGAGGCTATGCGATAGAGCTACTCTCGCATGCACACAGTCACGGGCGCATAACCAATTCTTCATTCACGTGGTGTATATAAACCTTGCAAAATGGTTTTTTGCAGTTTTATTACGGCTTGGTGGGCCGATTTGCGGAAGATGGGGTCTAGGAGCGCTTTTGGGGTGTAGGCTTCCGGGTAGTAGGTTTGGATGGTTTTTTTGAGCTTTTCGTAGAGGGGGAGGGTAAAGCGGGCTGTTGGCAGTGCCGTCTTGAGTTCTTTTTCTGTGAGGGGAAGGCGAAGGCGAAGGCAGGCTGGGCCGCCGCCGTTTTTCATGCTTTGGTTTAGGGGAAGGTAGTAGATCTCATCTATGGGAAGGCGCTTTTCTACGATGGCTCTTGCGCGGGGGCACTCTTCTACTTCAGTGGGGCAGATTATTACCTTTCTGCCGTCGGGCCGTGTGAGAAGCTGGGAGTTGAAGAGGTAGCTCTTTACCGCATCTTTGACCGCAAGCTCTTTATTTGAAACGGCTATAAGGGTGAGGGGCATGATTTTTGTGAGGCGGCTTATAATGTTTTTTGTGTCGACGTAGGCCTCTTCGTGAAAAAAGAACAGCTCTTCATGGCCTACGGCTATAACGTCGTTATGGAAGACGCCTTGGTCGATTACTTTTGGATTTTGCTCGGCAAAGATTACGCGCTTGGGGTCAAGCAAATGCAGGCGAGCGATCGCCTCTTGTGCTTGAAGGGTTTGGCGGGCGGGGTATAGACTTGTCTTTTTCATGCCGTAGACAAAAAGGTGCAGGCCAAGATTTTTGCGCCCAAAACGTGTGTGGTTGGCCGCTCCCTCGTCAGCAAAGTCTTGGGCAGAGTTCAGGGGAACGTGGTGGATAAAATGGGCCGGATCTGAAAAAACCAGCTTGAGCGCCTCTTGAGTGTAGGCTGTTTCCAAGCTTCTATGAAAGTGGCTTGAGAGGTTTGCAGGGGTGATGTGCACCTTGCCATCTTTTGTATCACTTGATGGGGAGATAGTAGCCGCATTTGCTGTCCACATTGCAGACTGCGAGCTGCACTGAAGAAGTAAATCCGGAGCATGAGTAAATGCCGCCTCCACAACCTGCTGATCGCTTCCTGAAAACCCTAACAGTTTTAGAGCCGAAATTACAGGTCGAGGCTGTGGTGGAAAGATGATTTGGGGGATGCCTAGTTCATAGACAAGCTTCATCTTTTCTAACCCCTGCAGTGCAGCAAGTTTGGGGTTGGATTTTGATGCTTTGGACTGCATGGAAGCAACATTGCCATAAGCAAGGCCGCCGTAGTAGTGCGTTGGTCCAACAATGGTGTCGATCTGCACTTCTACCATAGATGCACTCCGGGAAGAAGCTTTGCCGGAAGTAGAGGCGCTCGTGCTTCTTGTGAAGCTACCGGATAAGCAGTATAATCTGCTGCAAAGTAGCCGGATGGCCTGTAATTTCCGCTGCAGCCTATGCCGCCAAAAGGCGCATTGCTGCTTGCACCTGTGGTAGGCATATTCCAGTTAATAACACCGGCTCTTACAGTATCATAAAATACTCTATACTCATCTTCAGAATCAGAAATAAGGCCTGCAACAAGGCCATACGAGGTATCATTTGCCAAGGCAAGCGCCTCTTCAAAGGAGCGAGTGCGAACAACCTGCAAGATAGGGCCAAAAAGCTCTTCATCTACCATTTTACATCCGGTCATATCGACAATAGCAGGATAAAGTTCGGCATACCCTTTGGATGTCAGCGGCACAAGCGCTGTTCCACCTAGGCTGTTATAGCCGCGAATAAGATGCTCTTTTGCCTCGCGGGACACTACAGGCCCCATAAATGGCTCCGGATCTCTTGTAAATGGCCCAACCTCTAGCTTTTTTGTCGCTTCAATAAGCGGGGCGAGAATGCGATCATCTGTCACAATAAGGCGCCTTGCACAGGAGCAGCGCTGGCCCGAAGTAAGAAAGGCCGACTGGATGATCATATAGACTGCTGCTGTTACATCTGACACCTTGCTTACGATAAGCGCGTTATTTCCGCCCATTTCAAGCGCTACAATTCTGCCCGGAAAGGCAAGTGACTGCTCTTGAATTTTTTTGCCAACAGCGTAGGAGCCTGTAAAAAAGACTCCCGTTATTTCTTTGTGCGAAAGGATTGCTTCGGCTGTCTCCTTAGCGCCCTGTAAAAGGGATAAAACGCCATCCGGAAGGCCTGCCTCTTTCCAAAGTTCCACCATAATGTGGCCAACTTTAGGGGTCTTTTCGCTCGGTTTAAAAAGGACGCAGTTTCCTGCAAGGAGTGCCGGCACAATATGGCCGTTAGGAAGATGGCCGGGGAAGTTAAAGGGGCCAAGCACTGCTACAACACCATGTGGATGAAAGCGAATAGCTAGCCTTGAATTTTTACTCTCTTGGACCTTCTGGCTGCAGCGTTCAAGGTAGGCATTTATTGAAATATCCACTTTGTTGATCATCGCCTGCACTTCTGTGTGCGCCTCCCAAAGCGGTTTTCCCATCTCTTCAGATATTGTGCGGGCTAAATACTCTTTTTTGCCATTCAGAGCTACAGCGTAGCATTTTGCAATCTCAGCGCGAGCTTCAAAGGTTTTGTTTTTCCAGGAAGGATAGGCTATTAAAGCATTCTCGATGGCTTTTTTTACCTCGGCCTCGCCTGCAGCTTTAGCCTCAAATACTACCTCGCCTGTCGCCGGGTTAATGGATCGGATCATTTTGGCACGCTCCTCAGATCAAATAGGCGAATTTCATCGCCCCGATTTACTTGTAATTTTGCAGCAGCATCGGATGAAATGGTAACTTCTGATTCAGACTCAAAGAGGCAAGGGGAGAGCGCAGCCCTAAAATCAAGCTGTTCATTTGCAAGTATACAGTGCTTGTCAGATGGTTGGAGGGTCTCAAAATTTACAATTTTCACCCTTTTAGAATGGCTGATTGGCCGTATAGCATCTCGCTTTGCCTCTAGTTTTGGGCCGCCATCGATCACATCAACTTCATTTGTAACCTCAAAGCCTATGCGGGTTAAAAGTGAAAAAGCCGGCAAGGTTTCGCTATCTACTTTACCAATCATATCCTGCACAGACCAGGGCAAGAGGTCTATATAGATAGGATATGTTGGCAAAAAGTGGCCGATAAACTCCCGTCCGCGACTGAGCATCTGCTGCACTTCTAGAAAAGGAACATCATAAAAGTGGCGCCCTACTGCCTCCCAAAACATAGAGCTGTCGTTATGCAAAAAGCCGCGAAGCTCAGCGATAAAAACATCAGTAAATCGTTCCGGAAAGCAAGCTGCAAAGAGAAACCTTGATAAAGAGAGGAGCTTTCCAACGCCGGTTCCGCGCGCTGCCGGATCAACAAAAAGTGAACAGACTTCTGATGGGCCCTCTTTATAGGAAACAGCAGTAAGCAGCTCTTGCGACTTTACCACATGAGGAAGAGGCGAGGTGACCTGAAGCCACTGCCTTCGAAAAAAGAAGAGCGGATCATCGCGTCCGGATGTTGCAGAGATCGCCGAAACGCCTAAAAGTTTATTTGTAGTGGTATCTTCTGCTACAAAAAGATAAAACTGCTTATCAGGATAGGGGGAGGAGCTAGTAAATGACTCTACTGCTAGTTCAAAAAGAGCCTTCAGCTGGTCTTCTACTTTAGGAAGCGTATAAAAATTGATATGCGAAGCGAGGGCGAGCTTCTTGTAGCCTTCAAAATCCTGTGAAGCTATAGGACGTATGACAATCATGGCATGCTCTCTTGTACTGTTTTTTCCAATATAGCAAGGATTGGTGCAACGTCATCAACGCTCATCGCGCCAACGGGAGGTAGGAAGCGAACGCGGGTAGGATCAGACCCGGCAACAAAGCTAATGACGCCATTACTGAAGAGCTTCTGCACAAATTGTTTTACAAGATGTTCTGAGCCATCAAATGGCGTAAAGGCGATCATCGCACCTTTTCCATAGGGACCGTGAAGGCAGCCATATTTTTCATGCAGGGCACTTAAGCCTTTTGTAAAGGCATCATAAAGCTGTGCAATCTTGCCATTTTGCCCAAAAAAGTCATTTTCAATTGCATGTTCGATCATAGCCTTGCTTGCGCGGATGGCGCTTGTTGAGGCTGTAAAGGTCTGTGAAAGAAGTCCAGGACGAGGCGTCAGGTTATTGTTATAAAGTGTCGCACAAGCAGGCGATACCTTTCCGATCGTTGCAATGTCGATAAGCCCTTCAAGATCTAACGTCTGAAAGGCAAAGAGCATTTCCGTTCGCGCAAATGTTTGCACCTCATCTGCCCAAACGAGTATATCATGCTCTTTTAACACATTAATTATTGCCTTGAAAAAGTCAGAAGGCGCCGAATAAAAGCCGCCTTCTCCTTGAATCAGCTCCATGCACATCACTGCGTGCTGTTTTGGGTAGCGCTTAATATGGCTTTTTAGTGCTAAAACTGCCTTCTTTGTGCTCTCATGAGGCTCTTTTACATCAAAGAAGGGGATGTAGTCGACCGAAACTGTTACAGGAAGCCCCTCTCTAAAACTTGGCTTATCGGTAATTTGCGATAGTGCGAGCGTTCTGCCTGCAAAGCATCGCTCAAAGGCGAGTATGCGGTCGGCAGGATGGCGATTTTGAAAGCATATTTTAAGGCAGTTTTCGCACGCCATAGCGCCCGACGTTGTAATAAAGCAGTGGTCAAAGCCTGAAAGTTTGCTAAAAAAAGTTGCAAGTTCTAATGAGTCGATATTTTGCTGCAAATTTCCCTGCATCAAAATGTCTTGCAAGCTTGCATCAAATGCTGCATCGATTACAACAGGAGAGCTATGGCCAAAGTAGTGCACGCCAATTCCGGAAATAAGATCATACTTGCAGCTTCCATCCACTAGTTCAACTAGGGGGCCTTTGCCAAAGCCGCTTCCGATGTAGGGATAGTAGAGGGGAAGACCTCGAAGTTGTGAAAGCTGTTCGATCAGCTTTTTATAATCGGCTTCAAGCTCTCGCTTTGGGCCCTCTATTCCCTGAAAGCTTTTTTGGGCATCATGCAGGGCAGCAAAAATTAATTTTTTTGCTTCTTGCAGGCGCGCATCTTGAAAGAACTTATCACTTTTTCTCACGGGATCCTCCTATAGGGCAATAACAGCTTTTGGGGCATCAAAGACAAACTCTTCAGCGCCAAGCCGCATAATAAGCAGTGCAGTAAGCTTTGCTCTTTGCGGCAGGCTATCTATAAGTATAAACTCGTTGTGGGTGTGGATGTTGCCGCCGACTGCGCCAAGCGTGTCGATGCAAGAGAGGCCAAGTGATGCTAAAAAGTTGCCGTCACAGGCGCCTCGGCTTGGTTTTGTCTTTATTTCCATATTGAGATCTTTGCCGCATTTGGCGAGCCATTCAATAATTTTTTCCGTACCGTAATCGACCATCTTGGGAGGGTTTGTGCCATCTTCATGAAGCTCCATCCAGATGCCGTCTCTGGCTGCATGCTTTTTTACAAGCTCTTCGATTTTCTTTTTTACAGAATCCAAAAGAGCAGGCGATGCCGCTCGTACGTTTATGCGAAGGATGGCAAGATCAGGAACCACGTTGTAGCCTGTTCCGGAGCGCACCTCGCCGCAGTTTACAATGACTTGATCATCAAAATTTTTCTCTTCGCCCTTATTCTCTTCATCGCCATTTGGTTTTAGCGTATTTAACGCTTCAAGATCGACAATTAATGGAGCAAGAGCAAACAGTGCAGAGCGGCCCTTGGCAAAATCTCTTCCTGCGTGGGCTGATTTTCCCTTTACTACTACTGATAGCTTCATAGAACCGGCTCTAGAGCTTACAAGAGACCCATCGGAGTGGGAAGGCTCAAATAAAAGGCCAAGGTGGTGGCGCTTTGCTGCTTGCTCAAAAACTTCGTGCGATCCCGGCGATCCGATCTCTTCATCAGGGTTGATAATGATCTCATAACCTATTTTAGAGGCATATGGTGACTTCTCAAATGCTTCTAGAGCGGTTAAAAGCACCACAAGTCCGCCTTTCATATCGCACACTCCGGGACCGAGCAGGCGTACATTATCCTGGTCCACAACGCGCTGAAAGCTTGAATTTTTTGGATAGACAGTGTCCATGTGCCCCGCAAAAAGTATTTTGAGAGGTGCGTCGGGCCTTTTTATTATGTGAAGAGCCTTTCCGAGCGGCGTTTTAATTTTTCGTCCATGTTCATCCACATGTGTGTGTGGGCTAAGTTCTACCTCTTTTATTTCAGCATCAAGTGCTGCAAAACTCTTTTTAAGAGCCTTCATCTGCTCTTCTAATCCTTGATAATTTGTAGCGTGCGTATTAATGTTAGCCCATGTAATAACAAGGTCTTTCATACGCTCTCTTTGATGATCGATCCACTGCAAGTAAGGAAGAAAATGCTCCATATACCACCTTTTTCTATTAAAACCTCATCCTACTCGTATAATCATTATTTTACTAGAAACTATTTGTATCAAAATAGGACCGTGTGTAAGGTGACGAAAAAAGGGCTCTACGTATCGTATGGGCGTGAGGTAATATTATATTGTGGGGAATAATGGAAAGTGAAGTGCATAAGCGGGTAAAAAAGCTTTTAGCTAAGGATCATGCGGGCTTTGTTTTAATTACATGCAAAAACCCATTATCTAATGGGCAGATGCAGGTTGAAATGAGCTACGAAGGAGATCCGGTGCTGGCGGCATATCTTCTAGAGGGGGCGCAGGGTTACCTTGACGAAGAAGAGAAGGGGCTTGGGATGGAGCTATTGTCGTGAAGTCGCTGGATACAGCAATTTCTGCCTATCGCGAACCATTAATGTATTCTGAAGAGAAGGTATCTGAGGAGCTTTTAAAAAAGCTCCTCAATGCTTCTCGCCAGCTCCCTTTCGCCTTCTACCTGCAGCCTACTCGCTATCACATAGTTACAGAGCAAAATGATGGACTTTATAATGCATGCTTTAAGCAGCCTCTAGTAAAGCAAGCTCCTGCTATGATTATATTTACTGCTGACCGCCTTGCTGCTAAAGATGCAGAAACACTTCTAGATCAAGCACTTGCAGCCAATGAAATCAGCATAGAAGATGCCGAACAGGCCAGATCTGCCATCACCATGCACTTTGAAGTAAGCCCTCTTGGCCTTGGCTGGCTCGGCAAACTTGTCGGAGCACCTCTTCTTCGCCTTTTTACTGCCATGCCGCAGCTTGCCTGCGTCCATAAGCGCGAGTTTCTTACGCGCCAGGTGATGCGCTCTGTTATGAGTTTTCTTTTTCATGCACAGGCAGAGGGCCTTTCTTGTAAAATTATAGATAATTTTGACGAATGGAGAGTGAAAACTTCGCTCAATATTCCCTGGCATCAGATTGTCGTTTCTGTTATGTCTGTGGGATATGCAAAAAAGTATGAAAAAGTAGTAACACCTGTTTCCCTTGATGAAGTAACATATTGGAATAAAGTATAAGACTAGCTATGGCTATGATGACTGAAACACTTTCTAGAATACGCCTCGTATATAAAGCTGCTGAGCAGCTCATTGGTCCGCTTCTTGTTTTTGTAATATCTTACGCGCACCACGTCTACTTCGCTGACGACTTTATCTCCTCATTTTTTGCTGGCTTTTCTTTGGTAAGCCTTCTCCTCGTCATGGCAGTAGATAAAACCGGCATACTTCTTGCCCTTGGCGTGCAGCTTGCCTTTTTAGGCTGGATTATGGTGCAAGAGCCGCAAAACCTTTTAGAGCAGATGCTCTTTTCAGCAAGTGTATGCCTCTCTTTGGTTGCCTGCTATTTTAACATTGAAGAGCGCGAGCAGTCAGACACTGCTCCGGATGCCCGATCACTCATCCAGCAAAAAGAGAAGCTCTGGCAGGAGCTCTTTGATGCCCGCAACGAGATAAAAGAGCATTTTCGCCAAAAACAAGAACTTCAAGAAACCTTTCAAGCAACACTGGAAGCAACAGTAACTCAAAAGATTGCAGAAGCAGTTCACGAAAGGGATGAAAAGATTCTCTTTTTACAGCACCATCTCGAGGCGCAGATCGTTGAAAAGGCGCACCTTATGCAGGATAGATCCGCCACCGAAGAGGATATCAAGCGCCTAAGCGATCATATCCACGAAATGGCCCTCTTCCAAGAGACCCAGCGCCTAGAGCTTCTACGCCACCAAGAACTTCTGAATCAGCCAAAAGAAGTAGTTGTAGTTGAAGCGCCAAAGGCTGAAACAGCAAAGGTTGTACTAGAAGAAAAGGTAGATGAGGAAAAGCCCTCTCACTACGAGTCAATGTATCGCCAACTCAAAGCCCAGTTCGAAGATAAGTCAAAAGTACTCGACGACACCCGCAAAGAGCTCTTTCAAGCCCAAGAAGAAATTGGAGTGTACCACAGGCTCCAAGCTGAAAACTTAGAAGCAACCCCAGAAGAAAAGCGCCTCATGCAAGAGCTAGCAACAGCCCAAGAAAGGCTTGACCTCCTCAAACATGCCCACGATGAAGAACTCGTCGGCTACGAAGAGGTAATCCAAGGCCTCTTAAACCAACTCAGCCAAAAGCAGCTTACCTAAATTAACGTGAATGAAATTGTTTCGTGCCCGTGTGCGTACAATGGCATTCGGTTAAGGAATGTATGCTTTTCTTGATCTCGATCTTGATCTTGATCTTAATCTTGTTTTTCTTCACTTTTCAGAGTCAGAGACAAATGTGCCCGGTGAAAGATCAAGATCAAGATTAAGATCAAGATTTGCTTATTTACTTGGGTATAGTTCTCGGTTTTGCAGCATCGCCATAGAAGCCCTCTTTGTAGCGCTTTGCCATCTCGTCTAATGTGACGATGGGCACCTTGTCGGCATGGCCTGCCTGGCCAAACGCGCGCATGCGCTCTTCTGCCACCTTCTGCATGGCAGCGCGAGCTGGCTTTAGATAGTCTCGCGGGTCAAAATCTCCTGGATTTTCCGCAAAGTGCTTGCGGATGGCACCTGTCATGGCAAGGCGTGAGTCGGTGTCGACGTTGATTTTGGCAACGCCTGCCTGTATGCCTTTTTGGATGGCAGCAATGGGAACGCCGTATGTTTGGCGGATATTGCCGCCATACTTATTGATAATGTCGAGAAGGTCTTGCGGAACAGAGCTTGAACCATGCATCACTATATGGGTTTTTGGGATCTTTTCATGGATTGCAAGGATTCTATCAATTACCAGCACATCGTCTGTGGGCTTTCTTGTAAACTTGTAGGCGCCATGAGAGGTGCCAATAGCTACTGCCAGGGCATCTACGCCCGTTCTTGTTACAAAGTCAAGCGCTTGATCGGGGTCTGTAAGCAGCTGCTGGAGGGTAAGTTTTCCGCTCGCGCCATGGCCATCTTCTAACTCTCCTGCCCCCATATGCTCTAACGAGCCTAAAACGCCAAGCTCTCCCTCTACAGATACTCCTAGAGTGTGGGCGATATCTACTACATAGCGGGTAACGGCTACGTTGTACTCATAGCTAGAGGGGGTCTTTCCATCGTCTTCGAGAGAGCCATCCATCATAACGCTTGTAAAGCCCTGTTTTATGGCGCTAATGCAGGTTTCGGGGCTGTTTCCATGGTCTTGGTGCATAACTATAGGTATTTCAGGATAAAGCTCGCCCGCTGCCAACATAAGGTGTCGAAGAAAGCTGTCATTTGTATATTTTCTTGCGCCTCGGCTTGCCTGGATAATAACCGGGCTTTTCGTGACGCGCGCTGCCTCCATAACGGCCTGAATTTGTTCCATGTTGTTGACATTCAAGGCACAGCAACCAAATTTATTCTGGGCGGCATAGTCTAACAGGGTGCGTAAAGCGATAAATGGCATAGTTTTCTCCTTATCTTGCTTTAGTGATAACAACTTCGGGGGCAAATATTCAACTACTAAAAATTAAACTATTTTGTATAATATAAAGTAGAGGGGAGGATTTACTATGAAGGCCAAATCTACAAAAAAGGTGGCTGTAGCTGAGTATATTGACGCCTGCGTTGCCTTTGAGCATAACGATGCTCTGCGGCAAAAAATAGAAGATTCGTTTATCCCCTTTAGCGATAAATACTACCTGGGCTACTCTATAATAATTTCCGCCCTGGATAAACTCTATCCCGATAGAGTGCCCTCTCAGCAAAAAACCGATCCAAATCTTCTTTACGGCCTTTTGGGCTTTACAGATGAGGATGTGGGCTACTTCTATGAGGCGGCAAGCTACGAAATTGAGCGTGAGCGCTATGTTGAGGCGAGCAGTGCCTTCTTTTTCCTCGTTTCAATAGCACCGCAGGCGGCAGAATTTTGGCTTGATCTTGGCTACACCTACAGCATGCTTGGGCAGTATCAGCCGGCCATCGAGGCGTATGCCCATGGCATTGAACTTGCTCCGGACAGGGCCGACGGGTATCTCTCGTGTGCCGGAACCTATGTGCGCATGGAAGACTTTGAGCAGGCACAAAAAACCTGTGACGTGGGCCTCACATATGCAAAAGGGCATAGTAAAGAGTCGCAAGAACTTAAAACAATGCTTGAAGAGGCTAAGCGACAGATTGAAGATCTCTATATAAAATCTAAGTACGGAACCTTTTCAAGTTAGGAGAAAGATGTATGATTATTCGACCATCAGAAAGTTTTCCATTAATGGGGCCTAAAAGCCTGCCAAGTGGCAATAAAGAAATTAGAAAGCTCTTAACACAAGAGATGCCGCCGGCAAAACCCCCATTTACTCCTAAAGGCGCGCAAGCGACAAATATGCTGAAAGTCTTTTCGGTCATATCTAAAATGATGCGAGGTTAGAGATGGAACATGAAGCGCATGAGTTTACAAACCGCCTTATAAAAGAAAAGTCGCCATACCTTTTGCAGCATGCCCACAACCCTGTAGACTGGTATCCTTGGGGCATTGAAGCCTTTAGTGCTGCAAAAGATGCCCAAAAGCCGATCTTTTTATCTATTGGCTACGCCACATGCCACTGGTGCCACGTAATGGAGCAGGAGTCATTTGAAGACGAAGAGGTAGCAAAAGCGCTAAACGACGCCTTTGTCTGCATCAAAGTAGACCGCGAAGAGCACCCTGAAATAGATAGCCTCTACATGGAATTTGCCCAAACGATGATTGTTGGAAGTGCCGGCTGGCCGCTTAATATTATTCTTACGCCGGAGCTTAAACCCTTTTTTGCAGCAACCTACCTGCCAAAAGATAGCTCACGAGGCCTTGTGGGCATATTAGAGCTTACAGACAAAATCCGGGATCTTTGGAAAGGTGATGATCACGACCGCGTTATATCGCAGGCAGATAGAATCGTCGATATCTTAAGAGCGCATGTGCAGCCGCGTGGTAATGAAATACCAAGCTTCCAGCCTATATCCGTTACTGCCGACATACTCTTTCAAATTGCAGACCCTATTTGGGGCGGCATGCGAGGTGCGCCTAAATTCCCTCTAGGATATCAAGCAAACTTTTTACTTCGCTTTTTCCAGAAAAGCCAGGACTCTCGAGCCCTCTTTCTTGTCGAAAAAACCCTTGAGATGATGCATAGAGGCGGCATTTACGACCACCTTGCCGGCGGCTTTCACCGCTATAGCGTAGATGAACACTGGCTTATTCCTCATTTTGAAAAGATGCTCTATGACAATGCGATCCTTGCCTACGGCTATTTAGAGGCCTATAAAGTAACCCATAGGCCGATCTACAAACAGGTAGCTTGCGAAATTTTAGACTACGGCGCACGCGACATGCATATGCAGAATGGGGGCTTTTATTCTGCAGAAGATGCCGATTCCGGCGGCATAGAGGGGCTTCACTACACCTGGACTCGCAGCGAAGTACTTTCGGTTTTAGGCGAAGAGGATGGAACGCTCTTTTGCGAATTTTACGGCATCTATGAGCATGGTCTTGTAGAGGGAAGAAGCGTCATGCATATGGTTTCATCGCTTGATGAATTTTGCGAGGCGCGCAATTTTAACAAGCAAGAGGTAGAAAAGAGCCTTCAAAAGTCAAAACACGAGCTTTTCAAAGAGCGAAAAAAACGCCTTATGCCTCTAAAAGATGATAAGATCATCACCTCATGGAATGGCCTTATGATCCACGCATTTGTTGAGGCAGGCTTTTACCTTGATGAACCGGAATATCTAGATATTGCCGAAAATGCAGCACGCTTTATTATGAATAATCTTTATAAGAACAAACAACTTCTGAGACGCTACTGCGAAGGCGATGCTCGCTTTCGGGCAGGCCTTGATGACTATGCCTTTTTTATCCGCGCGCTTCTATCGCTTTATGAAGCAGGCCTTGGCTTTGAGTGGCTTGAGAAAGCAATAGAGCTTACAGAGCAGCTAGAGCTGTCGTTTAAAGAGGAGGGGGGCGCCTTCTATCAAGTAGCAGACGATGCCGAGTTCCTGCTGATCCGCAAATGCCAGTTTTCAGATGGCGCCGAGCCATCAGGCAACGCCGCTCATGCAGAAAACCTTCTGCGCCTCTACCAGATTACCAACAATAAAAAGTACCTCTCACAAGCAGAAGACATCTTTAAAGCCGCAAAACACTACATCGACACCTATCCTTTAGGCTACCTCTACCACCTGATCGCACTTCAGCGCTATTTCGACACAAAAAAAGAGACCATCTACATTGCGCTTAACGACAAACGGACTTGGGAAAAAGAGATAAAAGAGGCGCTACGAAAGCGCCGCTCAGCGCACCATGTTGTCGTCTGGTCAGATGCCGACAAAAAAGTCGACGAAACCAAAGCTCCTATAGATAACAAAACAACCCTTTACCTCTGCCAAGAGGGCTCATGCCTTGCCCCCATCAACAACAAAGACAAGATTTTAGAGGCGTTAGAAAAGCTTGCTTAAACTGGAGAGATGCGCTACACTTGTGAAGTATGAGAACAAGAAATTTACCGAAAATTTTATCGTATAATTTTTTTAAACAGCTGGCCGCACTGCCTTTTGTCAAAAAAATTGCACTTTTTGGTTCTCGCGCTAAGGGCACACATGACACACGTTCTGATATTGATTTAGCAATTGATTGTCCTTTAGCCTCAGCCTTTGATTGGAATAGAGTGTGCGAAATCATCGAAGATGCTGATACCCTTCTTAAAATAGACTGCGTACGCTTTGACAAAATTCGGAATAAGCGATTCAAAAATGCCATCATCCAAGACCACGTAATTCTCTTTGAACGAGGTAAATCTTGAAAAGAAAAGAACGATGGCAAGAATCTTTTGAAGCGCTGGGTGATGCCCTAACCCGATTGGAAGAGGCCCTTGAGCTCCCTTTAGATAAGCATGGAATTGTAATCGACGCCACAATACAGCGATTTGAATTTACGTTTGAACTATTCTGGAAGACACTCAAGAAGTTTCTGTATAAAGAAGGCTTGGATGCCAAGACGCCCCGAGAAATCCTTCAATCAGCATACCAGTTAAAGTGGATCCATAACGAAAAGCTCTGGCTCAATATGCTTAATGACCGCAATGAAACCTCTCATATCTACGATGAGGCTATGGCAAAACGGATTTATAAAAACATCAAAACGTACTTTCCGGTTCTTAAAAAAGCCTACACTTTCCTTAACGAGAAGTAGTATCTACCTGCTTTTTTATCGTTCTTATCGTTTAATCGTTATTACCGTTTTGTATTTATCCTGCCGATCCTGGTGATCCTGTTTAAATTATTACTAAACAATTACTTAAGATCACTTGTTGCTCTTGGCCTTGTCCTGCTGCCAAAAGGTGACAGCTTGTTCTCTTGACCCCCATCCTCCTTGAGTGGTGACACTCCGAAGGTTTGGCAAAAGATTGCAAGCTTCGATTACCGCCCATGCATGTTCGCCGGTCGTTTCAGTTTGCCAAACAATTCCTGTGGCATACTGGAAGGCGCCAGGATTTTCCACGATCTCCTGACAAGCTACAAGGGGATCTGAAGGAAGGAGTATTTTTGGGCAGAGAGCTTTAAGCTCATCCCACCACGCTGTAGACTGCAGCTTGATGATTTTATTGAAAGGGATACATGTGTCCATGTGTTTCCCGTACCTGATAGGGCTACGAACAGTTTGTTCAAACCACTCAGGAAATCCGGCAGCGTGGCAGATTTGCTTCAGCTCTTGTATTTGGCCCCTTGTCCAGTTTTGGTGATTGTGATCGGGGGTCATGGGCAAGAATTCAGCAAGTTGGAGATCTTTGGCACATCTTGCGCATTCGAGCCATGTGGCAGGTGGTATGTCGCGACCTTCGAAATCATATCTAAACGCGCTACAAATTAGCTTATCGACAAAGTTAAGGGCATCATGCTGTGTAGTTTCGTTAAGCCTTGCAGGTAGGGGTTCGCGGGGAGAGCTCCTGGCAAGTCTTGCTGGCACTTCGCTGATGGAGCTCACAGATCCATCTTTTAGCGTGACTTTTTGCCTTGTAAAGGGAACACTATCAACTATGCTCGACCATTGTCTAATATTGCCTTTCATGGTCTTGTCGTCAATTTTACCCTCGCGCCACAGCTCTTCCATCCACTTGATCATGAGCGGCCCCAATTGTTGATCACGCGTCATGCTCATATCCAGGTGAAAGTCATCACGCCGGTTATGGTCGGGCAAAAGGTTGAATATTTCCAGAATGCACATTTTTATGCTAGGGTTTGTGGCCGCATCGCGAACAAAATTATTGAACGTGTAGTGCATAAGGCTTTTAGCTTCGGGCGCGCCGGCCGGCAGGGTAAAGGGTGTGCGCTCTATCTTTTGCCAGCCTGGAGGCTCGTAGCGGCAAGAGAAGGGCTTTGTCCAGTCGATACTCTTCCACTCCTGTCCTAAAAGCTCGCATAAAAATTGCTGGCGGTCCACAGTTGTCACTTGGACCTTATGTAGTTCAAGAGCGCATGTTTTAAGGCGATTTTTTAGATCTTGGGAGAGGGCGGGCTCGTTTTTATCCCAGCCCCAACTTCTCGTAAATAGCACCTCAGAAACTTCCGGAAGTTCGTTGAGGATGCTGCCGACCTGCTCTTCTTTGCGGACGACAATTCTCTTGACAGGCAGGACTCCTTTTATATCATCAGCCATTGAAGGGATTGGGTCTTGGCCCCACGTATCAGAAATATAGAGCGTATCAAGGCTTTTGCGAAGATCTTCTGGAAGCCAACGCAAAAAGAAGTAATTATTTTCAAACTCATGAAAGGGTGAAGGAAAAAGGATTCCGCGCGAGCCTTTGCGGATAATGTCGCCTTCTACGCTGTTTTGAAGCATCTTGATGACCTCATTGCCCCTAATTGCAAACTCTCCATGAACAACGGTGCTATATTCACACTTAAAATTTATAATTTTTTCTATTAACTTTTTTGCTTTTACACTGGCTGCATGTCCTATACAGAAGGCGGCATTGCCGGCAATGAGGGAGTGAAGCCCAGGGTTAGTCGTCGTTAAGGCTGTTATGAATTCCGGAGGGGTTGCAGGGGCGATTGGATCTGAAAGCACCGATCTGAAAAAGCGCATCGCTGCAGAGGGCTTTGCCTTAGGATTGGGGAGCAATCTCTTGCGTACCTGTTCAATCGCAGCCTGACCATCCGGGAGCATTTCAAGTGTCTGCTCGAGCCATGTACCATAAAGGCCCAAGTCTAAGCCCTCTGACGTTTGAGTATTGCATATCGCCCTCACAACAAAATGCAGCTGAGCCGGATTTTGCGTTTTTTTGAAAGATGTGCAGCCATTTGTGATCAGAGTTTTTAGACCTAGAACTGGATTTACTGATGACATAAGATAATAACCTCTTAGTTTAAGAAATAATTTATAGCATATGAACTTGAAACCTTATTTGTTCAGGTTTTCTTCTTTGTTGTCAAAATAGCGGTGCGCATTAAAGAGAAAACCAGAGTGGTTGGTTAAGTATTGTGGAAAGGTAAATATACCATTGTCCCAGCCTAAGCTTGCAAGCCATGGATCAACGATGAAGCTATTTTCGTGTTCTTGACAAATCCGGTCCCGTAGAGCATCTCTTCGTGGTTTATCGTCCAGGATCTCTTGATTATCTGAGTGATTATAACTCCACTCGTTACCGCTATGGTTTACAACTACAAAGACATGCGAGCCCATACCGCCATTGTGGGCATAAATTTCAATACGTTCCTCTGGAAATAACTTGAGGAGTCTATGAGCAGCAGCTAAAGCTAAACTTGTACAGGCTCCAGCTTGGGCTCTGTCAACTAATTTTGCACATCGACTTATGGATTTCCTTGTAAAGCGTCCTGCAACAGGCTGTATCTGTGCCGCTTCTGCAGCTTCAGCTTCAGCTGCAGGTTTTGGTCTTCGAGATAAAATTTCTTCGCTATTTGCATCCTCATGAATGTTATCCCTAAAATTGCGAGCATCAGCACAGGCATATTTTCGAAAACAATGGGTTACCGTGCCAAGCAAACGAGCTCCATCTTTCTCATCAGAGAAGATGGATATGCCATCAGGGTTGTTGCAGTTAGGTGTACTGTTAGACTTTAAAAATTTGTCTAATATTAGGCGTGAAATCTCAAAGCTATGATAGAGTGCACAGTATAAAGCGGTAGAAGAGCTTCGGTCAACGCCGTTTAACTCTTCCGTAGACATGGTTGCTATATATGCTGATGCACCTTCCAAGTTTTGATTTTTTATTTCGATAATTAATTTATCAAGATTGGTAGGCTCATTTATCGATATTTGAGCGAGCAGAGCGGAAGCCTTTTCTACTTCGGAATCAGTTGCTGGAGTTGGTGTGGGAAAAAAATAGTTATAGCCAAACTTTAACATAGCTGAACCGACAATGAATCCTGTAATAAAAACTGGTGCAGCCATAATTAATTACCTATTTTTGTTGGTTAACTTGGATTAACATTGTACATTTTGAATGAATTTATTGCTACTACTAAAAAGAAAAAGAGGGCAAAGGAATACCAATACAGGCCCCCATACAGACAATATTGATTGCGACACCATTCAAGCTTGGATGAAATACCCGTGGCCATTGCGAGCAACTAATTTGTATATAGCTCCTGAGGCAGCTAATTTATTTACAATATTTCCAAGAAATGTGGCATTATATAACATATCTAAATTCTGCTGAAGATGCCGAATCTAGGTTTAGCACTCTGGGATACAAAATTTCATCACCTAATTGGTCAATAAATACTCGTAAGAACTGCGCTCGCTTGTCAGCTTCTTTTCTTCCCGCCTCAGTATTCATGGTTTGGGGAAGCTTAAGGAGTTTTGTAAAGAAATGGTCGAGTGAATATTTTTTGTCGTCGTACTCTCTTGCTGTTGCCCAGGGATCTTCGCTATGAAAATAGCTCGCTTCCATTTTTGTGCCTGTAGAAATAAGCCTAAACACACCGAGGGCTCCCAGAGCCTCCAGACGGTCTGCATCTTGCAAGCACTTGCCGAGGAATGATTCTGGAACCTTCCCGAGGCTGAAGCTATGGTCTCGGATGGCACCGCAAACTAGGTCTATATCAGAGGCAGCCAAGCCAAGATCATTTAATAGTTCATAGGCAACAACAGATGATTTTTCGCTAGCCAGGGCGCGCTCAGGATGGTTTTTTGGCAGGTTAACGACATCATGTAAAAGGGCTGCGGCTACTGCCAGGCGGTGAGCGAACTTGCGCTCTCCAAACTGGATCGTCCAATGAGCCACGCGCAGAGCGTGGCCAAAATCATGCCCAGGATCACCCTCAAGGCGTGGTTTTACATAGGCGGTTATCTGCTGGAGTACTGGGTCGCCATCGATCATGTTGAAAGCCCCTTGTTTGTCATTCGCGAGCAACTACAAGCAGCTGTGAAAGATCAATTTCCTGGTATGCATTGATAATCATATCAGCATCCTGTAGTTGGTCTGGATTCCCGTGGCTGTTAATACCTATGCAAAACATATTTGCTGCTTTTGCAGCTTTTATTCCGCAAGCTGAATCTTCGATAGCAATACAAGCATAGGGGGAGATATGCAGCTGCTCGGCTGCATACAGGTAAACGTCAGGTTTTGGTTTGCCCTGTTGGTTCACATGATCAATGTTGTAAATATGCTCTCCGAACAGCGCTTCAAGGGACAAGGCTTTTTTTATCGCAGAAAGCGTTAATTGATCTGCATTTGTGGCAATGCCATATTTGAGGTTGTGACTATTCAGGCATGAATAAAATGGTAAGAAGCCATCAATAAATTGCACCTCAGCGCACATCAGGTCATAAGCATATTGTGAATATTCATTCTCGAGAAGTTCAAGGGGCTGAGATAAGTAAAATTTATTTTTGATATGAAGAGTTGCCTCAGTGTGGCTCACTCCGTAAAGGTCCCTATCTAAGCTAATTTTTTCCTCTTCTGTTAGATGTATTTTATTATTTAACAGAAAGGAGTCTGTAGCTTTATCCCACAGCTGCATTGAGTCTGAAATGGTGCCATCTAAGTCAAAGATGATTGCTTGATATCTCATAATATTGGCCTGCTTTTTGCTATACATTATGCTCTTTGCCGAATATTACAACAAGAGGATTGAAGAGGGCTCCTAGGGCCACTTTGGCCAACTTGTACCTCAAGTATAGTGCCTCTTTACTTCTATGTCAGTAAATTGCTAGAATGGGGTTCTCGACTCTAAAAAATCGGAGCTATCGGAGGTTAAGAAATGGTTTCTTTAGATGGCGCTCTTCATGCATTCTTTAATTCATGTGAATTTGCAGCGAAGGTGGTAAATAAAAGTATTGGCATGGGTCTTAGATTTTTGTTCTGTAGGCAAGAGCCTGAAATACCACTAGATGAATACATAAACCGTTGTGTCCAGCATCATTTCCCGCCCTCGCTACCAGAGTGCGCGGTAACCTCTACGCCAAAACATGCCGTCGTTTCTGGGGGATCGATTGCAGGAATGATGGCTGCTATGCTGTTAGAAAAAGAGGGATATGTCGTCCATGTGTATGAGAAACGAGATACCTATACAAGAAATATCCAATGGCTTGCAAGGCAAGCATTAGCAGATGAACTTGCATATATCGATAAAGAATTGGCTACTCGTTTCTACAAAGAAGTTGCTAAGCCTCTTTACAATGGCTCTAAACACATCAAAAACGGAAAAAGGCAAATAAAATCGCATTTAACTTATCGGGATGCTGATCCCTTGGAGCTGCCAAATAATGCAAGTGAAATGATGGCATCTCATTCAGTTTTTAGTATCCAAGCCAAAGTATTTGAAACATTTCTTAAGACGCATATATCGAAGTCCTTGCCAAACATACATTTTCATACCGCAAGCATAAGTCTCGAGCCACGTGGTACTAGCTATGCCGTTGTAGAGCGAAATGAAGTTCCTGATCTGATTGTTATAGCTGAGGGAGCCAATAGCGAAAATCGAGATCGCTTGAAAATAACACAGCGGTCATTAACCAAAAAAAGATTTCAAATAGCGGGAGAAATATGTATTGATAGCGGCGGCGTGATGATAAAACACGTGAGAAAAGAAAATGAGCTACGCCTGCTTACAGGGGTCGTTGGACATGCAGGTGTAGAAAAGACCTGGATCGTTGCAGATGTCGACCCATCATTTAACGGAGCTGATCAAACCGCCATCGACGCCGAATTTAGAAGAGTTGCAGCCCTTGCACTTGAGTTGCCTTTAGAAACGGTCAACAGCAAAAAAATTTTTGGACTGCATGACGAAAAACTTATTTCTGTCTTTGAGTTACAACAAAATGCTATAGCTACAGCAGCTATTGGAGACAACGTTATTTTGACAGGCGATGCAGTAGGAAGTTGCCATTGGAGTACTGGAGGAGGCATGCAGATAGCTGCAGTAAGCCATATAGAACGGATTAAAACCTTCATATCTGATTTGGCGCAGGGCGTTTTAAAGAGCGAGGCAATGAAAAAATATTCCGACGGAATGTTGAAAGACTCACAGACATGGTGCGGAGCGGGTAGAAGAGATTTTTGCATTTTCGCGAAGGACTTCTGGAAAGAAAAAATAAAGGATATGGTATTTGGTTAGCCACTTCATCCCTCAAAGCTTGAGCGAAATTATCCCATTCGGGTATCATAATAACCATGAAAACATTTACTCTTTTTTTATCACTACTTTTCTTAGGGATGTCCCCTGCGCATGCAGGTGAAGTCATACATACAGAAGATGCGCAGCGGTTTCAACAGGATTTTGACGGCAAGTATTTTGAGATACACCAGGATTTTGAAAAACTTCGCCATACCGTTTTGCACCTTATGAAAACAACAGGCAAATTTGCCGCTTATTGCGAAGCAAAAGAGCATGGCAAAGAGCCGGATGCAAGCCAGTTAGTAAATGAGACGATTCCTGATTTACTCATATACGCTCTTCAAATTGCGAATCTCTATAACGTTGATCTAGGCGAAAAATATGACGAGCGGCTTCAGGTTCTTAAAGAGTCCGTTATCTCGCAGCGCGCTAAAGACAGCAAGAAGCCCTATTGACTACTAAGAAGGTGGGCGTGGATATAATCCTAGGATTATTGTGAAATAAGGGCACTCGAATTTGGACATTTGGCGTAATTTACATAAAAAATGAGCGAAGCTCTTTGGAGTGACTCAACTTATGTGAGTCCAAAAAGCTTCGCCTTAAAAATGTCCAAACTCGAGGGCCCTTGCCCGAATTCGGGCAAGGGCATGTACACTATCAGGTTAGAAAAACACTCCCAGCTTCTTTAGCATGTCGCCAATCGCTGAGGCCTTGTAGCGCATTCTGCTTTTCAATTTTTTCGTTGTATCATCTTCCATTTGTGCATAATCAATAACATTTTGATCAAAATAGCTGTATGTTCTGTCACGCTCTATGGCTTCGACAATAGTTTGGTCGGCGAGAACATAAATTTCTTTGGACTTGAGGTAGGCCCTCTGTTCTTGGAAAGAAGAAAGTGTTGCCACTTCTTTTCGAATCCGCTGATATTTTTCTTGCTGCCATGTGTCTGGGGTGTTTTTTTTAAACCAATCAACGAGTTTTTCGTGCATCTCGCTGGTTTCTTCAATGTATGGCTTTATGCATCCGTTGAGAATGTTTTCTGGAGTATAAAGCTCATGAAAGCGGTTTCGAGTATCATTGATGTTAAATTCTGAGCCCCTATAGATCTCAGCAAAATTAAACATCATGTCACTGCCCGGCAGGCCTAGTTCTTTTCCTAAAGCGCCCAGCATCCTATTATAGGTATGCACATTATGAAAGCCTCTTGGGAGCAGACTTTCAACAAGATGCAAGCGATGGGTTGCAAGAACATCTAAAATATCCTCTTTAAAAGTGGGTACTGCGCCTCTTTTCGCAGTAACATATGCCTTGTAAGAAGCTGCGTAGAGTCTTCCTCCACATAGATCTCCAGCTTCAAGCAGGTCCACCATTACGCGTGTCACAAGCTCTTGCCTGGCATCAGAGGCGGGCATCTCTTTGAGGACCTTGATTGTGTGAGTAATCGCTTTTTTAATGAAGCGGTAAAAAAGATCTAATGCAGCAGACCCCTCCTCCGGCGTCCCCACCTTCGGACGCGACTGGTTAATATCGTTAACAATTTTTTGTAACATATTCCTGCTTGTTGAGGAGGTTTGTTTCACATAATACTTACCATGTTCATCAGTAAAGTTCAAAGTATTATATACATCAAAGAGCTCTTCGACCTTGACCCCTGCTGCAATATCATCGGGTATCTTGAGCATCTCTTGATTGCGATAGTGGCTTTCATTGATAATGCAGTCCAGATATCGGAAATTATTTTTGAGGAGCTGAATTGCCTCCTCCCGCTTGTCATCGTTTGTGTTGTGCCAGATGGTAGTAAATCTAGCTATAAACGCATCTTCAGCTTCTTTATTGCCAACAAAATCAGGGCAGAGTTGTCTGAATATATCTTTACCTAATGATGGCACCAGGCTACTTCGTTTTGTTTCTATGTGTTGTCGTTCTATTTCGAGAAAGTGCTTGTCGATAGCACTTTTTGTGAACCATGCAGCAGCACCAATTCCAAAAAACAGCGCTGCAGGAGGAAATACAATTGCTGCTGCAGCTACTGTCCCTACACTTCCCCACATGCCTAAGTTAGCTTGTCCATCTACTGCTCGATTAGTTGCTAGCCTGGTTTCTAAAAGCTTGAGTTTTAAAGCGACAAGATCCTTACTTTGTTGCACTGTGGGAAGAGCTGCACTAAGCCTCGCACGAGCAACCCTTGCATTCAAGTCGCTCGTTGGACTTGCTGTTCTTTCGCTTGTTGCATTAGCTGCAAAATCTGCAGCGATTTGTAATACATGAGATATGTTACCGGACATAATAGCCTCCTATTTTAGCTGATTTCACTGTTATTTTTTGTAAATCGAGGCCTGCTATTTCCAGGAAACTAGCAGACCTCTGTGTATACCTTAGCGGATATTCATTGTAAGGTTCATAATAGCCTGTTTGAGCTCTTCACCACTCGCGGTGTGGCAGATAGAAGTAAAATTTGTTATATACTCATTTTCAGCGTTAGTACCCACTAAATCAGGGCGCGCGTTGCTGAATATCTCTTTAGCTGTTTGCACTAGCAAGTCATTTACCAGGTCATTTCGCTGTTGTTCCAGCTCTTTTCGTTCCGTGTCGAGGAAATGCTTGTCGATAGCGCTTTTTACTACCCATACAACACCACCAACTGCAAGAACGATCGCTGCGGGGGGAAGTGCAACTGCTGATAATGCAGTCAATGCGCCGCCCCCTATACCCATGTTAGCTTGTCCATCTACTGCTTGATTGGTTGCTAATTTGGCTTGCAAAAGCTCGATTTTTGAAGCGATCAGATCCTTACTTTGTTGAAGTGTTGGAAGAGCTGCACTTTGGCTTGCAGAATCAACTCTTGCATCCAAGGCACTCTTTGGACTTGCTGTTGTTGCGCTAATTTCCTCGGCAACACTCGCTGCACCAATATGCGAAACTTGAGTTACGTTACTAGTCATAATAGCCTCCTTTATGTTGTGGCTGACTTCATTTATAAAACTGCGCAATCTTTTCCAAATACCCGTAACTTTTACCCTATTCTTGTGGTTGCAAATTTTGACCTTATGGTACTTTTGTTCCAGGTAAGGGGGGAGTGGTATATGTCTAAAGTGAAAGTGAATCAATTTCTTCAGGACTTGGCTAAGCACTCAGATGCAGTAAAAAAATGCACCGCCCCCTTGCGTCACCTTGGAGTGACCTGTTTTTACTACCTTTCCATTAAAAATAATGGAGACCATGTTCTCTTAACCGACTGTCCTGAAGTCGATGATTATTATTATGATGAGAAACTGTATGTTAAAGATCCTTATCTACGCCATCCTGACAATTATCATTCTGGGTTTTTCTTTTTTGAAACAAATCAGAAGCAAGAATTTGATGCGTCCCTTGCCTACATAGTGCGTAAATTTAAGATATCACCGTTAATCGGTCTCTGTGAAAAGCAAGAAGATTCAGTTGAATTTTTTGGTTTTTGGGGGGAGTCTAATAAATCCCATTATCTTGAACGCGTCTATTTAAATTATGCAAGTCTGCTAAAGGCATTTGCCAACCACTTTAAGGAAGAGTGCAGAAGCATTATAAAACCTGATGTTGGCCCGTTTCTTTCTTTGCGAAAGTTGATCGGACCTGATCTTTTCGATTGCACAGCAACTCTACAGCCTAAAATTGATGCCGAATCGCTTCGAAAGTGCTTGATAGAAATTGGATTTGCCGCCGAGGTAGCAAAAGCAGATTCTCTCAGTCGAAGAGAAAGAGAATGTGTAAGACTTCTTCTTAAGGGAAAGTCTATGAAGGAAACGGCAGCACTACTCTCTTTATCTCCAAGAACGGTCGAACACTACGTAGATACCATTAAAATTAAATTTAGCTGTCAGTATAAAAACGAAGTTTTTGCTATCGCTGAGCAGCTATTCGAATTTGGTTTGATTTAACCTAGATTCGGCAGTTTACCGAGGTGGGGCCTTGTTCACCTTTTCTCAGCGAAATTTTGGTTAAACGGCGAAGCCCCTGGAGTGCGACGATCTTTCGTCGCTTTCACTTTAAACCACGCACCCTTACAACAAAAACTGCCCAAACTTAAAATTGCTTTAATCCTTTGCCTTAAAGTTTTCCATTCAAAGGTTTTAGGAGTAGTTGTAAAGGTGATTTGCAGCTTGGGCGGTGAGGCTATTAGCGTACGTGGTCAAAGGGAAAGCGACGAAAGATCGTCGCACTCCAAAACCTACGGTGTGGCTACCCATAGCGTGGCCGAAAAGGGAGGTGAACAAGGCCGAGGCAGGCAATACGGACAAATCTTTAAGCCATTATGAATCAATATCTTGCATCAACCATCATTCCCTAACTTGTAAAGTCAGGCTAGGGTAAAAGTTACGGGATTGCGGGAACTATCCTGTAGTTTATAAATAAAGCCAGCCACCACAAAAATCGAGTTTAAGTGCTCAAGTGTTGGATCAAGTGAGTTGTTAGTACATTATAGGAGGTTGTATATGTGCTTTATAGATGATATTGGACGAGATATAGGAAACTTTTTTGGTGGATTTTGCCATTGCCTGACAAATAATCCCGTTGTGAAGTTTACAGGCGATGTCGCAAACGTTGCTCGCGAGGCGTTTGAAGCAATGGCAAATCATCATCCACCGGAGCTGCATTATGAAATTGACAGTGGGTGGATTGCAGCGATACATGGTGGTTGCACGGTTGATCATATAAAAGGAATAAGAGAAAGAGCCTTCACACTTAAGTATGGCCAAGAAATATGGGATCAGGAACGGCTACGGATTTTAGATAGGCAATGGGAAAACAGTAGCGACTGGAAAAGCATAAGAGAGACATTGAAGAGCGGAAGTGACATCGATAAACTGGATCAAACGCAGCTTCGGCGCCTTTTTGACTTTTTAAGAAGTAAGGAAGAGGAGATCAGGAATAGATCACTTGCCTGTTACCAACCCCCATATCTGGAAAACATCCCAATTCTAAACGCGCTCGATCTCTGTGAAAGCCTTCGCAATAAGATGGAGAAATAAAATGGCACTAGGACAAATACCATCAATTTATGATCTTGAACGTACATTTAGCTATTACGGCGATCCTGAAAAGTTTTACACAGAGCTACACAATCAAATTCAAAAGATCCCGGTTTTATCACCAAGGACTCGTCGAATAATTGACACCGTGATGAATAAGTCTTGTACTTTTCCCCATCTCGACGGACGTATTCAGGAAATCTATGATCGTACTGCACAATTTCTGTGCACCACACGGGAGCAAAAGGAGCATATTAAGAAATTATCCACTGTAGAACCAGGTAATGGTATTAGTCAAAGCCTCTCTGCACTGTATAAACTAGGAATAACATATGTTTCATCAAAAGTCCTTGATGTCAACCCCTTATGGCCTTTGTTGTTTTTTGGAGGTCTTGAGATTGCCGATAGAGTTGGAAAAGAGTACGAAAAGAGGAGCGCTCAGGCAAGGATTGACACAAGCTTTAGTGCTATACAAGAAGAAATAAAAAAAGGACGCTCTGCTGTCCAAGAATCAATTAACACCTTCCCGGACGCCACCCTAATAGAACAGAAGCTCTCTGAAAAGGCAGCTGGTATTTCTGAGAAATCAAAAGCAGCACAATTTTACAGAGAAGCCATAATGGAATTACAAAAGTATAATGAATACTATTTAGCCTAACTTGTAAACTCGGGCTAGCCCGAGTTTACAAGTTAGGGAAGGTATAGGTTAATCATCGGAAGGAGATTCTGGCAGGGGCCTTATATGCGCCCTTGCATTACACACCGCCCGAAAAATTCTTATTATACGGCTCGCGACTTTGAAAATGCGTGCGTAGAGCATGCGGCTTTCAGAGTCGCCAATATCGCCTTTTGGAATGCACATTTTATGCCTGTACTCGGCATAAGCAAGTGTGCCTGTCACGACGCTGATAATATCGGCGGACCGCGTTAAAACCTTAAAGATGCTCGTTATAAACTTCCCAATCGTAATCGCGGCGTCTATGATGCTTGAGCCAACTTGTTCTGTGAGCCTATCTTTTATGCATCTAACAACGCGCTTACTTTCTCGTAGTGCCCCATCTTCATTAGCATCTAGGCGCGCTATAAGATTTTTAAGTCGCGCGCTTAGGGCTATTTGCCCCTGGTCGTTGACCACTTCAGCGTTTTTTAGCCGCTGCATTTGGTCGCGCAGCATTTCGCATATGCCCCTCATCGCTTCTTGCGGTCGCTTATCGCAAGCTTGCTTTATGGCTTTTATATCGCGGCGCAATCCTCGTAAAAACTCTACCTTTTCGCCAGATCGTAAAGAGGCGTTTAACGAAGAGATAAGCGCTATTGGAACAAGAGCAATATCTTTTATTTTTATCCATACAAGGGCTTTTTCAGATACGATTTCATGCTCCTTTAAGAGCTTACAGGCGCTGTCAGCGCCATTAGCAATGTCGCGCACGTTTTCTACAGCTTTCCAGCCATCTTGAAACGACCCACCTCTATCACTTGCCCTACAGGACTTTTTGATATTCATGTAAAGGTCGCTAATGGAAAAAACACCATTTGCAACCTTTCCTAACTTTGTAAAGAAAAATACTTTTTGCAGGGAGCCTGGCAATACCTTTGCAGTATCTGCCATTTTGAATACAGCATCTACCGCCGTATTTAATTTCCAATAACCTATAAGCGATTCTTTTATAGATTTTGGTTCTTGCGGAGCCATGAAAGCTCCACCATACACATTTTGCACTGGATCAACTACGGACATAGAATACTACCTCTTTGCCATTGGTTTAGATGCATAGGGCTGCCTTAGCCCGAGTTTACAAGTTAGGGAATGTCGATTGATGCAAGATTTTGATTCAGAATGGCTTAAAGATGAGGCCGTATTACCTACTCGGTAAACTGCCCCATCTTTAAGTCATTATGGATCAAAAGATTGCATCAAGCGGCGTTTCATAACTTGTAAACTCGGGTTAGGCCCATCTTAATTAAGGATGCGCTAATAAAAACAGATGGCCTGAATTCCAAATAGGGTAAAAAATACGGATTACCTCGCAACCAATACAGCCCCTTTTACTGTTGAATTCGACTATTTTATTCCAAAAAAATAGTTCGTCATTAAATGCCTTAATTGGCTATATTCCATCATCTATTAGGGGAATATTATGATTAATGAGGCAAATAAATTATTTAATCAAGCGGTACGCATTTGGGATGAATATGTTGCCGCATGTGATGAATTAAAGGCACAGAGTACCCTTTCAAGGACCTCATTAAAGAGAATGATGGACAAAGTGGCAGCTTGTGCCAGGCAATTGACCCTTTCTGACTCTGCAGCACCTCTTGTGCCAGTGCCGCAGCGAGTAGTCACTTTGCTTGATAAGACAGCCATTAATTTACATGCGAAGGCGGGAGCAGAGCTTTTTGAAACTCGTGATAGCGAAGGCGATTGCGTGGTTAAGGTATGTACCTCCCATGGGGATTTAATCACTTCACAAAATGCTCACATCGAGCAGCTAAAGCCATTTTCCCAAAACTTTTCGTTTATAAAAGATAGCGCTGAAGCCAATAAAGCAACATTGAAGCTTACCTTCGATGGATCCGAGGAGCAATTCACTGATCTTTTACGTTTTATGCACACCGGAGCTTTAAAAACTGGACCCTATACTGCGCAAGATATTGAGGCGATTTTGGCCTTTGCTGCACGCTATGGTATAAAGCAGTTACAACATCCCCATATCTTTACCCCGAAAAAGCCGGATCTCTTACACCTTGTTCAAAACCTTGACGCAGCATCAACCCTGGAGCAAGTACAAGCTAGCTGGCAGGCAATTGTTGATCGCGGCCTTCCTCAAAACAACACAACCCTATGTACTATTTGCTCGATCCTCCAAGCGAAGGAACAGAAACTAGGCAATGAAATTTGTCCTTTTATAATGCATCTGAATGAATTTAGCAGCCACATAGATATAGGTTCGTTGCCTCTTGCTCCTTTAAAATGCTCTACTGTAACCCACTCTGTTTTGGCATCCCCTTTTCTCAAACTGGCCATGGAAAATATGGCGGCGCAAAATGCTTCTCTTCGCGTACAAGCTCTGCCTCGCAGCATCTATTGCGTTGAACCCTCTATGGGGGTAATTAAGCAAGAGAACTCACTTTATGGCTTTACATACGGTTATATTACCGATGAAACGGGAGAAAATACTCGGTTCTATAAACAGGCTCATCCAGACAATCCTAAAGTTGTGGCATTCCACAATCAATTGCAGCCCGGAAGATTACAGTTTTCCGACATTCATGGGCACTTCCTTTATGAAGCGTCAGAGCCACAGCACGAGCCATTTTTTCAGCCTTTATGCGGGACTGTCTATCCAGAAGCTGATATTATCGAGCTAGAAGAATGCCGGCAAACTGCTAAGTTGCACGCAGCTCTCACACTACATAAAAAGTTAGCTGAAATTTTTAATCAATTTATGGAACAGGGCGCGGCTATACAAGCAAAAAAGCGTATTTCACAAAAGAAGGATAAGGAAGATCTACAATACTATATACCTGATTATTATTCAGGCACTATAGTTACGTTAAATATGATACGCGCTATCGCCAATAACAACAAAGGCTACAAAATTTTGGAGAAAGTAGAAACTGAATTGGTTGTTGATCACGCGTCATCGCGGTATCAGTTTGCACTTCCTCAAAATTGCCTGGCAGTACAAAGCCTTAACAAAAACCAATGCAAATTTGAGTTCAAAGAGGGTGGAAAAGAACTTGTTTTACCTAATCTTGCTGTCAAAGGGAAAATGGTCCATGCAGATGCAGGATTTGGCTTAAACGCTCGTGAATTTGTCCTTCCAGGGCATGCTGAAGACTTTGAAAATAGGGCAATTGCTTGTTTTTTAAAAAGTGAAGAGTTACCGGATGAAGAAGTTTCAATAACTCAATTAGCAAGACTTCTTTGTGTGGCAGACCAGTGGGAGATGACAGATCTTGTCGAACAGGCCCTTGCTTGTTACGTAGATTCTAAAAAAACCCTGCAAACTGAAGCTCTGAGTTTTGGCTCCTTTAAGCAGCTCAAAGCCATTATGCCTCATAGCCGATTCATGTCATTGCTCTCATGTGAAGGAGGGGTTACCCAAAGCGATGACTTTTTACAGAGAATAGAGTATCTTTTGCCGCGAGAAGATGAGGCAGCAGGTGTAAAGGATGAGAAAAACGCATTACACAGACGTAGCCTCGAGTGCCTCGGGCGCCCTACAAGCGTACAATGCGTATGCGATGTGCTTCTCTGGGCGGATAAGAACGGGTTTAGCGGTCTCCATAAGCACATTTGTGCTATTATCATGTCAATTCAGAAAAAGTATACTTTTATGGACTTGGTGCAATTGATTGGGGCTGGTTTTAGCCATTCAAACTTTTCTTTTAAAAATTGCCCCTCGCCAACCTCTCCTCAAGAATTTAGCGATGCAATTCGCGCATTATGGTATCGCAAACCAA
This sequence comes from uncultured Chlamydiales bacterium, assembly GCA_963826935.1. Lineage (GTDB taxonomy): Bacteria > Chlamydiota > Chlamydiia > Chlamydiales > FEN-1388 > SZAS-7. Next base: position 940,842 of record CAWGYH010000005.1, on the reverse strand, counting down.
AGGCTGAAGGCATACAGCACACTGTGAACCAAGGTTTGATTCAAGCACTTAAGATGTATTACTGTGATGCAGTTGCAGCCGAAGCAGATCTTCCGGTTGATTCGCCAAGGTTTATAGTACATTATATTCACACAAGCCTAGATTTTCCAGACAAGGCCACAAATATGAATGCCAAGGTCAACAACTGGATAAAGAGACAGTCAGATGAGAAGTTGGTCACTGAATTAAAAACATGGCTCAATGCTTGCGCATTCTTTCCCGGTCCTAAATTACTCGTTCCACCAATAGAGGCTTTTGTAAAACTAAGCAAAACTTTGATCGATGAGCGTACCGGTAAAAAAATAATAACCGATGAATCTTTCCGCAAGCAGATCGAAGCCTATTATGTCCTGAAAGAGAAAGCCATGCAAGCGCCAAGCAAATAAGAAAAGGGGCGGCCCCATTCTAGAAAATCCCCCCATTTTATAACAATGGGGGGACAAACATTCAGAGAAGGTATAGATTAATCATAGGAAGGAGATTGTAGCACAGGCTTTATGTGCGCCCTTGCATTATACACCGCAAATGCCTCGGGGTATATGTGATAATTAGCCTCCCAGCGATAGTCATCTCCACGGCCGTAATTGCGGAGGGTTACTCCAGGATCGAGATTGAATATATACTCCCTCACAAACCTTTGTCTTGCTACATCATTTCTGAGTTGATCTGGATGCTGCACTATAAACGCCTTTTCGGCATCTATTTCTGCTTGCAACCAAAAGGCTTTCATTGCAAGGTTACCTGAATCGTGACCACGCTTTCCTCCCACAATAAGTCCAGCAGGGACTGTTAACAGTCCTGCTATAGGAACAAACAAAGCAATCGCTATTCCTCCAACAACAGCAAATGTTGATTGACAACAAGCACCGTTTTTGTCTTTATTTACACTATCTCGATTGGCTTCTAGAATCGTGATGCGTGCATCGCACAGTGCTTTTGGGTTTGTGCAGCCTTCGTTTAAGGCTAAGGGGGTAAGCATTGTTGCCATTCTTCCATCCGTGTCGTAAATGAGACTTGGAGGTTGTAAGTTTGCTAAAACAGTTGGATCAACTCCTTCAGTTGCCCTTGCTCTAATACCTAATATTCCAGTCATGATAGCCTCCTTAATTATTTCGGCTAAAATTTAAATACATGGTTTAATACCTATTAAGCATCTGCCGTAAAACTCTTATGACGAATGCTAAAAACACCATATTCTTGGCGATGTATTATTTGCAACGCTCGTAACTAGGGTAAAATATACCCTAGTTTTATTTCTTTACTCATTGGCATAACTGTAATTACAAATTGGTATAATCTTGATTTTGCAGCTTTTAAGAGCAAACATAAAGCGTCGAAGTGAAGTGGAAAAATCGGAGTACTATCTGCATCGTGCTAAGAAATTAGCTGTGAGAGCAGAAAAATGGGAAGAGTCTCGTAAAAAATTTAACAGTCAATCACCCGAAATGTAGCTTTCTATCATCCATGTTTTCGAGCCATGCTGGTGTTCTTCCAAATATCGTAAACATCGCAGCGGCAACCTCTGACGAAAGAGGTATTTCGTATGGTGCCCTCAGTCCCTTAGAGCTTATATCCCTTATAGGCGTTAGCGGATAAAAATCTATAGCTCCTACCTTGCCCCATGCCTTAGTATCGCGCAATACCCCTTTAGAATATGTTTTAAGGGCCTCTTTCTTTGAAATAGTTGCTTTATGTAAATCTAGAACAAAGGCTTTTAAATGTTCTGCATGGCATACTGCAGCTATCTGCATGCCCCCTCCCGCGCTCCAGTGGCTCACTCCTACTGCATCGCCTATCAAAACAACATTATCTCCGATAGCGGCTGTGTCTGTAATGGTTTGTTGCAAGGGAAATAGGGAAACAGGCAGTTCATCTGCCGGGCCATAAATCGTTAATTCGTTGATTTTATCTAGCGGCTCTTGAAGTGCAAGCGCCGCAAGTCGCTTAAATTCGGCGTCAATTTTTTGTTGATCGGTACATTTTGACGGGTCGACGTCTGCTACTATACGAGGATTATCTGCACCTTCTGGACCAATTACCCCTGTAATCAAGAGTCGATCTTTTTCTACTCTCAAGTCTTGAATTGTTAACTCGTTTATTTCTTCTATCGGTTTTTGAAGTTGATGTGCCGCATATTGTCTAAATTCGGCTTTGATCTTTTGTTGATCGATACACTTTAATGGGTCGACGTCTGCGACAATCCAAGTCTTATCTGCACCTGCATGACCAATCACCCCTGTAAGCATGCATCGCTCGTTTTCTTCTCTCCAGTGTTTAATCATAACGCCTCCACTATCAAGCTTTATAGCGCCGGCTATTTGCCATCTTGGTTCCGTCATTGGTTTCGGTAGTATTCCCAATTTATTTCTGGTATCGCTATTGCCTCCTTCGGCTATAACAATAAGATCAGGAGGAACCTCCCCGAGATTTTTAACAGTGAAGCTTTCTCCGGCTTCTTCTACTTTTATACTTCCAGTGTGAATCCGTACGTTTGGCACATGTTTTAAAATATACTCTTTAAGAACTTCTTCAAATACTCTGGCCTCAACGGTATAAGCAGAAGGAATGGTCATCATTTCACGTCCATTATATGGTATCTCATAAGCATTTACATTTTTTAAATTATCATGTGGATTGGGGCGAATCTTTCCATTCTTTATGTGAATAGAGCCCCTATGAAGTGGGCGAGCTACTTTCTCCAGGAAAAGATCTGCCAGCTTTTTATCGATAGATGCTAGTTCATTTACTAATGCTGGCCTAACTGCCCATTGGATATTTCTCGTATATTTATCTCTTTTGTCATAGGCATCAACTTCATACCCCGATTGTGCTAAAATCACAGCTGCTATCATTCCAGAAATCGATTGCCCAGAAATCACCGCCCGTTTTTTTTGTGGAACAGATTGACCTAATAAGTCCCGAGAAAATGCGGTTATACCTTCAGCCATCCGACTTAGTCTGAACGACGAATATTCGTCACGACGAAAAGAGGCAGTGATTCTTTGAGTCACTGATTTTATTTTAGTACGTGATTTTTTAATAATTGAATTTATAGGAGAGTCAAAAAAAGTATCGAGATTGCTTCTACGAGGAATATAACTGTCGTGCGATGGTACACTAGGTGATGACTGAGTAATGATAGAGCACATCTCTCTTCCTCTACTCCTCTGATTATCTGCCGTAGTGGCCCATAAGCTGCGTTTGAGCAAGGATATGGCCCTGCATAGCCTTTTCTACATCAGCTTTGGTGGCTTTTGAGGTGAGATCGAGGCTAGTGCTTAGGGCGTAGAGCTTAAAGTAGTAGCGATGGGTGGACCCTTTGGGTGGGCAGGGGCCCCTGTAGCCGGTTGTGCCCCAGCTGTTTAGGCCTTGGAGGGCGCCGTTGGGGAGCCGTTCGCGGTCAAAGAGGGCTTCCGGGAGCTCTTGGGTGTCTAGCGGCAGGTTGAATATGATCCAGTGATCCCACGTGCCAACCGGAGCGTCAGGATCGTCGCAAATGAGCACAAAGGTCTTTGTGCCTGCCGGGGCATCCTTCCAGAAAAGGGGAGGGGAGCGATCTGAGCCGTCACAGGTGTAGCGAATAGGGATGTTGTCGCCTTCGCCAAATGCTGAGCTTTCAATCTCGAATGCCATAAGGGATCCTCCAAAAACTAGTAAAGATGTAAGTAAAGTTTTTAGTTTCATGTTTTTACTGCTACAATTGCCATAAAGAGAGGAAATTCTTTACGCGCTCTATTTTCCCAGCGCGCAGCTTTGCCTGCGCTTGCCTTGTCAGAACACCACTCTTCCAGTCCTTGTACCATAAAGCCTGCATTTTGTAAAAAGCTAAAATAGGCAGAGAGGGGATGGTGAAACGAGATCGTCGCTTGGGTCTCTTGCTGTCCGGGATTTGTAAATATTGGAATATTTTGTTGACTCATATAGCAATTTACACGCCTATACTGCATCTTTGCCTGTTCATCAAAGCCCCACGAGGACTGCCTGGGTATGCGAAAACAGGGGTGGTTGAGAACAATAACAAGCTTTGCACCCTTTACAAGGTGCTCTGAAGCATTTTTAAGCGCCTTTTCCGGCTCCTCAATATTTTGAAGGGCCAAAATGATCGTAGCATGGCTGTAGAGGCGATCTTTTGGAATGGGCAGCGGTTTTGTAAGGTCTGCATACTGAAAATGCCTGCCTTTATGGCGCTGCTTTGCCTTTGCAAGAAGCGAGCGCGCGAGCTCAAGCCCTAAATAGCCAACATCCTTTGGAATGCGCCCTGAAAGCACACCCTGGCCGCACGCAAGGTCGAGGAGGGCATCGCCATTTTTTAGATCTAAAAGGCGAACAACTCCAGGTAAGATTATTTGCTGGTGGTAGTAGCTTCCAAGATCGCCTACGACCCCATCATACCAGCTGCCAACTTTTTGCCAAGATGTATCATTTTTCATGGGGAGGATGATATCACACTACCAAATAAAACCGAAAAGTTTTAAAGGGTAGAACAAGATAAGTTGTTTGAGTATAAACAAGTTTTACGATACACTGGTGCTTTATGAGCGAAGATACACCGATAGCCAAGACGCTAAAAGAAATTTTACATACTCAATCTTTCGATAAGCTTTCCAGCTTTACCGACCAAGAGGGGTGGGGAACACTCACGTGCGATGAGCGTACGCTTTTAGCAAAACTCTTTGTCATGGCAGCAGAAAACGATCTGAAGCGGGCAACTTCTGAAGAGCTTATAGGCTCTGCCAAGAAGCTCTTTTACCTGGCTTCCACACTTGCTCCTGAAGATGCTCAAATCTGGTATAAGAGGGGACTCTCTTTTGCAACGCAAGAGCAGGCAGAACTTCTTGAAGAGAGCTCGCTTTGCCTTGAAAAAACAACCCTTCTTGACCCAACATTTTTCGATGGCTGGTATGCTTGGGCAAACGTGCTTATTCGCCGCGGCATAACTGCGCGCGATCCTCTCTTTTTTACGCAAGCCGAAGAAAAATTTAAAACAGCTCAAGGCCTGCTTTCAGAACCAGAAAAACATATAGAGTTTTACTGGCACTATGGCCTCTGCTACTTTATGATAGGGCGCTATTCCGGTGAAGCGGGCGACACACACCAGGCCATAAGCTTTTATAGAAAAGCAAAAGAGCAGGGGCTTACCCGCCCGCACTTCTATAACGACTTTGCAAATGCACTTGTGGAGCTATCGCTGCTCATTAACAGCCAAGATCTGATGTATGAAGCAATCGAGCTCTACCTCTATTCGCTAGATTCTAAAGAAACTCAAGATGATAACTCTCGAGATGTAGCCGTACGAAACTGCAACCTCGGCGCCTGCTATCAGTACCTTTTTGAGGTCCATCACGAGGAGACCTACTTTAAACAGGCTCAAGAGTGCTTCCAGGAGGCAACAAAACTGCAGCCTGACTTTGGCAACGCCTGGGCATTCTGGGGCTATTTGCTGCTTTATGCTGCAAAGCTTTGGCAAGATGTTCATCTCCTTGAAGGCTGCCTTGAAAAGCTTAGCAACCTCTCAAACTTTGCTGACGACAAGCCTTTGGTGCTGTCGCGTATGTCTGAAGCCTTTTCTCTGTATGGCGGCAATGAAGAGGACCTAAAATTTCTCACCGACGCCCAAGAGATCGCAGAAGCTGCAACGCTGGAAGGTCCAAACGATCCCTATCCATGGGCTGCCTTAGCCCTTGCAAACCTTGAACTTGGCCGCTACTTTTCTGAGGCCATGTACTACCATCTTGCCGTAGAAAATGCAGAGCGCGCAATAGCGCTCAACCAAAAGATAGGCATGTCGTGGCATGTGCTTGCGGTGGCAAAGTTTTCTCTTGGTGAATTTGAGGAAGATATGGACCTTCTTCAAAAGCTGCTTTTTGAGTCATCGGCAGCCTTTGGCCTTGCTGCAAAGACCGATGTGGGCCGCTTTGGCTATATGTGGAATGACTGGGGCATCGCCCTATTAAATCTTGCAGACGTATCCCATGAACGAAAGTATGTGCTTGAAGCGATTGAAAAATTTGAGCAGGGTATTTTGCTGCATGAACAGGTAAACCCAATCTGGCTTATAAACTACGCCTCAGCACTCGACTTTTGGGGCGACATCAGCGACGATGAAAGCTACTACGAAAAGGCAATAGAGGTGCTAGAGCACGGCTTGAGCCTTGATGCTTCAAACACACTTGCCCGCTACCACTTAGGCCTTACGCTTTGCCACCTTGGCGAGCTTGCAGGCGACATCGCTCACCTCCACAGGGGAATAGGCGAGCTTCAAGTTGTTCTTCAAGAAGATAGAGAAGATGACGCTGCCTGGGCCGATATCGGCATGGCCTACATGCATGTAGCAGACCTTACGCAAGAGACGCAAGATCCCGAAGTAAAAAATTCACTTTACAATCTTGCAGAGCAGCACTTTTTACAGGCAGTATCCCTCGGCAACCAGCAGATCTACTACAGCCTTGCCTGCCTCTACTCCCTGCAAGAAAATGGCCCCGAAGCCCACCACTTCCTCGTAAAAGCCTATGAAGCCGAAACCTTGCCGCCCCTCAGCGAAGTGCTGCAAGACCGCTGGCTAGACTATCTGCGCTCAACCCCCAACTTCCAGCAATTTTTGCAAAATGTCAACGATACGGAGTAAATCAGGGTAAGTGCCGAGCTGAAACTCCACACCTGGAGTTTTGACATTTGGCCTCTTAAGACCTCCGGTCGCAATGGGCTATCAACTTAAGCCATTTTTCTCTTAATCTCGATCTTGATCTTGATCTTAATCATTCTCTTCACCTATTTCGCTCAAAAATCAAGATTAAGATCAAAATTAAGAAAGAGCTTAAGTTGACGACATTGGGTTATAGACAGTCGCCCTAAAGGGCTCAAAGAGTTTTTGCGCTTGGATACCCACAGCTCCCGTTGGTCGCTGTGGGCTATAGGCAAACGCCCTACGGGCTTTTTTCTGAGGCTGCATTGGGCAAGAGCCCGTAAGGGCGACTGCCGACCGAAGGGAGCTGTGGGTATGCACGAGGAATAAATGGAGCCCGCTAGGGCGACTGCTTATAGCCCACAGCGACCAACGGGAGCTGTGGGTAATGGCGAGTAGAAATAACAGAGCCCTTTAGGGCGACTGAATATAGATCGCGTACAAGATGTCCAAACTCTAAAGTGCGGAGCTGAAGCTCCGCACTGTCAAAGGGCTGAGCTCTTAGTTTGTAGAGGTACTAGAACTTGAAGAGCCCGATGAGCTGCTTAAAATGCTGCTTAAAGAGCTTAAGGAACTAAAAGAGCTATCTGAAGAGCTGGATTGAGAACTGCTCAAAGAACTACTTGAAGAACCACTTGAAGAGCCACTTGACGAACTGCTTGATGAGTCGCTAGAAGAGCTGCTTGACGAATCGTTTTTAGCTTGCTTGGCTTTATGCTTTCCATGCTTAGCTTTATGTTTTCCCTTTTTGGCTTTCTGCTTTCCATGCTTGGTTTTATGTTTTCCTTTCTTGGATTTATGTTTTTTTTCATGCTTGGCATGATGATTGCGTGCTGCAGCTTCTGTTGGCAGAGCTGAAAAAGCGAAAATTGCAGCCAATAGGCAGCCTAGAATTTGTTTTGACATCATAATACAGGTCTCCAAGTTTACAAGTTTTGGCACATATTCACTTCAGGCGGAGAATATCTACCTTTTTCAAAATGAGGGCCAATCGACCACACAATGTGGCAACATACATACGTTTAATGTTTAAATAAAGGAAAATTGTCTGTTCTTAGAGCCCGCTCGGGCGATTGCCTATAGCCCATAGCGACCAGCGGGAGCTATGGGTAAGGACAAAAATAGAGAGAGCCCGGCAGGGCGACTGATCTTAGACGTTCGTATCGACAATCCATTTAATACCCCAAAGATTATTTAAGGCAGCTATCTCTTGGTCAAATGTGTTGGTTTTATGGTGTTCTTTTTGGTTTTCAATGTATTTTGAAAGGGCCTCCACATGTGTTATAGAACAAGAAAAGGCCCCATAACCTTCTTGCCAACTAAAATCCTGAGCACCCTCTCTTTTCATCCAACTCGTGCTATATGATTTTAACTCCTTCATCAATAAGCTCAATGCCACAGAAGGATGTAGCTTTAGCATCATATGAATGTGATCACTTGTGCCATTAATCTTCAAAATTGGAACCTGTCTTTTCCGAGCAATACCCCCAAAATAACTATAGAGCCTGCTTTCTAGGCCTTGAGGAATAAGAGGAAGTCTATTTTTGGTAGAAAAAATTATATGAAGATAAATTTCTACAAAGCTATGCGACATGGGTTATCTCCTGGTAGATAGTGGATGGTTTATTCTAGTTTATAGGTTTATTATTGCAAAGTTTATCAATCGCCCTAAAGGGCTCTCATTGTCTTTTGCCTTTACCCACAGCTCCCGTTGGTCGCTATGGGCTATAGGCATTCGCCCTAACGGGCTCTGGAACAAATAATAAGATGATTATTTGTGATAATTAATGCCTGTCCACTGGCCTTTGTTTAACAAAAATATTTGACAAAGAAATAAGTTTATTACATATGGGAGGGATAAAGCATCAAGAAAAAGGTGAGCACTATGGTACAGGTTAAGGCATTTATGGAAATTTTGCATGAAAACTGCGAAAAGCTGGCAAAGATGCTCGCGGAGGAAAAAGCGCCCGAAAACAAGCTTGTTAGTATTGCTGCACGGGAGAAAATGCTGCAGGCGGAATTAGAAAATGGCTGCATCCTGAACGCGATAAAGGTCTATGAGGGGCTTACTGCCTGCATTGCTGCTTTAAAGGAATCTACAGAGTCGGCGATGCCGGTTGAGGCAGTAGTAGCTGAATTGGAAAAGAGTTTGCAAAAAGTGTCTAAAGCTAAGGACTTTGACAAGCTTGGCGAGAAGCTCATTTCAGGAAAATCGTTGAATGAGTCGTTACATATTTCCCAAAATTGCCTAAAAGCGCTGTATGAGGGTGCTCGAGCCATTTTTGAAAAGAAAAATTACGCTCAAGCAGAACAGGCCTTTTTTGCTCTTTGCAGCTTCGACCCAACGCATTTTTCACATTGGGTGGGACTGGGTCATGCAAGCTTTCAGAACAAAAACTACACCCAAGCTATTGACGCATATAGCATAGCCTCAGCAATTGATCCAGACGATATCTGGCCACACATCTGGGCGGCCAACTGCTTTGAAGACATAAAAGACTTTGCCGATGCACAAACGGCGCTTTCTTGCGCGCTTTCATTAGAGAAAGCGAACAAGCAACAAAATCAGGAGCTCATACGCTCCCTTGAAGAGCGCATCCAAAAAATCAAAAATAAATAATTGGGAGGTAATATATGAGCGGCGGCGTAGACAAAATCGGTCCGAGACAATCGCATGAGCATGTCCTTAAAAAAGTCGACACCAAGCATACGCAAGAGAGCTTGCCTGCAACTCCTTCGGAGAAAAAGGGGTTTAAAGACCTCCCTATGTGGGCTCGCGGAGCTATAAGAGCTCTTGCGGTAGTTGGCGCAGCGGCCTGTTTTTCGCTTTCATTTCCATTATTGCCACTTGGTATGCTAGGCACGCTTGTTTTGATGTTGATTGATCCAAGACCAGGCCTGATTCCAAACCACCCCATAGCAATGATTGTTTTATTTGCTCCCACTGTTGGTTGCACAATATGCATTGACGCTGTGATGGGTAGGACCGAGGTAATTGATCGCTTAAAAGGATATTTGAAAGACAGTGAGCCACCCATAAAACCCATAAAACTCAGCTAGGGCCCTATCATCTACTATAATTGGCATCAAAGTGCTCCTCTAGCTTCTTAACAGATTAATTTTGTGATAATTAATGCATGCATCCATTTATAATAGTGTGAAAAATGGGGCTGCTAATTGGAGATGCAGCACCTATTACTGAGGTTCTAGCTTGTGAGTATGATTCAAGGCATCCCTTTTTTTGATAACCCTTCCTCGTGCATCGCTCACTTTACAGAAGCCCCTTGGACCGAAAAAGTCCAAAGCTGCGTTACAAGCTACACAACGCTTGCAAGGTTTGCTAAGCAAAAGATCGCCACTATTTTGCAGAGCTCTGAACCTGAAATAAGTGATCACAGAGCAGGCCAAGGTTTTGCCAAAAAAAGACTTATTGTCTGCATACATGGCCTCAATAGCAATCCCTCTCAATTTAATACAATCATTGACCAGTTACAGAAAAAGAACCTTTCTGAAACCGATATCTATATCCCTGCTGTCTTGGAGCGAGGCAATGCCAGACTGGACGATATGGCAAAGCCTATATTTGACGAGATTGCAAAATGGGCAAAGCTCATGGGAGCAGAAGAACTTGTTCTTGTTGGCATATCCAATGGCGCAAGAATTGCACGGGCCGTAGAAGTTGCACTTTTACAATCTGAAAACAGGGGCAATATCCAAAAGATGCGCGTCATCTCAATTGTAGGCGCCAGCAGGGGATCGACGCTTGCAAATCTTGCCAATAGCTTGAGTCTTTGCTTGGGTTATGTCAGAACCTATTTCACGCGAGATGCCAACAGATTCTGAGCGCAGCGTGAAATTGCATCAAGACTGGACAGCAGCATTAAACCATGCACCGGAACTTAAGCGAGACTACACCTTTTTTGCATCGCCTCATGATTGGCAAGTACCCAATTTCAATGCAACCCTTTCTGAGGTGGCACATCATAAGGCGCGCTATGCACTTGTCCGGGGCCATGGCCATAACAGCATCGTAGATGCTGTAGCGAGCGCGGTTGCTGAAATTATTGATAATTAAACTCGACCCAATTCTCGCAAGAATTGCCCATCTTTTGATGGAGGATAATCATCTATGTTTAACCCGCACTGGGTAAAAGCTTCGCTCCATTGGCGATAGGGTTTATCTGTCCAGCCGAAGAAATAGTCTACATATTTTTCAGGCCTCTTACTCTGATATAGGGCAATCCGGTGACGCAGTTCTGAAAAGTGAGCGCAGCGCAATGTGGCAGGAAGTAAGTTAATTGCCTTAATAAGTGCTTTTGCTTGGCGATCTTGGCCTTCACTTATCGACTCCACAAAACATGCCAGCCCTTGAACAGGGTCGCTTGACGTACGATTTAAAGCCATAAGCTGTTGGCAAGAGGGCTCAATATCGGCTTCAGAATCAACAAGGTGTTTGACAAACCTATATCGATCAACCTCAACATGCGCCTCAGAAAATCTATGGACCGCGGACACAAGAGCTCGCTGCTGGGGTCCTAAAAATTCGCAATAGTGTGTCCGGACATTTCTAAAGATGTATTCAAAAAAGTGATCTTCATCCGCATGCTCCACTGCCTCATTGAGCAAACTGAGGAGTCGCTCCTCTAGTTCTGGAGAATATTCTCGACTAACTTCCCGACAAATTTTTGCTGCCAGCACTAAATATGGTGCCATTCCTCGTCGGTTGCTCAGGGTATCCCATATCGCAGCATCGGGATACTGCTTCAGAAAAGCGAGGGTGATGTGAAACATTTTTTCTTCTTTATCATCAAGGCTATATACCGTTTGCATAAGTCCAGGAACAATAAGCTTGGAGATACTAAGTAGGCGATTTAAATGGGCAGGGTTGTTATCTTCCAAAAAAGTGCGCACAAATTGTCTAGTGTAGGTGGACCTTTCCCAAGGTTCACCTTGTGGAAGGTCCGTGAGCCGTTGCCTCAATACGTTATCACTGGCAAACAAGAGAAAGAGGTGTTGAAACCTTTTATTCTCCGTAGAATCAATTTCTTGTACGGTGACAGCGGTAAAAAAACGATCTCGCACTTCTGGATTGGATTCTTTTAAATACCTTTCCAAATTCGTATGTGACAGAATGTTACCAAGAACACGAGCCTTGGGCAGCCGCACGGTACGAGCAAATTGAGGTTGCACAAGCCCGCAATATTCATTAAAGAGGCGTATCATACCTTCGCAGTTCACAGAAAGATAAGAATCTATTACCCTCTTGAATTGTACTGAAACTCTCCGCCCATTAACTAACGTTGGAATATCAACGCCTCGAAAAATTGCGTAGAACATTTCATCGGGCAGGTCTATTTGCGGCTCAGATCTTGAAGTAGTATTCATCACATCCTATCAGTCATTGGCCTAAATTATAGAAAATCTTCGAATTTATACAAAGTAAAAAGAGCTCGTTAAAAATAAGACTAAGTGAATTGCCTATAATACTGAAATAGACTATTATTATAACACATATGCAACCAGTAGATTTTTCACATAGTAATTGCGCCTCTCAAGAACTTGTATCAACAGTCCCTGCAAGACCAGCATTTATTAAAAGTTTTACAATAAAAGAAGAGCACTATCTATGGCAGGGAACTGCCCAGACAGGCTGCAAGCCGGGAAGCCTTTGCCAGGCAAAATCAGGTGAGCTTCTTGCTGTCTGGTATGGCGGCGGGGAGTATAGCGGCGATGAGTCTGAGCAAACATGTCTCTGGCTTGCTCGTTATAAAAGCGGCAATTGGACTGAAGCCGGTTGCCTCTATAAGGAGATCGGTTATTATATCTGGAATCCAGTGCTCTTTTCACTGCCATCGGGCAAGACTATGCTCTTTTTTCGAAAGTTTTTGCCAAAAGTAGCGGAGCCGCAAAAAGAAAAGTATGGCGTAAGAGAGTTTAGCTACCATATAATGGAATCAGAAGATGGCGGCGCAACATGGAGCACACCCCAAACGTTGCCTGAAGGGCCTTCGAAATCGCCTCCCCTCATCACAAGTGACGGCAGCTGGGTTATGCCCTGTGGAGCAAATGGCGCTGCCTTTCTCCAGCTTTCAAAAGACGAAGGTAAGAGCTGGCAAAAAATAGGCCCAATCCTAACTGAAGCGGGACAAGGGGAGATGACCGAACCATCTCTTGTTCAAGCAGCTGATGGCACTATCGTCATCTTTCTTCGCAACAGGCAAAAAGAAAATAACTCTCGCTATGTTTTGAGAGCAACTTTTACTCCTAAAACAGGCACACTTTCTCGTGCAAAACCAACCAACATGCCAAACCCCGATTCCGGCATCGACGTTATCGCACTTGATGATGGCTCGCTCCTCATGGCGGCAAACCCAAGCCAAACAGAGCGAACCCCGCTTGCTCTCTATATCTCCTACAATAAAGGCAGAACCTGGAACTTTGCTCTTGTCTTAGAAGATGCCCCGGGCGCCTTCGCCCAGCCCTCGCTCCTAAAAACCGACGACGGCAAGATACACGTTTTCTACTACTGGTGGCCAGAAACCCTACCCAATAAAAACATGAAGCATACGATTGTTGAGATATGTAATGTTCATTTACGATAATGTTACGTAAAGAATAGGGTCGGTTCGTTTCCATAAGCGCTAATTTAAGAAAATCTATGCGCTCTCTTCAGCCTGAAGGGCTGGTTTTTAAAAGCCTATGGCATCGCCATAGGTATGTTGTGAAACAGAAATAGCAGACTGAAGGTCTGAGTTATAAGAGCCTATGGCATCGCCATAGGGACGAAGGTCTAGAGTTATAAAAGGCAACATAATACATTTACGAAAAATATCAAAGATATTACCATAATTTCTTTATATATTTTACGAGGCCAATAATGGCACAATCACTCGCTAATGTTCTTCTTCATATCATTTTCAGCACGAAAAATAGGCATCCCTGCATAGACAGCACTATCGAACAGGAATTATATGCCTACATAATATCCATATCGGCCTCTTGCGGGAGTTATGTCCATAAAATTGGGGGTGTTGAAGATCACGTACATCTATTTTCGACTTTACCAAGAGCTTTGTCGATTAGCGATCTTCTCGAGGAATTAAAGAAAAATTCGTCAAAATGGATTAAAACGAAAGGCGAAAAATATCAAAATTTTGCATGGCAAAAAGGATTTGGGGCATTTTCGGTAAGTGAATCGCAGCACGAAGCTGTCATAACATATATTTCAAATCAAAAGGAACACCACAAAATACATTCATTTCAAGATGAATATCGAAAGATTCTTAAACTCAATAATATAGCTTATGATGAACGGTATGTTTGGGATTGAGCTGTTCGATGTTGACGTCGACCTATGGCGATGCCATAGGCTCTTATAACGCAGACCTTCAGTCTGCTATTTCTGTTTCACAACATACCTATGGCGATGCCATAGACTTTTATAACGCAGACCTTCAGTCTGCTATTTCTGTTTCACAACATACCTATGGCGATGCCATAGGCTCTTATAACGCAGACCTTCAGTCTGCTATTTCTGATGCACAACATACCTATGGCGATGCCATAGGCTTTTATAACGCAGACCTTCAGTCTGCTATTTCTGTTTCACAACATACCTATGGCGATGCCATAGGCTCTTATAACGCAGACCTTCAGTCTGCTATTTCTGATGCACAACATACCTATGGCGATGCCATAGGCTTTTAAAAACCAGCCCTTCAGGCTGCTATTTCTGTTTCACAACATACCTATGGCGATGCCATAGGCTTTTATAACGCAGACCTTCAGTCTGCTATTTCTGTTTCACAACATACCTATGGCGATGCCATAGGCTTTTAAAAACCAGCCCTTCAGGCTGAAGACAGCGCACTGATTTTCTGAGGTAGCACTTATGGGTCTTCCCACTGCTGGGGGGCTCTTTTTTAACTTGGAACATTAAACCCAAAAACGGTAGTTGAAGGCGCTAAACTGATTTGGCGATGATATCTCATGCATTGCCTTGTGACCAGGAGAGGAGCTGTTTATGCATGCGCTCGGTGTGGGAGCCGTGCCAGTAGAGCTTTGGGCAGCCTTGGCAGTAAAAGATTTTGCTGGTGCGGACATCTTCTGGGACCTGTACTAGCAGGGATGGGTCGTTGAGTTCTACGAGAGGGGTGTTGCAGACAAGGCATCTTGAAAAGGGGTTGTGGAGCCAGTTTACGTGAAGTTTTTCGGCGACCTCTTTGGCGCATTCATCCAGAGTGTTTGAGTGGAGGAAGGCGACGAGCTTTTGCTCGTCGTTCATTTCAAGAAAATGGTGGTCGCATGTGAGGAGTAGGCGCTTATCGGCCTTTGCCATGAGGTAAATGGCCTCGTCAGGCAGGTTGCCTGTGATAATAAGGGTGTCATAGCCGGCGATTCTGAGCCACCGGCCAAGACCCTTTAGCATTTCATCACAAAGAAATCTATTATCTTCCACTGCGCTTGCGGTCTGTTTCTGAGAGGAATTTTTTACGCATGCGAATTTGAGCAGGAGTTACTTCTACGAGCTCATCGTCTTCGATGTAGTCCATTGCCTGTTCAAGAGTAAACTTTCGTGGGGGAGTGAGGATGATGTTTTCATCACTTCCTGATGCACGGACGTTTGTGAGGTGCTTTTCGCGGCTGACGTTAACAACAAGGTCATTGTCGCGAGCATGTTCGCCGACGACCATACCTTCGTAGATTTCGTCGCTTGGGTTTACAAACAAAAAGCCGCGCTCCTGCAGACCAAAGGCAGCGTATGGAGTCGCCTTGCCGGAGCAGCTCGAGATCATAACACCGAGCTTTCTTCCTCCAATAGCACCTGCTAGTGGGGCATAATGTTCGAAGATCGAAGTCAAAATGCCAAGGCCGCGCGTTTCTGTAAGAAACTGGCTTCTATAGCCCATCAGGCCGCGGGTTGGAATAAGAAACTGCATGGTGGTGACGCCTTCCGGAGAGGTGGAAAGCGACTGCATTTCACCGCGTCTTCTGGAAAGCTCTTCAATAACTTTTCCGGCGTACTCTTCAGGTACTTCAATAGTTGCACTCTCAAATGGCTCTACTTTTTGGCCATTTTCTTCCTTCACGATAACGCGAGGTTTTGAGATGCTAAGCTCATAGCCCTCTCGGCGCATAGCTTCGATAAGCACCGCAAGGTGAAGCTCGCCTCGGCCTGCAACGGTAATGACGTCCTGATCTTTGGCTGAAAAATCAATTTTCAAGGAAATATTAGCACGTTTTTCGCGCTCGAGCCTTTCACGGATTTTATTCATCGTCACGTGCTTGCCGGATCGTCCTGCAAAGGGGCTGGAGTTTACCATTAGGTCGATAGAGACTGTGGGCTCATCAAGATGAATAGGGGGAAGCTGTTCAATTTTTGATGGATCGCACAGTGTATCGCCAATAGTTACCTCTGGAATACCTGACAAGATGACGATATCGCCAGTCCGTCCTGCTTCAAGCTCTTTCTTTTCAAGCCCGATGTGGCCTTCAACGCGTGATATTTGGCACCGTTTTTGGTTGCCGCTTCTGTCTACATGTACTACCTGTTGACCTTTTGTCACCGTACCTGCCAAGATGCGTCCGCATGCTTGGCGGCCTACGTAGTCGTCGTAAAAAATTGTGGAGGCTTGCATGAAAAATGGTGCAGATTCATCGCCTTCAGGCGGCGGTACATGCTCTACAATCATCTCAAAGAGAGGGCGCATGTCCTTTCTTTCGTCGTCAATATTTTTGATGGCAAAGCCTGTAAGGCCTGAGGCGTAGCAGTAGCGAAAGTCAAGCTGTTCGTCGGTTGCGCCAAGCTCGGAGAAGAGGTCAAAGGTAAGATCAAGCGCTTTATCAGGTGTTGCAAAGGGTCTATCGATCTTGTTTACCACGACAATAGGCTTTAGGCCCATTTTCAGCGATTTTGAAAGTACAAAGCGGGTTTGAGGCATAGGGCCTTCTTGAGCGTCAACCAGCAACAGAACGGTGCTCACCATACCTAAAATACGCTCAACTTCAGCAGAAAAGTCTGCGTGGCCCGGGGTATCTATAATATTAATTTTATAATCTTCGAAGTGTACTGAGGTGTGCTTTGCAAAGATTGTGATGCCGCGCTCTTTTTCTTGGTCGTAGCTATCCATCATGCGCTCGCCAACGGCCTCATTATCGCGGAAAATATTTGACTGCTTTAGCAGGCTATCTAGCAGCGTAGTTTTGCCATGGTCAATGTGTGCGACGATGGCTATATTGCGTATTTGCTCTTTGGATTTCATGGAGTCTCTTGTTAAAATTAAAATTGCTTAAAAAGTGTACCATATTACAGGGGATATTCGCAACGCTATTCTAATCCTTGCAAACTCTAAAACTTTAGAATATACTATAAGGCTATGACTGAGATGCACACACATACAAATGAACAGCCGCAAAAGCAAGATCAAGAGCTAGATCAAGAACAAGAGGAGCTCCTTTTTGCCCTCCCCACCTCCGGGCTTGATTCGCCGACAAGCCAGTTAAACGACATTTTGGACCAAAAGCTGGAAGCGGCCTTTCACAAACAGACCTCACAAGTTATCCTGCACGACCTTGCCAAAATCGCGATTGAACATGACCCGATCGACTTAGCCTACGCTGTAACGCGCCTTCCGACAAGCGTGCGCCATGTGGTGTACCAAAACCTGCCCGATCTTGAAGCAAAAGTTATCTTTATTATCAACGTCAGCACAAATTCGCGCATAGCCATCTTCCGCCAGACAAGCGACTCTGAAATTGTGCGCCTTGTCGACAAAATGGCGCCGGATGATGCCGCCTACGTGCTTGAAGACCTCTCAGATCGCCGCTGCAGGCGCGTTTTAGACCTTGTAGAGCCATCTAAGGCCAAGCGCATACGAGAGCTTCTTCGCCATGGTCTGGACACTGCCGGCCGCTTGATGACGAACGAATTTTTTGCATTTCCCATGCAGACCACCATCCGCCAGGTTGCAAATCAGATCCGCGATAATCCCGGCATAGAGCTTACCAACAGCGTTTTTGTAGTAAATGAACAAGATGAACTTGTGGGCGTTGTCCCATCTCGCAACCTGATTGTAAACCCAAAAGAGCTGCCGATTCGCCAGGTGATGCGTCCCATTTTGCATAAGATCGGCCCCGATGCTCCCCGAGATGAGGTTGTAGACCTGATTGAGCGCTATACACTGCCAATCCTTCCCGTGGTAGACCATAACAACAAGCTTCTTGGCATAATTACCAACGAAGACGTGGTTGAGGTGATGGAAGATATTGCCGATGAAACGATCGCAAGCATCGGCGGTACTGCGGAAGCAGTCGAAGAAGATAACCCCGTATGGACGCGTCTTTTACTTCGCGCCCCATGGCTGCTTGTAACGCTATGCGCGGGCCTCGTCACTGCAACAGGGCTTGCTCACTTTAGCAGCTCTCCCTGGTTTGTCGTCGTCCCATTCTTTGTACCGCTTATTACCGGCATGTCGGGCAATGTAGGCATTCAGTGCAGTACGCTTTTTGTTCGCGGTATTGCAACCGGCGAAGTATCCAGCGGCCGAAAGCGTGAAATGGTAACTCGCGAAATTGCCATAGGCTCACTTATCGGACTGCTTTTTGGCCTGCTTTGCGGCTTTGTCGTCTATGGCCTTAACCGCCTTGGCGCACATCAGGTAGGCAACGACCCTATCATCGTCGGCATCATCGTCTGCTGCGGCGTCTTCTGCGCCTGCATGACAGCCACCCTCCTTGGCAGCATATCGCCTCTCTTCTTCGCTCGAGTAGGGGTAGATCCGGCTGTTGCCTCAGGCCCTATTGTAACAGCTTGCAATGATGTTCTTTCGACCTTTATGTACTTTTTGGTCGCCAAATTGGTTTATATGTTGGTTTATTGAATTGAAGGACTAAAAGGACAGAAGGGACATAAAGGACTGTTGCATTCGTCCTTTATGTCCCTTCTGTCCTTTTGGTCCTGTTGGTCCTAGGAATTACTTATCAGCTTTGATGCTGTTGATGAAACGGATGACGTCGCCAACAGTTTTGAGCTTTTCTGCAGTTTCGTCGTTGATTTCGATTTCGAACTTCTCTTCGAGGGTCATGACGAGCTCGGTAAGATCGAGCGAATCTGCGTCGAGGTCCTCAAAGAACGCTTTATCAGCTGTAACTTCTGCCGGATCGCGTCCTAGCTGTTCTGCAACGATTGCAATTACTTCTTTTTCTACTGTCATAGTGTTTCCTTATTTAGTTTGAATGGCTGATACAATATCAGGCGAAAAGATATTTGTAAATTACATAACGAGTCCGCCGTCTACGACTAGAACCTGACCTGTGATGTAGTCTGCGCTAGCGGAGGCTAGGAAGAGGGTTGCCTCTGCAATGTCCTCAGGCTTGCCCATGCGGCCAAGGGGAATATGGGAAATTGCCTCATCGCGCTTGGCTTCAGGCAGCTTTTCTGTCATCTGGGTATCGATATAGCCAGGGGCAATGCAGTTTACCGTGATGTTTCGTGAGGCGACCTCTTTTGCTAAGGATTTTGAAAAGCTTATTAAAGCACCCTTTGAAGCTGCATAGTTTGTCTGACCGGGGTTGCCCATAAGGCCTACAACTGAGCTTACATTAATAATTTTGCCGCGCCTTGCCTTCATAAAGGGCCGAAGGACAGCTCGACATGTATAAAAGCTGGAGGTAAGGTTTACCTGCAGCACCTTTTCCCAGTCGTCGTCGCTCATGCGCATTAGAAGGCCGTCTCGCGTGATGCCGGCATTGTTTACTAATATATCTATTTTTTGAAATTTTGAGAGCGTCTCTTCTATTGCCTTTTCGACTTGCTCCTTGCTGGACACATCTACCTGCATAAAGGCGATGCGGCCCGAGCCCTGCTCTACAAGCTCTTCACCGCGCTCACGGTTTGTTCCAAGAGCAATAACATTGGCGCCCTCGGCTGCAAATGCTTTGGCAATAGCCTTTCCAATACCTGCAGTTGCACCTGTTACAAATGCAACCTGATCATTTAATCGTTGTGTCATACCTCTACCTTTGTCAATAGGCTTGAGCCCCAGGTAAGACCTGCACCAAATGCGGTTAGGAGAAGGTGCTCACCATTTTTTGGAGCGTGTTGTTCGTCAAGTTCTGCTAAGGCAATAGGGATCGTTGCAGATGATGTATTGCCATACTTATGGATAGTAAGAAGCGTTCTTTCCCAAGGGATATTAAACCGCTTTAAGATAGCTTCGATAATACGAATATTTGCCTGATGCGGGAGAAGCCAGGTGATGTCGGCTTCAGCAACACCGCACGCTTCAAGGCACTCCTTGGCAGACATTTCCATGCGCCGTACAGCATGTTTAAAGACCTCTTTACCATCCATTTTCATATAATGCTGGCGATCTGTATGGGTCTTACTAGAGGCAGGCTGGCGGCTTCCGCCGGCGGGAATAGAGAAGAGATGCGACTCACAGCCATCTGCGCCCAGAGTAATATGGCGTATTTGATAGCCTGAGCCGCCCTTTTGTACAAGGCATGCGCCGCTTCCATCGCCAAAAAGAACGCAGGTATTTCGGTCTGTATAGTCTACGAAGGCAGAGTTTTTTTCGGATGCGACGACAAGCACATTGCGAAACATGCCTGACTCAATCCACCCCTTCGCAATAGAGAGGGCATATAAAAAGCCGCTACAGGCTGCCTGCACGTCAAGGCAGCTTGCCTTGGTTGCACCTATTATGCTCTGGATAATGGCTGCAGTAGATGGCGTTAGAAAGTCTGGAGTCATAGTGGCGCAAAGTATTGCATCAACCTCTATTGGGTCAAGTTTTGCCTTTGCAAGGCAAGCCAAAGACGCTTTTGCACCCATACTAGAAGGAAATTCCTCATCATGGGCAACGCGCCTTTCTTTAATGCCGGTGCGTGTGACTATCCATTCATCAGATGTTTCAACCATCTTTTCAAGGTCCGCATTGGAAAGTACCTTCTCAGGTAAATACGCGGCTATTGCCGTAATTGTTGCGCACACAAGCTCACCTTTATTTAAGGCTTTAAAATATATCAGATTTAAGGTATAAGATCAACAATACTATGCAGTATCCACAACGACTTGAAAAACTTTTTTCACTTCTTCAAAAGCTTCCCGGTGTTGGGCGTCGCTCAAGCCAGCGCTTTGGCTTTGACATGCTGCTTCATTGGCAAGAAAGAGAGCTCTATGAACTGGCACACGCTCTGCAAGAGGTAAAAAAAGTAACCCTCTGCAGTGAGTGCGGGTCACTTGCTGACGATGCTACCTGCCTTTTTTGCCAAAACCCGGTAAGAAAGCGCGACATACTGTGCGTAGTGGGCTCGCCGCGCGAAGTGTACACCCTTGAAAGCACGCGCGAATTTTCCGGCCTCTATCACGTGCTGCCAACCCTCTTATCGCCGCTTGATGGCAGGGGAGAAGAAAAGCTTAACCTCCCAAAACTTATCTCGCGCATTCAGAAGGGCCAAATCCGCGAACTTATCTTAGCGCTTGACTCATCGCTTGAAGGTGATGCGACCTGTCTATTCATCAAAGAAAAACTTCAAAGTCTTCCGATAAAAATCTCGCGCCTTGCCTTCGGCATTCCGGTCGGCAGCTCGCTTGAATTTGTGGATGGGGGCACGTTGGCTCGCGCGCTTTCTGCCAGGGGTTCTTTTTAAAAGAGTATTGTCGCATATTCGAGACCGAGACCGAGACCGTGACCGAGACCGATTGTTTTACCGAGCGTTTGAGGTGGCAAAGTAACCGGTCTCGGTCTCGGTCACGGTCTCGGTCTCTCGCTAATACAAAGTCGAGAGCACGAGTATTTTTCTTGCAATAATCATCCCTATAGCCTACCTTGGTATGACTTAAACCTACAAAATAATAGCCTATGCGAAAAATACTTTTTTCTCTTTTGTTACTGACCTTCACAAACCTTGCTGCAGATCAAGGGGCTCATTACGAGCAGCAGCGCGTGCAAAAAATTACAATCATTTTGGACCAAGAGGGCACGGAATCGAAAGATGATAAGCTCAAAAGTCGTCTGAAAACCAAAGAGGGCGCGCTCTTTTCGCAAGACGAGTTTGATGAAGACCTAAAGACTCTTGCTAAAGAGTATGATCGCATCGAGCCTAAAATCGATACTGAGCATGGCGGCCTTGACATCACGCTGCATATCTGGGTAAAGCCTACCATCAAATCTATCATTTGGCAGGGAAATAAAGAGATTACCCAAGAAAAACTTTCAAACGAGTTAGGGATACGTCCCGGGCAAATTTTTGACCGTCAGAGCTTTAACAAAGCATTTCACAAGATAAAAACTTACTACCTTAAGAAGGGTTTTTTTGAGTCTGAACTTGACTACACCATTCATCAAGATGCAGCCTCAAAAGAGGTTGACATCCATATCTCAATCAAAGAGGGCCGTTCAGGAAAAATCGACAAAATAGCCTTCCATGGCGTCACCAAAAAAGAGAAAGACGAAATCCTTGAGCTCATCTTTACAAAGACCTACAGCCTCTTTACAAGCTGGCTCACCGATGAGGGCACACTCAACCCTGAAGTTTTACGCCACGATGAGCTCACTATCGTCAGCTATCTGCAAAACGAAGGCTATGCCGATGCAAAAGTTCACATTTCGACGAAGGATGCAAAAAAGAAAGATCGCATTATCGTAGACATCAACGTCGACAAGGGCTCCCTCTACCATGTCTCAGAGGTTGCCTTGCATGGAAATAGCGTCGTGCCAGCTGACCAGATTTTACAAAAAATTTCGCTAAAAGCGGGCAGCGTATACTCTCCTGAAAAGCTAAGGCAGTCTGTAAGCGCTATAAAAGACTTGCTGGGCAGCCGCGGCTATATCGACGCCCAAATAATTCCCGACACCAAGCTCATAGAGAGCAAAAAAGAGTATAGCATCAACTTTCAGATTGTTGAGGGCTCGCGCTTTCGCGTAGGCTTAATCAAGGTATTTGGCAACCAAAGAACAGATACGCCCGTTATCCTTCACGAAATCCTGCTTACTCCCGGCGAAATTTTTGACAGCACTATGCTTCAAAAATCTGAAGAGCGCCTTCGCAACATCGGCTACTTTAAAAACGTAAACATCTACGCAGTAAAGACCTCTCGCGGCGGTCAAAATGTACACTTTCGCGATGTGTATGTAGAACTGGAAGAAAATCCAAGCACAGGTAGCTTTAACTTTTTCCTGACCTTTAACTCGACAGAAAAGCTCTCCGGCGGCGTCTCAGCAAATGAAACAAACTTTAACTCAAAGGGGCTGTTAACGCTTTTCAGCAAGGGTTTTAAGGGCTTAAGAGGCGGCGGCGAGTACTTAAGCGGCAGCGTGACCGTTGGTCAAAAGCAGCTGGTCTACAGCGCCTCATGGACAAAGCCCTACTTTATGGATACGCCGTGGATTGTAGGTATCGAAGCGTCCAAGATGCGAAACAGCTATTCTGCTCGCGACTACAGCATTAAAGCCTATAGCGCTCAGGTTTTTGCAGACTATCCCATCAACGCCTTTATGAAGGCCGGTGTTGCCTGCCGCGTCAAGCACTCGTTTATCACCCTAAAGCATATGAGCCGCGACCATCACAAGCGCGAACTTGAGCGCGAGTCAAAAAATGGCGGTCTTATTTCTTCTATAGGTCCGCATATCAGCTACGACTCTACAGACCACCCGCAGCTGCCGACACGCGGCCTAAGATCTACCTTTGCTTTTGATTATGCCTATGGCGATCACCACTTTTTAAAGGCAAGCTACATAAATAGCTACTACTGGAAGCCCTATCAGTATGGTCAGGTGCGCCTAAGAGGCAACGTGCAGTTTATTCAAACCATTGGCGACACCGATCCGAGAGATCTGCCGCTTGACGAGCGCTTCTACCTAGGCGGTGAGACCACTATCCGCGGCTTTCTTTATAACCGCGTAGGCCCCAAGTTTCGCGACACATACCACACCCCGCGCGGCGGTATGTCAAGCATTCTGATGTCTGCGGAGTATGACCAGTACCTCTTTAAAAAGCTTGATGCCTTTGTCTTCTTTGATGCAGGTAACGTCTACTTTAGACAGCATTATCTCGGCACGCTTCGCTGCTCAGCCGGCTACGGCATTAAGTTAAAGATATTTGGCAATGCGCCGATTATGATTGGTCTTGGCTATCCGCTAAACCCACAGAATAAACGCGACGTAAAGAAATTTTTCTTTTCATTAGGTACAGCATTTTAAGGAGATTTACTATGTATTTACAATTAAGAATATTGGGCGCGTTAGCACTCGGCACCGTAGCCTTTGTTGCACTCACATCTGCCCAAGCACCTGCAAAAATCGGTGTTGTTAACTTTAAATCCTGTTTTGAAGGATCGAAGTTTGGAAAGCAGGAGCAAGCCCGCTTTGAGCAGATCAAAAAGCAGCTTGAAACTACTATTGAGGCAAAAGAAAAGGAGCTTAACGAACTTGCTCCAAAGTTTTCTGACGAGTACCTTGACACCCTCTCACCAGAGGCTGAAGCAGAACTGAAAGGCAAATACCAGCACCTGGCAGAAGAGCTTTCCCAGTTCCAGAACCAGTACTATGGCATGCTCAACCAGGCAAACTACCAGATCATTCACGATGTGAGCGACGCTGTTGGCAAAGCCGCTAAGAAGGTTGCAGCAAAACAGGGACTTGATCTTACACTTAACGAAGAGGTATGCTTTTCATACAATCCATCTTTAGATATCTCTAAAGATGTTATTGCTGAGATGGATCTTCAGTTTACTCAAGATAGCGAAAAAAAACCTGCTGAGAAAAAGTAATTATGACCTCATACAGTCTTGAAGAGCTCGCCAAAAAAACAAATAGCAAGCTTGTTGGCAATTCCAAGCACTGTATAACAGGCGTTGCAGACCTTGAGTCTGCAACGCAAGATGATGCCTCCTTTTTATCTAACATGCGCTACCATGGGGCGATGCTCCGCTCCCATGCCGGCGTTGTGGTGATCCAAGAGGGCATAGAGCGTAGCGATAATAGAAATTACCTTATCTCAGAAAATCCCGATGCTGCTTTTCAGCAGTTAATTGAGCTCTATCGCACAAATAGAGCGCCCCGCACCTACTTTACAGGCATCCATCCTACTGCTGTCATCCACCCCACAGCTAAAATTGGCGAAAATGTCACCATCTGCCCTCACGCAGTTATTGATGGGGGAGTAACTATAGAAAATGACACCTTCATAGGCGCAGGTTCCTGCATAGGCGCGGATGTTACTATAGGAGCTGAAAGCGTCATCTACCAGCAGGTGACAGTGCGAGAGGGCTGCCATGTGGGAAAACGAACTATCATCCAACCCGGAGCTGTCATAGGCTCTTGCGGCTACGGCTTTACCACCGACAAAATGGGCAGGCACACAAAGCTTAACCAGGTAGGTAACGTTTCAATTGAAGACGATGTTGAAATTGGCGCGAATACTACTATAGATAGAGCTCGCTTTAAGACAACAGAGATCGGCGAAGGTTCTAAAATTGACAACCTCGTCCAGATCGCCCATGGTGTAGTTATAGGCAAACATTGCCTTCTTGTTGCCCAGGTGGCCATTGCCGGCTCTGCCCAAATCGGCAACCACGTCGTTTTAGCCGGCAAAGCGGCTGTAAACGGTCATATAAAAGTGTGCGACCAAGTAATAGTTGCCGCCTATTCAGGCGTCTCAAAATCGATCACCAAGCCCGGCCGCTACGCCGGCATCCCCGTCCAGGAGCTTTCTGAGTATAATAAAAACCAGGTACTTCTGCGAAATATTAAAAAACTAACTGCAGATGTTCAAGAGCTAAAGAGAAAACTTTCTTAGTCTTTTAATATTGACAATATTAAAAAAATCAGCATAGTAAGGGGTAACTAGACAAGCCGTTTTTAGGCACTTTTTACCTTAAGGAGGTATACTATGGCTCGCACAGAATTAGTAGC
This sequence comes from uncultured Chlamydiales bacterium, assembly GCA_963826935.1. Taxonomy (GTDB): domain Bacteria; phylum Chlamydiota; class Chlamydiia; order Chlamydiales; family FEN-1388; genus SZAS-7. The sequence continues at coordinate 915,204 of CAWGYH010000005.1, read as the reverse complement.
AGCAGTCCCACACAACTTTCAGGCACAAGTAAACGCCTTCCTCAAAGAGGAGAGCGTGGTTTCGAAGGAATGTCCGGTGACGCAGGTATTTACCAGCGCTATTGGAAGTAAGAACAATCTTAATATCCACCAATCCCAGGCAACAATTAGCGATAGCGTAGAAAGACTTCGCGAGCTTCGCAAGATTTGTAAACAAGCTCTAGCAGATTTACCCGTAGCTGAAAAAACAAGCTCCACAGCGTTGTGGAATATTGGCAGCTGGTTTAGCTCTGCTTCTCCTCAAGAACAGCGTAGAGCCCAAATTGAACGTTTTAGCAAAGAAGTAAGCGCTGCAAAACGTGAATTTAAAGCTGCGATGGAACCCATTGAGAAGCATGTAAAAGACCTTAAAAACCATGGCCTCACAAAGTGCATAAGTGATCCTGTCCCGGTAAGCTATGAAGAGCTTCGCGATGAAATGCCAACAAAAGTAACCATGCCAAGTGAGATTGTAGCAGATGATACACAGACGATTATAGAATATCTTGCAGCTGCATTAGACATCAAGTTCCCACCCCAAGATCCGAGACTTGAGAGCCGATATAATGCATTCGTCAAGAAAACAGGGGATGCTAATGCTGTTGATAAGACGCTAGACCTAGATGTTCTTGCACACGCTGTAGCAAGCTTTAGAGCTCTTGATAGTACATTAGCCGCCCACCTTCCAGGCTTTACAAACAAGGACAGAACTCCTTATTTTGTAGCAAGCGAGATGAAAGAGAAGCGCGAAATCATTGTTAAAAACTTTGATGACACCTATGTAATTGAACTTACGACAGAGTATGCTCTTTCCCCCAAAGCAGGTGAAGAAGCAGTTGCAACTGTCAAAGGCAACTTCAGCTTCATGGTAAACGGCGGTAATATAAAGCCGGGAGTCGTTGCTCAGTGGAACCAGATCACCCCCAATCCAGAGCTCATCAAAAGATACCACTACCAAAAGCTCGATGAAATCTTTTCTGGCCCAAGTGGCATCGCTGTAAGCGCATCTTCCAGCGAACTTAACTAAAACTCCCTTACAAAAAAAAGCCCCCAAACTTGCCTAAACCAAGTTCGGGGGCTTTTTTTATGCCTTGTCCTACGTAGAGGATGTGAAAAAATGCGTTTTCTTCGACCGCAGGTCTTTGGAGTGCTGCGATTTTTCGCAGCTTTTACTCCGACCACACACCTTTACTTCCTCACCGCCCAAGCGTACAAAACAGTTCTACATAAATCTGTAGATGTGCTTTGTGAGCCTTAATAGATAGAGATGGTTGACAATAAACGGCAGAAGATGTTACATTTTTTTTAAAAAGGATTTATTTTATGCGCCTAGATTGCACGATTTTATGTGAAAAATGTAGCGACCTTTTACACGCACCTCTTGATGCTGTCGCCTCTAAAAAAACGGGCCATATTACAAAAATTGTGTCATATATTGCTATTGGCATCTTGACTGGCGCATCTTTAGGCTATTATGCCGTACATGCACGCACATACCTTGCTGAAAAAAGGCTATCCAACCTCAAAGGAAAGGTGCACAATGCAGTATTGGAGGGCAATGCGGAGCGCATCAAGAAGCTAGTGGAAAAACATCCCGAGCTAAAAAAAGCTCCGCGCAACCAAGATGAGCCAAATGGCGAGCGCTTTCTTGCAGACCAAATACCGCTTGCGGCAGAAAAAGGCTACCTAGAAGTGGTGCAGCTGCTTCATGGGTTTGGAGCACACTTAAACGCTCTTTCGCGCTGCAGCATGACAGCACTCGATCGCGCCATACGTACCAAACAGCTCGATGTTGTCACATACCTTTTCGATAATGGCGCGTCATTTACAGCTGACGATTTTACAAAGCATCTCTTCGAGGACGAGCTCACACTCGATATCATCCAATATCTTGTCGGAAAAGTAGACAAGCTCTCCTCAGAAAACAAAAGATGGTCCTGTATCGGAATGTGCGCAACCTACTGGAACGATAACCCTGAAAAATGCAAAGAGGTTATTCGACAAATGATCCAAAAGGGCGATCGCCCAGTAAAAACCGATGAAAAGATGGATTACCCACAAGAGGCTCGCGACTTTATCGCAAGTGAAGTGCAAGCTCAAATTACTTTAGCTGGCCCGCCTCCTGAAACTAAAACAGTATAGGAGTTTATAGGGATGATCAGGCCTCCGGACTCAAAGGCGAGCTAAAGGCCTCGCTCATCAATTTATTCAGGTCAGCTGAAGTTCGCAAATTTAAATAGGAGCTACGCCAATTAACATAGAGTACGCTTCGCATTTCCTCGGTTTCTTGTTCTATGAGCGCTTTCATAGCGTGAAAATTTTCAAGGGCAAATGTTTCATACTTTACAGTAGCATATTGTATTTTCTCTATAATCGTAAAAATTTTACCTAGGGAATTCATGGTAGACTCAAAAAAACGATCTAAGACACTTTCCCTTGTTTTAGCAGCGGAAAGTAGAGATGCATTGCTTGAGGGCATGTCTGGCTCCTGAGAAGGAGTGTTTGACTCAGTAATTGAGAGAGCGCCAACCGTACTGCATTATTTTGAGTTTGCGATTTTATAACAAGTGAAGAGGGAGGGCTGATTTCAAATTGATAGGTACCGGAGACGAGTTGACGAACTATAGATTCTGTTAGCCAAAGAGTTGCTGTAGAGTTAGGTGGGATAGTCACCCAATAGTGGATATGCGAGCCCTCTTTTTTCCAAGAGGAAACTATCTTGCCGTAGGGCCCCTCATGAATGGCTTCAAAATGCTCTAAACCCGACACAAAATTGGGTTTTAAGATAACATGCTTAAAGCCGGGTTGATCCGGATCGGGATGGATCCCTCCCAATGCCTTGTAAAGCCATGCTCCTATCTCCCCAAACATGGTGTGGTTGAGGGAAATATCTGACGTAGCATCGATCTTCCAATTTTCATAAAGGGTGGTAGCTCCATTGACGATCCACCATCCCCATGAGGGGTAGTTTTCCGCAGCTGCAAGCTTGTAGGCTACATCAGCATGGCCATTCTCACTCAAAGCATTCAAAATGGCCTTAGCCCCTAGTATGCCAACATCTAGTTGGTTATTATCCGCTGCAACCTTTTGGGCTAGGTTGCCGGCCACTAAAGTCCTTATATCATCGGGAACTACCCCCATGTAAAGAGGTACGCTAAGTTCGGCCTGCAACCCCGTTGCATAGATCCCGTTAACTCTGTCTAAGTATTTGTCATTAATGGCCTTTTTGATCTTTTCCGAGAGGGCCGTATACTTTTCTCGATCAACTTCCTTTCCGAAAAGCTGTGCAGCCTTTGCTAAAATGACTACATCAGAATAATAATAGGCCGAGGAGATAAGCTCTACGGATGATACTGATTTTACCGGCACCCAATCTCCCAATCCCCATGACGTAAGTCCAGAGGGGTAGAGTTGATCAATGTGATCGACATAACGTTGGATATTGTCATAACAGTCTGCAAGCAGCGTAGAATCTCCATAAAACAGGTAACAATTCCATGGAATGAGAGCAATTGTACTGGTCCAGTCGGGACCATTGGCCCAAGTGTATCCCCAGCCTCCCGTGGGTATAATGGCAGGCAGGACGCCATCAGGCTGCTGTTCGTCGCGATGGTCTGCCATCCATTTTTCATAAATGGTGAATGCATCAAAATTATAGAGGCCGGTTTCGATGGCGATGTGGGCATCGGCGGTCCACCCATTTTTCTCCCGCTGTGGACAATCCGTTGGGTAACCAAACAAATTAGACAAATATGATTGATTGGCAGCGGACCAGATCTTGTTAAGGACTGGGTTAGAGGAGTGGATGGTTCCGACTGAGGCAACATCGCTATGCATAAAATGGCCCGTAAGCGATTCTACAGTTAACTGGACGGGGCGATCAGTCGTAATTTCCACATATTGAAACCCTTTATAGTTGAATCGAGGCGTGAACGATTCCTCTTCAGCGCCGCTCAGAATAAAAATATCGGTCTGAAAGGGATCTGTATCATCTGTGGGATGGTAGTGGAAGTCAATGTTGGATTGATCGGTATGTCCGTCGCTATTGAGACGTTCAGCATGTCGCAGCCTAAGGGTGGTTCCTTGCTCTCCTCCCTTTACTGTTATCCGGCTTATACCAGCAATATTCTTACCAAGATCAAAAATATAACTTGTCTCGTTGCATTGAGTGAGCTTTTTGGCCGGAATCTCCTCCACACTTCTGATAGGGGGCATCACTTGAGCTACAATGTTCTGAGAAGGAGATAAACGGCAGATCACAGGATTCCATGCAGCGTCGTCGAAGGAAGTAGTGTCCCACCCTCGTTGTTCTAATCTAGCATCGTAATGTTCGCCGGTATAAATGCTGTTAAAGATAAGAGGCCCAGAGGCTGTTTTCCAGGAATTGTCGGACGAGATTGTGATCGTTTCTCCATCTTCGTACACAATGCGAAGGTCTAGGCAAAAGGTGGGGCGGTCTCGCCAGTAAGCCTTGTCAAAATTCCATGCGGCCATGGACTGATGGTTATACCAGCCATTTCCCAGCAATATACCAAGAACATTCTTTCCCTCCTGCAGCTCTTCTGTCACATCATAGGTCACATAGAGTGTGCGACGGTCAAAACGAGTATACATAGGATCGAGCAGGTGGTCACCGATTTTTTTGCCGTTGATGGATAGCTCATACAAACCGGCTGCAGCCATGTAGGCACGAGCTGAACGGATCTTCCGCTTGATGTCAAGCTCCCTCCTAAAATAGGGGGCAGGCTTATAATGTATATCTTTATCGTCACTAATCCAAATGCCCTTCCAGTTACTTGCATCCATCATCCCCATTTCAAAATGCGCCACCGGAGAGGGTGTGACAAGTTTTTCATCTTTGTCCCAAATGATGATCTTCCAGAAATAGCAGGTAAAGGGTTGTAGGATTTGACCTTGGTATCGCACTCGACTTATTGAGGAACTTACCTTTCCTGAATTCCACATGATGCTTTTGTCGGATGGATTGACTGTGTCTGCACTGTCAGGCTCAATCTGACTGATCAGCTGAAAATCCGTGCCCACATAGATCTGGTAAGCTGTCTGGCAAGCGCCATCTCTTACATCTTCCATCCTCCAAGAGAGGCGTGGATGTAGCGAATCGATACCTATCGGATCCGAGAGGTATTCGCATTTCAATGCCGCTAAAGTACAATCACTACTCTCTTGGAAATAGGGAAAACTACTGGCTTTTCCCAAAAGCATAACAAATATGAAAAGGGATCTTAAAAATATTTGCATGCTTTTTCCCAAAGGAGGCTCACTCGCTTAAAAAGAGTACCGGGTTTTCGATGAGGCTGCGCAGGGTTCGCATGAACTGAGCCGCTTCAGCGCCGTCGATAACGCGGTGGTCGCAAGAGAGAGTGAGGGTCATCTTTTTGCCGGCGACTATCTGGCCGTTTTTGACGAGGGGAGCATCACTTGCCGCTCCTACGCCTAAGATGGCGCCTTGGGGCGGGTTGATGATGGCTGTCATTTCGTCGATGCCAAACATGCCGAGGTTTGAGATGGTGAAGGAGCCGCCTTGATATTCCGGGGGCAGAAGTTTGCCATCTTTTGCTTTTGCAGCTAAAAGTTTTACTTCTTTAGAGATCTCAGAGAGGCTTTTTCTTGCATGCGTCAAAGACGATTGGAGTGATAAGGCCGCCCGGGATTGTTACCGCAACGCACACATCGACGCGAGAGAAGCGAAGAAGAGCGCACTTTTCAGCGTCAAAGCCTGAGTTTATTTCCGGATGGTGCTTGAGGGCTGTTGCCACTGCTTTGATGATAAAGTCATTTACCGTAAAGGAGCGCTCAAGGCGCTTTAGGTCTTCACGCAGAGCTACGAGAGCTGTAGCATCAACTTCTTGTCGCACATAAAAGTGGGGGATTGTGCTCTTTGACTCCTGAAGTCTTGCGCCAATCACAGCACGCATTGGCGTTAGGGCTTCTACTGTATAGGGAAGAGCTGATGGACCTGTGGCAACCGGAGCTGCTAACTTGCACGTTAGCTCCTTCAAGGTCGCGGCTCATAATGCGTCCACGAGGGCCTGTGCCGCTTAAAGCGGCAAGGTCAACGCCTCGCTCTTTTGCAAGCTTTTTCGCTAAGGGGGATGCCATTACGCGCTCGCCCTTGGCGGCTTGTGCTACAGGAGCCGGTTTGGCAGCTGCAGCTTGCGGAGTTGCCACTTCCTCTTTTTTTGCGTCAAGCGGCTTTGGAGTATAGCCATCGATACTTTCATCCGCAGTTTCTGTAAAGACAGCAATAGGGTCGTTTACCTGAATTTTATCACCCTCCTGGCCAACAATCGCGCGAAGGTAGCCTTCATCTAAGGCAGCATGTTCTACAGTTGCCTTGTCGGTGGAGATCTCTAAAATCACATCTCCTGATTCAACCTTGTCGCCGACGCGTTTATGCCATTTGGCAACGACGCCTTCAGTCATAGTTGGGGAGAGCTTTGGCATGTATACAGTAAATGGCATAGGTCTTATCCTTTTAAGTTCTAGCTAACGTCTCAAGGCATGCTGCCATGATACGCTCAACTGTTGGGAGTGTTTCTCGTTCAAGTACTTTAGAATAGGGCATGGGTGTCTCGCGCTGGCATACTCTTGCGATGCTTGCGTCAAGATAGTCAAGGCAGTTTTGCTGAATTTCGAAGGCCACTTCACTGCTTATGCCGGTGAAGAGATGGCCCTCTTCAACAAGCACGCAGAAGTGTGTTTTGCGAACAGAGGCTGTAATTGTTTCAATATCAAGCGGCTTGATCGACTGTAGATCGATAAGCTCTGCTGATATGCCCTTTGCTTCCAGCTGCTGGCACACTTCCTTGCAGAGCTTTACCATGCGCCCGTGGGCGATGATGGTGATGTCTGTGCCTTCTTGCACTACGTCTGCCTGGCCAATTGGGACAAGATACTCTTCGCTTGGAATTTCCATCTTGTCGCCATACAAAAGCTCTGACTCTAAGTAGAGAACAGGGTTGTTGTTGCGAATGGCGCTCTTTAAAAGGCCTTTGGCGTTATAGGCATTTGATGGGGCAACAATGATAAGGCCCGGCAGGTTGCCGTAGATGGCCTCTACGCAGTGCGAGTGCTGGCACGACACCTGAGCTGCCGCACCATTTGGCCCGCGAAAGACGATAGGCACAGAAAAGCGGCCGCCTGACATGTAGTACATCTTGCAGGCGTGCGAGATAATTTGGTCCGCCGCGACAAAAGAAAAGTTGAAACTCATAAATTCTACGATAGGCCGAAGGCCTGTCATCGCAGCGCCAATGCCGATGCCGGCAAAGCCATTTTCTGAGATTGGGGTGTCTATTATGCGCTTCGGGCCATACTTATCAAGAAGCCCTTTTGATACCTTGTAGGCGCCATTATATTCTGCCACCTCTTCACCCATGAGAAAAACGGTAGAGTCTCGGGTCATCTCTTCGTCAATTGCTTGACGGATTGCTTCGCGTATGTCAATTTGTTGCATAAGTCTTCTAATCCTTTTAAGGTGCAAATACGTCTTGTTCCAGGGTGCTTAGCTCCGGCCAGGGGCTCTCTTCTGCATACTGCAGGGCGTCAACCACGATTTCGCGGTTTTTCTTGTCCATAGCCTTAAATTCTTCTTCGGTGAGAAGGTCGCGGTCTATAAGCTCATGTTTCATAAGTACGATAGGATCGCGCTCCATACGCTCTTTAAGCTGATCTTTGCTTCGATAGAGAGCAGGATCTGAGATCGAGTGGCCGCGGAAGCGCTCGCCAATGGCTTCAATGAGCACAGGCTTTCCTGTTGCAAGAATTTCTTGATGAGCCACCAAAAAGCCGCCATAGCAGTTAAAGAAATCCATACCATCTAGGCGGTAGTGGGAGATGCCATACGCCTTTGCAAGATAGTAGGTGATATACTGGTAGTTTGCCACGCCGCGCGAGATGTGCGTTCCCATGCTCCACTGGTTGTTTTCCACAACGTACATGCAGGGCAGTTGCCAGAGGCTTGCCATGTTGAGCGACTCATGCAAGGTCCCTTGAGGGATTGCACCGTCGCCTAAGAAGCAGAGGGCAATTTCATCCTTTTTGTTAAGGTATTTGCAGCTAAAGGCCGCTCCTGTTGCAATCGGAAGCTGTCCGCCCACAATGCCAAAGCCGCCAAGCATCCTGTCGTGATAGAGGTGCATGGAGCCGCCTCTGCCTTTTGCATTGCCTGTCGCTTTTCCAAAAAGTTCTGCCATGATTTCGCGAGGAGTTACCCCCAGAAGAAGGGCAAGAGCGTGGCAGCGATAGGTGGTGGCAAACCAGTTTTTGTGGCCTACTGCCTGAAGACATGAGGTTTGAATAGCCTCTTGGCCCATATAGGAGTGGAAAAAGCCGCCGATTTTGCCCTGCTGGTAGGCAGCTTCTGCCCTTGTCTCTAGGTTGCGAATTAATAGCATGCGATCCAGGCAGTCAATCAGCTTCTCTTTGCCTAGGGCGTCGACAACTGTCTGATGACTTACCTTATAAAACTCTAGTGGTTTCTCTTGTTGTGTCATTTTCCTCGTCTAGTAAAAAGGGATAATAATGAGGGAATCCAACAAAAAAATCAACGAGTGTGTTACTCTTTTGGGCCAACAGGAACCAGCTATGGCAGCTACTACTATTAAAGCATTTTTTACTCAGATAATTCGGGCATTAAAGCCCAAAAAAGCTCTTCCTCACAGCGCCATTCCCCCGCACGTAGTCGAAAAGGTGGTACGCACACTGCAAAAGATGGGGTTTATTCTGCATGTTTCTAAGGAATCGGCATATGATAGCTTCTGCCATGTCCATAGCGCCATGAAGCGGTTAAACTTAGAGGCAAGCTTCATTTTTACTCACCTCAAGAAAACCGACCCACAGCTTGACCTTTTGGTATTTTCACAAGACAAAGTCCTTTCACACCATATTGTCGACGTAACAGAGGCTTTTGACGTTATAGCCCTGCTTGAAAAGCATGCACCATCTGCCATACCGCTCAACCAGCTGCAAGACATTGCAGGCTGGCTTGACAACCACGGCGCCCATCACGCCTCGCACCTTACCCGCGAAGCTTTGGAGAAAAAACTTGAATCGCTCATCCACCAATGCCCGCACGGCGCCTACGTGCTGCACCCCATCGACAAAGCGCTCATGCTCTCGCGCCTAAGCCCCAAGGGCACCATCGAGCATATGCTTATACATTTGCAAAAGCAGCTTGGGTGTTATACGCTAGAGGTAGAGGGAACGCTTACTCGAGCCCAGTTTAAGAAGCGACTGCAGCAGATGGGAACGCCTATAAGGTTAACAGTTCGTTAGATAACCCAAAGGACCAAAAAAGCTTTTGTCCTTTTTGTCCTTTTGATATACAAAAAGGTTTCCGACAAACCGAGGTAACCAATGACCCCATTCTGGAGCGACTTCACCACCTTCATGTGGGTGCGCTACTTCAACCTAAAAGACCTCCTGCGCACGATTTTCCTCTACTGGAGACGCCCAAAGTTTGCTCTTGTAGACTGCACCCTCTTATTAAGCTACTTTTTCAAAAGCCCCTATAGGATTGGCAGGGAGTATAATCCGGACGAACCTTACGGCGAAACGCCCCTTGCGACACTTGATGCAATTATAAAACATTGTCCTGTGCGACCAGATGATGTTGTCTACGAGCTTGGCTCAGGCAGGGGAAGGGCCTGCTTTTGGCTGGCTCTTGTAAAAGGTTATAAAACCGTTGGGGTAGAATATATCCCTACCTTTGTCACTCGGGCTCAAAAAATTGCTACTTTTTTTGGCGTTAAAAACATAACATTTCAGCATGCAGACTTGCTGAGCTGCGATCTAAGCCAAGCCAGCTGGATCTATCTTTTTGGCTCAGCTCTTCCAGATCCATCCATAGCAAAGCTTGCCAAGCGCCTTGAGAAGCAAAAGGCAGGCACAAAAGTGATCACCATCAGCTATCCGCTGACAGCCTACACAAAAAGTGAAAAAATTGTTCTTGAAAATACGATAGACGTGGACTTTTCCTGGGGAAAAACCCAGGCCTTCATCCACGTCATAAAATAAGCTTACTGCTGCTTTGCAACTTCTCTTTCGATATTTGCTTGGGCTTGCAGCGCCTGCTGCAAGGTTCTCTGGTTTTCTTGTGATTGCTGCTGCAGTCTTTGCTTTTCGCGTTCACACGCCTCAGAATTAATCTTGGAAATTTCTACAAAAAAGTTAATTTTCGATCTGTCACCTGTCTCCAAAGCTTGAAAGAATTGGTGAACCACATCAAAACATTTTTGTACTGGTTCCATTTCTTTTACGCCATAACGTAAAGAAACACCAGATACAACAGCCTGAGCGACTGGAGATGCATATGTCACAAAAGATCGATAGCTATCAGCAAGGTCTTTTACACGATCTTGCCAGACGTTAAGCTTACGCTCGCCATTTTGAAACTCCATGTCCTGCTGGTTTCGAATAAGTCGAGAAATGAACCTAAGCAGAAGGCGCTCAAATTTATCCTGATCACCGATATCTGTTAAAATAAACGTCTTAAAAGAGTCGCTTACTGTGTCTGATTCTAGTCGTTGTACCATTATGACCTCATACTTTTTGAAAATTGATGTATTATACTTTCTTGTTCGCCCTGCACCTGGCTGTGGTGTGCAATAAATTCGCGCACTGTATTGATGCTAAGCTGCATTGAAGAGGTGACGCGATTAAAATCTTTTTGTGCAAAATTGCAGGCAGCATCAAGCTCTACCATAAACCCTCTTTGAAGCTTTAGGCGTGAATCATAGCTGCTTTTTATCGTTTTTGCGCCTCCTTGAGCTACTCCGAGAGCAACATTCGCAACTGCCGATGCTGTATTTTTACCTAAGCCTGCAGCTATTTGCGGGGCAAAGCCTAAGCTTAAACCTGCACTAGTGACGGAGCAGAAAAGGTGTATACGCTCTACCCACATCTCTTCACTTTCTTTATTTCCTCTAGCCACCCAAGTTGCCACAGTCTTTTTGGCTTTATCATCAAGCAGCTGATCAACTAAAAATAATGTGCCGCCAATGACCAGAGCCGCACCGGGAATAGTGCTGCCTGCCAGAGCTGTAAGCAAGCCTGTTCCGATCAAGCCAAACGATGAAAAGCCTTTCTGAATGGTGTCCATAAAGCCCACTTTTTTGGTGAGGTCAGACTGCTTTTGCATTTCATCGAGGCGCGTTCTATTTTTTGCCTCGGAATAGGTATGAACCGCTGCAAGAAGCTGCCTTTGGGCATCTAGTGCATCCTTCGAGCTATCTTGAGCAATTAGAAAGATCGCATTTGTAAGCAAGTCAATTTCAGCATCGCTATCGTCTGACATAAAGGCCTCAAGGTACTCCATGCCGTTTTTCACACCTTCGCTGTCGATATGGCGGGGTTTGTCAAGCTCAGGTCTTGAGCGGCCTGTTGTGCTAAATGATGCCGAGATGGCCTTCGAAACAGTATCTTTACTTGGCGCAGTCGGCACTACATCCGATGCTGGCTGTACTACAGCTGGGAGCATCTGCGGAAAACTTGTTGCATAGACAAGCCGTTCACGGGCACTTTTTAGGTTATCTTCATCACCGATTCGCATGGTTCACCTCTACTATTCTCTCTTTTATTACTTGAAGCTGGTCTAAAAAGGAAGTAAATTCGCTATTTAGTGCTTTTTTTTCTGCCTGCTTGATAGCCGCTTGTGCCATATCGCTCCTTCCAAGCCTTGCTAAACACTCTGCCCAGTAGGTGAGCGGACGAGGATCTTCGGGGCTATGGATGCTTGCAATCTGAAATGCGTGAGCTGCCTCATCGTCATTGCCGCTTAGCATAAGGCTAGAGCCAAGGCCATACCAGTAGTTGCTCTTATTTGGGAAATAGAGCGTGAGGTAGCGAAAGGTTGCAATGGCCTTTTCCCAGAGCGCGTGGTTGTAGCAGCTATAGGCGTATGTATGCAAAATGACTTCTGTCTCTTCCGGCATATATTACCTCGGCGATAAAGCCCTGATCATTGTTCTAATACACTCTACAAGCTTGTTCCAGCAGGTTAAAAGCTCCTGATAGAAGGTATTTCTTGTCTGCACAGCTTCTGAAACATCGCTTGTTGTCAAGTTAAGCTGATCGGTAGTTTCACGGACGGCGTTGTCGATAGTTCGAGAAATTGCATCGCGCTCATCTTTTGTGAAGGTCGTTTTATTTTCAATCGGAATGCCCAAAGAGCGACCCTTTGCAAGCATCTGCAGATCTTCCGGACTTGTAAATTCAACGCTTGCCGAATTGGCTGCATGCTTTGTAAATAGGTTCTGCAGTGCATTTAATCCCTTTTGCTTTTCATGTATTTCGGTTGCTTTTTGGTGATGGGCTCTTGCCTGGTTTAAGCAGCGGTGGGTGATCTCTGCGCGAAGAATGGCAAAAAGCTCAAGCAGCGAAATTTTGGAGTAGTCGATTGGAGCTAAAGTCTCGCTAGGTACAACTTCAGCAGGTTTTGACTCGCTGTCAGGAGTTTCAGAAACAGACACAGCAGGCTTTTCAGCATCTACTACAGGCGGCGGAGGAGTAGGCTTGCCTGTAAGCCAATTCCAGGTGTTATTGACAGCATCGCCTGCAGAGTCTATAGCGCCGCTTACTGCCCCTACAGTGCTGTTCCAAGCCTTTGAAAGCTCATCAGAAAGACCGGGGATAAAACTCATAGATGCCTCGTATTTTTATACAGCTCTAAGCGTACAAAACTAGGCATAAAAAAGGCAAATCAATAGTGAGAGTTTACCATCGAATCCGAGACCGAGACCGTGACCGTGACCGAGACCGTTATTTTTTACTTCCTGAACATCTAGTTACACCGCCCGGTCTCGGTCACGGTCTCGGTCTCGGTCTCGAATTTTACTGTAGATCTTTGATGCGATTTATTCTAAAGTGCGCTATCGTTACAGAGATTATGTAGGATGCCACGTGTCGGAACGTTTTATTGAATCGTCATTTTGTAAAGAAGATATTGCCTATGAGGTGCCTCTTCGGCCGCAGCAGCTTGACCATTTTATTGGCCAAGATAAAGTGCGCGATCAGATGGGGGTATTAATTCAGGCGGCGCTTGCGCGAAAAGAGCCGCTTGGCCATGTGCTTTTTTGCGGGCCTCCGGGACTTGGTAAGACGACGCTATCGCACATCATCGCATCGAGCATGGGGGCAAATATTACCGTAACATCAGGTCCTGTTATTGAAAAGGCAGGGGATTTAGCGGGCATTTTGACAAAGCTTAAGGAAGGCGATGTGCTCTTCATCGACGAAATTCATGCACTTAATAGAACGATAGAAGAGTACCTCTATCCTGCTATGGAGGACTTTGTGCTTGATTTAGTTGTAGATTCCGGAGCCTCGGCAAGAAGTGTAAAAGTAAAGCTTAATCGTTTTACGTTAGTTGGCGCAACAACGCGTCTTGGGCTTCTTTCTAGTCCGCTTCGATCCCGTTTTGCCAGCAGCATGCGCCTTGACTACTACCTGCCAAAGACTTTAGTTGACATTTTGCGGCGATCGAGTGCAATACTGAATATCGATGCAGATCTTGAAAGCCTGCAAGAGATTGCCAACCGCTCGCGCGGAACGCCGCGCATTGCCAACAGCCTGCTTCGCTGGGCGCGAGACTATGCCCAAATAAAAGCAAACGGCAAGCTCTCAAAAAAGGTTACCGAAGATGCCCTCAAAATGATTTCCATAGACGAAAGAGGGCTCGATGAGATGGATGGCAAAATCCTTCGCTCGCTAATAGATCACTACCAAGGCGGTCCTGTGGGCATACAGACGCTTGCCGTTGCAGTAGGCGAAGAGCCGCACACCTTAGAAGAAGTTCACGAACCATTTTTAATTATGCAAGGCCTTTTAAAAAGAACGCCAAGAGGCCGCGAGGCTACACCACTTGCCTTTCAGCATATTGGCAGGCCAATTCCAAAAGCACATACGGAGGAATAACACGATGCGAAAATTACTTTTCAGTCTAGCGCTAGGACTCATCTCTCAGCTTAATGCAGAGGTGACAGCTGAGGGGCAAAAGACCCTTGAAGAAATTAGAGAGCGCTTTCACGGCCCCACTATTCGAGTGCAGCTTATGGCAGATGTCGATGGCTCGCAAGTCGAAGTAAAGGGCCCCTACAACATTTATGATCCAAGAACCGGTAAGAAGCTCGATAGCGCCTACATGAGCTCAAGCTACTACATGTACCCAACGATTGATGGCATCAAATGGGGCCAAGAATTTCCCGGCATCTACCAGATCCTCATAGTTCCGGATAGACTTGATACGTCAGTTCTTGTAAACGCTACAGAGTATCACGGCATGGCCTATATCTACCAAATTAAGGGCTCGCTTGGCGGCGTAAACGAAGTGTCGTTAGATGAATTCGTAGCCTCCATTTTAAGCACTCACGTTCCAGCAGAAATCACCGAAAAAGAGGCACTTGCTGCCCTCGCAATTGCTCTAAGAACAGAGGCGCTTTACTGGCTTGCCATCGCATCAAATCCCTACTGGGATGTAAAAGCAGGCACTGTAGGCTACAGGGGAGCTGCAGTCGAGCGCCATGATCCAGCCTTTGAAGATGCGCTAAAATCATCAAAAGACCTCGTCATGAAAAAAATGGGTCAAGATGACCTCGTAACAGTGCGCTGGTTCTCAGCTGGTGAAACCATGGCCCCCGTTCACGAAATGCAAAAGCTTGCCCAAGAGGGCAAAGACGCCCGAGCAATCCTCGAAAAGCTCTTCGGCGAAATGCAGATCGTCAAAACCAGCCACTTCAAAAAATAGCACGGCTAATCTCTCCCTTCGGGTGAGATTGGCGACCTTAGCCCAGACACCACCGACCGCAATGGGGGTGTTCTGGGTTTTTTAATCTTGATCTCGATCTTGATCTTGATCTTATCTTTTTTTTCTTTTTTTGCTTTTCATATACTTCGCTCTGAAATCGAGATTACGACCAAGACCAAGACAAAGATCAAGACAAAGATCAAGACCAAGATCAAGACCAAGATCAAGACAAAGATCAAGAAAGCGGTTAGGTCGATGCACCTCCCTCTGGTCGGTAACTCCCTTCGGAATGGCATTTTTTTACAGCCTCTACGTAGGCCGCAGTATTAAAAATATATGTTGATATTTAAATCAGGATAGTGTGTAATATAAGTAGATAACGGCTCTCTTCCTTGCTCTCGATATTCGAGACACGCGGTCAGTACTCGTTGCCTTATTGCATTAGGTACTACTGCCGGCGGATTCTAAGGAAGAGAGCTTTTTTTTGCAAAAGGCGCTAAAGCGATGATCTCATGAGAAGGCCGGCCAGGGTGTACCTGTTATGGGGATTGCCGTCGCGGATCGCTTTAAGCAGGATTTCGATGCCTTTTTCGTCTTGTCTTTGAGCTAAGGCCTCAAAGGATTCAATAAGAAGTGCGCATGATTCCTGAAGGGTAAGCTCGTATCGGGTATCTTCTTGGCGCATCCTCCAGGGAAGGACAGGGCGCGCTTTAAAAACCTCTTTATCTTCGTTTTTTTCTACGATTTTGAGCACTGTTTCTGTGTAGGGCCCCGCTTCTTGGAGGCGATAGAGGCCAAGGCAGCACCAGGCGCGGATATGGGGTGCGCCAAGTTGCAGCTCATATTTTTTTAAGAGCTTGATCGCCCTTTCAGAGCGAAGGTTTTCAAGCAGGTGCACTGTAAGCGGAACAAGGTCCCTTTGGTGGCACTCTAAAATGGCTTCTGCTACTTCTAAAAAGTCATCTTCAGGAAGTTCTAGACAGGACGTTAACACCTCCTCGCGCATTCTGAGCGACACTTCAAAGAATTGGGGGTGCTTCTTATAGGCTTGACTAGAACTAGCAGTTACTTTCCAAAAGCGCAAGGATCCGCCATGAGAAGTGGCAGGATGAAAGGTATAGTCCTTATGCGTATCGAGCAGGATTTCGCCAAGGCCATCAAGCGAGCGGCTGTCCTTTCTTTCAAGAAGTGCCAAAGAGGCATTTATGCGAATCTGGACATCATCATGCTGCATTAATTCTACAAGCACTCTTCCATCATCATCAAAGTACCCTAACGCGTATATGGCAAAGGGATCGCCCTCTTTTGCTTGAGCTGTAATATAGTCCTTAGCAGTTTCTGAGCCAAGATCATAAAGGGCTCTATGCGCTGCAAGGCGTACTGTAGGGAAGTTTGAGGCGGTAAGCTTTTCTAAAACAGGACGTGCTCTTTCATCACAAAAAAGGCCAAGTGCGAAGCATGCGGCCTCTTGCTGGACCATAGAGGGCTCTTTTGCTAAGATAATAATATCATCTATAAAGTCATCGCGAGTTGCTTCTCCCAGTGCTAGAATTGTCTCGCGCCGTACATGTTCACTTTGGTCATAAAGAAGCTTTCGCAGCTCATAAGTCGAGGCATCCGACCCTTCCATAGCAAAGAGGCGAGGAAAGAGCTCATGAATTTCAGGGTCTACCTTCGACATAAGAGCAACAAGCTGGGCGTGAGCATCGCTTGCACGCTTAATAGAGAGCCAATAAGCTGCCTCTAGACGCACGAAAACATAGTTAGATTTCATCGCCTTTGCCAAAAGCTCGTGCGCCTCCTCTGTATCAAAAGAGGCAATAACCGACACCGCCACAAGTGCAAGCTGCGGCTCATCAAACTGAAGCGCCTTTTCAGCAATGTATAAATTGCGTGCATCGTGCGAAATTCCTACTCCGTAAAGCGAGGTCAATAGATCTTGCGGATCGCGCGATTTTGAGCCCTGTTCAAGAATTGTTGCCCCAAGCATCTGGAGTGTTCCCTCATGAAAAACATAGGGATTTTCTTCTTTCATAGCCAAAAGCGCATCTACTGCCTCTTTAGTTTTACCCGTCTGGATCATATAGAGCACGTGCGAGAGCGATCCTTGAGATGATGCTACGTGCGCTTTAGGCATGATCGGAAGCTTATCATCATCAGGATGGGGTTTAGATGATGTGCATGAGACTACTAAAAGAAAAAATGGGAAGAGCAGAGCCTTTTTCATTTTAGAGTTCATTTTCAAGTTCTTGTTTAGAGTTCTTTGAGGTAATCCCACAGGTCGATGCCTACCTGTTTTAGCACGCGTCTGAGGGTGTTTATGGGCATTCCCATGACGTTGTAGTAGCAGCCGTCGAGGCGCTGAACGAGGATGGAGCCGCTTTTTTGGATGGCATAGCCTCCTGCCTTGTCGTAGAGGCCATGAACGCGCATGTAGCGATGAAGCTCGTCAGGGGTTGCATTATTGCAAAGTACCTTCGTCTCCTCCACTTCGCAGACAAATTTGCCTGTACGATAACCCGCAACGGCGGTGAAGACTGAATGCCAACGGCCCGAAAGGCGCTCTAGCATTTGGCGGGATTCCGTTTCATTCGCGGGCTTGCCAAGGGTTATGCCATCTATTGCTACAACAGTATCAGCTGTTAAGATGGTATCGTCCGGATACTTTTTTGCAAGCACCTTAATTTTTGCGCTCGCAAGGTCAGAGGCAAGTTTTGCAGCGTTGCCGGCATAGGGAATGCTATCTTCGTCAAAATGTGAGGGCACCTGGCGAAAGGGGAGTGAAAAAAACAGCATTATCTCTTTACGCCGAGGCGACTGCGATCCTAAAATTATTTCTTTCATGATTTTTGTCCTGTAATGATAGTTGCTATGCCAAAGGTCTGCGTATGCGTTTCTATGTTACAAAAACCAGCCGCTGCAATCTCCGCTCTAAGGTCTGCAACAGGCACAAACGACTCAATGGTGTTACAAAGGTATCTATAGGCATCACCATCTGATGCAATAAGCTTTCCAACAACTGGCAGCACTGTTCGCAAGTAGAGCTTATGAAGTGCGCCAAAAATGGCCCCCTCCGGCCTTGTAAGCTCAAGTATGCATACAACTCCTCCCGGCTTCAGCACGCGAAAAATTTCGCTAAAGCAGGCAGCTCTATTGTATACGTTGCGTATGCCATAGGCACAGGTTGCAGCGTCAAATTGGGCATCGCTAAAGCTCATTTTTTCTGCATTCTCGTGGTAAAAAGAGACATTAGGATGAGGAAGTCTTTTTTTTGCAATCTCAAGCATCTCTTTTGAAAAGTCGACAAGGTGGTAGTTTGCATCGCTTTTTTTGCGATACATTCCCTTAGCAATTTCACCGGTCCCGGCGCAAAGGTCCAAAATTTCTTGAGGGCTGTTTTGAAGTGCTGCTCGTACAAGCCTTCTGTTCCAGAGCCTATGGAGATTTCCCGAGTTGATGGCGTTGCCAAGGTCGTAGCGCGAAGCAATGCTGTCAAAAAGTGCAACTACTGACTGAGGATCTTTCTGGTCGTAACCTTTCATGATGCACGCTTGGCATTTAAGGCTGCAAATTGCTCTAACCCCTGAAAATGGCTGGAATCCAGGTAATAGTCTAGCCCCTTATAGTAGTCTTGAAGAAATGACTTACTTAAGCCGGTTTTGGTCTGAGCATTTGTCAGCATAGCGCTGAAGTTGTTTGTAGAGTAGTCGTAGGCAGACACCAGCTGGCGATGAAATTCACGCACCTCGTCGGGCCACTTTATCCAGGCATCGACCCGCGTTGCAAAAACGGCAAAGACAAAGGGCTTTTGGGTAAAGCTATACCACTCAACGGCTAGGTCAAAAGTGTGCATTTTTTGCTGCTTTGGCATAAGAAGGCACTCATCGCCGATTAACAGCACAGCATCATACTTTTCAAACAGCGCTTGGCCGGAGGAGGACACTTCGATAAACTTTGGACTTACGCCCCAGTAGTATCTGCAAAGCACTTTGAGCAGGAGTGCAGATGTTGAGCTTGCATCGCCAATTGCCACCTTCTTGCCATCGAGTTTTGAGATCTCATATTTGCTAAACAGGCAGACGCTTTTCATAGCCTTTGCAGTGCCTATGCCAAAGTTCGTAAGCAGTACATACTTTTCGCGGTTTTGCACAAAAGTAGCGCTGCTTATAAGAGCAACGTCAACCTGTCCTGTTTCAAGCTTGCTGTTGATCAGAGTAGGGGAGCCAAAGAGAAGTTCACCGGAGAAGGAGACACGCTTTTCAATAAACGGATTGAAAAAAGGAAAGGCATTTATGAATGAGAGTGCACCAACTTTAATCATCTACTTCCAGATTCTGGATCATCGAGGCAATAATCATACCCGGAATGGATTTTTTTTGGTATACGTCCTGCACTAGAAATTACATTTTCTAAGATTTGGTCCGACATTTCCATGCGTACTCCGCCTGCCATTACTATAACCTTTTCTTCAAGCTGCGTTGCTGCAATGTCGTTTGCACCGTAAGATAAAATTTCTTTTGCCTCATCAAGGCCCACATAGTTCCATAGCACCTTGACATTGCGTACATTATCAAGCATCAGGCGGCTAACGGCGTAGATTTTGCGTATATCTTTTGGCTTTAGCTGCTCTTGGCGCTTTCCCAGGGCATTATTTTCGACGTGAAATTTTAAGGGCACAAAGGTCTGAAAGCCGTGCGTCTCATCCTGAACCTCGCGTATCTTCATAAGGTGGGTGATGATATCCTGCGGCTCCTCAATATGTCCAAAAAGCATGGTGATGTTGGAGTGCAGGCCGCGCTTGTGGGCAATTTTATGGATCTCTAAGTAGCGATCAGATGTTATCTTGCCCGGGGCAATTTTCTTGCGTATCTCCTCCACAAGTATCTCAGCGCCGCCTCCGGGAAGCGATCCTAAACCCCACGACATCATGCGGTCAAATACCTCTTCAACAGTAATGTTGTGAAGCTTTGCCAAAAAGTCATACTCTACAGGCGTTAAGGCTTTGATATGGAGCTTTGGATCTATAGCTTTAATGCGGTCGAAAAGCTCTTTGTAGTAGTCAAGATCGCAATCTCTCCATAGGCCGCCCACAATGTGAATTTCAGTAAGGCCTTTATGAAGGTTTGCTTTTATGCGCTCCTCAATCTGTTCCGGAGTCGAAAACCAGGCGTTTTTCCAGCCGGGCTTTGCATAAAATGAGCAGAGCGGACAGTTTAGCTCGCAGAGATTTGTGGGGTAGACATAGAGGGTAGATGCATAGTAGACAAGATCGCCTACCTTGTTTTTTCTTCGCTCGTCGGCAAGCTGTCGAACCATTTCAAGATCGTCGCTCTTGAGAAGATATAGCCCTTCATCTGCAGTGAGACGCTCATTGTCGGCTATCTTTTCGGCTATAGCTTCAATGTCTAAATTTAAAGTCATAGATTACCGTATTTTTGCATAAGACTACCCAGTAATTGTGTTTTTTGGTATGACAAATTATATGACTATCAGCTTCATAAATGCACAAGTATATCATCCTGAGGGCTTTAGTCCGGGCGAACTCTATGTTAAAAATGGCAAAATTATTGCCCCTGTTGAGGCAGATAAAATCTACGACTGCCAGGGCATGTTTTTATGCCCCGGCCTTATAGACCTTCAGGTAAATGGCATTAGAGGCCACGACTTTACTACAAGCCTTGCCGGAATAGAAGAGAGCTCTCTTGCTCTTGCCGAAGATGGCGTGACGGGCTATTTAGCGACCATTGTAAGCCAGCCCTTGCGCCGCTATCGCGAGATTTTAGCAAGCTTTCATAATCCCGGTATAAATTGCTTAGGAATACATCTTGAAGGGCCTCACATCAACCCCAAAAAGCGAGGCGCCCACCCATTTAACGCTATTATGGAAGAGTGTGCGGTTGAATTGTGGGCAGAACTTGCTGATCCTGCCATTATAAAAATGGTAACCCTTGCTCCGGAATGCAAAAGATCAGGCCAGCTTATAGAACTTCTTACCTCGCGCGGCATTGTGGTAGCATGCGGCCATTCCCAAGCAACTCTTGAGGAGATCCATGCAGCAAAGATGCATGGCCTTACATTTGCCACACACCTTTTTAACGCCATGCAGCCCTTCCACCAGCGATCTCCCGGCATTGTAGGCTATGTCCTGGGACAAAAAAAGATCTGGTATTCTCTTATTGTTGACGGCGTGCACCTTCATCCCGACACCGTTGCCATGGCCTATAACGCTTTTGGCGAAGGCCTTGTACTTGTAAGCGACTCTAGCGCAAGAACCCTTGCAGGCCATGCTTTAGAGGTTCATGAAGGAAAGAAGGTTCTATCCGGAAGCGACATCATCGCCGGATCAAACATCACACTGCTTGATGCAGTAAACCGCCTTCACCGTGAAACCACATGCCCATTTCACGAGGCGATTGCTGCAGCATCAACACGCCCGGCCGAGCTGCTCGGCCTAACAACAAAGGGCAAGCTCTTAGAAGGGTTCGATGCCGACCTTATCGTCCTTGACGAAACAGGTGCTTGCTGCAGAACCTTCGTCGCCGGAAAACAGATTTTTCCAATTTAACACGGTTTATGCTACGATTACCCTCTTAAATTTTGGAGTACTATGTGGTTTTCTCTCTTTTATGAAGTTGGAATGATTGTTTTGTTTTTGATTGCTCTTCCAAAAGCGCTCTATGAATGCATACGCTACGGAAAGCATAAAACTAACTTTTTTAAAAGGCTAGGGTTTGGGTTTCCTAAAATCGAGCGAAAAAATGGCGGTCCTCTTATATGGGTTCACGCGGTATCGGTAGGGGAGTGCCACGCTGCAAACCCCATCGTAAAACGCCTTAAAGCTGAAATCCCGAATTCCACCATCATCGTTTCCTCTGTCTCAGAAACGGGCCACGAAGAGGCTAAAAAGAGCATTACCCAAGCAGACTACCACGTATACCAGCCTTTTGATTTTTACCTTACAGTTCGTCATGTACTCAAAAATCTTGAAGTAGACCTCTACATCCTGTGTGAAGGCGACTTCTGGTTCCGCTTTTTAAAAGAGGTAAAAAAACAGGGAGCTGTAACCGTTGTAGTAAATGGCAAGGTATCTGCTGCCTCTGAAGCTGCCTTTTGCCGCTTTCGCTTTATCACAAAGCATATCTTTTCACAAATCGACTTTGTCGCAGTGCAAAGCGACCTTTACAAAGAGCGCTTTTTAAAGATGGGCATTGCTGCATCGAAAATTAAAGTGACCGGCAACCTAAAGTGCGACTCACTACCCACACCCATTCCTGAAGATGAAATGGCAGCCCTTCGTGCAAAACTAGAACTTGCCCCATCTGACAAGGTGCTTGTTATAGGCTCCACACACGATCCTGAAGAAGAGATGCTGCTAGGCGAGCTTATACCTGTAATGAACCGCCACCCCAACCTCAAGCTCATTATCGCCCCGCGCCATCCCGAACGCTTTGAACCAGGTGGCGCAAAGTCTAGAAAAACATGGCCTTTCCTACGGCACCTGGATAAAGGGCTCAAAAACCCCAAATCCGAAGGTCTACTTAATAGATGCCATGGGCGTTTTACGAAAGTGCTACCAGATTGCCGACATCGCCATCGTAGCAGGCAGCTTTACAAACAAAATAGGCGGACACAACATCCTAGAGCCTCAAGCATTCGGCATTCCGGTTCTATGCGGCCCCTACATGTACTCTCAGCCCCAACTTATCGAGTCTGCAAACTACTATCAAGCCATTCTCCAAGTAGATATCTCTCAAGTGGGCCAAACCGTAGAGAGTCTTCTTACCCAGAAAAGCCTTGCCCAATCTCTTGGCAACAACGCCGAAATTTGCGTAGCTGCCCTTCGAGGGGCCACCCAGCGCACTCTGGAAGAGATTTATAAGCTCGTTCCTCAATTTTTTACACATACCGCTTGTACTAATCTCACCCAAGGTGTAATATAGTAGACGAAATTACCGCGGGGTGGAGCAGGGGTTAGCTCGTTGGGCTCATAACCCAAAGGTCGGAGGTTCGAATCCTTCCCCCGCTAATCAGGCCTTGAAGCAGCACTTCAAGGCCACCTTTTTTTCACACTGTGGCGGCATAGCTCAGTTGGTTAGAGCAACGGAATCATAATCCGTAGGTCGTTGGTTCGAATCCGACTGCCGCTACACTTCTTAATGTTTATACTATTTCCAGTTACATCCCCTCTTCTTACTTTGTATTTTCTGCAATAACTAGCTATTTTATTAGTAGTTATCACACGAAATGCACAGAAAAAATGAAAATCACTTGACATTTCGTGCAAAAAGTACTAATTTAACTAGTAGTAGCTACATAAAGGAGTAAGTGCTTCATGTACATAGAAAAGTTTCTTGCAACACATCCAATTTTTACGACCGAAGAGCTGCGCAACTTTACATTGAATCTTGTAAAACCTCCTTCCTATCCAACCTTGTATAACTTGTTGCAGCATCATGAAAAACGGGGGCATATTATGCAAATTCGTCGAGGTCTTTATTACACCCTGCCACGAGAAGCACAAGACGGAGAATTTCCCGTGGATCCATTTCTTGTTGCGAGCAAATTGACCCCTGATGCTGTGCTCGCTTTTCATTCAGCACTGTGGATGCATCAGGTAGCGTATTCCGCAAGCAATGTCATCTACTACTTGACTGAAGAGATTACGCGCCCTCGGCCACAGTTTCAGGGCAAACTCTATTTGCCAGTTTATCCCTCATCACAACTGCCACGTGACAAGAAGAACTTTGGTGTGACAACTGTTAACCGCGAAGGCATGAACGTTCGAGTAACTACACTCGAACGCACGGTTGTAGACGTTCTTCAACGGCCACTCCTTGGGGAAGGACTTGAAGAAGTTTGGCAATCGCTTGATAGCATTACCTATCTGAATCTTGACCAAGTAGTTGAGTACGCGCTGCTTCTTAATCATGGCGTGACCGCAGCGAAGGTTGGTTTTTTCTTGGAAACACACAAAGAACAGTTGCGGGTGCCAGCGGTGCACATTGAACAGCTGCGCAAGGCGCGTTCCAAGACTGCCCGGTATTTTTACCGTGATTCAGAAAGCCCCCAAAAGCTCATAGCAAGCTGGAATTTAATTGTGCCGGAGTATTTACTTAAAGATCAGTTGGAGGGTTACGATGCAAATTTCTAAAACAGAGCTATTCCAGCAAGCCACTAAAACGCGATTTCAACCCGACATTCTTGAAAAGGTATGGCGTCTCATGACCCTGCTAGAGGCCATAAACAAAGACGCATACCTCGAGAGCCGTTTGGCGCTTGTGGGCGGCACGAGCTTAAACCTGTTTATCTTTCGCCTTCCCAGACTATCGGTTGATATCGATTTAAATTACGTTGGAAGTGGCGATCGAGACGTAATGCTTTCTGAGAAGGCCATTATTGAGCAAACTCTAGAAGCTCTGATAGCCCGTCTAGGATATAGTGTTAGGCGTATCCAACCAGGCCATAAAAGTACCCAATGGTTTTTAAAATATCCAAGTGTTGTGAACTACACAGGCAGTCTGCAAATCGATCTTAATTATATGAACCGCGTTCCGTTGTGGGATACGCAAAAATGTGCTTCCCATGCCATTGGAGAGCACATTATAAGCGACATTCGGCTTATGAACACCTATGACATATTGGGAAGTAAAATTGCGGCGTTGCTAGACCGTAAAACCGCGCGCGACTTTTTTGATGCGCAACAGATATTTTCCACTCTTGAGCTTGATGTGGAAAGGTTCCGATTTGCATGCGTGCTATATGGAGCCATGGGCTCTTTCGATTGGCGACAAGCCTCTATGGACCATCTAACACTGGATCCTAAGGAAATTCGCAGATTCCTTATTCCACTTCTCGAAAAGGATGATATTGTGCGCGCACGGTGGGAAGAGAAAGCTGAAATACTTCTTAATGAGTGCAAAAGGGGACTAGTCAAGTACTTATTCCCGCTCAAGAAACATGAACTTCAATTCTTGGAAAAGTTCTATCAGGAAGGCAGCCTACAACCACAATTGCTGACGATCTCTCAAGATCTTATTCACAAAACTCACAGTCTGCCAGGTCTAAAGTGGAAGATAAAAAATCTAGCCGGGGAAAAGGCATAGCAAGTGCATTTACGGTGCAATCCCGTTTTTATATCATAAAAGAAGGGGATTACACTATAAATTAGTGGATTACACCATAAAACCGACTCATAGAATAGAATTTACTATTGGCTTTGAAATTTACGCGTCTCAACTTCACGCACCACTTGCATCTTTTCTTTATATGTAAAGGGGTTATCGTATAAATCGCTATGGGGGAGGATCTTCCTTGCTCTAAGATCTGCCTCAAAGTCGAGCTAACTTTGAACCACGCCCATTTCTTTAGCTTTAGGGAGCCAAGGTTCATCTTTGATTGTTGTATGTGGGCCATGTCCCGGGAAGACAACAGTGTCGGGAGGAAGTGCTGCTATCTTATCCAGACTTGGCCACATCCGCTCCGGCTGGCTGGTGGGAAGGCTAATGGACCCTATCAAACCTCGGAAGAATGTATCCCCTGAAATCAATGTTTTCTCTTTTTCGCAATAGAAGCAGACACCACCTGGCGTATGGCCTGGAGTGTGGATAACTTTGAAGGAAAATTTTCCCACTGTAAGAAGATCTCCATCTTTGATCAGGTGATCAGGTGCTGTCCCTTCAAATATTGGTACCGCCATCGGCACTTCATCGCTTCCGGGTTTTTCCAGGTTGCCCCTGTCTTCTTCATGTACATATATAGGAAGAGAAAGCTCTCTTTTAATTTTGGCGGCATCGACGATGTGGTCCCAATGGCTATGTGTTAGCCAGATAGCTGTAGGTTTAAGAGAATGTTGCCGTACAGCCTCAAGAACTATTTTCAAAGCTCCAACTCCTGGATCAATGATGACGGCATCAGATGTATCCTTGCAGCAAATTATATACATATTTGTAGCATATGGGCCTGTGGGGAAACGAGAGAATATTCATGATGTATCCTTAAAATATTTGAACTGACAAAATCCGCCTCTACTGAGCTACCTAAGCAATGTTTAAGAAACATGATGCCTATTAGTTTAATTTATTTCGAGAGTTAGATTGCTAAAGCTAGGGCATCCAGCGATGGTGGGTTAGGATGCGCGCAAGAATAACTTGAACGTTTGGGCTGCGCGAAAGCTCCCGCGGTTGAACGATCGTAAGTCACCCCATATTCACTAATATTGGGTGACTTGCGATCGTTCAACCCCGGGGACTTTGGCGCACCCCAAACGATCAAGTTATTTTTGCGCGCATCCTTAGTTAAAACGGGGAGTGATTGTTTTAATAGGAAGAAGACTCAAAATCCTCAACGGAGTTTTCTATTCTTTTAATCACTCTTCTTACCAAAAAAAATTTAATTTTAATTGCCTGAATTATTGATTTACAGTTATGATTGGGCAGCAAAAGGGAGGAATAAGATGGCTTATCCAGTAGGAAACGCGGCCCAAACCGTCAAGGAAGGCATGAAAACTTTTCATACCATTAAGGTCATAGCTCAGCGTATATGAGAAAATACTACAAAAGTATCATAGTATTGGTATTTCTTTTTGTACTTCCACTTTACGCAGTTGACGAGACGGCTTTTTCGAAAGCTGAAAGTGAGGCCGAAGCGCTGGGGTATTGGAGCTATCCATACTCGGACATTATCGACTCTTTGCGTGCGCAAGGTAAGGATTCTATTGCTATTTTCAGCTATGGCAGCCTTATGGATAGGACATCGGCTGCCAAAACAGTCAGCGAATCCACTTTAGCGACAAGAAGGCCAGCGATCGGCTACAAGATCAAGCGCATATTTGATCGGGATGTGGCTATACGTGCGGGATCAAAGTGGTGCCAGCCTGCGCATCCTCATGCGCGAGGCATGCTTAATGTGCTTCCTACAGGATATTCGGCTGATTTTGTCAATGGAGTGTTGCTCGACGTACCTTTGGAGGAAATTCCCAACGTCCTCTTTCGCGAAGAGGGGTATGATCTCTTGCCGATTGTCGTGAAGGAGTGGGACATTGAGCATGAAACTGTTGAGCCTGTCTATCGTGTTGCCTACACCTTTCATGCTCCGCAAAGGAGCCCCTACACCAATTCAGAAATCTTTCCCAGGCCAAAATACTATGAACTTACGCGAGATGCCGCCCTGCAATATGGCCAGTTATTTTATGAGCTCTGGCTCGAGACGACCTATCTTGCCGACGGCATAACCTCTATCGTCGAATGGGAAGAGATGTGGATGGAGGACGAGCCGCATACTCAAGCGTCCTGTAAGTAATTCTTGTTTTTGACGAGGCGTGCGAGTATGGTAGAAAAAATGATGATAAGGCTCATGGCATGATCAAACAGGACAAATGGGACGAAATAAAAAAGAAGATGGACGCGCTCAAGATCTTTGAAGAGGATCTTGTGGAAAAGTTCATCTTGGGCTCGGGCAGGGGAGGGCAGAACCTGCAAAAGACCTCCTCATGCGTCTATATAAAGCACATCCCGACAGGACTTGAGGTAAAGTGCCAGCGCGGACGCTCGCGCGATATGAACCGCTATTATGCAAGGCGGGAGATTTGTGAAAAGCTAGAATCTGAAATCCTCAAGGTTAAAACTGCAAAAATTCAAGAGATTGAAAAAAAGCGGCGCCAAAAAAGAAAACGCTCTAAACGCGCCCAGGCCAAAGTGTTAGAAACGAAAAAGCATCGCGGTGAAATTAAAGCACTTCGAAAAACGCCAAATCAGTCTTGACAAATTTTCACAAGCGTTAGAGGATAGCCCAAAAAGAAGAGGGCATCTTATGACGAGCATAAAACCAATTCGGCCTTTAGCACTTGTCTGCAGCATTGTTTCAAAGCAAATCAAAAAATCCAAAAACAGATCAAAGACTCAAGCTGCCGCCCACCTTTTACACAACAATGAAGTTGTAAGCACACTCAAACGCAAAAAACGCAGATTCAAATACTCGCGCAAGCTCGAGCGCTTTATCTACGCACACAGGCTTAAAAAGGGCTCTTTAAAGCCTCTTGAGAAGTACCTTGTAAAGCAGCTTCGCCAAAAAGAAGCGCGAAATCTTGAGCTGTTGCTGCCTCATCATGCAAGCAGCTAGTGTATTGAGAATTGACTATTTTCTCGAATCTACGTACGCTGTTTTTTCAAATAAAAGGAGAACACGTGGCTTTTTATACCACCATCTTATTTTGCATATTCACTTGCAGGCTATGCTTTGCAGATAGCTGCTGTACTGAAATTCCATCTCGCTTCGCACCGCAGGGGATGGTGCTTATTCCTGGTGGCGAATTTACCATGGGGGCAACCGATGAGACTCGACGCCCTGATCAGCGACCTGCCCACAAAGTACAGGTAAACAGCTTTTATATGGATATAACACCTGTCACAAATCGCCAGTTTCAGGAATTTGTAGAGGCAACAGGCTATGTTACGACCGCAGAAAAACCGCCAAATCTTGAAGAGATTATGAGCCAGGCTCCTCCTGGTACGCCAAAACCACCCGCAGAAGCAGTTGTTCCCTCATCAGTAGTTTTTAAACCTACAGCCGGGCCCGTGCCCCTTAATAATGCGCTTAAATGGTGGGAATGGAAAGCGGGAGCAAACTGGAGACATCCTCTTGGTCCGCAAAGTTCCATCATTGGAAAAGAGGATCATCCAGTCGTCCACATATCGTGGGACGATGCCGTAGCCTATGCCAAATGGGCAAATAAACGCCTTCCTACAGAAGCTGAATGGGAATATGCTGCCCTAGGAGGCAGAAAAGATGTTCGCTATGTGTGGGGAAATGAAGAATTTAGTGAAGAAAACCCCCAGTGCAATATCTGGCAAGGCGAGTTTCCTCACAAAAGTACAAAACCCAACGGCTACTATGGTACGACGCCGGTCAAAACTTTTCCTGCAAACCCCTATGGTCTCTACGACTTATCAGGAAACGTTTGGCAGTGGTGCTCTGACCTCTATCAACCCACTTATTATGAACAGGAAGCAAAAAAGGGCCTTTCTATCAACCCACAAGGCCCAACAACAAGCTTCGACCCGGATGAAATTTACGCCAAACAAAAGCGCGTCAATCGCGGCGGCTCCTTTTTGTGCCATGCAAGCTACTGCAAAGGCTATGAAATTACTGCCCGCATGAAAACAAGCCAAAACACAAGCCTAAACCATTTAGGATTTCGCTGCGTAAAGGATGTAGTGTCGCAATCCACTAAGCTTTCAAGTCCTGAGACTCCCTAGTAACTTTCAGGCTTTTCGGTCACACTATGGGTAACCACACCGCAGGTTTTGGAGTGCGACGATCTTTCGTCGCTTTAACTTTGACCACGTACCCTAATAGCCTCACCGCCCAAGCAACAAATCACCTTAACACCTACTCCTAAAATCTTTGAATGGCAAGGTTTAAGGCAAAGGATTAAAGCAATTTTAAGCCTGGGCGCTTTTGTTGTAAGAGTGCATGGTCAAAAGTTAAAGCGACGAAAGATCGTCGCACTCCAAAGACTTCGTCGCTTTACCGAAATTTCTCTAAGAAAAGTTGAATAAGGCCCTACAAAAGGCCTGTGGCTTGGGCCGTTGGCCTGAAAATCAACTGCAGGTGCAAACTGTGTGTACAGGGAGATGAGGTATAAGAGTTATTCTAATGACGGTTTAATATTAAACCGTCATTAAAGCGTGTATATGTGAGGGGCTGCTTAGTTGTTTCTGATTTTTGTAGGCATGCGGACATCTTCAGCCGTAGGCTGTGTAGTTGGTTGTACAGTTGCCTTTGCTGCATTAGTAGCGGCAGCAGTTTTTGCTGCTAAATCTGGGTAGCCGGCACCGGGGAGAAGAAACGAGTTATTCCAGGTTGTTGTAGTACCTGATATTGTGCCTGTGGCTGCGCGGACAACAGAAGTCTGCACTGATGCATTAAAGGCAGACCATGTAACCATAATATTTCCATCGTTATCAAGCGAGACGGTTTGATCGGAACCATTGCTGGATTCACTTGTAATATCAGAAACTGCTTGTGAAACCCATGTAGTCGTACCTGCTGGCAGTACCGCTGCAGCTATGCGCTGGACATTAGCAGACTGATCAAAATACTGCCATGTAGATACCGCATGCCCGCTTGTTTCATTAATAAAAAGTGTGGGAGTTGTGATGCTTATACAGGTTGCACCTGATACAGTAACTTCTTGCGTAATCCATGTGCTGGGATCGGCACCAATTGAACCTGTAGCTGCCCACACCTGCCATGGGCCATCTGGATCCTGAGTCAGCCAAGTTGTAACGATAGTTCCATCAATCAGTCTACAAGTACCTGCATTAGAATTAGCGGACATATCATGCATGCCTATGCAGCAAAGTAGGCACAGCCACACAAAAAGGGAAGTTTTTTTCATCATACGATACCTCTGTAAATGTTATAGATTTTGTCCATATAGCCTTTTGAAAAGTGATACAGAAAAGGAAAATTTTTTGGAAGAAAAACATTGCATGAAAATTTTATCAAAAAAACCCACCCATAGCAAAAGCGCCATGGATGGGTGCGTGGGAGAAGAGGTGATCCTACTTTGTTTTTACAAAATTAGGAACGCTCTTTTTTGACTGCGGTTTTGCAATGACAGCTTGTCTTTTTTGAAAAGCAGCCTGTCTTCGCTTTACAGTATTACCAACTTTATTTTTTTGCGTAATTGCTGCTTTTGAAGCGACGCTACCTCCTGGTATTATGAAAGAAGATGTCCATGAGATAGTAGCAGAATCATCAGATACTATCAGCGTGCCAACAGCTGCACGTGCGATGCTTGAACCAGTTTCCAGGTTATAAGCTGACCAAGTCACAATGAGATTGCCCTGTTCATCGATTGAAGCTAGTTGATCACCTTCCCCACTATATTCAAATGTTGGATTTTGATCCGAAATAAGCCGAGAAGTCCATGTGCCGCCAATGCCTACAGTTGTAGCTCCGCCTACAAGCATGGTATTATAAGTAGAATCCCAGTACTCCCAAAGGGCAAGTACAGTTTCTGTAGTAGGATCAATGAAGAGAATAGGCTGCGTAATCTCATCGCTACCTGCAGGATCAATTGATATTTCCTGGGCTATCCAAGAACCTGAATCATTCAGTGGACCGCTAGCAGCCATAGCATGACTTAGCCCTTCATCATCATAGGTGACCCAGGTGATATAAACAATATCAGTCGCAGCAACAGGATCATAATGCACCTTGCAAGCTCCTGCATTCGAGTCGGCATGCATGGTTCCCATGCCCACCAAAGCGCATAAACACGATATCACGGAAAGTAAAGATTTTTTCATAAGAAATCCTTTTTTTGTTGTTGCCTTCTGCAAAATACAAAAGGCCGTTAAACCTAAGAACGGACGTCTTTAGGTCTAAATAGTGATAATGTATAAGAAGAATTTTTGTATAGGAAAATATTTTAGGTGAAAAAAAAGAGGTGAGCTAAAAAGCTCACCTCCTCGTTCCAACGCTATTAGTTGAGCAGAACAAAAGTGATAAAGGCCGTCACAGCAGTACTGGCAAGGCTATCTCCATAGTTAACGGAGCCGCTTGCAAACAGCTGCAGCTGAGTGTGTGCAGTGAAGTTATGTATGAAGCTGTTTGTAACCATGAATCCCATATTAGAGGTACTGCTAATGCCTCTTGTACTCAGTACACTGTCAGCTATTGCGTTGCTAGCACTATAGCTGGTGCTTGAACCTGTACAGAGGGCAAATACGGAATTGTTTGACGAAAGAGCTTGGTTCCAGACGCCATAAGTAACCTGGTACACCCCTGCAGTGTTAACAGTAATTATTGAGTTGGTTGCATTAATTGATACGTCAGCCGTGTTTGCATTACCTGTGGCCCCAAAGACCATCGCCGCAGTTGTTGAAACCGTGCATCCTGCATTAGAATAAAAGTTAGCATAGCCTTCAGGGCAGGGGCAAACACCTGTTGGGCCAGTGGCACCTGTGGGGCCAGTTGGGCCACCAGATGGGCCTGTTGCGCCAGTTGCACCTGTTGCGCCTGTAGCTCCTATACCTGTTGCGCCAGTCGCACCTGTAGCACCAGTTCTACCTGTTGCACCTGTGGCTCCTGTTGAACCAGTTGGGCCTATCGCTCCAGTTGCTCCGGTAACCCCTGTTGCACCTGTGGCACCAACATTACCCGTAGCCCCGGTTGCACCAGTGGCTCCGGTTGCACCGGTTGCACCTGTTGCTCCCGTTGAACCAGTAGCACCTGTGGCACCATATGTACCTGTGGCGCCAGTGGCACCTGTGGCACCTGTTGCGCCAGTGGCGCCTGTTGCACCCGTGCGCCAGTTGCACCTATTGCACCAGTGGCTCCTGTGGATCCAGTAGCACCAACATTACCTGTGGCACCAGTTGCACCTGTTGCTCCTGTTGCGCCGGTGGAACCTACCGCTCCTGTTGCGCCTGTAGCACCAGTTGCACCAGTCGCACCCGTTGCTCCCTGTTGACCCTAGCGCCGGTAGCACCAGTGGCTCCAGTAGATCCTGTAGCACCAATATTACCTGTGGCGCCGGTGCACCCGTTGCGCCAGTGGCTCCGGTTGCTCCTGTTGCACCAGTCGCACCTGTTGCTCCCTCGTTACCCTCAGCGCCGGTAGCACCAGTGGCTCCTGTTGCACCTGCTGCACCAGTTGCACCTGTAGCTCCTGTTGCACCGGTGGAACCTACCGCTCCTGTTGCGCCTGTAGCACCTGTTGCACCTGTAGCACCAACATTACCAGTGGCGCCGGTGGCACCCGTTGCGCCAGTGCACCAGTCGCACCTGTTGCTCCCTCGTTACCCTCAGCGCCGGTAGCACCAGTGGCTCCTGTTGCACCTACTGCACCAGTTGCACCTGTAGCTCCTGTTGCGCCCGTAGCACCTGTTGCACCTGTAGCACCAACATTACCAGTGGCGCCGGTGGCACCCGTTGCACCAGTCGCACCTGTTGCTCCCTCGTTACCCTCAGCACCGGTAGCACCAGTGGCTCCTGTTGCACCTAGTGCACCAGTGGCTCCGGTGGATCCAGTAGCACCAACATTACCTGTGGCACCAGTTGCACCTGTTGCGCCAGTAGCACCAGTTGCACCTGTAGCACCAACATTACCTGTGGCGCCGGTTGCCCCCGTTGCACCAGTAGCGCCGGTTGCACCTACTGCTCCTGTGGCTCCGGTTGCTCCCGTGGCACCAGTCGCACCCGTTGCTCCCTCGTTACCCTCAGCACCGGTAGCACCAGTGGCTCCTGTTGCACCAGTTGCACCTAGTGCACCAGTGGCTCCGGTGGATCCAGTAGCACCAACATTACCTGTGGCACCAGTTGCACCTGTAGCTCCTGTTGCGCCGGTGGAACCTACCGCACCTGTTGCTCCCGTAGCACCTGTTGCACCTGTAGCACCAACATTACCTGTGGCACCAGTGGCTCCTGTTGAACCTACTGCTCCCGTTGCACCCGTTGAACCTGTGGCTCCCGTTGCTCCGGTCGCACCTGCTGCCCCGGTAGAGCCAGTAGCACCGGTTGCGCCTGTCTGACCTGTTGCGCCAGTAGCACCTGTTGGACCCGAGGCTCCGGTTGCACCCGTAGCACCAGTAGCCCCTTCATTACCATCAGCACCTGTAGCGCCAGTTGCGCCCGTGGCACCGGTAACACCCATTTGGCCAGTAGGTCCTGTTGCACCAGTTGCGCCTGCGGGTCCGGTAGCTCCTGTGGCACTCGCAGCTCCCTCTGGTCCAGTAGCGCCGGTTGCGCCGGTTGCGCCTGTGGGACCTCTAGGTCCTGTAGCACCTGTAGCGCTTGCAGCGCCCTCTGGTCCGGTAGCTCCTGTGGGGCCGATTTTACCGGCAGGGCCTCTAGGACCAGGGTCGCCATCGTGACCTCGCGGGCCTCGCGGACCTCGTGGGCCGGTCGGGCATATTGGACAATTTTTTTCAGAACTAGAGCTTGAGCAAGAACTTGAACTTGAACGATTACCTTCTAGCATTTTGTTTAAGAGGGTAGGTATCTCGTCTATCCACACTTCTTGGGCAATTTCTTTTTTAGCGGCTGGCTTAGCAGTTGGTTTAACATCTTCTTTTACAACAGGTTTGGCCGCCTGTTTGACATCTTGTTCTCGAGCCTTTTCCTTAACCTGATTTTTTTGAGGCTGCTGTTTTTGTGTAGGGGCGACGTGTTTCTTCTTTGTCGGAAGCGTGTCTGCTAACAACATATCCCAAGAAACCGCGAGAAGTGCAATTTTGAGCCAAATGCTTTTCATGTTTTACTCCATTCTGGATTTGATTTTTTGAGGAATACACCATAAATTTCATTATTAAGCAACCCTCAATTTTGTTTTGAGCGGCTTGAGTTTAGCTTACCATGTTTCTTGCGAAAGTAAAAATGGGACGTGACAATATCGATACGCTTTGTGTAGACTTTCTTGACATGTTCGATGCACTTCATACATGGGAATTGAGTCTGCTGGAAAGCCTGCAGCATATTAGATCGCCGGCTTTAGACTCTTTTTTTGTCCGGCTCAACTTCTTTGATAATGACGCCTTTTATTTTATTGTGCTGATCGTAGTATGGAGCTGTTTTGGAAAACGGTGGGGCATGCGGCTTCTATCCCTTGTTTTGTTGTCGGGTCTTATTAACAATTATGCAAAAGATTTCTTTGAAGAGCCAAGACCATCGCATATTATGCCGGCTCTTGCGTTAATCAAAAACTCCTCCTTTGGCTTTCCAAGCGGCGCGGCGCAAACACACATTATACTCGCTGGGTTTGGCATGATTGCATTTCCAACTCTTATTCCGGTACTCTGTTTTCTTGCATTCTTTCTTCTTGTCAGCTTTTCGCGCATTTACTTAGGAGCGCACTTCATAAGTGATGTCGTTGGCGGCTGGATCATTGGGGGCCTGATTTTATACTGTTACATACTCTTTCACGATAAAATAGAGAGGTGGGTAGAAGGGCTTTCTTCCAAAAAAGCACTTCTTGCAAGCTTTCTTGTGCCGCTTTTGATACTCCTTCCTTATATCAATCCCAAGACGATTATCATAACATGCCTGCTCTTCGGTGTAAATTTCGGCCTCTGGCTGGGGGCTTTTGTGTCGGGGGCAGCGGCGGCGCCGCTTTCCGGCGCTGTTAAGAAAGTCCTGTACATTGTTTTAGCGGCTTTTGTCTTTTTCATTTGCGGGGCCAATATCATTGCTGCAATAAAAACGCATGCCAACCCGCATCTAGCTAACGGCTTAGTGGGAGTGGTCTATGCTTTTATTGGCATATGCTTAAGTTGGGGGATACAGCGGGTCCTTTCGGGAAAAACAGCCTGACTTTACCAGCTTAGTATTACCCATTTTTTTCAAAATTTAGGTTTTTTGCTTTTTTTCCAGCGGCAGCTGGAGGACAACTTTAGCCCCACGTGCAATGGAAGGCCGGGAGGCCTGTAGTGGAACGTGGGGTTCGGGCGCTCTACCTTTGCTATAGAGCAGTGGTAACTGCGACACTGGCATGTTTCGCAGTTACCACTGCTCTATATGGACATTGCACCATAACCCCGTGTTCCACTACAAGCCTACCGGCTTTGGGTTTCACACGGGGCTAAAAGCTGTCCTCCAGCTACCGCCGGAAAAACAGAAAAGCTAAATTTTGAAAAAAATGTGTAATGATAAGCTTTACAAGTTATGCTAGCCCTGTTTTGAACATCACTGCCTAAGATTCCTTACAAGCAGATAATATCCGGTCTGAGTGCTATGGCTGATACGATAGCAGAAGTTACGCACTTGAAATAATGCCAGCCCTACAAATGCACCAGGCAAGATTAAAGTAGCATTAAACGCTGCGGGCTTTGGAAAACACCTTGTGATTTCTGCTTTGGAAAATTCATTTACTTCACATGCATAGGTTGCTACGAGAATAGGTGCTGCTACCGATGATAAAACCGCAGCATTTACTATTAACTGGGTGGTTAAATCACTTGCTTCAGGGATTGGTGCATGCCATGCCTGGGAAATAGTGGGATAATTTGTTGGGGAGTATGGAGGGGGAGCATTTCCTGAAACATCCGTATGAGCAATCATAATTTCATTTCCTTTTTGTTGCATATCCTAGCTTAATGATAAATTTTGCCGCAAGAGTGTACCGATTTAGGTCTTGTTCATCTGCTAGCGCTTCAGGAAAATTGTTGTGCAATATTATACATTATGTTTTCTTATGGGAGATTCCGGATTTTTTTATTGCTGCTTCGTTTTATGAGTAAGGCAGCGTTTGAGAAACAAGTAACCGTTGAGGAAATGTACAAATGAAGATACCCACTTTTTTCAAGCTTTTCGCACTTATGTTGTCATCACAACTGTTGTGCGCCGCTGAATCAGCCGTAAACACTCCTCCTCTTTCAAATAATCGTGAAGCTGTTGGGCAAAGGCGCTTTAAACAAAAACAGATAAGATGGACTGATGAGGCAGATAAATATATCAATGATGCTTTAACCGCTGTTGGAGTTATAGAAGCTGAAAATGAAGAGTATGAAAGAGACTGCTCTACTTCATCTGACAAAAAAAGACATGATCCCTGCTCAAAGTGTCCTCCGGGACCAACGGGTCCTCCAGGCTATACAGGCCCCAATGGGCCAACCGGTTCGGCAGGCCCTGCAGGACCTGCAGGCCCAACAGGCTCTTCTGGCGGCATAACAGGTCCAACGGGTCCTACTGGCTCTACTGGCCCTGCCGGCCCTACTGGTCCTGCTAGCGGCTTTACAGGCGCTATAGGTCCTGTAGGAGCTGCGGGAGCCACCGGTTCAACCGGCGCAACGGGACCTTCTAATGTACAATTAACCCATGCCGGCTTTAGTTTGCTTGTTTCAGCAGCGGCAGATTTAGGATATGATAAAGGGACCGCCCTCTTCGGCTGGAGCCCTTCTACTTCAGGTGGCATAACCGTGAATTCCAGCGGCGTCTTCACTATTGCAAGTAGCGGAGATTATCTGATCACCTGCTATGAATGGTTTCTACAAGAGACAAACGACGGAAATGGAATTGCATTATTTGTAAATGGTGTTACTGCTACACATCTAGAGTTATTGCAGGCTCCATTCGATCCTTCTATGTTTCTTATTCCCATTGGAGGGATGGCAATTGTTCATCTCAATGCAGGTGATGAAGTGACTGTGGTCAACGAATCTCCCGGCGTTCTAACTGTTGGTGATCTGTCTCAATTTGACGCATTTAGCCCCTCAGCGCCACCTCAAGTTGCGTATATACTATTCCAACAGCTTTCATATCCTTAGTGTACACTCTGCCCAAGGTCATTTTGACCTTGGGCCTATATATAGAAAAATTCTATTGTGATATATCATGCATTATGGTTTCTTATGAGACGTTCAGGATTTTTTTAATGCTGCTTTGTTTCGTGAGTATGGCGGCTCTTGAAAAACAATTAACCACGAGGAAATATGCAAATAAAGATATCGCTTATTTTTAAGCTTTTCGCACTTACGTTATCATCACAACTGATGTGCGCGGACGTTTCATCCACAAACAGAGCCTCCCCTCCAAACAACCGTGAAGAGGTTGGAAAGCGAAAACAACCTAAACGAAAAAATAGGAAATGGACAAACGAGGCAAATACATACATCAACAATACGTTAGTGAGTGTAGGCGTTGTAGAAGTTGATAATGAGGAGTATGTACATGACGACTCTCATTCAAGTAGCGATAGTATCAAGACTTGCATAGACTGTCTTCCGGCAAAAATGGGTCCTCGAGGTCCGACCGGCCAAGCAGGCCCGACCGGTGCAACAGGCCCTATAGGGCCCACAGGACCTGCTGGATCTACCATAGGTTCGACTGGCCCAACTGGTTTAACCGGCCCTACCGGCCCTGTAGGTCCTAGCGGCAGTGGCAGCGGTGTTACAGGCGCGACAGGTCCTACCGGAGCAACCGGACCCCTCGGTCCAAATGGTCCGACAGGAACATCTCCTAAAACTCTCGTTTATGCCAGCTTTAGCTTGCCTCTGTCGGCGGTACCAAACGATATCGTCTCATATGAGGCTGACGATAAGATTTTTGGCTGGGCCGCTTCTTGGAGCAATACTGATCAAAGCGGCGTTACCGTTGATGCTTCGGGCAACTTCACTATCGCAAATCCTGGAGATTATCTTATCACTTGTTGGGAGTGGCTGCAAGGCGGTGGGTTTTCGCTACTAGTGAATGGCACTAGTGCTACAAATCTAGTATTTTGCCAGGTTCCACAAAGTCCTACTACGACCTATTCTCTCTATGGAGGCTCGGCAATTGTACATCTTAACGCAGGTGCTATTGTAAATGTGATTGCCGAAGCTAATCTCGCTGGTAATGCCACTGATTACGATACGATCTACCCTGATCCGCCTGCACCGGCTAGTATGGGATTTATTATCTTTGAACAGCTGTCACCTTCGTGAGTGGGGCAGCCCTTGAGAAAAAATTAACCGTTGAGGAATGTACAAATGAAATTCTCCTTTTTTTTACAGCTATTTGCACTTACGTTGTCATCACAACTTTTGTGCGCGGATGGATCATCTGCAAGCACAGCCTCCCCTTCAAACAATCGGGAAAGGGCTGTTGTACTAAAAGACTCTAAACGAAAAAACAAAAAATGGACTAACGAGGTAAATAAATACGTTAACAATACTTTAGCGACGGTTGGAATTGTAGAAGCTGAAAATCAGCCTCGCAATGCTCGCGACAGTCACTCAAGTAGCGACAGTCACAGCTCTTGCAAAAAATGTCCGGCAGGACCACAGGGAACAGCTGGCATTAGCGGCTCAGGGGGCAGCACCGGTCCGACAGGTCCTTCTGGCCCCACAGGTCCTGTCGGGCCTGGCGGCGGTCATATAGGCCCAATGGGCCCATCTGGCCCTACAGGCCCTATAGGCTCTACTGGGTCGTCCTTTGGCATTACAGGTCCGACAGGTCCTGTCGGAGCTACTGGATCAATCGGTGCAACCGGCGCTGTTGGAACTTACGTCCAACTTACCTATGCCAGCTTTAGCTTGCCGGCTGAGACCATTCCGCCAAACACCGTTCCTTACGAGTGGCACGAGCCCTTCACCGGTTGGACCACTTTCTGGACCGGGACTGCTCAAAGCGGCGTAACCGTGAATTCTAGCGGCGACTTTACTATCGAAAATGCTGGAGATTATCAGGTCATTTGCTGGGTGTGGTTTACGGCGGGTAGTCAGAATCAACCCCCAATAGGGCTTTCTTTAAACGTGAATGACACCTATTTTTCAAATCTCACTTTTTGTCAATCGACACTCGGTGGTGAGTTCGCTCAAGGTTCGGGGGGATCGGCAATAGTACATTTTAATGCAGGTGATATAGTACAAGTGGTTCCTGAAATCTCTTTTACTTCTCTTGATTTTGCCCATACTAGTTTTCTTCAGATGGAGGACTACTATGATGTAGCCGCAGCACCCTTTCAGACAGGATATATTATCTTCAGACAACTTACCCCTACGTAGGGCGAAACCCCGCCCCAGGTCATTTATGACCTTGGGCGGCGATTTCTTCTTAGAGCTAAGAGCCCTCTAAGTAGAAATCACTTGCTAAAAAGTTGCAAAGGCAAGATACATAAGAAAATTACAAATTTTTAAAGGAGAATGTGTAACATGTATATAAATCAAAAGTTAGCTATGATGTCATTGCTATCGCTTTTTTTAGGAATCGGCAAGGTAGATGCAGCAGAGGTAACCCAACCAGCGACAAGAGGCAGTCCTCAAGAGGTTTTAGCTAAATATAGAGCTGCTCGGAAGCAACGTCTAGATGCGCAGGTCCCAGTCAAAAACAAACCTATGCAGTACCAACCAAAGGTTTCACAGCAGCAGGATGCAGCAGAGCTTGGCACTGCCAGTTTTGCTTCTTTAGTATTTAATCCGCCCTCAATCATTGTACCCAATATATTTAACACAGCGATTAACCCCAATAATCCTACCCTGTTTGCCTCCACCGATACCCCTCCAATTATTGTATGTGGAATTAACATACCCCTAAACAATCCACAGCCAATCTACCTGACCTTTAACGTCCCGCAAAATTTTGTTTCGGCAGCAGGGGACACTCAAGTGATCGTTCACTTTGTTGCCATGGGAAATGATAATAACTCAACTACGAGCCAAGTGCAACTAGCGCTTACCTCAGGCTTTACCCCGGCAGGGCAAACTCTGACAGCAGCAACAGCGCAGTCAACTTTAGTAGATGTCTCAAATACCAGCCAACTTATGCACTATAGCGCAACCTTTGTGCTCAGCAATACAATCAATCCCGATGATTTAGCACAACTTAGCGTTGCACGAAATGGTGGCTTTGACAACTGGTCAGGCACGGTTTATGTAACAAGCATCGAATTTAGCTACGCAACAGCAACTTCGTAGAGACCAAGAATAAAAAAATGGTTAAAAAAGGGTCAGTCCTCAGTGAGGACTGACCCTTTTTTTTAAGGCGAAGCTTTTTGGAGTGACTCACTTTAGTGAGTCTTTTCTAGGCCGATTTATCGGCCGTCTGTGTGTGCAAAACGGCCGATAAATCGGCCTTAAAGAAAGCCTCACTAAAGTGAGTCATTCCAAAGAGCTTCGCTCATTTTTTATGCAAATTCGGAACTTCATGGAAGCTCTCAAGAAATAAAGCTCATGCCACATTTCTACAGCCTCTACATCCCCATGCGTCCATTTAGGTTATTCATAATCCAAATTGAGAAGAGGATAATGGTAAGGATAAGCAGAACCGTGGAGATGAAGATGCCGAGGTTCCAGCGGATGCCGGTTTCTCTCCAGACATCTAGGAAGAAGATAAACTGGACCATGGCTTGGCAGATGGCAAAGCTTAAAATGACTATAACAGCTGTATGGTTTGATAGCTGAAAGAGCTCAGGACGCATGATAACTAAATAGGCGGCAAGCGTAAGGAGGAGCGATGCGACAAAGCCGATAGTGCGTACGAGGACTATATTTTTCATAGAAGATGCCCCATTCCATAGACGATAGTAAAAATAAAGATCCAGACAAAGTCTAAAAAGTGCCAAAAAAGTGCCATGCGGAAGATCCTGGAGACACTTGATGGCACAAGCGGGCGAAGGGCGATGCGAAACATCATCACTACCATCCAGACAAGACCCCAGAAGATATGAAATCCATGCGTGCCGACAAGGGTAAAGAAGGAGGATAATGATGCGCTTCTTTCCCAGCTTGCACCTTGGCGTACAAAGTCTGTAAATTCAGAAAGCTCTAAGGTTAAAAACCCAACCCCCAAGCAAAAAGTTGCTAAAAACCAGAGTATCGCAGGCCTTTTGTTGCCTTTATGCACCTCGCACATGGCAAGGGCGCAGGTAAAGGTGCTTGTAAGAAGAAGGAGTGTTTCCTGAAGTGCTGCAGGCATATGAAACAGCTCATGATTTGTAGGGCCGCCATACGTTGCATGCCGCAGCACAATAAAGGCTGCAAAAAGTGCGCCGAAGATGACAAGGTCGGTCATTATGTAAATCCAGAAGCCGAAGATTTTTACATCCTCTTCTTCATGCTCTATATGCGCTACATGTTCCATATTATCTCCCGCACTCTTTTTCAATACGTGCTATTTCACTTACTGGTAGCACATATTCCATATGTTCATCAAATGAAAGGATGATGATGCATGCCACAACGCCAATCAGCCCCAAGAAAATCAGCCAGTAGATATGCCACACAATCCCAAACGAGAAGAGAAATGCAAAGATCGATATGTAGATGCCCCAGCCGGTATTTTTTGGCGTGTGAAAGGGTTTGTAGTCAGTCGACGGCTTAATGCCATTTTTTTTCATAGTCCAAAACTCCTCGCCGCTTGTAACTGTGGGGATAATGGCAAAGTTATAAAAGGGAGGAGGTGATGGTGTGGACCATTCAAGTGTTCTTCCATTCCAAGGATCTCCCGTTGTATCTCGATCATTTTCTTTGATGCTGACGATGAGCTGTTTTACCTGCATGATAACGCCGGCAAGTAAAAAGAGATATCCAATGAGGGCCGCAATATAGAGCGGTTGAAACTCTGTTCCCGAGGCGTAATGGTCAAGCCTGCGAGCTGCTCCCTTGAATCCCAAAATGTACATAGGAATAAAGGCGACAAAAAAGCCTGTAAGCCATAACCAAAATGCCTTTTTTCCAAGCGCATCGTTGAGTTTGAAGCCCCAGATTTTTGGAAACCAGTAGGTGAGGGCGGCAAAGAAGCCAAAAAGCGCTATCCCCACGATCATCGTATGAAAGTGGGCCACTAAAAAGAGGCTGTTATGCACCTGAAAGTCGGCAGGCGGCGATGCCATGAAAAGGCCTGCCATGCCGCCAAGCATAAAGAGCCCTCCAAATCCCATAAACCAATACATAGGTCCGTCAAAGATCACCTTTCCCTTATACATCGTAAGTATCCAGTTAAATACCTGAACGCCGGATGGTATGCCAATAATCAGCGTGATGACACCGAAGAAGGCGGTCACATCAGCTCCAGCTCCCATAGTAAAGAAGTGGTGCAGCCAGACAAGGAACGACAGCATAGTAATAAGGATAAGGGCCACCACCATCGACATATACCCTGCAATTCTTTTTTGCGAAAATGTCGACACAATTTCTGAAAAGACTCCAAAGGCAGGTATGATAAGGATATAGACCTCAGGATGGCCCCACATCCAGATGAGGTTGGTATACATCATCTGGTTGCCGCCAAACGTTGTTGTGAAAAAATGCATGTCAAAAAAGCGGTCAAGCCAAAGAAGAATTGTCGTAGCGGTAAGCACCGGAAATGCCGATATGATCAGCACCATGCCGCAAAGCGATGCCCAGACAAAGAGGGGAAGGCGCAGCATCGTCATGCCGGGAGCGCGCTTTTTTATAATTGTCGCAATAAAGTTAATACCGGCAAAGAGGCTTCCAAGGCCCGATAGCTGCAAGCTCCAGATCAGGTAGTCGACTCCCTGTCCCGGGTTAAATTCTAGCTCTGAGAGCGGCGCAATGGCAAGCCATCCTGTGTTGGCAAATTCCCCTCCGATGACAAAGAAAAGGTTGATC
The DNA here is from genome assembly GCA_963826935.1 of uncultured Chlamydiales bacterium. Taxonomy (GTDB): domain Bacteria; phylum Chlamydiota; class Chlamydiia; order Chlamydiales; family FEN-1388; genus SZAS-7. The sequence continues at coordinate 872,374 of CAWGYH010000005.1, read as the reverse complement.
ATGATACCGCCGGCTACAGTCAGCCATAAACCAAGAGAGTTTAAGAAGGGGAATGCGAGGTCCCTGGCCCCGATCTGAAGCGGTATAATCCAGTTCATAAGGCCAAAGAAAAGGCCCATAGTGACAAAAAAGACCATGATGTCGCCATGAGAGGTGAAAATCTGCTGAAAATGGTCCGGCGTAAGATAGCCGCTAGAGTCTGCACCAATCGCCTGCTGCAGCCATACCATGCCTGCGTCGAGCATCCCCCGAGCAAACATGATGGCAGCAAAGATCATGTACATGGTGCCTATCTTTTTAGGGTCGGTTGATGTGAGCCATTCGTTCCAGAGCCAGCTCCAGCGTTTCGTTTTTGTAAGAAATAGTGCTGAAGCTACAATCATAACAATGATACTAAGAGTTGCCCCTATCGTATACCAGACGTGCGGCAGGCTTTCTAAAGTAAGTTTTCCATAAAGTGTAGACATTAGGGTGCCATATTTTTCATAACAATTTTGTCAAATAATTCTTTCTCTACAGTTGAGTAGAGGACAACAGCATCATTTATCTCATGCTTTGAGAGCGCACTGTAGGTCTCTTGGGAAAGCTGAGTGTTAGACGACTGTACTTTTTTAATCCATGCATCAAATTCACTCTTTGAGCAGGACTTTGCCTTAAAGGTCATATCTGCATAGCCATCGCCGTTAATCTCAACAGCTCTTCCTCTATATTCGCCCGGGCCATCCGCCATAATATTGAGCGTATTGACCATCCCTGTCATTGCGTAGATCTGGCCGCTCATCTGCGGGATCCAGAATGAGTTCATAGGCGCATCATCGCCCGTTAGCTTAAACTGAACGGGGGTTTGTTCGGGAAATTGAAAAAAGTTTAAAGAGGCGATATTGTGTTCCGGATAGATAAAGAGCCACTTCCAGTCCATCGCTACCACCTGAATGATAAGCGGTTTTGAACTTGAAATTTCTGCATAGGGATCGAGCCTATGGGCTGCATTCCAGGTGATTACCGACATCACAGCCACAACAGATGAGGGGATAAGCCATAACAGAGCTTGAGTAAAGACCCCTGCACGGCCTTCAGGCTCATACTCTTCATCCGTATGTTTAGACTGGTACTTCCATGCCGTCACAAACAGCCAAATAAGCGTTGGAATAATGACGACAAGCATCCAGCCAATATTGGTGCGTATGAGCGATAGCTCCTCATGGGCAATCACCCCTTTTGGATGCATTACTAGCGTGCTTTCATTGCATATCTCAAAGTAGACAGCAGCTAGGCCCAAAAGAACAGCAATCGAAATTAATACTACTTTTACTTTTTTCATATATAGGCTACATCCCCGCCATAACACGTTGATCCAGGTCGTACATGATCCAAATAGTGCCCAAAACGATAATGGAAAGAACGAGCACCATAAACCAGAAGATTACCGACTCCCATCGCGGTTTTGCCTCCTGGCCAAGATGCAAAAAGCAAAGAAGCTGAAAGAATGCCTGCACAATTGCACCGCCAATAAGGGCATAGATAAGATCTTGGCCCTCTACTGCCCGCGTGATCACTAAAGTAAAGGAGATCGCCGTTAAAATGAGCGATGCAATAAACCCCACGAGGTAGGCCGAAAGGGTACCGTGGTACTCTTTTTTAATTTCATCTAAGGTAAGCTCTGTTTCCATCTAAATTACCCCCATCAAGTAGACAAATGTAAAAATAAATATCCAGACTAAGTCCAAAAAGTGCCAAAAAAGTGAAAATACTACCAGCCTGCGGAAGGTGTCAACACCAATTCCTGAATAGAGTATCTGGCCAATCATAACAGCAATCCACAAAAGCCCCACCGACACGTGAAAGCCATGTGTGCCTACAAGCGTAAAGAAAGAGGATAAAAAGGCACTTCTTGTCCAGCTGTATCCCTCATGGATAAGTCCTCTAAATTCAGCAAGCTCTATTCCAACAAAAGATGCGCCGAGCAAAAAGGAGAGGGCAAGCCAAATAAGACATGCCTGTTTTTTATCTTTTACTGCAGAGAGCACGCTTAGGCCGCATGTCACTGTGCTGCAAAGAAGAATCATCGTTTCAATGAATGCGCTCTTTAAATCAAAAATATCTTTTGAGGATGGCCCTCCAAAGGTGCTATTGTGAAGTACATGATAGCTGCTAAAGAGGGTTGCAAAGAGGAGGCAGTCTGTCATCAGATAGATCCAAAAGCCTAATGTGGCCCTTGAATAGGCGTCCTGGTGCGGGTCGGGGATCTTGCGATCTAATGCTTGTACAATATCTTGGTGGTGAATCGTCATACCGGTTTACTCCTCAATGCTTCTTCAATCCTTCTTACTTCATCTGCAGGAATAACCTCATGCACTTCCTTTCCTGAAAGTCGAATGATGAGACAGGTAACAATCGCTATAAAGCTGGCAAGTGCAAGCCAGTAGATATGCCAGGTGAGTGCAAAGCCAAAAACAAGGCTAAACATGCCTATAAAAAATCCCATGGGGGTATTGATGGGCATATGGATATCTTCATACTCTTCATTTTGGGGAGGGGCTTTGCCTCGCTTTTTTGCCCATAGGGGATCAAGCTGGTCAACAACCGGGATAAAAGCAAAGTTATAGACCGGCGGGGGGGATGGGATCGACCATTCAAGCGTCCTGCCATTCCAAGGGTCGCCGCCCGTATGATCCCACAGCTTTTTTCGGTTTATTATACTTTGGAAGAGTCCATAAAACTGGATAGAGGCTCCAACAAGGATGATAAAGACGCCAATACATGCTGAAACAAAAACAGACTGCCAGCCTGTTGCTGCTTCATAGTGGTCCAGGCGCCTTGTTGCACCCATAAACCCGAGCATATAAAGAGGCATGAAGGCGACAAGAAAGCCTAAAAACCAGCACCAGAAGGCATAGCGGTTCAGCTTTTCATCGAGGTGAAACCCAGTAAATTTTGGAAACCAGTAGGTAAAGCCTGCAAAGAAGCCAAAGAGCACCCCGCCAATGGCCATGCCGTGAAAGTGGGCGATTAAAAAGAGGCTATTATGCACCTGGTAGTCGATAGGCGGACTAGAAAGTAAAATGCCCGTCATGCCCGCAACACTGAAGTTAAGCACAAAAGAAAAAAACCAGAGCATCGGCGATGAAAAGTGGACGCGACCGCGAAATTTTGTAAAGAGCCAGTTAAATATTTTTACCCCTGTCGGTATGGCAATCAGCATCGTGCTGACAGCAAAGAAGGTATTTACCGTGGGACTTGCCCCCATTGTAAAGAAGTGGTGCAGCCATACTATATAGGACAATACCGTAATCATCACAAGCGCCCATACCATCGAAGCATAGCCAAAAAGACGCTTTTCTGAAAATGTTGGCACAACTTCCGAAAATATGCCGAAGGCAGGCAGTATGAGGATATATACCTCGGGATGTCCCCACGCCCAGATGAGGTTGATATACATCATGGGGTTGCCGCCGCCGCTTGCCGTAAAAAAGTGCATGCCCAAATAGCGGTCTAAGGCAAGCATGGCAAGTGTTCCGGTAAGAATGGGAAAGGCAAATATAACTAAAATATTGGTGCAGAGGACGCTCCAGATAAATATTGGCATTTTCATCCATGTCATGCCCGGGCAGCGCATTTTTAATATTGTGATGAGGAAGTTTATACCTGACATGGTACTTCCAACCCCTGCAATCTGCACAGCCCAAATCCAGTAGTCTACCCCCTCGCCGGGACTATATTCAACGCCGGAGAGCGGCGGATAGGCAAGCCAGCCTGCAATAGAAAATTTTCCTATGGCAAGCGACACCATAGTGAGGCCGCCGCCGGCTGCAAAAAGCCAGAAGCCTAACGCGTTTAAAAAAGGATAAGCGACATCTCTTGCCCCTATCTGTAGAGGCACTATGAGGTTCATCAAGCCAAAGACAACGCCCATAGCAACGAAAAATATCATCGTCGTTCCATGGGCAGAAAATACTTCCTGGAAATGTTCTGCCGTTAAAAAGCCAAATGAATCGCCAACAGATGTTGCCTGCTGCACGCGCATCATGACGGCATCGCCAAAGCCTTTTGCAAACATCATCAGCACGACAAATATGTACATAACGCCGATTCTTTTAGGATCGACTGTTGTGATCCACTCATCCCAAAGCCACTTCCAGCGCTTTTGCCAGGTTATCAGGGCAATCAGGGCAATGCCGAATAAAATCATGCTGGCTACTGCGCCATTTTGAACAGTATCGTGAATAAATGCTTCCTTAGTCAGTCTGCCAAACATTACGGCTCCATATATTTCATAAGTATGTGATCAAAGAGGGCGGCATCATCTAGTCGATATGTTGCTACTGCGTTGTAGCTAGAGGGTGCTGCCAATTTGTTATATTCTTCCAAAGTCATGCTAGAGGCTGATTTTTTGGCTTCTTCCAGCCATTTGCTATACTCCTCATCTGTTGAAGCACGCGTGGTAAAGACCATGCCGGAAAAGCCCTCGCCGCTGATGTTTGCAGAGCAGCCTCTAAAGTCGCCCTCGGAATCGGCTATGAGATTTAACTGGGTCTTCATTTTGGGCATCGCATAAATTTGGCTGCCAAGGCTTGGTATCCAAAATGAGTTCATGGGCGCATCGGCTGTAATATCAAAATGAATAGGGGTCCCTTTTGGCACCTGAATAAAGTTTACGGTGGCAATTTTTTCATCGGGATAGATAAAGAGCCATTTCCACTGGAGGGCGATAACCTGAATGTTCACCGCTTTTTTGCCGTTGTCAATAGGTTTAAAGGGGTCAAGCTGAACGGTATAGTGCCACGAAAGCCCTGCGACGATAAGGGTCATAACAAGCGGAACTCCCCACCAGACATATTCTGCTGCCACATTATCTACTAAATCGGGATCGTATGTGCCTTTTGGATTTTTTGCGTTATATTTCCAGGAGAAAATAAAGGTAAGGATATATACCGGTATGATCACAATCAGCATCAAGCCTTGAATAACAAAAAGAAGGTTGCGCTCAACAAGGGCCACAAGCCCCTGTGGAAAAAGCATCACAATCTTTTCGCCAAAATGCAAAATTGACAATGGCTGCATGATGAGCACACAGATAATGATGATAAGCGCTGTGAGTAAGAAGTAAAACAGCGGATGTTTTGGTGGCTTCATGGCGTGCCTTACCCTTTTCCTAAATTTTTCGGTACTTCTCAAAAAGTCATGGCAAAACTTGCTTGAGGGACCCAGTAATTTGTACATTCGAGACCGAGACCGTGACCGAGACCGAGACCGATAATTTAGCCCAGAATGGTCACTGGGCAAGATAACCGGTCTCGGTCTCGGTCACGGTCTCGGTCTCGAATGGGAAAGAACTCGCTTTCCTCAAGCATCACATGCCATGACTTTTTGAGATGCTACAATTTTTCTCCTTACTACACGATGAATAAACTCTTGTCCAGCTAAAGCTTGAAAAAGTAACGAACTTGAGTTAAGTTAGAGTGCATGAAAAAAACTGCTGAAATTCGAACGGGTGTTGAACTTATATCTGATGGCCTTAAAATCTTTGGCGTGCTCCATATTCCCGACAAACCAACAAAGGCAAAGTTTCCTGTGGTCCTTTTTTGCCACGGCTTTGGCGGCAATAAAAGCAGCAAGTATCGCCTTGCTGTGCGCCAGGCTGAAAAGCTATCTGAGGCCGGTATTGCCACGCTTCGCATAGACTTTCGCGGAAGCGGCGATAGCGAAGGGGACTTTTCTGAAACCACCATTGAAACGCAGCTTGAAGATGCACGAGTTGCCATAAAATATTTACTTGAACATCCATCCATCGAGCCGAGCAAAATTGCACTTTTAGGCCGCTCGCTTGGCGGATCTCTTGCAACGCAGCTTGCTTCAGAGTTTGCACTCTGTCCTGCTGTTGCCCTCTGGTGCCCCTTTTTTGATGCCCAACCCTGGATTAAGCATATAAAAGAGACCTTTTATTTTCACGGCCTCCCACTTTCAAAAGAGTGCATAACGCAATTTTCTAGCCTCACTTCTGCCGGGCCGCTTGAAAAGCTCAAAAACACCCCCATGCTTATCGTCCATGCAGGGCAAGATGAAATTTTAGGAAGCTATCATTTCCAAAAATATCGCGACCATAGGGGCGATGTAAACACCGAATATCTTGAGCTTAGCAAGTCAAACCATGACTTCTCAGATAGCAACGAACAACAGCTTCTTCTTGATAGAACCACATCCTTTTTTCGAGGCATTTTATGAATTTTGACACGGATCAAAAGCTTCCTGAACTTCTCTTAAGCCCGCTGCAAAAAGAGCGGCTTGAATACCGCCCGAGCTATCCGGAGAGCCTAAAAAACCTTGAAAGCATATCGATAGTGGAGGGCGCTTTAGTCAAATTTAACCCATTGATTGCTCAGTCGTTTATTCACCTTACCCATAAAAAGATGATCTCTTTTGGAAGCGATACTGTCACCACACCGCCCTTAAAGATCGGTGTCGTGCTCTCTGGCGGCCAGGCAGCAGGAGGGCATAATGTCATCACAGCCATTTATGATGCCCTGCAAGAGCTGAATCCCGAGAGCACCCTTATAGGCTTTTTAAATGGCCCAGGAGGCATAATACGCAACAAAACAGTTGAGCTGACAGGGGAGCTTTTAGCAAATTATCGCAACCAAGGCGGCTTTGACGTTATAGGTTCCGGAAGAACCAAGGTAGAAACGCCCGAGCAGTTTCGAGCTGCCCTTCACGCCGTGACTGAAAACGACCTTGATGGCCTTGTAATAATAGGTGGAGATGACTCCAACACAAATGCCGCCTTTTTGGCTGAATATTTTTGGAGCTTTAAATGTAAATGTGCAGTGATCGGCGTTCCAAAAACGATTGATGGCGATCTGCAAAATGAGGCTATAGAGCTGCCCTTTGGCTTTGATAGCGCCTGCAAGACCTATGCTGAAACCATCGGCAACATCTGCCGAGACTGCCTCTCTGCCAAAAAATACTACTATTTTATCAAACTTATGGGAAGGTCAGCCTCTCACATAACGCTTGAATGCGCGCTTGCAACGCAGCCAAATCTTGCCCTGATCGGCGAAGAGGTGCTTGCCAAAAAGATGAAGCTTTCCGACATCGTTATACTGCTTGTAGACCTTGTAAAAGAGCGATCAAAGCTTGGCTGTGACTACGGCGTGGTGCTGCTTCCTGAGGGGATTGTAGAGTTTATGCCGGACTTTAGCGCGTTAATCCTTGAGCTAAACCGCCTGCTTGCACATGCATCTGCTGCAAGCGTCCAGCTGGAGCGAACCTTTGATCCTCAAGAAAAAATCAACTATATTACTACATGCCTCTCGCCTGAATCTGCCCAGGTATTTAAAATCCTGCCGCGCGAAATAGCGCTGCAGCTTATGATTGATCGCGATCCCCACGGCAATGTGCAGGTATCAAAAATAGACTCTGAGCGTCTCTTGATGCAGCTTGTGCAAGAAGAGCTTAAAAGACAAGACCCCTCTATTAAATTTTCCTGCCAGCCTGTCTTTTGCGGCTACGAAGGAAGATCGTGCCTTCCTAGCAACTTTGATGCAAACTACTGCTACAGCCTTGGCCGCCTGGCCGCGCTCCTTATCGCTCGCCGCCAAACCGGCCTTCTAGCCTCTTTTGGCAACCTTGCAAAGCCTGCAGAGGAGTGGCTCCCAAGGGCCACACCGCTAGTCTCCATGCTCACCATAGAAGAGCGGGGCGGCAAACCAAAAGTCGTCATCCAAAAAGCGCTTGTAGACCTAAAAGGCAAAGCCTTCACCCACTTCAACCAAATCCGCCCATCCCTTCGCCTCAAGGACCAGTACCGCCAACCCGGCCCCATCCAGTACTTTGGCCCAATCGCTATAACTGACAGTGTCCCCATTACCCTCACCCTCAATAAAACCTAAGCTAGCTTTTTGGTCACGTTATGGGTAGCCACACCGTAGCGTGACCGAAAGGTGAACAAGGCCAAAGCTAGATTAAGATCATGATCAAGATCAAGATTAAGAACAAGATACTTACAATCTCTATCTTAACATGCAAGGGACGAATAGCCTGAATGTACTCTTGGCAGGGCTCTACCTCGCCTGTCCCACCAAGCTCTTTTCGGATCTGCATTAATAGCTTGCCAAGCATGTTTTTTCCTGTTCCGTCGCTGTCGTCAGACCAGAAGGTGTCGCGACCCTTTTTGGGGTTGCGCTCGACAAGATAGCTAGAGCCTGTCGCTAAGAGCATTTCTTTATGAAATGGATTGTTAAATTTTGCCACTAAGATCTTGCGCATGATATCCAGGTTGACCTTATGCCAGTCCTTGCGAATGCTGTTTTTGTGGCTCGCTGCTAGCTGAAAAGCAGGATCGCCGCCAAGTGAGCAAAACTGGTTCATTAAAGCTGGATTATCAGTAAATTTTTGGGCTTGGTAGGCGCCCTCAGAACATTTGTATTGACTTCCTTCAAATACAAAACTACGCTCGTAGAAGTTGCCAAAGATCTCCGTAACGGGATCGTTGTGGTTATAAAAACCGATAAAGCCCGCATCTCGTGCTCGCTCTTTAATTGCTTGGCACTTCTGGACAAGGTCGATAACTTGTGCGAGCTTTTCTTGAATACGATCGACGTTACCTTGGGTAAGCGAGCCGGCAGCTTTTTCTTTTTCTAGATAATGCTCAAACTCTTTTGTGCATGATGTTACCTTTGATGGACCATCGCAACTAGTAAAGCAATCTTTGAAACTCCCTTTTATCGCATCTTTGCAGCTTTTTGATATGTGCTTCTCTTTTTCGATTCGATCGAGCCATTCAAAAAATGGCTCCGTGGCGGGAGAGAAGTAGTGAATGGTATTCAGGGGAGAGCTGATGGGAGAAGGATTATTATCGACATGTTTTGTAACAGGATTCTTGATGACAGGTATCATAATCGGAGAAGGATTAGTCTCTATGGGCTTTATGATAGAATTCGTGGCGACAGGTATCGCAAAACGCATATTTTCAGCACGCTTTGTGATGAGATTTTTTACCGATTTTGAGAGAAGGGCAAACCCTAAGGTAAAAACAGTGGCTGTTGCCCCCAAAAAGATACGAGCTATCCTTTCAAAAGTGCTAAAGTTTCGCTGGAATTTCGAGACAATCTCGAAATTGCGGCCATTGCTATAAACAGTATTACCTCTGCTCTTGAATTTTGTAGCATTTATCCATCCGATAGGCAGAGCTATCTGTTCTCTATTTAAGACCGGCGTAAAATGGCGCATCCTCTCTCCCTTATAAAAATAAAAATTATATATTAATTATAGGGAAAAGTCAAGCCTATACCCCGCTATATCATCACCATTAATGTTAAAATGAGCAGTACAACAAAGGTAACGAGGAAGATGAAGAAGAGTATTTTGGCAATCCCTACGGCAACACCTTCGATACCTGTAAATCCAAATAGGCCGGCAATGATTGCAACTAATAAAAAGAATAGCGCCCACCTTAGCATATAACCCTCATGTATAGTGTTTTCTTATCTCTACCTCTGGTTGCGTTTTTTTTGCAATTTTTTAACGAACAATAAACGTGGACCTGCACCGCTATCATAAATCAATGATTTACATAAAAAATGGAATGCGATACTTATCAAGTCATTGCTAAAAGTAAGGAAGATGAAGTATGCAGACAGGGAATACATTCGTAGATATGTTTGTGGAAGATATCGTTGAGAGTATGCTCGAAACAGAGGGCAATAGTGACCAGGCAAAACAGGCTTTAGAAGGGTTTCGTACATTTACTCACCGTCTTAGCCATGGAATGCATCTTCTTATCTCTAACCCTGCCTTTGCCCCGTTTTTTGCTGCAGGCGTTAGGGACGCTAAAAATGATGAAGAGACACTGCAGATGCGGATGGGCCTTACCGATGAGCAGATGGCTGACATGTACGAATATGGGGTATCTATTTATAGAGAGGGCAAATATAGCAACGCATCTGATGTAGCAATGTGCCTTTGTATGCTAAATCCTTTTATAGCAGGGTTTTGGCGTCTTCTTGGCCTTAGTCAGGAGGGTGAAAAGGACTATCGTGCTGCTGTAATGTCCTACGCCGTTGCCCTGGAAAGAGATGATGACCTTGACCCCGCAATTTTTACTGCCAGATGCCTCGGCCATCTTGGCCATCGCGCTGAAGCATTAGCGGTTTTGGATCAGGCTGTAGCTCTTGCTCAAAAGAGCAGTGCGTCTGACCATTTTTATAAACAAGTTAAAGAACTACGTGCTTTGTTAGTTTAGGGAGAAGTTTTTATGGAAAGTGTGCCATCTACAGCACCAGAGGGTCGTCTTTATCCGCAGGATGCCACGCAACCAGCTGCTTCTGATGGAGTCGCGCCAAAATCTAAAATTTTCGATCAGCTCAAAAGCACAGAACTTAGGCGTAAAATTGGCCGCGGCATACAGATTGGCGCGACCGCAGTAGCTGTTGTTGCAGTAGCCGCGGGCGTTGTAGCGCTGCACTTTACTCCGGTCGGATGGGCTATTTTGGGCGTAGCAGCACTTGCTGTTGGCACTACAGCGGTTGCCGCCATAGTTTCTAAGGTCAGGGGCGGTAGCTTCTGGAATGAGGTGCTAAAGCCTCAGCTTAAAGGAATTGGCATTGGGCTTGCCTCTTTGGTAGTAGTGATTGTCGTAGGAGCGATGGCTGCAGGCGGCGGCGATGTTGGTGACTTAGGTGGCGGGGGAGGAGGCGATTTCTTTAGTGGGCCAGGAGGATTTGGGCTAGGGTTTATGCTTGGCGGGGGACTTGCTACCGGTGCCTTTAACGTAAGCCCTCCAGGTGACAAGTCTCAGTCTGTTCGACCTCCTGTAGGCTTTTTGTCTAATCAACCCAATATTGCCAAAGAACAAGAAATCAAAGATGCAGCGCAAGGGGAGAAGATAACAAAAGCGGGCCGTGTATATGAAGAAGATAATGAAAAGCTCTATAATGATGCTCTCAAATACGTGGCAAGGGGCACAAAGGCTAATCTTGAAAGAGCTGCCCGCCGGCTTGAAGTTCTTGAGGAAAGAGGCGACGGCGGCGCAGTGCGAAAGCTTGAGCTTGCCGAAATTTGTATGATGATAGAAAAACCCGCCCGGGCCGCCCAGTTATATGAAGAGGCTCGATCTGAAAATCCCAATTCAATTGTCATTGCAGCAAAAGAGGTCCGGGCGCTAAGACTTGCCGGCAAATATGATGCAGCCATTGCCCTTGGCACTGCCTACAAAGAACAAGCAGAGAACGATTCGAACCAAGCGACTGGTGAAGAAAAAAAACTGCTGGGTGAAAGCATTGCCTGGCATACCATGCAGATTGAGAAAGCCGTAGGTCAGAAACAGGCCACAGGATAGTTGGAAATGCTCTTTACCGGGTAAGCAGCTTTCTTTGAAAAGCGCTTAGTTGATTGGTAATATGCACAAACTTCTGCTCAACATCAGAAGGGAGCGCTTTACTTTCGCTTTTTTCTAAAAATACTTGCATTAGCTTTTGAATCGTTTGTATATTTATTATGCTCTCAAGATCGCAAATCATAGCTGCCTCTTCTACAAGGCCTTTTAATTGCGCGTAAAAACAATCTTTTTCAAGAGGCTTTTCATCTCCAAAAAAGGGCTCTTCCCGATTGAGAGCAATATTTTGCTCGCTGTTTAAATAATCCAATACTTCATGAGCTCTTTCCATATGCCGCGGAAAAGTTATGACGTCATGTTCTTTCATATATGCATCAATCTTTGCTCTTACCATGCGAAGATAACGCCTATCTTGCGGCGCATTTGTGGCAAGTTTTACAAGAATCTCAAGATCTGTAAGAAAGGTCATGTCCTTAACGGTTAATGCCGGAAGTGCTTGCGCAGAAGCTACGGGTAAATTTGGAGCAAAATGGTGACTTACTGCTGAGCATACCCGACTCAAAAGCCCATGAAGAAACTCCCCAATTTTATAAGCCGGAGTAGAACTCACTTCTTCAGGTGTAAGTATAAGTTTAACAGATGCGGACGCATTCCCATACCCATAATTTGGACAGATCCCTTGACATTGTACTAACATAATTACTCCATTTATTAGAATCGAGTAAAGTACCATCGCATTTACATTTTGTCAAGGCAAGGAACGTTCCAGGGTGATTTTGCGAATATTTCTTGTTAATATGCATGTACCAATACAATATATTGAACAGTTGTGAACCTTTTTTTTTCCAGCGGCAGCTGGAATACAGCTTTAGCCCCACGTGTAATGGAAGGCCGCCAGGCCTGTAATGAAACGTGGGGTTCGGACGCACCTTTGCTATAGAGCAGTGGCAACTGCGACACTGGCATGTTTCGCAGTTGCCACTACTCTATATGGATGTTGCACCCTAACCCCGTGTTCCACTTCAAGCCTACCGGCTCCTCCGTTTCACACGGGGCTAAAAGCTGTCCCCCAGCTGCCGCTGGAAAAAATACGAATATTTCATATGAATTTTTTAATTAAAAAGAAGCTCTTGTGAAAAAATTACACCAGTGCAATTCTTAGTCGAAGGGGGGCCTTTTGCAAAAGGCTCTCCATATCGCCGAGAATTACTATTTTCAAATAAGGAGTTCTTTTATGTCTATCCCCTCTACTTTTCCTGTGCATAGCCGCGAACCTTTTGTACCTAAAAAAAGTGCCAGCTGTCCGCAGTTTAGAACAAGAGTACACAATACAAAAATTTGTGATTTAGCAGTAAGAGAGCTGCTTCTACGACGTGAGGCGCACTTTATTTACGAAGCTGATGGATCACTATCTTTTAAAGGGCGTCCTGTGAACATGCCTGAGATAATAAGCTTTGTGAAAAGCAAAGGCATGCGCATCTATGAAAGCTATATGTATATCCCAGGTGATGAAAATAGAAAAGAAAACATACAAGCGCTTGTATTAACAACCTTTAAACCTGTTCTGAAATGCTTTCCTGAGGTTTGAAGAAGTATTATAATCAAACGGGGTCGGGAGCAATGGGGTCAACTTAAGCCATTTTTCTCTTAATCTTGATCTTGAGAGCCTTTTGCAAAACTAGAGCTATCGTTTTTTTGGCCTTGTGCGCCTTTTCGGTCATGCTCAAAGCTAACCTCGCCTTATTTATAAAAATTTGAAACACAGAGACACAGAGGCCACAGAGCGCTTCGCGTAGCCTGTCTCACCATAATTGGTCATTTTTCAAGGAAAAATGCCCAACAGGGCATGCCGCTGGCGCGTCAACACTTCGCCCTGAAACAAGTCATGGCAGCTATTGCGATTGCAGACTGAACTAGAAGCGGGGCGAAGCGTTGCCGCGCTAGCGGCAGATGCCCTCTGGGCATTTTTTCCTTGAAAAATGACCTAGACGTACCAAGAAGTCATTACATGTGTTCGCGGAGCGTCTCTGTGGTCTCTGTGTCTCTGTGTTTCAAATTATATTAGTTACCAAAAATTTCCTGTGACAAGGTGAACAAGGCCATTTTTCCGAAGGCTCTAGTTTTGCAAAAGGCTCTTGATCTTGATCTTAATCTTTCTCCTCACACGTTTTGCTCTGAAATCAGGATCGAGATCAAGATCAAGATTAAGAGCGAGAAAAGTGTTATTATTGGGCATAGAGATGGCAGGCGACGTGGTGGCCGGGCTTGATTTCGCGAAGGCGTGGGACTATGTGGCGGCATACCTCTTGAGCGTAGGGGCAGCGGGTGTGAAAGACGCAGCCTGATGGAGGGTCGACAGCTGATGGGGGGTCGCCCACGATGCAGAGTGTTCTGAAAAGCATTTAAGGTGGTTTTGCAGCAACTTTTCGTTGACTAATCATAATTCATTCGCTAAAGTTTTGCCATAATAATAGAGGTATTATGAGTTTAGACGCTTTAGCTCGGGTGGGTTCTTATTTTGGTTCCTATTTGAGCTTGTCATCTAAGGGTACAGTACAAGCCACGGTGAAAACAGCAAAACTTGCGCTTTGCTACTGCATGTATCCTCCCGGTTCTAAGTTTGCTGCGCAGCTCTCTTGTCCCGATAATAGCGGTATTACGCTTAAGGAATTTCAACAGTTGGTAACTAACTGCTCAGCGCAGCAAATTGGTGATAATTTCTGTACAGATTTTGAGCAAAAGACAGTATACGGTGAATGTCGGGCCATTTGTACGCTTCAGTATAATGGCTCCTTGAATTCTTGCTTTGATGAGACGCTACGTGCGACAGTTCCTTCTTGCGCTCCTCCTGACACCAATCCTTTGACTTCACTCTATATAGTTGGAGGATTTGGTGCTACAGTTCTATGTGCGGGCCTTTTCGTGTGCTGTATTAAAAAAGAAGCAATTACTAATAAAATCAAAAGCCTCTTTAGCTGCTGCTCTCGTAGGGGACGCTATGTCCCGCTAGTATCTATGATTGCGTATAAAGGTGACATGCAACGTGGTGGCCGGGTTTGATTTCGCGAAGGCGCGGGACGATATGACGGCATGCCTCTTGGGCGTAGGGGCAGCGGGTGTGAAAGACGCAGCCTGATGGAGGGTCGACGGCTGACGGGGGGTCGCCCACGATGCAAAGCTTGGCAGGCTCGCTTTGGGCTTCCGGATCGGGGGTGGGGATGCTTGCCATCAAGGCTTGAGTGTAGGGATGTAGCGGTTCTTCGAAGATGGCAGCGGCAGGAGCTACCTCCATAACGCGGCCAAGGTAAAGCACCACAAGTCTGTGGGCAAGATAGCTTAAGGTGGCAAGGTCGTGGGTGATGAAGAGGTAGGAGATGCCATGCTCTTGCTGGATCTTTTTTAACAGCAAAATTATTTGAGCAACAACAGATACGTCAAGGGATGAGAGCGGCTCATCGCAAATTAAGAGCTTTGGCTTTACGCTTAAAGCCCTTGCAATACTTACGCGCTGCTTTTGGCCGCCGCTTAGCTGGTAAGGGTACATCTTGGCAAGGCTGTGAGGTAGCTGCACCATATCAAGCAGCTCTTTAATATAGTCTTGGTACGTTCCGGCATGCTCCACTTTTGAAGTCTGAATGGCCTCTTTTAAATGGCCTTCAACGGTCATGCGAGGGTTCAAGGAAGCATCAGGGTCTTGAAAGATCATCTGCATCCCTTTTAGCGCTTTTCGCTGCTCTCTTGGCGACATGTTGGTCAGCTCCTTGCCATCAAAAAAGACTTTCCCATGAGTTGCAGGATGGATGCACATAAGAGTCTTCGCAAGTGTGGACTTTCCGCAGCCGCTCTCGCCAACAACACCCAAAGTCTGGCCCAAAAAGCCCTCTAGGTCAATGTCTCGAAGGGCTAAAAAGCTTCTGTTTTTCATCTGGTAGGCAACATCCAGCTGTTTTACTTCAAAGAGGGCTGACATGAAAACACCTGCATTGATGATTTTTGGTAGTTTCTTTAAGCTGGGGTACCTTTTCGGTGCAGACGCGCATAGCAAAAGGGCAGCGCGGCATAAAGGCGCACATGCCAAGGTACTGGCCGATCTGAGGCGGCGCTCCCGGAATTGGCAAAAGCTTGGCAGCTTCGCCATTTTTTAGGCGCGGCAGGCACTCTAAAAGTGCCCTTGTATAGGGATGTTGCGGTTTTTGAAAGATATCTTTTACCTCGGCCTGTTCGACAATATTGCCCGCGTACATAACAGCAACACGGTCTGCAATCTGTGCTACAACGCCCATATCGTGCGTGATAAAAAGAAGCGCCATCCCAAACTCTTTTTGCAGCTGCATAAGAAGGTCTAATACCTGCGCCTGAATTGTTACGTCCAGTGCTGTTGTGGGCTCATCGGCAATAACAAGTTTGGGGCGGTTGACAAGCGCCATTGCAATAAGCAGGCGCTGCCTCATGCCGCCGGAAAGCTCGTGAGGATAGGCAGTAAGCCTCTTCATGCAGTCTGAAAAGCCCACCTGATGCAGTATCTCTTTTGCACCGTTGTAGCGCGCCTCTTTTGTTGGATAAAGCGAGGCATGCATCGACTCCATAAGCTGCGTGCCTATTTGCAGAGTGGGGTTCAGGCAGCTCAGGGGACTTTGCGGGATAAAGGCAATTTCTTTACCGCGAAGCTTTCGCATGTCCTGAAGCGGCATCTCGAGAAGATTTTTTCCTTCAAACAAAATCTTTCCACCGGCCACTTTAGTAAGAGGGGAGCGAAAGAGGTTCATTATAGACATTGCTGTAATGGTCTTGCCCGAACCCGACTCTCCCACAAGGGCAAGCGTTTCATGGGGAAAAAGCTCAAACGACACATCGCGAAGAAGGGGCTTTGGGCCCGATTCTGTGTCGAGCGTTACATGGAGGTGCTGTACGGAGAGAAGCGACATTTCAAGCCTCCTTTGCCTTTTGGGTAAGGTACCTTCTTGCCTGTGGATCCAGCATATCACGCAGGCCATCTCCTAGCAAGTTAAAGGCAAAAATTGCTGTTGTGATAAGAACAGATGGGAAAAGTAATCTCCAAGGATAAAAGCGCATAGCGCCGAGCGAGTCGCTTACAAGCGAGCCAAGGCTTGCTAAGGGGGGCTGAATGCCTACGCCCAAAAAGCTTAAAAAGGCCTCTGTAAATATAGCTTGAGGGATGTTAAGCATGACAATACAGGTAACAGGCCCTGAGATGTTTGGCAAAATATGGCGCGTGATGATGCCAAATTTATTTACTCCCAAAGAGCGTGCGGCTCTGTAGTACTCTGTCTGCTTTATGCCTATAACCAGGCTTCGGGAAATGCGCGCCATCTGAATCCAGCCCAGGATAACCATAGAGGCAATAATCGGGGCAAAGCCCGGCCCCATAACAACGGTGATCAAAATGGCGAAAAGCAGGTAGGGGAGGCAGTAGATCATCTCAGCTACCCGCATCATCATATGATCGACAGTGCCGCCGCATAGCGCTGCGGTTATTCCCCAACTTACGCCAATGCAAAGATCTACTAAGGCAGCAAGCAATCCAATCTCAAGGGATACTCTAAGACCAGTACAGACGCGAGTATAGAGATCGCGGCCAAGTTCATCTGTTCCAAAAATATGTGCAGCTGAGGGTGGAAGATTTTTTTGAGGAAGGTTAGTATCGTCATAAGCATAGGGCGAAAATAGGGGCCCAAAAATTGCAATTGCGACGAGCAGTGCTAAAAGAGCGGCTCCTATAGTAATGCTTCGATGCTCAAATGCTTGTACAAACATCGAGCGAGAGGACTCATGCTTTGGAGTGTGCAGCTCTAAAATCTCTTCGCGTTCGATGGGCGTTAGTGGAATCATGCAACACCTTGAGCTTTTTGGGGAGTTTTTAACTGGCTCTTTGCCTCAGGATTTAAAAGGGCGCATAAAAGATCAATGGCGGTATGGTTAAATATTAAGAAAATACTATAAAAAAGCGTGAGGCCGCCAATAACCGGAAAGTCGCGGTTTATAACGCTATTTACAAACCAGAGGCCAAGTCCCGGTATGCCAAAGACGCGCTCAACAGCAAAGCTGCCTACCAAGACATTGGTCGTTACGGGTCCCAAGTAGGATAAAATGGGAATAACCGCATTTTTTAATACATGCACAAAGACAACCCTTCGCTCATCAAGCCCTTTTAAGCGCGCAACCTGTATGTACTCTTTGTTAAACACCTCAAGCATGTTTACGCGTAAAAGCCTTGCAATATAGCAGGTGGGCCCCGTGGCAAGGGCCAGAGCCGGAAGTACAGTATGCATAAAGCTTCCCCAGCGAGCTACAGGAAAGATAGGGTAGTGAAATGCAAAAAGAAACTGCAGCAGCGATGCCAGGACAAAGGTGGGAATAGATACTCCCAAAACAGTACAGGTGGTGACAAATGCTGTAGAATAGCCCCGAGAGTAGAGTGCCGAGATGGTGCCAAATAAAATGCCGCAAGGAATAGCAAACAAAAGCGCCTCAAACCCGAGCGTAGCGGATATGGGCAAGCCGCCGCAGATAATCTGGTTTACTGTCTGCGCAGGATATTTAAGCGATGGTCCCAAGTCAAAGGTAAAGACCTGAATAATATAGCGCGTATACTGCAAGTAGAGCGGATCTTCCAGCCCATAATAGCGCCTGATGGCCTTCAAGGTCTCCGGCGGGCAGGTGATAGCCTGCTCAGCAAAGGGATCTCCCGGCACCAGGTGCATAAGAAAAAAGGTAGCAGTCGTTATCGCAAAAAGGGTAATAATCGATACCCAAAAACGCCTTAAAAGAAAGTGTGTAATTGCCCCAAACATCTGCCTGCCTCAATTTCTCCCTAAAGAGATACCCCTAAAGCTACTTTGCTGCAACTACAAACTTCTTTTCAGTCGCAACCCCTTTGCTTAAAATAGTCTTTTTTGTCGCAGTAAATATAATTTCCTGGAAATAAAAAGAATATTTAATTAATATTGTTCACCTAATAGTGCACTATTATGTTTCAGCAATAAATGAGGAAAAGCATGTTTCCAGTAGGACAAAACTTTAATGATGCGGCCCTGGCTCTCACAGACATCGCACCCGAAGTAAACTTAAATTTTATAAATAGACTTGATCGCAGCGCACTCATAAACCTGCAATGCACCTGTAGGACCTTTAATAGCTGCATACTCGAAAACGACTGGCTTTGGAGGAATTTATTTGCAGCAGAGCAGGGTGGCTATCTCCCAAAAGAGCCGCCTACAAGCTGGCGCTCGTTTTATATAGAACAGCATGTGGTTCGCCGCAATATTGCACGTGGGGTTGCTGCAGAGCCAATAGCTGCTACACTTACAGGCTGTCTTCACTACGGCACATTCACCTATAAAAACAGATACTATGTTTCGCAGGGTTTTAAACTTGCCTGCTACGACTTGACAACGGGAGCCCAGATTTATACCTGGACGCACATTCCTAAAGAGGCCTTTGTAACGGCCGCCGATGAGGATGTAGGACTATTTGTAACAAGGATACACCCGATTGATTCTCGGCATTTTTTACTTGAAGGCAAAGTTCTTGCTGTATGGGATGCAGAAGCCAATAGTTCTATTTTTGCGGCTGAAAGCCCGCACTTTGGGCCTCCCTATATTGATGAGTCGCGAATTATTTTTGCGGCGGAAAACAATCTGCTGCAAGTATGGAACTATCGAACAAAAAAGCTGCTTACTACAATTCCTGATGTAAACGAAGACGCCCATAAAATGCTCTATGCCATTGGGGACAATGTCTTTTCGCTTTCTTGGCACTGCGAGCTTGACGGGTACGATAGTAAGCAGCAAAAACCTCTGTTTTCAAATATAAATTATAAACCACATACTGATTTGACCAATTCTGCCATTTTTAAAGCAAAAAATCATCTGGTTATAGTATCTACACACATAGGATCGCCCTCTCTATTTGTTGCGGCAATCGTTTCCCTCCAAAAAAAAATACCCTGTTCGGTTGTCCAATTAAGTAAACCCGAACACCTTCATGCAGGATTTGACAGTGCAAAGGAGATCGCTCTTGTTCATGGAGAGCATCTCGTAGGAATCGACCCAGATAACACCCAGAGCATAAGCTGCTGGAATCTAGATACCCTGCAGGTTGAAAAGCGCTTTCCTACACCCGCTCCAGTATATACCTTTCACATAGCAGAACCCAACAGGCTTATAACCACATGTGTTGACGTGCGCGCTGGCCTTTATCGCATTCTTATCTGGGATATGAATAATCCCGAACAGCCAATAGGGGATATCCCCTCCACAAGCTACGACTGCAGAGTGCATAATAACCTGCTCTGCGTACGCGAAGTTACCCAATTTCGCTTTTTCAACCTCATAAATGCACAAGAGATCGGCACCGTGCCCTTCACCCAATTTGTGCAAAAACCAATCCATGAGGATTTGCTTAACCTAACAGAATGGACATTTGACGGCTCCCGCATTCACATTCAGCAAAAAGAAGGAGTATATTATTATTGGATTATAAATCTTAACCTGTAAATCTTAACCTTTACTTTATTTCAAAGATTTGGCATATTTAGTTAATAATAACTAAATACGTGGTCATAAATGAGTTTTAATTCAGATAATCTATTTATAGATAGAATAAACTTAGAAGATTCTATTGCTGCTTATAACATTTTTTTTGCGGATGATGACCGCGAAGAAGAAGTCGACACTCCTAAACACATATTCAAAAGCAAATGCTGGTCAGGAAATTGTGCTACATGTCGCGCTCAAAAAATCAAAAAAATCAACCAAGAAAATTGGGCTGCAGTCGCAACGACCGTAGCTATTGGTTTATGTGGCTGGGTTGTACTTATCGCAGGGGCAAGAAAGTAGGCAAGAAGCCTCTTTTATTCAAAAAAAATTACCGCAGTTCCCATAAATTACCATTTTCACTACAATGCACTTCATGAGCATTAAATTAGACGAGCTAAAAAAATGGTTCCAGGATAATCGCGAAGCTATATATCGCGACTATTTTACCTTTTTGTCTTTCAAGAGCATAGCTACTGACTCTGCATTTCATGATGAAACAAAAAAGTGTGCTGCCTGGCTAGAGGCATACTTAAAGAACATCGGCCTTGAAACTGAGCTCTGGCCCACTTCTTACCAACCTGTCATCTTTGCAAAGCACTGTAAAGCGGGTGCTGATCGGCCCACCCTTTTGATTTATCACCACTATGATGTGCAGCCAGTCGACCCAATAGAGCTGTGGGAAACAGACCCCTTTACCCCCACAATCCGTAATGAAAAAGTCTATGCACGCGGCGCGCAGGATAACAAAGGCCAGTGCTTTTATTCTATCACTGCTATTAAAGCTGTTTTAGCGCTTTGCAAAGAGCTCAACTTTAACCTCAAGGTCTTCATCGAAGGAGAAGAAGAATGTGGAAGCAAAGGCACGCGCGAAGTCTTTGCAACAAAAAAAGAGGCATTAAAAAGCGACTATTTACTGATCATTGACTCCGGTATTCCTCGCCCTAACACCCCTGCCATTACCTTAGGCATTAGAGGCATTATCACACTAGAAGTTGCGCTAAGGGCTGCAAAGGGCGACATGCATTCCGGCACCTTTGGCGGCATTGCCTACAACCCAAATCGCGCTCTCGTAAAGGCCCTTTCTTCGCTTTGGGATGATGAAGGCAAGGTAGCTATTGCCCATTTTTATGACGATGTTAAAGATGTAGCCCCTGAAGAGCTAAAGCAGCTCACCTTAGAGCGCGATGAAAAGCGTCTACGTGAGGAATTTGGGCTTACAGCCTTTTGTCCAGAGCCTGGTTTTACCCTTGGCCAATCAGCTTCAATACGCCCTACTGTTGAATTAAACGGCATAAGCGGCGGCTATACGGGCGAAGGCTTTAAAACGGTGCTTCCTGCTTGTGCTTCTGCCAAAATCTCCTGCCGCCTCGTGCCCAACCAAAATCCTGAAGAGATTTTAAATAACTTAAAAAACCACCTCCTCAACCATCTACCAAAGGGGTTAGAGGTCAAAATCTCATGCGATTCGGCAACTAAGGCATTTCGCGTGCAGCATGACTCTAGCCTTGCCAAGCTCGTGGCAAAAGCCTACGAAGAGGTTCTGCAAAAGCCCTGCCAGTACATACTGATGGGGGGATCTATCCCTATTACAATTGAACTTGCCGATGCCTCTCAAGCTGAAACCATCCTCATGGGCTACGGCCTTGACAGCGATCAAATCCATGCCCCCAACGAACATTTTGACCTTGCACGCTTTGAGCAGGGCTTCTTGACGATGGGAAGTATCTTTACTAAATTAGGTGAATAGCTAATTATTACAATAGACGCTCATAGGGTGTAAGTTTTTTATTTACATACTGTTGAACAGTCTCTATCTTATACTGTTTCTTATACTCTTGATTGGCAGCATCTTCCTCCTTGCGCCTTTCTTCCTTGTCACTGCTTATGCTCTTCTTAGGGAAGGGCTTTTTAGTAGGCTCAAAGGTGGTTTTTTTTCCATCGATAGTATAGCTATTGGTAAAGGTAACCTCTTGTGTATTGAGGTTATAGCGACACTGTATCTCAACAGATACGTCAAATTTTGGCAGCTGATCTGCCCGGTCTGTATCCCAATGTTTGTATTTCGCATCTATTGCTCGCGTAATTATCACCTCTGGAGGAGTGTATTCAAAATGCGCCTTTTGTGAGGAAGGAATCAGGCCATATCCCTTAGAAAGCCAGACAGTATCAAAAAAGGCAGCTAATACCAAATAACCTTGGCTCACCACAGAAAGTAATTCATTGACGGTACTTTTAGATACCGTTCTATTCGGGTCTTTCTTTTCAATAAAGCTTTTCAGCGCATGGCCTACAAGAAACACATTATACTCTGTCTTAGTAGGGTCATATTCGATATCGTCTAACGGCTCACCTCCAATCCTCAGATCGGCCACTCGATGCATATCTTTGAGATGTTCGTCAGGATGGTCTACTATTTTTTGAAGTAATTCTATGCGGCCTTCATCTGTTGCTGTTTTTAAACTCTCTTGCGCCTCTGTTTTAAGTTCGCCGGCCAGTTCATGACCTTGAAGTTGTTTTACATCATCTTGTGCTTGCAGTTTATGAAGCTCGCCTAATGCCTTTTTCTCCTCTAGCTTAAGCTGTACAACATCTTCGCGTATTCCAGTTCCTGCAAAGAAGAAAGTTCTCTTTACCTGATCAGTCTTTTTAGCTAATTCCTGTTGTATGCGGCTAAGTTTGTTTTGTAGATTTGTAATATCTTTTGGTGAGGCTTCAATTTCTGCTTTTACTTCTATAAGTCTATACTCTAATCCCTTAAGCTTTGCTTGATCTGAGTCCCACCTCGCAATCACATTGCTATTTTTTTTTGTTTCTGTTCCTAATCCAGATTCTGCAAGGTGGTGCTGTTTCACTGCTTGGGCATATGCCGGTCTTTGTTGGTTAAGCTGGTTTTTCAAACTATGTATGATTTTTTCAAGCTGTTCTTTCTCTTGTTGTAGCGTATGCGATGACGGCGCATCCTTTGTATCAACTATCAGCTTTTGCAACCCATTCAATGCAAGGCTCTCTTTTTTTAACCCCTTAATGCTACGCGATTCATAGGTAAAATTTACTTTACTAAGAAGCTGGTAGAGCGGCGGACTTGAATCGATAATACCTTCTAGAACTTGAATTTTGTGCGCAATCTCCCCAGCCTGAAATTTTAACCCCTCAATAGCTTTATGAGGGACAGGAAATGGCTCTTGGGCCGGGGGCGGTGCTGAGAGAGGGCGGGTATCCATACATTTTTCCTTGCTATACTATTTATAACATATATTTTAATTTATGAGCAAGAGTCTGGTGAAGCTCCGCTTGCTGTTTGATTCAAGAGAGGCTATAGTTGCAAATTAAGTCTTTCAGCAGGTCCAGAGGGGGGCTGTGATGGCTTCATCGATGGAAAAGCTATTGAGGAGGTGCCCTCGCCTAAATCGTAAAGTCAGGTTATTGCTGAGCGCGACTAGAAAGTAGGTTCATTACGATTGGTTGTACGTGGGGGAGGAGGTACTCAACTCTCTCAGCATACTGCAGGGCAGTCTTACCTTGGCGATTCACAGCCTGCATACAGAGGTGCGGTAGAGTAACAAGAGCTCTTAGACCATCTAAAAATTCGTCAGCACTTAATGGATTGCCTAAGATACCCAGGCCATATTTATGTCTTAACAGAGAAAGAGAGGGCAAAGGTTCTCCACCTGAGAGATTGAGATAAAGAGATTGACTTATTTCAGATGCATCGAGATCTTCTGTCAGACAAGTATTTATGTATCAATGGTTTGTCATGATCTAAGATTAGCGCGTTTGGCGTAAAGCTTGAACATGAAAAGAGATCGCCCAGGTAATTCCATCGACAAGCCCTCTAAGTTCTTTGAAAGTATAGTAGATGGCTGAAGCAATAGCGCTCTGCATGAAGGCATCCTTGCGATCGCATCCTACCATAGTTGGCATTTGGCGTGTGCATCTTTCATGTAACCCTATTATTGTCTCTTCCATACCTGGGAGAAATCGGAATTTGGGATCAAAGACCTGATATTTGGTGGCTTTGACTAGGTCATAATGACGTTCAAATACTGGTTTGAGTGCTTCGATGTAGGGTGATAAATCTTTCAGTCGCACTATTGAAAAAGCAAAACAGGCTAATCGTAGCACTTTTGTGTACTCAATCCCATCCAAAAAATCTTCATCTTCTTGCTCAAGACAGTTTGCGATGACCTCTTGTAGCTGTTGTGGATTCTTTTCGCTGAATGTATCAAATGCAAGCAAGAAAGCTTGGGAAAAATATATTTTTTTCTCAGAATCCAGGCCACTTCCAGTCGTTGTTGTGCAGCTTGCCATAATGGAGCGACAAAGAATCGCTGGATCGGAAGCGACAGTGTGATGTTTTGGAGCTAAATCGAGTGTTTTCATTCCATCTATGCTATATGCCAAGATAGTTTCCTTTCTACGATGTAATTTTTAATATTATAAATGTAGTGCTATTAATATGTTTCATGCAAATCAAATACATCTTCCATGTCCTTTCATCCGGAGAAATTTGTGAAAGAGGGAATTGACCTATCTGTATGGCTAGATGAAGGTGATTTGACATAAAGCAATAGGCTATGACGCGGTGGCCATAGCGTTCTACACCTTCCTGAATCAATAAACACATACGACAACGATCTTCATCGCAAAAAAATATTTGCTCGCCAGCATTGCCACGAAGCATTACGTGAAAAGTTCCGCCTGGTAAGTGATATCGTTTTCTACGAGCCATTATTCTGCTCCCATCCGATCTTGTTCTTCAAATGATAAATCAATGAATACTAGCAGGGAAGCACCTAATTTGACCCCATTTTTGACCCCATTTTGACCCCATTTCTAAGAGGGCCAGGAACTTGGTTTTTATTTTTCAAACGGGTAGGGAAAGAGTGTGTAAACTATCCCAATATATATGGCCTTTCCTTCTGGTTTGTAATGCTCATATCCAAATCCCTTGTGGCCAGTTTGTACAATATCGGATGTCTTAAGCATCAAAGCGCCATGAACCAATTTTCGAATTAGAAGAAAATTGTTCTGGATCGCCACTAAACTCATCTTTTAATGCCTGAAGTTCATCTCGCACTTTTTCAATCTGATCGCGTTGTTTATTAATGTCAATTTCATAGGCAAGCATTGAAAGGTGCTTGTTTACTAAGCCTAAAATGCGTTCGCTCTCTTTCATGTCATCTAGGGGTTTTTGCTGTTTTAGTTCGGAGATCCCAAGCGAGTAGCTAGTCCACCCTGCAACAGGCCCTCTTTCGTCCCAGGGTAAGAAGCTCACTTTTGCCCCTGTAACTGCAGGTAAGCCCTGAGGTATTTGTAAAACACAGCCGCCTGCCCACTCAATTGCTCCAAATAGATCTCTCACTACGTCTTCTGTTTTACTTCGCGTTGCATCAACTGGTATGCTATATGAAAATACCTTGTTTGCTAGCTCAAACTTTGTTACGGCTGAGCCTAGTTCCTGAAGCCGTTTTGTATAAATTTCAGATGCAGCAGTAGAATAATCTTCAGTTACTTGTACGCGCTCTTTTCCTTGGGCTACAAGCTTTGTAACATAGCTACTTCTCCATGCCTTCTCTTTAATTTCCGGCTCCAATTGATCATAAAAAGTTTTCAATGATACGTTTAATTCTACTGTATTTCCTGCCATTAATAAATCTCCCATTTTTAATAAAAAACCATATTACCATGCCAAAAAAGCAATGTCAAGGCGTATTTAAAGAAAATGGGGTCAAAAACAAATAAAAATGGGGTCATAAATGGGGTCAGGCCGGATAATAGGATATTTCATTAAGGCTAGTCCTAAGGTTTTGGATGTCTATTCTTATGCTTTCATCCTCTTGCGCCTTCTTGAACAACCGACCAGCTTGTTTTCCTAAAGTATTGGCATCCTTATTTAAAAAATCCCCAAGGGCCTCTAATGTTAGACCTTCTGTTTCTCGTACTAACAATGCCAACATCCCTCTTACATACGCTCCACGACGCTCTTTGCTTACTTTTATAACTGATTCAGCGATTCCATAGTGCTTACAAATGGCTTGTGTGAGCAATGGAATGCTCGCCATTACATTAGGCGCAAGCGCTGTCTGCTCTTTTACCTTGGTCACAAAGTTGTCTTCGCCAAGTATACCTTCCTCAGATCCTCTCTTAAAATCAATTTCCTCTGGAACGCCTATAGCATTTCTCACAAAGGCATAAAAGCGATGGATTGCGGTTGATTCAACGTCAGAAAAACGGCGCAGAAGATATTGAGAAATGATCCATACCAATGGATCATCTCCAAGATATGCGTTGTGGCTACTCCACTTATAAGCTTCTGGCGTTTCAACCATGCCTGCTCTTACAGGATTCAAGTGAATATATCGCACAAGCTCTTTAAGATATTTGCCATCGTCAACCAAGACTGCTTTAAACCTTCCTTGAAAAAGGTGTCCGATCCTTTTGTGCTTCCAATTAATATATCGGGCATAACGAAATGCAAGATTTTGTATAATTCGTGAAAGAGGGAATTGACCTATCTGTATGGCTAGATGAAGGTGATTTGACATAAAGCAATAGGCTATGACGCGGTGGCCATAGCGTTCTACACCTTCCTGAATCAATAAACACATACGACAACGATCTTCATCGCAAAAAAATATTTGCTCGCCAGCATTGCCACGAAGCATTACGTGAAAAGTTCTGCCTGGTAAGTGTATCGTTTTCTACGAGCCATTATTCTGCTCCCATCCGATCTTGTTTTTCAAATGACCCCATTTCGACCCCATTTCTAATGTACATGGACCTCAGATTCTGCAAATCCGTGAGATGTGTTTGGAAGCAATTGACAGATGTCGTCACAGTGCTCTTCTGGGGGCGGATCAAATTCAGGGATTGTTATGAGCCAGCCGATGCCCCTGAGAATGCGCCTTATCTCTTCTGGGTGAGTCACAAAGGTCATTATCTTAATTTTCTGGCCGCAACTAGAACAGGTTAGCGGATCTACTTCATAAATTCTTGAGATTAATGCCGCCCAGCCGCGCGATGCTTTTCTTACATTATCGATATAAAAAAAAAAAAAAAAAAAAAAAAAAAAAAAAAAAAAAAAAAAAAAAAAAAAAAAAAAAAAAAAAAAAAAAAAAAAAAAAAAAAAAAAAAAAAAAAAAAAAAAAAAAAAAAAAAAAAAAAAAAAAAAAAAAAAAAAAAAAAAAAAAAAAAAAAAAAAAAAAAAAAAAAAAAAAAAAAAAAAAAAAAAAAAAAAAAAAAAAAAAAAAAAAAAAAAAAAAAAAAAAAAAAAAAAAAAAAAAAAAAAAAAAAAAAAAAAAAAAAAAAAAAAAAAAAAAAAAAAAAAAAAAAAAAAAAAAAAAAAAAAAAAAAAAAAAAAAAAAAAAAAAAAAAAAAAAAAAAAAAAAAAAAAAAAAAAAAAAAAAAAAAAATTTTTTTTTTTTTTTTTTTTTTTTTTTTTTTTTTTTTTTTTTTTTTTTTTTTTTTTTTTTTTTTTTTTTTTTTTTTTTTTTTTTTTTTTTTTTTTTTTTTTTTTTTTTTTTTTTTTTTTTTTTTTTTTTTTTTTTTTTTTTTTTTTTTTTTTTTTTTTTTTTTTTTTTTTTTTTTTTTTTTTTTTTTTTTTTTTTTTTTTTTTTTTTTTTTTTTTTTTTTTTTTTTTTTTTTTTTTTTTTTTTTTTTTTTTTTTTTTTTTTTTTTTTTTTTTTTTTTTTTTTTTTTTTTTTTTTTTTTTTTTTTTTTTTTTTTTTTTTTTTTTTTTTTTTTTTTTTTTTTTTTTTTTTTTTTTTTTTTTTTTTTTTTTTTTTTTTTTTTTTTTTTTTTTTTTTTTTTTTTTTTTTTTTTTTTTTTTTTTTTTTTTTTTTTTTTTTTTTTTTTTTTTTTTTTTTTTTTTTTTTTTTTTTTTTTTTTTTTTTTTTTTTTTTTTTTTTTTTTTTTTTTTTTTTTTTTTTTTTTTTTTTTTTTTTTTTTTTTTTTTTTTTTTTTTTTTTTTTTTTTTTTTTTTTTTTTTTTTTTTTTTTTTTTTTTTTTTTTTTTTTTTTTTTTTTTTTTTTTTTTTTTTTTTTTTTTTTTTTTTTTTTTTTTTTTTTTTTTTTTTTTTTTTTTTTTTTTTTTTTTTTTTTTTTTTTTTTTTTTTTTTTTTTTTTTTTTTTTTTTTTTTTTTTTTTTTTTTTTTTTTTTTTTTTTTTTTTTTTTTTTTTTTTTTTTTTTTTTTTTTTTTTTTTTTTTTTTTTTTTTTTTTTTTTTTTTTTTTTTTTTTTTTTTTTTTTTTTTTTTTTTTTTTTTTTTTTTTTTTTTTTTTTTTTTTTTTTTTTTTTTTTTTTTTTTTTTTTTTTTTTTTTTTTTTTTTTTTTTTTTTTTTTTTTTTTTTTTTTTTTTTTTTTTTTTTTTTTTTTTTTTTTTTTTTTTTTTTTTTTTTTTTTTTTTTTTTTTTTTTTTTTTTTTTTTTTTTTTTTTTTTTTTTTTTTTTTTTTTTTTTTTTTTTTTTTTTTTACACTCCCTTACAGCACACTCTGTTTAGATGTTTTAAAAGCTCCGCTTTCTACAACGTTGTATGTAAGGAGCACAGATGAGTACATCAGAGCATATGACATGCAAAGCAGCAACTTAGTGACCCAGTATTTTGTTAGCCGGAGCGGACATGATTTCATATCGCAAGTGCGAGCGGCGTACGGCATGCTATTTGTAAGTGTAGAAAACGACTTTAAAATATTCGATATAATTACAGCCGAATGCATCTATAGCACAAAAATGCAATCTTCTTTATATTTTAAGATATTTGGAAAAAAAATGATGTTCTCCGCGTATCCAAATAAAGATTTAAGCATAGACTGGTGTGCAACATTTAGGAATCCTAGAGCTTGAGGCAAAGGAATAGCGTTCCTCGCCGACCTCACTTCACAGCCCAGCGACGAAAAAGTTGTTGGAGAAGGATCAGCCTTTGGACACGACTTTAGTATTGTAGAGAGTAGCGACCAATCGACGCAGGTATTTACAGAAAGTCGTGTGCACCCGAAGCTACTGGAGCGAGTCTTAAACGGAGTCAAAACGGAGTCAAAAACGGAGTTTTTTTTTTTTCAAACGAGTCAGGCCTCCCAGTATCACAGTTCAAGAGATGCAACTGTGATACTTAGAGGCCTGACCCGTTTGCGATCTTGATCTTAATCTTGTCAAAGTGCGTGAAGAGAAAGATCAAGATCACGATCAAGATTAAGATCAAGAACCGCTTAAGTTGACACCATTGAGCCCAGCCCTGTTTACTAATCTGTCACTTTGTTTAACTCTGCTTCAATAGCGCGAATACTTCATCAATTGGGTCTTCGTGCCATTCTTCACGAGCTATTACTTTTTTGCCTATTGACTGAGTAACTCCATCGATTGTGACTGTAAGAGTTTCGACAATGGTCTTCACATGGTTAATAATTGGATTGTGCTCCCATAGCTTTCCTTTAGAGACTATAAACAACATCTGTACTGCTGGACCTGTTACAACACAGCCCACTAATGCGAAGGTCTTTGCAGCACGCAGTTCCGCTTTACCAGTTGAGTTAAACTTATTCACTAGCATAATATAATCGGCAAATATTTTTATTTTATCAAGATCTATAGAGCTTAAACTTAAAAAGGTTTTGCAACGTATTTCATGCACGTCTTTGAATGTTTCAGTAGTATATGTTGCAGAACGTCCAACAACAACGGTGTCAGCATAAAGTGTTTTTATTTCAGTTTCATCATCTACTTCAATTGTGGGCGTTTCCTCATTGCAACACACTTCATTAGGATGCTCATTTGCCAATGTAAATCCGCATCTAATTAAATCAGGCTCTGGAAAACGATATATAGATACCATAAAATTTTCTCCTTAGTTAGTGGCATATAAGTATTCCCACTTATTGTATAGTAGTCAAGCTTCATCTATTAAAATCCTCTCGGCCTGTACGGAAATTTTACCATTTCAAAACTAGGCAAAACAGTATCGCAGTTTATAAGCAAGGGATCTGTGATACTGTGAAGACTGAAGGATAGGAGTTCCAATGGGGTCTCATGGCCTTTCTCCTAGAAATGGGTCGAAATGGGGTCAGGCCGGACAAAAGATGGGGTCAAAGCGCCGGACAATAGGACATTTCATTAAGGCTAGTCCTAAGGTTTTTGATGTCTATTCTTATGCTTTCATCCTCTTGCGCCTTCTTGAACAACCGACCAGCTTGTTTTCCCAAAGTATTGGCATCCTTATTTAAAAAATCCCCAAGGGCCTCTAATGTTAGACCTTCTGTTTCTCGTACTAACAATGCCAAAATCCCTCTTACATACGATCCACGACGCTCTTTGCTTACTTTTATAACTGATTCAGCGATTCCATAGTGTTTACAAATGGCTTGTGTGAGCAATGCAATGCCCGCCATTACATTAGGCGCAAGCACTGTCTGCTCTTTTACCTTGGTCACAAAGTTGTCTTCGCCAAGTATACCTTCCTCAGATCCCCTCTTAAAATCAATTTCCTCTGGAACGCCTATAGCATTTCTCACAAAGGCATAAAAGCGATGGATTGCGGTTGATTCAACGTCAGAAAAACGGCGCAGAAGATATTGAGAAATGATCCATACCAATGGATCATCTCCAAGATATGCGTTGTGGCTACTCCACTTATAAGCTTCTGGCGTTTCAACCATGCCTGCTCTTACAGGATTCAAGTGAATATATCGCACAAGCTCTTTAAGATATTTGCCATCGTCAACCAAGACTGCTTTAAACCTTCCTTGAAAAAGGTGTCCGATCCTTTTGTGCTTCCAATTAATATATCGGGCATAACGAAATGCAAGATTTTGTATAATTTGTGAAAGAGGGAATTGACCTATCTGTATGGCTAGATGAAGGTGATTTGACATAAAGCAATAGGCTATGACGCGGTGGCCATAGCGTTCTACACCTTCCTGAATCAATAAACACATACGACAACGATCTTCATCGCAAAAAAATATTTGCTCGCCAGCATTGCCACGAAGCATTACGTGAAAAGTTCCGCCTGGTAAGTGATATCGTTTTCTACGAGCCATTATTCTGCTCCCATCCGATCTTGTTCTTCAAATGATAAATCAATGAATACTAGCAGGGAAGCACCTAATTGTAAATCCTAATGTCCTATTGTCCGGCCTGACCCCATTTCGACCCCATTTCCTGACCCATTTCATTTCGGCCTGACCCCATTTTTAGATTTTTTTGAAAATTAGAATTGTATAAGGGGCACATCGTAACTCATCTTGCCAGAAAATTCCATCTTCTTTTTTACCAAGGGGGTGATGCTTTTTAACGTATAACAGGCCAACTTGCTGCGCACAATCAATGACATCTGATTCTAGCCAGTAAGTATCAGTTAACTCCAGGTTAATTGACGTGATGGCCAATCGTGACTTTTGTCCACTTACCGGATTATAGTTCTCAGGGTAATCTTGTTGATAGGTTATCCAATGATGCGCCGGATTCCAAAAAGCTTCTGAAAGAGCAAGAGATATGACTATGCCATTTTTTTGAAGAGTGCGACTTAGCTCTTGAAAGACACGTAAGAGTTCAGATTTGCTTTCGATGGCCACAGTAACAAAACTTAGTAGGGCGAGATCATAGGTAGTATCTGCAACGGGAATTGAGCCACTTTGGATCTTTTCATAGTGACCATCTTGATCAAAAAATTTGGCTTCGGCAAGCATTTCAAGGCTGATATCAAAGCCATCTACGTGATTAATTCCTAAATGTTTTAGATAACGAGTAGAGCGACCGGCCCCACATCCATAATCTATCGCTTTAATTGCATCAAAGGAGCAGTCTGCAAATAGGTATGAATCAATTTTCCAAAATCTCGAAAAGCAAGGTATAACGTGCCTTCTCCTTCAAGTGAAATCTTTGAATATTTATTGGCGTCTGTCGTGTCGTAGATAGATCCTTTCATTAGATTTTCTTTTTCTCGCTTTTTTATTGGCATTTATTATAAAAAATTAATCATTCAATCCGTAACGCACATTCCCGATGAAACAGGGCTTCATCATTCAAAAAAGCTAATATGAAGCTCTGAGAATGACAGGATTAACAGGTCTGACCCCTTGCACTTTAATAGGGTATTACTGTCACTCTGCCTGGCAGTTGATGAGGTACCATCATAAAATGGCTTGGAAGATGCGTGTTTTGCAACTGAACAAGATGTCTCATCTTTTTAAATACCTTATTCACAAGAGAGCAGCATCTACTTAAGTACACAGCTGAGAGGGATTTGGGTAATTTGTCAAAGGTGTTGCCAGTAAGTAATTCGTTCCCGTCAAGTGTTAGTGTTTTAAGTTCATGATGTTGCTCAAGGGTGCAGATGCTGTCATCAGTTACTGAGCAGTCACGTACACTCAGGTCTAAGAGCGAAGTAGGAAGTTTGCCGAAGTTTTTCCCAGTAATACGGGGATTGTCACTAAGGTCAAGTGTATGAAGGTGAATGAGGTGTTGAAGATTGAGCAGACAATCGTCAGTTACATTGCTCCCCGATATTGTAAGAACCGTGAGCGATATAGGTAGTTGCCCAAGTTCTTTGCCGGTTAAGCTACGGTTATCTTCGAGGTAGAGCTGTTGAAGGTTCGTAAGATGATGCATATTTCCAATAGATTCATCAGTTAAATTGCTCCTACTGACACAAAGAAGTTTAAGTGAAGCCGGAAGTTCCCCGAAGGTTTTTCCAGTGAGACTTTCATGACTTGCAAGTATTAATTGAGTAAGGGTCTTGAGCTTGCCTAGTGTTTTAATTTGCTGGTCAGTCAAACTCACTTTGTGATCATAGAAGTCATAAGTTGGCTCGGCACCATTAACCAAGTATAAGTTCCGAAGATTTGTAAAACATGCCAATGCTCCGAGATGCTCATCGCTATAATTAGGATTTTTAAGGTTAACGTCGGTAATATTAGGAAAAATCCTAGCAAGCAGTGTAAGTTGATGTGGAGCAATTTTTCTATCACGAGGTGAAAGGTAACAGAGGTCAAGTTCGCTTACACGACCAATTTGTTCCCTCGACATCTGTTCTCCGATAGACATAGATAGATTATTCCCATGTGTATTCCCATAAATTGCAGCGTCTAGGGACATCAGTTCCGGGATGGACATAAGTAGCTCATTCTCACTCTTATTCGCATGAAATGCGCAGTCAATAAGCCATCTAGCTATGCGATTGGCTTCTTTGGTTTCGTTGCTTTCCACGGGAATTTGCCTTACCTGTGGCTGTGTCACACCCTCTGTACAACTGGAGGTCATTTCAGGCGGTTGCGGTATATTATCTACCGCCTGACTAACTGAATCTATTTGAGGGTAGAGTTGCTCTTCAGAAGATGTGCTAATACTTTTTGTTGCAGGCTCACTGATATGGGTATTGGATAATGTGCGGGATAAAACAGATCATAATGGCCTCATTTTTTTAACGTTATTATATCATATGAATACTCATATTCTCAACCTAAAGGTGAAAAAAGACGCAAAGACGCAAAGAAACTTCGCCCTGCATGCCAAGATTTATGGACTCTCTCTTAAATTTATTTATACTTTGAAATTTTATAATCTTCTACTGCCTTTTCCAGAGTGTATCCAAAACAATTTTGACCCCAATTTCAAACCATCACAGCCCTGTAGGGCACAATGCGGATCCAGGCGTGGTTTTTGGGGTCGTGGATAACTATGAGGTTAGGTGACAGGTATTCAACGTGCTTCCGTCTATAGCCACTATATTGGGTTTGGGTCGGGCATTTTCTTGTTTGTCTTGTTTTAAATTCACGAGAGGCTATAGTTGCAAATTAAGTCTTTCAGCAGGTCCGGCTAAAAATCATACGGGTCTTTCACGTTATATGGTCGCTCAAGCCAGAAGCCGCTTACCTTTTGCTGAATGACTGAAAAAATGTGATCCAATTCAGCGGTATGGGCGATGTTGATGCCTTCTTGCAACATTTTGGTATAACACTCAAAGAGCAGTTCACTAGGATTTGCTTCTGATGAGCTATTCTGTATTGCTTTGCCTATGGCGTCAAAGTGGGGAAAGTAATCAAAGACATTAGAATGGACAGTGCGACGAAGATGTTTGTGTATTAGTGATTCTAAAGGAAAGTAATAGCACCCGAAACTATCCTCCTTAAAATAATTCGACTCCTTTATCTTCATAATGTCGACAAGTAGAGGATACATCGAACATGTTACAGAAAAAAACGATGGAACCATGTAGCGTCGAAGAGCATTCTTGCAACGTAGCATTGCCTCGCTGTCCGTTGCATCAGCTTGCTGAAGCTGGCTTTGCAGGGGGGCTTTTTCTGATGAGGCAATCACTGCATGGCTAAAATAGCTGTTTAGAACATTCTTTTGCAGCGGGGCACTCTCAAACTCTTCACAGGCCTTAAGATAATTTTTCCGCCTCTGCCAGCGCTCTTTTAGGGCCAAAATTGTCTTTTCCTTGCTCCGATCCTTGGGAAAGTCAGCTTCTGCGAGTACCGGAAGCATCTTCTCTTCATTCGACATGGCCTGCATCTTATCAAGAGTTTCTTTGCGAAGAGGCTTTTTGGCCCAGGCAGAGTCCAGCAAGAAGCAGCGGACAGGAGCGTTATGGAGAGGATAGGGCTTCTTATCTCCCACATCTGGAATATAATTTGCGAAATAGTGGAGCAGTAAGCCACTCTCGTACATAGTGTATTCATTGTCATAAAAGACAAGCTCAAATTGTTGCTTTTTTACATCATCGAATGTTGGGAACAGCGTGCTTAACAAGAAGGGCTCTTCGCTTTGGCCGCTTCGTATGGGTGTGAGTGTGCGGTTGAGGCCTGCGGGTCTTTGCAAAAGATCCAAAAAAAGAGCTTCTATGCTTTTATGAGTGGTTGGGACATATTTCTGCCTATCCAGAAAAGTGCAGCCGGAGTAGCTTGCAAGAGGATGAGTGTGAGACAATCGAACTCCTATATTCTCTTTCCTAAGATCTGTCGGCTGCAGGGCCACCAATTCTAAGAGCGCCACTTCAGAGTCCACCGCAAGCCTTTCTAAAACCCGTGGATGAAGCTCTGTAGCAAGGTCTTCCAGAGTCACAAAATGAACATATGGCGATACAATATGATGGTCCAATTGATCACTGCGAACCTCTACCTTGGCAGATGGGATAATTGAGTCGCAAACATCAAGCCGCTTAAAAAGCATCTCAACCAGCTGCTCTCGTCGAAACTGCTCTTCATTGCGACGCCTCAGCACGCGCTTGCCGGGATCAATGCGAAAGCGTAGCCATGCATCCTCATCTGTTTGGGGATAGATAAAGCGATCATTACCATCCTGAAAAACTGCAGCTGCTTCCGAAAAGGCTTGTTGGCATAAAGCCTCATGGCGAGCTCGGCGTCTATCATCTACTGAGGAATCCTGTTTTGGTTGTTGCAGTTGTTGTGCACCTAATACAGCAGAAGCAGAAATCATTGAGAAGATAACTCCAAAGTAAGGTCAATTGCTTGTGGGTTCATGTAGGTACATATCTTATACCAAAACAATGCTTCGCTCAAGTGCAAAACTTAAAAAAGCCCTCTCGCATCATCTATTTCGTATTATTTTATTTGAATTAATATTTGAATGGGGAGTATAATTGCCCGTTGCTTACAAACGGTTGCTCTTTAAACCTATTAATAGCTCAAATATTCTATAGTACGGAAAAGCCATGACACAACCTCCAGCCCCAATTCCCATTAT
This sequence comes from uncultured Chlamydiales bacterium, assembly GCA_963826935.1. GTDB lineage: Bacteria > Chlamydiota > Chlamydiia > Chlamydiales > FEN-1388 > SZAS-7. The sequence continues at coordinate 836,791 of CAWGYH010000005.1, read as the reverse complement.
ATTTCCTGAAAATCGTATAAATGCCTTTCCTGAAATGGCGCGCCCTGTTCTTTTAGCAGCTCTCTATGCTGCTATAACAAAAATCCAAGGCGCAGCTGAACCCGGTGTCTATCAAGCAGCATTCAACAAAGAACTCGAACAGTGGGAAAGATGCCAAAAGCTATTTACATCTAGATTTACCATGTTAGCGTCTCTATTTGCTCCTGATATAGACCGAAGACTCCTTGCTGTTAAAACCGTCTACTCGCAGGCTGGATCGTATTCAGAACTTTTGGCCGAAGTTTTTGAATGCTATAAAACTCTCGTCATGGAGCAGACAACTCAAAGATGCCAAGAGCTGTTTGGAACAATACTGCATACTCCACATGATTTAACACCTTGGGAAGGCGCTTCTGCAGAAAGCGCTGCAAGGATGTTCAGAAGGCATGTTTTTAGTGTCATGGTTCGCCCAAGCGCTCATGTGGCGTTTTGCAAGCGCCTTTCCACTATGAATTTATCCTTTAACCAGCTTCTTGACGTTTACAAACGATTTATAAAAAGCTGGCAAACCACATCAGAGCACACCGTGGAAGCAGCAATGAACACACTAGCCTGCTTAAACAGCATTGCAGAACCTACCGATCTTTCATTTGTCCCCGATACGAAAACCGCAATATGCTCTGATAGACGCGGCCGTCCAGTGCATCTCAAGCCTGTAGATCGTCTAAAACTCTATCGCACAATACCCCCTAATACAGATGTGCTTGAACCGATAACCGATGACGGCAATACAAATGACGAGGTCAAAGATGGAACATTACTTAATGGGACAATTACCTATTCAAGCTGCGCAAGACAAGGAAGGCGCCCCGCGATGGAAGATGCTGATCTTATAGATTCATTTACACTATCAGATGGTACAGAGTGTCCCCTTTTTGCCATTATGGATGGCTTTAACCAATCAATCCACGTATCGCACACTCTCAAAGCTGTGCTTGCTACAACTGTCAAGTCATGGTTAGACGCCGCTCTTAAGGAGCCGAAAGATTTTGACCTGAGCTTTCGAAATGCCCTAAAAATAGGCATGATACAGTTAGATTTAGTCATAAAAAGCATGTTTGACGGAATGTTTCTAAGCCCAACACCTGCAGGCAGCACCTGCATATTTTGCTTTATCTACAAAAACCGCCTCTTTACGGTGAATATCGGCGATTCTCGCGCTGTCACAAGTTCTGGCCAGCAGCTTAACACAGAAGCAGGCAAGGATAATCCCGACTATGTAAGAAAAATCGAGAAGCTCGGTGGAATGGTCGATAAAGGTAGAGTAGATGGCCTGCTGCCGTTTAGCGTTTTTGGAGCCTATTATTGTAGTTTTGTCCGGGCCTCTCCCAGCATACATGTACTTAAACTTAAACCACAAGAAAATGGCAACCCCTTAAGGCTATTTTTATCGTGCGATGGCGTGCCTGATATATTTACAACTGCCCATATCGCAAAACTTCTGAATCAAGGCAAAACAGCCCAAGATATTGTATCCGAAGCCTACAATAACGGAGCCGAAGACAACCTCTCTGTAATCGTTGCCGACATCCCTTACGCCGTTGATGAATAAAAAAGGGCAGGGGCCAATGGTAATAAATCTAACAATCAAGCATTATATTTTATTATGAACGTTACTCTCAGTAATATAGAAGCACTAGAAAAGCAATTTGCCTCGCTGCAGCTTGTCAAAAAACACACATCACAGGAAGTGCTTGAAGACTACTTTCGCGGTAAAAACATTGATGACTACCTTCGCTATCTAGAGCGGGTGCTTGACGGAAGTGAGCCAAAAAAGTTTCATGGCTTTTCAATTGAAGAGATGCAGGCAAATCTTTTGCTTTTTCTTCTTCACTATGTGCAGGAAGATAAGCCAGACTCTTTGGCACTTTTTCTTCGGGCATGCCCTTACTACTTTTTTAGCCTCCTTTCACAAAAAGAAGAAGTTACTTCATTAACATCACATAAGATTGAACGGGCAATGAAATCGCAAAAAGGTAGCACAGTGCATCATGTTAGGATGCGAGTATCTGATTTTATCGAGGGAAGAAGGGATGAGAGCGAGAATGCTATTTATGAAACGAAGCAGTTTTCCCATTTTATATTCGGCATTATAAGCCCAAGGAACAATGAGCTCATTGATACTATTGCGAAAGCCTTAGTTGACTGGAATCGCATAGTAGCACCACCTATTCATGATGTTATCAAAGTTTTTGATTCTGTTACACTGGGTGTAAGGAAGAGGACTGCGCTTCTTTCGCAAATTTGCCGGATTGAAAAAAGTTCTGATATCAGAGCGGCACTTACAGTACACGTTACAAGAATTTCAACCTTATTAACAAGGGCGCAAAGCGGCGAGGATATAGAAACAGAAGTTGCCTATCTTGCATCGCTTCTTTTTGGTGATGTAAAACCGCAGTTATTTCACTTTTTTCCTAACTACGACCGGCAAAGCTGCCTCAGGCTTTTTCTTCACCTTTTTGAAAAGACAGGCGAGGATGAATACTTTACCCTTGTGCTGTATGTACTTCCTTACTGCGCCGAAAAGTTTCATAAGATATCTTTCAAAACGTCCGAGAAGGAAGTCGGTCTTTTAGAATATCTTTTGCGTACACCCGGACAAATAGAGCCCACAGATCTCCTTGATGCGGTAAAGTTGTGGTACGATGAGGCTAAGAAGCAGGTTGAGGAGGTTGATGAAAAGATCAAACTAACCGCACGGATTATCAAGTTTTTTTGCGCACTCATCACAGAAGGAAAAAATACAATTGGCGCCTCCTATGACTTTTTGCATACGTTCGCTGAATGGGTAGGCAATCCTGTTGATCTGCCTAAAGTCCTTTATTCCTTGCGTCATGATGATGCTGTAAAGGGTCTTGCTTGGATTTCGGCATTAAACCCCTGCGAGATTGAAGTACTCGTGCACATTCTCAACCGGCCGGCATTTCCGATGTGTAAGAGGGAGGAGTATTTTTCATTTTTACTGAAAACGAACCTCCTTTTAGCTACCAGACTAACTCCACAGCTATCTCAGGACATGATATCTAAAATTCTTGCAGCTCTTGAAAAATCTAATGATGCGAGCCTTCCTCTTGCTGCAATGAGGAACCTCATAAATGGCCTTGCTTATTCTGCTGTCAGAGATGCTGTAGTCCACAACATTGCACAAAGTTCAAGATTGCGCACGGTTGCGTGTATGATTTTTTTTGCTAGCCTTGAAGAGCCGGGCATTCAGGTGTTTGCCCTGATGACAAAAGCCGCACCCTTCCCGGAAGGCATTCGGAAGGCAATAGTAGAAGGCCTTGTAAGCGCAGAATTGTCCTCCCAACATTGGAAAGTAGCTCTTTATTTTTTAAAGCCTTCCGATACTGCAGAAATTGCTCAGTTTCTTACAAATATTCGCGCAAAGCAAGAAGATGAGAAATATCTTTTAAGCCAAGCTACCCAGAACCATATTGCTCAAGAGCTTACTGATTGCATGATACGCCTTTTGCTAGAAGAGGGCACGGCAAAAGCTATTGGACTTGGCGCTCAGCTTTTTGGAAAATTGGTGCCGCTTTCTGCTTTACGCCGCTTTTTAAAGAAAGCGATGTACCTAACAAAAGAGGAAGCCCATGAGGCAATTTCTCCGCTTTTTAAAGCCGTCTGGTCTAATGATCCCGTCCGTACAGAAAATAACCCTGACTGGTTTTCCAAAATGAAGATTCAGCATATCCCAGATAACTTCTATTCCAATCCGCGACGCGGTAACTTTCGTCCTTCCTGGTATACGTATAATAAGCTAGCCGTCTTCACACCGGATGATGAAATCTATACTGCCTTTGTAGAAAGAATCGCCTCCCTCGGCTTTGATCGCAAAGAAATTATACAAAAGCTAGACTTCGCATGGCTCTTAGAACATAGGCAAAGCCATAATAAAGCGAGTTCTAAGTACAGGGCTACTCTCATACAGCAGCATCACAAAAAGACGAAGTAAAAAATCCCAGTGTCATTGCAGCGATGATCCTTGGCAACATTGCCATTGGAGTAGTACTCATTTCACATTAAATTGTGAAGTGTGAAGCCTGACCCAATTTTAAGCGCATGAGCTCTTCAAAACGCTGCCGTACTAACGAGCGCCGCTGCACTGCAGGGATGCGCTCTAGTAGTTCTTTTGCTTTTTTGCGACTAAACGTTTTTGGCAATTCTAGCTCGGGGAGCGTGCCGAAGAGGTGCGATTTTGTGCTGCTTAAGTACAAAAAATCAAGTAATGCCTTTTCAGGCGTTGCCATGGCAATCCCAGTTTTGGGATCTACATCATATCCAAAAAAAAATGATGGGTCAATATGATGCAGGGACACCTCGCCTAAAGCTGTTGTAAAATGCTTTGTTCTTGCAACTGTCACGGCATACGTAACAGCAGGCACCTGCATGATCATGTCATGCTGATAAAGGGCAGTTTGTAATGAGACATAGGAGGCAAAAGGAGCTGCACAGTATCGTGGTAAAAGAAGTGAATTCATACGCTTAGGAAATGCCCAAAGCCCTTTTTTTACAAAGACAATAAGTCCAGCCTTCCCAAGGCGCTCGAGAAGTTTACTTGCATGGGCAACAGTAATTTGGAGCACTCCGGCAGCATCGCGCGTTTGTATGGCGGCATCATTTAGCTGTTCGAGCTGTTGGTAGGCATCTATAAGTCTCATGGTACCTCGCTTAAGATGTTGCAAACCTGCAGAACCATTTTATCCCAATATGCAGGATCGTCGTACTGACTGTGATATTCCAGAGGAAGATAGGATATCACCTGACTTTTAAATGCAGCATAAGGTATGGAAAGGGCATTTTCTTCAGCCTCTTTTAAACGGCTTTTTATTGCTAGTGGAAGCTGTTCTAGTGTAATACCCATATCAAGCAGGTGAACGATGTCAAAGATATCCCGCGCCTGTGTTTCTGTGCGTAAAATCAGCGCCCAGATTTTTTGGAGGAGTGCTTGCTCCATAGAATAGTGGCTTGCATAGATTGGAGTGAGCTGATAGCCGCTGATGATAAGGGGATCTACTGGATCAAAAATTGCACTCTCTTCTGTTTCACGTCTTGAAAATTCGATTTTCGTGTGTATAGGTACTGCTGTATTGATTTGCTGTAGCTGAATTTTCCAGCGTTGAGTAGTGTTTGTTTGCTTAGGAGCTGAAAATTGGGCAAGTTCCATATTTTTTGCGCGAAGCATCAGAGCAAATGGAGTAGATTCTAGCAATCGGTCGACCATATTAGAAAGCGTATCTTTTCTCACAGTGTGAATATCCAAATCCATATCTTGAGAATAGCGTATGCTTTTTAAAAAAAAGCGCAGATTACAGCCGCCTTTTAGTGCATAGTGCGATTTTTCGATTTTGCGACCTAACTGATCAAGAAAAAGCAGATGAAAAAGTTCAATGCACTGAACTGCCGTGTAGCGATTTGCCATTTTTTACCCTTCATGCCTTTTATCTTTATAATACCTGATATCGACATATTTGTCAAGATTGGGTATTTATAGCATGGAGGACGACCCGAGTGGAAGAGAAATGTGAATGTAGCCCGTACCCTGCGGTTCTAAAATGAATCGCACAAATCGCAGGATCTGGCTCTCACTCAAAACTTGCAAAAAAATAGCTCTTTATTTATAACATTTATGTATAATATAAAATAAAAGAAAGTAAAAGGAATAGAAAATGGACGTTAAAGCAATCCAAGCGTTTACGGAGCAGCCGGAAAAGTATGTGTTGCAATACAAGAATAGTGAAGTTAGCCTTCTTAAAAGAAATGTCTGGACGTGGATCACAATTCATATTGGATCATTTCTCGGTCTGTTTGATCGCTCAACGGTTACTCTTGCTAACATTTCTCAGCCCATTTTTCGTGAGCTTTCGTCAAGTACTCTCGATCCGGAACTTCTTCAAAAATTTTATGAAAGTGTTGATTATTGCATCCTTCGCTGGAATTATACACATGAGTCGAAACTCCCTACAAAAAGCGCCTCCTATCGTAAGACAGAATTTTCTACCACCCTCAAATCCTGGCTACAGGAAACGGAAATGGAAGTCTCGAAGGCGGCAATTGCACTTCTAGAAAAAATGAATCCTAAAGGAGTGGTAACAGGGGTCTTTGCAGCCAAATACGGAGATGCACTATTCGTTCGATTTGATTTAACACCAATACCTCACTCCTTCCATTCCCCAAAAAAATCCCTGCCCAACTTAGATAAACTCTTTTCTTCATTCATTCAGGGATCAAGCGAGGGGGTGACTGAATGGCAGAAGGCCCAAACAATTGCCCACGCCATCCAATTGAAAATTTCCCCCAATCCTGACAATACATGTCAGGTTGAAATCGCTCTTTTATAAAACGAGATCAAAACGGAAACGAGGCTTCATACTTCACATTCAAACTGAGAAGTGTGAAGCCTGGCCCCCGTTTTACAAGGGGCCCCTTTTAGACCCTTTCACTTTTTAATCTCGCTATATTTTATCCCTTTTAGTGGAAAGAAGATCATTATTGGCATAGCCAAATACAACACCTGCCAAGCCAATCCCTAATGCAGGAGCAGCCCGCATTTTAAGGAACGCATTATTCGTCATTTTCGCTAATTGTTGCATAACAGCATAACTTGTTCCCCAGCAAGCCCCATCAACGGCGATAGATTTTAAAGCTTTTGCTTCCGGGCTAGCTGAATCATCATTAAGTTTCTTTCCAAATAACGAACGGATTGTCACGTTTGTGAGACCTGACAGGCAACCGTATACAAAACCTGACTTGAACGTGGTCGAATTAGTAAATAGCTCTGCAGCAGCTCCTGCTCCAATTCCTCTGCCTACCGGATGAAATGCCCAAAACCCCGCCCCTTCTCGTGGATTATCTTGTTGTTGATTGATAGGTGCTGACATAATAACATTCCTTTTTTTTAATATGATTTTTTAACAAATGCAATTGATTGTCACGTAAGCGTATCAATAAGATATAGTTTTCAACAACCAAAAAAAAGAACGAAAGAATCATCGGTCCTCATGATTGCAAATCAGTAAATGTATCCGAAGCCTACAATAACGGAGCCGAAGACAACCTCTCTGTAATCGTTGCCGACATCCCTTACGCCGTTGATGAATAAAAAAGGGCCGAGGCCAATAGTGTCAACTTAAGCCATTTCTCTCTTAATCTCGATCTTAATCAGGATTTGACAAAAATATGTTTCTCTGCTACACGTAGCTTTCAATTATGTAAGGAGAAATACATATGGCTTGCCCAATACACACGTCTTTTCGCTGCCCAGGCCCTTTCGACTGCCCCGCAATGAGGATGAAGCTAAACAGTGCAAGAGTGCCACATAGTTATTCAAGCCCTTCTTGGGTGCAAGAAAGAAAATGGAGCTGCCTTGAAACTACCTATGGTATAGCTCTAGCAGTGATGCTAGTAGCAGTAGTGGCTCTCAGAATTATTAATATTGCCAGACTTATTGGCATCATTTTACGTTAAATTGTAATCGGTTCTTGGGCCTCATTTTTATGGGGAAATTGCCAGGGATTAGGCCGATTTAAAAAACTTCAGAATGTGATCCAAATCTCGCCAGATAAAGGCTGTTTGTTTCTTCATCGACCTGGTAAATTAAAAGAACATCATTTTTGACATGACATTCTCTAAAATTAACATAATTTCCAACTAAATGTATGGTCTTTCTTTTGAGAATCTAAAGGTTCTTCTTTAGCTAAAACTGAAATTACATCATATAATTCTTTAACTATATCTTTTTTATGTTGGTATTTTTTTAAATCTTTCTTAAAAGATTTGGTCGGAACAACTTCAAGCATTTGGATCTAATCCCATATCAGCCCAAAAATCATCAATAGTTTTATATCGTGTAAGATTTTTGTTTTCTTCAATATCCTTCATTGCTTTTTTTGTTTCAGCATTTGGCTCAGAATGAGGAATATTAGGTCTAACAAAAGACATAATAAACTCGCTGATGGTCATTTTTTTCTTGGCAGCGATCATTTTAATATATGTTCTTTCCTCTTCGGAAACATCAACGCTTACTTTTATTCTATGAGCATGAGACTGAGCACCCATAATCTCCTCCTTTGGTTCATATTCTTATTATAAACAAAATGGTATTTTTGCGTCAAGTATACATGTCCATTTGTCTACATGTCTATTTGTCTACATCGTGGAATTTGCTAGTAACGGGGGAGGCAGCTTCACACTCCACATTCAAATTGGGAAGTGTGAAGCTTGACCCAATTTTTTAAGAATATTGATAGGCTTGAGACACGCTTACGAACCTCTTTTCTATTAGGAAAACAACCCGAATGAAGCACATAAGGGTTTAGGAGTACTTGTAAAGGTGATTTGTAGCTTGGGCGGTCAGGCTATTAGGGTAAAAGACTTTATGCACCGGGGCCATGCTGGGCAATTGGGCATTCCAAATGTCTACATGCCAAGACCCAATTTTTATTGTTATTTTTTTTTATGTCTGATACATTTAAAAGATAGAAGTGAGAATAGATTATGCCAGAGATTTGTCGATTCTTAGGGATTGTAATTCAAATTTTTTATGATGACCATAACCCGCCCCATTTTCATGCTCGTTATGGTGATCTAAAGGGCACATTTGATATACGTACTCTTAATGTACTTGAAGGAAATCTTCCTATCAAAGTACGCAACTTGGTTGTTGAATGGGCAGATTTACATAGAGAAGAATTGCTTAAAGATTGGGAAATGGCTCAATCGGGACGCGTCCCTAATAAAATAAAACCCTTGGTCTGAGGAGGTAATTCTATGTTACTAGATGTTATTAAAGTTGTTTATAATTCTGGATATAAATTAATTGTAACATTCGAAAATGGAGAGGAAAAACTGGTGGACCTTAAAGATCGTTTAATTGGACCTATCTTCGAGCCTCTTAAGGATATAAATTACTTCAAAAAAGTCTATGTCGATAAAGAGTCAGGAACAATCGCGTGGTCAAATGCGAAAAGCGACAGAGACATCTACGAAATTCGCATTCCCATTTGATTAAAAACCTACGTGTGCTATCCATAGCGTGACCGAGAGTCAGTTTAGACGGCTTCGCAACTGCTTTTGCTAGGGTTTATTCCTTCAGGCGATAAAATGTTACTACGTCTCCATCTGAGGGGGACATAAAAAAAACTTCATGTTCGAAAACATAAGGAATTCTCCAAACACCCCATTTCGATTCAACACATTCACATTGAAAAGGTTTTATATCAGACTCTGTTTCAACGCCAGCTAACTTTCGCCATTTTTTTAAAACTTCATGCATCTCTGAGTCTACTGTTTTTACGCGATAAATCCCTGCATGCATAATGCCGGAATGTACTCTACGCTTGTAGTCATGATAAAACTTCCCAGGAGAATGAGAATAGATTACCAGATCTCCATCACGAGGTTCTGTAACATTCTCGAAATACTTTCTTACAATTGGGCCAATGTCAGTTTCCGCAACAGATTTCTGGAGTTCCTCCATTGATTTCCCGGCCACTTTTTCTAATCTAGTGCCAAAAGTGCCAAGGGCATATGCATAGCAAGTAATATATCTTTGTTGATCTGAAACACTCATATTCCTTGATTGTATGAAAATAACCACCTTTGCGGCTGTACTCTTCTCCCATAGCCTTCCAGGCTTCCCCTTCGGTAGTAAATAGGGGATCTCGCACTGTATATGCATTTACCTCCCCAAGTTTTTTTCTAAGCTCATCGGAGGAGGCGCATGGTTTATATTTTCTTGCATACGTTGGCTGATTATCATTTCCGGGTAAAAAAACCTCTTCACCGGCCAGTGTTCCAAAAAACATGTTCCTTGTAGGATTAAATTTAAGAGCGCCCTGGGTATTTCAAATGAGTGAGCAACGGATGCCTTGTATATATCAGTTATTGCTCCTTCAGTCGAAGAAGAGGTCGGGGCTGCTGTTTGCCCTAAAGGAGGAGGGGAGCGTGATGGAATTTTGGCGGTACTTCCCGGCTGAGGAATAGCTTCTGGTCCCTGATTTGGTGGTTGGCCTACTGTACTCATCTTTTTTTCCCTCTCCGTGCATGCTAGTGTTACTTTTTCGCCTTCTTCTATACCATCATTATATATATATTATTATATTTTAATAAAGTTATTTCCTAACAACCCCTAATGGTACTCCAAGCTCTATTGACCACAAGGTTCACTTGGGGTATGCTTTGGCGTATAATCAGTTTCGAGCGTTTGTTTCGCAGATGATTTTTCTATTTTGTTTACAGGAGTTAGTTTAAACCAATGACTGTTGCATTTCCGGCCTCAGAAATAGTTGTGAGTAGAGTCTTGCTCTCTTTAGAGCCGCAGGAGGTACTCTCTGCCATGAACACCTGCACGCTGTGGCGACGCACAGCTTTAAGCCAGGTGTTTGCCGAAGCGCTTCTGTCAAATGAGCGTTACCAAGTCTATTTTTCTTCTTTTCCTAATGCCTTCCTAAAAATATACACAAATCTACACATTATGCCCTCAGGGCATAATGTGAGAGTATAACGTCAGCCGAACAGTGCTGCTGACGATTCGTGTGCAGGAGTTTCACCTGCAAAATCCGAGATCTCACTATCACAACAGGCCTGTGGGCTTGAGGATCGACGTTTTGTCGCCCGAAAATGCCCTGCGAGGGCCACTTGAAGTTTTCTTTTGACTTTCCGCCACAATGTCCACACATGTTCATCTCGATTCCTTACAGGTAGAGATAAAGTGACGTGGCCACCTTTGCCATCTGGGATGTTGTCCAGATTGCGCGGCAAGCTTTCAGATACTCCTTGAAACCGACGAGCAATTGTCATCGCTGCCGATTCATGAATTGATAAACCATATTTTTTAGCAAATTTACATCGGCCTATGACCGATGTAAAGGCTGGATTTACTTGATTGACCTCTACTCCAAACCGAAAACCTCGGGACTTCATCGCCTGAATAGTCGCATTGTAGGCAAAAGAAGAAAGAACTCTTGCCCGATTAGCAGACGTCTCTTCACGAAGAGTAGCCTTCTTATCTTGAAAGCAAAGCTTTTCAAGAACAAGTGGCTTTTTTGTTTCGATACATAAGTCAATAACTTCTTTTGCTGCATCTCCAATCAGGGCTTTTATTTGGCAGCTGTTTTTTTCGTGCAGATTTATGGATATTTTTTTATGCCCGACACAGTTGCCATATCTATCAAGCTCTGCAATGGCGAGATGATCGATGTTGATATCGACACCAATAGTTCCAAGATCTGCGCAAGTAGTTTTTTTAGGCGCTTGTAAAGCAGTGCTTACAAAAAGCTGCCAGCCCTTTTCACTGTGTAAAAAGCGATAACTTATGGCAACACCTGATTCTTTGTCTCCATTTTTTCTATCCAAACAGCTGTGAAGACTTGCTAGGATGACGTCATGGCCATATTTAAATCTGACATTGTGGATTTCGACGTATTTGCCGAACTGCGGAACCATACAATTCGGTAAACGAAGCCTGAGTGTTAAGCTTTCATCTTTTTGAATACGGGCAGTGCACGATTGGTTGCCGCTCGTTTCATCTTTCGACCCCAAGAGAAATATATGATTCTTGCGCGACTCTTGCCATTCGTCTTTCCATTCTTCACGCGAATTATAGCCATTTTCTTGTAGATTAAATTGAGCCCGAAATAGTTTGCGAGAGCCAAAACAGATGCGCACTTTACCAGATGCTTCATCCTCTTTAAGATCAGACAGCTTTTTCTTTAATTGTGAAAGACGGCGGTTTTTTTGATGTCGGGTTTGCTCATTTTTAATGGTTGGAATCTTTTTTTCGAGAGAGTCAATACGTTGACTTAAGTCTGCCATGTGGTTCTTATGGAGTTCTTTGACCGAATCGATTTTTCCTTCTACCTGCACTCTCACTGAGTTAAACTGGCGTGCAGTGATTTCAAAGCGTTTGATGTAATCAGACTTTAGCTGGGAAACATCTTTGCTCCGCTGCAAATCGGCAAAGAGTGTTCTTTCGATTTTGCCCATGGTTGCTGCGAAGCTAGAGAGGATGTGCGAGAGATTCTCGTCTAATACAAGACGTGTCTGGTAGGTGAATATTTGGCTTTCAGATGTGGGTTTCGGCATTTTTTGCGGCTTCCAATACATTCTAGTTTAGGACAGATATTGAGCATATTTTCTTGGTGCTTTTTCTGAAACCTTTTTTTGTTAAAGTAAAACCTAATGAGACAAAATCTACACAAAATGTGTAGATTTTTCTAGATTTGTGTAGATTTACGCGAGCAGTATCGAACCCCAAGCACCCTTATCAGTGACATTCGAGCAAACCGCAGGCTTGTCTCTCAATTTCGAAAGGAACAGCTTGAGGATAGGCTGGGGATGAAATTTCCCTGGCGCAGCCATGGCGGCGTCTTCATAGCGGCAAATGAGCAGGCATGCCTCATTCGGCATCATGTTTATTCGTCGTTTTTATTGCTCAGACGTGATGGCTCCCATGTTATACGCGGCTGTCCTGATGTTTGGAACTTAGCGCTATATGGTGAGCGCGTATATCAATTTTCATCAATGGACAATGGCGTGACGAGCATAAGGGAAAGTATAGACGATGAATGGCAGCTGGTGTACGAAAACCGCAACCTCAAGGTCACTGCCTATACATGCTATAATAATAAATTTTACTGTATTATAGAACACAATCGGCTTTTTATTATTGACCCCGATACACAAACGGGTGTATTTCAGAATAATTACTTGCCACAAAGATCGTTTAGAGCCATTGAGTGTGGATACTGCTTCTATAAGGATGAGGCAGAAGAGTTACGTATTCTCGATCTTACCAAGCCTGATGCCATTTCAATTGAAGTTGCTGGAAGTGGCGGCTGGAAATTTATTCAAGCAACAGAGCGCTTTGTCTTTTTACAAAACCCAGGCGTTGGGATTATAGCCGCTTGCGTCAAAACCGGCAAGGTACTGGCAAGCTACCCAGTTGAGCACCCCGAAAATGCCGGCCTGCAGGTAGAGGTGGCAAATGGCATGCTGTATGTAGTAGTCGCTGGGACAGAATTAAAAATTATAGATGATCTAAACAGCTGTCAACTCCAATCTATTCCCTTTGAGAATCCAACACGCATACAGCTGTTTGCAAATCGAATCCTCTACAAGTCAGTAAGACCCTCTGCCAGCTACCCCAACGAATTTCGAGAACTTATGTATGTACCAAAAGGCATTCAGATGAAGGAAGTGGTCGTAGGATGTGCAAAATTCATCGCATTTTTGGCGGCTGGTATCTTTTTAGTAAAACTACCAAATCCTGGTGAATAGATTTGTAATCTTTAAATCATTATGAATCAAAATCTTGCATCAATTACCGTTCCCTAACTTGTAAAGTCAGGCTAGCCATTTACTTTTTTTGTGCTATAGCCTAAAATAGATAACAATTGATTTTAGGATAGACGATGTCAACAGCTGAACAGATGGTCGACAGGTTTACTGTCAGAAAGTCTCAGTTTATTAAAAAAATTTGTGATCCGCTGCATCGCTATTTGGATGTGCACTATTTTTGGTACAGCCATACCACGACGGACGGCGGCTATTTCAGCATAGGGAGCAACCCGGATATGCATGAGTACTATCATGCTGCTAAGCTCTATCAGCATAGTCCGTTTTTTCATAATCCGCGATTCATCCAGCCCGGATTTTATTCTTATAGGAATATCAAAAATCCCAAATTTCAAGAAACTCTTGATTCGTGCGCCGATGCACGTAATGTAAATCTCGGAATGAGTCTTGTCATGAAACAAGGTAAAGAGCTGCTCAGATTTGGATATGCAAGCGATACCTCTAAAGGAGCTGAATTCAGTGATAGGATCATCAACAACCTGCCACTGCTTAAAAAATTTAATGCGTATTTTCTTTCTGAAATGAAGCCTCTGTTAAAATCATTTAGAGACAATCTGGTCGATTTAACATCCGAACTGGGTGCTGCCTATAATCGACCGCCAAAAGGTCTTCAATCGCAATCCACACATCATGAAAAACTTCAGTTTTTGGACAGTCTAAGCCTTCTTGACTACCGGGCTGTAGCTCGACTTACTCCGAGAGAGATAGAATGCCTGAAATGCCTCTATGAGGGATTAAATTATAGAGAAATTTCCGATGTTCTCGTGCTAAGTGCTCGCACGGTTGAGTTCTACATGGAAAAAGCAAGACTCAAACTCAATTGTGAGAATAAGTCAGAACTCTTTCGTATTGCCGAGCTGCTACAAGCTAGCGGCTATTTCGAATAAATTACTACCGTATAAACTACTGTAGTTGCTTGTACAGTTACATGTCTTTTGCCCTTTTTTTATACTTAATGCAAAAAGAGAGGCATTTTGTTTCACGATCATACTGTTTGCATAATAGGCGCAGGTATTGGCGGCTCAACCGCTGCATTGCAACTTGCAGACGCAGGCTTTAAGGTTATCCTTATCGATAAAGCTAAAAATGTGATGAGCCGTACCAGCGGAATTAATCCGGGAAGGTCGGCATTTGGATTTCACTACACAGATGCCAACACAGGATATCAAATGATCGAAGGGTCAAAGCAATTTGACCGATTTTTTCCCGATATCAGGCTTGATGATGGAGGAGCTCGCTATTTCGTTGTTAAGGACTCGCAAGTTTCGAAAGAAGAATACCTCAAAATATGCGAACTCTTAAAGCAAAAGTATGACGAGCAGTTTGGAGAGTCCGAAAACTTTTATCGGGTATTGAATGAAAAGGAGTATGAAAACGAGGTCGACAAAAATCAGGTAGTTTTGGGCATTCAAACAAAAGAACAGTTGATCAATATGCCTAAATTGGTGGCGACTGTGAATCACCGACTAAGAGCTGCCAAGAATATAACGATATTGACTGAGCATGAAGTTATCGACGCAAAACGACAGGGGCAAACATTCGAACTTATTTACAAAGCATCTGATGGTAAAATCGGTACACTTGCAGCTAACCAGGTTGTGAACGCTGCGTGGGAGTACCGCCATAAAATTGATTCGTTTTTAGGACACAAACCAGACTTTGTCTTTACAAACCGACTTAAAGTCCTTGCAAAAGTCCAGCTGCCAAAAAGCATGATCGACTCTCATTCTATGATGTTTGTCCGTGGACCCTTTGCCATGATGGCCAATTGGAGGGATGGAACAGCATTTTTGACATACGCGCCCATCACCAATTATAGCCAGACTTCCGATATAGAAGTTCCTTTGCATTGGGAATCAATGATTACATGCTGCGATCTGACCGAAGAAAAAAAAGCGCTTGGCCATAAAATAATAGAGGGTGCAGCAAAGTATATCCCCCAACTTGCAAAAGCCGGATTGTTGGACGTCAGAGCCGGTGTTATCTATTCTGAGGGCGATGCAAATCCCTCTGATCCTGAAAGCGCAATGCATTGCCGAGACAAAACCGGAATGTGCGAAATTGTGCCGGGATGGATAAGTCTTGACACAGGAAAGCTCATTCTAGGGCCTTTTTACGCAACTCTCGTACGCGATTTAATTAAGAAAAACTTTTTAGAAAACAACGTTCGGTTTTTAAAATTCGAAGATTTTCAGATCAAAGCTCAGGATTAAAAATCTATGCTTATGGCTGGCTTACATTCACGAGCACTGGCACATTCAGCTTGTTGATGAAGTGTCCTTGCTGTTCAACTTCTTTAATATCAGTTGAAAGGGAGAATTGCTGTATAAGTGTTGCATAAAAAATCATGGCCATTTCCTGATAGAGCATCGCGCCGGGACAGCTATGCGCGCCTCCTCCAAAAGGGGAAAAAGGAAGATTTGGCAGAAATTTGGGTAGATCCGCTACTGAGTGGCGTTTTGGCTCAAAGACGTTAGGGCGATCTGGGAATAGTCGTGGATCGCGAGCCACTAAGTGAGGAGCCGGCGCCAAATGTTCGCCTTTTTTGATAAAAAATGAGAGGGCTTGACCGCTGTGAATAATTTTTATAATTAATGGAACGCTTGCAATGCGCGTCACTCCAATTACAGGAGGAAACATCCTCAATGCTTCTATGATAATCTGTTTTAAAAAAGGCAGCCTACAAGCAACATCAACAAAGGAATCATTTAAGTTATCTAGCTGGGAATCAGTGATTTGTGCTCTCACATCTTGCTGGAGCTGAGGATTTTTTGCTATTTCGAAAATTCCGTACGTTAATGATGATCTTGTACTATCTACCCCTGCAAATAGCAAAGAAAAAATAAACATTTTTAACTTTTTTTCGGTGAAAGTCTCGTCTTGGCTAAGTTCACCTACAATCCCTCTGCGTTCAGTTATTGCATCGTCTATAAGCTTCCAAAAGGTATTTACTTGCTTTTGTACCTGAAGATTTTCTGTAGGCTCTCCTCTAAAACCTCGGGAGATGTACTCAAAAAAACATGCAGTGCTCTGCTGTAATTCACCATTGTCATCAAACTTGCCAAATAAAAGCCTGCTCATGACATTGCATGTAAAAGCATGTGACAACTCATCAATTTGCACTTGCAAACCACCAAGATGTGTAGAAGCCAAGGGCTCTACAAGCCTACAAGCACACTCATAAATCGTTTTTCTATGTTGCTGCACGTTGATTGGAGTAAAGAGTTTATGGAGATGAGTTTTACCAGGAAACATTGCATGGTGTCCGCTAGTAAAGATAATGTCATCGGGAGTAATCGTATTATCCCCAAGCATCTGAACGAGCAGTTGGTAGATAGAAGGTGTGCCATTGTCAATAACAAAGCCAGCATTAGCATCCCCTCGATGGGGCGTAAAAATTTTCTGACTTATTGGCGCGAATGTTGAAAAGTTGAATGTTGGGGGCTGGTAATAAGGGAAATATTCAGCCCTTTTAAAACAGCCATTTTGACTAGGTACGCCCGCAGGAATTTTGTGAAGATTAAATCCAAACCGAACTAACCCTACAGCATTTACTACTTGCGAGAAAAAACCCCAACCCTTGCTAGCGATGCGCGCTAAAGAAACCGTGCGCTCTTTACTGATCTCATCATCAGTTGCAGCACTAATAACCACCTTAACATCTTCTAGCCTCCAATGTGCTGTATCAATCTGACTTTCTGGCCACATCCATCTACTTATCGCGCTCTGTATTCCTGAAAAACAACTCATGCTACTAGCCTCTCGTATTTTGTTCTTACAACTTTGCATACCAGGGAACTAAAAAGTCTACAGCTTTTCGGTAATTCTTGACCTATATATCACTATATGAGGCAACACATCCCGGAGAAATATTGCAGAAGGAGTTTTTGCTTCCCTTGGCTAAAAGTGATTCGTTTTCGCTTGCGGTTTATGTTGGTGAATTTTACTGTGAAAGAGGTCCTTCTGGAAATAGTATTGCCGAGGGGCTTTTTACAGTAAAATTGTGGAGGTTGGTTATGAAATTGGTTAAGGTACTTTTCTTGGCTCTCTCTCTTGCCTTGGGGTTTTCAGTTGAGGCTTCGGCTTATGAGGTTTCCGACAGAATTTATATTTCTGAAAGAGATTTAATTGAGTCGGATGAAGGTCATCTTTTTGTGCAATTTGATGAGGCGATGTTTGCTGTGGATGAGTTGTGGAGCGATGCTGACAATGACCTATATATAATTGAGGCCGGAGTTGAGCCAGGCGTTCCAGGAGAGATGGTCTATAAATGCCCATGTTGCGGCAGATTACAGACAAACTTGCTTCTAGCAAAGAACAAATGGCGATGCTCCAGATGTAAACTGAGTGTTTGGACTTGTAAATAGATAACTTACGGCGCCAGATTTGTATGCTTCGCTGTACAAGGCTGGCGATTTCAGGTGATTGTATGTTTGTAAAATCTATTCTTATTTCATTGATGCTGTTCCTATTGCCGACTGTTCGTTGCCTGTCAGCGCATGCCGAATTAGCCTATGTTAAAGAGCAATTAGCAAAGGTTCCGGCTCAAGATAGAGAAGTGCTCACTCTTTTCTTTGAGACGCTTTTGTACGACAATTTTGCATACACATTGTTTGGAGAAAAGCCTGTTTCTTCAGAAGATTACCATATTGAAGGCGATAGATTTAGAAAATCTTCATCCTTGAGCCAGGGCAAAAAAATTTGGGAAAAATATGCACATCTGTTCCAAGGCGAGCGATTTTTATTTACATTCGAGACGGCAGGGGACTTTACTATTATTTATTTAATAAATAAGAAGGCCTTTTGCACTACTGTGGAGAGGCATTTATCTGATTTCAGGCAGGTGATAGGGGCGAATGTAACGCCGGAAATGCTATTACATTGCCTTAATGAAAAAAACTTTGAAGAGCTACTCTGCAACCATTCTGGGCTTATTGGATTGCTTTATGGCTTTGGACATTCAAACTCGTTTATGTTTCATAAGCGACAGAAATTGCTCCAGGAATTAGGAAAATGGCTTGAACCACCCTTTCAACTCGTAGAAAGTGTTTCAGAAGATGAATCTAAAGAAATATATGCTGACCCTCTTGCATTTATAAGATACCTTCAAGACAATCACTTTGACACAAAACTTGATATAGCCCATTTGTTAGACGAGATGCAATTATTGAGCTGTCCTGCTGGATGTCCTCAAGAAGATCCTCTCTCGTTAGGCAATCTGTCCCTATTTACTCTTCCCAGATTTATAGTGTTTGTAGATAATCCTGAAACTGAAGCACTCAAAGCGCACTATAGTGCAACCAGGCACAAAATTATGCAGGCGTATCGTGAGGGCGATTTTTTGGAGATAACACTATGCAAGCTGATAGAAAAATAGTATCTATGCTTCTACCTGTTTTTGGGATTTTTACTGCGCTTGTTTTTTTTTATAATACCAATCGCCACGAAAAAACTACAAATGAACGCCGGCTTTCTGAGATGAATGGGTACTTAGCGTGGCAGTCTGAGCAGCGACTCTACCCTTTAAACGATGTTGAGGCCTATATTAAAGGTGTGCGTGACTGCGCAAGTGGTAAAAACCCTCCAAATAATATGACCTTTAAAGAGATGTATGATCTTGCCCAAGAGGTCGAATTTCAGGCGCATCGCAAACAGATGCAGGAAAACTTACAAGAGAGCGAGGTATTTTTAGCAGACATTGCCCAAAGGCCCGGCATTGTTGTCGTTGTGGACAAGCTGGTATACTACGAGCGGCTTGCTGAAGGCGTAGGAGAAAATCTTGTTGAGCCGTCGTCAACATGTTATTTCCACTACAGCGTCAGCTTGCCAGACGGTGCTATGCTTTATAGTACACATGAGGAGGGCGAGCCCCAAAGTGTCTGTCTTGACTGCGTTGTTTCGGGTTTTGCACAAGGTGTCGTAGGCATGAAAAAGGGCGAAAAGCGAAGGCTCTATATTCACCCTCAGCAGGCTTTTCGTACAATGCACTGGACGGTGCCACCAAATATGGCTCTTGTGTTTGATGTGGAGCTTGTTGATTTGCAGCTTTGATAATACTTTTGCAATGGCTTTACACTGGTCGATAATTAGTAGTAATGCGTATCTACCACAGGTTGCCAAAGCTTTCTATATTCGTTATTTGTGCTTCCCTTACACACACCTTCGAATGTGCAATGCGTATGTTGGGAGGGGAGCATGACAAAAGAAGAGAACGTACAAGGGGATTTATCGCATGTACCGTGCGTACAGAGCGGCTTTTCTTTACAGCAGCTTCTGCCTAGCGGCCACAAAAAATCGTGGATGCTAAAAACATCATGCCCTGAATGGCGCGCAAGTTGCTGCACTGCTTGAATAGAGCAGGCGCGGATTTCCTCATCGGACTTCATACTTTCTTGGTTGACAAGGGCAGATCTAAGCTCGTTATCGAGAATTTCAACGCAGCCGAAGCGCAGAAGAACCCTTTGCATATGATAATCCATAATTGGCATGAGGTTATCTAAATCCTTGATCGTCAAAAGTCCGGTATTGTGTGCAAAGTGCAGCAAAAGAGAGCTTTTTTTTCTCAGGGGATCTGAATAGGCTTCAAAATCGTATAGTCGTTCATAGATATCTTGTAAATATCCCAAGCTCTCTGAAAAAAGCGCAGAAAGTTGCCCAGAGTAGTTTTTTACAAGCTTTTGACTCATATCTATGAGCAGGCAAGATCGTTCGTCTAGACGGTCTAACGTGCAATCTTTTGCATCACCTGTTTCTGAAAAATGCAGGGCTAGCCTTGCTGATAACGCTTGAGGTGTCTGTCTTGCTACAAAAAAGGGATCCAAGAGCTCTGAGTGCGTTTTAGCCAAATCGAGAAAGACCTTTTCCAGATAATTAAAACCCACTAAATTCAGTTTTCTGTTGATCAAAGTATGTGTCTGCTGGCAGATGGCAATAGTAAACAGGAACATCCTGAGTTTAGATTCTGCTTGCAGGGGAAACGACAAGTACTCTCGCTGATACACTGCCGGGTTTATTTGCAGCTTTGCTAATACTTTCGCAATGGCTTTACACTGGTCGATATTTACTGTAGCTTTGTTCATTATACACTCATCAGTATCTTTTCTTGACCCTCTCATCTTAACTATATGTGCTTTTACTTAACATTCAAAAACAGGGTCAGGCCTGGGCTGTCAAAAACTTTCAGTTTTCGACATGAAAACGATTTTAATAATGTGTCCGAATTCCTTCCTCGGATAAGAGCTCGAAAAATGATGTTCTACTATGTTTTAGAGCCCTTGGGCGATTGATTATAGCCCATAGCGACCAACGGGAGCTATGGGGGTCGAGAAAATTACCGTAGAGCCCGGCTGAGGGCGATTGACGCCGCGATTCAGTCGCCCTAAACGGGCTCTGAAAAGGTTTTTACATTTACCCACAGCTCCCTTCTGAGCGCTGTGGGCTATAATCAATCGCCCAAAGGGCTCTAAAACATGCACAATAATGATTACTTTCTGACTCTTATTTCTGGAAGAGATTCAGACACATTATTAAAACTGTTCTTATGCCAAAAATTTTCAGTTTTTGACAACCCAGGTCAGGCCTGGGCTGTCAAAAATTTTAAAAATACAATACAAATACAATTTGAAATATGTGACTACAAGCCTTCCGTTAGTGAGGCGAAGTTTCTTTGCGTCTTTGTGTCTTTGTGTTAATAATAGATCGCACACGTTTACAAAATGATGCTTACAGCATATTCTCGAAGACGTGTGTGATTTTTTTTAACACAAAGACACAAAGACGCAAAGAAACTTCGCCCTGGCTGGAGTGGAAGATGTATGGACCCATTCTTAAATTTATTTATACTTTAAAATTTTAAAATTTTTGACAGCCCAGGTCAGGCCTTGGCTGAAACAAATGGGTGATTTCTTCGAAAAGCGCCCGTTCGTTTCACCCTAAGCCAGACCCTTCTCACTTGCGTGAGAGGCCGGCGGCTTTAATGGCTTTCGTGAGGGATTCTTTTAGAGCCGGGAATTCTGGATCTTGGTTGTAGGCTTTGAAACGGGGTAGGTACTTGTTAAGAAGGTCAATATTAGCACGATCTGTTTCTAGAAGCTTAAAGATGGTGGCTTGAAGGTCGCCAGCACCTTTTAGCGATGTAACTACTTTAGGATCGAAAAGAAGCTCAAGGATTGTGTTAATATATCCTGATAACTCTTCATCCAAGGGTGCATACCGGAGTATATTTGTAAGAATTTGAAAGATTTTATTTCTTAAGTGCGGGCTAAAGCCGCACTCGCAGGTTTTATATACCTCGATAAGGGTGTGGATGGTTGCAAGAGCTTCTTGGCCTGAAAGGGGCGTTTGCTGCTCAAAGGTTCTTACAGTTGTAGAGGCCATCTTATTACATAGGGAAACATGCTTGATTTGCGTCGGTTCATCTGTGGCCGCAGTGCTTTTTATTACCTGGAGAAATAACTCTATGAACTGGAGCCTTGCAGGGATCTGGACATGCACAACGTCGACTAATAAAGATAGAGCATTCTGTAAAGAGGGGACGGTGAGGTAGCCTTTACCATTAAAGGCTGCAAGTATTGCCGTAAGCTCCTGCACATATATGTCGTAGCCTGCGCCCATATAACCTTTAGATCGTACAACCGATACCATTGAACTGGCAAGCGTGCTTAGGCAGCGTATTGCAATGGCCGAGCTTCCTAAAGATTCTTTTAATCCAGGGGCATTAAATGTGTTTTCGTAGATCTCTCTGAGGGCAGCTATGTAGCCTCTAATCCTCTGCATAGGCACATCACCAAATACCACAGTGTTGGAAACATGTAGCGAGGTCATCATACGGCATACTGTTGCATCCAAAATAACTCGTGGAAAGCGTTTGCATAGAGCATAGAACTTCTCAAGAAGATCATCGCGCATATCATATTCATCAACAAATTCTGTTTCCTGCCAGGCACAAAGTTTTGCTTGCTGACAGGTAAGTACTTCTACTACATTTTCTTCTGTAATTTGTTCGAGTGCTTGATGAATACTGCTTAGAGGCGTATGGATTGTACTTGCAGCTTGTTCATCAAGATCAGGCTTTGGAAAATGGAGGCCTTTTTGCGAAGCTTTGCGTCTTAGTAGGGTAACAAGCGCTACGTGCACAGGGTAGAGCGGGTCATCTTTGGGTACAGCCATTGCCAATTGCAAAAAGGATTCCGGTTCAATTGTAGTGTGCGGGTAATGGGCAAGCATATTGCGCATATTTTGCAGCACAAAATCTAAAAGACGGGCCTTTTGGACAGTCGTTACACCAGGAGCCGTGGCACGTTCAATGCCTGCACGAAATAGGCGATTCATACGGGCTGTATGGGCCCATTGAGCATTGCCATTATAGCCTGGGCATGTTGATATGAGGAAATTAGTTGCGGATGGGAAGTAATGGCTATAGAAGATTGGTATATTGACACAAGTGACAACGCCGAGCGATGTATGTTCATATCCAATATCATTAAAGACACAAACCCTAAAGCTTTCAGATAATTTTTGTGAGCATTCACTCCATCCATTCAGCTGGATCTGCCTGAGGTATAAGCGCATATAAAGGTTTGGAAAGTCGTCAACATAAAATGTAAAATCATGATGCTGGGTATAAATTGTGTGTAAAACCTCAAGTGCTCTTGTTGCGTGAGCGGGATTTTCGCTTTCGCAAGAAAGGGTGAGTAATCTTGCAATGCTGTTGCTAAAGTTTCTGCCTACGTCGTCAGATCCAGAGCCTGCAGAAAACACGGTTTCATAGAGGTCAAGAAGAACATCGATCCCCACGCTCGGGAGAAAGTCAGAAATCTTTTTTTTAAGTGTAGTAGTAGTTTCCTCTGTCAATTTTTTATGATAAAGAACTTTAACAGAGGGCCATAGTGATTCATGTATATCTTTAGAATCATCTGGTCGGCATGCTTGCAGGAGTGCTTTAGCTGCTTCAGATATAGTCGCAGGGTCATTTTGCTCATGGATAGTATCTCTTATCCCAAGAGCCATCGTTAAAAGTTCCTTTCGTGCTGCAGGATTCCCCTTAATAAGGCGTAGCAGTGCCTTCATGACTTCAAGGTTGTGCTCGACAATAGCTCTTCGCCATGCAAAGGCTGTTGCGATATCCTCTCTAAGCTGAGACGTAAGGGGTGAGCTTGCTTGCAGGTTGCGAATTCGCATGGCGCATTTTTCTGGCGCTTTACGTCGCTCAGCAATGCGGGATTTTACTTGCTGGGGTGATTTTTTCCAAGAATCCAGCTCCTCGCGAGTAGCTTCCGGATCGCCTACAAGCTGCTCGTACAGGCGCTCACACACTTCAGGAAGGCTTGGAAGCCACTTTGCCTTTAGGGTTCTCTGACCATCAACTGATACAAGAAGGTTCTGGCCGGCTATTTTACAGGCCTGGCGAGGGCTCATTAAGAGGCAGTTAATATAGCTCGGTACAGGGTTATCTTTATCTATTGCAAGCGATAGGCCTTGAGCCATAAAGGCAACGTCCATAGCCTGAAAGAGCATATCGTTTGGCTCTTCTCCGATAAAGGACTGCAGTATGCCGCCAAATAGAGCCGGGTAAAGGGGGCTTAGAAGGGCGCGCACAAGATAGGGGCACTGCTCGCTCACAGGAAGCAGTGGAAGGCTAATGTCGAGCGTAGGGGATGGCTTTATCTGTGGAATAAGGCCCCCTACAACGGCATGAAAGAGGTGTCGCGCTAAGCTAAGATCCTGAATCCTCGAAACAGTATAAACTGCTTGGGCCAGGTTAAAGGGCACCTTGAATGTAAGACCTGCTTGTCTAAAGACGAGAGATGGAGTGCCTAAAGCGCTAGTGCAGCTAACTGCAATGCCATGATTTGATTGGAGCTTGCAGCTGATTGCTCCAAATACCTGTAAAAGCGCTTCAAGTTCTGCATATGAAATATGCTGTAATAGCTCAAGGCTTGCATGCCACAGGTTTTTTGTGGGATCTATTTCTTTATCTTGAATCAAGGGCTTGATTACAGCATCTACCCCGCGAAAGGCTGCAACTTGGCAAAAAAAGAGCATCTCTTCAATTCCTGGTTCAGCTCTTTGGCTTTTCCATCCGTCAAATGCACGCAACTTCTCTGGCTCTATAAGAATTTCATACCCATTTTGCATAAGATTGAGCATGTGATTGGCGATGCTTTCATCATCTTGATAGATCCGTGATAACTTAAACAAAGCATTTATGCACCATTGATTGCCAAGGCCAAGATGTGAAATAAAAACAGGCCCACGCTTATCAAGAAAGTCATCGGTAAGAGAGA
This sequence comes from uncultured Chlamydiales bacterium, assembly GCA_963826935.1. Classification (GTDB taxonomy): domain Bacteria; phylum Chlamydiota; class Chlamydiia; order Chlamydiales; family FEN-1388; genus SZAS-7. The sequence goes on along the minus strand of CAWGYH010000005.1, from coordinate 812,111 downwards.
CCTGAAAACTTTCGCCGCTTGTACGAAAGCCGCTACCGGTTGCAGCTTGCGACAAAAACCTACAGTGTACAACTTGGGCCTCTCCCGGTTCCAGGTTAAAGCAAAAACCTTGCTTATCTTTATGCAGGGATGAGTTTTCTTCTGTTAGGAGCCCTTTTAGTGTAAGGATGTTATAGAGGAATTGTACTTCCACCTTTTCTTGCACAACAAAACGAAGGGTAAGCTCGCGGGGCTTCGTCTGGCAGCCAGCTTTTGCCTCTTCCAGGCATTCTGGGCTTACACACTCTTCAAGGGTAAGCAAATTATCTCTTTGATGCACAAGCTGTAAAAAGAGAAAAGAGAGAGCCTCCAAGCCCACAAACCATTGCATCCCTTCCCCATAGAGAGTAGGCGGCAGGCTTCTATTGAGAAGGCTATTTCGAAGAACATTCACAATAGCAGAAACCGAAACGCCTGGGGTATGTTCTGTATAAAGAAAAGCGTCAAGCTTCTCATAAAATTCTTCCGCCGGCATAAAATCAAAGCTAAACCCAGGAAGAACTTGGGCGTACTCATTAACAATACCAAGCTCAACAAGGAGCTGAACATTTTGGCCTTGCGGCTTTTGCCTGGGAAGAGCAGCCTGATCTTGTGGATGAGAAGAAGTAACCTGTAAAGAACTTAATTGCAACAATACCGCTGGATCAATCGTCATAACAACTCCCAAAAGAGCGAATAATGTACGTTGCTATAACAAAAAACAGCAAGATAAAAGAGCCTTTATTGATCTTACTATGTTGAGAAACAGGGTTGGGGCTTGGCATTTGGGCATGGTAAGCGCATGGTTTGAAGATCACGTTCGCTCATCTAAGAGGCCGTAACGTTCTACTAGGTCTTGCAATGGCAAAAGAGTATTAAATATTTTATTTCTTTCCTCTATGTATTGTTCGGTAAATGCGTAGGGCAAGTTTTGATCGGATTGTATACGTCTATTAAGAGCGCTAAGCTCATCAAGTAGTGTGCTTAGCAGCTCCACCTGCTTGGCGTACGGCAGCTCACGCATTGATTTAGGAGTCTGACGCATCGCTAGTTCAAGAAGCGTTTCTATATTAGTAGTAAGCGGTCTTATTGCTATGCGCGTGAGTGAAAAGGTCATATTACTATCTCCTATTGGTTTTTGGTTAGTAACTTGTATCACACATTCTTAATATAAGTGAATCTGGTATTTTCAAACCGGGGGGTCAGGCTTGGGCTGTCAAAAATTTTAAAAATACAATACAAATATAATTTGAAATATGTGACTACAAGCCTTCCGTTAGTGAGGCGAAGTTTCTTTGCGTCTTTGTGTCTTTGTGTTAATAATAGATCGCACACATTTACAAAATGATGCTTACAGCATATTCTCGAAGACGTGTGTGATTTTTTTTAACACAAAGACACAAAGACGCAAAGAAACTTCGCCCTGGCTGGAGTGGAAGATTTATGGACCCGTTCTTAAATTTATTTATACTTTAAAATTTTAAAATTTTTGACAGCCCAGGTCAGGCTCAATGCCGTTCACTTAAGCCATTTTTCTTGATCTCGATCTTGATCTTAATCTTGATCTTCTTCTTAACAAGAGCGCTCATACTCAGAAAAAACCGAAAAAAGAAAGATTAAGATCAAGATCAAGAAAGGCATTATGTGAACGGTATTGGGGTCAGGCTTCACACTTCCCAGCAAAAAAGGTGGATGTGCGAAAAGGCACCCCTTTACTTCGAAGGAGCTTCTACAAAGTAGGCATCTTCAAAGTCAACCGCACCCATTGGGGAGAGAGTTGCATGCTCAAGATGGGGGTTTTTTCCATACATAAAGGCAAAGTGGAAGAGGGGGAGTATCGGAAGGTCGGTCATGAGGAGATCTTGTGCCTTTTGGAGGAGGGCCAGGCGCTTTGCGGCATCTACTTCAAGATCAGATTGAGCCAAGAGGGCTGTGTAGGTAGGGTTTTGCCAGCCGGTGCAGTTTATGCCGTTGTCTTTTGACTGAAATACCGATAAAAAGCTCATTGGGTCATAGTAGTCGGCCATCCATGCCCCAAGAGCGAGCTGATAGTTTCCTGCAAAAAGTTTATTGTAAAATGCTTTGGCATCTAAGGGTTCTAGAGCAATGTCTATATTTAATGCTGTTTTCCAGTTTTGCACCAAAAATTCAGCTACCTTTTGCACTCTATCCGAAGCGAGATAAGAAAGAGATAGTGCAGGAAGGTCATTTCTTGTTATGACAAGGTCCAAGAGCCCCTCTTCAAACTTCACTGATGCTTTTGCTGGGTCGTAGGCTATATCTTCTGCCTTTAAGCCTAAGTCTGAGGGAACAAGGCCAGTTGCAACCTCTTCATGGCCGTGAAGCACCTTTGAAATAAGCCCCTTTTGGTCGCAAGAGAGCATGAAGGCTTGTCGAATCTTCGCATTTGCAAAGAGGCTATTTAGAGTATTTAGGCGCACAAAACTGGTGCCGCAAGCCGGAGCTGTCTGCACCTCGTTTTTGCCTGCGAGCGCTTTTACACCGTCAGAGCCAAGCGCTGCAAGAGGAGCGCCCACCCAATCGATCTTGCCATTTAAAAAGGCATCTGTCGCAGCAGGGGCATCCATAAACGAAATAATGGCCTTTTGAAGCTTGACGTTGGCAGCTCCCCAATAGTAAGTATTTTTTATAAGCTCAAGCTTTTGGCCTGCAACGAAAATATCGACAGCAAAAGGGCCGTTGCTTACTAGCTTGCTACTTGCTACAGTCGCTTCTGGATGAACCGGAAAGTAGGCTTGTGTTGCCACAAGCTGTAAAAAGTAGGGGGTGGGAAATTCAAGGTTTATGACAAGCGTTTTATCGTTTATAGCATGAATGCCGATCTCATCGTGGTTGAGCTTGCCATCAAAGGCCGCTTTTGCACCCTGTATTGGAAAAAGCATGTAGGCAAGCGGAGCCTTAAGCTCTGGATTTAACATCGACTTCCAGGCAAACTCAAAGTCCGATGCCTTCACAGCATCGCCATTAGACCATTTTGTATCGCGAAGTTCAAAGGTATAGCTCTTTAGGTCCTTTGCAATACTGATGTTTTTAGCAACTCCCGGAAAGATTTTTCCATTTTGGTCCATATAGGTAAGCCCCTCAAACAGCATGCGAGAGATGTTTGCCGCTTCAAGGCTTGCAGTAAGGCGCGGATCAAGCGACATCTCTTTTTCATCACAGGCAAGATTCAGCTCCTGATTGTTTCTAAAGCCCTCTATCTCCTCGTGGGGGCTCTTTGAAGAACCTGTTTTGCATCCGCTTGCCAATAGTGCTGCCATAAGTGAAACATAAACGAGCTTCATCGAGGTCTCCTGTCCTAATTTCCGTTAAAGCTGTAGTTAAACCCAATAGCACCGTTTCATGTCAAGCACTTTGCCAAAAATGAAACACAGAGGCTTGAGAGAACACAGAGAAATACAAAAATAAGAGGACCATCGTAACAATGGCTATAATATCTATTCTTAGCCAGATGCGAATGCCTGTTTTTTTATTTCTCTGTGTTCTCTCAAGCCTCTGTGTTTCATTTTTGTAAACAAACTTCTGCGATAACAATAAAAATGCTGGGCAAAAACATAGAAATTGGTAGGATGCGAAAAAACATGAGTTGGAGTTCACCATGAAGATTCGTAAGGAATGGATTGTAATTGCTGTGCTGGCACTGATTGGGGTCTATGCATTCAACACATTTGGAAAAGATGAGGCAATTAGCCCCACGCAGGTCGATGCCACAACGACAAAACAGGTCTGGAAGCTATTTAAGCCGCAAAATGGGCGTTTTGAAGTGCTTTTTCCTTCTGTTCCACAGCATGTTACAGAGTCTCATCCTGAGGGAAAAGATATGACAAAGTATGATGTCTATCTCGCCCAAGATGGCGACGGCAGCATCTATATGATAAGCTTTACTGACTATCCGCCCTCTTATGCCATGGGCAGCGTCGACGATGTGCTGGAGGCTGTAAAAAATGGCGCTGTAGGGGCAAATTCAAAAGCAGAGGTAAAACAGGTAGAAAGAAGCACTTTTCTAAACCTTCCATCGCTTGATTTTTCTCTGACGAACAGCGATTCTGCCATCCGAAGTAAAGTAATTCTTGACGAGAGGACGCTTATCGTACTTACCGTGATGAACCGCGATCCAACCCATCTCGATAAGGACTTTAATACCTTTACAGGGTCATTCGTTATCAAAAAAGATAGTAGTAAACTACCATCTTAGGGTACTATAGCTACCTATGATGATTGTGACAAGACTTCGCATGATTTTGGGGGCAGAGCTTGTAGCCTACTACTTTGCCGCCCCCTATATAATCCTTTTAGGGCTTGATGAAAAGAGGGGACTCTTCGACATAGAAACGTCGATGCAGCTTCGCCTTTTCGCCTACGCCTTGCTCGTGGGTATTTACCCATTTCTTCTCATGTTCGTATCGCCCTATATCGGCCGCCAGCTTGACATGCGCCATTCAAAAATTTCTGTACTACGAAAGATTCACCTTGCAAACTGCATCTGCTATAGCCTGCTTGCCATAGCCACCTGGCAGCATAGCCTAATGCTAGCTATCATTGCCCTTGCGATTCCCGGGATGATTGGCTGTGCATCTCCGGTTGGAAAGTCGCTTATTGCCACGCTTACCAAGACTGAAGTTCGCACGGAAGAATTTGGAAAGCTTGCCTTTATAAAGGGCATGGTAAAACTTTTTATTCCTCTGCTGGGTGCGTTTATATTTAAGTTTTTCTTTGATAATCAAAACTTTGCTCCGCTCTTTTTTATACCAGCAGCTCTATCACTAAGCTGCTTTGCCACCAGTTTTACTTTTCCTCATAGCATCCTAGATTCGGCAATTGGAGACGCTGAAACGACGCAACCTTTTGAGCCAGCGCCACTTCGAACCGCGGGCGCCTTCACCACTTGGGAATGTTCGCCCGCGGTTCGAAGTGACTCTGACTCAAAATTTTGCATCGCTTCAGCATCTCGAACTGCCGAATCTAGGATTATAGTGCCGCAAGAGTCTGCACCAAAAAAACCGACTCCTACGATAGCGCTCTTTTTATCGCTTGTAAAAAAGCGATCTAGCCTGATGCTGCTGTTTGTACTTATGCTTATTGGCTACTCGCTCTTTGTCAAATTTACACCCTTTTTGCTGTTTGATAAGCTCGGAGACAACCCCTCAATTGTAAACTACTTTGCCTCGCTTGTTGGCCTTGCTGCAACGCTCAACCAGTTTGTTGTGGTGCGTTATGCAGCCACAGTAAAAAAACGTTTTATGCTTATTTTTTTAACCCTTCTAAGCCTTACGACCCTTCTTTGCATAAGCAACACAAGTCCGCTCTGGTTTTTAGGCTTTTTCGGCATACTCTTTTGCTTTTCGGTGCTAAACACGAGCATTGAGGCCGAGCTATCACTTCAAGGCGTTGCAACAAACCAGGGTGCGGTGCAGGGCATACTCTACAGCATGGAAAACTGGAGCTATATTGTAGCCCCTATTGTCGGCTCCACCATAGCAAGCGTATCGACAGTCTATCCGCTCTACTTTGTCACACTGCTGTCGCTTGCCGGTACCCTTTTATTTGCCTATTTCGAGAGATCAAAAAATGAGTGTTATACTAAAGCAGGGTAGGGAAAAGTCTCTACTTTCCCGCCACCCCTGGATATTTTCCGGAGCGATAGAAAAGCTTCCTGCGTTTTCAGATGGGGATATATTGCCGGTGCTTTCCCATAAAAAAGAGCATCTGGGCTACGGCTATTTTAACAGGCGCTCAAATCTTATCGGGCGCATGCTTTCGTTTGATACGCAAGACCCGATGGTTAGGCTTGAAGAGCATATCAGGCAGGCAATCGAGCTTAGATCTGCACTTATAGGCAGTGCAACATCTGCCATCCGCCTTATCAACGCCGAAGGCGATTGTATCCCAGGACTTATTGTGGACCGGTATAACGACGTATTGGTGATGCAAATTTCCACCCTTGGGATGGAAAAGCTTAAGTCAAAAATTGTTTCGATACTACAAGAGATCCTTAACCCAACTTGGATTTACGAAGCCTCCACAAGCCCATCTAGAAAAGAAGAGGGGATGAAAGAGTGCAAAGAGACGCTTTCAGGTACCCCTGTAGATGAGATTTTAGTGCATGAAGATGGCCTAAAGTTTCTTGTAAGCCCGCTTAAAGGGCAAAAGACAGGCTTTTTTCAAGATCTTCGCGAAATGCGAAAACTTATAGGCCAGCTTTCAAAAGATAGACGCGTGCTAAACTGCTTTAGCTACACCGGAGCCTTTTCTTGCCATGCCTTAAAAGGGGGAGCCAGCCATGTAACCTCTGTAGACATCTCAAAAGAGGCTATAGAGATGACCAAAAAGCATATGGCTCTTAACCAGTTTGATCCAAATAGCCACACAGAACTAGTTGCAGACTGCTTTGACTTTTTGTCAGAAAACGAGCTGAACTACGATCTTATAATCCTGGATCCTCCGGCGTTTGCTAAAAAAAAGCAAGACGTTCCAAAGGCAATACGCGGCTATCAGGAGATAAACCGCACAACGCTTGCAAAAATGCCCAAGAAATCACTTCTTCTTACCTGCTCCTGCAGCTACCATGTAGACAGCGAACTTTTTTGCAAAATGCTTTTTCACGCCAGTAAGGAGGCAAAAAGGGAGCTTCGCATCCTGCAAACACACCGCCTTGCATTTGACCATCCGATCAACATCTACCACCCAGAATCAAGCTACCTGAAGAGTTATCTTTGCTACGTGAGCTAATTCTGCTTTACACGAACTTGATGTCGTCTTTATCATTTCATATTCTTGTCGCATCATAATGAGCGCTGTAAATAACAAAAGGACATTCCATGTCAGCAATATCAAAACCAAACTTCTATACAAAAACTATCGACACAGCATTTGATACAGTATCTGGATGTGTATCAAGTCTACGACGCTTCTATGAACAAGGCGAAAATCGCCTTATAAAAACGCTCGATGCCATTGTTCCGGAAAGCATGCACTACATAGTGGATAAAATTGCACGTACAGTTCCTGAAACCATTGTGAGTGCAACCCTCATCTCCGGTGCTACACGGGCCGCTGCTACAATTTACGGTGCAGTAAGCCTTTCATGGGCAACATCGCCCATGGTACGCCAGGCGCTAAAAGGCAACTTCACAAATGATGCGATGCAGCAGGCAGCCAAAGAAACAGTAGAGCGCTTAAAGGTAATTAACGACCGCTTCCGCCCCGCTATTTTTATTGCCTTTGCCTGTGCAAGCGTTGCCTGCACAGTACTGGGCATGGCAAGCTTCAACCCAGGTCTTGTAATTACCGGCTCCTTCTTCGGCATCATCAGCTACATTGCTTTAGAGTCTATCGACGCTCCAGCAGCCCCGGAACAAAAGCCTGAAGCGCCGCCTAAAGAGGTGCCACAAGAACCTTCCAAGGAGACACCTGTGGAACAGACTCCAAAAACAGCGGATGGCCAGGCAGCACCAACGGATTCTACGCCCACTTAAGGACCAAAAGGACTAAAGGGACATAAAGGACGAAAAGGACAGTGGGCTAATGTCCCTTATGTCCCTTAGGTCCTTTTGTCCTATTGAATAATAAATAATTAACTCTGTATAATGAAGTCATGGATATAATTACCAAGAAATCGCTAGAAGCGTTTGCCCATCAACCACTTACAGCTGATCCGCGCTCTAAGATACTGCTGAAGCTTCAGGGACGCACCCTTGTGCCTGTAAGGCAAGATCAGCTTGGGATTTGGGACAAAATCCTCAAATTTTTAGCGCTATTTAATATCGGCGACTTTAGCCTTTCCAACATAGCAGAGCATCTAAATGGCTTAGAGCATGACCAAAACGACAGCCTCTATACCCTTGCCATGGTAAAGCTATCGCAGAAGATATCACACCACAACTCAAGACCTCTTACAAGGCGCGTTGATGTTCAAAAATTAGAAAATACGATCCAAACGCTCTTTTCTAACATAGTAGCGCCGAAACTTCCCGATGCAATTTTCAACGCAACCAACGTAGAGGAGCTTGATCGCATTGAGGCGTGGATTCTTCGTAATAACGATTCAAGCTTTTGTGGTGCAATCGAACAGAAACGTCATGAGATTTTACTCTATACCCCTATGACAGGTCTGATAAATCTGTTTAATAAAGCATTCTCTGCCGGCTCACTGGATGAACTTCAGGTAATTGAAAATGAGCTGCAGAATGTTCCCCAGCCGCGTACACCTGAAGTTGATAACTACATCTCTATTATTAAGGATACTATCAAACAGCGCCAAGAGCTGCTGCACAAAGCTGCTGCTGAAAAAGAGCCAGCTCCTGCAAAACAACCTATTCCTGCACAAGATGAGCCTATTCCTTGCGAAGAGCCTGCCCCGGCAAAGCAGTCTGCTCCTGCAAAAGAGGCAGAAAAGCCCGGCGGGGGAATAGTTAACGGCTTTAACTCCTGCTATCTAAACGCTATTGTTCAGTCGCTTCGCTTTGTAGATCTAAATAAGATTTTTGAAAAAAAAGAGACCAAGCCCGGTGCTCGCCAAGAGCTAGAACAGCTGCACACAGTACTTAAAAATCGTACGGTCACAGCCGCTGAAATCAACCACTTCCGCACGCTTCTTCGTGAAAGTTGGGGCTTTTCGCAGGCTGGTGCCGACACCCAAGAGGATGCAGCTGAAGCCTTAACAATACTTTTTGATGCGTTAGGGGTGGAGAGGTTTACCTACCTTGAACCAGTAGCTGGTAAAGAGCGCGAAATAAAGGGCACTATCCTCTATGCACCTATTGTTCCTTATACTGATGTTGAGCAGATTGTGAACGGATTTGTCTTCCTGCAAGCACCTGAAATTTTGCCCGTTCAGCTGGGCCGCTTTAACGATGATGGGCAAAAGGTGCAAGAGGGTGTGTTTCAAAATAAATCTATGAAAATTCGCCTTATAGATGGCACTCAAGTAGCGTATGAACTTGCCGCAATCGTCGTCCATGACGGCGAAACCATACATCGCGGCCACTACGTCACCTACGTTCCCAAGCCCGATAGCAGCTGGATCGAGTACAATGACGCAATCGTCGAGGGCCGCCCAAGCGAAATCGAAGCAAATGCCGCCCACAACGGCTACCTCTATTTCTACAGAAAAAAAATACCAGGATCTCGGTGATCACTGCTTGCTTTTAGTCTGATGGGGCCTTGTGCACCTTTTCTCAGAGAAATTTCGGTCAACGGCGAAGCCTTTGGAGTGCGACGATTTTTCGTCGCTTTCACTTTGCCCACGCACCCCTACAACGAAATCGCCCAAGCTTAAAATTGCATTAATCCTATGCCTTAAAGTTTGGCATTCAAAGTCTTTAGGAATGGTTTTGAAGGTGATTTGCAGCATGGGCGGTGAGGCTATCAGGGTGCGTGGGCAAAGTGAAAGCGACGAAAGATCGTCGCACTCCAAAACCTACGGTCTCGCTACCCATAGCGTGATTGAAAAGCTGAATAAGGCCGTCTGATGCGTATGCCTGCCTATCCTGTTAATTTTTTTCGTGACCGAAAATATTAATAGCCATGGCTGGTGCCGCAGCCGCAGCCGGAACGGACGTTAGGGTTTGTTATCTTGAAGCCTGACTGTAGGCCATCGACGTAGTCGATTTCGCAGCCCTGGAGGCGAAGAAGAGCGTCTTGATAGACGTGAATTTCTATGCCGTGGGAGTGAAAGATTGCATCCTGTTCGGTTGGCTTTTCTGAAAAGCCAAGGACATACTCAAAGCCGCTGCAGCCTGCCGGCTTTTCATCAAAGCGAAGTGCCCAGCCGTCTTTGCCTTCTTGGATACAGATATTTTTAAAGATTTCAGCAGCATGAGCAGTCATGCTGACGGTAGTTGTGTCGTTTTCTTGTTTTAAGACATCATTCAGCTTGCTCAGAAGATCTTGCAGCTGCTCTTCTGCCATGCCGTGGCGAAAAACGCCAGATTCTACGGTCTCCCAGGTAGAGGCAGAGCAGCCGACGCAGTTTAGGCCAAAGCGAGTAAGCTCATGCGCAAGCTTCTGCTGCTTGGATGGAAAGTTAGAAAATATTTCCTTAATTGTCATCTCGCGTGTGATTGTCTGTTGCATAGTACCTTCCTAAAATGAAATTGTTACGAGGCCTGATTTGATTTTACACTGGCAGCACATGCGCTCGCGCCGGATGCCTGATTCGCCAAGAAAATCGATTTCAGCCTGAGTTGGCTCAGATAAATTTTCATGGCCGGAGACCACCTCGACAATACAGGTGCCGCAGACGCCTTCAGTGCAGGCAAAGGGTACGCCGGCCTCTTCGCACGCCTCTTGTATAGCGCCGTTATCTTCAATTTCTACTTCATCGCCTGTATTTTGAAAATGTAATCTTGCCATAAGTTACCAAATATACTCGTAAATAGTTCTATTGTCAATTATTTTTTCTTTGTTTTTGCCTTAACTACCGGCTTTTTGGCCGGCGATTTGACAATTTTTGCAGTTGCCGGTTTTGCCTTTGCGGGCGCGGGCTTTTTTTCAACTTTTGCCGGCACGGCCTTTTCGACTTTTGCAGGCGCTGCTGTCTTCTCTTTTGTCAATTTTCTATTTGTCAGTCGAATGCCGGTATCCTTGAAATCGATCCAAATAGGGGAGGTCCAGGCCATGTGGCCATCTTCCTGTGTAACCCTGAGGTAATAGAAGACAAACGGCTTTTTCTCTTTGCCCTGAATGCACACCTCTGTGAGATGATCCATATCATCGTAGGTAAAATCAAAGGACATGCTGTCCGGAGTATATTCCTGCAGTACTTCGCCATTGCGGATAAGTGCAACTTTTGTAAGGTGGCTTGTGCCTGCAACATAGCCTGTAAGGTGGCGGTTTACAGCAAGGCCCGGCTTTTGGGCGCTGTCAAGCTCTGATCCCATTGGAGAGCCTGCAAGGTTTAGGCCTACAATAATGCGCTCGCCGGTTGTGGCATAACAGTTTCTATTGTAAAGCCCCTCGAAGATGCCGGCTCGTGAAAGCGTTTCTGCGTGAACGGCCGTAAGGCCCGGCGTATACTGCTCTTGGTCATTTTCGAAAAAGTCAGCGTAGATGCCTCTATCGTCAAGGCCGCCTGCCACAAAGCCGAAGCGTTTGCCATCGAGAAGCGCTTTGAGAAGAGATCCCTCTTGCGTTTCGTTAATGCCGCGCTTTTGCGGGCCTTTAATGGGCCTGTCATTACCCTCTTTTACGGTGCACTCAGAAGAGCCCCATGCATTATAAATTTCGACCACGCGCTCAAAGTCGGGGTTAAAATCATCAAAGTTATACTCATAGCCCTTGCCCATGGTAAAGCTTGGAATGCTGATCATCTCTTTGGGTGAAAAGAGCTTGTAGATCTTTTTAAGGGAGCTTGAGCGCTGATCTTTTTTGCGTAAAATGGCTTTTTCGCCCTTGGCAAAGACAATTTGTCGCATCCCTTCCACTTTTGGCTCGCCAACCCACTGCTCGCCAAGCATAGCTGCAAAGCGCTCTTCTTCATCAAGCTCTTCCACGCTTTGGGAAATGAGCTTCCAGGTTTCATTTGAGGTCTCTTCCACATTTTCAAAAGGTGAGGCAGCAAAGAAGTTAATAGACTTTTCATCGCGGAAATGGCGAAGGCAGCTTTCTATATTTTCTGTAGAGTCAAAACGCTCAGATTCGCCATGCAGCAGACCCCAGAAGAGGTTTTTAATGTCGTGGCCAAAGCATTTAATAGGGCAGGAGCTATACTTTTGTTTTGTTTTTATGTTAGTAAGTTCGATGGTATAGACGCCGGGATCGTTAAAGTAGAGGTTTGGAAGGGCGATAAAGCCTGTCTCCGGCACAAAAAGCTTCCACTTAAGGTTTTCGCGCAGGTTTTGGTGGCTCAGTTCAATGAGCGTCTGTTCGGGAGCATTATTTGTAAGATTTCCAAACTCATCTTCAAAGCGCAGCACAACGTCAAAACGGCGGTTTTTTGCTGTAACTGATGGAGCAAGAATGCGGATAGTGTGTAAAACGTTACCCTTAATGTCGACACTAAAGGTTTCCGGATCTTGGAAGTTACCCTTTCCTGATGGGTCGATGTAGAGCAGAAATGGGCGGCGCCTTTGCAGGCTCTGCTGCGCCCTATTTCCAAATTTTTTGGGGTCTTTTCCCTTTGGAGCACCCATACAGATGGTAACGCTTGATCCGCCTTGCACTTCTTGAGGCAAAACAAATTCATATTGCGGTACAAAGCTGTGGGGCAGGTCCACAGTGCGTGCCTGAAGCACTTTGCCATTTTCCAGAGTGGCGTAGATGATGTTAGATAGCTCTTTTAAGCTTGTTTCAGGGGTTTCCCAGTCTATAGCACGGCCCTTGCTACATAAATCGAATTTTAAAATGGTCCCTTTTGGCAAAGAGACAGCAGGAGTATAGATAAACTTCCAAGTATTTACCTCTCCAGCTAATATAGAACCCGGTTCAAAATAGCAAATAGATCTGCGCATGAGTTTTACTCCAAAAAGTCGCTGAAATTTTGCACGAAACCAGATTCTTTTTCAAGAGCATTTTCACTATGGAACGTTCCTATCACTTCTCTATTAAAAAGTTTAGTTCGCTTACGCCGAGGCAGCAGCACAAAAAATGCCTCGAAATTCTAAAACATATAATTAATGGAAATCCTGAACTCGTGGGTCACTATAACGAACTTGCAGCCTATCTTTGCTATCGGCCTCTTAGCAATAACAAAAAAGAGCTTTTGGATAGGCTGCAAGAGCATCACACCCATTCAGGCACCTTCCGAAAAGAATACGATTTTTTCGTCGCGACGCAAGATAAAATAGAAGGGGCTAGCCCCCTTGATATTACCATCTATTTAGACAACCTGCGCTCAAGCCATAATATAGGCAGCATTATTAGAACCTGCGAAGCCTTCCGCCTTGGCTCCTGCGTCTTTAGCGACCGGATGGTGCTTGCAGATCACCCAAGCATCCAAAAGAGCGCCATGGGCGCTCAAGAGTGGGTTGCATGCCAAAAAATGCCAATAGAAGAGTGCCCAAGGCCCATTATCGCTTTAGAAACGGTGGCATCTGCCCCTGCCTACTATGACTTTACCTTCCCCGATCTCTTTACCTTGGCAGTAGGCAACGAAGAGTATGGCCTCTCTGACAAGGTGCTGCAGCTTGCAGACTTTATCATTCAAATCCCGCTTTTTGGCAGAAAAAACTCGCTGAATGTGGGGTGTGCTTTTGCGATTTTGGCAGCGGAGATTACGAAGCAGAAAAGAAATTAAGCCTCCAGAATGGACCAAAAGGACATAAGGGACTTAAAGGACCGTTGCCACACGTCCTTTTTGTCCTTTATGTCCTTTCTCGGATCAATCAAACCGAATACTCCACAGCCTTCATTTCCCGAATAACGCTAATCTGAACTCGCTGATTTCCAGCAAAAGGCTGTATTTTTTTGGCGATATCCCGCGCAAGCTGAATGGCTTCCAAGTCGTCGACAACCTCGGGGCGCACAAAGACCTGCAGCTCTCGGCCGGCGCTTAGGGCAAAGGCCGATTTTACACCGTTAAAGCTCATGGCTTCAGCTTCGAAGGTTTGAAGGCGCTTGAAGAAGCTCTCGTCAGTTTCGGCGCGCGAGCCTTTTCTTGCGCCGGATAGATAGTCGGCACACTTTACGAGCATAGCCTCTTGCGTCAATGGGGCCATTTCATCGTGGTGGGCGCCAACGCCGTTGGCAACTTCTTCGCTTTCACCGTGTTCTAGAAGCAGTTTATAGCCAAGGATCGCATGGGAGAGGGGAGTATCCGCTGTTACCACCTTGCCGATATCATGAAGAAGGCCCATGCGCATTGCCTTTTCAGAAGAAAGCTTAAGTTCTTTTGCTATCATTGCCAAAATTTGAGCAACTTCGATGGAGTGTTCAAGAAGGTTCTGGCCGTAGCTTGACCTCAGTTTCATCTTGCCAATATGCAGCAGGATGACAGGATCAAGCCCGCGGATTGAAAGGAGGTTTGCTGCCTCCTTGCCATATTCAAGAAGTGCTTTATCAAGTGAGCTTTCAGCATGCTTTACCTCTTCTTCAATGCGGCCGGGGTTAATAGTTCCCACGCGCACTAGCTCTTGAAGGGCGATTTTTGCAATTTCGCGACGCTCTGGATCAAAAGAGGAGAGTACTACAGTTAATCCTTGCGCCTCATCGATAACAAGTGTGACACCTGTCAAATTTTGGAAGGCTTTTATGTTTTTTCCTTCGCGGCCAATAATTTTTGCCTTCATCTCTTCATTTGGAAGAGTAATAACAGTTTCTGAAGCATCTTTTAACGCTTTCTTGGGCAGCCTTGACAGCACTTGGACGATAAGGCTATGGCCGGCAGCTTCTGAGCGCACTTCTTGCTCACGGCTTTTTTGTAAAAAGGCAAGCTGGCACTCTCTTTCGGCCTCTTTTTGCGCTTTAAGTATTGCCTCTTTTCGAATTGCATCTATAGAAAGGGAAAGCTTCTCTTCGAGCTCTTTTTCTCGCAAAAAGAGTTGCTGCTCTTTAGCCTTTAGCTCCTGCTGGCGGGCAACCATTTTTTGCTTTTCTCGACTAAGCTGATCATCTTTTGCATTAAGCTCGCGCTTTAGCTTTTCAAGATCATCTTGCATTTGAAATGAGAGTCTTTGGGCATCAAAGGTGATATTTTTAGCATCAAGTGCTGCCTTTTCAAGCAGTATCTTGGCTCTATTTTCAGCCTGCTGCATGGATTCATTTGCAATATTATGGAGCCTATCTCGCTCTTTTCTTTGCCAATAGACGGCAAGTAAAAAAAAGCTTCCAAGCGAGGCTACTATAAGCGCGAGCATCATGTGCTGCCCTTAGGAAGCGGCGTAATTTTTACCTTTTCAACATAGCGATCGCCGGAGTTTAAAATCTCTATATCGTAGTCATCATGGTGAAGCACTACGCCTTTTTTGGGGATAGTGCCAAGCCGATAGTAGATATAGCCTGCCATAGTGTCATATTCTCCCTCCTGAGGCACCTTTATACCTATCTCTTCTGCAAGGTCAAGGAGGTTAATTCCTGCGTCGACAATCCAGGCGCCTTTACCTGTTGGAAATACGAGCACTTCAGCTTCGTCATACTCGTCAGCAATTTCACCGACGATCTCTTCCAAGATGTCTTCGATAGTCACAACGCCGGCTGTGCCGCCATATTCATCTACAACTACGGCAAGGTGCATCTGCTTCTTGCGAAACTCCTGCAAAAGAAGCGATATCTTCTTCGTTTCCGGAGTATACAGTACATTTTTAGATAGATCCTCAATAGTCTCTTCAAGAAAACTTGGATCTTTTCCTTGCGTGACATACTCCATGTACTTTGCAAGGATATCTTTATACATCAGTATGCCGATAATATGGTCTTGAGTGTTCTTATAGACCGGTACGCGGCTATAGCCCTCTTTTTGCATGGCAATCGCTGCATCCTTGATTGTGCAGGTTGCAGGCAGGCAAAAGAGGTCCACGCGAGGAACCATCACTTCGCGCACAACGCGGTCGCGGAATGTGATAAGGGACTGAAAAAGCTTTTTATCGTGATCTGTAAGCAGGTTTTTATCGCCGATCTCTTGAATCACGTTAGAAAGGGTCTCGACGCTATGCTCCTTTTTAAAAAGCCTCTTCAGCCCTTTGGGCCAAAAATAGAGAAATAGGCCAACGATAAGAACAACAAACAGCAACGAAATTGCTACTTCTGACATAAGATATTTCCGGTTTTTTCAAGGATATGCATGTACTTTTGCTCTTTGTTGCGCATTGCTTTACGATCTTCTGGATCTATATCGTCATAGCCAAGCAGGTGCAAAAGTCCATGGACCATGTAGAGGGTAACTTCGCGGTAGGGATCAAGCCCCTTCTCTTCAGCGTACAGTATTGCCTGCTTTGGGCAGACAAAGACATCGCCCAGGTAGCAGTAGCCAGCTTGAGATGCCTTGTCCATGGGAAAGGAGATGCAGTCGGTAATTGTCGGATCGTTAAAGAACTTTTTATGAAGTTTTGAAATAAACGGTTCTGTAACAAAGTGAAAGGTAAGCTCATCACAGCTCTTTTGCTCTGCTCCAAGAACTATCATCGCTATAGCTTCAAGCTTATGGCGCTCGTGCTTTAAGGAAAGGTCTTTTTGTCTATCGGATACAAGTACTTTCATAAACTTCCACGATAGATCGAATGCAATAACTTTGCAAGTGTGAAATTCAAAGGACAAAAAGGACATAAAAGACCTAAGGGACCAAAAGGACTTAAGGTCTCTTGTCCCTTACGTCCTTTTGGTCCCTTTGGTCCTTTTTGTCCCTTAGGAAATTAAGGCGTTATAGGTGTCTTAGGAAGGCCGGTAACTTTAGTATTTTGGCCTTCTTTCCATCGGCCGAGCTTTTTGAGGGCATCTACGCGCTCAAAACGCTTGAGAACGTTTCTCTTTTTAACCGATTTAGTGGACTTTCCGAAACTTGGGTGACGTGACATGGTTCTATATCTCCATTACAGTTTGGGAATAAAGGCGTTTTGTGAGCCTGCAATAGCGTTTGCATGCTCCTTAAATCCCTTACTCAATGCATCTTTTTTAGGACCTGTCTTTGCTTTACGGGCCTGTGGCCTTCTTGGAGAGACAGATCGATCTCTCGTTTTCTTACTTAAGCGTACCATTTGGGTGACTCCTTACAAGGTTGGCACAACATTGTAACGATTTTATTCTTTTTTCGCACTCGCAAATCGCATTATGTATTTAAGTGCCTCATCAGCAGGCATGTTAAATGGCTCTACAACCCTCTTTGGGAAGGAACAGAGAAAGCCGCCTGTTGCATTGGGAGTTGATGGTACAAGCACTGAAACATACTGCTGCTTTTGATCGGAGCCAAAATCTGCCTCAAATTCACCCGTCACAATAGCCACCGTACGCTGCTCCTTAGAGGGGTAGGGCACTAAAACTGCCTGCCTTTCCACCTCTTCCTGCGGTTTAAAAAAAGCGTTCACAAGCTGTTTTGAGGGGTTATAGATCGACCGCACTACCGGAATTTTTTGCATGAGGCCATCGATAAAATGGCCCAGAGGGTGGAAGACAACTCGCGCTGCAAAAAAGCCCACTAAGAAGATAAAACAGATCAAAAAAGCAACAATAAATATTGTACTAAAAAATTTAATTATTTGTTCATGGGTAAAAACTCCAAGCCCATCCGAGAAAACACCGGTCTTAATCAAAGAGAGGCGCACAACATATTCAAACGGCGCCGTGATGAGCCCCAATAAAAAAGCAATTATTATATAGGTGACGATAACAGGCAAAAGGGTAATCAGGCCTATGATAAATGACTTTCTCATATGGATTCACTTGTTTGAATCTCTTGTTTTTGAATTTGAGGCATAAGAACGCCGCAGGAGATAATGTACCTAAAGGCCTCTTCCACCTTCATTTCAAGGGGAATTATCTCACTTTTTTCAAACATCAGCAAAAAGCCTGTTGTAGGGTTTGGTGTTGTCGGAACAAAAACCGCCACACGGCCGTTAAGAGCTTCCTCTTGCGTCACAAACCCTACTGCAAAAGCGCCTGGATGGGGAAAGGGTACAAAAACCACCTGCTTAAATGAGGTGCTGTCTGACTTAAATACACTCTGAATAAGCTCCTGAGACGTTTTATAGACGGAGTTTACAATAGGAATGCGGTGTAAAATGGCATCTGATATCTCAAGCAGGTACTTGAAAAAAAAGTAGCGGCCGATGGCGCCGATCGAGATGATCAGTCCAAATAAAAGCAAAAGGGCTAATACTTTGCTTGCAGGATCCAGTATTTCCTTAGCATGTATGCCAAAAAGTTTTAATGCGGTGCTAGAGATGCCTGTAAAGGGGTCTGTTAACACACCCAAAATAAAACTTATAATCCAGTAGGTAAGGGCTAGGGGCAAAAGAACAACAAGCCCTGTGACAAAATATTTTTTCATATAGCCTCAATTAAATCGCGAGTGTAGCATAGAGGTAGATTTTTACGGAGAAAACATATGGCAGGCCTTGCATCCTTTCCCGTTGTCAGCAACATAACTGCATTTCGCAGCACCCTTTTTCGCGATGAGCATAATCATGATCATACTCAAGAACAGCGGCTAAGGGCATGGTTTGGACATAAACTCATAAGCGCAGTTAGCATACCTGCCAATGTAGCAGCCGTTGGGGTAGGATGTGCCGGCATTGCCCTTACAAGCTGCACGCTTGGCGCCTTTAAAGTGGCGGTATTTGCTGCAACCCTTGGCAACGTCGAGCCAAAATTTTCTACCGGATTTATCTGGACTGCAAAGCGTACATTTTCCGCACTTCTTGACACACTGCAAAACGGAGGAGAACTCCTCTACGACACGATGGATCTTACCTACCAAGCATTTCGAGTGGCAAGGTGGGTCCTCACTGCAATCAATATAGGCTGCATTACGCATCTTATTTCAAAAGCTTTAGTGTTTGTCTGCAAAAGAATTGAAGCCGGCGTTGCAGTTACCATAAATGACGAAATGAGCCTTCCAAATGCCTCCTTACAGGTGCTTTCTCCACTTTATACCTTAAATCAGGAAGTTATCGCTCGCTCAAGCCTTTATAAAGATCAATCGTTAAGGCATATAGCAGAACATAAAGCGCTCACAATCATCAATATTCCGGCAAATGCTGCTGTCGCAGCTGTTACTTGCGCCCTTTCAGCGGCAGGAATAGTTGCGGCTGTAGCCAAGGGCATCATCTACGCAACAACAAACCAACGCATACCCTTTGCAACGGGCTTTATCTATACAGCAACCCTTAGCCTTGAAGCGTGCTACAACGCTGCACGAAATGTCGTAGACCTAGGCGCCGATGCAGCCGTCCTGCTTTACAAGGCAGCAAACGTCCTGCCAATCCAAAAAGCGGTAGTTACTGCATTGCAAGTGGTTGCCTACATTCCAAGGGCAATTATTTCTTAAATGAGGCTTATGAATGAAACCGCAGCTTCCCTTCTGTAGGTTCTAAAAAGGCATTAGCTGCCCTAAGCTGGATTAATGCTTGAGAATAGCTTGCAAAAGAAAAGCCCCCCTTCTTTTCCTCAATATGTTCAATTTTTTCGAATTAAAAGTAAGTCCGCCCGCTTTCTCTTGATTATAAAGAATATTTTATGATATAGTTTTTGCATGAATAATTTTGTATTTGAAGCAGTTAAGGGGTATGCCGCACGAGCTGTGAGCTCAGTTGCCGAGTATGTCTATGGATGTGAGACGCACTATATTCCAAAGGGGCCGGTGGCTCAAGTGGAGGCAGTGGTAAGGGCGCGCTTTGAGGCGCTTGAACCTGATCAGAAAAATCGGATATATGGAAAGGTGTGGGAGCTTGCCAAAATGCATAATACCCGCGCAGATGGTGATAAATGGGGAGAGGAGCATGTCTTTGATGATATTTCAAGGCTTGGCAAGGCAATGCATCGCCTTGGTTATTTTAGCCAAGAAACAGTGCACCCCGTGGCCTGCCTTCCTCATAGCTTCGGAGAGGGCGGGATTGGCTCTCGCTATTTTTCTCTTGAGACAAAGCTGGGTAAAGAGCCGAGTACAGGACAAATTGGCCTTATTAATGGTATGGGGCTTGAAAACTACCATCAAGCAATAATTGATGCAGACTGGTTTTCCAAGGTGTTTGCCGACAATTGCAACATCCATGGGGTATACCATTCTACACATAGAAATAGCCGCCGCTGCTGCGGCACCCCGTTCGGAGTTTTTCAAGATGTTTTGAGGATGAAGGCAGTAAATGGCGGAAGTTACACCAAAACCTCCTATCTTGCAGCACAGCAGATCATCGACTACCTTGATAGTAACCCTGACAAAAAATACCTGCAGGTGGGCATCTCTGAAGGTGCAGCCCATGTCAATGCCACCATCCGTCTCATCAAGGAGGCGCGCCCGGAACTTCTTCCTAGAATTTGCGTTATTCTCTTAGTTCCCGCCTACTTCATCATGCCTGAGCAGTTTGACAACCAAGTCCAGCTGATGAGCTTTGTAAAGAATGAAGATGGCGTCATTAACCCCTGGGGCATAAATACCGATAAAATCGGCTATTCGCCACACATCACAGTCGTTCCTCATGAGCATAAGGATCATCCGCACTGTTGGGGTGGAGGGGAGTTTCAGAAAGCAGTAAAACCTTATGTCGATACATTTTTGGCTACAGGTAGCTTTTTTACGAGATGAGAACCCTCTATTGCTGGTAGAGAACCCAAAACCGCTTTGTTTAAGCAATTGTATCCTAACGCAGTAATTAGCCATCGCTCCGTTCTTTCCTCACACTCTCTAGGCTGCGGTCAATTACAAAAAATTTGTCGCAAAAGCTGCTGTTACGTATAATTTCTCCGCATATCTCATTAAAGGGGTGCCATATGGCTCTTTCACCAGATCTTCAGCAAGCATTATTGCAAACTGGATTAGGCAGCTTACAGTCGAAATGGACTATTCCAGAAGTAGGAGTGGCCTTAAACGAGCGCGAAAGAGCGCATATGTTTAATCACCCAATAGCATCGATTGTCATGCCTCATACAAAAGAGGATAAAGATGCTATTTTAAAGCAATTTTGTGTAAGCTTTTTGCAAGCAGTTTGTTCTAAGGTGGCAGTTAGCAGCCTCGAATGCGCCATCGCAGATCTTACCATAGAACATAGAGCCACAGAATTTGAGCTGCCAGACGATCTCGACCTACAAGATTTTAATCTTGATGTCGATGCAAGTTTGTTGGAAGCGGCAGATGAACAGCGCGATTTTGCGATGCAAACGACTGCTGAGACTGAGTCTTTTCCTACTATTGCCGAAGCCACGAAAGATCCCTCTAACAGCACTATGCAAAAAATTGCCGTCTTAAAAGTTACAAGTCTTGCAAAGAAAATTGTAGGCCGCGAAGTTGAAGAAGGGCTAAAAGGACTCGGCGACCCTGCGCAAAATGCTCGCATTTTACAGTACGCTAAAAAAACACTAGGAGCGGCCGTTGTTTCTGCTAAATTTCTTTCCGAAGTGGAAACTAAGGGTTGGACAGCGGCGACAGGCGAGCTTGCAATAAAGTTTAGCACTAAGTTTGTTGCCAAATATGGGGCAAAGATTGCGGCAAGTGCCGTAGGTTGCACAAATCCGGTCTACTGTGCAGGCCTATTTGCGAGCGTGATTAAAGATGCTCTTGAACCTACTGAAACCGCATCGGCCTATCACGACAGGCCTCCTCCATTACCTCATCCACCTTTTCCTCTGGGCGACCAGCTTCCACAACTAGATCCACTCTATCCTACTATTCGTAACCCTAAGTAATATGAGGTAGTACTATGGCAATGGGACTCGAACAAATCTTTCTTCAAACAACTGTAGGTACTGTATTTGGTCAATACTTCAGCCTCCTTTTTGGTGGCCAAGAAAGTCAAGCAGAGCGAGAGGAGCGAATTCGAAGAAGTTTTACAGAGTTTTTACAACTTCTCTCACGCGAATTCCAAACGAACACGGAACAGGCAATACGTGCAGCATTTCTTGACCACTCTTTTGAGGAAATAAAAACAGACTGTTCAACAGCCATAAACCTGTTTACACAATATGCCTATACTATAACAAGAGAGCGTCCATACGGCGAAGAAGCCACCCTGGAGAGTGCCTCCTCGTGTATAGAACGAGCTGCGAGTAGAGTGCAGATTCTTTGCGACCGCATATGTGAAGAGCCTCTGCCGGTTGTAGACTGGACAAAACCCCCTGAAGAAAGTAGACCTCGAGTTATTGCAGCAATGCGCGGCAAGTTGAGTGTTCTTATTAAATCATTTCAAACAGTTGCTAGCGTGCGGCTTCTGATCGTAACCAAGCGGGCAGAAAGACATGCAGGACTAAGGCAAGCAATCGTTAGAGAAATAATTCCTCCACTTCTTTCTACGCTGCAGCGCCTTGATGTGCGTCAAAGAGAGATTCAACCGCTTCGCATTAACAGCTTTTGCCGAAAGGAGATAATCAGCTCCTCCATTTTAGGAAACCAGCCATTGACGTTTGGCAATATCGAGTTAATAGGTGCGCAAATACATCCCAAATCCCCAAATACAGATGAATTTCTTGGTATTATAGAATACACCTATGATCAAACTGAAAAATTTAAAGCTTTCTTTCGCTATAACGTTGCAAATTTGACATCTGTCTGGGCTTTTCGGCATTATGGCCCGCTTCCAGCAACATGGTTTGGGACAATTTTCCTTCCCCCCAGTCAAGCTTCAGATGTTCCTCTTCCTTCTCAAGCTGCGCCGGGAAATAGCATTGTCGTTCCTTTTCGTAGGGATAATCTGCCTTGTATGGGACCGCCAATAAGTGCCTTAGCAGAAGAAATCATAAGAATAGCTACAGCCAAGCTAATCGGTGATTATGAAGCAGGAGAGTATGCCAATCTTCGCAGCCTTCGTGACTTAGCAGAACGCGTTTCAGGCCAAATGACAAATACATAAGGCGGCTTGCGCACTCTAGAAGACCTTGAGACCTCGATCCTACAGATAATTTTGCTGCAAACAACTATTGCTTACAATTTTTGCAGGTTAAAGCTCCTCATACCCTTTAGAAAGGCTTTGCGCGAGGGGGTAGGTGGGAAGAAGTATTACTTTAGCGATTTGGGCCCTTCCGCCTGCTTTGCAGTAGAGGTAGAGAGGAGTATCTTTGGGCAAATCCTGGGGGATGTTGCCCTTTTTAAGTTCGCTTAAGGGGCAGTGGATGGCGTCTGGAAGATGGCCTTCGTCCCATTCGCACTTTTCTCGCACATCGATATACATACTTAGTTTAGCGTCTTCTTTTGCTTTTTTTGCGGTCCGGGCGACCGGGAGGGCGGCCTTCAACCATCTTGCGCTTTTTATCGTAGACGGCAGATCGCGAGATTTGGCCCACTTCGTCAGAGTGGCTCATAAGCTGCCAGGAGCACTCTTGGAGGATAAAGTCTATGTGGCGCACTGCTACTCGCAGCCTGTCGCCCGCTTTAAAGCTAATGCCCTGGTAGCGGCCAAGGAGCATCATCTCGCCTTCAGAGTAGTCGAAGAAGTCATCTTCAAGCTCAGATACGTGTAAAAAGCCTTCGATCATAAACTCTAATACATCGAAGTATACTCCAAAGGGCTTTACCCTTGTGACTACAGCTTCGTAGGTTTGGTAGCGATCTTTTTGGTAGCAGCCTGAAAGGAGGCGCAGTTTTTTTAAGAAGATGACGCCGCCTTCGGCGCGAGCAGAAATCCGCTCTCGCTCTGATGCGTCGTCGCTAATTTCTTGCAGCTTTTCGCGGTCGATATTGTCTTCAAACAGAAGGCGGTGGATTATTGTGTCGACATAGCGGCGAATGGGGCTTGTAAAGTGGGTGTAGTGCTCTAAACTTAGGCCGTAGTGACCGATATTGTCGGGAGAGTAGCAGGCAAGGCGCATGCTGCGTATATAGCAGGTTGCAAGGTATTGGGCGCTAGAGCTTGTTCCATCCAGTTCAGCAAAAAAAGCCTGGATATCTTGCGGCGTAGGATCTTGCGGCAAGTGATAGCCGAAGGCAGTAGCAAGCGTTGCAAATTCGCGAAGAGATTCCTTGGCCGGCTCCTCATGTACGCGAAATGTGGCATTTTTTCCCTGCTTTGTTAAGGCAATAGCTACTGTCTCGTTTGCCTTTAGCATAAATTCTTCAACAAGCTGGTGGGTGATGTCATAGTCGATAATCTCTGTACCGACAGGCACCCCTTTTTCATCAACCTTTATTTTGAATTCTGGCATATAGAGCTGGACGCTGCCTCGCTCGGCACGTTTTTTCTTTAAGAGGTAGCAAACCTCCAGCATCTTCTCAATTTTTGGCTTGTGCTTGCTTTCAAGCTTGCCATCAAGCACATCCTTTGCCTGCTTATAGGTAAAACGCTTTTGGCTTTTAATAACGCTTCGTACGATCCGATAATGTTTTGTTTCGCCATGCGGGTCGATGGTAATAAAAACGCTTACCGTGAGACGAATTACACCTTCTCGCAAAGAGCAGAGGTTATCGGAGAGCTCTGAGGGAAGCATCGGGATGCATTTTCCCGGAAAGTAGGTTGAGTTGCAGCGAAGGGCCGCTTCGCGATCTAGCGCTGATTGTGCTCGTACATAGTGCGATACGTCTGCAATATGGACGCCAAGCTCAAAATTGCCATCTTTCAGCTCTAGCGATATAGCATCGTCATAGTCTTTTGCCGTATCAGGATCTATTGTAAAGCATTCGAGCTCTCGCAGGTCTTCTCTTCCCTCAAGATCCTCTTTTTTTACGCGCGTACCATAGCTTAATGCCTCTTGCACAGCATCCTGAGGAAATTCTGTTCTAAGCTCATTTTCTAATATTGCCGCCCGAATATCGCTTGCAGGGTCTGAAATATGGCCTATGATCTCTGCAAGTTCGCCTTGCGTATTTTCATCTTTTCCACCCCATGTAGAGACGTTGACAAGCACTCTGTCTCCAACCTTAAGCTTTTTGTCTTTGTTGGAAATGACAACAGTGCGCTTTTCACCAAGCATGCGGCAATTGGCGTGCGCCTTCGTATCGATAATATCGGCAATAGTGCCAACTAGCGTATTTCGCTTTCTTGAGACTATTGTGAGCACCTTGCCTTCGGGGCCGCGCTCGGAAACTGTTTCAAGGTTGATCAGCACCTCTACAACATCGCCGTCGATAGCGCTGTTGACGTAAGGCTTTGGGATAAAGACATCGGGATCTTGTGAATTTTTAATAACCACAAAACCAAAACCGCGAGGGTGCATCTTAATAGTGCCCACAACGATTTTGTCTTTGGGCGTTTCGCTTTGTGGAAGCAGCCGCTCGCCGGCCTCTTCGACCTTGCCTTGGGTTTTGAGATCTTTTAAAACGAGGTCAAAAATCTCGAGATGTTCGGGATGAATGCGAAGCTTTTCTATTAGCGATTCTTTGTTTTGAGGGGAGTAGTGTCTACCTTTCAAGTACTCGTAGGTCACTTTGAGAAGGTTTTGAAAGAGTTTTTCTTGTTTTGCACTTTTCGGAGTGCTCTTTTTTGGCATAGTATATCTTTTAAAGTTCCATAAAAGTTTGATTGTACCATATTTCGACAGAAAAGCATAGGAATTTGTGTGTAAGATGACGTTCGGTGCGGGCGATTTGGAATGAAAAACCGCGAAGATCGCGAAGATAGCGAAGGAAGCGCGAAGATTTTTTAAAACTGGTATTTCTATCTTCTTTAAAAAATCTTCGCGCTTCCTTCGCTATCTTCGCGATCTTCGCGGTTATATTATTCTACCCACTCGGAATCTCTATGTAAAAAAACCAAATGATTTGCTACACTACCTGCTCTAAAGTTGGGGATAACCATGCAAAAGTACGAACATAAAGATATCGAACAGAAATGGCAAAAACATTGGGAAGAGAAGGCTACATTCAAGGTCAACGTCGACCATTCAAAGCCCAAGTACTATGTGCTGGATATGTTTCCCTACCCGTCAGGAGCCGGGCTTCACGTAGGCCACGTTGAGGGCTATACTGCAACTGACATCATTGCCCGCTATAAGCGCATGAAGGGCTTTAACGTGCTTCATCCCATGGGCTGGGATAGCTTTGGCCTTCCTGCAGAGCAGTATGCCGTAAGAACCGGCACCCATCCGGCAATATCTACAAAGGCAAATATTGACACCTTTAGAACGCAGCTTAAGTCGCTCGGCTTTAGCTACGACTGGTCCCGCGAAATTGCAACAAGCGATGCCTCCTACTACAAATGGACGCAGTGGATTTTTACAAAGCTTGTTGAAAAGGGCCTTGCCTATGAAGCAGAAATTCATGTGAACTACTGCCCATTCCTTGGAACTGTGCTTGCCAACGAAGAGGTAGACAATGGAAAATCAAAAGAGGGCGGCCACCCTGTCGTTAAAAAGCCCTTAAAGCAGTGGATGCTAAAAATTACAGCCTACGCCGATCGCCTCTTAAAAGACTTAGAGCTTGTCGACTGGCCGCCCTATATAAAAGCGACTCAAGTTAACTGGATCGGCAAGAGCGAAGGGGGCATCATGCAGTTTGAAGTGCCTTCTATTAATGACAGATTTACTATCTACTCAACGCGTCCTGAAACCGTTTTTGGGGCCACCTTTGCGGTTTTAGCTCCCGAACATTCCCTAGTCGAGCGCCTTACAACGCCTGCCCAAAAAGCCCAGGTAGAGGCCTACCGAAAGCAGGCCCTTGCCAAAAACGACATGGAAAGAACCGAGCTTAACAAAGAAAAGAGCGGCTGCTTTACAGGAAGCTATGCAATAAACCCCGCAACGCAAAAAGAGATCCCCATCTGGATTGCAGACTATGTGCTTGCAACCTATGGCTCCGGCGCCATCATGGCGGTGCCCGGATCTGACGAACGAGACTATGAGTTTGCAGTAAAGCACAACCTCCCTATTGTCTCGGTTGTGAAGCCAAAAGAGGGCGAAATGCCCGTCGGCATGGCCTTTGAAGAGCCTGGAATTGCCATAAACAGCAAAAATCGCGAAATCTCACTTGACGGCCTTACAACAAAAGAGGCTATGGATCGCTTTTTGGATTGGATCGAAAAGAAAAAAATCGGAGAGCGCGCTACCCACTATAAACTTCGCGACTGGCTCTTTTCACGTCAGCGCTACTGGGCAGAACCGATGCCGCTTCTTCACTTTGAAGATGGCTCCATGCGCACGCTTGGCGTCGACGAGCTCCCGCTCTGCCCGCCCGAACTTCAGGACTATAAGCCTGCAGGCGATGGCCAGAGCCCGCTTGCAAAAGTAGGGGAGTGGGTGCATGTCACCGACCCAAAAACCGGCAAAAAAGCGCGCCGCGAAACAAATACCATGCCTCAATGGGCAGGCTCCTGCTGGTACTACCTTCGCTTTGCCGATGCAAACAACCTCGATGCCGCTTGGTCCAAAGAGGCAGAAAAGTACTGGCTTCCCGTAGATCTTTATGTTGGGGGAGTAGAGCATGCCGTATTACACCTTCTCTACTCGCGCTTTTGGCATAAGGTGCTCTACGATTTAGGTCTTGTTTCAACTCTAGAGCCCTTCCAGATGCTTAGAAACCAGGGTCTCATCGTCGCAAGATCATATAAAAACAGCCAAAACCAGTATGTCGACCCTGCCGAAGTTGTTGAAAAAGATGGCAAATACATTCACAAGAAGACTTCTGAAGAGCTTATAAGCCATGTAGAAAAGATGTCAAAATCAAAACTTAACGGCATCACGCCCGATGTAATCATCGAAACGTACGGCGCAGATTCGCTTCGCCTGTATGAGATGTTCATGGGGCCCCTTGAAAAGGAAAAGGTGTGGAACACCGATGCTGTTGCTGCCTGCAGGCGCTTTCTTGCACGCATCTATGAACTTGTGGCAACAAAAGAGAAGCATTCTGATGAAACAACAGAAGATGTCCTCCGCCTTACCCATAGGCTAATTGCCAAGGTGGGAAGTGATTTAGACAACCTGATGTTTAACACATCAATTGCTAAGATGATGGAATATGTAAATGAAGTAAGCCGCCACGAAAGCTACTCTCGCTGGTCTCTTGCCATTTTTATACAGCTTCTCTCCCCATTTGCCCCGCACGTCGCAGAAGAGCTCTGGCAGATGCTTGGAAAACATGAGGAACTTTCATTCAAACCTTTTCCAACCTACGACTCAAACTACCTCGAAGATTCAGTCGTAACATACGTTATCCAGGTAAATGGCAAGCTGCGCGGCCGCGTTGACCTGCCCAAGGATCAAAGCGAAGAGGTAATCGTATCGCTTGCCCAAAGCCACCCCAACGTCATCAAGTTCTTAGACGGCAAGGCGGTTAAAAAGGTGATCTTTGTGCCAAACAAGCTCCTCAACATCGTGGTGGGGTAGTTATCTTGTCTATTTTTGCTGCCAAAATGAAGTCGTTGTCTGAAAGGCCCTTGATCTTGTGGGTCCAGAGGGTGATTTTTACTTTGCCCCAGGCAAGCAGTATGTCGGGGTGGTGGCCCTCGGCTTCTGCAAGCTCGCCCACCTTCACGGTAAAGTCTAACGCCTGTTTAAAATTTAAAAAATGGAACTCGCGCTCCAGATGATGCAGATCTACTACCTTCCACTCCTTATCTAATGAGGGGAGAAGCTTGTTAATTTCTTGTGCTTGATGGGGAAGTGTGCCCTTTTCGCACGGCTCGCACTTCCTTTTTGTCAGTTCATTTTGCATAACCACCTAAAATAGTTGCTATAAATTATTAGAAGTCCTATGGGAAGAGTAAAACCCGGAGTTTGCTATGGCTATTAAACCCGTCAATGTTCCACGTCTTGTTCGCGAAACCTGTACAAATCTACAGACATTAGAAGAGACAATAGGCCAAAATGTAAGCAATGTCAACTCTGAAACGCTTGCAAAGCTTATAAGAACCTTAGAGAAAGAGGCCAATGACCTCAAACGAGCAAGCAAACTTGGAGAGGTGCACGAAATAGATCCCAAGCTAAAAGCAGATCTTGAGGCCCGTCTCAGAAAAATTCGCCATACGGGAACCCTTTCTCAAGCAATAGGACCCTATGCAGAGACGCTCTTTCCTATTTTTGACCGCTTTGAAAAAGCTATAGAAAAGTTTGAATCCAAAGTAACTGGCGTTGACAACGAACCCTTAAGTCGCTAAACTTTCTCCTATGAAAGTTGAAACGCATAAGTTTTTCCGAGAAATAGACGATCGCATTCAAGCTCAACCGAGTGGTTTTGTCTTTGCTGCCTTTAGCGCGCCGGTTGAGGCTTTAGCCGAAATCAAACGGGTGCGCATCAGGCCGCTTCTGATTAAACAAGAACTTTACTTCCAAATCTCTTCCTTTACTAAGACGCAGAGCTTTAGCGTAAATGTTGGCCCTCTTGAGCTTGCCCCTATGCTTACAAAAGCCGCTGGTACCTTTTCACAGGCGGTTATCCGCTTTGTTGGCGATGAACTGCATGCCCATATCGAAGGCGATAAAACTTCCTACAAAACTACAGAGCATAAAAAAATATATATCCAAGATCTTGCCCACAACAGGCTAAAAAACTACCAGCTACCCGAAAAGGCGCCCTCAAAAGTGTTAATAGCCTTGGGAGTGCAGTCAAAAGAGGGCAAAGTTCTTTCCGATAAATATGATAAGTTTAAGCAGATTAACCGCTTTTTGGAGATTGTGGGCGACATTCAAGATGAGCTTTCTGATAACCCTACCATTTTAGACTTTGGCTGCGGCAAGGCCTACCTTACCTTTGCCCTCCACAGCATGCTGGAACATGCCAACATTATTGGCATAGACTCAAGAAAAGATGTAATCGACAAATGCATTGCCCTCAAAGAAAGCATCAACGCCCAAAATCTCGATTTTAAACGGATGCGCATAGAAGATTTTACCCAAGAGGGGCCCGTCGACCTCGTTTTAGCGCTTCACGCCTGCGATACAGCAACAGATGCCGCCCTTGCCCAGGCAATAAAAGTACAGGCGCGCGTAATACTTGTTGCCCCCTGCTGC
The DNA here is from genome assembly GCA_963826935.1 of uncultured Chlamydiales bacterium. Classification (GTDB taxonomy): domain Bacteria; phylum Chlamydiota; class Chlamydiia; order Chlamydiales; family FEN-1388; genus SZAS-7. Next base: position 782,627 of record CAWGYH010000005.1, on the reverse strand, counting down.
CAGCACGAAGTGGCAAGCCAGATAAAAAAAGAAAAATTTCCACTCCTGCTGCAGCACGGCATACTAAAAGAGCGCTTTTCAGCTCTACTAACAGACGCTCTGCGAGCCGAAATCTTAAACCAGCTGGGCTATTCAGTAGACCTTATTGAATTTATCGACCCCGAACACACCCCAAAAAACCTCCTCATCCGCGCAAAACGCAAAAAAAATCCCCCCAAACCCGACTGGAAAGCCTACAAAGAGCTTACAGAGTCCCTTGGCGTTACCATAACCCTAGAAAAGCTGTTACAGTTAAGTTAATCCCCGTCCTCGGTTGTGAAAAAATACGTTTTTTTTCGACCGCAGGTCTTTGGAGTGCTGCGATGCTTCGCAGCTTTTACTCCGACCATAGACCTTTACTTCATTACCGCCCAAGCTTACAAAACAGATCTACAGGAATCGGTAGAGTGCTTTGTGAACTTGGACGATCTTGTGATTAACGTGTGTGCAAAATCTAAAGCTCGAGAAGAATCGCAGCACTCCAAAGACCTGCGGTCGGAAAAAACGCATTTTTTCAGTTAAATCATCCCCAGAATAAAGCAGGCGTAGCCTGCGCAGCATATGTAGCCGTCGTCGCTGAAGGAGCCAAGCGATATCAGGATCAGTGATAGTACTGAGAAGGTATTGGTATTGGGGCTTTGGATAAAGCCTACTTGAAAGGCTCCGATAATAAGGAGAAGGGGATTTAGGACGCGGATAATCTGGGCGTACTGCTCATAAAAAGGAGCCTCAGGAATCCATTTTCTTAGCCGTTCAAGAACTGCGATTACACCCGTTGATATTTTCTTAAGGTGAGGTGAGGATATTTTTTGGCGCTTGAGCGCATCCAAGAGCCAGAGCCTTTCATCAAAAAGAAGTAAAATTGCGAGCGCTAAAATGCAAAAGCAGAGCGGCAGGGCAACCCATTGTGTAGAAAAAATAATGAGCGGCAAGCTGAGGATGCATGCTAAAAATGCACAGAAGCTTGATCCATAGAGCTGGCAGATTTCAAAGAGTGTGACTGCCTCATAACGATCGCTATACAGTAATAATTCTTTAGTCTTTTCTAAAAAGGTCAGGCGTTTCATAATGTCTCCCTGCAATTTCTATAGCTATGACAACTTTCCCTTTTTTTTACAAGAGTGTTTCTTCGCTACTTGCCAATTTTTTGTTCCTTCATCTATAGTCTTATGCCAACAAGGAGAAACCAATGTTGGCAGTTAGAATATCACAGAATAAGATGATTCAGGCGATATGCGTCTCTTTTGCCGCGTCGCTCTTTTTTGCGTATGAACTTATGCAGCTTCACATGGTAAATGCCATCACGCCTATGCTGATGAGCGAATTGCAGTTTACCGCGACAGATCTTGGCATATTAGGCTCTACCTATGTTCTTGCAGACGTGCTCTTTTTACTTCCTGCAGGGATTATTCTAGACCGCTTTTCGGTGCGAAAGGTGATTCTATCAGCGCTTGGACTTTGCATAATTGGAACCGTAGGATTTGCCTACTCAACTAACCTTCTACAGGCATCCATCAGCCACTTTTTTTCAGGCATCGGAAACGCATTTTGCTTCTTAAGCTGCATGCTCCTCTGCTCTCGATGGTTTCCTGCTCGCTGGCATGCTCTTGTCATGGGCGTGATGCTGACGATGGGCCTTTTAGGCGGCGTTATTGCACAAACACCATTTTCACTTCTTGCTCAAGCCTTTAGCTGGAGAGATGCTCTTTTAGTAGATGCGGCAATTGGCCTTGGCATCTTTATGCTCATCTATTTATTTGTCGCAGACGCTAAGAAGAAAAACGAAACAAAACTGCAAACTATTCCTCTTTCTGAAGGCATTCGCCGCTCCATCACCAACTTCCAAAACATTGCTTGCGGCATATATACCGGTATGATGAACCTTCCTGTCATGCTCTTAGGCGCTATGTGGGGATCGCTCTTCTTGATGCAAGCGCATAACCTCGAGCTTGTAGAGGCAGCCTTTGTTACAAGTATGGTATGCATGGGAACAATCGTGGGATGCCCGATTGTCGGCTACATTTCAGATAAGATCCAAAAAAGAAGGCCTGTAATGCTTGTCGGCGCAGTAGCTTCGCTTGCTATCTTTTCGGTAATTGCCCTGACAAAATCGTCAGATCCAATGTTTTTTACGATGCTCTTTTTTGCTCTGGGGTTGACTACAAGCACACAGGTGCTTGCATATCCACTAATTGCTGAAAACAACCCGCCAGAGCTTACAGGCACCGCTATGGGCCTTTCCGGCATTATCATTATGGGCTCTAGCCTTGTGCTGCAGCCAATTTCCGGCATGCTTATAGACTACGGCTGGGATGGCACGCTCTTAGATGGCACAAGATTTTACTCTGATGGCGACTTTATGCGAGCCTTCTTAATCTTCCCGATAGGCTTTGTGATCAGCATACTGCTTTGCTACACAATCGTCGAAAAAGAGAAAAAGCAGGTGACAGCGTAAAATATGGCAAAGCTCTATTTTTACTACTCGGCAATGAACGCAGGCAAGAGCACCACGCTCTTGCAGTCAAGTTATAACTATCAGGAGCGGGGCATGGAGACAATTCTCTTTGCCCCAAAAATAGACCAGCGCTTTGGTGCCGTAATGGTCTATTCAAGAATCGGCTTAAAGCAAGAGGCCGTTCCCTTCGATCCTGAATTTGACTTTTTTGAGTACACAAAAGCGCATAAAACAGAGCGCTTGCAGTGCATACTTGTAGATGAGGCAAACTTTTTAAAAAAACATCAGGTCGCCCAGCTTGTAAAAATCACAAAAGAGCTTGGCCTTCCAGTGCTTACGTATGGGCTGAGATCTGACTTTCTTGGCGAGCCCTTTGAGGGCAGCAAATACCTTCTTGCCTGGGCAGAAGAGCTTGTCGAAATCAAAACCATATGCCACTGCGGAAGAAAGGCCACCATGAACTTGCGAATAGATACTAACGGCAATGCCATAACCCATGGCGAGCAGATCCATGTGGGCGGCAACGAAAGCTACATTTCCATGTGCATGAAGCACTTTACTGAGCATGTTAACCTCTGCCCGCAAGAGGCGCTCGTACATAAAAGCTAAGTTACCATCTTTGTCTGTTGGAATTCTTGCTTGATCTTTTCTATGGCAAGGGATGCTTGCTCTAGCTCTACAAACTGATCATCGATAGCCTGTTGACATGTTTTGATTGCTTTAGAGTAGTCGCCGATAAGGCTCGTTTTGCCATCTTGCACGGCATCTAAAAGCTTCTTATTCAGCTCGTCGAGCTCTTTTTCTAGCTTGATGATGCTTGCTTCTAGTGAAGCTGCGGCTTGCATGTAGGGCTTTAGGGCGCGCGAGCGGTTCGTTACAAGTTCAGCGCGCTCTCGCTTTTCATCTTTTAACGACTGCTCTTTTTTGACTGGGGGCTTTTCATCATCCTGCCAGCCGCCCTTTTCTAAGAACTCTTTATAGCCGCCTAGAAAATACTCCTGGGAGTCTTTGTGGAATACGATAAGGCTTGTAGCTAGCCTTTCAAGCACAAGTTCGCTGTGGCTTACAATGCAGACGGCGCCTTCAAATTCATCCAGGGCATCCATAAAGGCTTCCATAGACTCAACATCAAGGTGGTTTGTTGGTTCATCAAGAAGCAGCATGTGAACCGGGCGCGCTAAAAGCTTGCCAAGCACTACACGGCTTCGCTCGCCGCCTGAAAGCACGCCAATCTTCTTTTCAGCACGTGCCTGCGTAAACATCATCTTGCCTGCAATGGAGCGCACCTCTTGACTGGTAAGCTCTGGATTTGCCGCACGGATTTCATCTTCAACCGAACTTTCCATATGCAGGCGTTCGATATGGCTTTGGCCAAAGTAGCCGAGAGTTATGCCTGAGGTGAGGGTGATGGTGCCGCTTGTGGGGGTAAGCTCCTGCAAAAGCAGCCTGAGCAGAGTAGACTTGCCCTTGCCATTTTGCCCTATGATGCCAAGGCGAGCCTCTTTTTCGATTTCAAGTGAAAAGTTGGTGATGAGGGGAGTCGTATACCCGAAAGAGACATCTTTTGCCTTCAAAAGTACTTTTGAGTTAGTTTTGGCAGCGGGGAAGTTAAAGTTTAAGTCGTCGATTGCACAGAGCGCTTCAAGGGAGGGGAGTCGGTTTATTGCTTTTTGGCGAGCTTGAGCCTGTGCGGCTTTGGTATTTTTTGCCCCAAAGCGGTCGATAAAGGACTGCATGTGGGCCTTCTTTTTTTCTACGGCCTGGCGCGTTTTTTCATATATCTCTTCCTCTTGTGCCAGCTGGCTAAAGCACTTTTCTGTCTGCCCCGGAATCTTCTTTATCCCTTTTCTGTGAATTGCAAGGGTGTGGGTAATTATAGAATCTAAAAATTTGCGATCGTGCGAGATCATCATAATTTCACCCTGCCAGTTTCGTAAAAACTGAGAGAGCCAGCGAATGGACAAAATATCAAGGTAGTTTGTAGGCTCATCTAAAAGCAGGCAGTCAGGCTCTGAAAGTAAAAGTTTGGCAAGATGCAGCCGCAGCTGATAGCCGCCAGAAAAGAGGGCAGGGGATTTATCCATGTCAGCTGCCCCAAATCCAAGCCCAAACAGGATGCTTTCAGCCTTATAGGTCTTCTCTTTATCCTCAGCACGCAGCCCTAAAATAGCCTCTTGCAGTATTGTAGGCTCTTTAAAGTGAATATGCTGGGTCAAAACACCCACCTGATAGCCCAATGGTCTGATAATCTTGCCAGAATCGGACTCCTCTTCACCGGTAATCAGCCGAAACAGGGTAGTCTTGCCCGCACCATTTCGCCCAATAACACCGCACCGCTCGCCCTTTCCCAGCACAAAGCTAACATCTTCAAGAACCGTATCGCTTCCGTACGCTTTATCTATTTTTTCAAACTGAATCATTTGTGCCTTATTTCTTGCCCACCAGGATACTACACATATCAGTAGTCAGACAACTGTAAAATTTTAAGCAAGCTTAGCCTCGACAAATTGCGTTTCGTCAGTAGTCCAATAAATCGAGACCACCTTAGGGTTTACTCCTGAAAGGAGTGATGGCAAATAGCCCAGGTCACCGAAGGTGCCCTGGGAACAACGCAGAGAAAAATATGCACGCCCGAAGGGTGTGCTGGAATCGATTGCTTTTCCAGCACACCCTTCGGGCGTGCATTTTTATAGTTCCCAGATTCCCAAGGCACCTTCGGTGACCTGGGCTAATTGCCAACACCCCTTTCAGGGGTGTTCAAAATCCCAGCTTTATGCACAGAAATAATCTGCCAATCTGTCTATTTAAGTATTTTTTTAAAACGTATCCGTTGCGAGATTATTGATCTTGCTCTATTATTCTATTTCATTAAATTAGAGGCTTATAACATGAATCAGCAAGCTCCAATGGTTGGGGTCGCGGGAAATTTTGTTTTTGATGTATATCAAGATAATGAGCTTTTAGAGGCTAAAAAAGTGATGGGACCTGACACAGTGTCAGCGTATCTAGAAGGCCTGTCCGCAAAGTCATCTAAAGTAAATTTTACATTTTCAAATATTATTTTATTTCGGTCTAGCATCTCCAATAGATTCGTACTCTCTGCTCACACCGTCATTGTACCTGACCTTGCACATATCTCATTACAAGGAATGTTAGAATCAGTTAAAGTTTTTTCTACGTTTCTTCCACCCAATGAATGGAAACGGACAACCCTAGATATTTTCTCAAGACACTGCATAAAGGATATAACCCAATAGAAGCACTAGCCTTATGAAGCTACGGCCAGTTTTGCCTGAACAAATTGGTTTTCTAGATTGGTAAGATGCTTATAGGTTGTAAGGTCACCCGGAAGCTTCATCGTGGTGCGTGTCGTGGAATAGGAGAGAATTAATGGCAGGGTATTTGCATAAAATAGCTCTTTCTTTTGAGGAGAGGGCACTAGTCCATCAAGAAGAGCAAAATCTCTAATTTCATCTTTAGAATAGCCACAAGCTGTGATATTCTTTAGGGTTTTTGCAGTTGCTATTTTGTTGAGAGCGGCTATTCTGCTTTCCTTCAGTTCAAGATCTTTTTCGGGGCAGTAGAGTAAATCTTCTTGTTTTATCAAATTCTTTTGAGCATCAATAACCCTTTTTAGTTGATCAATTTCTCGTTCAAGCTTACCCCTTTTTTCAAGAGTCATCGCGAGGAGAATCGTTGATGTTCCAGCACTTGCAAGCCCTATACCGAAAGGAACTAAAAGAAAAACTGGCGGGAAAAAGATAGCTCCTACTACCGCGGCGCCAATAGTTGCAAAAAACGCCAAGGCAAAGGCACTTACCGTAAGCACTGCTTTTAGCGTAATGCCTTTCATCTCTTTTTGCAGCTTTATGAGTTGTGTCTTTGCCTCGCTTGCTTTTTTCTGCGCCGGCTCTGAATCTTTACGTAAAAGATCGAGTGCTTTTTTGTTCGTTGTTTCTGAACCAGCAGGCAAGTCTTTTATTAAAGAGCCAATGACATCGGGTCCTGATGACAAAGATGCTGCTGTAGCAGAAACAGAGGTAGACATAAAAACTCCAAATTACTAATTTTATAAAGCAATAAGTGTTTATTTTATATTAAGTGCGAGTGCATTGTCAAGTTAATATATATATTCAATAAATTCATAATCATTTAGGCCTTGATAGTTTTTGTGCTAATTCCAGTTCCGAAGGAACGACTTAATAATAGCCCACGGTGTAGCCCCAAAGGGGCAAACCGTGGGTATGGCACAGAAAAAACATCAAGTCGCGCATGCGACGGCTTGTGCGCTTGCGAATACATAAATTCAGCTTGGTGAGAGTCCAAGTCATAGGGAGCGTTAAACTATGTAGATGAATATAACTGCGGGCAGTGATGTACCGTGGAGAGCAATAGGAATCGAACTATCAGTCTATAGCAAAAGCGAACTTGATTCGGCGGCCCACCGTGACGAGCCACAGAGCCGACGGCGAAGTCTGGAAATAACTTCTTGCGTTTACGCGCGGAAACTAAAACGGCAAGAAGACGGAGCACGTGTTTGAAGATTGAATGATAGGAAGGATTTATGTTTAAGCAAGGATCACTTCATGTGGCAAGAGAAGCATGAAGATGACAGAGCCCTCATAGTACCGACGAAGCGCGGCAACATAAACGCGTGGAGGGAAGGGGGGTAGGAAATTTGGATGTTAGAAATCTATAAAACGCATCTTGAGGGATGATGGATATCATAAAAGAAACTCCGTTAGTGGCGGAAAAGCCTAAACAAGGAGGAGAGATACAGGCCAAGAAGCCGCAGGAACATAACCTGAGGGAAAAATGGCCTTGGATCGAAGCGACAATATGGACGGACAACATGCTGATGGCCCTGGAAAGCGGGGTTAAAGGAAGAAAATGGTTCAGTCTCATAGACAAAGTCGTTAAACCGGTAAACCTAGTGAGTGCGTGGGAAAAAGTACGCAGAAACAATGGTGCAGCCGGTATCGACAAAGTCACGATTGAGAAATTCGAGAAATCGAATACACGGTACTTTGGAGAGATCATATCCGAAATCGAGAAGGGAACGTTCACTCCACAAGCCGTCAGAAGGGAATTCATACCTAAGGGGGGCGGCAAATTGCGTCCATTAGGTATCCCAACAGTCAAGGATCGTGTCATCCAAGCAGCTATCAAACATGCAATCGAACCCATCTTCGAGATAGAATTTCTCGATATGAGTTATGGATTTCGCCCTGGAAAGGGTGCCAAAGATGCGTTGCGAGAAGTAGATAAAGCAATCAAAGACGGGTACGTCTGGGTCATGGACGCAGACATACAAGGCTACTTTGATAATATTCCACATGACAAGCTGATGGGAAAGGTGGAGAGGAGAATCAGTGATGGAAAACTGCTGAGAATCATCGAATCTTATCTAACAGCAAAGATTATGGAAGAAATGAACGAGTGGGTTCCGGATAAAGGCACTCCACAGGGTGGAGTGCTTAGTCCTCTACTTGCCAACATATACCTACATGACCTGGATGTCATAATGACTCAAGCTGGCTTTAAGATGTTCCGCTACGCAGACGACTTTGTGATACTTACAAAAGACGAAGAATCTGCAAGGCAAGCCTTTGAACTAGTTAGAGTTTGGACAACAGAGCATGGTCTCACAATGCACCCTGACAAAACTCATATAGGCAACTGTATGATACAGGGTCAAGGATTTGAGTTTCTAGGTTATCGTTTTGAAAGCGGTAATCGGCAAGTGCGGAAGAAAAGCCTGGATAAGTTTAAAGATAAAGTCCGGGAGAAAACGAAACGTGCCTGCGGAAAATCGTTGAATACGGTTATCGAGTCACTCAATCCAATGTTGAAAGGATGGTTTGGATACTTCAAGCATGCGCATGAATGGACGTTCGGGAGTCTAGATGGATGGATACGAAGGAGACTGAGGGCAATACTCAGAGCGCAGGAAAAGCGACCTGGTAGAGGAAAGACGTTCAATGATCATATGAAATGGCCAAATAACTTCTTTAAGGTAAAGGGTCTATTCTCACTAAAAGATGCATGGATCTGTAGCTTACATCAGTCCCGATGTGGAAACCGGTGACTGGAGAGCCGTATGCGGGAGAACCGCCTGTACGGGTCGGAGGGAGGGGTGGTTAACCATCCCTACCTCTATAATCCGTCGCTCACGCGACTCTTTGTCTTTTTTTGTCAATTGACCCACGATTTGCACCTCCGGTGCTACATCATGGGCTATTATTAAGTCGTTCCTTCGGAACTGAAATTGGATTTAAAGAGGATGTTATGTTGTGTTTGGGGCGCATGGCCTTAATATCCGTTGCTTCGCAGGCCAAACCCCACAAACCCCAGCCTTAACGGGCAAGCCATTGTATTTAAAAGAGGATGTTATGTTGTGTTTGGGGCGCAGGGCCTTAATAGCCGTTGCTTCGCAAGCCAAACCCCACAAACCCCAGCATTAACAGGCAAGCTATTGGATTTAAAGAGGATGTTATGTTGCGTTTAGGGCGCATGGCCTTGATAGCCATAGCTTCGCAAGCCTGCGCCCTAAACACAACATAACATCTATTATCAGACGTTGATTACACTATGCAGGCTCAAAACTATGGTTTACATCAGCCACGACCACGATATCGGCCGACTTTATCCCAATTACCAGGAATTTGCTTTAGGTTTGTAAGGAAAGATGGATCTGTGCCAGGGAAGATATAGGGCTTTTTGCGGGTTGCGAACTTGTAGTATACAGCGCCTACAGTAATGGTTCCTTTTATTAAATTTTCAGATCCTACTGCTTTACAAAGAGGCGATAGAACTGGAACCTGTTCCAGAGCGTGATCGAGAAAATTATAAAGAGTCTTTGTAACACCTGTCATACTTAGCAGGTCCAGTGCCCCCTTTGCTAGCAAGCCAATACCTAAACCCTTTATAACAGCAGATATTGGGTGATGGTCAACATAGTAGAATGGCCGTAAGTGATGAGTCTCCCCCTCTAAAGTAAACCCAAAAAAGGGTGTTGCTTGCATTGTAGTTGTATATGAACCCCAGCTCATAAATTCTCCATTCTTCTTTATAAATTCGCTTTTTATCTCTTATTTATATTTAGCCTACCAATTTTGTACCAATTTTGCAATAGTAATGGTCTGCCATAAAGATCTTGAAAATTACCACAAAAAAAAGACCTTCCAGAACGGAAGGTCTTATTAGGATTCTTTAACCTACAAAAGAAAAGAGCTTGTGAGCAACCATTTGAGCATACTCCTCTAGAGTTGTTATTCCCCTGTGGGTTGCTTTTATCTCTTGCGTTGGGACGATAAGGCCTGAGTTAAAGCCTTCGTACATTTCGATCATAAGCTCGATAAGATCTGGCTGCATGCCTTGGACCTGCATCTCTTCTCGTGCTTCATCCATCGAAAGTTGCTGATACCATAGGCTTGGATGGTCAAAGGTGCCGGCAAATACCTCGGTTACATGTTCCATGGTGACATCTTTTGGGCCCATAAAATCAAATACCATGTGGCCAAGGGGTGCTGTTGAGTCAAGAAAGTCCGCAGCTTTCCAGCCAATGTCTCGTGTTGCTACCATGGCAATTGGCAGGTATTGGTCAATTGGCGAACGAATGACCCCTTCACTTTTAATCATGGGTAGATACTTTTCCAGGTTTTCCATGAAAAATCCAGGTCTTAGATGGACTAGCAGGTCAAGATTTTCTAGCTGGTTGAGCCTCTCTTCGTGGCGATGCAGCCCCTTGATTGGGCCTGTTTTATCGGCAAGTTCTCCTCCAACGCTTGAGAGGTTTACAACCCTCTTGCAGCCTGAGTCTTTCAGGCTTTTACAAATCGCAATACTTACCCTATCCTGGTAGTCTCCAAAGCTTTGCTCTGTGTATGATGGGGGTATCATGCTAAAGAGAGCCCATACATCTTTAAAAGCTTCTGTAAGGGCCACCGGATCATCAAAATCCAGGTGTATAACTTCGGCTCCTTTATGCTCTAGCTGCAGGAGTTTTCCCTCATTTCGCCCGAGAGCTCGTACTTTATGGCCTCTTTTCAGGAGATCCTCTACGATAACACGGCCGATATGGCCCGTTGCGCCCATAACGGCAAATATCTTCTGTCTCATAAAACCACCTCCCTTTCTAGTTTTATGATACTCCCCTGTTGAATTAAAGAAAAGTTTATTTAGATAGGTTTTCCTCTACCCTCTGCCAGTCCACTATGTTCCAGAAGGCATCCATATACTCATCCCGGCGGTTGAGGTATTTTAGGTAGTAGGCATGTTCCCAGACATCGCAGGCAAGAAGCGGCGTCCCCCTCACCTCAGCAGTGTCCATTAGAGGGTTATCTTGGTTGTGAGAGGCGTATATGACTAAAGATGCGTCAGGAAGCTGGATAAGCCAGGACCAGCCGCTGCCAAAGTCGGTAAGGCCGGCCTCTCTAAACTTGGCCTTAAAGGCATCAACGGAGCCGAAATTTTTGATTAATAAGTCCTTAAGCTTCTGACTGGGGCCCGGATTGTCTTGCGCCCTACGCATAATGCTCCAGTAGAAGGTGTGGTTCCAGTGGCCTCCGGCGTTGTTGCGAATGGGGCTGGAGAGTTTGCTTGCATTTGAAAAAAGCTCTTCAAGGGGCGTTTTTTGCCAGGCGGTTCCGCTTACAGCTTTATTGAGGGCATCAACATAGGCCTTATGGTGGCGGCTGTAGTGCACGTCAACGGTTTTAGCATCAATAGATGGCTCTAGAGCATCGTAAGAGTAAGGAAGTTGAGGCAAAGTAAAGGGCCACACCTCGCGCGACACCTTTGCAACCATCCCCTCTTCTTTACTATTTCCCATCTGCATGGCAGTAACAAGGGTTAGAACTAAGGCGCAGCTTACGCCCCATACAAGCTTACGGATGTTCATACAACGCTCCTTTTTATCCCAGTTAGGGGATTTGAGCGTTTTGAGTCAAGGAATTAGTTTGAAAAAGCTCGCTCCACCTTATAGCAAGTTTTTCCCAGGTGTATGCATCAAGAACAAACTGCTGCATTGCAATACGCTCTTCAAGTTTTTTTGTACGTACCTGATTCATTGCATTAAGGAGCGTTGGAAGGTACTGATTTGCTGTAGAACAGCTGTAGCCATGCCGTACGGTTTCTGTGAGGGCCGTTCCTTTAAGTATCACCGGAATGCAGCCTGACATCTGAGCCCGAATGGCTGTAATGCAAAAGGTCTCTGGCGCAATGCAGGGGTATGTCCAGAGGGAGATTTTGTTAAAGGCGCGGTTTAGCTCTTCATGGCTTACAAGGCCATGCTCGCGAACGTCTAAAATTTCATAAACATCCACCTGAGCGCGCATGTAGGCCTCTTTTTCTTTTGAAAGCAGCCCCCAAGACTGCCAGCCGTAGTAGATGTCAAGTGTTGCCTGTGGAAAGATGCGTTTTACAGTCGGCCAAATATCCAGCATTATTTCAAGCCCTCGAGCATAGTTTGAAGCGTAGATGCAGGAGTAGGGATTAGCCTTTTGCTTTACGGGTAAAAACTGCTCAGGGTTTACTCCATTGCCAAATATGTTTGTAAACTGTGAAAAGCGCTGGTTTACTGAAATCCACTGCTCGCGCTGCCATTCAGAGAGCCATAACACATCGTCAAAGGCGTCAATCATTTCATCAGAAAGCTTTACGTGCGATGTATCGTGCGGCCAGAGATATACCTGTTTTGCCCGCATCTTGAGCGCTTGCGCATTGCTAGGGTTTCGCCACGATACGGCGACATCTACAGGCGCTTTATCATCTTTAAAAAAGTCGACATAGCGCGGGTTTGCTGTAGGAGCTGAGTGGGGCGAATTTTCCGGCGGATTGCCATAAACTACTACCTTATGGCCAAGATTTGCAAGCTTTTGGGACATGTAAATAACGGCCTCTTCAGAGCCTGTAATGCCGGAGTGAATGCTATCCGGATCCCACGGAGTTGCCCCATACACCTTATAGGTGACAATGGCGATGCTTTTAGCCTCCTCGGCGTCAAGGCGGAAGGCAACAGTAAAACTCAAAAGAATAAGAATAAAGTAATTCATAGCCACGCGATCGTAGCAAAGTTCAGGATTTTGTGCAAATGTTGGCACGCACTAAGAACTACAACTACTCCAGGTGCTACCACAAGCCCAGGAGCAGCAGGTAGCGAAGGTCTTGGTTTACCAAATCAACAACATTAACAGATTTTTATTTAGGGGTCAGCTTTGACCCCTTTAATATCTTTATGTTTCACACAAAACAATAAATAAACAAAAAAGCTGGAGAAAATTTAATTAATCTTTTACACTTGCCTTTTTGTATAACTGAGGTCTCCCATTCCCACTACACTTCCACAGTTCTTATGGTATTTTTCGAGACGTCATAAAGCTTCTCTTTTTGCTTTTCTTTTCGTTGCGGCCTACTGGGCTACAACTTTAAGCCTGAGCCCATACATGATGAAGGTTATCATCGATCGAGTATCCTCTCCAGAAGCCTCGGAAAATCTTTTTGCTGTCACGTATATTCCTGCCATTATCTATGTTCTTGTAAGCTTCCTTATAGGCGCTGTGCAACGTTTTTATGATTGGGTAAGCATGAACACCTTTCCCAAGATGAAAACCGAGGTTATTGCTGAGATGTTTGATTATGTTGAAGGCCACTCCTACAGCTACTTTCAGCACAACTTTGCAGGCAGCTTAGCGAATAAAATCAATGATATGGCCAAGGGAATTACCAGGATCATAGACCGGCTTATCTCCGATTTTTTAGGACGATTCCTTTGCTTTATTGTGGGCGCTGCTACAATGTATCTGGTGAATCCCTATTTTGCCTTTGTACTTATTACATGGGGGGTTATTTTTATTGCTGTTTCTCTGCTCTGTCTCAAAAGAGCACAAAAGTACTCTGAAATTTTCTCTGAGGCAAAAAGCAAAATTGTAGGTAAAGTCGTTGACAGCCTTTCCAATATCCTGAACATAAAATTATTTTCCCGAAACGCCTATGAGAGCCGTTATTTACGAGCGACTTTGGCCGACACGGTAGCTAAAGACAAAAAGCTTCACTGGTATCTTTTAAAGGTAAAAACGTTCTACGGCCTCTCTATTACAGTGCTGATCGGCTGTATGACGTGGCTGCTTATTTACGAGCGCTCGCAAAACAGAGTAACGATTGGTGATTTTACATTGATATTCACGCTCACCATGGTGCTGATAGATCAAGTCTATTTCCTCGCAACAGAACTTGTAGACTTTGCCGAAGATATCGGCATGTGCAAACAGGCACTTTCTGTTGTCTCTTCTAAGAATGAAATCGTTGACTGCCCAAATGCGGCGCCCTTACAAGTCCCTCAAGGAGAGATCATGTTTAACAAGGTGCATTTTCGCTACAAAAAAGCGAGCAGCATCTTTACTGATAAATCAATTGTTATTAATCCTGGAGAAAAAGTTGGCCTCGTAGGGTTCTCAGGCAGCGGCAAAAGCACCTTTGTAAACCTCATCCTGCGGTTTTTTGATATTGACTCAGGCCAAATTTTAATTGATGGCCAGGACATCAAAAAAGTAACCCAAGAGTCCCTAAGAAGCCATATTGCCATGATTCCTCAAGATCCTGTGCTCTTTCACCGCACGCTGATGGAAAACATACGTTACGGCCGCATCGAGGCAACTGACGCTGAAGTCATCGAATGCTCAAAAAAAGCACACTGTCATGAGTTTATCGAAAAACTCGCTGAGGGTTATCAGGCACTCGTTGGCGAGCGCGGCGTAAAACTCTCCGGCGGCCAAAGACAGCGTATAGCCATCGCAAGGGCTCTTTTAAAAAATGCCCCCATACTCATACTCGACGAGGCCACCTCATCGCTTGATTCAGTCACCGAAAACTATATCCAAGAAAGCTTGAAGCTCCTGATGTGCGCAAGAACAACCATTGTCATCGCCCACCGCCTATCAACTCTCTTTGACATGGACCGCATTCTCGTATTTTGTGATGGCTCCATCGTAGAAGACGGCACCCACAAAGAGTTAATAGCCATCGAAGATGGCCACTACGCAGAACTCTGGAACATGCAAGCCGGCGGCTTTTTCTCCGAAAAAGTAGAAGAATAAATCCGGCACATAAAAATATTCTTATATCTTCGCATATCCTTCGCTTCCTTTGCGGTTTTTCAGATAATGGCACCTGCTGCGCACTTCAGGTCCGGCTCAATATGTTTTGCAACTGGCTCGTAAATGATTCTTCAGATATAATGTTGACCCAACAAGAGGATTTCGTATGCTAAAGCGCATTATTAAAATAGCCCTGGTAACAGTAGCCTGCCTGCTTGTCCTTATATCATTTACCCCAATGCTTCTTTCACTGACGCACGTCAACCAATTTGTGCTCTCCTTTATAAATAAACGCATAGCCGGCAAGTTGCATGCCCAGGAGATACGCGTGGGCTGGACTGACGGCATTTCAGTAAAGGGGCTAACGGTCCATGACCCGCAAGGTCGCCAGGTGGCTCTTTTTAAAAAGATTTCTTGCGATGTGGCGCTCCTATCGCTGATACATGCCCCTGCAATCGAAGGAAAAATTGAAGTTGACTCCCCTAAAATACAGCTTATAGACGATCAAAATAGCGGCCACTTCTCTTTAGAGGATGTACTTACAGAGCAAAAGCCAGTAAATCGCACAAACTCCCCTGCAAACGAACTTACGCTTTCAGACCTTCACCTTGCGATCGACATACAGCCCCAAGGCCAAGCTAAAGTAAAGCTTGTCTGCCAAATAGAAAACAAAGATCAAGACAAAGTAGAAACAGGGTCAATAAACCTTGCCGCTACCTGCCAAAACTTTGCCGACCTTGAAAAGGCCTACAAGCAGGCCCTTGGCGAGGCAAGCCAAAGCCGTGCAGCAAGCGTTGTAGCTCTTGACTGCTATATAGACCACTTTCCTGTAAAGGCAGCCCTCCCCTTTGTAAAAATGGCCGACCCTCGCCTTGCAGAGCTTTTACTTCCTGCTCTTGGCTCCAACCTCAACGCAAAAATTTCACATACCCTTCGCGGCGACGAACTGGGAATTTCTCTTTTTGTAAAAAGCCCTGAGCTCCACGCTAAGCTTAAAAGCCAAATTAAGGGCAATAACGTTACCATTTCAGAAGAGGGATCACTACACTGGAAGATTCGTCCGAAACTATTTCGCGCAATTCAAGAAGCCATTCCAGGCATTATCCCGGAAGGGTTTATTTTACGAAAACCATCCCACCTTATTGCAACGCTGCAACCCGATAGCGGCCAGCTAGGCCCTGATGGAAAAATGCCCCTTGATATATCTTGGAAGCTTGACTCCCCTCTTTCTGTTAAAAATGAAGAGTCCGGTGAACTTTTGGCCGTGAATATGGTTGGAAGCATGAGCGCCCTCTCACTACAAGAGAGCATCGAAATGCTGACAGATATTACAGTTACCCAAAATAAGGATGTAAAATCGCTTCATGCTGCCTGCACAATCGATAACGCCCTTACAAACCCCCAAATGCGCGGAAAAGCGAGCTTGAGCGGCCCAATGGATGCAACCATTGCCTTCAATATGGGCGAAAAAACCGATGCAGAGTTCCATATAGACTCCTTTCAAAATTTAAAAGACACCACAGTACGCATTGTAAAAAACAGCCCGGAAGAGTTCAGCCTAACAGCTACCGGATCAGCTGATATAAAAAATAACCCCATCACATTTTCTGCTCAATCGCCCATTGTGCTAAAAGATGATACAGTGAGTATACAGCTCACAGGCAATATGGCGATGAAAGAGTCAAAAGTGCAGTTTCAACTTCCATGCACTATCAACACAAAAACAAAATTTGCCTCCGGCATGCTTGCTATACAGGGCGATGGCCTTGATACTGAATTTCAGTTTCAAGCAAAAGATGAGCTTACAGCTACAGCCAAAGGGCAGTGGAACATCTCCCCTGAGCGCTTTAGAACCCTTCAAAATATGCTTGGCCTTGCGCAAAGCGAAAAGCAGCAGGAGATGAAGCTGCAAGAGCCTTTAGACGTTGCCTTCAACCTCAAAAATGTAAAAGTTGGGCTTAAAGGATCAAATAGTGTCGAGCTTCTTGACTCAAGCCTTATGCATGCCACGCTCTCTCTAAGCTCCATCACCCTTTCGCAAAAAGAGAAAAAAAGCCTCGTTATTCCGCCGGTAGAGATCATAGCAGAGCTTGTGGGAAAAGAAAGGCTCATAACTTTTAGCTGCGAAAGCAAAAAAAGCTCAGATAAAACCGCTGCAGAGATAGCTATAAAAGGTACAGCATCAGATCTTTGGACCGAAGAGGGCCTAGCTCTTGATAACGCCCGCATCTTAGTTGACACCAAAATCAAAAACCTGCCTCTTGATATCTTCTACAGTCTCACAGCAAAACCTGAAACTGCTGATAAGGTTGTAGCGCTCTTCGGCCAACATCTGGATATAAACATAAAGGCCGATCTCAAAGATATGCATGAGGGAGCTTTTCGGGGAAAACTTGAAAGCCCGCGTCTAAATTCTGAAGTTGCCTGCCTTTTAAAAGAGGGCATACTTACTCTTGAAAAGCCAATTACTGCTGAATACACTCTTACGCCGGAAGCGGGCGCTGTGCTTTTAAAAGATATCAACCCACTGCTTGTCACGGCAGCGCGTACAGAAACCCCTATCAAACTGCATATCGACTCTAAAGATTTTTCTATACCTGTAAAGCCCTTTTCACTTGAGACAATGAAGATCCACCATATCAAAATTGAGCCGGGCATCCTCACCTGCAAAAATGGCGGCATGCTCTCGCTTCTTACAGGCATCTTTAAGCTGAGCCCTGCAACATCCGAAGAGGTCACGCTCTGGTTTACGCCGATCTATGTTGAAGTAAAAAATGGCATCGTAAACTGCAAGCGCTCTGATGCCCTTCTTGCAGACGCCTTCCCCATTGCAACGTGGGGCACTATTAATCTTATAGAAAACAGAATTGACATGACACTTGGTCTTAGCGGCACAGCCATTGCAAAAGGCTTTGGCATACCAAAGCTAGACCCTAAGTACATGGTCCAAATCCCAATCCACGGTACAACCCAGTCGCCAAAGATCGACTCAGGCCTTGCCACAACCAAAATCACAGCGCTCAAGCTGCAGCAGCACCGCTCCAACACCACATCATTAATCGGCGGCCTCCTTGAAGTGGCAACGACAATGGTAGAAAAAGATGCGCCGGTTCCGTCACCAACAACACACCCCTTCCCTTGGCATAACAAAGTCTAGTGGCTACTACTTGTCAAGCCAGGAACCCTTTTTCTTTAAACGCGTCAATTTTCCTAATCATCATTTGGCATTTTCAGTTACGCTGAACTTCTAAGCTGCCTATGCGGCAGTGAACACTCCGATTACGACGAGGTGACTGCTAAGTATCTTCTAAGCTGCCTACGCGGCAGTGGACATGTATATATATCCTGTTCCTGATCAAGAACTTCTTCTAAGCTGCCTACACGGCAGTGAACCATTAACTTGAGGGTCTTTTGATAATGTCCCAACTTCTAAGCTGCCTACGCGGCAGAAAACGGGGCCTCACAGTATCACAGTTTGCATTTTTTTGACCTTTTTTTTCAAGCCAGGACCCTTTTCCTTTAACTGTTCAAAGATGCCATTAAGGTCAAGGGGTTGAGTTAAATGAAATAAGCGCGCCAGTTTTGATTTTTTGAGTGTTTGCCATGCGCTTTTTCGGGTTTGTTGCTTCGCAGCCCCAGTCGTATTCTAGCATGAGCCGCTCGCGTATGCGTACGACGTCTACATAGGCTGTTCCGCCACTTAACCCAAATGGTCCCTCAAACCAAAGGCATCCGGCCGTCGTAACAATATCTAGAGTAAGTTTTTATACACAAAAATTTTCCTAATCATCATTCGGCATTTTCAGTTACGCTGAACTTCTAAGCTGCCTATGCGGCAGTGAACTTATTCGCAAGCCTGTCAGGACTGTTGAGTTGCTTCTAAGCTGCCTATGCGGCAGTGAACATTTATGTTAATGACATGTATCGGCTGGTTATCTTCTAAGCTGCCTATGCGGCAGTGAACTCAAAATAAGTCCTAACTTCAGGTGGAAGTTGCTTCTAAGCTGCCTATGCGGCAGTGAACAAGAATGAACCTGATCTCGCCCAGGCTTTCGTCTTCTAAGCTGCCTATGCGGCAGTGAACGAATAAAATGTTTATTCGGAGGTGATTTATGTCTTCTAAGCTGCCTATGCGGCAGTGAACTGAGGCAGCAGGGCGATGCAAATATTATTGATCTTCTAAGCTGCCTATGCGGCAGTGAACTAAGTTACTCCGCCATTTCCTGCACCTTTATTCTTCTAAGCTGCCTATGCGGCAGTGAACCTTAAGATGACAAAAGGTCCATTAGCCTACATCTTCTAAGCTGCCTATGCGGCAGTGAACTTTGTACAATTTCTACAAAAGCCTCTCTCGTTCTTCTAAGCTGCCTATGCGGCAGTGAACTGTCATTGAATTGACGTATCTTATTACATATCAACAGAATAAGAGTTAAGAGCCCGTGATGACCCTTTTTATTTACTCGAATTTCAGTCTATTTACTTTCAAGGACTTATGAATTAGAGAAAATTTTTCGATAGTCTTTAAGTCGATCACTATTTACTCTTTACTTATAATACACACACTCTTGACAATGTAAATAGTATAAAATTAATTTATAATATTTTGTTTTCGATCGAAAGTAAATTTATTATCTTCGTTAACCATAATTCGTTGTAAAAATCAATAGAAATTAGAATTTACAAACAGGTGTTATAAAAGAACGATTAAAATTCAGGCACTGTTATGCTTGAGCTCAAGCCGTATGTGTTAAACATCCCAGATTTTAACCCTGTCTCCTGTCTTTTTCTAATAATAAGTCTAAATGATTGTTGGCTTGATAGACTTTTAAGCTGAACATAAGGAAAATTACACTTAGCTGGTTCAAAATCAGCATACATTTCGAGCGCTTGATCAAAGGAAAGATTTTTCCGTTTTGCAAGCCTTCTTGCCTGCCGCTGAGGATTTGTTTTTAGACCAAGTTTTTGATATACAGCATAACCCTTAACTATAGCAGGAACAGCACTAATGGCTGTAATATGCACATATTCTGACAATTTGTCGAGCCATTTTGAGATAGCTAATTGGGTTAAGATAGCTTCATCTGGCGCGAACAATCGACACTTAGCGCCCAAAAAGCCAATGTTTGCATCTGCATCATAGCGGTATTCTGGAAATGAAAAACCAATACGAACCTTCTCATCCACATCTTTTATCTCCACTAAAGCAAGGTGAAGTTGCGTGTAAAGATGCGACCAAAGTGCGTATAAATTTAATGTTTTATTTTCAGTGATTGTAATTTCAAGATAGTATTTCATATGCAACTCTCAATAAAGTGTATATTATCAACATAGGCCAAGCCCTTTTTCCCCAAATAAAAACTGGACACCCCTGCACATTCGATCATGTATTTTAATTCATCGGCCTTCACCCTGGGAATGTCAATTTGGATCTCTAAGACACCAGAGGCCTTAGTCAGTATTGAAGTCAGTTCACCCTGTCCTTTTATTCTTTCTTTTAAAAGGTACGGATTACCGAAAATCAATTTCTTTTTTCCCGTTGTATATCGATCCATAAAATCTTTCTTTGTGAATCCTCTTTTAGAAATGCCGCTAAGACCACCCTTTTTAGTGAGAATTTCACTTAGATCATTATCTTTGCTTAGTCGCTCAATCTGAAGATACAAAGCTGAAGTGTAAAATACAATAGGCTTAATGCGCCCTTTGTTGTCTAATGTATACGAAACAGCGTCATCGCCTATAGAAAATTTTCCTTCTAATGATTGAAGTGCTGATCCTACACCATCGACAACCTCAATTGACTTCATTTTGTTGATTTTTTCCAACTGATCAACTACACCTAATGGATTAAATATTTCTTTATTACTAACTCGCTTTTCTTTGTTTTGAATAAACTCAAATAATTCATCCAGTTCAAGAAATAAAACAGCCCATAGCTCTTGTGAAAAACCAGAGGTAAAGGCTGCGTCATTTGCTTTAATCATTCCTGTAAAAGAATTTTGATCTGTACTACCTGATATATTTCTAACATAAACCAGCTCACTATTTTTTATTTGTTTAGATGTTACATCTTGAAAATAAATTTTGTCCTCCATGTCAGCAAAGTAGTAATTTGCTTCTTTCCTTGCTTGATATAATTTACGTTGATCACCAATCAAACGACATAAGATTCCCATTACTGTATTTTTGCTTACTTCTCGTTGTTTAAAATTCCCATCCTCCTTAAGACTAGTCATAGAACCAACAAAACTTCTTCCGCTTTTAGGCAAAGGTTCGTCATTCGAACCCTCCAAAAACGAATTTCTCCAAGAAGCTTCATATTTCACACGAATATGCAATGTCATAATTATCACCTATGATTTTGCATAAAAATAGACAGCATAAGATTTATCCGATTTTTGCTCTATTTCGTTTGGAAAGTGTTTAATGCGCATCATTTTGTGACTATCATTGTAGTCTTCCTCAATTGTGTGCACGTACATATAGCCTTTAGCTTGTCGGATATTAAGCTCTTTGATCATTCGTAAAGTTTCATTAACAACAATATCGACAGCTTCATCGTCTAATAAAAGTCCCACCTCACCTTCTTCAAAAATCGTGCCTTTACGAACATAGTTGTTATGAAAAGTAATTTTCGGGTTACGTTTTGGGTCAAGTTGTTGGATAAAATCTTGCACAGCTTTAGCAACCACTTCACCCTGACTGTCATCAATAATCATGGCCGCGCGATCGAATTTTTTATCTAGAGAAATGAATTGCAGTTGCTCAATGCTTATCGAACCATAAGAGATGTACTCTGTTTCACCGAAAGTGGTTTTTGAAAAAAAAGAATTACTTGCAATTGCTTTACCTTCTTCATCTGTACCTTTTGCTTTAGAGCCAGAGCGTCCCATTTGCTCAAAATTGCCATTACCCAACTGATCAACAAAATCCTCTAGCAATAATGGACTTGTCCGTTTGCATTGGCTCTCGGGCACCACAAAACCACGAACCAATCCTGTAATTGAAGCCAACACAAGCCCTAAATTTTTTTTCCCAGCAAAATGCAAATCAAAAGTTTGATCGCGGAATAAATGATGACGAATACAATTTTGACTAATATATAATGGTGTTTCTTTGAAATTTATATCAGTAGCTTGTTTTTTATATTTGTAGCCATTCTCGTCCTTTACTTTACCGGATAAATTGCTGTAACCGCGCAGTTTGGGCAAAGTATGGTTATCCACATTTTTACCGTCATCGCCTACCAAGGTTGTGGGCCCGTTCCAATTCACTACGCCATATCCTCGAGAAACGATTTTAAAATCAACACTCTTAATACCTGTAACCTTATTCATTATATACTCCATTATTAAATAAATATTTCACCGACATCGCTCCAACAGGTTGCTTGTCGGTAACCACATAATACATCGCCTCGGAATGGCGACTAGACTCTCCACCTACTTTAGCTAAATCAGAAGGTGTATAGCTTAAATAAATTGGAAACTCTGGCGACAATGCTTGAGTAAGCAAGACGATGTCTTTATAAGCTTTCTTAGCGCCATCAATCATATTGTGATGTTTCTTTGCCATATGTGCTAATAGATTATTATTACTATCACCATACCCTTGAATTTTTTCAATCGAAGCAGTCAAATTGTCCACTGTTTCACTTTCGATAAAAGAATATGCGTATTGTTCAATGAAATTTAGCTTGTTTTCTGCGTTAACCTCGCAGACAGCCATTTGCACAAATCGATTGCCTCCTCGTAAAGAATTTTTACTTATTTTTAAAACTCCAATTTTTTGGGATTTTTTAGAAGGAATCGCAATCGGATCAATAACTTTATCCTTAATGACAACTACGCTTTTTTTCAAGGCACTTAACAAATCGCTTTCGATCTTTTTAATGGTATTATCTAGATTATAAAACTCTTCATACAACTGGTAGATTTCTGGCAGTTTGAAAGAGTTATCAGAAAGTTTACATCGCAAAAAATCATACCATGCTCGCGACGAATTGAATATGTACAGTCGGGATAAATACCTTGCTGCAGCCCCACTGCCCTTACCGTCATGTAAACTTTCAGGAATAGTAATTTTTAAGAGATTGGTTTTTTTGTTTACCCCAAATCGATCCAATCGCCCCAATCGCTGCAAGCAGTTTTCGGCATTGGTTAATTCAGTAATCATGTGGTCGCAACTGATATTTAAAGAGGCTTGAACAATCGGCCCACTGCGCAACACGTCAAATTTACGCGTGCCATCATTTTTAAATGATTCGAACACTTCGTTAAACCAATTCTTTTTGTCACTTTTTTTATATTTTGAATGCAGTAATACTGCATTTTCTACAGTATGATTTCGAATAAAGCTTTTTTGGGCCGTAGTTGCCGTATTACTAATGACAAATACCACTCCTGCTTGAGCCTTATACAATGGATTACTATCATCCTCTAATGTTTCATCATATTCGACAAAATTAATTTTGTATTCGCTTTTATTAAAAGATGGCATTTTAATAATATTAAAATCATCTATTTTAAGAAAATTTTTAGTAAAATAGTAATTTGGTGTTGCAGAGACCAATAATATATTGGCACCGCTATCTAATTCTTTTTTACACTGCACCAATTCAGCAAACAATAAATTAAATGCTGGCATATTTATGTATTCGTGATATTCATCAAAAATGACATGTGCATTTAAATAGTCGATCAACCCCGTTACATTTTTGTGGGTAATAATATTACCCAACACTTGATCAATCGTTGTAATAACCACATCGCCCGAAAAATATGCACCTTCATCGGTAGGACTTTCCCAGCTATTTGTAAATTTGAATTCACCAGTGTTTATTTCCACTTTCGCATTCGGCAAATAAGCTTCTGAAATAAGATCATTAAAGATACCCTGACATACCTGAACGCGAGGGCAAATCCATATAATTTTATTCGCTTTTTTCAACTTCGCCCACTCTAAAGCAATTTTAGTTTTACCACAGCCGGCAGCACCGGCTAAAACGCCAACATTACTCACTCCTTGAAGGCGTTCTGCAGCAGCTTTTTGCTCTAAATTGCGCTCACTAATAGGGTATTTATGCTCAAAATAATTTAAGCATTGTTGTATATGCTCGGACAGCATCGATTCATTTTTCAATTCCTCACAAACTATCTCATCTAATGTTCGATGAGCGATATGTTTCAACAATACTTCAGCATCTAAAGAAGAAATTATGCGATCAGCTGTAATCAGAGCAGCTCGCAAAATATTATTTATTGCATTTTTTTTAATATGGCGTACATATTCTTCGATATTTTCAATTTGATTATTGTACTCTTTATATGCCGGCAATAAAGTTTTGTTTAAGTCGTTCACTTTGTCGTTATCTATCACTAAATCTTTAGGGATCAATTTGGTTAAAATTGACACTTCAGATGCTCGGTACCGTAAGTCTATCTCCGAGATTTCCTGGATACAGGTAAATGCACTTTTACTGAAATTTTCCCAATCTTGCCCCTTAATATTGTTACAAAAGTTTGAATATATATCACTGAGGGTTACATAGTCTTTGTCTTTCCGGAACGGTTTGGCATGGTGCCAATATATACAATGCTCTATTGATTGTTTATTTTGGCTATTAATGGTTTTGTTTTCTGGCTGATTCAAAAGATTGTACAGCAATAAAGAAAGCTCATTATGCCTTGGATGTTTTTCAAAGCTAAACTTTTCATCAATATGTTGTCCATCTTCCGCAATAAAATTCTTTTGTTTAGGATTTATTACCCAAGTCTGAAAATGAGAATCAATTTTTCCAAGGTCATGTAAACAACCAGCAATAAATGCGGCATCAGCTAAAGGTTTTATTTCTGGCATTAGTCGTTTTATTAACAATTCTGCGACATGTCCAACAGCAAAAAGATGTGCACTTAAAGATTGCCTTTGAGTATTGGCATAATGAGCGCTTTGTGGCTTCATAGACTAATCATCCGTTATAAGTTCATTTTGTGTAATATTTACTGGCACAATCCCCTCTAAGTTAAATTGAATTTACTACACACAATCCATACCAACTTACTTCGGCTACGGGACTTTATCCTATGACAAGCCGCCGCAGTATTTTTTTAAACGGGGTCAAACGGGAGTTCGTTTTTTTGACCCTTTTTTCAGTTTGCAACTATGGTACTATGAGGCCTGACCTTTTTTTTAATCATTAAGTTTATGAAGTGGGCCCATTAAAGTCAAGGTGGTGATCGGGGCCAGCCGGCCCCGATCAGCCAATCATGGGGAACAGACTACGCGTGCAGCGGTTGTTAGTCATTCTTGGAGATCAACGTCAAAAGCAGTAGCGTTGGAATTGTCTTTAAGGCCCTCAAACATGTCACGCAACTGATAGTGAGTAGGACTATCCCATAGTCCAAAAATTGATAAATTAGATCCTATAATTTCCAAAATTTCATTAATCAATGTCTGAAGCCCATTAACAAATGAAATAATCTCGTCTAAATGAGTTTTGTTGCTCTCATAAAACTCCTGTCGTTTCACTGGGTGACTGTACTCCCGGTCTAAATGGGCCACAACTTTGTTCCGCCAAGCCTTAATTTTGGCTAGTAGTTGTGTGTTTTTATACTTTTTCAATAGTTCTTTTGTATTACTGAGGTTCAAGACATAGTAAAAACTTAAAGCTTTATCGTCTTCGTCAAAAAATTTGCATATCTGTAAATAAAGAGTATCAAAATGAATTCTATACAAATGATCTACTATGCTACCGTAGCATCGCTTACCTATTGGATGATTAGCAAATTCTATAATCTCCTTCAAACAGTTTATTGACTCGTGTGTCCTGTATATATTTTTTGCTAACTCATCGGTATAGAATTCTATTTCTTTTAAATTGTCGACCATATGACCTCATATATCTTTATTGGTAAATTATTTTATCCAATTATGGGATGGCATCTATATTTCACTTTTGTGCATTTTTTAGCAAACAGAATCGACGAGCGCTAACATTCTAGCAGGGTTTTCTATAAGATCCTTGTGAACAGAGGATCGAGGAAACGGGATCAAATGGGGTCAGGGGGGGGGGGCAACAGGACATAAAAAATATTTGCTCTGCAGCATTCCCGCAAAGCATTACATGAAAGTTGCACCTGGCAGGTGATATCGTTTTCTACGGGCCACTATTGTCCTCCATCTGATTCTGTGTTTTCAATGACAAATCCACGGACACGCTACCGAGAAAGGCGAATAGTAGTAAAAGCTAATGTCCCATTGTCCGGCCTGACCCCGTTTCTGACCCCGTTTCGTTTCGGCCTGACCCCGTTTTAAGAACAGGATCGATTGCTAGCGCTTGATTTATAGGAGCCCTGCTCCTATCAGCCAACCCTTCGAACCCTTCTTTCTCATATCTTTCTACCCATTTATAACCACTTGGCCTGCTAATTCCAAATTGATTACAAAGTGTAGCCATATCTAATTTATCTTCAATATATAACTTGATAAATAATTTTCTTTGTTCCAAAACCTGTACTTCCTTCCATGCCATGAACATCCCTTCATTAAAAAAGATATTATACCTGAAAGTGTAAATGATGTGCCTTCCCTAAAGTGTAAAGGATGTGCCTACTCCGGACCGTCTTTGGAGTGCGGCGATTCTTCGCCGCTTTAAGTTCTGCACACACCTTAATCGTGAAATCGCTTAAGGCTCACAAAGCACCTCTACAGATTCATGTAGAACTGTTTTGTATGCTTGGGCGGTAAAGAAGTAAAGGTATGTGGTCGGAGTAAAAGCTGCGAAGAATCGCAGCACTCCAAAGACCTACGGTCGAAGAAAACGTATTTTTTCACATCCTCTACGTAGGACCACCTCGGCAAATGGAGCAAAATTTAGGGGGGGGGGTCGACAACGTTTTCTTCGAAAATTTATTGCCAATGATTGAGAGGTGGCAAGTCAATAGGCAGTAAGGCCGCCGTCGATTAAATAGAGGGATCCGGTAATGCAGGAAGCCTCCTGTGAGGCAAGAAAAAGGTTCCTTATTTAAAGCAGTGTATTTTTTCAAGGAAGAGTATTTCAGTAAAGGGATAAAAGCGAATTCTCTTGTAAATTGCCATTGCAGATGCCACAATATCTGCAAAAAAAAGAGCCCATACCTATGAATCCATTAGCAGGTCCCGAATTTGATCGTGATTATGTATTTAATACAATTTGTAGAGCAGGCACCTACAGCGTGCATAACTGTTTTAACTGCTATCAACTTTTTGAAGAAGAACGGGCAGAAGTGGCTTCCTGGTTTGCCGAAGCGTTCAGACAGGCGATGCAGCACGACGAACCAGATCCTGAACATTGGCAGGTATTTAAGCGTGCAATATCACTTTTCCAACATAAAGATAAATGGAGTAGGGTTCAAAGATGGGCAGATCTTCATGAAGATAGTAAACGAGCGCTTCTCGCAAGTTTTCTTCCAGCGCTTGTGATGGCAGCAGGCATTGCATACGTAAACCCCTCACAGCACTTTGCTCGCTTCTATTATGGCGTAAAATGCCAAGATGAGCGCCCTCACGAGCTTCCCAAGAAGATTTCTCCCCAATTGCTAGAGGCGCTAAGCACACCGTCAGCTAAAAAAAATGAACTCCAAGATATTTTCTGGGAAGCTCTTAACTATGAATCAACGCATGATGGACACTATGGCCTCGAAGTTGAAGGAGCCTTGCCGCTTAATGGCTCTCAATTGTGCGCTGTCGTTGCGGCAAGACCCTCTCCTGATACGCTTACAAAAAATATTACAATCGACGGCGAAACATACCCGCTTTCTTGCCTTTTGGCAGGCTCGAGTAGGGCTCAGGAGCACTATGCAAAGACAAATTCAATAGATAGCGTTGTCGCTTGGTTGCAAAAGCATATTCCAGATGCAGAGAGTCGCGGGCTCGCACTCAAGTACTGCATCCTTTCCCACGAGGACTTTTATACCGTCATGCAGCCACATGTTCGCTCCGATGCTCTTGACGCACTCAGAATTCTTTGTGGCAAGATAACCGCTGCAGTCTTTTTACTCACAAAAGGAGAAAAGAAACTGAAGGCCGATGAGCTGATGGGCTCAATCCTCACCTACTGGCTCAGACCTTTTTCGTGGAGAGTAGAAGTAGATCAACGCCACATCACGCTTACCTGCTATGATGAAGAAAAATCAACCGATACATTCGTTCAGCTTATGCGACAGGCCAACGGCTATACATTTGAACTTTCGGTAGACTTTCCAAAGCTGCCAGAGGCTGTTCGTGCTCAAATTACAGGCGATTTGCCAATTACAAAAATTACTTTAACTACACAACAAAATAAGTGGCGATCTGATGCGGATGTAGATCCTCTTATACCTCTGCTCACTCGCTTAGAAAAACTCTATGTCAGCACTGAGCTAAGCAGTGTTGCATCATTGCAAGGAGCATCGCAGCTAAAAAACCTCAAGATTTCCTCACTTGCTCCAGAAGTCCCAATGGTTCAGCCGCTTCCTCCTGCCCTTGAAAGACTTAAGGTATATCTAGAAGGCGACCAGAAGCATACCTCACCATTTCCGGCTACGTTAAAAAGAGTATCATTCTCAACCCATGACAAAGCTGAATTTGATCTTTCTACCCTGCCGGAAGGCCTTGAGGAACTCGTGGTTTATGGCCACTCACATTGGGCTAAAACTCTTGCCCCTCGTCTGCCCGCGCTTCGCAACCTCACAACACTACAACTGACTCTTACTACAAGCGAAAAGCGTGAACCCTTATGCGTTTTAGAGCATACGCCATCACTTAGAGAGCTCTCACTTAAAGGCGTCGTAACTCTTGCTGATATCGGAGCAGCACCTCACAAACATGTGCGCAAAATCACCTTCTTGCCCTATCTTGCCGAGGAATACGACCCTGAAGCGTGGCTTGCCGCACTACAAAAAATCAGCTCACTTGAAGAGTTTTACACGGTAGGCCCCTTTGGCCCGCAGGAAAATTGGTGGACCCAAATAAACCGGGACGCAGGAAAAGTACAGCTTCTTGCCCTCGCCAAGGCCGCCCAAGCCCACAAAATCGGCTTCACGATCAACTCCCAAACCCCCGAATTCCTGCTAGCCAATGTACAAGCACCTGAAAAGCGCTGGTACTAAAGATTCTACCTTGCCTATCCGGTTAAATCAGGTAGCCTCACGATAATGGCCGATGCGCTACCATAAAAGCCTGTATCATAAGGGGCCCCAACAAGCTGCGTTGCGATCTCCGAAAGAGGCTCATCTTTAAAGGCTTCTACTTTTGCAGCTACCTGTTTTACGGAACAGGCGCCATTAGCAAAAACACCTTTTGAGGCTATAACAAGGTCAGTTTTTGGTTCAAGATTCGAAAGATCATAGCGGATAATCTTTGGCCGACTAGAAAGGCCGGGTATATTTTTTTCACCTAACGCGCGGGCTGTGGGCAGGATGCCCCCAAGCAACCCATCTGGTGAAATAACGCCCCCTCGCTTGATGATAGAGCGGGTAAAGGCTGTCGGCTGTTCATAGGTTCCACATGCTATCTCATCTGTTAGTGCGACTGTATTAGTAGGAGATGTAAGAAAAACCTTTGCATCGCCCAGATTTGCCACCCATAGTGCATCGCGAATAAAGAGAGCTATCGTCGCAGTAGCTAGTTCTTTTATTTTAAGATCGACAAAGGTACATTTTAGCGCATTCCACATCTCATAGTTATGCTCTTTTAGCTTTGTTCGCAGCACCTCTACAAAATGGGTATAGAAAAATTGTTGCACCTCGAGGCTGCTTGTGCCCTGCACGAGGCCAAAGATAGAAATGCATAAATCTTCTTTTGGAGTTTCTATAGTAACTTGTTCAATATAGAATGCATCGCTGCCAAGAAAACTGCTCATACCATAAAGTGGAGTATCTTGCTGCTTTCGTATCTGTTCATGGAGTAGATGAGGTATAGGCCGAGCGGCAGTGTAGAGCGCAGTACCTGTTTCACCCTCAAGATGCGCTTGAGCGCGCTGAAACTGTTTTTCAAGACTTAACCGTATATGTTCCTCTGTCCGACTGCGCGCGTCATGAGCTCGGCCATCCACCCTATTGCCAAGAGCTGTAACAGAGGGAAAGTCAAGTTCAAATGAGTTCCGGTAGTTTTGCATGGCAATAAGACCAAATGCCAAAACCGCCCCGGCAAAGAGCGAGCGAACTTCGGGCGAGGAAAAAAACAAGGCGCTACTATACAAAACGGCGGCAACCAGGGAGGGCTTTACGCTTCCAAAATCAAGCAGAAATGTTCTGGGAATTGCACGCATACTTGGAACATCAAGCTCAAGCTGCCTATACAATACTCTATAACACTCATTAGAAATAGCGCACAGCTTCCCTCGTGTTGCATCCATCACAATTGTCGTTGCCGCACGTAGGACATTTCGTGCAACCTCAGGATCATACCTATCTTTCATATAGCGGTCCCACTCTCTTCGCAAGAGACCTGGGGTAACTGGAGGAAAATTTACGCTCATAGCCTGTATATTATCAAAAAAAGATGGTTTTAACACAACTTTACAATCAATTAAAGTTTTACTTATTATAGGAAGTGCTAAAGGGAGATATTATGACCGGAGTAACTGACTTTTGCTCCATTTGCCGAGGTGGTCCTACTACGAGGTTGTGAAAAAATACGTTTTTTTCGACTGTAGGTCTTTGGAGTGCGGCGATTCTTCGCCGCTTTAAGTTCTGCACACACCTTAATCGCGAGATCGCTTAAGCCTCACAAAGCACCTCTACAGATTTATGTAGAACTGTTTTGTACGCTTGGGCGGTAAGGAAGTAAAGGTGTGTGGTCGTAAGTAAAAGCGGCGAAGCATCGCCGCACTCCAAAGACCTGCGGTCGAAGAAAACGTATTTTTTCACATCCTCTACGTAGGACCACCTCAGCAAATGGAGCAAAATTTAGGGGGAAGGATTCGACAACGTTTTCTTCGAAAATCACCCATTCGTTTCACCCCAGGCCGGCCCCGATCACTCGATTTTTTTTGACACAGTCAGTATAGAAACGATTTGATTAAGTTTTTCTGCGCGATCAGTCCCCCATGTGATATCTCCTAACTCATCGCGAGCTAACTCGAGTACTGATTTCTGGTAAACTACGCCGCTACGATGAAACAAAGTTATTTTAGTAGCAGCGTCTGATTTATTTTCTTTAGCTGCGTTTACATCTAAAACTTGAAAAGCTCTATATAACGGAGTTATGCTTGAATTTTCTTTTTTGGCTTTTTCAGCTCTTTCTCTTTGGCGCTCGATACCTCCCCATTGAAACTTTTGAGTTTCGCAATTTGTTGGTGTCATACTTCCTCCGTTTTTAGTGAATAGCAAATTAAAGCGCGATTGGCCTTCTTTTACTGCTGCACAATTTCCAGATTTTACGGCAAATACAAGCTCTTTTGGAGAAACTATTGTATAGTCTGGTCTAGAAAAATTATTACTCACACTAGTAGCCATTGTCAAAAAAGTCGGCAGTAAGCATCAGTCCAGGGTCTCCATTTCCCCTTTCACTATACCCTCGAAGGCGATAGTTAATGGAACCTATTTACACACATTGCTGGGCGCCTTCAAGCTCAGATTTGCTCAATGCACCTATTTTTATACAATAGGAGTGTTTTTCTTAGGTATAGGAAAAACAAGCCCCCCAACCTATTTTTCCCGGGAGAAAATAGGTTGGGGGGCTTGTTTTTCCCACGCGTGCTCGGTAACATTGCGTTGATTTCGTGCTGATTTAGCTAAAACCTGGATTTGAAACTTAGCTCATAACAATAACACCAAGAATCGAAAGATCGAAAGGGCCAGCCTCAATAGCAATTTTCACAGCCTCTCCGGAACTGATATTTGTCACGAAAGAAAGCGTTGCACCTCCCGCTGTTTTCTATCCTGCCGCCGTAGGCGATCCTGGTGATCCTGTTATTTTTTAATTTTAAATGCGTATGCTTGTTTAGCCTGAGTCTGTAAAGTCAGCTACAACGACTGACGCGTGATCGGGCTTGCCCGGTTGAGGTTTATTTCGTGCGTCTCCTCGATTGAGCAAAAATAATTTAGGTTCCCTCTGCTGCCAATCGACATAGGAAATAAGCGAGCGAGCCACAGGGTGTACATCTTTGCCCAAAAACCAGGGTGGTGCTACCTGTTCCTCGGACAGCAGTATCTCGCAAATTAATCTCGTAACTTCTCGCTCTCGAATTTTTATGAGTTATTTTACTATATAATCTATATTTTAGTCAACTAAAAGGAACCCAATATTTATGCCTGACGCCGCTTTTTTAGCCCAATTTTACTTTTTAATGAGTTCTAAGGCTTTCATCATATCGCGAGCAGCGACGTTGAATTGATCAATCTTTGCGGCAACAAAAGCCGGAGCTTTTGCTTTAACATGATTAAGAAGGTCCCAATCGCGCGGATACAGATACGATGCTGAAGTGTCGGTTTTCGGACCTCGTAAATAGCGTTCAACTTGGGTATCTATCATGAATTCTCGAAAGCTTGCGAAGATCTGTTTTTGCATTAGGGCAATCTGTTCTAATTTATCTTGCGTTGGAAGCTGATCAGTTGGGTAGCGCATAAATTCAATGAGAAATAAAAGTGCATAAATAGCTGCCTCGGAATTTGCCCAAGCACAGTTGCCCATCTCTTGCATAGACAATGAAAGATAGTGTTCTAAAAGAGCCCTCGCACTGCCCTGGGGCGCGGCAGATAAACGCTCAGGAAATTTCTCGTTCAGATACTTCTCGTATTCTTCAGCTGTTTTATTCTCTAAATTACGGAGTTCTGCAATAAAGTAGGGATCAACTTTTTTAGAGTTAAGTGGGAGCACTTCGCACGAGGCTCTATGACTAGCATTGCCTCTATTGCATATAATGAAATAGGGCCCCCATAAAATAGCTGCAACATGATGGCGAATATAGCCGATATTAATAATTATGGGTTGGTTAAGCCGATAGGCGAAGGCTAATTTATATGATGAAGCGTCATCTGCTACGAGCTGGCATGCACGTTTTATTACTGAATGGTCTTTGAAAAAGCTTTGACCTCTTTTGGAAATAATTTTCCAGATATCATTACAGTTCCAACCCTTAAGATTCACATCAACGTGCTGCTGTGCATTTTTATCGGGATGAAGGAGCCTTGTTTTTTCATTTATAGAAAGCATATGGGCAAGGAGTTTTCTCTGACGTAGCTCACGTGAGTACTCATACACCCGCTCATCCTGTTTTTTCATCCACGTATATAATTCTTTATACCCTTTTTTACGAGACACTAATAGTGCTGTATATCCTTTATCATCGACACGTGCAACTTTTGCTCCCACGCTAATCAACAGCTTTGCTACTTCGTTTCGGTTGTGTTCGGCTGCGTAAAAAAGCGCAGGCCAGCCTCCCGCCTCATTAAGATGATCAACAGCTGCACCTTCTGCTAGGAGCGCTCTTACAGCAGCTAGATGGCCTTTTTGGGAAGCAATTATAAGGCAATGATCGTCATCAAGAGAGAGACCTTTCAGGAGCATGGCTGGGGCTAACACCTCAATAACACGCGCATGGCCATTGTGAGCTGCATCATAGAGAGCAGAACATCCGTTATATGACAAATGACTCATATCAACACCAGCCTTGACTAACGCTTTAGCGATACGGTGGTGGCCTCTATTTGAGGCGACTATGAGGGGGCCGTCACCATTTTTATTTGGAATATCTAAAGATATGCCTGTACGTTGCATACTAGCAATTGTAGCTTTCACAATTTTCTTATTGCCGCCATATACTGCGTTATGAAGTACAGTGTTGCCATCAGCATCAACATAATCAAGAGCAACTCTGCCTGAGAGCAGTTGCAAAGCGCGATCATGTTGATAAAAGCGAATAGCCTTGTTGACTTCAACTGCAACAAGTTCATCATTGGCTCTTGCGCGTAATTGATCGATTTTATCAGCAACAGCTTTCGGTGCCACTTGCTTAACGCGCTCAAGTAGCTCCCAATCATGTGGGTATTGATCAGCCGCTGTACTCTTATGATTTCGATTTCGTACGTATCGCTCAATCTGCGTTTCAAGCATAAAAGCCTGCCAATTTTCAAAAACCTGTCGCTGCATATTTGCTATATGCGCTAACTCTTCGACAGTTGGAAAAATGCCCTTTGGGCACTTCATTATTTCTTCAATAACTAAAAGTGCATATACAGCAAGTTCAGTATTTGTCCCGTGCTGATCAACAGGTAAGAGGAGGAATCGCTCGAGAAGTGCTTCTTCGCTATCTACGGGGTGAGGGATGTGGTGTGAAGGAAATGTCTTGTGAATAAAATCGATGTACTCTTCACGTGAATTTTTTTCCAGCGTACGTAACTTCATGATAAAGTATTCATCAACATCTTGAGGATTAAGCTGCAGAACCTGACAGGAATTTCCTTCATAGTTTCGATCACAGAGAATAAAATATGTTCTCCACAAAATAGCTGATATATAACGGCCGCTATATCCTGTATTAACAATTATTGGCATATCTTCTTGCAGATACCGACGAACTAATGTGCTTGAATTATAATAGTCTTTCGCGGCGCCTTTACATGCTGCTGGTATTATACTATCTTTTTGGAAAAACAGTTTAATTCTTTTATTTATTATGTGCCAAGTCTCTTTGTGATAACAGCCGTTAACTGATACAGTAACGGCTGCGGCTTGATCTCTATCTGGGTGAGCAAGCGTAGTGGTCCCTGCTACACCGCTGATATGTGCAATAAGTTTTCTTTGGCGTAATTCCCTCGAATATTCGACTACCCTGGCATTTTTTTTCAGCGCTGAGTATTTATGCCCTCGTTGTCTAGCAAGCCGAAGCGCTGTATCACCAGAGGGTGTAAGAAGTGTTGAACAAGCATTATGTTTAATTAAAGAGTCAACCACCCACGCTGCGTCATGCCAGGTGGCTATGTGAAGTGCTGAAAGGCCATTAGAACCAACGTGATCGATATTTGCCCCTGCAGCTAGGAGCTTAGTGACAGCCTTTTTATTATCGCATCTTACCGCACATATAAGCGGCGTTTGGTTCCATTTATCAAGACCGTCAATCATCCTAACCCCTTTCTGACGCATGGCCTCGATCACTAGTGTAATGACCTTGGATTTCACGGTTCAAAGCTGCATAGTGAAGCGCCGATCTTTTATTTCTATCTACATGAGTAGGTGAAGCCCCCTCCTGAAGCAAAAGTTCAACTACAGACGCATCTGCTTTCTCTGCAGCAATTAAAAATGGAGTTGTACCGTCGCTATCTTCGATGTCAAGAGAGACTCCTTGCCGTCGGGCTGCTGGAATTAAAAGTTTAAGAACATTCAACCTGCCGTAAAGTGCTGCATTAAAGAGAGCTGACGCGCCCATATTATCAACATGTCCTACGTAGGCCCCCGTTTGCAGCAAGTTTTCTACAGACTCAGTCGAGCTCTTTGCCGATGCCATAAAAAGTGCTGTCTGGCCATTTTTATTTTTGGTATCTACAGAAATTCCTTTATGCCGCATTGCTTCTGTTAACACTTCAACAATAGAACAATCATTTTGAGCAGCCGCTTTATGTAACGCTGAACAGCCATCGATATCAACGCATGCAGGGTCTGCCCCTGCTGCAAGCAGTCTCACAACTGTAGCTTTAGAAGATGCTGCAACAGCAAAAACAAGAGGAGGTGCTTTTGAATCATTTTCACTATTAGCGCAAAAGCCCAGCCGCTGCATTTCATTTAACCATGCTTCGATAACGCCCTCATTGCCTATGTAAGTAGCCAAGTGTACTGGCGCCAAGCCGTTTTTATCTACGCACTGTACCACTTTTTTTATTTATAGAAACTTTTTGAATATCAGGAAGATTGTCTTCATCTATCGCACTGATGAGAGCTTCCGCTGAGGACATGCGCATGACCTGCTGGAGGTGATAATTGCTGCAAGTAGAATAAATAGTTGGCAACATATCAAAATAATACTATTATCGCTAGTTTTTGTCAATTGAAGGTAATTTTTTTTATAATGACCGTGAAACTGTCGCAGTTATTTCTTTTAATCGCTTTATCGAGCTTTTTTGCTTAGACGCTGTTACAGTAAAAGTGTACGAAAATTGAGAGCGGTGCAAGCTAGCCCCGCACTTCTGAGTAACTACTTTCCTCTCAAGCATCATGTATTCTTGATTATGGTGGATCACTCATACTCTCTCCTTTGTATTTTTAGGCTTAGTAGTCTTAATCTCAAAAAATGATGAAGGAAAGAGTGCTATTATCGTGTAATCTTCCGAACGGGATAGTTAAACTTCCCAGTGATATTATCATGACTCATTCCGACCAGGCTCCAGTGCGGGCTTGAAGCACCAATGTGCGTACGGCCAATTTGTTCCATCAAAAATTTTAATTAGACTTGACGTGCCCTCTAAGTATAGATAGCTTTTTGTGTTTATTTTTTAGATGGAACTAACTCGAAACCAAATTCCTTGGCTTTTTTTAGTAATTTTCTGAAACTTTTTTCTTCGCATGCCTTTTCGTATGCTTTTTCACCCTTCTCATGATATTCCCAGCCTTCTTTACACATATGATAAATCATACGGCTTAGTTGATGTGCTCCCGCTTTAATGCCCACACGTTTGTCTGCACGACCACTGATGCTTCTTATGCGTGCTCCGACGATAGATGTAGACTTTTTTGCAGATAGCGCTGCCATGCGCAGCGCTTGCGTAATGGGGTTTGCACAAGGTTGATGTTTGCTTTTGCGACTTTTCCCTCCCGAAACATTATTTCCGGGACAAGTTTTTAACCAAGAGCTAAATCGTTTTACGCTATTCCAGGAGCTTACTTCTGCTCCCCCAAGTTCTGAAAAGATAACTAAAGCTGTACTTGCTTGTATCCCAGGCAAAGCGGTGAAATCTCTTCCAGACTTTCTCCAAAGTAATGCTCTAGCATCAAAAGAAAGATCATTTTTCTTAGGTTTTGCAGCTGCAGTATATTTTCCGTCCTTTTTCTTATCTTTATCACGCTTAGGTGGGGGTGTATTAGTTGCATCTGGAAGTGTTTCAAGCTCCGCTACGATTTTCTTATCACATTCTTCTAGTTGCTTGTTTGCAAAATCGTAAAGATCTAAAGCTTGACCAAGTGAAAATACATGCTCTTCTTGAAAGTTGCCCGTAAGAGCATCTTCAAACGCCTCTTGTGATTGTTTTACCCGTTTATTACGAAGAGCTGCCAACTTTTTAGGATTCTGTTCTCCTGCAGCAATCGCTCTCATAATATTCATACCAGAAACACCCCCGATTTCACCTAGAACATCGCTTAACTTAATGTTTAACAACTGCAATGCTTTCTCCATATGATGAAGAGAATATTGCCTTGTTTTAATGCTACTTCGACGTTGACGTACATATGACCTAAGTTTAATACGATTTCTAGGTGGACGGAATGCTGGAGTTAAAAGCCCATTTGAGAAGAGTGTTTGGATCCATTGACAATCTAGAACATCTGTTTTCCTCCCTGGTGGAGTTTTGCAGCTTTTAGCATCCACTAAAACTGCAATTAAGCCTGATTGTTCCAAAATTTCATAAAGCGGAATCCAGTAAACTCCCGTAGCTTCCATCACTGCCGTGATGACACCGGCTTTTTTGAGTACGTTAACAATCTTATGAAGCTCTGGTGTAGTAGATCCAAATTCAAGTACAGTAGCGCCATGGTTATCATTAGGAACTGCAACATGAATTAAATTTGCCCCAATATCGATCCCAGCAACAGTTGGATCAATATAGCCCAGTGCATTTTTTGGTTTATGAGAATGTTTTTTGTTAGTATTCTTAGACATGAGTGAACCTTTTTTTTAGTGTGTTTTTTGAACGATACACAACTATAATCGAGGTTCGCTCATTTTTTTTGAAGAGCCTATTTCTAAGCTCATGTTACTTTATGATAATAGTGACTTTTGTCACCTGGATGCTCCAGAGAGGCTGTGAAAAAATACGTTTTCTTCGACCGCAGGTCTTTGGAGTGCGGCGATTCTTCGCCGCTTTAGATTGGTCCGGAGTAGGCACATCCTTTACACTTTAGGGAAGGCACATCATTTACACTTTCTGGTATAATATCTTTTTTAATAAAGGGATGTTCATGGCATGGAAGGAAGTACAGGTTTTGGAACAAAGAAAACTATTTATTAAGCTATATCTTGAAGATAAATTAGATATGGCTACGCTTTGTAATCAATTTGGAATTAGCAGGCCAAGTGGTTATAAATGGGTAGAAAGATATGAGAAAGAAGGGTTCGAAGGGTTGGCTGATAGGAGCAGAGCTCCTATAAATCAAGCGCTAGCAATCGATCCTATTCTTGTAGAAGCAATCTTGAACCTAAAATTAGAATGGCCTGAATGGGGCCCGAAAAAGTTGAGGGGTGATTTAGTTGCCAGGAACCCAACAATAATATGGCCTTCTACCAAAACTATAGGGCACATCTTAGCAAGAAACGGTCTTATACATGCTCGGAAACTTCGGAAACGTTTTCCCGTAAAAACAGATCCACTATCTCATGCCACCGAATTTAATAGAGTTTGGTCTGTGGATTTTAAAGGCTGGTGGCTTACAAAAGATGGGCATAAATGTGAACCACTGACGCTTGTAGACAACTTTAGCCGTTTTTTGCTGCGCTGTATAAAGCTAAATAAAAATGATGGAGATCATGTCTGGGCTATTCTAGAAGCAACATTTCGTGAATATGGTTTACCCGATTATATGCGAAATGATAATGGACCCCCTTTTGCAACATCGGGTGTGGGAAGGCTTTCAAGGCTTTCTATAAACCTCATTAAGGCAGGGGTAATACCTGAATGGATAGATCCAGGCAATCCCCAGCAAAATGGCCGACATGAAAGAATGCATGGCACGCTGCAGCGAGAGGGTGTTTTTCCTGAATTAGATTTAGTGGATCAACAAAAGGAATTAGCTAAATTTCAGAATTATTACAACTTTAGAAGACCTCATGAAACATTAGGTCAAGTGACCCCAGGAAGCATCTACAGTCCATCTTTGAGAATTTGGAACGGGTGCCTGAAGGCACCCGAATATGCCGATGAATTTAGAGTGGGGAGGGTAAGGAGCTGCGGAAAGATGCCTTGGAAAGGTGGTGATGTATATGTAGGAAGAGTATTAGCTGAAGAATTAGTAGGGTTATTAGAAACAGAAGAAGGGCTGAAGATGTATTTTGGACCTGTATTTCTGGGGACAATCAGACACAAAAACGAGTTGGAAGTCCTTAGACGGCCTGGAAGAATTAGGAGAAAAATACCGGTAAAAAAGGTGTAAAAAGCAGGACAACAAAGCACTGATAGAAAAAATAGACGGGCAGTGATAAAATAGTAGGCACAGAAAACAGGTTGCTTCCGAAACTGATCGATACGTGACGTTAGACGGATGTAAGCTGAGGGATTAATTGGGGGCTCTGCCCCCAAACCCCGGACAGAAAACAGATTGCTTCCTCTACTTCACTCAAACGCTCAGAAACCGGATATAAACTTGAAATATTAGGGAAAACAACATACTATTATTTATATTTAAACAATTTATCATGCTATAGGCACCGATAAAAAGTGTAAATGATGTGCCTTCCCTAAAGTGTAAACGATGTGAGTTCCGGACCGATTTTGCACACACCTTAATCGCAAGATCGCTTAAGGCTTACAAAGCACCTCTACCGATTGATGTAGATGTGTTTTGTAAGCCTTAATCGATAAGGAAGCAAAGGTGCGTGGTCGAAAATGAAAGCGACAAAAAATTGTCGCACTCCAAAGAGCTGCGCTCGAAGCTACATTTTTTCACAGCCTCAGAGACCTGCGGTCAAGCTCGAAAAGTAAGTTTAGCCTGAGTCTGTAAAGTCAGCTACAACGACTGACGTGTGATCGGGCTTGCCCGGTTGAGGTTTATTTCTTGCGTCTCCTCGATTGAGCAAAAATAACTTAGGTTCCCTCTGCTGCCTATCGACATAGGAAATAAGCGAGCGAGCCACGGGGTGTATATCTTTGCCCAAAAACCAGGGTGCTGCTACCTGTTCCTCAGACAGCAGTATCTCGCAAATTAATCGAGTAATTTCTCGCTCTCGAATTTTTATATGGCGAGGGTTATTTTCCTGCCACTTTTCTTCGGGGCAGCCAAAGTCAGCTGGTTTCTTCTGCAATGCCATTGGGTCTAAGCAATCTGTTATGCCATCTGTGAATCCAATTACCTCATCGCCGGGTACAAGATCTGCTACATAAGTCTGAAGATTTTTGAAATCGGGATTATCAGCGCTAAGTCGTCCTCCCGGATCCTTTCCATCATTAGACTGCGCGCGAGCAATCGGCGTAACAGTGCGGCAAGTCTTTAAACGCTTATTAAATATCACAACATCTGAATCGCCATTTCTTGTAACTATAACATTTTTAGAAACAAGTGTAGCAATAAGAAGCGTACTAGAACCAATACTCAAATGTTCCAGCTTCTTATATTTATCATTTAATTCTTCGTATTTAACCTTTAGTTTTTCAAGCTGTTGTTCTCCAAGCTGTTTTAGTTGCTCCATAAGCTTTGCTTCGATATCCCGAATAGCCTGTAGCAGTTTGGCTTTTCGATCTTCAAGCTGTTTTGCTTGCTCCACAAGCTTTACCTGAGCCTCCCCAATAGCCTGTAGCTGAAACTGTGCAATTTTTCTTATCGTAGTAGTCCCCCTACCTATAGCGCTCCCCTTGCTCTTATTGCACTGCTCTTGAATAGAGTGCAAGGCTGTATTTGCTACTGCAGCGGCTGCGTCTTTTGCCGGCTGACCCCAGCCGCAACCATCGGCAATAATAAAGCTCTGAGAGCCGACATCGTATGTTGTGGCTAAAACAACATCGGCGAAAATACTGGGTATTTCATTGATAAAGAGCTGTTTTCCATCCGTATATGCCTGAAGCGCCATGGGCTTGCCACCCACTTCGAAGTGAACAATGCCTCCTTCAACCCGAATTGATCCCTTATCGGGAGTAAAACCATAATTATTATACTCACATATGCGAGGCGGTGAGCCTACATTGCTCTTTAGTGAGACTTTATCCACAGGCACTGAACTTACTATGCGCGCTATCGTTCTTTTAGGAATACCCAGTTCCGGGCTTGGAGATTTTGGTGAGGACTCTTGTAAGCTGCCTCTTTTTGGTTTAACTTTGGTTGGGGTAGTTGCTGGACTAGTTGCTGCACTTGTAGAGGCAGAAACAGCAGATCTGGCAACCTCTTCTACTCGAGGATCTGCTCTGGGAGTTGTTATGGCACTATCAGAATTTCTCCGCCTCAATGGGGGATTTGGCCCGCTAATCGATAGAGCTGAAAGCTTGGCTGTAAGGGAAATGTTTGAATTGCTTGGATTGCTTGGTTCCATATAATAACCCTAAAAAAGAGATAATTTATAGGGAACAAGATAAATAACTACCAGAAAAAAACCTGCAAAGTTTAGAAAACTTTGCAGGTAAAATCTTTTAAGTGAGATCTTCATCGTCGTAGTGATCGGACGATCTGGGTGCGCGAGCACCAGCAGGCTCTCCGCTCATACCGCTGCGTGGGCCACCACGGTTTGGTCGTGGACCGCTGCCTTCTTGGCGAGCGCGGCTGACGCGAAGTGGACGATTGATAAAGCTGTAGTTATCTAACTTTTCAATGGCTTGTTGGCAAGCTGCATCATCGGTCATCTCCACAAAGCCAAAACCTTTCGAGCGGCCTGTGTATGGATCTGTCACGATGCGTACTGATATAACTTCACCAAATTGCGCAAAAAGCTCTTTTAAAGAGTCTTCAGTCGCGTTCCATGACAAGTTTCCTACAAAAATCTTAGCGGACATTGGATACATTCTCCTGATTAAAAATAACAATACTCTTTTCGTAAAAAGTATTTTTGCAAAGTTTTTTTAGCCTAAAATGCCAATTGCGCATTCTATCGCTAAAAAGAGATAACTTGCTTCTTAAAATATGGGTGGGAACTATTTGAGGAGGGAGTTTAAGGATAAAATTCATCACAAAACACACATACGAAATCACAATTTTGAACATATTATCACACATTAAGGAATTTTAGGCTCATACTTTTTTTCGATATCGTGTATACTTATTTCCCATGAACGATCAAGTTAACAATCAAGTTGTAGCCATAATCCCCGCCCGCTATGCCTCAAGCCGCTTTCACGGCAAGATGCTTGCTCCCATAATGGGAAAATCGCTTTTAGAGCGCACCTACGAACGGGTAAAAGCGTGTAAAACTATCGACAATATCCTCATTGCAACTGACGATAGCAAGATTTTTGACCACGTGCTGGGCTTTGGCGGCAAGGTCGTTATGACCTCGCCTGACCATCCAACCGGCTCAGATAGGCTTATAGAGGTACTAGAAAAGCACCCGGATAAAACAAATTGCGGCATAATTTTAAATGTTCAGGGCGATGAGCCCTGCATTGACCCTGCCCTGTTAACAGCTGTCTGCCAGGCCCTTATCGACAACCCCGACGAGGTTATGGCAACAGTAGCAGTAAAAACGAGCGATCCCGATGAAATAATGAGCCCCTCGGTTGTAAAGTGCGTTATGGACATACATGACCATGCACTCTACTTTAGCCGTGCGACGATACCGGGAGTAAAGCCTAAAGGATCACATCCCCCGGTCTACTACAGGCACCTGGGCATTTACGCCTTTAGAAGAGAGTTTCTTTTAACTTATGGAAAACTTCCTCTCACTCCCCTGCAGCTCATTGAAGATTTAGAGCAGCTAAAAGTGCTAGAAGCAGGATACAAAATAAAAGTGGTCTATGCAGATGTGTGTAGTCCAGCAGTAGATAATCCCGAAGACATTCAAAAAGTAACAGAGTGGTTATGCAGCCAAAATTTATATTCGTAACTGGGGGCGTCGTCTCCTCCCTCGGCAAGGGTATTGCCGCATCAAGTATTGGCCTTTTACTCGAGCGTAAAGGCTTTAAGGTTGCCATGATGAAGCTCGATCCCTACTTAAACGTCGATCCCGGCACCATGAGCCCTTTTCAGCATGGCGAAGTCTATGTGACTGACGACGGCGCAGAAACCGACCTTGACCTTGGCCACTACTTTCGTTTTACCCACTCCCCTCTCTCAAAGAAGTCAAGCGTCACCTCAGGCCAAATTTATCATGAAGTGATACGCCGCGAAAGGCGCGGAGACTACCTTGGCAAGACGGTACAGGTAATCCCGCACGTAACTGACGAAATAAAGCGGCGCATCATCGACTGTGCAGGACAAAGCGACATTATAATTGTTGAAATTGGCGGAACTGTTGGCGATATCGAGTCGCTCCCCTTTCTAGAAGCCATTCGACAGCTTCGCTATGAAAAGCAGAGAGCCTGCTTAAATATCCATGTAACATACGTGCCATATATTAAAGCTGCCGGCGAAGTAAAAACAAAGCCCACACAGCACTCTGTACAGGTTTTACGCCAGATCGGCATTTCGCCTGATATTATCCTCTGCCGTTCAGAATCATCCCTGACAGCTGATGTAAAAGAGAAGATTAGCCTCTTCTGCAACGTGCGTGAAGATGCTGTAATCGAGTGCACCGACGTGCAGCATAGCATCTACGAAGTGCCCCTAACACTTCATGCTCAAGCGATCGAAGAAAAAATCTGCCAGATGCTCAGCCTTGAATCGAAGCCATCAAACCTTGAAAGCTGGCAACAACTTATCAACACCATTTGCCATCCCAAGGGCGTAATCACCGTCGGCATTGTAGGTAAGTATGTGCAGCATCAAGATGCCTACAAGTCGGTTTTTGAAGCGCTGCAGCATGGCGCCTTTGCTAATGGCTATAAAATAGAGATCCAGCGCATTGAATCTGACCGATTCGATGAAAATGGCTCCTTCCCGGACTGGGCACACGGCTGCGACGGCTACTTAGTTCCCGGCGGCTTTGGCGATAGAGGCTGGTATGGAAAAATATCGTGTGCAAAATACTGCCGCGAAAACAAAATCCCCTACTTTGGCATCTGCCTCGGCATGCAGGTAATGGTTGTTGAATTTGCCCGCAACCACATGGGCCTTGAGCGCGCTGACTCTACCGAAATGGATCAAGCGACCCCGCACCCCATCATATCGCTGCTTGAAGAGCAAAAACTTGTCTCTGACCGCGGCGGCACCATGCGCCTTGGCGCCTATCCATGCCTGTTACAGAAAGACTCACTGGCCCGCATTGCCTACGGTAAAGAAAAAATTTCAGAAAGACATCGCCACCGCTATGAACTAAATAACAAGTACCGCAACTCACTTGAAGATGCCGGCCTTCGCGTAAGCGGCACCTACGAAGAGGGCGACCTCTGCGAGATCGTAGAGGTAAAAAACCACCCCTGGATGGTTGGAGCGCAGTTTCACCCGGAATTTGCCTCAAAGCCGCTTGAGCCCCACCCGCTCTTTCGCGACTTTGTAAAGGCGATGATAGAGAGGAAAGCTTCATGTTAAAGGGGAGAATTCTTGGCGTAGACTTTGGTCTAAAGCGCATTGGCCTTGCCATATCCGATCCGCTGATGTGCATTGCAAGCCCGCTTGAAAATTTAGAAGCCGGAAGAACCCAGAAGGCAAGTGTCGACGCCCTCCTTCGCCACCTTGAAACATTAAAAAAAGACAAAGGCTATAACATTGCAGAGATTGTTATGGGCCTTCCCCTCCATATGAATGGTCAAGAATCTGAAAGAAGCCACGCTGTTCGCGAATTTGCCGCCCTCTTTCATGAGGCATCTCAGCTTCCTGTGCACCTTATCGATGAGCGCCTCAGCACCGTGCAGGCAGAACGCTCCCTTATGGAAACAGGCTTTACCCGCAAAAAACGGGCTCAAGTGGTAGATCGAGTCTCGGCTGTCCTCATCTTACAAACATACCTCAATAAACGGGGCGGATGATGTTCGGCATTGAGTGGTGGATTGGCTTTTCCCTGCTTATCTTTGCGCTTTTAGCAATAGACC
The DNA here is from genome assembly GCA_963826935.1 of uncultured Chlamydiales bacterium. Classification (GTDB taxonomy): domain Bacteria; phylum Chlamydiota; class Chlamydiia; order Chlamydiales; family FEN-1388; genus SZAS-7. Next base: position 738,054 of record CAWGYH010000005.1, on the reverse strand, counting down.
TTGCCTTCCTTCCAAAACGAAAACCAAGCCACAACTTTGCACTTACCGCTGCCTGGATAGCTGTCGCAGGCTTTTTTGCCATTTTGCTCTACATGACAAAGGGCTCTACAGTTGCCCTGCAGTTTACTACAGGCTATATCATTGAAAAGTCGATGAGCATTGATAACCTCTTTGTCTTTTTGGTCATATTCCAGCATTTCCAGGTGCCTCCTCGCTGGCAGCAAAAGATATTGATGTATGGCATTATCGGCGCAATCATCATGCGCCTTCTTTTTATCATAGTGGGCCTGACGCTCATCCAGATGACGCACTGGATGCTGCTTGTATTTGGTGCATTTTTGGTAATTATGGGCATCTACTCATGCAAAAAGCCTCAAGTAAAAGAGCCGCCAAAACTCAACTTTCTTAAAAAATTATTTCCCGTTATAGAGGGCTGGGAAACAGACAATTTTTTTATACGACACAAGGGCAAGCTCTTTGCAACCCCAGCCTTTATTGTTTTAGCTACCATCGAAACAACAGACCTTATCTTTGCTTTAGACTCAATCCCAGCGATATTTGCTATTACGCTTGACCCCTTTATCGTCTTTAGCAGTACAGCCCTTGCCGTCATCGGCCTTCGTTCGATCTTTTTTGTGCTCAATAGTTACTTAGCGTCAATAAAGTACCTACACCTTGGCATAAGCCTTATTTTGATATTTGTCGGCTGTAAGATGCTTCTTGCCCCCATTTATGCGATCGATACAGCTGTATCCCTGGCTGTGATCTCTACGATACTTTTAGCTGTGATACTATGGAGCAAGAGATGAAAGCAGTACGCCACGTCCTAAACCTTGACACTGTAGGCGGCGTTGAAGAGCTTTTTATTCACTTTCTTGCCACTGCAAAACGGCTCGGGGCGCAAGTAGATCACCACATACTTGTAACATCGAACAAACCCCACCCCTTCTTTCTACCCTACCTGCAAGATGCTGCAAGCCTTAGCTCAGAAAAATACTTCGGCCCCATAAAGCTTCCCCATTTTTTGCGTATGATGCGAAGAAAAGAGATCTTGAGTTCCCACATCTGTGACAGCTGCATCCTCTGGAACCGCATGGAGCGCTACCCCTGGCCAAAAAAGACGATCTACTACGAACATGGCGCCTCCTGGATAGCTAAAAAAACCAAAGAGTCGTACGACTTCTTTCAAAGTGTGGACCAAATTTTAGCAAACTCACATGCCGCAAAACGTCTTCTCCAGCTTAAGTGGGATATAAAAGAGCCCATCACCATCATCGAAAACCCCCTTAAGCCCACCATCACCAAAGCCCAAGCTGCAAAAAAGGCCCCAAAAGAGCTACGACTCGGCTATATCGGCCGCCTCATTCCCCTAAAAGGCGTCTCTTTGATTATTCATGCCTTAGAAGCCTTTAGAGGCCAGCCTGTATCGCTTACCATTGCCGGCGACGGCCCCGAAAAAGAGTCCCTTATCGCCCTTACAAAAAAGCTGAATCTCCCCGTGCAGTTTTTAGGAGCCATCAAATACGTAGAATCCTTTTACGATGCAGTAGACATCCTGATCGTCCCCTCAATACGTGAGCCTTTAGGCCTTGTCGCCCAAGAAGCATCGCTTCGCGGCTGCCCCATCATCGCCGCAAATGTCGACGGCCTGCCCGAAGTTGTACAAGATGGCCAAACAGGCTCCCTAATCACCCCAACCCTGGACCTTGCCCAGTATCCCGAACTTGGCGGCAAAACCGAAAACCTGCCGGACCTCGTCTACAACCCCCAAGAAGATCGCCTCACCACCCCAAAACTCATCGACCCAACCCACATTGCCCAAGAAATTAAAAAACTGTGGCAAAACCCAGAACTTTTTGAAATAACCAGCCAAAACGCCATCACCTTCGCCTCCATGCGCCCCAACCTCGAAACCTACACCAAAGCGCTCCTTGCAATATAATCCTACAGAATATCCTCTCTTCTTAAATGAAGAGCTCCAGCTCCTGTTTGCTTTATTTTCGCAAAACAGGAGCTGTTACAGTGATGGAGTCGTGCGTGTATTGATCAGGGCCGGGGCATGCGATTTACAGCGCGTTTGGAATGCACGCCCTTATGTCCCAAAATGAGATTTGTGCTTTTTGTTCGCTGTTACGTATATCATCAGGACATGAGCCTGAGATAAATTGCTGGTCGTTAATTTTAAGTAGCGACGATACCCGGCCTGGGTTTCCACCCAGTGTGGCGACGGATTGTTTGGCACGCAGGTCCCAGATTTTAATGGTGGCATCATCTGCGCTGCTCGCAAGGATGTTTGGCTGTAGATCGATTACAGACCATACTCTATCTTTGCCAAATATATTCCTTGGATTGTGCTCTCGGTAGGTTTGTACAACTTTCTGTGTCTCTATATTGACAACACGTACGCTCGTGTCAAAGAGGGCACAAGCCAGTAGCTCAGAAGTTGATTCAAGGCGCATTATGGCCGATATATGTGGCCTTTGCTTTTCTTTTCTTTTTTCTGCAATTAAGGGAAAAGTCACTACCCTTTCTTTGTCCATCTGAGACCAGATATCCATCTGGGAGCCAGTTACTACAATCATTTTATCTAGGTTTAAAGGTTCGATGCAGTACACCCAGTCATTTTCATGCGCTTTCCAGTATTTGAGTAGTTTGCCGGTGGTAGCATCCCAAAGCTGCAGGAACTTTGGCGTCCCTGTAAAGAATGTGTGTTGCTGCCCAAAGCTGTTTCGAGCGATTACATTAATTCGCTGCTTGTTGCGGTCTTTAGAACGCGTTTGGTCCTTAGAAGTCTGTGAGGGGGTATAGGCAAATGACAAGAGCTCTTTTCCGTCAAAACCCCATATGGTAATACAGCCGTCTCTTGTGCCGCGAGCAAAGCTATGGTCGCTAACTTTGGCAAGCGCTGTTACCCAATATTGATAACCCTTTTTTCTAGCATACGGCAAGGTGGTTTGGGTTTGATTATGTATGTCCCATAGCTTTACGGTAGTGTCCTTGGACCCGCTGGCAAAGATGCCTGGGCGAATGTTGAGCAGCCCGTGGATGTCATCTGTGTGTGCATTGAGAGTGAGGGTAGGCTCTGTAAGTGTCGCGGCCTGAAATTGTCTTGAAAGTGCATCTACATCAGCTGTTGAAGCTTGCATCTGTCTATTTCCTCGGTTTTTAGGTGAATTGCCAGGACTCCGTGTTCTTTTGCTCGTTCTTTGTAGCCTGGGATGCTGTCGTAGACTGCTAATGCCTCTTCTAGCGTATTTGCAGAGGGGATGCATTTTTTAAAGTCTGATTTTTCCAGCATTTCTTTAAAGTTTAAAAACGGCTCGATTTTAGTAATAGTACATACTACATCATCGGTTTCATTTGGTGGGCATAAAAAACGTATTTTGTCGCCCACCTTGAAGGTGGCAGGATTGCCGCTATGTATTCTGCCCTCAATCGCCTTGAGCCCCGCGCGAATGGGATGAATAAATTGCTGCATCACTTTGAGTATGTGTAGTGGGCTATTCACTTAGGGTCTGCTAAATGAATTGCTAGCACGCCGTTTTTCTTAGCGCGATCGTTATAGCCTTGAATACTGTCATAAATTTTTACGGCAGCTTCTAGGTCACGTGCTTCCGGGATGCATTTTTTAAAGCCTGTGGCCTCTAACATTTCTCTGAAGCTGTTAAATTCTTCGATATTTGTTATCGTGCTTGTGACGCTATTGTTACCACTAAATAAACGCAAAAGTTCGCCTACTTTGAAGTTTTTAGGAGCGCCGCTATTGATTCTTCCTTCAATTGTTTTAACACCTTTACGGATAGGGTCAATATATTGGTTCTTCAATGTGAGCTCGTTTATGCGCTGAGCGGGCAGAGGAGCCGGTGCGGCTTTTGCAACTTTTCTTCGCTTTTGCTCTAGTGTTTTTACAAGCATGCATTCTGTAACTGGACCGGTTTGTGCAAGATCTTTTCTTTCGAAATTCTTGTGAACAAAATACTGGATGTGATCTTCTAATTTTGTCGGCAGGGTATAGCAAATGGCATCTGCGCGAAGCTCCTTTGCCACCTCTTCAATGCGCTTTAGAAGCTTTGTGCGATAGCCCTTGCTGCTATCCCTAACAGGGTCAAATAGCGCTACAAGGCTTACTTCCAGGTACTCTGAGGCATCTTGATTAGCGCGATTTTTTGTAAGATCCCTTTTGTAGACAATGCAGCCTACATCTTTTCCACGATATGTTAAAATTTCAGTTTTTCTATCCCGGCGCTTTTCGACATCCGATAGCAGGTCCTGTTGTTCTCCGTAGATAGGAGCCATTACTTCTGTAAACACTTTTTTAACCTGCGGGAATTTTTCTTTACAATCTGCTAGCGAGATATATGCAAAATCAGCGCCGTTTGTTGGCTTAAGTGAAGATGAACTAGATTCAATCATTAGGTAACTCCTTGATATATAAGTGAACAGCTTATCACGAATGTTATTTACGTAGTTCGTAAAAACGAATTTCGGCTGATTTACGTACATTTTCAGCCTGATCAGGGCAAGAACCTGTAAGCAGTGTATAGTCATTCAGAGCAAGCATCGATGTTACTTGTCCATAGGATACATCAATAGTGTGCGCACTTCTTTTCGTTTCGCGTACATCCCACAGCTTTACGCAGCCATCTTCGGCTGAACTTGCAAAAAGCTGTTCAGAAAATTTTTCGAGCTTCCAGACGCGGCCCTTATGTTCTTGCCAGTTCTGTACAATCTTTTTGCTAGGTATATCGAGTATTTTTACAGTGCTATCAAAGCTTGCAACCGCAAAGCGAAAGTTTTGCGCATCAAGTGCAGTGATGTCAGAAATAAATGTTCGCTGTTGCCGACTTTTGCCATCAATAATTGCAGGATATCGTTTTTGCTCAGGCATTGCTTGCCCACCATGGATCCATCCCTTATCAGTTTGGTTATATAATTCGATAGTAGCTCCAACAACTGTAAGGACGGATTTGTCGCTAAGTGGTTTTATTGCCCATACCCAATCGTTAGCATGCACCCTAGCAGAAGACTCAGTTCGGCCATTAATAAGGTTAACGCTGTCAAACATAGTAGGCAGGCCTACGAAAACGCTGGGTTTGTTCGGATTTGTCCCTGCAGCCAGGCATGTGACGCGTCGCTTGTTAAGGGGCAGGCTTACATGGTCGTATAGATGGGGCATTTTGGCTTTAAGCTCTTTTACATAGGCGCCGTTTGTTTTCCACAGCACAAGCTCTCCGTGCCTTGCTCCTGAAACAAAGTATTCATCGTTAACTACTGTTAAAGCCGTGACCCAGTTGGCCTCACTCTGGTTTGTAGGCTCAACTTCATCTACAATTTTAACCAGCTCCCCTCTGGAATTCCACTTATAGAGGCAGTTGTCTTTTGATCCGCTTACAAAGGTTCCATCGGAAAGTCTTATCAGGCAGTGTATGTCGTCCATATGTGCATCGTGAATGATATGCAGAAGCTCTGGCACTTCTGCAGTGGATAGGCTTGACATCTGCTCTACGAGATCTTCGACATTAGGCTGAATTCCCTGGAGTTTTCTGGGGCAGCACAGTAAAAACTCAGTCACGCCATTTTTGTAACGATCTTTCCAGGCATGCGAAATGGTAAACCCTTTTTTCTGGAAAAACATCAATGATTCTGGCTTTGTCTCGCTTACAGTTACGTGAATGCTGTCATAGGCTATGCCTAATAGATCAACTTCGCGCTTTAGCTTATCCACTAGGGCAGATCCCAGACCGCGGCCTGAATTTTGCGCAGATTGATCGACGAAGAGCGATTTTACTTCGATACTGTTTTTTACGCCTAAATTGGCAAACTCATCGCTTACACTTGTTTTAAAGGCAATAACGCCTGCGGGTACATCGTTTTCATACAGCAAAAAGCATTTGCGGTCACGGCTTTCGCGGATTTGCTCTATAGCTTTTGCTTGTGAGCCGTAAAGAGGCTCGAGAACCCGCTTAAAAATTTCTATCAAAACATCCATTTTTTCTAGATGTTCACCGCCTACTTGATAGAAGGCTCTATTTTGTTCGGTAACTTGTGAAACGCATGCGCTAGCTGACATCATATTAGAGGACCTTTAATATGGGGTGTGATATGGGGATGATATCGCCGATTAGGGTTTGGTGGCTGAAGCTCGTCGACTCCAACAGCTATAAGAGCATCGCGTTGCAAATCGAGTGTCTGAGAACCATCATTATTGAAAACTCTCATGTACCCGATGAGCATTTTCTTTTTGCCTGCTAAAAAAGTTAGATGCATAGTACCAAAATTAGCATTGGTTATATTACGGAACGTTTTCTGCCATCATTTGTTCCATAAATCGTGTCCACACGGCGTTAAATCTGTTGTTTGAGACAAGGAGAGGGGTGAGGCATAAAACATCGGAAGGAGTTTTTGTGGCATAATAGCCCTCTACAAATTCTACGTCTTGTAAAGCAAGGTGGTGAGTCTCAAAAAAGAGCTTTAGTAATTTGTTGTGAGGTTTGAATTCTACTCGTATCGATGGAGGTTCTCCGTCGGCTCGTAAAACAACTATTTTTGTAAAAACCGATCCTTCTGTTGTGCTCCGTAACGTTAAGCGAAACCTCCCCTCGTGATCTCGGTCTCCATCGGCGAGGATAAAGGTTGCAGGCTTGCCTGGATAGTTGATATCTTTTGCGCGTGGAGAAAGAGGAGCCTGTTTTCGCTCTTCGTTAGATACAAATAATAACTTGGCAAAAAGGAGCTCTAGCCTTTCAAGCCTCTCAAGCCTATTTTCGGGGTTTTGTTGAGTTTGTTCACACCGCGGGCAAACAATTTTCACTACCGTTTGTCCATCGGTTTGTACTACCATGCCAAGCTCATACGCTACTTGATCCCGGGGATGCCCACAGGGTAAATATCTGACAGCACTTAGACTCGAACAATAAGACATATAGCACCAAATATAAATATGAACATTCTATTCGATTTCGGAATTTAGTAAAAGGGGCCGGGGTCAATGGTGTCAACTTAAGCGCTGGCCATTAAAACAATTTTCAGTTCCTTCGAGGCTGTGAAAAATGCCACACCCTTCGGGCGTGGCATTTTTCACAGCCTCGAAGGAACTCGGGTTCTCTGAATCGAGCGAATCGGATACCCAGACCTTTTTTACCCTATGTTCCCTGCAATTTTTTTGCTTGATAGACCGACTTCATCCGGTCCCACCGCCTATACTGCTCTTCTTTTGCAGGACTTACGTCTTTTTTGCCTAAAAGCCAGTAGTTGAACCAGTCGGCTTTACGTCCCATCGCTGCAATTCGGGCCTTTGGTCGTACAAAATTGTGTTCCTCCCCTACATAGGTAACATGCTCGGCAGGCACGCCAAGGTAGCGCAATGGGGAGTACAGTTCAAGTCCAGCAATACCCCCTCCGGAAAACTCGAACAGCAAGGGAGCGCTGATTTTCTCTACCTGATAAAATGGGTTGAAGTCAAGGTAATTTTTTAATGTTTCACCCCAAGGAGGTCCGCCAAAAAGATTATCATACAGCTCTTGCGTGAGACGACCACCAAACCAAAACGCTCCGGGGTTATAGTTTAGTCCATCGAGTATGCAAGCGGCATGGAATTTTGTTGAATGGGTTAAACAAAATGAAACAAGAAACGAACCATGGCTCCAGCCATAGATTCCTACTTTATCACTATCGCCGCCTTTCTTTTCGACAAGATCAACGGCAGCCTCAAAAATTGCTAAGGTGTCCCACCCTGCGAGTTCTTGAGCCTTTTGAAAATCTCCAACAACTTCTTGGCCGCAACTGAGATGATTCAGAAGGAAAACAAAATAGCCATCTGCTGCAAGCGGCTGAGCGGGAAATGAGCTGTGAACTTCTGCTTGAGACACATACTTCCCATCAAAACCATAGGTTGCAATGATAATCGGATAGCGTACGCCCGCCTGTTCATTGACAGGATGAACAAGGTAGCCATTAATCGGAAGGCCGGACTCACTCTTTTCATTAATGGCTTCCACGTATCCATGTGCGATAGTGGCAAGCTGTGGGTTTAAAGTGGTAAGGCGTTTATTTTGCTTTGTGGCAACATCGTAGCAGTAAATTTCAGGCGGCACATTAGACGATTCTACTACATACGCAAGGCGCCTACATTCACTATCAAAATTTGCGCTTCCACATTTACCTGGAAGCTCAACAATCTCTGATCTATCTGACGCAAGATCTATTCGATATAAATAGCCCGACCACGATTTGCCATAGAGAAGGCTGTTCTTTTTATCCCAATAAAAGTCATCAAATGCAAAACCTGGAGGCAAACAGTTAAATATGCGCTCTTGCATTGTAGAGAGGTCATAAAGGCGCAAGGTTCCAGGCGAGCGTTCATCCGATGGTACAAAATAGACAAATTGGGTTTCTCCTACCCATGTAGGGGCATAGCGCTCCCGTGATGCAGGAGCTACTGGTAGCGCCCATTTATGAGTACTCAGATCCCATACTGCTGGATCGCCGGAAAAGCCAGATTCCCCAATGCTTACATCTCCAAAACGACTCACAAAAAGGAGCAAAGAGTTTCCGCTTTCAGATACCTGCATACGCCTTATAAGAGGTATGTCATCATACCGAAAGCTCCCATTTGGCAGCGAAGTGATCATATTTGCCGCATGGGTGTGAAGGTTAATGTCCCATATTTCTTCATGGTCGAGAAAAAGAAAAGTTTCGTTAGTCAGGACGTTTGCCTGATCGTTGTCCCAATCAAAGACATACCCCTCTTCCTTCAATTTTTTGGCTTGTTCTTCTGATGACATCTTTACCAGGGTATAGTAGAGGTGGTCTTCGTTTGAGGATAAGGTAAAGAGATGGATGGGCTCTTTTTGTTCGCAAAGGATCTCGGATTTTTGAGCTGAAAAGCGTGAAATTCGATAGAGCTCGCTTTCTTTACACAGCACATAGAGACAAGAAGAATCATTATTCCACGTAAGTTGAATCACTTTTTCATATTCAGCAAGTTTTGTAAACTCAGCTCGTTCAACTGTGCCTGTAAAAACAGAGTCTCTATTGCAATTTGCCTCGATATCACCCCTTCGGGTAACATATGCAAGTTCGTTGCCATTGGGTGCAAGTTGTATCACTTCGGGACGTGAGATTTCAACAATGTCCCTGTAGGTCATTGGCACCTCTGCGCTGAGTGTATGTAATAAAAACAGTAAAAAGATTAGGTATCGCATATTCATTCTCCATCTTCCAAAAAGTAAAATAAGCATAACATACAATAATTAAATGAGAATAGAAAAAATGCCTGAGGCCGCTGCCCCTCTAAATTCCGTGGATTCCACGGATGTGGAAATTGCTCATGCCGGGATATTATAGAGGCATAATAAACAAAAGGAGGACTTTATGGGTCTACGAATTACAAGAGTTGAAAATTGTAAACTTGATTTTGCCAATCACGGTGAAGAGGTGCGCGAATTGGTTGGTGTGCAAAATGGCGATGCAAAAAAAGAAAGCGTGGCCCATGTGACGATTAAACAAAATGGCGCATCTGATGCCCACTATCACCCGGAGGCCGAGGAGACTTACGCCATCCTTGCCGGCACAGGACGACTCGTTATTGACGGCCAGGAAATCATGGTCAAAAAGGGAGATCACATTGTTATTGAAACAAAGCGCGTTCATCAGATTTTTAATGATGCAGCTGCCGATCTCGTCTTTTATTGCATATGCGCCCCTGCATGGAAATTTGAAGGATTTAAAATTCCACAACCCGACTACTCTTCCGGCATTACCTGCGAAATCCAGTCAAAGAGAAAAACTAAAGAGGTCGCAAAGCAAAAGTTGATCGGCACAGCAGATCATGCTAAACTACATAAGATAGGCTATCATAGAGTGCACGAAGGCAAAACTGTAGATAAAGCCGCAAAAGATGGAGAGCGCACCTATATGGTGACAAAAGGCCGTGGAAAAGTAGTATCAAATGGCCAGGAGCAAGAGGTAAAAGCTGGAGATGTGATCTATGTTCCAGATGGCGTAAAGCACAAGTTTATAAATGATCTTTCTAAAAAACTCTGTTACTATGCAGTTACAGCCCGGGCATAGCGCATGATAAAAAATATTTATGATGAAATAGGCCAAGCATCAATAAAGTACTATACGCAGATTAACAAACTGCTAGAGCCATTAAAGCTCTATCTTGGTGTGGATAGGATGTGGCGCAACTCTCATAAAGTGGGCGGCCTATATTCTCTCATCGGAAACTATCCTGCGACAGCTGAGATTTTTTTCGAAGAAAAGCTCTATATAGGCCACCCATGCTTTCGTAGCCCTATTTTTTTTCAAAGCGGCTACTCCATTCCCAGCCTTCTTCACTCGCAAGAATTTGAAGAGACGCAAGGCCGGCTGACTCAAGATGGCGACTGCTTTCATATACTGCTTGCCATTGTGAAAAAAGGGGAGGATTTTGTTGAGTATGGCTTTGCTACAAGCAAATTTTCGCAAGGCTTTGAACAACGTTTTCTCAACAACCTGCACATCATCTCAAAATTTATAGACTATTTTGAAAATAACGCCTCCAAATATATTCTTGAAGCAGAAGACCGTTCCATCAACATCGCCAGCATCATTGGCAGCAAATACTTCGAAAATCCCAAGCTGACAGGCCCCACGATGACACCTCAGCACGAGTTTATTTTCCTCAGCTCCCTGGAAAGCGATAAAGATAGAGCAAAGGCACTTTTTTTACTTACAAAAAGCGAGCGAGAAGCTTTGCGCTACCTGCTTCAAGGCTACAGCATGCCTGAAATCGCCAAAAAACGCTTTCGCTCCTTGCGCACAATAGAAACCCATCTTGAAAACGCAAAAGCTAAATTGGGCATCTCCTCGCGATCTGCACTTTTCGACTTTCTCCTGCCCTATCGCGATTTGCTATAAACCTAATTAATATTAAAAAATAATTATTGTAAAATAAGCATTTAAACTATAAAATATTCTTTAAAAAGGATATTTATGATAACAGCTACTATTAGTCAGGATCAAATTCGGGAAATTGTTGATGACAACATACAGTCACGTCATGCTGTACGAGCCTTTTTGCCCAAGGAAGTTCCAAAGGAAATTATATTGGAAATACTGGATGTTGCTAAACGTGCACCATCTGGTATCAATACGCAGCCCTGGAAAGTGTATGTCATTATGGGAGCTAAAAAGGAGGCTCTTTCCAGCGAGCTTATCGCTACCTATTTAAATCCTGATAAGGCAAAAGAACATGTGGAGGATTATCATTACTATCCTAAGGAGTGGACTGAACCATACCTCTCTCGCAGACGCGAAATGGGTGCAGCTTTATATGGCTTATTGGGCATAGCAAAAGGCGATGAAGAAAAAATGCGCGCTCAACATGCTCGCAATTATGAGTTTTTTGGTGCGCCTATTGGCCTATTCTTTACGATTGATCGAGTGATGCAGCAGGGAAGTTTTCTCGACTATGGCATGTTTGTTCAAAATGTGATGCTGGCGGCAAAAGCACGCGGTTTAGACACCTGTCCGCAAGCGGCATTTAATCAATACCATGCAATTGTATCGCGTCACCTTAATTTCGATCCAAAGCAGCAATTAGTCTGCGCAATGTCTTTAGGCTATGCAGATACCAGCAAAGTTGAAAACAGCTTGCTCTCGAATCGGGAGCCAGTAGAGAGCTTCACGCAATTTGTAGAATAAAAGAGCCAACCCCGATCATTTAGGCTTGCCAGACTTCGCCGTTTTCGCCGTCCAGGGTGCTTAGTATAACGTTTTCTTCATGCATATGGACGGCAGTGATTGTGGTATCTTTGGGTATTGTTATCGTGCGATTTGGTGTGCCATTTTGGTTCATATTCCAGAGTGTGTAGACGTGGCAGACTTGACCGTAGCCAAGAAGAAAATGATGCATGCCAAGGTGCGTGCGTAGTGACCACTTCCTATTATCAAAATCTGCAGGGACGTTAATAATGCAGTGCACCTGGTCATTTCTTAAAATTTTAAATCCTATATCCTGGAGCACCTTCCATCCATTATCTGAATGCAGTACTTCTTCTGTTTTTTCCTGTATAAGGGAGGGGTCTGTACGATTTATAGACACGCTCTCATTTGGTGTATGAACAATAAGTTCATCACCGCGCATAGTGAGAGAGGTTATACGTGATAGGCCTATGTTAGATAAATCGATTCTTGTAGTTAGACGTGGGGTTTCATCGATGATAGCAACTTGTACTTCTTGTGTTAATGGAAGAGGAATATAGAGAGTGCTTTTATCGCGTAGCGCTGGTGCACAGACATAATTGCTGGAAGGTTTCGGGTATGGCTTAGCAGATGGTATTTTTGTTGCAAATAGCTCAGTGACTTCTGCGGTTTTCTCGTTCAACTTCCATACATCAACTTTGACAGAAAACTCCCCGTTTTCCTCGTGATCAAGAGCACTACGAATCAACCAGTCACCTTGGACCGTGCAGGTTGTCCGTAATTGCAAACTATACCATCTTTTGGAAAATTGAGACAATCTTTTAGAAAGGCAATAGGAGTTATTCTCCTTTTTCCAGATTAGCACTTCGCCGGCACATTTTTTTGATGAGTGATCGCACGAAAGGAGTAAACAGCCGTAGCTATGGAGACTAAATGCAAAGTCGGTATGTCTTTCTGGAAGTGGGATAATATTCCTATGCACAGTTGTACGCAGTCGAGAAAGTGCATTACGGATGTGTGTAAAGCGCAGGTTGTCTACATGCATCGTACGAAAGATTTGCGGCGCCCATAATAGTGTCTGATAATCAGGGTTTTCTAGGATTTTTCTGAATAGGCAGCAAGTTTGCCAGCAACGGTTTCGGTCTTCTATCGAAAGATACCTAAATGATAGGGCCAAAGCAACTGGCCATTGGGAAAGATATTCTATTGTCACTATCTATTTTTTCCTATTATATTATTGTCTGAAAGTATGTATTATTTAATACAATAAGTCAATAAAATTTAGAGACAAAAGGGACATAAAGAACTCAAATTTATATTATGGCAGGTATTCTCCGCAAAAGCAAGCCTATTCTCTGCAAAAATGCGGAAAATAAGCTTGGCTAATCTCCGCACTACCTATACATTGTAAAAGGGGCCGGGGCCAATGGTGTCAACTTAAGGAAATTTGCATTAGCTTTGAACATAGTGTTACACACAATTATTCCTTGATAGACTTTGTGGCAACTTCAGTTCCGGAGGAACGTCTTAATAATAGCCCATGGTGTAGCCCCAAAGCGGCAAACCGTGGGTATGGCACAAAAAAACCATCAAGTCGCGTGAGCGACGGCTTAATCCGTCGCTCACGCGACTCCAGGTTATTTTTTACCAAATACCCACGACTTGCACCTCCGGTGCTACATCATGGGCTATTATTAAAACGTTCCTCCGGAACTTGAGTGACAAGAAATAAATGTGACTAACACTATACTCAAAACTAATGAAAATTTCTTTAAGTTGACACCATTGGGGCCGGGGCCTGCGATGTGCGATTCGTCCCAAATCGCGCGAATCGCATACCTTGGCCCCCTTTCTTTTAGTCGTCGAGAAAGAAAGCGCTAAGCGTGAGATCCTTCTCTATAAGTCCATAAGGGACAAAGAATATAGATTTGACTTTTGCATTATTTGGCACGAGCTTATACTTACGCATTTCTATATAACTTGGAGAACTCTAGCGTATGTGCTGTAACGTACAACCACAACCAATTCAACCTAAACCCTGGCGCCTAGCAGGAGAAGTGCAAGAGCGCTGTACAACAGCCAATAAGGTGTACACGATCGTGGCTTCTATATTTACCTCCTGTGCTGTTGTCGGTGTCGTGTGGGGCGGGTATAATCTCTACGCATCCTCTTGGGGCCAAAATTCCGATTTATTTATAGAAGGTATTGTACTTTTAGGCGGAGCTGCGGCCTCGGCTGTGATAAGCACCACTGCCTGGACCTGCATTTGTGCCAGCAATAACGTTGAAGAGAGGCGGGAAGAAGCTCTCGTATGATCCTAAAAATGACTGTGAAGTGTGAAGCCTTTTTACTTGGTCACGCGATCACACTGAAGGCGTGAAATATAAAAGCCTATGGCAACGCCATAGGTAAGTTGTAAATTTTTAGGCGCTGAAGTCTAACAGCGCGTTTTAAATCGTTTAGTAGCCCTTATTTTGTGGCTTGCCTATACAGCCTTCCAGATGAGTGAAATTGTCAAAGCAAAATTCCATCACAACCTTATTGTAAGTCCAATCATAATAGACCGTGGAGCTATCTTGTTCAGAAATACTACGCATGATTTCTTGTGCTTTTTTCCAACGGTTCCTTATATCTTCAGGAGCTGGTTGGGCAGGTAGGGAACATAGTATCGAAACAACACTGCTTATCGCCTGCATGAGTTTTACGTGCGCCACTAGACCGCTCCTCTTCATATAGGCATTCTGAAGCAGCTTTAACTCGGTTGATTCAGCAAGCAAGACCTTAAATGCATCTTTATACGATCCATACTTTAGCATAAAGAACAGCACTTCAAATTTAGGGTTTAGGGGTCCTTGTTGCAAAAAGCCCTTCATAAGATATGTTTGAACCAATTTAGAGTCGCGACGCATGTCTAGGCTTTTTGTAAATACTAAATCTGGTAGTTGCAACTCAACGTTTTCAAGGTCCAAGGTACGTATGCCCAAATCTCCAAGACTTCGGTGAATGCCAAGAGATTGAAGGAATGCCTCAATAGGGGCCTTTTCTTCTAGGGAATATTCATTTTTTCTTCGATAATGAAACATTTTATCAAATTTATGAGGCGCTTGAGCACATGGAAGTGACCCGATTTGCTTGAAACCCGATTCCCTTAAAGCTTCAGCGAAGGCGATTGAACCGGTACTATTTATTTCTTTTTCGTTTTCTGACAGTTCCTCGCCAACATAAATAATATCTCTTCCTTTAAAATTGCGAATACATTCCACATCCATACCATAGCCCAGCATGCCTCTTTGGGGCGGATAGCCTATGAACAAAATTGTATCGGGGCTGTCATGGGCGTGTAGCTTTTCGGGCCCACCTTCCACAACGGTGGTCCACAGTCTCTTCTCTTTACTGTACCCCTCTACGTACTTGTCGTAAGCATACCATGTGACGCCGCGATCTCGCATTACCCTTGCCCAATAGCCTAACCCTGCGCCAATTTCAACAACAGGCCTTTGTTCTTGGCCCGTAAGCGATGAGAGATACGTACAAATTTCTGGAGTTGGGATACTCCATGCATAGTTTCCTCCAAACCATTTCAGATAGGAGAGCGGCGCATCGGAAGGAATAGATTCACTTTTACATGCAGCTTCTGCATCATTTGCACTTTCTGGAGATACCCGGAAGGTACAGTAACGCTTTTTGGGATTATTCAATACAGCCTCGGTCTGAGCCTGCATCATGCTATTGCGAAGTTCCCACAAAACATTCACCTTGGCTTCTCGATTCGCTTCGATGAAACCCATCTGATTTGGGACAGACCAACCAGGAACCGATGGACATTTATGCTGACGTTCCTCAAGACCACTGTAGAAATACCCATTGAGACCAGAATGATTCGGGTCTAAATTTGTACTTGTCTGTATAGTACTTGGCTGCATAGTAACTCCAGTTAAATATAAAACGAAATTATGCAACAAATAACCTATTAAGGGAAAGGATTTATTGTTAATCGCCTGCTTTTATATGAAGGCATTTTGCATTCTGGTCGAAAAATGAGAGGCAGATTATAGAGTTAATTGGCACCCGTTTATATATTTCTAGACAAAGTCACGCGGGTCATATAAAATGTATCTATATTTATGCAGCTACTAACTAACTTATTTAACTACATGTCGTTGTGGGTGTCGGGAGATACCACGCCCGAGTTGTACCCTTTCGACCTGCGTACTCTACGCCTATGTACTTGGTATGAAAGACTCGAGATGGTAGCACGCCTGGCAGAGCAGGTAAGCGCCCTTCACGCTAGCAACAAGGTGCATCGCACTATTAGCATAGCCCAGGTTTTTGTTAATAGTAATGGCCAGCTGGTTTTAGGTAAATCTAGAGAGGAAGCTTTTGATCGCGATGTTCAAGACCGGCATGAGAGTGTATCTGGAGTAAAGGACTTTTTGGCGCCGGAACGGCTTCAAGAGCACTATAGAGGCAGCTATAAACCTGCTGATGTTTACGCGTCAGGGTATCTCTTTTATTTACTCCTTTTCTTTGAAGAGCCTCCCTGGAAAGATGGCTCCCTACTACGAGAAATGGAACTCAAACAAACTCTTTTAAGTGAGCTGGATTTACTTAGCGACATCGATGCAGCAAAAGGGCTATTTTTTTGGATGTGTCATCCTGACGTACAAAAGCGAGCAGACATCACTACTGCATGTCGATTATTAAAAGATATTTTAGATGACGGCCTGCCCTCTCTTTCTGCATATAGCCCCCAAGAAGTGCCTGAGAACATGCCAGCAAATCTATTGACGCGAGATCCGGCAGAAATTGTACAGATTGTCAAAACGCTATTTGAGAACTGTCCGGAAGGGGGCCCTTATTATATACCAAGGAAAAGGAGCGGCTTAGATCAATTAATAATTTATTTAAAAGACCGAATACTTCTTTTGCCAAAGCAACACCCTAATCGAGAGGAGCGCACATTCGGAAGTGATAAATGCGCAAGAGAGATCACACTTTTAGAAAAAGAGCCGTCCGGCTGGAAAATGCACCATCTATTTGCGCTTACGACCAAGAAAAATAGCTCCTCTCATGTTTTTAAAAGTGTAGCAAGAAAAGAACGAGCCTTGCATGCCCTCTTTAAAGATAGGGGAATCTTGCCCAAACATATTCTGAGTCTTAGCTTTGCAGATAAACCCGATAAGATCCTCTGTGTTTATGAAAAAGCAATTGATCTTTTTAACCTTATAAAAACTGGCTCAACTCTCGATTTCAAAAGAGGACTTCCCCTTGCCTGTAGAATCATTGACGCTGTAGATGTGCTTCTAAAAGAGGGCTTTGTACATCGCGATATTAAACTTGAAAATATACTTGTAGGACCAAACGATTCCATATTGTTGTGCGATCTAGACAGTTGTGTCAAAGACATTATCTGGCAACATTTTTCAGAACGAGTAGGAACTCCGGAGTTCATACCTCCAGAGCGTCATGACCGCTCCTATACAGGCAGCTGGGTAGAACAAGTTATCTATTCAGTAGGCTGTACACTATTTTTTCTGACCCATAATAAATTATTACCATGGGATCGAGAAAACTGCATGAATACGATGGACGGCATACTAAAAGCAAAGCATGAGTATGAACCGACAGCCGAAAATGCCAGAAAGAGTCTTCAAGACAGCAAGAAGCTCCCTCGGCTTAGTTCTGATGAACTTGCAAAAGAGCTTACCTCCTGGATGGTCCATCCAGACAAAAACCTACGAACACCCTGGAATAAGGTCATTGAAATCAACCGCATTCTCAAAATAAAGCTGGGTATAAAAGGATGAGCCTTGAGTTCCTGGATAGCTCAATTAAAAATACCCTTGGCAGAATCTCCCTGTTCAATATAGAATCGCTGCTTTACCCAAGGAGTAAGTGATGGTAAATTTTCAATGTATGATAAATACATCTACTCTTAAAACAAGTTTACTCCTTGTTGCAGTGAAGTTTGAGAAAACCTTCAAACCCGGGCTTTTTTTTAGATTTAGATCCTTTTTCACAAAAGAAGAGCACCCCGACTTAATACGAGCTAGGAACATAGAACGCGTAGTAATGGAATTAGAAAATAACGGGATGCCACTTGCTGATCAATTTAAAGTTGTTTTACTAATTATATCGGCGGTTTATAATTCAGATTCGGCATTAAAAGAAAATCTATTGGAATATACAATGGGCCCAATTGATGAAACCTATCGTCCACTTTTAAGCACTAATCCTCCTCTCTTTTTTAATCAATTATTTCGTCGCAGAACATATGGAGAGCTGCTTAAAAATATTCCAAGCAGAGTATTAACGAATCAAGGTACGTTAGCGGCAAATAGGCTACTAACTGCCCGTCCAACAGACGACATATCCAAAGGGCCTTTTACCTTTGTGGCTATTGCAACAATGCATAAAAATTCTCTTCCTGCAAAACTTCCTAAAGATATTCTTAAATTGATCTACCCCCTAATAAAAACTACATTAGCCACTCTATTATTAGAGTCGACAAGCAAATCACCTGAAACAGGTGTTTCATAAGAATAAGTCAAGAGGCCGGGGTCAATGGTGTCAACTTAAGAAAATTTATATTAGCTCTGAAAAGGTTGTGAAATGCAGATTCTCTCCCTTCGGGAGAGAACTCGAGTTTGGACATTTGAAGGTTTGACGGACACCGTTCTTGTATGCTTAACGTACATATTGGTGATCCATTCGGTCTCGGTCTCGGTCACGGTCTCGGTCTCCAGTGTACGAAGTATGCTTAGTTAAAGGCGAAGCTTCGCCTGCACAACGTCTACAGTCGAGACCGAGACCGTGACCGAGACCGAGACCGAACGGTTTACCTCCAAGACGTTATGCGCAAGCTACAAATGTCCAAACTCGAGCTCCCTCCCTTCGGGAGAGAAAAAAACAGCGGTTAGATCTGCTATAAATTTCTTTAAGTTGACACCATTGGGGCCGGGGTCCCCGAGATTTGCTCGATTCAAATCGCACGATTCTCGGGGACCCCGGCCCCTTTTAAATATGCGCAAAGAGCAGCTTATAAGTTATCCGGAATATCTGCGGGTTGGCTCGAGCGCCTGATCCACGATAAAGCCCAAATTCCTGCCCAAAGGCCGCCTACGACTGAGACAATCACGCTGTTTGCCGTAGAGACCGTGAGATTAAAACTCTCCATATCTTTGCAGAGAGTAGAGGTGGCATTGTGCCAGGCGATGCATTTGCCCAATTCCTCAGCTTCATGAGTCATTTTAAACACAAACGGCAAATATGTAACAAATCCCCCTACAAAGAGACCCAGGGCCAGCCAATATGTTGAATTTGGACGCCGAGCAAGCAGCTGGCATTTATATAGCTCTGGCTCATGTACTACAAGCGCTCGGCTCTCTGGTCCTCTCAGCTGGCGGTAGTGCCTTGCACGCCAGATAGCATGTGCCGTGCCAGTAGCTGCAACTCCTGCCACAAAATAGAAAACGATTGCCCCACTCACCGGTTTATTTGAAACGGTTGCGAGCTCCTCGCAAAATTTACTGCTGTAGGGGCCATTAAGAAGAAAATCATTTGGGCACTTCTCCCCAAAAACTTTAGCCATAGAGGTTAATCTATTCACACAGATATTTGCTCCAGCATAAGAGGCTGCTGTACCTAAAGCTCCTGCGCCTGCGTATACATACTGCATCGGCGTAGAATTAAGAATACGTGAACACCAAGACATGTTATTACCCTATTTTTTTCGTTTCAGATTATGCAAAACGTTGCATTTTAGGCTAGGATAATCGGCAGCAAACTCGCTCCTTTAGCGCAGCAAAAAAGCGCCTAGTAACTCCTATACTTTTGTAAACATAAAAAAATGTTTACTTTAGTATAGGTATTATGCTATACTACTGCCTTCCACTGTAGTTTAGGAGGCTTTATTATGTCATTACCTGTTCCTCCATATGGTTCAGGTCCTGGTGTGCAAGCTCAAGAGCTTGAAGATCAAAATCTTAAAACTGAACTATATCACAAAATAATAAATACATATATCGGCGCTAATAAGAGTGACATACTATCTACACACACTACCCTTCTTGATTTAAGAAGTACGTTCATAAATGGTGCTCACTTAGATAAATATAATGAATACTTTCCCCATCCTAAACTTTTGGCCTGGATGGTTGCAAGAGAAGCTGATTTGCAGCCACACTCCCCCGTTGTATCTCGTGGACTTGCCTTCCTGTTAGAGAAAGGTTCATTACATGACGGTCGGCTTTCAGAGCTTTTGCCGCGACTGCAAAAGGCCACAACTACTGAATGTATTTATAAGGTTCTTCTTAGTCTCACAACAGAACACTGTTCTTCAGAAACAGTTAAAAGAATTGGCAAGATTTCGAGCATGTACACGCAAGACTGGACCACGTGTAGAGATACCGCGTGCCTCACAGACTCTGAGCGTCTACATATAAGCATCTTTTCAAATATGACTTCTGCGCCTAAGGCCTCTTTTCCTCGTAAGCAATTTGACCTTCCAAGAGCGTTAGAGGTAAGTGAAGCTGGAACCGCCATTCTTTCAAAAGGCAATATGACAGCCGATAGAGTAACAACGAGCACTAAAAAAATAACAACTGGGTGCCTCTATAGACAAGATCTTCCTCCTCTTCGCATCGCTCGCATCGTGCCTACGTCCCCATCCTTGAGACCGGACCTCGAAAAGGAAATTAAAATCCAACAAATGCTTTATAATCTAGAACCTAAAGGTGTAGGGATTTGGCCAATTTTAGGAGTTAATGAATATGTAAATGCAAAAGGCGATGTAAAATTTGAATTTATTATGCCTTTCGGAGAGGTGTTGGATGCAAAAAAAGCCCAAACGCTTACGCTTTCTCAACTCGTTGAAATGATTCGACAGCTATCTGTGGGCGTTTGTAAACTGCATGAGAGCGGCTTGCTCCACGCGGACATTAAGACAAAGAATACACTAATTATGATATATGCTGACGGGACTGTAAAAGCTGGCTTTATTGATTTTGGATTTACTTTTGAAGTTGCGAAGGTAGTTAATCCAAAAGACCTTCCGGGCGCCTTTGAAAAGCAATTTTATGGTTCGTACTATCCTACAGCTCCTGAGGTGCTTGGTAGAAAAGCCTTTACCGGCAACTGGTTTGCAGCTGAAATGTCGGCATTTGGTCACCTACTCTACCAACTTGTCTTGCAAGAAGTTATTCCGTGGGACGATATAATCACCCCTTACGTTAAATCCATTGGAACACGTATAACGTGCATGACTCAGGAGCATGTGCAAAAAGTTATGGACAGCATCAACCTCGAAATCGAAATCCCATGCAGTTTCCAAGAGAGCTTTTCGTTCGTTGAAGGGCCCAAACGCACTCGTGAACAGCAGCTCAAAGATTTTGTCTTCAGCCATCTTCGACTAAGCCCACTTGATCGCTTTGACTGCCGCCAATCCCTGGAAGCCATCACAAGGATACAGCAGCAAATCATTGTGCTATAATTTCCTCGAAAAAATGAAATTGAGTCAGGCTTCACAGTTGAACATTTAAACCTTTTATGATTGTATATAATTGAATCAATTGACATAATCATTGCCTCAATACACTCAAAATTCCGGAGAATATATGTCACTTATCGACCGCGTTAGTTCAGAACTAACCCAAGCATACATCGCGGCTGTCGCTAAACTAGAAGATCCCAAAATACGAACCTGCAGACAAGGAACAAATGAAGTTGCCCTAAAGAGCTTTCGGACAGGGTTTTGCATTTTACGCGACCCTACCGACCCCACATTTGGATTTCGCCGCATCAAACAGGAAGATCTACCAACCTTAAGCGATGACACTATTCCTCTAGACAGAAAACAGGCCTTGATTTGCAAAATCGCAGACGAAATGGCAAAAGCTCCAAGCGTGCTGATGGTTCCTATTTTTTTACCTAAAGACCAAGCATTACTCGTCCAACAATATTGGGTTAGAGGATTTGCTATTCCAAGCTTTACAAGTCTTGGACTAACCGATATGTGGACTTCCCTTGATGAAAACCCAATGCCAGGTGAGCCGTCTAATGAAACAATCAGGCTCTGTTGCACATTCCGGTTTACAGGAAAATATTCGGTAAAAATAGGGCAATTGCTAGCTGAAACAGTTGATTCGAGGCAATTAATGGCACATTTTCGTGAAATGACCAAGGATATTACCTTGGATATGCATAGCATCACTACAGATGAGGCCCTTTTATTAAAGCTTTACGTTTCTAATATAAACGACGATCTAAGTTTTAAAAGTCTGACACCAGAAGGCGATGGCAATGTTACCATTGCTCTCCAAGCTTATGATCCAGCCCTCCAACTAGAAATTCAAAGGCGCTGTAAAAAACCAGAGTTTGTTGCGCTTGCCGAAGAGCTTTCCAAAGAGTTGCCCCAAGGTTATTGGATTTCAACATTTGTCAAGGGGCTACAAAAACAGCCGGAGACTAAGCAAAAAAGCACCCCCATCATCCTACCCGATCCCATTTTGTAAAAGGGGCCGTCCGCTTTTACTCACAAAGGTAGATTTTTAGAAGCAATCTGATGTCCAGTATCGACTATTTCTTGCCAAATCGCACTGAAATCCTCTCTTTCAATTTTTTTATAAGGGGTGCGTTGGGTTTGAAAATGCAAACCCTTATATTCGATTTTAGGATTAAATTCCGCAAGGTGCTTTTCAACGGCATAGACATGGTCGATCCGATCATCGACAAAGATAACGACGTCCGGTTCCCAGTTAATATTCTTTAGGAATTCGACCAATACAGCCCCTTTATTAACATAATTGGCAAAAATAATTCCCTCTTTAAAAAGGATGTAGCTTTGGTAGGGCCCGGCAGGGAAATTGGTAAACAGGATATCGGAAACATGTGGAAAACAGCTGGCAAAATTAATGCCAACTCGCCTGAGATCGGCAATCCTTGCATCTTCCAGTAATAGACCGTCGATATTCCCTGCTGGGACAGCTGTCAAGGCAATCGTTTTCAATCCTTTGTTCTGCAAACTTTCAATGACCGAGGGCGTTTGAGGTTCGATCAGCTCGGAAGGGGAGATAAGTATAGGCAGATTAAACGCTATAAATTTGACCTCCTCATTCAAAGAGCTCATGAATTTGGAGAAAACTTCTGAATGATGAACCTTGTAGTTTGCGTACTGAAAAGCTGGCTCGCTAAGGATCGTCAAAGTATCATCGACATCAAAAATGACCAGGACATCTTTGTCCACTTCAAGGCGATGCTCCACCTCTTGAATTGAACAAATTTGCTCTATAGAAGCAAAGCAGCAAGTTGGCAACAAAAGAACAAAAATCCATTTCATAAAAACCCCGCTCATTTTTTTGCTAATAATTTATAGATGGCATGTCAATAACGCAAGAGAAAAAGCGGGATAGGTACATGTCTGTTTTGCATGTCTTATTTCAAGATTTTTAAGCTGCTCCTGCTAGAAACAGCGAGCTCTCAATTTAGCGGCGATGTCCCCCACGATGATGCCCGCTGCCGTGATGATGCTCCTCTTCGGCTTCATGATGCTCGCCAGCACGATATCCATGATGATCTCCATCTCTATAGCCTCTATCGAAGCCATGATCATAGCCGTGACCATTCCACCCATGATCCCATCCTCAATGAGGCCCCCACCAATGTCCCCATCCCCAGCCGTGTCCCCAACCATATTCCCAATCCAGTGGGCCATACAGTGTTACAACCTGCGGGAGTCGTTGCTGGTGCAGCCGTGCCGATTCTTAATTAATTTTTAGGCGCTATTCAAGATACTTAGTATTTGGCATAAGTGCATCGCGATACACAGGCTTTCTATCAAGTTGATTGAGCATTGCTTGATGCCACTCTTCATCTAGGGCCGTAATAAACGTTGTTCCAAATCCCGTCGAGTTGTTGAGCGATTGGTCGGTTTTGCACGCAACCATAATTACATGGGTGTAGTAATCACCATATTCGTCAGCAACAACAGTACTAGAAGATATTTGAAATTCTTTGCCTCTGAAGGTAAAGGGAAGTACAGAATTATCTCTTGTTACCAATTGGATAAACTCGCGAAACTTCTCAGGCGTCACCCTAAGTTTTTGGCAAAAATCGTCGGAGTGTCTTTTTGTTTGTTTCCAGATTTGAGCATTTCTTTCGATAATATTAGCAATTCGTTGTTTAAAGTAGCCTTTAATATCAGCTGTTTCTAATTTTTTGAGAATAGCCTGATGCCATTTTTGAGAAATCACATTAACTAACATGGTGCCACCGCCCGTGCCCTCATTGAGATCTGAATCACTTATAGAGACAACCTGAACAAGAGATCTCCACTCCCCCCTATACCCACATGTGTGTGCGGCAAATAAACCGAAGATTTTACCCTCTATCGTAACCGTTAAAAAGCAGTTACTTGCATAATCATCAAGTCTTGGATAGCAACTCAATCGTGGCTGTATAAAATATTCAATAACTTTTAAGTCATTCGTAGTAAAATCTAATTTGTTGACAATATCGTTTGAATGGCTGCACGCCTCACTCCACAGCTTGCTTGCTTTCGTCATAGCAGAAACAAGCCGCTGTCGCAGGGTCTCTTTATAATTTATGCTTTTGATATGTTCAAGAAGTGCCTTGTGCCAGAGTTCCGGAATTACAACGAGGGCAATTGTGTGCTGCCCTGTTTCTTCATTGAGAGAGGGATCATTTGTGCACAATACCTGGATGAGACGTTTCCACTTTCCACCATAATGGTGTCCGCAAATGTTATCTGTTATGAGCTCAAAATGCTTCTCACCTAATGCCACATCATAAAATGCCCGACCCTCTCTTTGGTTATGGGTCTGCAAATAGGTATTGATTGACTCAAGGTCGTTAGTAGATACGCCTAAAGCCTCACATAACTGTTCAGAATGATACTGTGTCGTATTCCAGAGCCTGGAATTTCGTTCTGTTGTCGCTGTCAAAAGGGTTCGTAAGTCTTTTTGATATTTTGGAAGTTCTCGAACAATGGCCTCACACCATTTTTCTGGAACACAGGTAATAAACGCTGATCTCTTTCCTTCTACTCTGTTAAGTTCTGGATCATTCACACAAACAGCATAAAGGAGGTAGGGCGAATTTTGGTTTTGGTCATAATATGGCAAACTGGTCTTTTGGGTAAAAAGCAAAAAATCCTTGCCTTCTATACTAAAAACTAAAAACCCAGATCTATCGGCTCCTCTAATACTAATATTTTGGATATTAGCCTCTATTACCTCTAAGTCCCCGCTTGTTACATTAAGCGCTGCAGAATACTTTGCAGAGTCAGTAACAGCCTGTTCCCAAAGAGGGCGCCCTTCTTGTAATAATGGCACTTGAGATCGAGTTACTTGAGCCAAAGTCGCCGGTACTATCATAGAAAACAATCCTTTTTATAAAAAATTTATCATGCCGGTGATTACTTTTCAATCAATAGTTACGCGACCTGTTTTATAAACAAATCCGCTAATTGACAAAAATTATTTCAATATTTTATAATAACGCTTTAAAATAAATAAAAGAGGCAATAGTATGCAACCCGCAGGCAAAGTGTTACACATAACATCTCAACCCACTCCACTTGCTGACCAACCTCGTGACGTGGCAAAACAACTTATTAGTCACTTAAAAACAGATGAAGTTCTCAACCTTTCCCTTGCATGCAAAGATACCTTTGCAAAATATTATCCATTTTTTGAAAAACGTGTTGGCTGCACACCAGAAGGTCTTGAAGTAATAAGAGCACTTATGGAAAGGTTTCAATTAACTCCTAAGACAACGTGGATACAATCCTTCGCCAGCAGTGTTAAAGTAATAACAGCTTCTATAGGAAGTGTATGGTCAACTCCTCAGCCAAAGGTAGCAGTGGAAGAGACTATGTTGTCACAACCTCTGGCAAGAAGTGCCCAAGCAAATGAGATTAGAGCGGCGTTTGCAACTAACTGGACCGATGCGAAGGTTGGAGCCATCCTTCGGCACTTCTTTGGCGACGCTCCTCGCATGACCCCTCCTACAGAAGGACAAGTAGATGGCTTGCGGCTGATCGCATCTATCCCAAATAGAGAAAAAGATGGTACGCCATCTCCAAACAATCATCTCATGTTCCTTCTTAAATCACTTGAAACTTTGGATCTGGGATTGATAAAAAAAGCGTGCCGCATGCTTCCTGATCCATCTATCAATCAATTTAGCTTATACGCATGGCATGTGGCCCTCTCAAAAGCAAGCTGGGCCTTATGCGCGATACCACCACTTGAGGCTGGTGACAATAAAGGAAAAAAAGAAGAATGGATGGCCAAGCTAAATCGCGCACAAATTCTATGGAAATACTTAGCAGAAACTATAAGAACAGGTCGTGCCGATGAATGTGTCCGTAATGAACGATGGAACACGTCTGAAAGGTGCGGACAACTAATCATCGCTGCTGTGGAGGAATACTCTCGCTTTCTTAAACAACTTAAAGGAGCAATAGCGCAACCAATGGCATATTCAGAAGTAACCCAACAAGTGCAGAATGCTCCCAACGGTTTATACGACTGCCTGTCAGAGATTGAAGAGGCTTTTATATCCAAAAAAAGACCTAAGCTTGAGGCAGCCATGAACACTCTTATGAATGCATATCTACCAACATACCGTCCAGCGTTCAACTGTATGCTTGCAAGGCTTCGTGCTGTGCATGGTATGCCAGGTGCTCATGGAAAACCATGGGATGAGTTAGACGAATTTATGCAGCGAATAATACCCACTTTTGGCGCCCCCGAAAGAAATTCTCTTTCTTATACACTCGACTACTTTTTGAACGAGGGTCTTAATAAGTATGTACCTGGGGAAGGTCGTCCTCTTTGTGAAGAGTGGGAGATGCATGCAAATTCGCCGTTAAGCCGAGCGCATCCATTACCTGCTAACCTTGAGGCCGCACCAGTGGCTAATCGACTGTGTGACCAGTCACACCGTGCATAAGTGTAATTTATCCACAAGGCTGTCTCCATTTTTGACTATTCCGCAAGCTAATGCGGAATAGTCTTGACTAAAATGCATTCTAGTGCATAATAGTCAATATGGAAAGATTTCAAAAAAATGCCATAGTGCGTGATTTAGACAAAAAAATGGTGCTTCTTGCGGGGCCTAGGCAAGCGGGTAAAACCACTTTAGCTAATGAAATAGGCACGCTTTTTTCACCTACTGTTTACCTTAACTATGACCGCCTTGAAGATAGGAAAATTATTAAGGCCGAATCCTGGCATCCCTCTACACAGCTGCTCATACTTGATGAAATTCATAAAATGCCAAAATGGAAAAATTACCTGAAGGGCATTTATGATACTAAACCCAAACATCTTAAAATATTAGTTACCGGAAGTGCGCGTTTAGAAACCTTCAACAAAGTGGGTGACTCATTAGCAGGAAGGTTTTTTTTACATCGTCTTTTACCATTAAGTCCTTCAGAGCTTTTTAAAGTTGGCATGGAACCTAATGTGGAAAGACTAATAGAAAGAGGCGGTTTTCCTGAGCCCTACTTGGATGAGAGTCCAATAGATGCTAAGCGTTGGAGAATGCAGTATATTGATAGCCTTATTAGAACGGATGTTTTGGACTTTGAAAACATCCATAATTTGAATTCCATGCAGCTGTTATTTGAGCTCTTAAGGAAAAAAGTTGGCTCTTCCATATCTTATTCATCTTTGGCTGAAGATATAGGTATTGCCCCCAATACTGTAAAGAAATATATCCAAATTCTAGAAGCTCTTTTTATTGTTTTTAAAATTACCCCATTTTCTAAAAATATTGCCCGCAGCATTGCCAAAGAGCCGAAAATCTATTTTTTTGATACAGGCCTTGTGAATGGAGATGAGGGCGCTAAATTCGAAAATTTTTCAGCTTTGTGTCTTTTGAAACACACGTTAATGAAAATTGATTACGAGGCAGAGCCCTATTCATTACATTATCTTAAAACAAAAGAGGGTGACGAAGTGGATTTTGCCCTTGTTAAAGATAACCAGATTCAAGTAATGATTGAGGCAAAAGTTTCTGACAATAGCCCCGGAAAAGGCCTTTTGTATTTTCATAAAAAGTATAAGTTTGCTGCATTTCAAGTGGTAAAGCACCTGCGCACTCAAGAAGTTCGTAATGGCATTGAAATAGTAGAAGCTAAAAGATTCTTTCAGTATCTATAAAAAAAGTAAAAGAGTCCGGCCCGGCCAGGGGTGGGCTGTCAAAAAGTCTAAAATTTCAATATAAAGACGTTTTTAATAATGTGTCTAAATCTCTTCCAGCATCCTGCTTATCCCATACGCATCAGACTAAGAGCAAACAGTGATTTTAAGTAGTTGTTTATTAATAATTTAAACAGGATCCGCAGGATAAATACAAAACGGTAAGAACGATTAAACGATAAGAACGATAAAAAAAGAAAAATACAACATTAGTTTTCTAATTTTATCGTTCTTATCGTTTTATCATTATTATCATTTTGATTTGTTATTAATGCTCTTTAACTATTTTATCCTGCCCGATCCTGCAAGCGCAGCGGATCCTGTTGTTTTCTTAATAGAAAAGGGGTTCGTAAGTATGTCTCAAGCCTATCAATATTCTCAATGTATTAACAATTAATGCTCTAGTTGTTTTTTTTTGGAGTTATATGTATGGGATAGGCAGGATGATGGAACACTTATGGACAAACAATCAAATTGCTTTTTACCCCGAAATTTTGAAACTTTTGACAGCCCAGGCCAGGGGTGAAAAGAATGGGACTAAATCCCACTACTTTACCATTTAAAATATTGCTAATTATAGTTTTAATATTTTAAGATAGTATTAGAGGGATTTATGGAAAATGGTATTACAGGCTATAGGCCATCTGATGAAGGCTCCACTCAAGAGCCAGAGGTGCTTCATGGGCGTGTCCTAGAGGAGAAAAGCGCGCAAGTTTTTAAGGAAAACGTTGCCAAGCAAGAAGCAGCTTCTCCCCGGGAAGGACGGCGCATCTCTACCCCATTACCTGAGGCTCCCCTGCTACCGAAAGAAACGGCCGTTTGCAATGTAGCTGAGCCTGTTCTTCTTCCCGGCAGCCGGCCGCGGGGCTCTCTTCATTTTGAGCCTATTGGCAACCTCAAGAATGATCCCGTACAAAAGCTGCGCTTTCTCCAGCAGCTGGAGAAATGGTCCGAGTACGATCCGCCACCTTATGAAAAAATGGTGCAGCCGGTGCCAACTACAAGAGGCGGCCGCAGAATAGGGCTTTTTGCACGTGCTCAAAGGGATCGATTGCAGGGTCGGCTTGAGACAGCAAAAAGCGACACCATGTATGCGATGGAGTTTGCAAGAATTGCCAAAAATATTTTAAATAATGACCTTCAAGACTTTGATAGAAAGACCTTGCAAGACAACTTCCCAGGAGCGACTGACTTTCTTTCGCTCTTGCATGGCGTCTATGATGAAAAGGGCAATCTGCAGGCCATTGCTATTGCAGGCGAAAAAGGCAAGAGTTTATGGGTTGACCGCATCGCAAATGCGCCCTGGAATATCACGCGGTCGCTCCGAAAGGACTTTGAACAGTATAAGAAAAACGTAGAACCGGACAAACCGGGACCAGCCCACGCCGAGGTTGATAAATATCTTGCTCAGATGCCAGATGATCCCCGCGATAAAACAGGCTGGGGTGCTGCCACATCGCTGATGCAGCACCTAGCTAAGACAACCATGGAACGGGGATGCACCCGTATAAGTTTACAGCCCACAGGCGCTTCTGAGCCATTTTATGAAAAACTCGGGTTTACCGATCGCGGCATGCAGCACTGCTCTGCAATCGATGTATCAAGCGATCCAGAGAGCGCCTACATGCGCCTACTTGAAGGGCGGCAACGATAGAACGGCAGGCCTGAGGCATATCAGGGCTCGCAGCAGATGTTGGCGCCGGCGACAAGGGGTGTGCCGGGCGGCGTGCCGCCGGGCAGCTGGCTTGGGTAGACGTTAGAGCAGTTTTGCTCGCTATTGTTGCAGGCTGTGTTATAAAAGGATTCTGTATAGAGGCTGTAGGCTATCTGTATGCCTGTTTGGCTGCCCCAGACGCTATTTGCTAGAATGCTGTTTTTGGCCATATCTAACACGTTGATGCCGCAGGTTGTATTGTTTGCAATAAAGCACTCTTTTACGCTGTTATTGCCGCCGCCTGCGCTGTTATCGATGTAGACGCCTGTGTCGCCGTCAAAGATCATGCAGTTTTTTACGGTGCAGCTCGTGGCGTTTTGCATCTGGAGGTTATAGAGGGAAGCGTTGGATATCTGGCAGCTATCAATGATGATTTTTTGTCCATTTTCAATAAAGACAGATCGTCCATTTTTGCCTTTGAAGATGCAGTTTTTTGCTATGAGGTTTTCATAGGCGCTTATGTCTTGATAGCCAATATGGACAGCGGACGGCAGCGCGCCTTGCGCAGGATCTTGCGATGAGCTGTCAACTATAAGGTTTTCTAAGAAGCAGCTTGAGCCTGCAAGGATGAGTATGCCGTCAAAACCTGTTATCGCCTCTAGCTGTGTGAAGGTTGAATTTTTGATGATGACATCGTTGGCATTGCTTTCAGATACTGTGGAACCAAGTTGTACGAGGTTTAGCGCGTTGCTGGCCGCCGAAGTTGCCTGGCAGTGATCTACAAGCAGGCCATCAACCTGTAGCGCACAGATAGCCGAAAGAAAGTTTATAAAACTTGACTCAGTAAGAGCTATGTCTTCAGATGTCCCAGTAATATGCACGCCGTAGTCGGCGTTATTTCCGGAAAGGGTGGAGCTGTCTAGAGCAACGTGAGATGAGCTGTCGATACTAAGCCCTGTGCCATCTTCAAACTGCGAATAAGAAATTTGGACCTGTTGCGAGTTTGTAATCTGGACGGCTGTTTGGCAGCCCCTTGCGTAGAGGCTGTTTACGCTTGCGTTTGCTACCTGTTGTAGTTGCAAAGCAGTTGTAGCTGATCCTTCAATAATGCTATTTTCAAGGGTAAAGTTATTAACATTGTGCACAAGGATGCCTGTTGCATTGCTGTTTTGCAAAGTAAGGCTGTGTCTATGAAAGTTGATCGAGACATTATCGGAGGTAACGGTTATGGCAGCGCCAGTTCCGCCATAGACTAGATCTGAAATGACGTTATATTTGCCCGGCTCACTGATGACAAGAGGCGCCTGGCTTACAAAAAGCGTAGTTCTGACGGGCATTGATACGGAAAGCGCCCCCTCAACTTCAGAAAATTGCTGCGTGATGGCTCGAAATTGCTCTTCAACATCTAATGAGGTGCTGTAGAGAGGGACCCAGAGGGTCAATGCGCAAAAGATATGTAGGATTTTCATAAGAATATTTCCTCTGTTTATGGGATGCAGCAGATGTTAGATCCCGGCACTAGCGCTGCCACTCCCGGCGCCTGCTGCGGGGTAACGCCGCCTGCAGGGCAGTCAGAGACGCCGTTGCTGCAAGAGATGTTAAATAAGGTCGATGTTGTAGCATCGCTGTTATCTATGCCATAATTCGCGTTGCTATACACATTATTCTTTAAAACAAGGTTGTTTGGGGAATCTGCGTCAACACTTATGCCATTTTGTCCGTTGTTGTTGATTTCGCAATCGACCACGGCATTGCCGGTTGCTCCATCTGCAAGAAGAATGCCGCTTCCTACTAGCATCAGAGACCTTGCATCCTTTAATTACAGAGCCTGCTGTGCCGGATAGAAACAGATTTGCAACAGTGGCATCTGTAAACTGGCAGTCTATGCAGCTAGCATGTGTACTCTTTTCTAGATAAAGGCCATATTCGTTTGGCCCTTTTACAATGCAGCTTTTGACCAAAAGCGTGTCGTATGCGCCTACATGAATAGCAGCTGGCTGATAGCTTTCTGTATGGCCTGTCGCAACATCTACAAGAACATTTTCTAATTGGCAGCCGGAGCCGTTAACAAAAAGAAGGCCATCTTGGCCAACAGTGGGGGCTTGCTGTTCAAAAGTTGTATTGCGTATCTGAATGGTATTTGCCGGGCTGTTTGCTGTGCCAAGGACAAGAAGCGGCCCGGGCGCCACGTGCGATCCCTTTACAAGGCACTCTTCAATCTGCAGTCCCGATACCTGGTTTGCAAAAATTGCATTTTGCCAGTTGTTAAAGGTGCTGTCGCTTACGGCAATATGCTGGGATGCTCCCCGTATTAAGAGGGCATTGGACTGTCCATTTGCGCCTTGAAAGCTGCAGCCGTTGATTGCAATAGCTTGCGAGGCATTAATGTCTATTCCAGCTCCTGACAGATAGGAGTTGTCTATATGAAGACCGGAAGATCCTGAAACTGCAATGGCAGTAGAGCTGTTTGAAACGTAGATATTGCTAATAGCAGCTTTTTGTACGCCTACTAGCGACACTGTCGGGTTTGTAGAGGCTGCACGAATGGAGCCATCAGCGAGGGTAAACTCCTTTACACCTTGAGCAAGAATGGCTGCTCCGCTTTGATTTGTAAGCGTGAGGGAGTTGTTTAAAAAGTCGAGGTAGACATTATCTGCATTAATGGTAATTGCTGCCTGCGTGCCATTGTAGGTAAGGTTTCTCAAGACATAGTATTTTCCGGGGCTTGTAATGGTGAAAGGGACAAAAATTATGGGCGTGGGCAAATCGTAGGCACTATTTTCTTTTAATGTTGTGAGGATATTGCCCATTTCATCTTGAATTTGTGAAAAATGCTGCGCAACAAGGCTCATTTCACTTGGCTGTGATGGGGGGCTCGTTTGTAGCTGGTTAAGGTAGTTTATTGCGCTAAGCGTATCCTGAAGAGCCTTTTTTATTTTTTTACACTTGGTCTTGCAGCCCGCTTGAAGCACCGTGCGAGCATAAGAAATAACCTCTTGTATTTGAGAGTCGTTCGTTCCTATAGCCATCTTTTCAAGGCGAAGAAGGGAGTATTTAAGTTGCACGCGAGCGCACGCTACCTTGCTGGCAGGTGCTTTTGGGCTCTTTGCCTG
Organism: uncultured Chlamydiales bacterium; assembly: GCA_963826935.1. GTDB lineage: Bacteria > Chlamydiota > Chlamydiia > Chlamydiales > FEN-1388 > SZAS-7. The sequence continues at coordinate 705,373 of CAWGYH010000005.1, read as the reverse complement.
CAAAGCAAAGCTTGTTGTAAAAATGCCAATCAGTATGGCGATACAGCATGTTTTGATATGGGTGCTCCTCTTCATCGCGATCCTCCTATCTTGAGTTTGCTCTAACGCTTGTATGCGGCCTATGGATAAAAGCTCTTCGCGTCCGGCGCCCGCTGCTTCTGTTGATCAAGTGCCGACGCAAGCAGGCGTCCTTTTTCCTCAATGCCCTTTAGAGCCCTTTTTTTATAGATAATAACACCAACTACTGTCAAGCCAACTAGACCTACGCCTGCAGGAATAGCTATTTCTAAAAAAGTGGTCAAGAAAGTGTCGGGCTGGCAGGCGCTTACATTTGAGCCTGGAGGGCAGTTAAATTTTTCAAGCGGCTTCAAGTTGGCGCCCCAAAAGGCGGCCTTTTTTTCTTGCGGTATGCTGATGATGTAGATAGATCTTTCGTTCTCGGGAGTAGTACTGTTTTGTATAAACTCGCCGCCATTGCCGATTAATCCGTCGACGTTTTCAGCAGAATAAAAGTCGGGCAAATTAAGGGGATTATGCGGGTCATTAAGGTAATAGGTGCCCGGAGGACAGCGACGGGCCCACACGCGAGGGATTTCTTTACTCACCGATTCCATCTGAGCGGCAAAGACATTGTCCATTTTAGCCATGCTATCGAGGATCTTAGTCTCACTAGCTGTCCATAAGGGATCTTGAGTAGTCTCCAAAGGGATAATAAATAGTTTTATTTTGCGCTCTCGACACTCTTTAATGACTTGTTGTGCAGCAGGGATATCAGAGTTCACATTAAATTCAGAATACTTTTGATCATCAGGCATAGTGTCCGGAGCATTGCATTGCATCCCGGGATCGCGTTTGAGGCAGACTCCCCTAAAAATTATGGCCTCGATGTTTTCGTGCCAAGAGCCGCCCTGACCAAGCGCTTCAAAGGCTTTTGCAACTACTGTCAGCGGGGAGGTAACCATAAAAGTGACGCGCTTAAGAGGAGTGGCCGTGCGTATAGCTTGAACAATCTTCTGATAGCCGGGTGTCGGCTGTGCCCTTGTTGTTGGCGCGGGAAAGGGTAGACCTTGCAGGCCGTTTGGCCCATAAAATTTGTCGTCTAAAATCTGCTGCTCTAGCTCCTGGATTTCTTGTGTGTTATTTCCAATAGCAAGTGTTGCAGCTTCTCCGGGATAGACAGGGATTTTGCTACCTGTAAGCTGCAAGCCTATAAGTGTGTTGTTAATGGCTTGTGCGCGAATATTTGCATGGCCAACCGTTGCGACTTCAAAAAGGACATCGAAATTTGCTCTATCTGTTGCTCCTTCAACAAGGTCGCCTAAATTTCCGTCACCAATGCGTATAATCCTTATAGGCTTAGTAAACGCATCATAAAGTTCTGAAAATGGCACTATATCGTTTGCAGCTGCTGTAGAAGGGGTAATTTTTTCAACTTTTTTAACAATTTTTGGCTGTTCTGGGGGCGTTGCGGGGGCATTTTGCGATCCGAAAACACGGTCAAAGAGACCCCTAAGAAAGACCCCAATGCCATATCCTAATGAGGAGTGCACTTCTGAAATTGCATGAAGATTGGGATAGTGACTTGATGCGACATAATTTGCTACAGCTCCAAACATACTATTCCTCCTCTTGAGTAAATACTGCTTGTGACAATAGCCTTTTTATCTCAGAAGGTCAACTTAGAAGTTGTTTTTCTTGATTCTACCCAAGGGACCACTTTTATAAATTTAATTAAAGTTAATTAGACATAGCGCTACGCTGACGTTTCGCTATTAACACAAGCTGGAGGACTTTTGAAACACAGAGACACAGAGGCCACAGAGCGCTTCGCGTAGCCTGTCTCACCATAATTGGTCATTTTTCAAGGAAAAATGCCCAACAGGGCATGCCGCTGGCACGGCAACACTTCGCCCTGAAACAAGTCATGGCAGCTATTGCGATTGCAGACTGAACTAGAAGCGGGGCGAAGCGTTGCCGCGCTAGCGGCAGATGCCCTCTGGGCATTTTTCCCTTGAAAAATGACCTAGACGGTACCAAGAAGTCATTACATGTGTTCGCGGAGCGTCTCTGTGGTCTCTGTGTCTCTGTGTTTCAAATTATATTAGTTACCAAAAATTTCCTGTGACAAGGTGAACAAGGCCATTTTTCCGATAGCTCTAGTTTTGCAAAAGGCTCATGATCTTAATCTTTCTTTTTTCAGTATTTTCTGAGTATGAGAGCTTTTGTTAAGAAGAAGATCAAGATTAAGATCAAGATCGAGATCAAGATGGAGGACTAGGAACTCATTTCTGCACAGCGGAGGGTGTTGGATAGGAGCATGGCGATTGTCATGGGGCCGACGCCACCCGGGACGGGGGTGATGGCTTGGGTGAGGGGTGCCACTTCATCGTAGGCGACATCGCCGACGATGCGGTAGCCGGAGCGGGTTGTGGAATCGCTGATTCGGTTTATGCCGACGTCGACGACGACAGCGCCCTCTTTTACCATGTCGGCACGGATCAGGTTGGGTTTGCCTACTGCTACAACTAGGATGTCGGCTGTGCGCGTGATTTCGGGAAGGTTTGTGGTGAAGCGGTGGGCGACGGTGACGGTGGCGTTTGCGCCCGGGGCGTTTTGTAACAAGAGGGCGGCAAGGGGCCGTCCGACAATGTTGCTTCTTCCAACGATCACTACATGCTTCTGTTCAACCTGAATGTGATATTTTTGGAGCAGCACCTTTATGCCAAGCGGTGTACAGGGGTATATGGCGCTTGGATCGGCAAGCAAAATTTTGCCGATATTTACCGGGTGGAAGCCGTCGACATCTTTTTTGGGGTCTATGCGCTCGAGAACATGCATAAGGCTTATTCCGTCAGGAAGCGGCAGCTGAATCAAAATTGCATCTACTTCAGGATCACCGTTTAGCGAATCGATAAGAGATAGCACCTCTTCAGTAGTAGTGGGGGCTATTTGTATAACTTTTGAGGTGATGCCCACCTCTTTGCAGGCTGCAACTTTTCGCTTTACGTAGGTCTGAGAGGCCGGATGATCGCTTGTAAGCACTGCCACAAGGCATGGGGGTCTTTTAGAGTGCTTTTGAAGGGCAATTTTTAGTTCGTCATGTATTTGGGAGGCAATCAGTTTTCCATCAAGTATCATCGCTGTATCTTCTCCGATTTAGCACTTGACGATACTTGTGCCACAAAAAACTTGGCAAGCTGAAAACGATAATACTTGCTACGGCATCAACAAAGGGCAGAAGAAACAGCGCCTCAAGGTTCGTTTTGGGGATTGAAATATCAAAAAAGAGCGCTATTGGCAGCTCTATTATTTTTGAAAGAAAGGAAAAAAAGTAGGTCATCACCGGCAGCGTAATGAACGAGTCCTTAAATAAGTAGAGGCGCGCGCCAAAAAGACAGCGGCACGACACTACAAAAACAAGCCCTAAAAAGCCAAATCGAGGGCTTAGCTCTATGGCATCTAAAAGCAGCCCGCAGCCAAGAGCTGCCCAGAGGCAGACTGTAAGGGATGCATTATAAAAAAGCATCACCAAGGCAGCCGCTACAAAGCAGATGCTCGGAAAAATACATGACAGTATAACGCTTACAAAAAGCGCTACAAAGCTTCTGGAGAGAGTATTTGGCACAAACTATCCTTGAGCTCGATTTTACAACTTATTGGCGCCGCTTTCTCCACATAGCGCCTCCATCTCTAATGTAATTTCTCCGAATGGCGTGGTCAAGCCTACCCGGAGAAATTACATTAGAGCTAAAAGCCCTCTGAGGAGAAATCGCTCACCAATAAGTTGCAAAATTGAGCTTCATGAGGCAAAAATGCCTTTTCGTAGAGATGCAATGCAGGAAGCTGGCCTATGCTTATGTAGTCAAAGCCAAGAGAGGCCATCTCGCGCCGAGAGTACTGATTGCGGCCATCAAAAAAGGCTCTTCCCTTCATGCTTGCAAGAAGGGATGCAAAGTCAAGCAGGCGAAACTGCTTCCACTCGGTAATAAGAGCTAGGGCATGGGCGCCAATGCCCGCCTCCTGTTCGCTTGCACACCAGCTGATTTGGGGATGACTTCCAAGGATTTTTTTGGCATTATCCTGGGCAACAGGGTCAAATAGCCTCACATGAGCCCCATGCTCTATAAGCTTTTGGATAAGCACAAGAGATGGCGCCTCCCTCATATCGTCAGTATCGGGCTTAAAGGCAAGGCCCAGTATGCCTACTGTTTTATCCGCCACTCCCCCATCCGGTTCAAAGTAGTGCTGCATCTTAGAAAAGAGCACGCTCTTTTGATGGGCGTTTATGGCTTCGATGCTATCTACAAGCGATGTGTCAAGGCCATATACTTTTGCCATGTCGCGAAGTGCTTTAATATCTTTTGGAAAGCAGGAGCCCCCAAAACCAACACCTGCCCACAAAAAGGCAGATCCTATGCGCTTATCAGAGCCAATCCCCTTTCTGATCTGTAAAATATCGGCGCCGGAAGCTTCCGCAAGATTTGCAAGCCAGTTCATAAATGAGACTCTGAGGGCAAGCATAGTATTGGCAGCATACTTTGTAAGCTCCGATGAAGCTGGATCCATCACAATTACCCTATCACTTCCCAGCATAAAGGGGCGGTAGAGCTCTCGCATGGTCTTTGCTGCGCGCTCGGACTCAACGCCAAGAACGACGCGATCAGGCTTCATAAAGTCCTGTACTGCTGATCCCTCTTTCAAAAATTCGGGGTTTGAGACAACATCAAATGAAAAGTTTACACCGCGGCTATCTAACACTTCTTGAATGATAGAGCGAACAAGCTTTGTTGTGCCAACAGGAACGGTCGACTTATTAACAATAATTTTATAACCATTCATTACCTCGCCCAGCGAGCGGCTTGCAGCCTTAATTGCTGTAAGGTCGCACGATCCATCGGGGCCAACAGGAGTGTCGACAGCAAGCATGCACACTTCTGAGCGCTCTACAGCCTCTTTAAACTGGGTGGTAAAGGTGAGCCTGCCTGCCTTGCTATTGCGGCGCACCATCTCCTCAAGACCTGCCTCATAGATAGGTATATGGCCGTTTTTTAATGCCTCAATCTTTGCTGTATTTATATCCAAACAGGTAACGTGGTTGCCCATCTCTGCAAAGCAGGTAGCCGTAACAAGCCCAACATAGCCTACGCCAACAAGTAAAATATCGTGCATGCTTCCTCAAATTTAGCTAGAAAGCATGCCGATAAAAGGTTATTTTGTAAAGAATTACTCGTCAGTAACAAGGGGCTTAACTTCTTCCGGCGTCGCAGCTACCTCTGCTACCGGCTCCTTAGGAGGGTCAAGCTCCTTAGGAAGATATCTAAATGAGCGTCCCACATCGGCTCCTATGAGCCACCCAAATAGCGCAGCCGCCGGAGAGGCTATGCCGGAACAGATTAAATTTTGAAATTCACCTAACTTGTTGGCAGAGAGAGCGCTACACCAGGAAGATATGGGGCAGGGATCGGTACAATTGAATAAATTTTGCACACATTGATCTATTCGCGGCGCTATACTGTTCACTTTTGAATAATGATCTATTCCTTCTAAGAAGGGCGCAGCAACCGTCAATAGAGCCGTACCAATAAAAAGCCCCGTCTTTACAACGGTAGTTTTTGTACAGTCTTGTCTTACTGAAGGCGGAGCATCTCGCATTTTCTCGATCAGTAGTCGACCAGTTATGCCGCCGATGGCATTTAGAATAGGCAGACCAAAACTCGCAATCGTTGGTAAAAGCGGAACAGGATGCATTCGCCTCCCAATCGCGCACCAATCAACAAAGTTACATGAGTTAGTACAGCTCACATTATTATTTAAACAATTCTTAGCAGCTGATACTACATCTTGAACCAATGTAACATCGCCCCATTCAGAAGCCATATACCCAGCATACAAGGCTGCCGGAACCGCTGTTGCAGCAATAGCCCCCGTCACATATTTCGTGTTCGGTGATGAACATACCCGACCTAAGAAACCACTCATACTTACCTCCATATTAATAAAATTGAGACTCTACAAATAAATCAACTAATTTGCAAGACACTTGACAATTCACCGATCCGATGGTATTCCTAATAAAAAAAGGTTTTTTATGTTATGTAAGCTTCTTCTTGCGCTGATTATCTCACTCCCTCTTGTGGCTCAGGCAGATGATACGCTGCTTACGCCGGCAGATATTCACAAAGAGATGAATGAAATATTTACCGTGCACCTTACGCAAAAGCATATGACTAAAGAGATTATGCACCTTGCGCTTTCGCAGTACATCAACCAGTTTGATCCGCATCATGTCTACCTGCTTGCAAGCGATGTGGCGCCATTTATCGCAACGTCTGATAATAATTTAGAAGCAATGGTTGATCAGTACAACAAAGAAAATTATACCGTTTTTGAAAAGCTTAACGCTGTGATCGACAGGGCAATTGTGAAGATGCGCAAAGTGCGATCAGTTCTTGCACAAAATCCGGCAGAGCTTGCCGGTTTAGAAAAGAAATTGCTTCCTACAATACCCGGAAACGAGATTTCAAAACTTACATACTTTGCGCAAGATGAAAATCAGCTTGAAGAGTGGTATGCCATTTACATAGCAAACCTTGTGCTGGCAGACATTGAAAATCTGAAGAGTCTGCATAGGGAGATCTCCTTTGCTGAAGCTTTTGGCAACATCGAATATCTTTTACAAGAACATGAAAATGACTATCTCTTCCGCACAAAAAATGGAGCGCCGCTAGATGCACAAGAAAAGCAGTCGCTCTTTACTTTGAGAGTGCTCCAAGCCCTTACAAAGAGCGTAGACGTTCACACCCAGTTTTTAAGCCCTCAGCTGGCCAGAAACCTTGCCATAAGCTTACAAAAAGAGTATGTAGGCGTAGGCATCGGCATAGAAGAAATGGGCGCAGGCTTTATCGTCACCAGTATAATGAAGGGATCAAGTGCCGAAGCAAGCGGTAAAATTCATATTGGCGATGAAATTAGCTCTATTGATGGCAAAAGCGTAGCCGGCATGCCGTCGGAGGCGCTGCTTACCCGGCTTGTGGGCAAGGCCGGCACTCTTGTGATTCTTACGATGAAAGACAAAAATAACGAGCCCTACAGCGTATCGCTAATGCGTAAAGAGATTGTACTTCAAGAAGGCAGAGTCGACACACGCTATCAGAAAGTTCCCGGTGGCGTTTTCGGCTTTATAAAACTCTACGGCTTTTATCAGGGAAAAGGGCAAGTAACAAGCGATCAAGACGTCAAGGCGGCACTTCTTTCTATTAAAAAACAGGGCCCGATCAAAGGGCTTATCCTCGACCTTCGAGATAACCCTGGAGGCTTTGTTGAGCAGGCAGTGAAGGTGGCAGGTCTTTTTATTAAAACGGGCGTTATTTTAGTAGCAAAAGATGATACGGGAAAAATGCATATCTTTCGCGATATCGACCCAAATGTGTACTACACAGGCCCCCTTGTTATCCTTATATCGCGTCAAACTGCATCAGCGGCTGAAATTGTTGCACAATCGCTCAAAGATTATGGCGTTGCCATTATCGTAGGCGACGAGGAAAGCTTTGGCAAGGGCTCGCTTCAAAAAACTAACCTCGATGGATCGAACCCTCTCAATGTAACCATAGGACGCTACTTCACTGTGGGCGGCCATTCAGTGCAGCTTCTAGGCGTAAAGGCAGATATTGTAGTGCCGGGAAGATTAGAAAACGAAAAGGTAGGCGAAGAGTACCTTTCAGGGACATTAGAAAATGAGACTATCCCTCCCCTCTTTATAGACCCTCTAAGAGACATTCCAAACTTTGAAAAACCTTGGTACAACCGCTTCTATCGCCCATTCATACAGCAGCCGACAGACAGATACAGAAAGTGGATTCCGGAACTCAAAGAGCTCTCCGAAAGGCGCATGAAAGCTAATGCCAACTACCAAAACCTGCTTCACAACAAACTAGAGATAACAGAAAATAATAGGGTGATTACCTTAACGCCCGAGCAGGCCGAAAAGACTCTTTCGGACCTGCAGGAGCAAGAAACGACAAATATTTTAACTGATTTAGTGCGCCTTAGCTCGCACTAAAATTGGCAGGAAGCCGCGTCTTTCTTTCGATTTTCTTGTAGTAGACTTCAGGCTCTGGTGGCTTTGCTGTAGATGGCTTTACAGTGAGGCCATTGGTTTTTGGATTAAAGGTAATATCTGCGACTGTTCGTTGACTATCTGTGATCATAAGTGTTGCTTTCGTCTTCAAAATAACCTGAGGAATTGTAGTAGATCCTACCTGTACCATCTCTTCAGATGGCTCTGTCTTCGTATCTTGTTCTACACATACCTTTTTAAAATGAACCTTCTGTCCGACGGCGTTGGTGTTAGCTCCAAGCTGCTGACTAAAATCGATAAAGCTAGAGTAGCTTTTGTCCGCAGCATAGAGAAGTGACGTAAAGAGTGCTGCATCAAACTCGATTGATCTATCCTCGGCAAGCCCCTCTTTAATCCCGGTAAAAAAGAGCTCCGGAATATCCTTTATCTTACGCACCCCGAATTGGCCGTCAATGTCAGCGCCTCTGCCTGCAAAATCTATGGCAGCATCTTCATTGGCGGCATAAAGTGCCTTCACCATCTCTTCAAAGAGCATTCTGGTAGTTTCCGTTTTAAGCTTGGAACGCATAGTCTCTGGCTTTTCCTGCCGCTTAAAATCAAGATCTTTGAGCTCAAGGTATTCAGATACTGTTTCTTCTGATATCGAAGTGTGGTTTGTGTTCTCTTTTACCCATTCGACGTATTCTTTTACAGGAAAATAGTAGTCCCCAACAGGAACACAGCTGCCAACGGCCCTACACCACCATTCTGTGATTGTATACTGATAAGGTTTGCAATTTCCCGCATAGTCTGGCCCTACAGCAAAATGTACAATGCCATCTTCAAGTTGAACAAAAACTCTAGGCTGCTTTGTTTCGTTTTTTGAAATTGATTTAAGATAATCGCCTGCATCCTTTCGAACAACTTGGCCTTTCTGTATTTTATTTTTACAATCAGCAATAAACTTTGTTGCCGATTTAGATTTTATTGCAGCTACTGCCATAGGTATACTCCTCTACTATTTATGATTCCAACAGATATAGAGTGTGATCATATTTATGGCAAGCGCTATATATACACCGCTCATCAAGCCCGAGACCGAGACCGTGACCGAGACCGAGACCGTCATTTTTTACCTCCTGTTCGTGTAAGCCAAAAATAACGGTCTCGGTCTCGGTCTCGGTCTCGGTCACGGTCTCGAGAGAAGGAGCTTGGACATTTCGTCCTCCGTATAGGAGGACGTGAAAAAATACGTTTAGTTCGACCGCAGGTCTTTGGAGTGCGACGATCTTTCGTCGCTTTAACTTTGACCACACACCCTAATAGCCTCACCGCCCAAGCTTACAAAACAGCTCTAGATGGATCGGTAGAGGTGCTTTGTGAGCCTTAAGCGGTTTTGTTGTACGAGTACGTGGTCAAAGTAAAAGCTGCGAAAAATCGCAGCACTCCAAAGACCTGCGGTCGAAATAAACGTATAAAACACTAAGAGATCCGCCGGAGGCGGATCTCTTGGCTACTAGCCTGCGTTCCAGACGCCGAAGCGACGGTATTGCGGTGTTGCATAGGATTGGTTTTTTCCTGCTCTAAAGTTGATCAAAATAGAGGTGTTTGAGCTCCACCATGGGGTGTCTTTTGAAACAAGAATTGGATCGCCGACAATCCAGCTTACAAGGGCATGGTTTCCGGGATCGCCTTCCCAAACGGAACCATCTGACAAGACGATGACAGTGCGCCATTCGTTATCCTGATACTGCTGAAGTGATTGAGTTTTGTTATTGTAATTGTAGTAATAGGAGACTTCGTTCGTATTGGTGATTGAAGCGATAGTAAGGAGTGGGTTTGTTGGGCTCGAAACAGGAACCATGTCCAAAAGAAGGTCTTTTGTAAGGTTGTAGGCAAGCAATGAATCGCGGTTTACAACCTTGTGGAAGATCAGCGTATCGCCTGATTCCCAGTAGTCTAAGGGAGTAATAGAAGAGGGAGTTACAAGAGGATTTTTTAGCTGGTAAAAGCTGACGGTTTCAGCCTGCATAGGAGTTACAACCCACATAGAACCATCTTGCAGAGTAACTGTAGACTGTCCGTGATCTACGTTGGAGATCAAATAGGTATAGTCAAAATTGTCAAGATCGACGTTTCGATATCTATCAAATATCCAGCGTCCTGTTTTTAAGGATACTGTTTTTGCACTAGCTGCTTCTGTTGCAAAAAGGCAAAGGGCTAAAAGGGCTAATTTTTTCATCATGAGAACGTTCCTTTGTTTAACGATACGAGAAATTTCTACCATCTTCATTAAATTATGGCAAGGTCGTATTACCCTGACCCAGGCGCTTAAAGTCGGTATCTATCGAGTGGGTGCCAGAACCAAAGCCAAAATCAATAGAGTAGTCGTTGCCGGTTTCGCGGTGGCGGAAGGTAAAGGTAAGCTTTATCGCATTGCGAAGGAGGGTAAAGCAGTTAATTTCATATTCTGTATAGTTCTTTGCATGCCTTCTTCCCCAGCCGTGGCGCGTGCGAAATTCAAGGGCAAGCTGCGGCATAAAGCGTACAAAAAAACGTGTAATAAGCGTCTCGCGCCGATCTGACATTATCGAATGTTTTAGCGCATGTTGCGAACGCAGGGTGTCTATCATGAAGTTATTGTGATCGGTCTTTCGCCAGGAATAGGCATTTCTTTTGCGATACTCTACTGCAAAGGCGATATCCTCTGTAAAAGTAATGTCTGCTTTAGCATTAAAGTGGTCGAGATTATGCCTTTGGGTATCCCATCCGCTCTCCAGAGTGTACTGCATATAGTCTGTCGGCCGCCAGATGCCATCTAAGTAGACTATAGGAATGTGCCGGCCTATAGTGGGCGTATTAAAAAACGATCGAGCATAAAGATCAAAATTAAGCTGAGACCTATTTTTGAAGGTCATAAAGTTTCGAGCGCCAAAGCTTAGAAAATCTTGCCTGTAGAGCCCGTCATTCATGTCAAAAAGGTAGTGTCCATGCGGATCCACGCTTGGTTTTGAGTAGTAGTCATACTGCACAAAAGGCTCTACAGCGTGCAAAAATGAGGCTGACTGCTTTTTAAATCGCGTATGCAACTCGACGCCGGCTATAGCTTGCGCCAAAAGTTTTGAGTCGTGCTGCGGGCTGTTGCCATAGCCTATTGCCCTGTAGCCTACATGCGGGGTTATATTTATGATGCTAAAGGGCGTTGGCCGAGAAAGCATTTGGCTAACGTCTATGCGCGAGGAATGAAAGTTGTGCACGTCGGGAGTATGGTGCGCATAAAGGTAGTTTAAGTAGCCTGCGTTAAAGCGGTTATCTAGTACAAGGTTTGTCTGGCCAAGTGCCACGGGGCGCATATTAAAGGTAAAGAGCGGCAGCTGCTGTTTTACAGTCTGAAAGTCGTTTATGCGCACCTTCGCGTTAAGGCTTGACATCCAGTTTGGCTCCTTGCGAGTAAAAGCTGCCTCTGTAGGACCTGCTCGGCCGGAGTCAAGCCCGCGGCTTGTAAAGTCTGCGGGAAATTCAGGGTCTGAAAGTTTATCGTAGGTGGCTTTAAAGCCTACTTTATCTTCAAAGTAGCGGTTTTTATACTGGCCCTGGAAGCGAAAGCGGTTGTTGCGGTCTGAGTCGTTCGTAGCTATATCGTGGGCGTAGTAGTTGAATGTTTCAAATACCTCTTTTCCATTTGGATTTTTATATTCAGTTTCCAAACCTCCTGCAACGCCTCGCAAGGTGCTTACGTCGAGGAGAATTTTGTTGTTCCAATTTTTTCCAAAATCAAATTCGTAGCTTAAACCAAGGCGCACATTTCTGTGGCCATAGTAGCCCACGCGATATTTGATGGGCATGGAGTCTTTATTTAGGTCTTTCGTAAAGCTTGGGATCCAGAAGATGGGCTTTTTAAAGATCGTAAAGCGCACATTTTGCGCCTTTATGGTGTTGTTTTTACTTAAATGAACCTCTTTTGCCATGATCGTCCAGTCATCTTTTTCATTTTCATCGGTCGTGAAGTGGCAGTCTTCAATAACCCCTGAGCCATCTTGGTTCAGCACAAGCTTTTTTCCACCCAAAAACCAGGGACCGGCATCGGTAAGCACGTTGTAAATTACAGCAGTCTGCTTGTCAAGGTCATACTCAAGCCTTGAGCCTGTGTAGATCCTGCTTTTAAAGCGAAAGAAAAGGTTGCCCTCAGCCTCAATCCTGCGCACCATCTTCCCCTTCTCGGTGCGCCTAATATAGCGCATATTGGTAGCCTGCAGGTAAAGATCCTTTCCGGTAACAAGCCCGCCCTTGTCGGTACTTGTCACCCCATCCTTATAGACAGGCTCCTCAAGCTTAATATTAAGATTTTTAGACAAGATTTTTGGGAAGGCAGGCAGATCGGCAAAGCCTCTGGCCCCAATAGAAAGAAATAAAAGTACAAGAAGTACTCGAATCGTAATCGACACAGCTATCTCAATTTTCAAAGACGATTACTATAACGACTTGCACAAATAGCCTCAACATAACATTTTGTAAAGGACCAAAAGGACATAAAGGACATAAGGGACTTAAAGGACCGTAGCCAATGTCCTTTATGTCACTTATGTCCTTTTGGTCCTTTAGGGGTTCTTTCGTTATTTTCCCATCTCTTGATCAATGAGAAATTGGATCCTTGGAGCCTCTTGGAGGATAATTGAGGACTGGTCGTTTGCCGGATGGCGTTTAGCATAGGTTATGGCTTGTTTTAAGAGAGCCTCGGCTTGCTGGAAGTTTTTCATCTGGATGCAGGTTTCTATGGCAAGAGCGTAGCTTTCGTAGCGCGAAGGTTCCATTGTTAGGGCCATGATAAAGGCGTCAAAAGCCTGGGGCAGTTCGTCAAGGGTTAGGTGGGAAATGCCAAGGCCTACCCAGAAGTCTGAGGCGAAGGGGTTGATTTTGGTAAGAAAGAGGAATGAGGCTTTAGCCTCTTCAAAGCGGTTTGCCTGTAAAAAGGCTTGGGCTGCTTCATAAAGGCTTGTGAGCTCTTCGCTTGTAATACCAAGAACATCTTGAAAAATCTTGGTTCGACCTAAAAAAGCATCAAGCTCGCGGGTGTTGTCTATACCCTTAAAAGACTGATGCTTAGAAGGATGTATAGTGGCTGTTTTATGCTTTATCTTGGTGCCTTTATGCCTTCTCATTAATGACCCTCCATATCCCCATTATACATAAAAATGAGTTTAAAATCACACAGAATGCGTAAATCATTGATTATTAATGCGATTTAAAAGAAAATAGGAGTTTATTTCGGAATAGTACATGTTAAATGTTGCAAATCGTAAAAGTAAAATTAATTTAGCTGACTACTCTTATAAAAAAGACATTACAAACCGTCTTTTTTTATCGGAACTTAAGTCTTTTGAAATAAAGGTCTTACAGGAACTGCTCTTTCAGCCAAGCAGATGTAAGTTAAGCGATATAGCAGATGCATTAGAGTGCGACAAGTCAGATCTTAGCTCAAGCCTTAATACCTTCAGCCGGATCGGCCTCACTATGCTGCAAGAGGATACACTATTCATCGACAAAGAGCTTAGAAAGTACTTTGAGTTTCACACCGTGAAATTTCATGGCGCAAGCGAACCCTCCTTTGAAAGCCTTCAGGGCCTGTTTAACAAGGTACCCATTTCTGTTCTTCCAACCTGGTACAGTATTCCGCGATCATCTGACAATATCTTCAGCTCGATAGTGGAAAAGTACCTGCATACCCCCAAGATCTATGAAAACTACCTAAAAGAGCTTATATTTGATGATCCTATCCTGCATCGCATGATCGAAGATGTGCGCTCAAGCCCCGATTTGAGGGTTGAGGCCGCTTCCATCCGCAAAACTTATAACCTTACGCGAGAAAAGCTGCAGGAATATCTTCTTCTGTTAGAATTTCATTTTGTGCTCACATCAAGCTTTCAGCAAGGCACAGAGGTTATATCCTTCTTCTCCGAATGGGCGGACTTTATACGCTTTCAAAGAAAAAATAGCCTCATACCACTTCCTAAGGACGATGTCCAGGTAGTAAAGTCGGCAGTTTGCGTTTCAAGCCGAGAGCAGCAAGAAGAGGCAATGACGCTCTTTAAAACTATGCTAGAAGGATATCACAACAGGTGGAATGACCAGATAGGCACAATAGAAAAGAGCGTTTTCGAGATAGAAAAAGCATTGCGGCACGTTCCAAGCAACAGCTGGTTTACTTTTGACAACTTTGCAAGCGGCCTTATCTCCCCTATTGGCCATCAGCCTCCAGTAACCTTGCAGCGCATTGGCAAAAAATGGCGCTACAGCCTTCCAAGCTACAACCCCCATGAAAAGGCCTTTATCGAAGTAGTACTCTTTGATCTTCTCCATAAAGTTGGCATTACTGCCACAGGCGACTATCTAGGAAAGCCCTGCTTCATGATTACACCATTTGGCCGCGTAGCTCTCGGCGAAGTGTAAATTTTATATTTTTAGTCGGGAATTTTTCGCTCTTTTCCATTTAGTTTTCATGGATGGCTGTTTTGGCTTTTTTTGCTGATCGCCTGTATCTTCCTCATCCTTGTCTTTCTCAGGCTCAGTCTCTTCTGCCGTGTAGGGATTGATTTCTTTGAGTTCTTGGGGTTTAAAAACGTAGGCCTGCTGTTGCTGCTGTATCACATTTTGCTGGTTTTGCATATGGTGGACAGCGCCCTTATGCGCACCGCCTCCATGGCCATGTTGACCCACTACAATGCTGGGATCAGTAGCCGGCAGGTTCTGCGCAGCGGGCGTAGCCTGCGATGGAGGAGCAGCAGCCGGTTGCGGCTCATTTGGAGGTGGGATAGGAACATTAGACTGTACAGGACCAATAGATGACATATAGACCTCTCTCTTTTCATTATATCAACTATATTTTTTAATGGCAAGAACAGAAAAAGTCGCGGTATCAACCTTGTAAAGCATTTGACTAATAAATATGGATAAGGCAATAAAGGCTCAATACAAGTGATAATTTTTTTATGCCTATAACGACGTTTGCCCTAGCAGGGTTTTATTGCTCCACCTTCCTCTTCTTTGTGTCGGCGCTCTTGCTCCTCTTGCTCTATAAATTCCGCTGGAAGTCTGACACGATCTCTCTTTGCCTGTGGGCTATAGCCTACCTTGGAGCAGGAGGGGTGGCCTGGCTTGCGACGCACGATGCTATTGCCGTCTCCTCGGTACTTGCAATTATTGGGCTTATTACTGCTGTCTTTTACAAAATGATCCCCGTAGTATCGGTATTTGGCATTTGCTTCTTAGCTAGCATGGTGGCTCCATCGCTCTTTCTTTTGGTATGGCTGTATGAATTGATGATAGCTTCAAGTGCCGCTTTGCAGGCCTCTTGGCCTCTCTTTTTGGTAATAGCTGCAGCCTATATTGTTTTTTCACTTCTTGTCATTTTTAATTCGGCCATGCTCAGCTGGATTGTGTTGGCAAGGTATTCTGCGCTCTATTTTCGCTTCCCAAGGCTGAAAGAGGGCTGGCAAAAGGCAGAGGCAGCACCAAAAGAATACCCATGGATCTCTGTTCATGTTCCCTGCTATAATGAGCCTCCGGAAGTGGTTATCAGCACGATTGATGCACTTGCAAAGATCAGCTATCCCAATTTTGAGGTGATCATCCTTGATAACAACACCTCCGATCCAGCTATCTGGAAGCCTGTCGAGGAATATGTCAAGGGCCTCCCCGATCACTTTCGTTTTTATCATATAGACAAGCTTGCAGGGGCAAAAGCCGGCGCTCTCAACCGCTGCCTTGAGCTCACCTCTTCCCAAGTAAAATACATTAGCGTCCTCGATGCCGACTACGTCGTGCAGCCAGATTTTTTAGACCGCTTAATTGGATTTTTTGATGATCCTCACATTGGCTTTGTACAGCCCTGTCAGGACTATCGAGAGTGGGCAAAAAACCCCTACCAGGGCGCCTGTTACTTTGAATACGCCACGCACTTTAAACTTGAGCTTTGCGGGCAAAATGAATGGGACGTAAACTACACCATAGGCACTATGTGCATTATCCGCCGCGACCTCTTAGAAAAAGTGGGCGGATGGGCCACATGGTGCCTTACCGAAGATTCTGAAGTGGCAGTGCGCATCCATGCGTTAGGATATTCAGGATATTATCTCAAAGACACCTTTGGCAGGGGGCTTATTCCTGAAACCTTTGACAACTACAAGCAGCAGAGGTTTCGTTGGACTGCCGGCCCTGTGCAGCAGTTTCAGAAGCACTGGCGTATGTACTTGCCGGGCTCATCACATGGGAAGCTATCAACAATTCAGAAATTTGGAGAGATTTTCCACAGCCTTTCTATCTTTTTTAGCGAGTCCTTAGCGGTGTTGCTCAATGTTCCCATACTTGCGATATGTTTGTGGTTTTTGCTAGTAAAGGAGCAGTCGTTCACGCTGCCTTTTATTATCGTGCTCTTTATCCCGCTTGCTTTTATTAGAAATATTCTCTCCAACTGGCTGGCAATACGGCTTCTTGGGGGTAACTTCAAAGATTATATACTCTCTAGTTTAGCATTGCGGTCTCTGATATATACAAGAACCCAGGCATTTTATCGCGCCTGGCTCTCTCCCAACCTCCAGTGGCAGCGTACCAATAAGTTTAAAACCCAGACAAGCTTCAAGAGGGCATTTCAATCATCTCGCGCTGAAACGATTGGGGCAGGAGTCTACTGCACACTCGCTATAGGTCTTGCCTTTTTTGTGAACTTTAGCCATCCGGATATGATCTTCGTATTGTGGCTGGGAATCGTCAATCAAGCCATTTCCTTTTTTTGTGCACCCATTATGGCCATACTGGCAGAGAGGAACCTTCGATAGTGATCGTCGGACCTCCCCGTGCCTCTGCCTGTAAAAAAATACATACGTTTATTTCGACCGTAGGTCTTTGGAGTGTGGCGATTCTTCGCCGCTTTTGATTTTGCACACACATTAGTCGCAAGATCGCTTAAAGCTCACAAAGTACCTCTACCGATTCATGTAGAGCTGTTTTGTAAGCTTAGGCGGTAAGGAAGTAAAGGTGTGTGGTCGAAGTAAAAGCTGCGAAAAATCGCAGCACTCCAAAGACCTACGGTCGAAGAAAACGTATTTTTTCACAACCTCTTATGTCCTTTATGTCCTTTTTTTAAATAATCAATAAAAATCTATCATTTTTTGACCCTTTATGCTATATTATTTTTTATGGCTACTCTATGTATTCTACTTTCTGCAATGTTTACGGCTTTAGGCAATTTTTTAATTCGCCGAGGGCTTGAGCAGGGCGATCCCTATATACTCCCTCGTTTTCTTACGGCAGGGCTTATTGCTCTGGGCATTATTTATTTCCAGAATGGAACTTGCGCTATAGATGCACCTATGGCTCTCGTGGCTGTAGTAAGCGGGCTATTTCTTGGCCTTTTGCAGCATGCCATTGGCAAAAGCTTGCTCTATGGGCCATCTTCGCTTACATTCGTCTTTATCACGAGCGTTTGTGTTCTACCGCCAGTCTGTATGTTTTTTCTATTTGGCAAGGAATTTGGGCATGATTATACGCTCTACAACTTTATTGGGTCTCTTTTAGTCGTAGCTGGCCTCTACTGGATGGGAAAAACAAATGAAGCCACTAATTTTCTCAATTTTAAAAAATGGCTACGATGGATCGCTACTGCCTTTATAGGCTTAACGTTCTATTATCTTATACTGCAGTGGCGCGCTCTTATGTTACAAGAGGCGCTGCCTGACTCCCTGCTTTTGCCGTTTCGAGGGGTGCAAGTTAAAGGAGATCTCTTTATTCCCATCTCATTTTTTGCCGCAGCTTTCACTCAACTCCTATTTGGCAGCTCTTTTCAGATAAAAAGGCAACTCTTAGCTTGCGGAATTATTGCGGGTATCGTCTCCAGCATCTCAACCTTTCTTCTCGTGCTAGGAACAGAATTTGCTGCCGAGGGTACTGAAAATGCCCTTCTATTCCCCCTAAATACCATATTACTCGTATCCCTTTGCAACGTATGGGCTACCCTCTTTTATAAAGAAAGGGTAAACTGGCCGGCTAACGTCCTTTCAGCAAGCGGCATTATAATAGCTGCTATATGAAAAAGCTTTTACTCACATAATCAAGCGCTTTTTGAATCATTGCAATTGATTTTTGTGAGACATTAGCTGATTTAGCAAACTCTGTCCATTTAAGTACCGCCTGCTGCACCTCATCGATAATCTCAACTGCTTTTGCCTTTTTGATTCCTGCAACTTCTGCCAGTTTAATTAGATGCGATTGCTGTGGCATTTTGCCTTCACCCATAACTGTTGTACTGTGCTCACCCATGGGGCCCGAAGAAAAAATAAGGTCGTAGGCAGGAGATACATGCCAGCCTCCCTTTTCATCCATCAAAAATGAAAAGTTCTTTGCGTGATCATCTCTATTATGTGTAAGCACATTAAAGACGCTATTGCGAAACAGGGTTTTACATTCCCTTACATCGCGTGTAAGCCACAGGCTAGCCTTTATGATGGCCTGATAATCAAGGCTTGGCATTCTGTGGTCGGCGTGAAGCAAGCCACTAACGCTATGCATATGAAGGAAGTTTGTCCCCACCCTATCAAACCATGTTCACTAAAACAAAGCAAGAAAAAGAGAAAACCTGGCCCCAAACTGGCTATTCGCTTAGAAAAAAAATCTGCAGAGACCGATCCAGTTGCTCGCGAAATTCAAAAATTGCGCAACGTGCTCTTCTGTTCTGAAAATCATGAGTTTGCCTAAACTACCGACTCCGAAATGTCGGAATGTCAGGCCTGACCCCAAGTCTGACCCCAAGTCACTTGACCCCAAGTCAAGTTTTTTCTTTTATTTTAAATTATAATGTGATATAATAGTTATTTTAATATCACAGTCACAACCAAATACAAAAAGGAAGTTATTAAAAATGACAGGATTCATTACTAATAGCACTAATCCATATGCTCTCCAAGCAACACAGGCCACTCCCCCTGCACAGAGCCTGTGCAGTCGGCTAGCCTATGGGGCAGCTAACTGCGTAAAACGGCTTGGCCTCGGAATAGCTTCTGCCTCCATTATGACGCCCCTTCAGGTGAGCCACAATCTCCTAGCCTCTTACGCTGGACTTCTCCCTGAAATAAGTGTAAATGATTCTGCTGATCTCAGGCGCACGATAGAGCAAATGCCCGGGGGAACAGTGGCTGCTGTTTTGCACGCGCCCATTTTTGAGGAGCTGCTATTCCGCGGTCTACTCCAAGATGTACTCCTTACGAGAATCCCCAAATATGCTCTATCAAAGATTTCTCCAGGCAGTGAGAAAGCCCTTGACTCTAACGTAGCGATAGCAGCCCGCATCGTATTCACATCTGCGGCATTTTCGCTTATGCACCTTGTAAACCAGGGCATACTCCCCAATTCCGTCATCGCCAATCAACTACTGAGCACCTTTGTAGTGGGAATCGGCCTAGGCATTATTAAAGAAAAAATTGGATTTCTTGGTGCCATTGGCGCCCATATTGCTCATAACTCCCTCTCAATGATGGCAGCAGATAGCGCTATTTAACACTTGCAGAAGCGCAGGATACTATGTAAAGGGCCGGGGCCAATGGTGTCAACTTAAGCCATTTTTCTCTTAATCTCGATCTTGATCATGATGGATAGGAACTTCAATGGGGTCTCGTGGTTTTTCTCCGAGGAGAAAGACCACGAGACCCCGGCCCCTTTTACTGGGAAGATTAATTTCACCTAAAAGCCACTCAGAATAACATGCGGCCCGTTACCACCATGCATCAATCAATTATATTTCAAGAAATTAATATGTAAATATAGTCAAACCATCAACTTTTTAGAAGAAAAGGACCAAGGAGAAGCCCGGTGGGCTTTCCCTTCTCCATGGGGAAGGAAAAGCCCACCGGCGCTTCTTTATTGCTTTATTATTCAAAGCGCTTGAACTTCCTATCCTTTAGGGCTGCTCGTGCCAAAGATTTTATACGTAATTAGGTTGCTCTGATTTGTTGTTAGCTGATAGGATGTTCTGCTTTTAATAATAGAGAAAATATATGTCTGCAACTTTATGTAATAAACTCTCTTTTGAATTCGAGCAAGCAGCATGGAATGCAGCCGTTTGGGCAGTACTTCCTGCTAGCATGGAAATTTTTGTGGAAAATACTCACGGCGCATTTACATGTATGATAGCGACGTTGGGTGCTTTTGAACAGATTATTGAAAATCGTGTAGTTAACTGTGTACCGCCTAAAGCGCGCCGCATTGTGCCCCTTGTTGTAACTACAGGTGTAGTCTCGGCTTTTGTACTTACTATTGGAGGTAGTAACGATTTAGCTCTAGCTGCATCCATTACTTCTATATCAAGCCTTACTTTTGCATTAATTAAATCTGTGACAAATAAGCCCTATCCTAAAATTGTTCCGATTGCAATGGATGTTGCACACGCAGCAAAATCTTTTGCAAGCAATTTGCCATATGTAGGACACTACTTTCAAGAAAGGCCACATCTTTTATAATTGAAGATTAGCACGATATGCCATGCATGGCAACAAAAATCGCGTAATCGCAGAGCCCGCCCCTTTTAGACGGCCCCTTTTATCAGACCGACCCAGTTGCTTGCGAAATTCAAGAATTGCGCAACCTGCTTTTTTGTCCTGAAAATCATGAGGTTGCGAAAACTACCAACTCTGGAATGTCGGAATGTCAGGCCTGACCCCAATTCCTTGACCCCAATTCCTGATATTTGGATTTACAGCTTTTTTACCATGAGCTGCTCAGTGAGAAAGGCCTCATTTGGCATGAAATTGCGTTGATCTATGTGTAATTCATCACCAAATTTTATGCCATTGTCTTGGCCGAGACTACATATTGCCTCATATGTGCGTTGCCACGCAGCATCTAATGAAGTTGATGGTGAGCAAGAACGGAGCCATCCATAGAAGTTGCTAATTGTATACATGATCCAAAATTCATACTTATCTTGATCCATCTTGGTTAATTCTTTGTAAGGAGGAGAATAGAAGGATCTTTCGTGTGTGAGAGCAAGCTTGGCAAGCACAAGCGCCGTCTGCATAGCAACATCAATGCGGTTTTTCACGACAGGATCATCAACTCCTTTTCCCTGTTTCACAAGGCTATTTAGCTGATGCCACTCTTCGGCAAGTATCTGTCGCAGATAATAAAGAAGCGGATTTTTTAGCGCCTGCTTGCCATTGCCCCCAGTATCGGCAACGCTTGGCAATGCATATTTCTTTGCCACCTCTTGGTACGCAGCAAGACATGTCTGGGCATACTCAGCATCTCTAAAGAGTCGAGGATAGGCAAGCTTTGCGGCGACAGGATTATGCAGTTCCGGGCTTGAATAAACAGCACTCTCTAAAGTCTTTGTTGCCCCAGAAATTGAGGTGCCGGTAAAGAGATACTGAATGACATGCAGAACAATTCTTCGAACAAAAGAAAGTTCTGCAATACCTCGCTGTAGCGTAATCGAAGTTTCAGCAAGCGGCAAAAATAGGCGCTCTTTTTCTTGTTGTGCTAAAGGCTCTCCCTTCACAGAAGAGAGCGCTGCACTAGCAAACTGGACACTACGAACAAAATCTATGAGATTTGCTAGACGATGATTTGCGCCATGCACTAGGACTATTTTTTCATGAGAGCCTTGCTTTTCTACCTTCCAATGATCCCCATGCTGTCTTGGCTCAACAATAGCTTTAAGTGACTCTAACATACAATACCCCTTGCTCTTGCCTTACTATTGCCCAAAATTCTGAATATAGCAAGTAATTCCCCAATAAACTATACTACCTCACTTAAAATAACTCGGGGAATAAAATGCACGCTGCTTTAGATCAGATATATCGTATTCTTCAACAAAATACAACAGAGTCACTTCCAGATGATGTTGTAGAGGTGTGCAAGCTCACACCGGAACAGTATACCGCAATTCGCAAGACGCTTGCCCCTGCTGATCAGCAGGAGCTTGATGCAGCATATACAGTAGCCGAAAGAAATGTGCAGCTGGTAACTGAAGTATCTAGCGGTACTAAGGGGGATCTGATTGGGGCTGCTATCAAAGGGCTACTCATCATTCGAGGCTTTCAAAATTCAGGGCGGCTGCTAGAGGGCCTTGCGCCTTCTATAGATAGAGACTTTTTGCAAATAGCCCACGACAGCATACCTGAAGGTCAGCGCCGAGATGTAGTTGCCAATGTGCTTTCGGTAATTGAACAGCTACCGCATGCATCTGAAAGAGAGGCTGCAGTTACGCTTCTTGCTACTATGAGACATCCAGCAAATCGTCAAGGGCTATTACCAAACGTAGTGCCGGTTGCAAAACTGTGTAGAAAGCCTACCGATATTCACAATTTAAAAAAATTCCTTAAATTATTAAATGCAGATGATTACCTCGACCTTCGCACATTACATACTTTACTTAGCAAAGCCCCTGCAGATGACTGGCATAGAATCTATAAAGCAGTCAAACCCCATGGAAGCGCCGCACTTGCAGAATTTTCGTCGCTACTTGAGAGTCTAAGACAGATAAATGTTGATGAGCTTCTTGAATTATATAACGTTGTTCTACTGTTTATGGCAGATCGTGAAAGAGTACACGCTGCAGCGCCGCTACTTGCTCTATGTGACGAGGGCTCTCATGCTGCTGCTATTGTACGCGATGTAGCTGAGCTTGATCCGCAACTTCGCAGGGTAACTGTAGAGATAACTCGGGATTCTTTTGTCTCTTCAACAGATAGCAGCATAGTGCACGAGGCGCTTATCCAACAAATGCAATTTAATGAAAGGCAAGGTGTTATGCAACGGGTGGTTCAAGCTTTGATGGGGATGGCACAAATGCAAGATGTAGAGGAATTTATTGTTGACTCTGAGGATTTAGGAAATTGTCCCCATACTGTTTTACAAAATTTCATAGAATTTGTAGAAGCAGGTAATACTAACCCAAGATTGATAGGATTTATTGGCAACGAGACACGAGGACCTGGAATTGCAAAGGAATTTTTACATAAACTCGTTCGAGGAGTGTGTACAAAGCTTGGATGCACGCAGCTTGATGACGGTTGTATGCGACCAGAAAAAGATAACCTAGGACCCGAAGAGGAAGCAGTCTATTCCAACCTAGGCAGGCTCTTTATGTACTGTATGAAAAATGAGCTTGTGATTGGCATGCAGCTTGATCCCGGCCTCTTTTGCGCGCTTGCAGAGCTAACTGAAGATCATTTAAATTTTAAAATAAATGACAAGACTTTTAAACTATTTTGGACACTCTACGCACAGATGAAAAAGTTTTATCCTAGCGATAGACAGTCAGTTGATAGCATGCAATTGGCGATTGATGAGCAATTTACAAGAGACGTGCTTATGGAAGCAATGCCAAAGGCAATCGAGCCCGCAATTGCCATTCGAAGGGGAATGGAGATACCAGAGGGCATTAAGGCAGAACAACTTGAAAGACTTATCCAGGGCACTGTCACCGCCCGGGATATCCTCAACGCGGTACAATTTGATCATGGAATTACCGAACATAACCGCCCAATAATAGAAGCATGGATACGCGACCTTGACAGCAATCCCCAAAAACTGAAGAAATTCCTCACGGTAGTAACAGGTGCTCCAGGCCTTGGACCAAAGCCTATTATAATCGAAATCTCGGGCGTAGCAATCCAAGCACACCATTGTGCTCAGCATCTTAGCCTGCCAGGTGACATCACTATACAAGAGGCGCTCGAAGAGCTAGATAAAAGCCTGGATAGAGAGGTGTAGAAAGTAGCCTTTGACAAAAAAATTTCCATTCGAGCATGATCCGCTATTTAAAGTACTTGGTGGTATATGAATATTGTCTTACTCGTATGTTTTTTATGGTTGTCGACAGACGCTTTTGCAATGCCCTACCCTATTCAGTTTAGCATTCCTGAGTGCAAGGTGGTTCCCTCCATACCTGAAAAGGTGCGCGATTTTGCTTATATCACTCCCTATGATCGCTCGACCTATATTTATAACACGGAAGAGGAGTACTACAAGGACTACCAGCAATCTTTTTATGCCATCACCTGCAAAAAGGCCGGTTGGGACTGTATGAGGCACTACGAAATTTTGGCAAATGGCTGCATTCCCTATTTTGTCGATCTTGAGCAATGCCAGGATGACACTATGGCCTTTCTGCCTCGAGAGTTGATCTTGGAGGCTATGCATTTAGAAGGGATATATGTCAAATGGGTAGATGGCAAGAATTTTCTTGCCATCGATCATGAACTGTTTAATAAAGAGCGCTACAATCAGATCCTAGAGCTGCTTCTTGAGCATACAAGACAATACCTTACCTGCCGGAAGATGGCCGAATACGTGCTCGACACGCTGCAGTATACCGGTACTGGCAACGTGCTCTTTCTTTCGCCATCGCTCTGGCCAGATTACATGCGCTGCACACTGTTAATCGGCCTGCGACAGGTTTTAGGCGATCGGCTTATCGACTATCCTCATATACCGCATGTATATAATAGCTACCCGAAAAATGCCGTTCATGGCCTGTATGGCAAGGGTATGAGCTATACCCGCATCCTCGACAATGTGCCAATAAACAGGCACAACATTGAAGAGCGAATCCGCAATAAAGAGTTTGATCTTATCATCTACGGCTCGGTCCACAGAGGTCTACCCTTCCATAACCTTGTAAAGGAAACCTACCCCCAAGATCAAATCGCCTATATCTGCGGCGAAGACATCCACGGCTGTGAGTATTTTAACTACCACAACCTCTTCCTCCGCGAGTTTGATTGGAATAGATAAGAATAAATTAGGGCTAAGTCCTCCCCTGAGGCTGTGAAAAATACGTTTATTTCGACCGCAGGTCTTTGGAGTGCTGCGATTCTTCGCAGCTTTTAATTTTGCATACACCTTAGTCGCAAGATCGCCCAAGCTGATAAAGCACCTCTACCGATTCATGTAGATGTGTTTTGTAAGCTTGGGCGGTAAGGAAGTAAAGGTGTGTGGTCGGAGTTAAAGCTGCGAAAGATCGCAGCACTCCAAAGACCTTCGGTCGAAGAAAACGTATACGTTAGCTACGAGCAAAAATGGCAACGCCGCATTTTGGAAAAAAGATGGTCTGCTTATGCAGCTCAATTTCTTTATCAGAAAAGAGGACGCCCTTTAGCTCTTTAGGAAGTTCAAGCGTAATGTGTTGCGGCTTGTCGCTGAAGCTCGAGACAAGCACAAGGGAGGGTCTTCTAATAATAAGCCAGCGCGATCTTTCGTCGAATGTCACCTCCAATTTTGATGGAGGAAGGCTTTTACGCAGGGCAATAAGTGCCTTGTACCACTCTAAAAGCTCTTTATGAGGCGATCTCTTTTGCTCGTCCCAGTTCAGCTTAGAGCGCATGAAAGTATCGCGCGCCTGAGGATCAAACAGCTCATTCGCTTGTATGCCGTAATAATAAAACTCCTTTTCTCTTCCCTCTTTTACGGCCGCTGCAAGGGCAGAATCTTGGAAATCTGTGAAGAAAAGAAATGGGGTAGAAGCTGCCCATTCTTCACCCTGAAAGATAAGCGGGTGATAGCTTGAAAGCAGGGCAATGCTTGCGGCAAGCTTTAGCTTATCAAGTGACACTTGATGCCCTATACGATCTCCAAAAGGGCGATTTCCTACCTGATCGTGGTTTTGTAAAAAACTAATAAAACGCTCATATGAGATGTCACGTGCCGATCGCCCATGACGCCGCCCGCGATACCAGGAGTAGCGCGCCCCATACAAAAACCCCTCCGTCAATACAATCTTGAGGTCTTGCAACGTATGAAAATCCTGATAATAGCCCTGCTTTTCTCCCGTAATAACAGCATGCAGTGCATGGTGAAAGTCTTCGTTCCACTGAGCATCAAGTCCATAGCCGCCCTCATCAAAGGATCTAATAATGCGCGGATCGTTAAGATCGCTTTCGCCAATAAGAAGCGCACCTACTTCGCGGCGCATCTCTTCAAGAATATGAATAGCTGAAGTATCTATGATAGCATGGACAGCATCAATTCTCAGTCCGTCTATATGATAGTCGCGAATCCACATAAGGGCATTATCAATAATAAATCGCCTTACCTCATCGCTCTCTCGTCCATCATAATTGATGGCCTCTCCCCATAATGTGGTGTATTTATTTGTAAAATAGGGCCCAAATTTCGCAAGATAGTTCCCTTCCGGTCCTAAGTGGTTGTAGACAACGTCAAGGACCACTGCAAGCCCCATCTGGTGGCAGGCATCTACAAACCGTTTTAACCCATCAGGCCCTCCGTAGCTATGATGCGGCGCATAGAGATCTACGACGTCATAGCCCCAGCCGCAAGAGCCGCTAAATTCCGCAACGGGCATAAGCTCTACGTGTGTTATCCCAAGCTCAACAAGAAACCCAAGCTTTTCGATTGCTGCATCAAATGTGCCCTCAGGAGTAAATGTGCCGACATGCAGCTCATAAAAGATACTGGATGCAAGGGGTGGTGCGCAAAACTCTTTGCACTGCCACGAAAAGAGCGAGTGATCTACCCAGCAGGATGGCCCATGCACGCCTTGGGGCTGCCACCTCGATCTCGGGTCAGGATAGGGTCCTTTGCCATCCACAAAATAGGCGTATTCGACATCATGGGTTATGTAAGGAGCATCTATAAACCACCAGCCGCACGATCCTTTTTGCATAACGTATCTTATGCCCTGTGTTTCAAGCTCTATTTGCAAAGCATTTGGCGCCCAAAGAGATAGCTTTGCCATCAGATCATTCCTTTTTTACAAGTAATGCCACAGGAAAACGTTTAAGGCACTCTTGGAGATGGAGAGTCCCTCCTACCTGCTCTTCTTGGGCAAGAACATTACTCCAAACCCCATCAGGAAGCGAAATATGGGTATCGGTCCAGTCGCCTCCAAGGCCTAAAACATGCCGAGGGGCAATAACTATGACATTTTCCCCTCTCATATATGCAACCGCATGATCTCTCTTTTTTCCTTGCGCTACGATCGGCAAAAATGCCCCTTGAGGGCCAAAGGAGTCCAATTTTTGGCTGCGGACAGCTAAAGAGTGGTAAATCACCCAGAGCTTTGGCAGCCCTTCATCCATCCTTTCGAGAATCTGTTCCGGAGTCGAGTTTTTAACCTCATGCAACAACTGCTCGAGCTTAGAAAAATTAACCCGCCGCCGGTTGTCGGGATCTACAAGGGTTAAATCCCAAACCTCGCTTCCCTGGTAGACATCCCCGACTCCCGGCGATGTATGCTTGATCAACGTTTGGGTAAGGCTATTTATTCTTCCCGGCAAAATGAGATTTTTTACAAAACGCTCGAGATCTTTAATAAACACTTTATCACTCAACACAGATTCAATAAATTGAAACAGGGCCTGCTCATACTTCTCGTTTTGAGTTGTCCACGAAGTATAGGTTTTTGCCTCGCGCACGGCCTTTTCCATGTAGGCCAAAACTCTCTTTTTATCAATGGGCCACGCCCCTACTAGAGTCTGGTAGAAAAAATACTCGGTATTTTTGTCTGGAAAGTCGCCGGTATGATATTTTTTATTATTTGAAAACCACCTCGAAGCTGCGGTTTTCCATACATCCGGAATTTCTGAGAGAAGGTACAGCCTTGCTCGCACATCGTCGCTTCGCTTGGTATCATGCGTCGTTGTAGCAAGCAGCGACTTCGGCCAATGCTGCTTTGCATAGTTGCATCTTTCATAAAACTTCTCTAACGATATACCGAAGGAGTCAGGATTTGACCCAACCTCGTTCAGCGCAATCAGGCGATTAAACCGATAAAAGGCCGTATCCTCAACTCCCTTTGCCATACAAGAGTCTGAAAGCTGCTGAAAGCGCAGTGTAAGTTCTGTCTCTAAATCGCCTCTGACTTTTAGCAATAGTATATCTTTTATAAACAAAAAGAGCTCTGGTTCAAGATCGGATCTTGTCTGCATTGCCTGATCGATTGCCTGGTTTATTGCCTGTTCATCCTCTTTTCTAACAGACTCTTCTTGAACCGACACATAGGAGCGATATACCGGAAATGAAACGCTCACCTCGCAAAGCGCCTCTCTAAGATCGCGCCTTGTATAGTCGCGATATCGCCTATGCCTTTCACAGATATGCACTAGGAGTGTTGTGAGCCTGTCAAGTTCGCTTTCAAGAATTTGGGTGAGAATCAACCGTTTACTATCCAATATAACTTTTTCATAGTTTATCTCTTCTTCGGTGATTTCTTTATAAAAAGCTGTTAAGGGATCTTTTCCTTGAGGATCTATAAAGAGCGCCCCCACAAGATTTAAAAAGTCATACCCTGTAGTTCCGTCGATCGGCCAATTGTTTGGCAGCACTTCTGTGGGCTCTAGCACCTTTTCAGCAACTATCCAGCTGTCAGGACAGACTTTTCGAAGCGTATGAAAATATTCTGTCGGCAGAAGAAGACCGTCGGGATGATCAACTCGAAGCCCCTGCACCAACCCCTTTTTTATCCAGTCAATGGACAGCGCATGTAGCTTAGAAAACACTTTAGGATCTTCAACGCGCAATCCTACAAGATCTTTTACATCAAAAAATCGCCTGTAGCCTAAGTCTCGGTTGGCTTTTTTCCAAAAGCTGAGTCTATAGTTTTGTCGATCGATAAGCATATCGAGCAAATCGGGGTCTGAGTTGAGCTTAGAAACTTCATCGTCAATAGAGCGGGCAAGCTCTCTCTCTTGCTTGCAAAGCCTTGCTAGCATGGTTTGCAGCACGTGCTTGTCGCGATCTCGCTCTTCTACAAGCTGTTGAGAAAAGGGTATTGGCTTGGGCAGCCGATCAAAGCTTGCGGCAAGAAATGCCAGAGAGTCAGAGTTTGATGTTATGCTTGCCTTTTTTAAAAGATCCCCGATGCTTGAAGGGTCTATAGGAAAAAGCTGCTTTTCATAGTGCAGGACAAAGAAGCCCTCACTGCGTGAAAGCTGAAGCTGCCCATTTTCAAGGACGCGCCCATACTGATCGCCAAGTACCGGAAGGAGCACCTTGTTTGACCACCTTTCATCTGAAACATCCCAGTCTACGTCGAAAAAGGCAGCATATCGGCTTGAGGAGCCATTTTCCAAAACATCCCACCACCAGGGATTTTCTCCCTGCGATATCGCCATGTGATTTGGCACAATATCGATGAGCTGTCCAAGATTGAGCTCTTGAAGTCTTTGACACATCTTCGCGTGCGCTTTAGCGCCGCCAAGCTCAATATCTACGCTCGTAGGATCTACAATATCATATCCGTGAGAGCTTTGAGGCATCGCTTGAAGGTAGGGAGAGGCATACAGATGGCTTATGCCCAATTCTTTGAGATATCCAAGCATTTTTTCTACTTGGCGAAATCCCATTCCCGCACGAAGCTGTATTCGGTATGTGGCAATAAGGTTAACTCGCATCGCGCAGCACCACAACACTTCTTGAATCGACCTTAATCGTATCGCCTGCCTTACATGCTTGACCTTCTTCAATCCAGCCGACGCTGGTATCAAGCTCCTTTACCCAGCTATTTCCCCAAACGCTTGGAGGCAAGGTAAAATCCAAAGGCTCATGATAGGAGTTAAAGATAACATAAAAATTATCATCGAAAATAGGATCGGCTCGCGGGTTGGGATTTGGAATGGTCTTTCCATTTAATAAAATACCAATGGACATGGCCCAACCCTCCTTCCACTCCTGCTCTGTCATTGGCGCGCTATCAGGTTTAAACCATCCTATATCGGGCAGCTCACTGCCCTGAATAGGCTTTCCTTGAATATTTCTTTGAAACCAGTCTCGACGGCGAAAAACAGGATGTGCCTTTCGATAGGCGATAAGCTTTTGAGTAAAGTCTAAAAGCTCCAGGTCTACATGTTCCCAATCATACCAGGAAAGCTCGTTGTCCTGGCAATAGGAGTTGTTATTGCCCTTTCGCGTGCGGCCAATTTCATCGCCTCCCAAAAGCATGGTTACCCCTTGAGAAAGAAAGAGCGTGACAAGAAAATTGCGCTTTTGCTTATTTCTCAGTTTCAAAATTTCAGGATTATCTGTCGGACCTTCTACTCCACAGTTCCAGCTGCGGTTGTGGTCCTCGCCATCGCGGTTTTCTTCTTTGTTTGCTTCGTTGTGCTTATTCTGATAGCTGACAAGATCATTCAATGTAAAGCCATCGTGGCATGTGACAAAGTTAATGCTGGCATAGGGCCGGCGCGTTGTATTTTCATACAGATCTGAACTTCCGGTAAAGCGCGTTGCAAACTCTGCAAGGTTTTTGCGCTCCCCTCGCCAGTAGTCTCGCACGCAATCCCTATATTTTCCGTTCAACTCAGTCCAGACAGGAGGAAAGTTGCCTACCTGATAGCCGCCCTCGCCAATATCCCAGGGTTCTGCGATAAGCTTCACCTGGTTTATTACGGGGTCTTGCTGGATAAGATCGAAAAAGGCAGAAAGGCGATTAACATCGTGAAGCTCCCTTGCAAGTGCTGCGGCTAGATCAAAACGAAAGCCGTCGACATGCATCTCCTGAACCCAGTAGCGAAGAGAGTCCATGAGAAGATGCAAAACAAGTGGATTTCTCATCTGCATGCTGTTGCCGGTTCCGGTATAATCTTTATAGTAAAAAGGGTCGTCAGAAAGACGGTAATAGTAGGGGTTGTCAATTCCCTTAAAGGAGAGAATGGGGCCAAAGTGGTTTCCCTCGCCGGTGTGGTTGTAGACAACATCCAAAATGACTTCCATTCCTGCCTGGTGAAAGGCTTTTACCATCTGCTTAAATTCTGCCACGACAGCTCCCGGGCGCTTATCTGAGGCATACTCGCTGTGAGGAGCAAAATAGCCAATAGAATTATAGCCCCAATAATTTCGTAAACCTTTGTCTATTAGGTGTTTGTCATGCACAAAGTAGTGGATGGGCATAAGCTCGATTGCTGTACAGCCAAGGCGCTTAAAGTAATCGATGGCAGCCGGATGGGCAAGGCCTGCAAAGGTACCTCTTAGCTCCTCGGGAATTAACGGATGTTTAGCGGTAAAGCCCTTGACGTGTGTTTCATAGATGATGGTATCGTGCCAGGGAATGCCCAAAACACGATCGCCGGACCAGTCAAAATAGGGCTGGTGAACAACGCACTTTGGCAAAAATGGGGCGCTATCCGTATCGCTTTTTATTTTAGGATCACCTCCCATTCTATAGGGGAATAGAGAGTCGTCCCACACAATTTCCCCATCAATTGCTTTTGCATAAGGATCGAAGAGAAGCTTTGCAGGGTTTGTGCGGTACCCATTGTCTGGATCCCAGGGACCATAGACGCGATAGCCATAGCGCTGCCCAGACTCAATCTTAGGAAAATAGCCGTGCCAGCAGTGGCCGGTTACTTCCGGCAGCTCTATCCGAGTCTCATGGTCCTTTTCGTCAAAAAGACAGAGTTCAACTTTTTCTGCCGATTCAGAAAAAATCGAAAAATTGGTCCCTGCCCCGTCATAGACCGCCCCTAACGGATAGGGCTGTCCCGGCCAAACCTTGATGTTTTTTGTGTCAGGTTGTTGTTCAGTCATAGTTTTGCTATATCAAAATCTTTATTTAACAAAAATAAAAAAGAACCAGGAAAGGACCAAAAGGACATAAAGGACATAAGGGACATAAAGGACTTTTTCTGTCCTTTTGGTCCCTTTGGTCCTTTTGGTCCTTTCTTGGTTCTAAAATATATTCTTTACTTTTTTCAAAAAAAATGCTATTTCTACAATAATGAACAATAAACAATTTTATATTAAAGACTGCTCCTTAACCAAGATCGCTCTTGGTATGAGGGCCCAAACGCTGATAGAGCTGCGGGATAAAATTGCCACTCTTCCACAAAACTCACTCTATACCCATTTCTGGGGAAGCCGGCTTGGGACCAGCTTTGAATTTACAGAGTTTCATAATGACTTTTCAATCTGGGCGCATCACGCCCTTCATGACGATGTACTTTCCGAACGCATTGACATCATCAACCCTATGGAGTACGAGGATTTGGACGACCTTCGATCGGATCTTCTTGAAGTCATAGAAGATCGCTTAGAAGAAAAGGAAGTAGTTCCCTTATCTCGACGAGATGATCAGTTTCATTTTGCCCGCTCAAAAATTCTTGTCTTTGACACCGGCCTTGTCCTAAACGATCCTCAGGAGCTGCTCGATATACTGCCTCGCTTGACCTTAAGCTCCCTGTTTTATCATGTTATAGACTCAAGCCTGCGCGTTCCGGGAAAAATAAGTGATTTTTGCGTATGGCTGCAAGCCTTTTCGCCGCAGTATGATCAGCTGATTCCAGAGCTTGCAAAGGTAGACCCCTATTTTATTTCCTTAAAGGACCTTAAGGCAAATCTTATTAACACTATAGCAACCTTTAGTACTACCAATGGCTAAATCAGTAGAATCATACAAAGACATTGTAGAGCAAGAGTCCTTAGACCAGCTGTTTCAGCTTGCAAAACGGCTTAAGGGCCAGCGCATCACGCACATAAGCTCGACGCAGCTTGGCGGCGGAGTAGCAGAAATTTTGTCGAGCATGGTTCCCTTAACTCAATCTTTGGGTATAGAGTCTGAATGGCACGTGATTCAAGCGCCGCCTCAGTTTTTTGAGTGCACGAAGGCTTTTCACAATGGCCTGCAGGGAAATAAAAAACTTGTTACGCAATCGCAACTTAAGCTCTATGAAGAGGTAAACGAAACAAACGCCAAATTTTTAAACCATGCGCTTACAGAATCGAGCATAGTGATTGTGCATGATCCGCAACCGGCTGCCCTTATTCAGCACTTTCCCGCGCGAAAAAATAAGTGGATCTGGCGCTGTCATGTGGATGCATCAAGGCCAAATCACTTTGTCTGGCACTATCTAAGCAGGTTTATCTCAAAATATGACGCCTCAATATTTTCACTTATCGAATTTACCCATCCATTGCCGCATCCTATTTTTGTCGTACCACCAAGCATCGACCCATTAAGCGATAAAAATAGAGAGCTAGAACCAATTGAAATCCAGGCTATCTTCGAGCTGTTTAAGATCGACCCTTCAAGGCCTATGCTGTTGCAAGTATCTCGCTTTGACCGCTTTAAAGACCCTTTGGGAGTAGTAGAAGCCTATCGACTGGTAAAAAAGGTAAATCCCGAAGTGCAGCTTGTGTTTGCCGGCTCATCTGCCTCAGATGATCCTGAGGGCAAGGAGGTACTTGAGGAAATTGAAAAGGCAGCAAACGGTGATCCTGACATACACATTCTCCTTCTTGAAGCAAACGCTCACCTTCAGATAAATGCTCTGCAGCGCGCAGCCACCATTATCCTGCAAAAATCTGTAAAAGAGGGCTTTGGCTTGACTGTTACAGAAGGCCTCTGGAAGGCAAAACCTCTGATCGGCGGAAATACCGGCGGCATAAAGCTCCAGATTATTAATGACCATACAGGCTATATTGTGAACACCCCGGAGGGAGCCGCCTACAGAATCCGCTACTTACTGCAGCATGCAGAAAAAGCAAAAGCCATGGGCGAACTTGGACAAGAGTATGTAAAAGAAAAGTTTTTAATCACAAGACACCTTCGAGACTATCTTGGTCTTGCCATTTCACTTCTAACCGGCGATACAGACCGTGTAGAGCTGTTGAAACCTTAAGGCAGCACTGTCGCAGGATAGGCAAGCTCTATGCAGGGAGCTTCATCGTCCATGAGCTCCATTCTGAGGGCATCTTGCAGTGTTACCCAGGTAAAGCCTTTATGCTCTGATGGGTCGATGGAAATTGCTAACGTGCCCTCGTAGGACGCTGAAAACATGTGGTAGATGAAGCTTACCCCACTCGTGCCCGGGTGTGTGATGTAGACAGTTTTTATGAAGTTAACAGATTCTGGCGGCAATATGATGCCGGTTTCTTCCTTTATCTCGCGCACGATGGCATGAAGGGACGACTCCTTCTTTTCAACCTTGCCACCCGGTATAGCCCAGGTATTGCCATGCGACTTATTGTCTTGGCGATGAAGAAAGAGAAACTTGCCATTTTTCTCTAAAAAGCAGGCAGAAACTTCGACCACAGGCGTAAAGCCGTAAGGACGCTCAGTATAGACAACCGCTGAAGCGACATTTACGTAAAAAATAATACAAAAAATAGAGATAATCTTATTCATAATGTCTTGAATCATACTAAAATTTTAGAATTGTTGCAATCAAAATCACGACTTACTATGTTATAAGACACGCTACACATAAGGAATATAATGAAATACTATATCGCCACATCACTTTCAAGAGCAGCAGAGCACAATCTCATTAGGGATTCATTAAAGAGCCTTGAGCATGAGCTCTCTTATGACTGGACACATCATGGCAGTGTAAAATCGGTAAGCTTTGAACGTTTGCAAGAGGTAGCCATTTTAGAGTTAAACGGCGTTATGGAATCTGATTTTGTGGTTGTATTACTCCCCGGAGGAAATGGAACCCATCTAGAGTTGGGAGTTGCACTCGCAAACAATAAAAAAATTTTCCTGCACAGCGAAGACCCCTCACTATTTGAACTTGGCCCGCAAACCAATGCGTTTTACCACCACCCCAACCTAACCCGCCTTTCCTGCCCCCTAAATCACTTAACCGCAGCTATTCACTCCGAACTTATGTCTTTTGCTGCACAAGAGTCCTGAGGTCTTCCTATGGAGCTTGTGAAAAAATAGGGTTTTTTTCGACCG
Source organism: uncultured Chlamydiales bacterium (assembly GCA_963826935.1). Taxonomy (GTDB): domain Bacteria; phylum Chlamydiota; class Chlamydiia; order Chlamydiales; family FEN-1388; genus SZAS-7. The sequence continues at coordinate 670,634 of CAWGYH010000005.1, read as the reverse complement.
CAGGTCTTTGGAGTGCTGCGATTGTTCGCAGCTTTAGATTTTGCACACACCTTAATCACAAGATCGCCAAAGCTCACAAAGCACCTCTACAGATTCATGTAGATTTATTTTGTAAGCTCGGGCGGTAAGGAAGTAAAGGTGTGTGGTCAAAGTAAAAGCGGCGAAGAATCGCCGCACTCCAAAGACCTGCGGTCGAAAAAAACCCTATTTTTTCACAACCCCGTAGGAGGACAAGAGTGTGCGATTTTCCAAACGGAATGGATTTTGGGGTCGCGAAAGTCTACGGGCAGGGTTTTTTTGGAGATGTCGATAATTGATACTGCTTCAAATGGGGCTTGATCGAAGACGAATTTGCGAGAATTTGTGCTGAAGAAGATAACGCCGCCGGGCTTTAGGAGCTTTAGCGACTTTGTGAGCAGGAAAATGTAGTCTTCTTGGATATCAAACATCTGATCCATTTTTTTAGAGCGCGATATTGTGGGAGGGTCGATCACAATGACATCGTAGCGCAATTTAGAATGGATCTCTTCGTCTAGAAATTTGAGGCAGTCGGCGCGTACGATCTCGTTATCTTTTAAGGGCAGGTTATTTAAGATAAAGTTATCCCTTCCCCAGTCGCAGTAGGTGTTGGACATATCGACACTTTTTGTATAGCGTGCGCCCTTTATGGCAGCCTGCACGCTAAAAGAGCATGTGTAGGCAAAGAGGTTAAGCAGCCGCTTGTCTTTACAGTGGTTTGCCACAAGCTGTCGCGTTTCTCGATGGTCAAGAAAGAGGCCGGTATCAAGATAGTCAACAAGGTTTACCTTAAAGCGTACGCCATACTCTTGCACAGTAAAAAACTCTTCGCGATCTGCCTGCTTTTCATACTGCTGAAACTTTGTTCGCTTAATGCGCGATCGCCAGTAGATATCGCTTGGATCGCAAGAAAAAAGCAGGATAAGCGCCTGTTCAATCTCGCGAGCAACTGCCTCCGGGGGCTCAATTTGCTCCCTATCTTGTGAAAAGTAGTGCACAAGGTAGCGTCCGGCATAATAGTCGATAGCTAGCGGATAATGGTAAAGCTCGCGATCATAGAGGCGAAAGGCGTTCGTTTCAGTGCGCTTTGCCCACTTGCGTATATGTCGATAGCGATTTCGTATGCAGTTTACAAAGTCAGAGGCTTTGTACTCCCCGTCAGCAATATTTGGTAAAATCATACGCTTACAAGCTTTCCTTCATGGATTTTTAATGTATGCCCCGCCTGAAGTGAGCTATGAGAAGATAGAAAAAGCTGGCCTAGCTTGCCAAGTTCTGAAAAGAGAAGCTTTTTTCTGGTTCCATCAAGGGCATTTCCGAAGTCGTCGACGATCATTAAGGGCCTAGAGCGCGTTTCTCGCTCAAGAAAGTGCCATTCGGCAAGACGCAAGGCGCAGGCGACAAGGGCGCTTTGGCCTATGCTTGCAAACTCTCGCGCTGACTTTTCACCGATAAAGATCTGCAGATCATCGCGATGCGGGCCAACTAACGTTGCGCCAAGATGCACCTCTTGGGCGCGTTTTTTTTCAAACTCAGCCATCACTATTTTTCGCATCTCTTCAAGATCTTCGACCAAACGAACATTTGATGCATAGCTAATCGAAAGGGCAAGCTTTTCTTGAGAGAAGGCCCAAAAATACTCTTTTGCCTTCACAGCTATAAACTCTACAGCCTTATTGCGCTGCAGGCTTATGTAGGCGCTAGACCTTGCAAGCTCTTCTTCCCAGCAAGAGATAGATCCTATCTGCTTTTGCTTTAACAAGACGTTGCGCTGCTTTAAGGCTCGCATAAAGCGCGTTAGGTGGTGCACAAAGACAGGGTCTACTTGAGCGATCATGAGGTCGAGATAGCGCCGGCGAAGCCTCGGCTCGCCCTTTACAACGGCTATATCATCCGGCGTGCTTGCAACGCCCGGCATAAGGCCCAAAAGTACTGTGGGCGTCTCGCAAGGAGACCCATTAAGAAAGACGCGCCTCTTAGAGCCATCATAGCTTATTCCTACCTGATGACTGACGCCCGCCTTTTCAAAGGAGGCCTCCACAAAAAAGCCCTTTTCAGTATGTCTGATAAGCTCTTTTAGATGCTGCGAGCGAAAGGAGCTTGCCGTCATGCACAAAAAAAGCGCCTCTAAAAGGCTTGTCTTTCCTTGCGCATTGTCGCCCACTACCTCGTTAATGCCATCGACAAAGTTGACTGCAATCTGGTCAAAATTGCGAAAATTTCGTGCATAAAGCTGCTTTAAAAACACACCCTACTCTTGATTCAATCGCAGAGGCATCAAAACAAAAAGCGGGTTTGGAAGCTCTTTATAGCCCGGCTGGAGGGCCCCATCTACGATCACACCCGGGTTATAGGCGTCTGTAAAGCCAAGAGATACCGTCTCATTTTTGCTATGGCGCAAAATATCGGTAAAGTAGAGCGGGTTAAAGGCAATGTCAAAGCGCTCGCCGTCGTAGTTTACAGGCATGCTTACCTTCCCCTCGCCTACATCCATGCTTGTAGCATTTACCTGGAGCTCCCCTTTTGTCAGGGTAAAGCGGGCTGAATGGTTGTCGTCTGTAGTAAAGAGCGCCACCTGGCGAAGAAGCTGCATAAGCTCTTCGCGATGCAGCGCCACAACGCATGCCGACTCTTGCGGAATAACGCGGTCCACATCGGGGTAATCGCCCGTTAAAAGCTTGCTGACGATAAGGGCGTCATTTGCCTCTACAGCGATCTTTTCAGGTAAGATGCTTAAGGTTGCAGGCTCGTCATCGCTTGTAAGCGATTTTAAGATTTCGTCGACAGCTTTTAGCGGCAGTATGCACTCGTAGTTTGTGTTTGGATCCATATTTGTGGGAATTGAGGTGCGTGCAAGGCGCTTTCCATCCGTTCCTACAAAGATCGCCTGGCCATTTATGATCTGGCAGTATACCCCTGTAAGGACGTAGCGGTTGTCCTCTTTAGATACTGCAAAGGAGGTGCGGTATAGGGCATCTTTAAGCTGGCCCTGGCTTACCTGTACGCGTATAGCGCCGCTTAAATCAGGCAAGGCAGGAAAGTCTGTTCTTGGCAGGCCGTGGATGCGAAATGTGGATGAATCTGCCACGATAAGGGTGATATCTTTGTTGTTTGTAGAAATTTCAAGCTGAGAGGCGGTAAGCTCGCGTACAAGCTGCGCAAAACGCCTTGCCGGGATGGTTGTAGCGCCCGGTTCTGCCACTTTTGCGTTGCCGGTAAGGCGAATGCCAACAGTTAGGTCTGTTGCTGTGATGATAATTCGAGAGTCTTGCACTTCAAGCAGCAGATTTGAGAGAATAGGAATAGGCGTCTTTGGTGCAACGATATTTTGCAAGCGGCTTAAAATCTCCGCCAGCTCTTGTCGAGAAATTGTAAACTTCATGTGGTTTCCTTTTTGTAGAAGATGATATACTTATGGCCATGAAAGACTCAACCGAAATAAAAGAGCTCTGTTCCAACCGCAAAGCAGGGTTCCAATATGAAATTCTTGAAACATTCGAAACGGGCCTCGTCTTACTCGGAACCGAAATAAAGTCCCTGCGCGATCATGGCGGAAGCCTCCAGGAGGCTTATGTCACTATCGACAACGGCGAGCTGTGGCTAGTAAATGCAACAATTGCCCCCTACCGCCACGGATCGGTCCACAACCACGAAGAAAAGCGAAGACGCAAGCTTTTAGCCCATAAAAAAGAAATTACCAAACTTGCCGTTGCTATCCAAGAAAAGGGGCTTACCTCTATTCCCCTCTCCATCTACCTCAGAAAAGGGCGTGCAAAGCTAAAAATTGCCCTTGCCAAAGGTAAAAAACTGCATGATAAGCGCGAAGCCATCAAGGAACGCGAAGATACAAAAGCTATCCAGAGAGCCCTAAAAGAATCAAATAATTAAATTTGTCGACAAAAATTGCGGTAATTTTTTACTATTCGACCGCCGCCGGCCGGCATTTTTAAAACTTGGTTGAACGAGGATTCTATGGAACGAAATGTGTTGTTCTTTCGAATATTTTTTCTGATTTTCGCTTGCATGATCTCTGTACTATTTTTGTTTGTAAATTCACCATCTGATGACTTACTCTCATTATTTGCAAAAGGGGTAATACTTGGCCTTACCTCTATGGCAACCGTTTACATGGGCATAATGCTTACAAGCACTTCTGTTAAGGCTTGGTGGCTCAAAATGGCATCTGCACAGGCAGCACCCCGTAGAGAGACAAAGAAAAAAGAGCTTGTCATCGACATGAGCGCTCTTGAAGATAGCCGCCTTATAGAGCTTGCCAGGTCGGGCCTTCTGGATCATCAGCTTGTAGCCCCAACATTTTTAGTAAAAGAGCTTCTTAAGGCATCTGAAAGCATGGATGAGCATACCCGCTATCGTGCGAAGAAGTGCCAAGAGCACCTAAAGCGCTTGGAAACTATGCCAAACCTTGGCCTTCAGGTTAAAGAATTTCACTTTTCTGATGCTGAAGAGCTGCAGCAAAAGATGTCGCGTGCTGCAAAGCAGATACCGGCATACATCCTCACATCGCAAGATCCATCCCAAATTAAAACTGAAGAGGATATGCCAACTACTATAAGCCTCGATAGCATAGCAGCGGCCCTAAAGCCCGGCGCTCAGCGCGGCGAAGTGCTCTCTATTAAGATCCAGCGCCTTGGCAAAGAGCCGAAACAGGGCGTAGGCTACCTTGAAGACGGCACAATGGTGGTGGTAAATGGCGGCGGAGAATTTTTAGGCCAGACGATTCGTACACAAGTACTTTCGCAAAAATATTCCTCTTCTGGCAAAATAATCTTCTGCAACGCAATAGGCCATGATGAAGGGGGCGAGATACGCGCAGAAGCTGAGGCTATCTCTCCCTATCATCTTACCTACCAGTAAAGGAAATGTGATGATAAAAGGCATTGGCGTAGATATTATTGAAATTGATCGTATTGCCAAGGCCATAGATCGAAGGGGCCCTCACTTTATTGAGCGCCTCTTCACTCCAAATGAACGGCTTACCTCGTCAGATAATCAAGACCACCTCTTTGCCTACTATGCGGGCCGTTTTGCTGCCAAAGAGGCTGTCGTTAAGGCCCTTGGCACAGGTTTTCGCGGCATAACCTGGCACGACATTGAGGTACTAAAAGATCCCCTTGGCAAACCCTGCGTTACCCTTTCAAATAACGTGCAAGAAAGATTTGACAACCCTCGACTGCTTATTACCATCAGCCATTCAAAAACCACGGCATGCGCCTTTTGCATATGGGAGCTATGATGAAGCAGCAGTTCTTTCAAGAGCTTGCCCTAAAGAGTGAAGAGCTGAAAAAAGAGGGCCTTTATAAAAAAGAGCGGGTAATCACCTCACCTCAAGCTGCCATCATCCGCCTTGAAGATGGACGCGAGGTAATAAACCTTTGCGCAAATAACTACCTTGGCCTTTCAAATAGCCCCGGGCTTGTGCATGCGGCCCAAAAAGCGCTCCAGCTGCATGGCTTTGGCATGTCAAGCGTTCGCTTTATATGCGGCACACAAGATGTGCATAAAGAGCTAGAGGCGCGCTTAAGCCGCTTTCTTGGCACTGAAGATACCATTCTTTATTCCTCGTGCTTTGACGCCAATACCGGTCTTTTTGAAACGCTCTTTTCCGAAGAGGATGCCATCTTAAGCGATGCCCTCAACCATGCAAGCATTATTGACGGCTGCCGCCTTTCAAAGGCCAAACGCTTGCGCTATAATAACAACGACATGCAAGATCTAGAGGCAAAGCTTAAAGAGGCGGCAACTTCGCGCTATCGCATCATCGCAACAGATGGCGCCTTTTCGATGGATGGCATTTTCGCAAACCTTCCTGCCATCTGCAACCTTGCCGATAGATATGACGCCCTTGTGATGGTTGACGACTCGCATGCAACTGGTTTTATTGGAGAGAAGGGCCGCGGCACCCACGAAGCGGCGCATGTGATGAATCGTATAGATATTTTGACAGGCACACTTGGAAAGGCGCTTGGCGGAGCATCCGGCGGCTATACCTCAGGCAAAAAAGAGGTTATAGAGTGGCTGAGGCAGCGCTCTCGCCCCTACCTCTTTTCAAACAGCTTAGCCCCGGTGATTGCCACAACAACCCTTACAGTCCTGGACATCGTAGAAAATGGCGACAAGCTCCGAAAAAAGCTGCATGAAAATAGTCTCTACTTTAGAAACGGCATGCAAAAGCTCGGCTTTTCTCTTATCCCCGGCTCGCACCCCATCATCCCTGTCATGATAGGTGATGCTGGCGTTGCGACCCGTTTTGCTGACCGCCTCTTAGATGAAGGCATCTATGTAATTAGCTTTTCCTATCCGGTAGTCCCTCTCGATAAAGCGCGCATCCGCACGCAGATGTCTGCAGGGCACGATACGGTACACCTAGACCAAGCAATCAACGCCTTTGAAAAAATCGGCAAACAAATGGAGATTATATAATGGCATACACACTAACTTTGGGCTCAAAAGCCCCAAATTTTACCCTGCCTGCAACCGATGGCAAAAGATACTCTCTCCAGGATTTTAAAACTTTTCCCACCCTTGTTATCTTTTTCACCTGCAACCACTGCCCCTATGTCATTGGCTCTGATGAAATAACAAGAAAAACTGCCCAAGAGTTTAAGGACAAGGGCGTGCAGTTTGTCGCCATTAACTCAAACAGCAAAGAGACCTACCCCACAGACTCCTTTGAGCATATGGTAGAGCGCATGAAAGAGCAAAAATTTCCATGGATCTACCTCTACGATGAATCGCAAGATATCGCCCGCGCCTATGGCGCCCTGCGAACGCCCCACTTTTACGTATTTGACCAAACGCGCCACCTCATCTACTGCGGAAGAGCCATCGACTCCCCAAGAGATGCATCAAAAATGACCATCAACGACCTTCGCAATGCGCTGCTTGAGCATACCTCGGGCATGCCCATCACAACTCCCCTCACCAACCCCATCGGCTGCAACGTCAAGTGGAAAGACCACGATGCCCACTGGATGCCGCCCGAAGCTTGCGATCTTGTGTAATAAGAGGAGAAAGTAAAAAAATACGTTTTCTTCGACCGCAGGTCTTTGGAGTGCTGCGATTTTTCGCAGCTTTAGATCCGACCACACACCTTTACTTCATTACCGCCCAAGCTTACAAAACACATCTACATGATATAAAGGTGATTTGCAGCTTGAGCGGTGAGGTTATTAGGGTGCGTGGTCACAGTGAAAGCGACGAAAGATCGTCGCACTCCAAAACCTACGGTGTAGCTACCCGTAGCGTGGAACATCCTAACCCGACCCCTTTTTCATGGCATGCCAGGTGTCAAGGGGTACACTTTTGGGCCACTCGCGCCATATCTTGCGGTATTCGGGAAATTCGTTCTCTTCAACCCAATGGAGATTTCCGCCCTGCCCTTCTGCTACGCGGTCAGGAAAGCGAATACCCTCCAGGTGATCTACTTCGTGCTGGAAGATGCGCGCTGTAAAGCCTGAAAGCTCTTCTGTGATAGGATTGCCCTCTCGGTCATATGCGCTGATTTTGATTTTTGTTGCCCGCGGCACAACGCCGGAGATTCTGCTATCTACAGAATAGCAGCCCTCTCGCTCAAAATCTTTTTCCTCTGATTTCCAGATAATTTTTGGGTTAATATAGGCTTTTAGCTTGCCAAGCTCTTTTCTCTCGGCACTTATAGCCATATCAACTAAAATCACCTGCTTGTACACCCCAATCTGAGGTGCAGCAAGGCCCACCATCACCCTCTTTTCCACATCGCCGCGCTCGCCTCCGGCAATGGAGATCATCTCATCTATGAGCTTCTGAATATACTCTGAGCGAATTTCTTCAACGGGAACAACGTCCGCTGGCATGCTCAGGCGCGGATGGCTAGGCTCAACAAACATCTTCATAGGTTGATCTTCTCCAAACATAGGGATTTTGAGGGACATAAACAGCAAAAAAAAGAGCTCCTTCATGGGAACTTTCTCTCCAATAAAGGGGCCAGTATAGCAATATGCTCAATTTTTTGATGATAGAAATACAATCCACAGCTAACGAAGATGCCCCAAAGGAAGCCTTTTGAGATTGAATTTAAATTACGAGATTAGTACTATCATATTTTTCATTACAACAGTACAAATTGAGACAGACCAAGACCAAGCAGAGACTTTTCAAGAAAAATATTCATGCATATATTACAATCTCCATTACTTGCAGATAAGCCTTTAGCCGATTTTTTTCAACGCAACCATTTAGATACAACGTCATTAATATACTTTTCCTCTGCATCAAAAGCCACTCAACGCATCTACAGAGATCTACTTATGAAGCGTATCGGTGCACTCTTCTTTCCTCCGAATTGCACTCTGCCAAATCCGGTAACGATAACTGAAATAAGTCGAAAAATCACAGATGAGACTCTCCGGGCAGCCTGTGAGCTAAAGAACCTAGAGGCTAGCGGCCTTAAGCTCCCCAATAAATTGAAGAAAGATACTCTACGAATGCGTCATCTTTTGCGAATAAAACTTGAAAATCTACTCCTCAAGCCCTTTAACGAATTTACCATACTAATCAATGGGTTTAGCTCACAACTTTTAAGTTTTTTACTCTCAACTGCGCAAAAAGCATCGGAAAGGGTGCCACAAGCTCGCCAGCGTTTGCTGCATATAATTGGGCGCATGCTTGCATCAGGAGAGCTCCCTGATGGACGTCTCCTAGATGCATTAAATACCCTCAAACTAGAGTGGCATACATTAAGCCCTTGCCAGCAGGCAGAGACCTTCATCGCTATTTACACATCTGTATCAAACGTGACATTTCCCACACATCGGGCATTTCAGTTATTAAGCAATTTTGTCGATGACACAAGCTTGGGATGGGCGCATGAAGATATGCGCCGGGGCTGCTCTCATCTACTTACTACACAGATTGCTAGCTTAGAGAATAAACAGACATCACTTAGCGTAAAAAAGCTGTTAGAAGTGATGAAAGTGCTTCATGAAATTGCTAAACCCATGTCCCAGTACCGGCCAATTTTTGAAGTACACTGTAGAACCATTGCAACAGTGCTGGACTGTTCAATAGAAAGTTTTATGACCGGAATTGGCGAGGGTTACCAATGCGATATACTGGTGGCAAAACTTGACTATCTGCAGCAACATTTGAGCAAGATGAGTCGAGAAGAGCAGGTTTCGGCTCTATGGAATATTTGCACAAGTGTAACCGCCATTAAAAATCTACGCCATCCTGCTTGGCCAAAATTGGAAGCGTTTGTTGATGATACAAACCTGGGATGGGCGCATGAAGAACTTCAGAAAGGCTGCTCCTACGTAGTTCAAACACAAAAGGCAACCCTGGAAGGAAATCACACCCCGGCGGCAACAGCGCGCATGAACTCGATTATTCTAATACTATCTTCCATACATGATACGCTGCAATACACTAGACTTAGGCCAGTCCTGGAAACTCATTATAATGATATTTTGAATTCGCTTGCATATAAGACCGAGAACGAGGCAGAAGCTATGGCTATAAAACTCTATGAAAAACTTTTTCAGGCTCTATTTAAGCACGAAACAAAAAATTGGAACTCCATGAACGCTCAGCAACAAGCTACTGTCATCAAGGGATATTTAGATCCCGGTAACTTTTCTGTTACAAAGAGAGTATTAGAAACATTTACATTAGATATCAATTTTCAATCGCAAAATGCAGATATGAGGACTGCATTTTGCGATTGGATTGAGGCCGAAATTACTCTTCGTCGGCACGAGATAGCAGTATCTAACCCACAAATTGATCCCATTATGGCTCTCTATCATACTCATGCTATTGATCATACACGACGCTACCAACGCGCTATAGCCGCTAGATTCGATATCTTTGCCGTTCCTCCATCAGACGTTGAGTGCGATACGCTTCTTAAAAGAATAGCAGGGCTGTCTTTGGCTAAAAAACCTCGCAAAGTCCAATGTCAGATTATGTGATCCTAGCCTGATCTCTTGATTCACTATCCATTTTTTTAATTTAAATTACGAAGTTTCGCTATTTTGTTAGCGTTTCCAGGGCAGCTAGCGCCTCTTGCGGGGTGATTCGCTGTTTGGGGTCTTCTTGAAGCCCACTTATAATAAGGTCTTCTAAGCAGGTGATTTTTTCAGGGCGCTTAGGCAGCGATGAGATCTCACTTGACCACTCACTTAGAGTATTTGCCATTTTTGCATCTAACTTTCGTATACACTCTTCAATTTTTCCTAAGCGCACCGTGCGAGAAGCGTTTGGGCTAAGCCTTATATCAAATGGTTTAAGCGACTTGGCAATTATATCATTTTCTTCTTTAGTCCACCTGGGTTGCTCTAGAAGCTGTTTTGCCTTGAGCAGCTCATCCTTTTGCTCGTAGAACTCTGTATAGTCAATAAGGCAGTCTTCATGCGCTGTAATATTCGGCACGCAAAGCGTGCGCAGGATAAGGAATAGAGACCAGGTGTCTGTTTCAGCGCCTATTGTAAAGGATGATCCACCTAAAAATTGCCTGCGGACCATCTCGGGCGCTAGTGTTTTAATCGTTCCACAGAGAATATCATCAACTTTGTCACCACCTGTCACGTGGGCATGCCCAAAATCAGAAAGCTTGACTAGAAAATGAGCAAACACCAGGAAGTTCTCAAGTTTAATATCGCCATGTACTACCCTATGTTCCCTAAGTTTACAACCAGCCATAAGTATTGCACGAGCAATAGACTTCTTTATTTCAAAAGGCAGTTTATACAGGCCCTTCTCTTTTTCATACAAATGAAAAAGGTCATATAGAGCTTTCTCCTGAAAGACCATGTGGTACCATTCTGTATTATAAATCTCATAATTTTTTGGAAAAAACTCCTTAAGAGCAAGCATTTGCATAATGCTCACGCGCCTGTTGCTTACCTCATCCTTATCTAGGGTCATTGCCACTACCTCTTTAACCTTCTGCAGTGTACCTGCAGGAGTAAAGCGACACATAAAGGCTCTATTAAAATGTACGTTCTGACCACCATCAAAGTGCAAATCTTCGTCTGTAAAAAGAAAGACTCTTCGCCTACCCTTCCGGACCTCTCCAAAATAGGCAAATACATTGCCGATCTTTTGCATGGGGATAGTTTGCTCGCCCACTTTGCGCATAGTCTCTGACAATTCTTGGATAACTTCACGCGGAAAAGACTTCGGAACCTGTGATGCCAAAAGGTCGACATCGTTAACAGTTAAAGTTTGCATAGCACTTAGTAAAGGATCCATATAATTTCCAGTAAACATGCCAATAGTGTAAATAATTTCTGAATATTATAATATACAAAAAAAATATATGTAGCATTGTTTATTTCTGTTTACAAGTTATGCCGGCACTCTCTTCGGGAGTGGCATTTTTTCACAAGCTCGCTAGGGGGCGATATCTAACTCACTATGAATCAGGATCTTGCCTTAATCGCCATTCCCAAATTTGTAAAGTCAGGCAAGCGAAAGTCCCTGTTTTTTTATAGTAATGAATATTTTGATTTTAAATTAAAGAAGGCGTTATAATAAAACTATGAGGGGTATAGTAAACTAATATGAGGTGCACATGGCTTCTCCACTCAATACGCCGTCTAATTGGCCTTCTAATAGTCAAGCTGTTCCAGCAACAGGTCCTAAAGCAGCTGCTGCGGCAAATCCAACAGATGCAAAAATAGCCGCAGTAAGCGCCAACATACCCACACCCACAGAAACACCGGCAGTTTCTCCATTATTCGGAAGAAAAATAACTACGCATTATGATGCTAGGTCGACTGAATTAAAGGAAAAAGATAGCAATTTGTGGATTTGTGTATCTAAAGAAGCTGGCCCAAATGGAGGCTTTATTTATGCATATATGGTGCGAGAAGAGTTCAAAACTGAAGCTGCTGCCAATGCTAAAAACGACGAAATTTATCCCGCTATTGAACCTTCGTTAAAAGAGGTCGAAATGAGTTTTGATGGCAGTCAGACATCCAAGGAATTCTACAATAATTTGGGATTTTCATTAAAAGAGACTCCTGAGGGTAAAATTTTTCGTATACCTGACCGTGAAGCTTTACAAGCTAATTGGTCAGTAGAGCAGAAAAAACGGTCAGAACTAGTTAAAAATGTCATCGTGGATCTGAAGCAATTCAATAAAGACCATAGTGAATTTTCAAGCTGGGTTAAAGGGGATTTTTTAAACCACTTCAAGGATAAGTTTAAAGATCTCCCAAGCTCAGTTAGCGTAGATGATTGTAAAGAGTTTTTCAAAGAAAAATGGGGAAATACATGGTCTGAAGAGAATATAGATAGCTATCTCAAGGAATTTAAAGATTTTATTGTTGATCGAACACCTGCTCTGAAAAAAAATCTCAATAGAAAAAATCTCACCGACGATAAAGTATGGGAAAGTTTGAATCAATGGACTGATAATCGATATGGAGATAAAGGAGATGAAATTTTTCTAAAACATTGGATAAATCCGTTAGAAAAGAAATATGAATGGTTAGGCCAAGATTTTTTAACGCAAACATTACCTCAAGAAACATTCAATAAATATAAGGGCAAAGAGATTCCAGATGAACATTGGGAGAAATTGAGCCAAAGGATGCAACTTCCGAATTTACGTATTGCAGAAGATAAAGGAATTGCCGGAGATTTGGAGTTTGTTGATATAGTACTTAATTTTGATTCTCTTTTATCAGACAAAGAATGTATACACGATATTTACTATCACGTCATGACAGCGATTGACCTCAAGTTTATTGTACACAGTAATGAGGAAATAGCCCAACAAAACTCGACAAAAACAGAACTAAGAACTTGTTATGAAAAAATTATGTCAGCAGAAAGAAAGTCACTGAAAAATATCGGACCAAAAGACATTGAAAAAATGGGTCTTGCCTTAGGAATTTTGACAGATGCTATTTCCGCCCAGTCCTCACCCTCTCCATTTACTGCCGAAACTATTATTGATAATATTTGGAGTTCAGATGAAAAAACTATCCCTAACTTTGGGATTTGGAAGAAACGCTATCCCGATGAAGAAATAAACCTCGAGCAGTTAAAAGCAATCTGGCAAACCATACTCCATTCATAAAAGTTGATTCAGGCAGGGATGTTCAGAGCTAAATTTGATATCTGTTGCTCTAAAATATATGTATGCTTGCGCTTTTCTCGCAATATTTGTAAATTGGCTCGCTAACTGGAGCGAAATTATGACTATTCAAGAGACCACAGAACAAGCAATCACTCAATTAGCAGCTTTACAAATTGATCAACAAACAAATACAACCCTTAAAGAGCTTAGCTCTACAGAAGAGTGCAGCGCAAATGTAGACGCCTTCTTAACAAAACCACGCGCCGGCCACACGCTCCTTACCGTCCTCAACGCTGCACGAAAGTGCCATGTAAGCTCCCCGGTAATTGTAGGAGATGGGCTAGGATCTCTTTTGGGCTACGAGTTTTTATCGGCAAGATGCCCGGCAACCCTATCTCAAGAGTATCTTGAGGCGGCAAAAGCTGAATTGGCGATACCGGCATCTGGCTTTACTATACTCTTTAGAGATGCCCCTCCAGCAAAAGTCGCATTACTGCACGAAACGCTCAGGCTTATCTTGAAAGACAAGGACTCTCTCTCCGATCGTTGCCCAACAGATGGCTCATTTCGCTTTGACGATATACTCTTCACATTTAAAGAGTGCAGCTCTCCCATCGAAGTTGAAATTAGGGAAAACAACTCTATACGCATCCTAGGCAATGAACATGCTGATCAGTGGTGTGCAGATACCATAGTAAAAGCATCACAGGCACTTCCCGGCACACGTCATGCAGCGCTTTGGCGACTTAAGCCGGAGGAGCTTTCCGACAAACAGTATGAAGCGGCCCTTCACCTTTTTTCTGCCTGCTGCCTTAGACGACATCCTCACATTTTGTGCTGCAACCCTTTAGGCCAGCACACCCTTGTCTTCATGGATGGTTCTAGGTACAGAACAAATTTTTCGCTGGCACGGGCCCTGCAACAATTCTTAACGATAGAGGATCCTGGAGTCCTAAAACCGCTCTTTGAGGCTATCTTCAAAGATATAACGCACGATCTTAAGCCCTCTGCACCATTTGAAGAACTGCTCCAAAAGGAGCCTCTTCATTTACGAAAAGGGACCTATTTTGCACGGGTTCTTGTGGCATCTCTTACTCAAGACTGTTCTGTTCTTTCACAGCTTATTCCTGAGTTGGATACAACCTCAGAAGAACAGAAGGAGATGATTCTTGGCGCACTCAGGCAGCTCTTTGAACTTCCCATTCCGAGCGAGCTGACAGAGACCTCATGGATAGAATGCCTGCTCACAAGCAATCGTGAGTCCTATAAGCGAATAGGAACAACGCTTTTTTATTCACTTAAGGGCAATATTGAATTTAAGATGCGCTGGATTAAAGCGCTTCCGGACCGCCTCAGCATCATCATGAAGATAGAAAATGAGCCGGAAGTAACAGAGGCTCACGTAGCTGAATTGTTGCAATTAGATAATGGCCTTGCCTGGAATTCCCTGTTTACAAGCCCTACAGGACGCTGGAGGGCATTTTGTGCACGTACTTGCCCCGAAAAGGTGATCCCCTCTCTACAAGCTCTAGATATAAAGTCAAGGGCGCAGCTTGTCGCAAGGCGAAAAGATTTTCTACACGTTTTACCGCCAGATACTGCGATAGGATTCCTACGGGCTTTTCAAATAGAACTAAATGATGATGACAAGTCGCTGCTTCTTACTTGCATGCAGCAGCCGCTCAACCCCAAAAATGTAGAGTGGCTTCGAACGAGTGTAAAATTTAATGCGTTAGCAGAGTGCCGGGCCCATCTTCAGACTAACAAGAAACGATCCCAAGCAAAGCAGATATAGGATATATCCGCCAGCTGCATCAACGGATGCAGCCAAATGAACGAGAGACATTTAAACAGGAACTTGTAGATGCCGAACAAGCGCTCTTTTCCTGCTTTTCACAAGAGCCAAAGAAGCGGGCCCCAAAGCCTGCAGAAGTAAGAAGTACTCCTTCAGATCCTTGGACAAAGGCACTTGCTGAGCTTCGCAATGCGACATTAAAGGCACCCACAGATACCATTAACATGATCTTTGCCAAGCGAAATGAAATACCCGAAGCCAAAAATCGAGAACTTTGGGATGTCATCTTTACAAACTGCCACTGGCTCAAATCACCCGAGCACATAGCAATTTTTCAAGAACTCGAGTTTTTCAAAAATCTCTTTGCAGAACTTCGGCCCAAAAGCCGCCAAGCGCTCTTTGCGTTTGGACTCGATGCGCTTATAGCCATCGTGAAAGAACATAAAGAGCACCTTCCTCTTGCCTATAGTTGGTATGAGGTCGCAGACAGTGACATGCGAAGACAAGCGCACCTTGGGCTCGAATTGCTTAAACTTGAGGATGGAAACAACTTTAAGCCTGCCTGCCGCGTCGCTCGGGAAGTTGCAACAGTTAATGCAGCATATTGTATAGTAACCAGTTTTGGAAATAACCAACCGCTTGAGGACATCTGGCCATTTCTCAAACAATTAATTGCAAATGAAAGACAGAGCCAGGATTTTACTCATCCACTCTCTTGTAACAGCGCAAGCACTTACAGACACTCTTGTCAAAACAATGAATATCGATACACTCTTAGACATTTTCTCAATGGGTTTTCAACAAGTGACGATGGTTCCATACTATAAAATGGCCTATTGCAGGCTGCGGACATTATGCCTTGAATGTACTAATCCACAACAAATAGCAGCTGCCTTAAAACTTGAACTTGCTATTGGCAAGCAGTATGAACCAAAAGAAAAACTGCCCCTCATAAACCTTATGGTGCGCTATATCCAGTACTTTGGCTGGACAGAAAAATACACCGCAGCTTTTTAAGGACATTATCGCCCATACCTTTTCACCTCACGCAGCCTCAACCTTCGTACACCCGGGCAAATGTGGAAGGTACTATGGAGAAGAAATGGTACTGCTATACTCTATTTTACCGGTTAATGAAGGCTCAAGTAAGAGCCCCAATACTTGCGATTTCAATGCATGGATAGCAAGAACCATTCACCTGGCACGTGCCCCGAAAATAGACGATGTGCAACAACGGCGCCTTCTGGATTTTGCCCTGCAAAACCTCAGAAACCTTGTCGAGCAGTACCCCTATACGACAGTAGAATATGACTCGGTGCGCAGCTTGGCAGAAATAGTAGCAGATACAAGCGCCTTGTACCCCACCCATCAAAGACTTGTCTCATGCCTTATACGAAGAGCTTATTTCAAAAAATGTTTTTCCGAAGAACAAGCGAATGCACTGCTTGCCCTCATCAAAAACCCCCATTATGATGAGCCTCTTGAGCCAATTATTGAGGCTCTTGCCGCTGTCACCTCAGAAAACGTTTCAGAGGTACTTGCAGAGAAGCAAAAGGCATTTATTCGCTGGCAAGATGCTAATCCCCAGGGCAGCGTTGCAGATTTCCTAAGGGCTGTTGAAGCATTCTTTCAGGCATGGACAAGGTTCCCAAGCGTAGTTGAAACGAGCAACGATATTAGAGAGACTATGAGAGCAATACTTACCCCTGAGGGGCTCCCTTGGGAGCCAAATGGCATGCGCTCCTTAAGCCGCTATCTTGGGTTTGCGATCGATCAATATAAGGGAACCGTCAAAAGGAACCCAAAAGGTGCTTATATCAAAAATCCACAAAAGAATTCCTCAAGATTTATTCTTTCTGAAGGTGGAATGATTGCTTGCGGCTACCTTTTTATCATAAAAACTATTTTATCTGATATCATAAAGCTGAAGCTTCATACCAATGGCAACGAGGAGCTTTTCTCAAGCCAGCTGCTGACAGTCTTACATCTTCTTCATGCTCCCTATTATTTAGAAAATCGTCATACGAGCGCCTCAATCACAACCGAAATCCTCCTGGTCATTCACAGATATTGTCCTCCTAAATCTGCCGAAAAGAGATGCCTGCATCAAGCTATGGCTAGAAGTTTTCAGCAGCAATAAAGGCCTCATGAGCTTTGATGCGACAGCACCGAAAATTTATGAAAAGATACTCGCCATGTACGAAAAGCAATTATCGGCAACAGAAGAATCCATACAAAATCTTGAAACACTCGCCCAACGCGTTGGCGGGACATTACTTGAACGATGCAGAGCGCGGCTCAACCGCATGAAGGCCTCAAAAGAGATGGTTACCAAGGAGCAAATGGGATGATAACAGCAAGGCGCACGCTCCAGCTGTTTTTGGGGCAGTAGCGTCCATGCAGGCGCGTGGTGGCTTCTACTACTAGAGAGCCAAGGCCGATCTCTTTTAGCGTATAGCGAAGGCCTAAGTCTTCATATCTATATCCTAGGCGAGAATAGCTATGAAAGTGAGAAATGTGGTGAAGCTTGTGATGAGAGAGGCCCTTTTCAGCTTTAAAAAAGAGGTCTAGAGAGTGGGTGTCGGCAAAAACCTGGCCAAGGGTAAGCTCGAGGCCAAGCCAGGGCGAGCCGCTTGAGGCGATGCCGGCAGTACCGAGCGCCCACGCTTTCGTGTAGCTAGATTTTTGCAAAAACTCCTTGCCGATAGCAAGTCGAGCCTCATTTTCAAATACCCCATTCTCTACTGCGCTGAGGTCCTTTACTCTGGATGGCGTTGCAAGCGATGATACAAATCCTGCCGTAAGGCATACAGGATCGCCCGCTAGATCGTTTAGAAGGCGATATCGGCAGGAGGCCTTTATCGCTTCAAAGCCATACTCTTTTCGCTCTGTTTTGGCAAGGTCAAGCTCGACCTCCCCTGAAAAGTCGACATGGGGCATAAATTCAAGAGCAAGAGCCGTTCTTTCTGCATGTAAAAAATGATGGCGCTCTCCCCTTGTAGTGTCTACGCGAGTCGCCTGGGTGTGGGTTTGAGAAATTGTCCCCTCAAACTCCAGCCAATTTCCAAGCCACGGTTCGCTTTCAAGCCCTACAAGAGGGCTCAAGCTGTAGATGCTTAAAAGAAAACAAATGCGCTTCATTAATCGATGCCTATTTCAGATAGGTAGCGCTCGGCCTCTAGTGCTGCCATGCAGCCGGTGCCGGCAGCAGATACTGCTTGTCGATATACATGGTCCTGCACATCGCCTGCAGCAAATACCCCGGGAATATTCGTTTTTGTAGTGCCCGGCACTACCTTGATATAGCCATTATCTAAAAGATCAACCTGCCCATATAAAAAGGCTGTATTTGGCACATGGCCTACGGCAAAGAAAAGGCCGCCTGCCGGACGCACTGTGATCTCGTTTGTCTTTACATTTTTCACAGTGACGCTGTTGACAATCCTATCGCCTTCAACGCGCTCTACAACGCTATCCCAAAGCACTTCGATTCCGGGATGCTTGATGGTGCGCTCTGCCATAATTTTAGAGGCTCTCAGCTCATCTCTTCTATGCACAAGGTATACTTTGGAAGCATATTTTGTTAAAAACATAGCCTCTTCGCAGGCCGCATCTCCTCCCCCTACTACGTAGAGGTCCTTATTGCGAAAGATTGGGATGGCACCGTCGCACACAGCACAGGCGCTTACCCCTTTTTGCCAAAATTCATTGTCGCGAGTTCCTGGAATGTCTAGTCTTTTGGCTGTAGCCCCTGTTGAAATTATGACTGAATCTGCCAAAAAGCTGCTCTGGTTACCCTTTACAACAAAGGGCGCCTTTGTAAAGTCAACGCTCACTACATCTTCCACAAGGTAGGTAGTGCCAAAACGCTCGGCTTGCTTTTTAAAGAGAACCATAAGATCTGGCCCGCTAATACCTTCCGGAAAGCCCGGATAATTTTCTACGTCTGTCGTTGTCATCAGCTGACCGCCGGAGGGGCCGGAAAAGAACCCCTCAAACATAAGAGGCTCGAGGCGAGCTCTTGCGGCATAAATGGCCGCAGTGTAACCTGCAGGGCCAGAGCCAATAATAATAACCTTTTTTCTGTCCATGAATGTGCTCCCCTCTAAAGAATGAGGAAAAATTTAGCTTTGCGAGGCTTTTCAGACAAGACAATAAAGTTCTATACACACTGATACGACTGAAAACCGCGAAGATAAAGATAGCGAAGAGACGCGAAGATTTTTTTAATTTTTTGTCTTTTTCCAATACTCTCGAGAATATCTTCGCGTATCCTTCGCTATCTTCGCGCTCTTCGCGGGCGCCTACTTCGAACTTCAAGTATTGATTTCTTCGTTGTAAATAAATTCCTTTTATAGGTACAATGTCCCGAATGAAAAATTATGCTCGGCGACTGTTTAATGTTTATGCCGGAGAAGAGAGAAGAGCGCTTCTTTTTGCCCTCTTGGGCTTTGTGCTCTCTCTTGCTGTCTCCAGTGCGTGGAAATTTGCCGACGTACTGTTTTTACTGAATGTCGGCGCTGAAAAGCTGCCTCACGCCTATGCTACATGCGCATTTTTGCTTGCCGGCCTGGCCCTTATCCTCCTAAACGCCTACAACCGCTATAGCCCCTCTCGCATCTTCAACACGTTTATTCTTTCCGGCATGACCTTCTTTGGTGCTATGGCCTGCAGCCTCTGGCTTGGCCTTGAAAAGGGGCAAAGCTACTACTTCTTTTTCTTCTTAAAAGTTATTTCTCAATTATTTTTTATACAAAGCATCTCAACCTTCTGGACTGCCCTTGACCAGTACTTTCATTTTCAAGATGCAAAGCGCCTTTTTACCCTCTTTAACTGCTCCATCTATATAGGTACTGCTGTAGGAGGCCTGCTCATTCAGTCGGGCTCTCTATCAATTCAAAGTTTTTTTACGTTTGTTTTTTCCCTCTTCTTCCTCGCTTTCTTTCTTAGCCGTGAAATTCAAACGCTAAAGCCTACCGAAGCTGAGCCATTTCACGAGCCAACCCCTCATGAAGAGACCGATTTTAAGACCGTTGCTCGCCTTATCATAAACTCCCCCTTTACCTGCCTGCTCATGCTCAGCAACATCACCCTCTTTTTGCTGATGACAACAAGTGAATATAACTACCTGTCGATGTTTGAGCAGAAGTTCACCCAGCCGGTCGATCAGTCAAATAATGAATTAACGCATTTTATGGGCAGCTGCATAGCAACCGTTGGCCTTGGCAACCTAATCATGGGCTGGTTTTTATATAGCCGGATGATTGCGCGCTTTGGAGTAGGCCCCCTTATCTTTATCACGCCAATTGCCTACTTTATCACCTACCTCGGCTGGCCGCTCGATTCCGGCCTTTTATTTGCAGTGATTGCCTTTAGTATCGTGGAAGGGATCTACCCGGTAATCAGCGATAATAACTTTAACCTCCTCCTAAACGCCGTGCCCAGCAGGATTAAGTACAAAGTTCGCGTGATGATTGAGTCTTTTTTAGAGCCTATCGGCATGGCTATAACGGCCGGGCTTTTACTGCTGCCTGTCGTAAATAACTACACTCTTGGCCTTATTTTGTCTGTATCTGCGCTCTTTATTGCCTTCATGCTGAGGCAAGGCTACTTTCAGGCTATCTTCTCAAACCTGACAGGCGCAAAAGAAATGCTAATACATTTCTTTAAAAAAGGGCGCGTAGCCTCAGAAGATCAGGTGCTGGAACTTGTCAAAAATCCCGACCCCAAACTGCAGCTGCTTGCCTTTAAGGTATGCGTATACTCTGACAACCTTCCCCTCTTAACAAAAGCTCTAGAGCAAAGCCTCGCTCTTGAAACCCCCACCCGCATTGCCCTGCTGCACCTTCTTGACAGCTCATCCTTCCGCTCGTCAGCCATCGTCTCAGAAACGCTAACTGCCTGGGAACAAAACCCCACAGACAACGAGCTATTAGCCCACATTCGCTGGTACCGCACCCGCTGCCCTTTCTCCCAACCCAAACCCACACTCCAAACGACCTAATTTTTCACTTGTATAATAAGCCTAATTGCTCTACAAATGATGCATTAACATGGAGTAATTTTATGTCACGTATAGTCCCAATTGAAGAACCAGTAATACCCGCCGAATACGCTTCCTGGCACAACAAACGAGAGTTTACATCTCAGGGCACAAAGTGCACCTTCGAGAATAGAGAATATGAAGTAATATCAAAAAAAGTGAAATTAGGAAACGACAGCGTAGGTAAAGTTTGCTTAGCTGTTGCTGCCATTTTCTTCACCTGCGGCCTTATATTATTGTCAGATCGATTCAACAAATGGCTAGGAAAAGCCCCTGCGGTTCGTTTTGCCATTCCCACACAAAAAATAAACGAGCTCAAAGAAAAGCCAAAAGATGGCGAAGTTCTCGACAAAATCAATAATTTGAATGCTTTTTACGCAGCACATTTTATAGCAACAAAAAATAGTAATGTCATTGTTGAAATAGTAGAGAACTGTTTAGAAGCCTCTAAAACCTTTAAAGAACTGGAAAATGTAGATGCCTACATGTCCAGCTGTCATGTACTTAACAACGACTTTAAAACGCGCGCTAAAGGCACTATCCAGGAAAAACTTATTCAATTCGGGGCAAAAGAGGGGCCTCTTTATTCTGTAATGGCCCTCATTGAAAAGTGGCAGATAAACGATGAGGGACTTAACAAACTCGTTGCAGAACGCATACTCACCGAAAAATCGGGACGGTGGACCGATGGGTTCAATTTAGGAAACCAAAGACTAGATCGCTATGCTAAGTGTTTAACAGAAGACTTTGATTTTGCATCGGAGCCGGGCAAATACTCTGCATCACCTCTTGCCTATTTTCTTCCGTCTAGAAACCAGCCGGCACAAAATATGAAACTCGCAACAAAAGCGGCAGAGCTTATTTTTAAGCACTGCGATGCTTCAGATCCTGCCCTGAAAAAAGCAAGTTATTTTGCAATAGCTAATTCTTCTTCCTTTAAGGATGATCAGCTCGAAAAAGCTGTTGGTGTGATCATTACAGATAAACAGAGATTCACAGATGAATCCCTCTCCTTCAAATTCTGCCTCATGTATCTTGGCATCAACAAAGCTAAATTCTCGACAGAGCTTAAAATCGAAGCCCACCTGCACTATCAAGCCCTCCCTAAGCATAACAAGGACGCAGTGCTTGATGACCTGATGTCTAAGCTATTTGTTGTGTGATAAAGTTAGAAGAGTTGGCCCTGCGGGGCCAGCTATCTTCATAGGCCTATCTCTTAGGCTTGACTTGTACAAAATTTGCCATCATCGAGACCGAGACCGTGACCGAGACCGAGACCGTCATTTTTAGCCTACACGAACAGGAGATAAAAAATGACGGTCTCGGTCTCGGTCACGGTCTCGGTCTCGAGAGTCAATACATGTTTTCTCGGACACGCTAGGCGCTTCAGAGACTTTTTCGTTAACTTCGCTACAACTAGCAATATAAGTCATTTTTATTTATGATTTCTTGCTTTCAAGGAGCTATAGATGGCAGTTGGTGATGTTTTATTATCGCAATCGTTTCCAGAAAGACAAACAGAACTCAAAGCGGCCATTCTATCCGGAACGGATGAAAAAGTAAAAAGGCTTTTAGAATCTGATCCGAGGCTAACTAATGCACCTTTTGCTAACGGAAAGCTTCCGCTCCATGTTGCTCTGCTTGCACATCAAGACACTATTTGCCGCACCATACTTCTGATGTTTGCTGATCCTCTGGCTAAAGATGATCAAAATCTTGATGCCTTTGATCATGCCTCTATAGCAGGTAATGAGGGACTTGCTGAAGCAGTTTTGAAAAGCATCAACCCTGGGGTTCCAACGATTGCTGAAGAGTTATTTGCGATAGGCAATAAAGATCTTACATTAAAACGTGAATGCAAACACCCCATACAATTTCCTCTTAAAAAGACAATAACTTCTCACGATCTTGACGCCTTTTTGGAATCACTTCAAGCAGGAGCAGATTTTCGTACAAAAACAGAGGACGACAAGCCGCTTTTCCTTTCCCATCTAGCCCTTCAAAAGGGAGAAGTTGCTATTTTACATAAGCTGCTGCTTATTGGTGCAGATCCAAATGAAAAGGATAAAAAGGGTAAAACGCTCCTTACATGCGCAGCGTCTCTTGGGAATATGCATGCTGCCTATCTTCTTATGGCATATGGAGCCGTCTGCACGCAGGATGATCTGGGCGCTCTTATGAGCGTTGCCAAAAGCCACGATCCCCTCTATATTTCTCGTAGAGACAAAATGCTTTTTGCAGCGGGCAGCGCCTACTGGCTTGCAAAAGGCTTGATGGGGCCAAGCATACTGCCGGAATTGATTCCCCTTGCAGCAGGAGCGTGGTCGCTTTATGACTCTGTTAGCCCAACATCCAATAGCCTAATCTGGGCAGCCGGCCTTGCAGGGCTTGAATTGATGCCTGCTACCAATGTTACCATGCAGATGGTGCGAACGGCATCTCTTGCATTTTCCGCTTTTACGGGGATAAAGGCTGCATATCAACAGATCGCTCAGGCCCCAGCAGCTGCAGGTATAAAATGTTTTATACTTAGTGCCAATGCACTTCAATCCATGTATCTCTTTACAAAGAGCATAGGCCACGAATATAGCGAAAACGAGCTTATAAAATCGCTAAGTGCATGTCACAATGTGACAACAGATGACATCACACACCTAGAACAGTATTCTGCCGATTCGCGGATGTTCGGTCTGCCGGATAATCCACAAGCTTATGGCTGCCAGCCCGTCTTAGAAAGAGCCTTTCCGGGATGGAATTGCAATACATACAAGGCGCTGTTTCGCAGAGCATCTCGTGCCCGTCATCCCGACAAAGCAGGCGAGAAAAGCTCCTCTATCCAAATGATCCTCAATCAAGTGAATCTCTTCTTCAAAGAGCGCTGCCCTAACGGCTATTTCCAAGAGATAAGGGATGTCCAGCAAGTAGATCCATCTTTAAGGTTGATGATCAAATAGTCTGCACTGTCCGAGTAAGAACTTTTGTTGATCAGGACGAAATCGCCTGGGTTCCAGTACTGCGATGTGACGGCACCAAGCCAGCCTTGGACCCACTCTGAGCCATCATTTGCAACGATAAGGTAGCCGTTTGCATCAATTTTATCTATGTAATAAAGAGAATAGCTGCCCAGATCGAGTTCTGCGAGGAAATAGGCAGGATTTGTGCTGCTTTTTAGTACAAAAACACCATCTTCATATTCTTCTATGCGGATATCATCGCCTGCATTCCAGCTTTTCGCAACAGCAGTTAGATCAGCTGCCCCTATAAGCTGCCAGGAGGAGCCATCACTCAAATGCACACGTAGCCCTAAGCTCTCTTCATCAACGCTCAAGCCCTCCAATGTGGCCTTATAGGCTGGCAGAGATCTGTATGCAACTTCAAAGTCAGCTTTGTCTTTTGTTGTTTTTGCAGGCAGCTCGCAAGTTAAAGCAAGAGCCAATGTAGTGAGCGCAAGATATCGTTTCATCGAAAAATTCTCCAAATAATTAGTCGAACTCTAGCAATCGTTACTATTTTTTGCAAGAGCCTTTTGTAAAAACTATGGTACGCCTGAAAGGAGTAATACAATTCGCCCAGTTTACAGGTGTAATCGATGTGGTTGAGTTAAAGTGTAATCCATGTGCCTGGTTCGGGCTAACTATTGTTCACCCCTGAAAGGGGTGATGGCGATTAGCCCTGGTCACCGAAGGTGCCCAGGGAAGTTAGAGACAAAAAATCACGCGCACGCCCGAGAGGCTGTGAAAAAATCCAGCTTCGACCGTAGGTCTTTGGAGTGCGACAATTTTTTGTCGCTTTCACTTTCGACCACGCACCTTTACTTCATTATCACCCAAGTTCACAAAACAGATCTACAAGAATCGATAGAGGTGCTTTGTGAACTTGGGCGATCTTGTGATTAACGTGTGTGCAGAAGCAAAAGCTGCGAAGAATCGCAGCACTCCAAAGACCTGCGGTCGAAGAAAACGTATTTTTTCACAGCCTCTCGGGCGTGCAATTATTTCTCTGCGTTATTCCCAGGGCACCTTCGGTGACCTGGGCTAATCGCCAACACCCCTTTCAGGGGTGACCTTACGCAACTGGCTCTAAACTTTTACTTGTAGGTAGTGAATGATTTATGCTATAGTAGTAACTGTATTTTTTTTTGTGAGGAATACGTGCATATCACAGCTACATTCTATACCAACACACCGCCCCCTCGGGGTAGATAATTTTTCGATAGCGTAAGAACTTTTTTAAAAAATTATAAAGTGTTGGATTGTGTATGCAAACAGAATATTGGATATCATTTTTAGTCTATTTCGGCCTGCTCTTTGGTGTGGCCTTCAGCGTGCGAAAAAAGCATGCGACAAGTGCGGATATGCTGCTTGGCGACCGCAAGTTAAACTTTTGGGTAACAGCGCTTTCTGCGCAGGCAAGCGACATGAGCAGCTGGCTCTTTATGGCCTTTCCGATGAGCATATTTATTGGGGGCATGCCGGTTGCCTGGACGGCTCTATCGCTCATTATCGGGATGTACTGTACATGGACATTTGTAGCGCCAAAGCTTCGCACCATCACAGAAGAGTATAACTGCTACACGCTTTCGGCATACTTTGCAAAGCGCTATGGCGATCCAAATAACTACATCCGCACCTCAAGTGCCCTCTTTTTGCTGCTCTTTATGACCTACTACCTTGCCGCCGGCCTTATCGGCATTGGCTTTTTGTTTGGCTCGCTGTTTGAAATGAACTACTTTGTGGGCATATCTATAGCTATGTTTGTAATAGTAGCCTACACCTTTATCGGAGGGTATGTGTCGGTGGCCTGGGCAGACCTTTTTCAGGGCATATTTCTGCTTATTACCATCATGCTTGTACCGGCGCTTGCCGTATCGCATATTGGCGGTATAGCCACAATTGGCGAGGTTGCTTCAACCAAGGCGATATCGCTTGATCTCTTTGCCTTTTCAGGGTCATCAAGCCTCTCTGATATACTCTATCCCCTTTTCGGATGGGGTCTTGGCTACTTTGGCATGCCTCATATCTTAATTAAGTTCATGGGCATAAAAAACGCAAAAGACCTTAAAAAGGCTCGAAATGTGGGTATGACCTGGCAGATACTAGCTCTAGCTTCGGCAATTTGTGTCGGCCTCATTGCGATCGGCTACTTCAAGGACGGCATCGACAATCCTGAGCTTGTCTTTGTCGAGATGGTAAAAGGCCTTTTCCACCCGCTTATGGCAGGCATTGTGATGTGCGGCGTACTTGCTGCAACGATCTCTACTATGGACTCGCAGCTACTTGTAGGAGCATCCGCCCTTACTGAAGACCTATACAAGCCGCTTATTGCTCCAAAAATTGCAAGCGATAGAGAGGTTGCCGTATTTAGAATAAGCGTGCTTGCGCTTTCAGCAATCGCCTTTTTAATAGCCTTTGGAAGGGATAAAACCATTAATGAAACGGTCTACTACGCATGGGCCGGCCTTGGATCTACTTTTGGGCCTCTTTTGCTTGCATCGCTCTATTCTAAAAAGCCAAACTACTACGGCGCACTTGCCGGCATTATGACAGGAGGCCTCAGTGCGGCTTTATGGCCATCAATTAACGGCTGGATGATAGAGTACGGAATTTCAGGACCCATCTTGTCGATGATCGTTGCATTTCCATTAAGTTTGGCGGCAATCTTTGGAATTTCCTATCTTACAGACGCTTATGTATTTACAAAGAAGAGCGCCACCAAGCTGTAAATATTTGACTATCAACAACTTAATTCTTTACGATTCCTGCTTGGCAAAAAAGGAAAACCATGTGCTAAGATCACGTCTGAATAAACCGATGGTGTTACTATGGAAGATATTTTTGAATATGAAGTTGGCGGCAGAAAGTATGTGATGGACGCCAAAAAGGCTAAAGAGGCCTTCGAATCAAAGCGCGTTATTGGAGGCAGAAACAGCCCGGAATTTAACGTTATGCCCCTCAAGTATAAGTGGGCCTACGAAATCTACCGCGACATGGAAGCAAACCACTGGCTGCCGCAAGAGGTGCCAATGTATGATGATATCACTCAGTGGAACGATGACCGCACGCTAAACGATCGCGAGCGCAACATCATCCGCGTAGGCATTGGCTATTTTTGCTCTGCAGAAGGCATTGTGGGCGACTGCGAGCAGACAATTATCCGCGAAAATCTCTCCGCTCCCGAACTCAAAATGGCCGTTGGCCGCCATGTGCAGGAAGAAAACATCCACACAGAGTCGCTTCTTTACATGATTTCATCGCTTCGCATAAACCCGCACGAAGTGTCGGCACTCTTTTTGACAATGCCATCTGTTATCCGCAAAAACGAAGTGATCTGCCAGCACCTTCCAAAGCTTCGCCGCGAGATCGACCTGTCGATCACAGAAAATAAGCGCCTTTTTGCCAAAACTATCTTTGGCATCACACAGATTATGGAAGGCACCCAGTTTTACGGCCTCTTTTTGCCTATCTTACACCTTGGAAGAAGCGGCAAAATGCCCGGCATGAACCAGATGTTTCGCTACACCATGCGTGATGAGTCAAACCACATAGAACTTGGAAGAAAGATCTTCTTGGCACTTTGTGAAGAAAATCCAGACATCCTCTCCCCTGCCTTTAAGCAAGAGCTTGTAGACTTTATGAGAGAAGGAGTCGATGCCGAGATCGCCTTTGTTGACGACCTCCTCCCCCAATCTATTGCAGGCCTGTCGCCTGAAGAGGTAAAGCGCTTTGTACGCTACAACGCCAACCGCCGCCTTATGGCCATTGGCTGGGAGCCGATCGACGATGGCAAAGGTAATTTTGTGCTTGAAAATCCATTCCCATGGTCCGCTGAGATCATCTACCTCAAGAAGAATGAAAACTTCTTTGAAACGACCGTTACGGAATATGGTAAGCTCTCCAACTTGCAAGAAGCAAAAAGCGAACAAGAGCTCTTTGAAGGAATTGAAGTTTAAAAGACAAATTAAGGTTTTATATGTTAATGACATCCTCCCCCACGGTACAAGATATTCGCGCGTTTGTAGAAACGCCGAAGTCGCTAAAGCCGTCTATCAACTGGAAGACGCTAAAGCACAACCTTATCATCCCGGGCCACCTGCCGCAGATTCAGACTTCAAAAGGGCTAGTTGAGTGCTCGCCTGAAAAGCTTCTGAGCGCCATTGGTGCAGCAATTGTAGATGATCGGCTAGCTCGCGGCGCAAAAACAGCAGAAGATATCTTCCTGCCTGAGACGCAATTTAAAGTGGTAAGCACAGTAAATCGCGTCTTAATTAAGCTTGCGCACCTTCAAAAGCAGATCGTCGGCTCTGAAGAGGTGCATGAAATCTGCGAAAACAGCCTCTTGGATGAAGGCGAAACGCTTGCTGCGAAGGGATACCTTCTCTATCGCACCCAAAAACAGCGCCGCCATCAGACAGTAAAAAAGCTTGAAGTGATCCGGCGCAACGGTAAAAAAGTGTCGTGGAATCATGAGAAGATCTTAAATGCTATCTACAAGGCGTTTCTTGCTGAGCTTCTAGAACAGACCCAAGAGCCGCAAGAGCAAGATAGGCAGCAAGTAACTGAAAAGGCATATCTTGTCGCGCAGGCTGTTGTTCACGATATACTAGGCTCAGGCCGCGATGTCATTCACATAGAAGAGATCCAAGACTTGGTAGAAAAGTACCTCTCAGAAATGGGCCATGAGCCTATTGCGAGGCGCTTTGCACACTATAGACTTGAAAGAGCCCGCCTTCGCCTTATTAAAGAGGCGCAAGTTGAAACAGTCATCGTCCTTCCCGAGCTTGTTACACCAAACGTCATGGCGCGTATTGACTTTGCACTGATGGACTTAGACCTTCCATTGAGCCGTCAAGAGCTAGCTGAAAAGCTGGTTGCCGGCATGGATGTAGGCCTTACTGCACAAGAAAAGATGAACACCATCTTGATGAATGCTCGCCAGCTCATGGAGACGGATACCAACTTTCGCTTTTTCACCGCTAGAATCTTGCTTACCTATCTCTACGAAGAGGTTCTTAAGTGGAAAGTAGAAGATGGCATCGGCAAGCTTAAAAAAGCGCACGAAGAGGGCTTTTTACACTACATTAACCGCGGTATTGAAATTGGCCTTTTGAGCCCTGATCTGAAAAAGTTTAACCTTAAGACCATCGCCAAGAAGATTAACCCAATGGCGGACTTAAAGTTTGACTTCTTGGGCATTATGACCCTGTATGACCGCTACCTCCTTCACGAGCGCGACGACTGCCGCGATCCAAGCCATCTTATTATCGACAAGAAGAACAAGCAGCGTATCGAAGTACCGCAGTACCTCTGGATGCGCGTTGCGATGGGCATCTCCTACAACGAAAAGGAAAAGGAAGAGGCTGCCATCACCTTCTACAATATCTACACAAGCAAGAAGTACTGCTCAGGTACGCCTACGCTCTTTAACTCAGGCACCTCTCGTCCGCAGCTATCATCCTGCTATGGCTTAACAGCCGGCGATGAAATTGGCGGCATTAAGACCGACGATCAGGGCAGAACCTATCCTGTAGGCATTTTTGGCACCTTTATGAACTGCGCCTTTCTTTCGAAGTTTGCAGGAGGCTTAGGTGTTGACTTTACATCCGTTCGCGGCATGGGCTCGCACATTAAAGGCACAAACGGCGAAAGCCAGGGTATAGTGCCCTTCTTGAAGATTATGAACGACACGGCAGTTGCAGTAAACCAGGGCGGAAAGCGGCGCGGCGTTGTCTGCTGCTATTTAGAAAGCTGGCATAACGATATAGAAGAGTTTTTAGATCTTCGCAAAAACGTGGGCGATGATCGCCGCCGCACGCACGATATGCACACAGCCAACTGGATCCCCGACCTTTTTGTCATGCGCGCGATTAAGGGGCTGGACTGGACGCTCTTTCGCACAAACGACGTACCCGAGCTTCACGAAAGCTTTGGCGCTAAGTTTAAGGAAGCCTATGAGCGTTATGAAAAGCTTGTAGAAGAGGGCAAGTTGTGGGGCCGCAAGATCCGTGCCGGCGCGCTCTGGAAGAAGATGCTCAGTGCGCTCTTTGAAACAGGCCACCCATGGATTACCTTTAAAGATCCCTGCAACGTGCGCTCGCCTCAAGATCACTGCGGCGTTGTACACAACTCCAACCTCTGTACAGAGATCGTGCTTAACAATTCTGACGATGAGCATTTTGTCTGCAACTTAGGCTCGATCAACCTCTCTACCTTTGTGCGTCAAGATGCTACTATCGATAGAGATGACCTTGCCAAGACAATCCACACAGCAATTCGCATGCTCGATAATGTTATCGACATCAACTTCTACCCGACGATTCCGGCAGAAAATGCCAACATGCGCCACCGCCCTGTCGGCCTTGGCCTCATGGGCTGGCAAGATACTCTCCATATGCTCGGCATCCCCTTTGACAGCGATAAAGCTACAGAGCTTGCCGATGAGATCATGGAGTTTATTGCATGGAATGCCTACCACGCCTCCTGCATGCTTGCAAAGGAAAAGGGCCCCTACCAAAGCTTTAAAGGCTCAAAGTGGGATAGAGGCCTTATGCCGCTAGACACGCTGGATATGCTTGAAAAAGAGCGCGGTGTTGCCATCGATGTAAATCGAAACAGCCACATGCCTTGGGATGAGCTTAGAAAGCTTATTAAAAAGCATGGCATGAGAAACTCAAACTGCCTTGCCATTGCTCCAACGGCCACAATTTCAAACATTTTTGGCTGCTCGGCATGCATTGAGCCGGACTATCGCCATATCTACAGCAAGTCCAACCTCTCCGGCGAGTTTGTCAGCGTAACGCCGCTCCTTGTAGAGGCGCTAAAGCGGATGGGCATCTGGAATAAAGAGGTCCTTGAAGACCTCAAGTACCACAAGGGCGAACTTGATGATATGACCTCAATCCCTGATGCAATTAAAGTACAGTTCAAAACTGCCTTTAAGATTAACCCGATGGCGCTCCTCAAGCAGGGAGCTGTCCGTCAAAAGTGGATTGACCAGGCCATATCGCTCAACCTGTTCCTTGACAAGCCGGATGAAAAGATGCTCTCTCGCATCTACCTCCTTGCCTGGAAGATGGGCCTAAAGACCACCTACTACCTCAAGAACAAGTCAGCAACCGACATTGAGGATGCAAGCCTAGACATTAAACGCAAAACCCAAGAGCTGCAGCAAACCGTCAAGGCGTGCTCGCTTGCGGACCCTAACTGCGAGTCTTGTCAGTAGTCATTGTTCTCCATAGGGAGGTCCTACGACAGAGGACCTCTCTTGATCTTAATCTTGATCTTGATCTTGATCTAAAACTTTCTCCTCACACAAGTTTGAAGAAAAGAAAAAAAAGATCAAGATCAAGATCAAGATCGAGATTAAGATTAAAATTTCCTTGAGCGAGTATGAACTAGGCGTTGTAAATTAACGTTCCTTATCTTATCCTTTATCGCATGAAACACCTATTTGTACTTCTCCTTTCCATACTATCCTGCACTCTGTTTGCATCGGATGAGCGCGTCCTTGTTGTTATGCAGGATGCTTTTTTGCGCCGGGCTATTGTGCAAAGGCTGCAGATGGAAGGGTACTCGAATGTACTTGAGGAGGGCTGCGGCAGCAAAGATTTTGGTCCGGGCTATCTTGCGGCGCTCTTTTCGGAGTTTCAGCCTGATTTTGTAATCGTTGATGGCTCTAAAGGTGATCCGCTTGACTGTATGATTATAGACACGCAGGTTGTGCAGCAGGCAGCCTCCTCAAGGGTTAAAAAAACATTTGTTCTTTCTTCCTTTGCGGTCTATCCGAATAATGCGCCGCTGCCTCTTAAAGAAGAGAGCCTCGTAAATTTAAAAATTGAAAAAATTACCGAGCCCTACCAGATTGCAAAAAGTAGAGCTCTTAAACAGATCGAAGAGCTCAACGGCTTAAAGCAGCCTCGCTATTTCTTTGTGGTGCACCCCTATCTTGTTGGGCCGCATGATACCGGCTTTGATATTTGGGCAAAAGACCCGGTAAAAAATATTGCAGCGCGCGTGCTAAAGGCCAAGTGGAAAAAGCTGGATTTTACTGTCGTCTCAAATAACGGCAAAGCTCGCTATGAGATCATGCATGCGGATGACCTTGCTGATGCATTAGTCTTTTTACTCTCATCAGAGCCCGATGAGGCTATTATCAACGTCTCGTCCGGCTGCGACATACCTGTAAAGCAGCTTACAGAATATGTAAAAAGCCACCTTAAATTTACGGGCGAAGTTATTTATGACCCAACGGCCTTTGATGAAGTGCCAAGAAGGGTGTTAGACAATCGCCGCTGTACAAATCTCGGCTTTACCCCGCAAGTGAATGGGCAAGATGCAATAAAAGATACAGTTTTATGGCTTGAATCTCAAATTTCAAAACCCTATAATCCGGCAGAAGATACACCATTTACTCTTCCATAGGAGTGTTTCGCTATGATGTGTATACGACCCATCAGCAACTGTGTACAAACGTTTGGATATCAAGTAGCGGCTGTAGCAAGCTGTATCAAAAGCCGCTGTCAAGCGGTCGCTCTTTGCATCTTTACAGCAATTTCCGATGCATATAAAGCTGTCTGCAGCACCCTGAATCGCTTTAAAACAAGCATCAACAACTGCGTAAGAACTGCTCTTTGCTCGCTTGTAGCCCGCTTTGTCATCTATTCTCTCAACGAGCTTAAGGCGGAAGTTTTTGCCGAAAAGGTAAGTGGCACCTTTGCTAAACTGACCTCTGAGGGCTCTACAGCTAGTGAAAAGCGATTTGAAATGCTCTCAACAGTAGCAATTTGCTACCCACAGGATAAAAACCCCACGAAAAAAACGGTCATCTATGTTCCCTCAAAGCTTGAAATCTGGCAGCAGTCGGTAGAATATCTTGCCTGCCTGCATAAAGATGCCGGCGTTGATGTCTATTCACTAAACTTTAGAGGTTCGGGCACAAGCAACGGCTTTCCGCTTGTTGAAGCTACTGTCATAGAGGACGTTGAAGCATTTGTTGCGAGCATAATAAAAACCGGCGTCGACCCAAAAAATATTGTACTTTTTGGTGACGATATTGGTGCCACCTATAGCATAAAAGCAGCAGCCGCCCTTGCAGATAAGGGCTATGACGTCAATGTCATCGCATCGCGATGCTATAAATCACTTACAAGCCTTATACGAAGCGTCTTTCCAATCGCACAGAACTTTATAGCAAATAGCTGCGCAAACCTTGGCTGGTCAGGCGATGCAGAATGCGACCTGCCCAAGCTTAAAGGCAGCATAGTGTGCGTCTATAGCGATGAAGATCCCTACATTCCTCAAGAAGAGGCCTTAAAGTCTGCTTTAGATAATGCCCCGGCAGGTTCACTCCATCTTAAAAAAATATCTTATGTTAAAATGAGTGAAAGCGACTTTGCGGCAGAGTTCCCTGAAGCGGTGAAAGACCCCGCCTACGATCCGCACATACGCCCCTTCACCACAAACGAGCATGAGCAGCTGATGCAGCTTATTCGTGAGCTATTTGTATAACATAAATTGCATTATATTAAAACGGCTACTTGACTTATTGGACATATATTAGCTAGACTATATCAATATGAAACTTTTAACTACTCAGCAGCGCGGGGCTTTGTATGCCATAGGCTCAGGGCTATGCTACGGCCTTACGGGCTACTATGGCATTTCGATCATCAGGGCAGACTTTACTGTCTCTTCTATGCTCTTTTGGCGCTTTTTTATAGCTTCACTTTTTATGGCGCTCTTAATTATTCCGCAGTATAAAGATCTCTTGCGACTTGACAGGCAGAGCTTAAAAGCATTTCTTTATGGCATGCTCTTTTACGGCACCTCTACTACGGTCTATTTTATGGCGAGCCTCTACATAGGCACTGGGCTTGCCATGGTAATCTTCTTCTCTTTTCCTGCTTTTGTGATGCTTATTAATAGTTTTTTTTATAAACAGGCCATTCGAAAGATTTATTATGTAGCATTTGGCCTGATCAGCATAGGCCTTGCCTTCTTAGTAAACCCTGAAAGCCTCACTTTAGACCTCTATGGCATTGCCTTAAGCATCCTCTGCGCACTTCTTTACGCCTGCTATGTAGCAGCCTCTAAAAAGATAAGCTTGCCGGCCATGACTTCAACCTTCATGGTATCGCTTGGCTGCATGATGACAAGCCTTATCTTTGCACTATTCGATCAAAGCCTCCATCTTCCCCAAACAGCGAGCTGCTGGATCGACATCGTCTCGATGGGCCTTATAGCAACAGCGATACCCATCCTGCTGCTCTTGCAGTGCCTAAAGTACATAAGCTCTGAAAAAGCATCGCTCCTCTCAGTTCTTGAGCCTGTCTTTGTCTTCATATTTGGCGTCCTTTTACTCAACGAAGAGATCGATGCCATGAAAGGCATAGGCATCATCATCATCCTCTCCGGCAGCCTAACCGCCCTCTTCAGCAAAAAAGAAGAAGCAAAACAGCCCGTTTCGACTCCATGACCTACGTAGAGGATGTGAAAAAATACGTTTTCTTCGACCGCAGGTCTTTGGAGTGCTGCGATTTTTCGCCGCTTTTAATTCTGCACACAGCTTAATCACAAATCGCTTAAGGCTTACAAAGCACCTCTACCGGTTCACGTAGATGTGTTTTGTAAGCTTGGGCGGTAAGAAATAAAGGTGTGTGGTCGGAGTAAAAGCTGCGAAGAATCGCAGCACTCCAAAGACCTACGGTCGAAAGAAACGTATTTTTTCACAGGCTCTTTCGGAACTGAATTACATGAAAAGGCGTGTGCCGATTCTGACAAGAGTGGCGCCGGCATCGATTGCTAGCTTAAAGTCGCTTGACATGCCCATGGAGAGCTGTTTGAAGTGGGACAAACTATAGCTGTCTTGGAGCGAATGGAAGAGATCTGCCGTTCGCTGGAAAGAGGAGCTGATTGCTGCAACATCGTCGGTACGCGGTCCCATAGCCATAAGGCCATGCAGGGATATTCCCGGAAGGGTGCAAAGAGCAGGAAAGGCCTCTTTAAGGCCGTCAAAGCTGAAGCCATGCTTGGTTGGCTCAACAGATGCGTTTACCTGTAAAAGAACGCTAGTTACAAAGCCTCTTTGCATACTTGCCGAGGAGAGCTTTTGAGCAAGCTCAAGGCTATCTACGGAATGGATAAGGGAAAAGCGGCCGATAACTTTTGGCACCTTTTTTTTCTGCAGCGTTCCAATAAGATGCCAGCTAATATCGCTTGGAAGCTCTGCCCTCTTTTTTTCAACTTCCTGAAGGCGCGACTCGCCAAACACTCTTTGGCCCTGCTTGTAGAGCGCCAAAATCTCTGCAACACTTCTTCCCTTAGAGACAGCTACAAGCCCTACGCTTTCAGGATCCCTTCCGCAAGCAATAGCTGCCTGTCGAATTTCAGCTAGAACCTCCTTTAGCATCAGCCATTCCAAGGAAAGGGCGAAGGCCTGCGGCTGACAGGCACATGAAAGACCTCGTAGGAGATAAAGAGCATCTTTTCTTGAGGCAGGCTCTTAACGAGGTCGCTAATAGTAGCCCTTTTTTTTGCTCTCGTTACAACGCTGTCGCCAAAGCGAAGCGCATCAATGGCATGAATATCCGGCTCAAGATTCGAATGAGGCTCAACCTTCTTCTCTGGGGGCTCAACATAATACACAGGGGGAGCCGGAGGCGCGTTTTTGATTTGACGATGCATCGCCACCTTCTCAAACTCTTCATCTTCATCGCGAGGAGCGGGTCTCTTCATTGACTTGATGATTGAGAGAAAGCTGTATATAACAGCAATAGCCGCAATCAACATCGAAAAATAATCATCTAACTTATCCATATAAGTCCTTTATAAAATAACAAGATAAACAGGATGAAACTAATAGGATAGACAGGATAAGAGCAACAAAACAGGATAGCCAGGATGATAAAACAAAAATAACAGGATAAGCGGGATAAGAAAAAAAGATTCTTTCTTTTTTATCTTTTCCTATCCTGTCTATCCTATTCTTTTCTTTTATCCTGGCCATCCTGTTTTGCTGCTCTTATCCTGTTTATCCTGTCGCTCCTATCCTGTCTATCTTGTTTTGTTGCTAGGGTGTTGAGCCGCCGCCGCCAAGTTCTTTTCTCATGCGGGTGTCTGCCTGGAGGTTGTCCATGCGCAGGTAGTCCATAAAGCCCACTTTGCCTGCGCGAAGTGCATCTGCCATAGCTTGCGGGACGGCAGCCTGTGCTTCGATGTATTTCGCTTCCATGTCTTTAACCTTGGCGCTGTTTTCTTGCTCGGCAGCAACTGCCATGGCGCGTCTTTCTTCAGCTTTTGCCTGGGCGATACGCTTGTCAGATTCAGCTTTGTCGGCGCGAAGTTTGGCGCCGATGTTTTCGCCAATGGCGATGTCGGCGATATCGATAGACAATATTTCAAAAGCAGTCTGGGCATCAAGGCCCTTGTCAAGCACACGCTTTGAGATAAGCTGGGGGTTTTCAAGCACTAAAAGGTGGTTTTCAGCAGCACCTATTGCGCCGATAATACCTTCGCCAACGCGGGCAATAATAGTCTCTTCAGTAGCGCCGCCTACAAGCTGGGCGATATTTGTGCGCACAGTAACGCGTGCCCGGCACTTAAGCTGCACGCCATCCTTTGCAACGCCTGTAATGTAGTCGCCGCGCGATCTATCGGGGCAGTCGATAACTTTTGGGTTTACTGAGGTCCTGACAGCATCTAAAATATCGCGGCCGGCAAGGTCGATAGCCGTTGCGCGCTTCCAGTCGAGCGGAATATTGGCCTTTTGTGCAGCAATTAATGCAGCAACAACATCGAGTACGCGCCCGCCTGCTAAATAGTGCGTCTCCAGATCTGCCACATTAAACTCTTTTAAGCCCGCCTTATAGGCGTTGATGTGGGCATTTACGATAATGCGCGGCGGAATCTTTCGCAGGCTCATGCCTATAATATTAAAAAGCGAAATGGGCGTTCCCGAAACGAGAGCCTGAAACCAGAGGCTGATATAGCGCCCCAGCATGACCACCAAGAAAAAGGCACAAACTGCCAAGACAATTAACAAAAATGATACTTCCACATTTACCTCATAGGTTTAACAACATAATTTCCAAGTTCTTTAGTAATAATTTCAACCTCCACCCCTTTGTTGAGGTAGGGTCCGCGGCAGATTATTGGAATGCGCTTGCCATCAACAAGTGCATAGCCTGATGGCCCGCACTCAGTAAGCGTCGTTCCCTTCTTGCCGATGACATCGTCTGATAATTTTGCAGCCGTAAAGCCCTCTTGGTCTGATGAAAGAAAAAATGTATTTTTCGAGCTCGATTTCTTTATGCGCCAAATGGCAAGCCATATGACGCCAACTACAAGAGCGCACGCTGCAGCAAAAAAAAGCGTTGAGGCAGCAATCGATTGCGATTCGGTAAAAAAAGTAACTAAAGATCCAAGCACAAAAATTGCCGCAGCAACCGCAAAGGCACCCCCGGGCAGATAAAACTCAAGCCACACAAAAACAAGTCCTAGCAAAAGCAAAAAATAGGCCATTAACTATATATCTCTTCAACAATTACTTTAGCGCCTTCAATGCGCACAATGTTTACCTGTACTCCCTCATTGATGAAGCTTCCGGTACTTACGGCATCATATTCTGTATCGTTTACCTTTATTTTACCAGCAGGTCGTAAAGCTGCCACAACGATTGCTATAGATCCTGCCTCAGGAAGCGCTGTCAAAGGCGATGGCGGCAAGTTTCCAACAATTGCAGCTTGCGATCTCATCTCTTCTGTCAGTGTAAGCCTCTTTGTAAGGCCAAGCTTTGGCCACATATAGCGGCTTAAAATAATAATCACACCCATGGCTACTAAAAATGCACCCGAAAGCCATGTCAGGCGTGTAAGCACATACTCCCCTGCTGCATTCAATGTATCGCCCTGGTAAGAAACTGCGTCAATTCCCGGCAGCATCATACCTACAAGGCCCATGACCATAAAGATAGCTCCAATCACACCCAAAATGCCAAGCGTCGGAAAAAAGAAAATTTCAAGAGAGACCAGCAGCAGTCCAAAAACAAGAAGTATCGGCTCAAGGATATGTATAGCCTCAAGTGCAAAGCTGGAAAGCAGCACCAAAAAGAGCGAAATTAACGCAAAAGCCCCTGCAACTCCAAAGCCGCCCGATGAGATCTCCATATAGAGCGATATCAAAAGCACAGTAAAAAGAAGCGATGAGACTGCAGGCGAGGCTAGTAGGGCTAAAAACTTTGTCTGCCAGTTTATAGATGCCTGTTGGATCTTAAGATTTTGAACCTTCTGAAAGTAGGGAATCTGTGCAAGTGCACTCTTTGAGAGCGGGTAGAGGCCCGTTTC
This sequence comes from uncultured Chlamydiales bacterium, assembly GCA_963826935.1. Classification (GTDB taxonomy): domain Bacteria; phylum Chlamydiota; class Chlamydiia; order Chlamydiales; family FEN-1388; genus SZAS-7. The sequence goes on along the minus strand of CAWGYH010000005.1, from coordinate 632,356 downwards.
CTCTTCTTTTGGAGTTAAGGGCTCTAGTCTTTCCGGCTGCAGCGTCATAAGAGAGATGCCATACTCAAGCAGCTCATCAGCATTTAACGTCAGCAGCTTGCCCTTGGGCTTTATGACGACATCGCCATCTTTTACGCTATCGGCTTTAACGATCTTGCCGTCCTGCTTTATTAATATCACATCTTTATCCACCATCGCCTCAGCAATGTAGGGATTGCGGCCAAAAAACTTGGCATGGTTTGCAAAATCGGTTCTTAGAGCTGAATTTACCTTTTCAGATGCTTCCTGCATCTCGCCGCCAGGCCCCATAGTAATAGGCTCTGCTGCCCCCATGCTGGCATCCTTTGATGCCACAATGTAGCGGCAGCTATATGCAAGCATCGCGCCGGCAGAGATTGCCCAGTTGTCGATATAGCAGATAATAGGGATGCCATACTGCGTATCCATCTCCTTCAACGCATCGCTTATCCTCTCTGCTGCAAACACCTCGCCGCCCGGCGAGTTAAGGCGCAAAACGATAGCTGCAGGCTTTGTCTTCTTAAATTCATTCAGCACAGTATTGAAGTAGATCCAAGTGGCCTCGCTTATCGCCTCCTGCCTATCTGTCAGCAAAATCAGCCCAATGCGCGGCTCTACATTAGGATCAAAATGCACATGGTCAAAGTCCGCAAAAAGCGCCGGAGATAAAAAAAGAAAAATACCCAATAAAACCATAAAGCGGGGCGAAGCATCTTTGTGCCTTTGTGTCTTTGTGTTTATTTTTTGATTATACAATTCACGCACTTGAAGTATCAGCCCTTTTAACATACCAAAAAAAATTAAACACAAAGACGCAAAGGCACAAAGAAGCTTCGCCCCGCTATTAATGTGTTTATGAGATTTTTTATTAAACATTAGAGCACCGCAAAATGGCAGTGGTTTTTGGGAGAGGCGGCCATCAGGAAGTCGCAAATAATGTCTCGCGTCATTTCGAGCTCTTTATCGCTATGGGCCATCGATACAAACCACGATTCATAGGGGCTTGGAGGCATGTAGATGCCGCTATTAAAGAGTGTATAAAAGAGCTTTTTAAAGAGCCCCTGATCTTGCGCCTTGGCATCGGCCTGCGACAGGACTGATTTCACCCCGCAAAAGAGTGTGAAGAGGGAGCCTTGTGCGGTTAGACAAAAGGGCATCTCGCGCTCAAGAATCAGTTCTCGAACTGGATCTGTGATGATACGCGCCTTTTTATCGAGCGCTTCATAAAAACCTGGCTCAGAACACAATTCCAGCGCTTCAAGGCCTGCCTGGGATGCAACCGGGTTGCCGGATAGTGTTCCTGCTTGATAGACAGATCCGATTGGCGCCAGTACATCCATGATGCACGCCTTGCCGCCAAAGCCCGCGGCATTAAAACCTGCTCCCATCACCTTGCCAAAGCAAGTTAAATCAGGCGTTATGCCATAAAGGCTTTGTGCACCCCCTAAAGCCACCCTAAATCCTGTTATCACTTCATCAAAAATTAAAAGCGCTCCGCACTCTTTCGTGCGTCGTCGTATAAGATCTAAAAACTCTTGGGTGGCAGGAACGAGACCCATGTTAGCGGCCATTGGCTCTATAATTACTGCTGCGAGCATATCTTGAATTTTTGGGTCGTCTAAAAGGCGAGAAAATGCCTCACAGTCGTTGTAGGGAAGGCAGAGCGTTGTCGAAAGTATTTCCTGAGGAATGCCGCTAGAAGATGACTCCGGAAGGCGCGTAACGCCGGATCCGGCCTGCAGCAAGAAAAAGTCAGCATGGCCATGATAGCAGCCGGCAAATTTGATGACGAGCGAGCGCTTGGTATAGCCTCGAGCAACGCGGACTGCCGTCATCGTAGCTTCAGTTCCCGACGAAACCATCCTCACCTTCTCGCACGAGGGCATAAGCTGGGTGATTTTGCGGGCAAGCTTGCCTTCAATTTCTGTCGTACAGCCAAATGATGAGCCCATCTTTAGCCGAGATGTAGCTGCCTCAACAATCTGCGGATGAGAGTGGCCATGAATGAGCGCACCCCACGACATGCAGTAGTCAATATATTCATTGCCATCAGCATCAGTAATGCGCGAGCCTTGCCCGCTTTCTACTACAATCGGATGGACATCAAGATCACAAAAGGCGCGAACAGGCGAGTTGACACCGCCCGGAATCACTTCACAAAGTTTTTCATAGCACTTTTTACTCTTCGGTCTATCAGAAATACGCACAGCTAATTCCTTTTTTTGGCAAACAATAGCACGTTTTTGCTTTTTTTAGGTACCTAGCATATGTAACATGAAATTCAGAGTGACTCTCTTGTCTAATAAACCGCAAAGATAGCGAAGAAGACTCGGAAGCGACTAGCGTATCCGAGAAAACATTTATTAACTCTCGAGACCGAGACCGTGACCGAGACCGAGACCGTTATTTTTTGCCTCTTTTTCGTGTAGGCCAAAAATAACGGTCTCGGTCTCGGTCTCGGTCTCGATGAGGGCAAATTTTGTACAAAATCGAGCTTCTTTGCGGTTATTCAACTGATCCAATACATACCTTTTTGGCTGAATTACGAAATCGTGTATGCTGTAGGACATGTTTAGATCATCTGTAGTTTTATTTCTTTTGATGTCCACAGCTCTGGCGGCCGTCACTATTACGTGCGACGACAAGGCCGTTAAAAAGGCCTTTCAGGCTGTCTCTTTAACGGCTTCGCAAAAAGAGGCTACATCGCGCACCATGCTCCGAAGGCGCGCAGAAAAAGACAAGGAAAAATTTGAGGAGATAGCGCACTACTACGGATACTATGGGGCAAAAATTCGCTACACCATTACAGATGATGACCAAGTGCGTTTTCTAGCCGACCTTGGGCAAAAATATCGCCTTGAATCATGCACAGTGGTGCCAGACGTTGTATCAAACCTCGATATTCTGAAGCTTGAGCCTGGGCAATTTATTACCACACAGCAGGTTGTGGATGCCGAGCAGGCCCTTTTATGGCACTTAAAAAAGAAGGGCTATGCCATAAGTCGCATTGCTAAGTGCACCTGCTTGGCAGATGCAAAAAAACAGACCCTGAAAATTACCTTTGAGGTAGATACGGGACCTATTGTCACCTTTGGTACAACACAGGTTATTGGCACGCAGAATGTGCGCTATGAGACTGTCAAAAAGTACATCACCTGGAAAGAGGGCGAAAAATTCAACCCGAGCGACATAGAAACCACCCAAAACCATCTTGAAAAGACCGGGCTTTTTTCCTCTGTTGTAATAACTGAAGAAAAGGAGCTTGCAGATGGCAGCAAATTACCCATTACCATTAACGTACAAGAGAGCAAGCACCATAGCGTGGGCGCAGGTGTTGCCTACGCAAGCCCCTATGGCCCCGGTGTGAAGGCTGAGTGGGAAAACAAAAACCTTCGCGGCCATGGCGACACTTTGACCTTTCGCACAGAAATCTGGCAAAAGTACCAAACTGTCCTTTTAAGCCTTACAAAACCACACTTTCATGGCTATGACCAAGACCTTATTTGGGTGGCAGAATATGACAAGCTTCGAAACATTGCCTTCCACTCGCGCTCATACAACCTCTCTGGCATACTCCAAAAGCGCATAAGGCCTCAGGTGGAGTCTCTGATGGGCCTTCGGCTTGAATGGCTCCATTCCCGAAATTTCGAAGGATCGCACTTTTACCACCTTGTAAAGCTGCCCCTCCAGTTCAAGTGGAGCAACGCTAACAACCTGCTTGACCCCACAAAGGGCGAAACACTTAATATCAAGGTGACTCCGGCAACAAACTTTTTAGCCCCAAGCTTCTTTTACGTCAGCCAAACAACCCAGCTTTCAGGCTACTATTCGATCATTAACAACCACTGTACTCTTGCCGCAAAGCTTGTTCTTGGCAATATCTTAGGCGCAAATCGCAACACTATTCCCCCGCCGGATCGCTTCTATGGCGGCTCAGAAAATGTGATGCGCGGCTTTCGCGCCTACACCGTAAGCCCCCTTCATGACCACAAAACCCCTGCCGGCGGCAGATCTTTGCTTGCCGCATCGCTCGAAGCGCGCTTTCGCACCCAGGGCGACTTCGGCTACGTCCTCTTCTACGACGTCGGCAACGTCTACAAAAAAAATGTGCCGGAACTTAACATCCACCAGTACCACTCGGTAGGCGCAGGGCTTCGCTACACCACCCCCATCGGCCCTCTGCGCTTAGATGTCGCCGTCCCGCTAAACCCCCGCCCCCACCTCGACCCCAACTTCCAAATCTACTTCAGCATAGGTCAGTCGTTTTAGATAAAGCGCGCTTCGTTCGGGATAAGGAGAGCTCTTTCTTCCCCTTGAAAAAAACGATGATTTTGAGATAATCTGCCAAACGTTGATCTAGGAGGAAAGTATGACAAGCAAAATTGAATGCACGTGCAGAAATGTGATAACAGGAATTTTGGTAGTAGCGGTTGGAGGAAGTTACACGGCTAGTTATCTATTGTCAATTACGGCACAACGTACGGCAGAAACAGTGGGAAGAGTGTGTACTGAAGTATTGACAAATGCCACAGCAACTGTCTGCCAGACTGCAGAAGCTTCACTTCATAAGCAAAATATAGCTTATGGCTTCGTAACTGTTGCTCTTCCTTTTTTAACCGGCTTTTTGGCAATACATCTGAAAAACCCACGCGACGGACATTATAACGACGAGGGAATTGACTTTACTCCTCGCACAGCGTAAACATAAATCAGGTACAGCATCGTGCATTCAAGGGCTTTTTTTGGGCTTTTTTGGGACTTTTGCACCTTTTGCACGAGCTTCTGACAGGCCAATAGCTATTGCCTGCTCTCTATCTGTTACTTTTTTGTTGCCAGTACCAGATTTTAATGTGCCCTCTTTCATCTTGTGCATTGCGTTCTTGACACTTTTTTGTGATTCATCACTATATTTTTTTGTCATCTACCATCTCCATATAAAAAGAACCTAATTTTTCAAATGTGCTCATGCAACATACGTTGCTTATTAAGTCCCCCATAAGAAATTCAAAGTACTTTTGCAAGCTGTTTTTTGCTAAAAACTTGTTGCGTAAAATTTGTAAATGTGGTTTTTTATCATACTGGGAGATATGCAATGGCTGAAGGTACTCCTTCTTGCAAATGCTGGAAAACTATGAATATATTTAAAAATTTATGTGCAGTTTTATCTATTGGGTTTTTTGTCCCCAGCCTGCTCTATGCAACAGCCAATCAGGAGGAGAGAGAAAAAAAACCTGTTCCAGTGGGGAATTTTTCGCTTGGGACCTCACAACAGCCCTCACCACTTATCAGCTTTGGAGATAACATTATCGACAAGGGACAAGTGCAACTGTTAGTACTTGCTGATGCATTGATCGGACGAAAAAATTATCAGACGGATGTTGTTCCCGGCGTCTTATATGGAATCAACGATGTCTTGTCTTTGTTTTGCAAGGTCCCCTTTTCTCCCGGAAATAAGGACAAAACTATGCATTCTTCAGGGATGGAAGATGTTGCTGCGCAGTTAGAATATGCATTTTACAACAAGAACAGCTCTAATTCAGTAGATCAAGCTACGGTTCTTGCAAACGTAACGTTTCCTACCGGATCAAGCACGAAAACTCCACCTACAGGATTTGGTGCAAGCAGTCTTTTCCTGGGAGCTGCCTACAACCGTACGTTAGTTGATTGGTTCTTCTTTACATCGTATGGAGCAACATTAACAACTTCTAAGCATGATACAAAATTTGGGGATCAATTTTTCTATCAATCTGGGTTAGGACGAAATATCCCAAGTCCAAAAGGATGGATTTTTGCTTGGATGGTGGAATTCACTGGCCTATATGCAAAAAAAAATAAAATCAAAGGCACCATTGACCCCAATTCTGGAGGTAACACAATTTTCATGACACCTTCACTTTGGGCATCTTCAAATCGACTCATTTTCCAGTTTGGTGTAGGCCTTCCACTTACTCAGCATTTATATGGAGATCAGTCGAAAAAAAACTACATATTAAGCTTCAATTTCGGCCTTACTTTTTAAGTAACCATTTACCTATGCGTTAATGCACCGGTGTACTCAACAAAAATATTGCCTATATTATGCTTTTTATGCTTCATTTGGGCGGAGAAGAAAATAGCCGATTGAGGTCCCATGAACACGCTTATGATGCACTGCAGGTGGCAGGTTGTGCTCTTGCTTTGCCTATGCTTATATGTACCATTGCTTCAGGCAAGCGCAAAATTTATTGCAACGCGAAAAGAATTAGCAAAATACTGCAGCGATCCCAAAGTAGTTGTGGTTGCCAGCACAGGGCGATCAGGAAGCACAATGCTCACAGATGTGCTTGAGAAGCTTTGTTCTAACCGTAAAGTAGTAAAAACGCACCTGCTTGCGCCGAATAAAAGATGTAAAGCGAAGGTGATATTCATCTTTTCAAATCCCGATCTTGCTGCGGAGTCAGCCTTACATGTCACCCTAAGTGACAATAATTTTGGAAAACAGCACTTCAAGCACGTAGAAACTGCAAATCGTATGTGGCTGTCAAAGATTCAAGATAGTCGCCGCCAAACGATAGACCATAATCTGCTTGCGTATGATGCCCTGCGCTGCTTTGATCATCTGAACAGTTGGCTTTTTACCCGTACGATGCCATCTTCACGTGAAGAAGCAAACATTTTAGCGATAAAATATGAAGCGCTGTGGGAGCAAAACACAATAAATGCTTTAAAAGAATTTCTAAATCTCAAAAAGTGTACCCTGCCTCCTTATAAACCAAGAGGCTATCAGGAGCACGAACTGCTTCCCAACGAACTTGTTTTTAGAAAAGCGTATAATATAGGCACCTATGATCAGCCGATCTATTCCGCCTACAACGACGCAAGAGCTCTTTGGAAAAACGCCCCGCCATTTCAGTATCTTAAAATACTTTAATGATGAGGGCGGGGTCAACTTAAGCTCTTTTTTTGATCTTGATCTTGATCTTGATCTTGATCTTTCTTTTCTCTTTTTACGTAACCGTTTTAGTACTTCGGCAACCAGTAGACCGGAGGTGAACGGTCGATAAGGTCTACCTTGATCTTGGGAATAAATTTTTCATGACGATGAGAAAACATCACATAGGCAACCCGATTCCAGTCGTTGCCATACATTCTGTTTACATACTCTATTGCATTATGAGGAACCGGAAGTTTTAGGGGGCCAAAGGCAAGCTCCGGCAGGGGATATTGTAATTCACCAGGCAGAAAATGGTCTCGGCGTGTCAGCTTGACTGAGTTTCTCCAGATTGTTGCAGCATACGTGTATACGCCATTTAATTCAGAAAGGGGGAAGATATCCAGAAAAGGGTACTTCCATGGATAGGGGTTGCCATCCTGGTCGATTATTTCCTCTCCATTCTCAGGATATATTTTGTAAATTTCATATACGGGATGAAACCCTATTTTAAGCCCCTCTTTAGCAAGCTCGTCATCTAATGCCAAAAGCTGCAGCAGATCCTTTTCAAATATAGCGACGTCTAAATCATCGTCCCAAGGTATCATCCCGCGATGGCGTATAGCCCCTAACAGGGTGCCGCAAGTGGCCCAGTAGGTAAGCCTATTTGCCTTAAAAATGCGATCTACCCTTATCATCAAATCATAAAAGAGTCCCACCTCTTCCGGTTGAATTCGCAAAAGGTCCCTATCTGTAGTAGGCAATGTCGCAAGTGTTGAGCGCACCTTTTTTAAAGCACAGCTAAGGCAGCAGTTAGTAAGTTGTATATGGGCATATCCAAGCTTTCTAGCAAAGGCAGGCAAGTTGCGAATTTTATTAGGTAAAAGTATCGGGCGGCACTCTTCATGCTCATCCAGCTCTTCAATGGCCTTTTGCGCCCGATGGCGTCCGCCCTTAACAATTGTACCCCCAAGCTCTGCCTCAAGCTCTTCCAGTGTAAAACTACATTTTGACCCTACCTGTACAAGCAAGCGGGCAGAGGAGCTATAGCCTGACGTGCAGACAAAAAGAAAAGAGAGGGTTAAAATCAAAATAATTCGCAATATCTTATACCAGTAAAATTTGCTCAAAGTCGAGTTAATAGCACGCCCTTCAATTTATAGACAAGCAACCTGGACTTTGTATTGCTCGAAATGTGCTTACTTCTTAGAGTGAAGCAGGTACAATAGCTGCTGGTTGTATGAAAAATGTAGTAAGGTTTTTTTGTTTTTTTCTCATAGCGATAACAGCGGGCTTTTGGATAAGCCTGCAGTTTGATGGCGTGCAAGCTTTTGCAAAAAACCGACTCGAAGAGGCGCTTTTAGAAGAAACCGGCTGTAGAGTTACCGCTAAAGCGTTTCGTGGGGCGCCGCCATTTCTTCTAGGAATGGATGATATTACCCTTTTTCATCCCAATATTGGGACAATCCACATAGACTCGCTCACGCTTATACCCAGCTGGCCGGAGATTTTGTTTGGAAAAATTGCCTTTTTATATGGCTCAGCTGAAGGTATTGACCTTAGAAAAATTGATAGAAAAGATACTGATACGCCGCTTCCCATTCCCAATATTCCCATTAGCTGCCACTCGCTGCACCTTACTGAAATTCGCACTCCAAAGGCCTACTACAGCCCGCTTTTAAATAGCTATGGCGATCAAGTGTCAGTCGATCTCTACTACTGGCTGCAGGGAAGCTTTTCATGGAAGCCTGCACAAAAACGGCTTTCTGCTACGGCAAGCGTGATGCCATGCGCAGGAGACCTTTCTCCTCTTACAGTCGATCTAGAGCTTAAAACATCGCCTGAAAGAACTTTTCTTAACATCTTTGTAGATGCCTATAAAGCTCCCGATGGAAGCGTCTTTTTACAGCTTCCATGCGACAGAATGAGTCTTGAGATGCGCCTTGAGGCAGAAACTTGCAGCCTTGCAAGCTTTCACGGTACTTGGAAGGCAAGCGGCCTTAAAAAAGAGGCCTCGCGTTTAATACTCTCCCCCCTTATTAGCTTTAGCGCTTCGGGCAATATTCAAGCCAATAATGGCTCTGAACTGTACGTTATTGCAAACGATCTGCAGTGCCAAAAGATTCAGCCCAATCTCGCAGCAGTCCATACAGGACGAGAGGCCATGGTTGCAAACGATATCGACGATATAGAGGAACCTATTGCAACAGACATTCCCACTCCAAAATCTATTGCCTTAACACTTTCAAAGGAGGGTGGAGAGCTTATTGCCACGCACGTACCAATAGGAGGAATGAATGTGCCCTCCTGCACCCTTGTCTTTACAAAAGAGCACTTAGATGCCACGCTTGACACTCCGGTCCCAATAGAAATTAAAGCCAATATTGTCCCGCAAAATGCCCACGCCTGGAATTTTGAAGAGCTATCTATATCAGCCGGCGACCATCACCTTGCAGGCCAAATTGCAGTCGATCTTATGCCCTATTCGTACGCAGGCAAAATCCAAAGTGTAGATAGCTCTGCAAGGGATCTGGCTCGCCTTTTTGGCGGATCTTGTGACCAGCTCAATATTGCCTCTACCTTCGACAATAAGAGTGTATCTCTTAACGCTACGGCATATGGCTGCAAGAGCCCGACTGTAGATTTTGATGTCATCAGATTTGATACGCCCAATTTGCAAGACTTTAGCCTTGGCCTTGCAGGAAAAAGCAAATCCGGCCCCCTAAAACTTGAATGCTCAGGAACTGCCTCTAATAATATCTTTACATTGGATTCCTTTCAGGCTACCTCTTCGGGCCATACAGTGCAGAGTGCTACACCCTTTTCAGTAAAGAAAACTCCCGATGGCTTAGACATTGCCCCATTCTCATTTACCTCCGATAATGGCATGGATCTTCAGGGCCAACTGCTCGTTGCCGGCAATCAGCTCAATGGCTCGTTAACTGCATCGAATCTGCCCCTTGAGTATTTTGAACCATTTTTTTGTACGCAAACCCTCTTTGGAAATGTCTCGGGCCATCTAGAGCTGAGCGGCACAAAAAATGACCCGGAGTGCCTTGTGCGCTTTGCCTCATCAAATCTTACCCTCTGGAATCCTGCTAAAAGCAAAAAGCTGCCGCTCTCTTGCGCATGCGAGCTTACTGTTAAAGAAAGCAGCCTCATTGCTTCGTGTGAAATTGAGGGCCTAAGCCAAAAGAAGCCGGCCTCTCTTACACTCAAGCTGCCTTTAGATCTTGCTACATACTCTATCGCTCCTCGTAAAAAGCTTTTTGGCACCCTTCAGGCTGAATTTGATATAAACAGCCTGCTGGCATCCTATTTTGATGAAGATGAGCTGATGGGAGGCATTGTTCAGCTCGATGTGAAGCTTGACGGCACCGAGAGTGACCCGATATTTGTTGGATCGCTTAACTGGAGCGAGGGAAGGCTCCTCATACCGGCCTTTGGGACCGTTTTTTCAAATGTTGCAATGACAAGCCATCTTCAGGGCAACACCCTGATCATCGAAAAGCTCACCGCCGACGATACAAATCAGGGCACATTTCAAGCTATTGGCTGGATTAGAGAGCTTACCAAGAAGAGCTGCAGCTACCACCTAGAGGGTAGAAGCCAGCACTTTGCCACCATATTACTTGACGATTCCACTGTGTCGGGCTCATGCAATATTGACGTAACGGGAGACCTAAATAAGGTTTCCTTTAAAGGTGCCTTTGATCTGGACGAGGCAGAGCTTCTTCTTACAAACAACCTATCAAAAGATCTTCCAAAGCTTGATATCACCTATGTAAACGACACTGTAGATGCACTACCGGCAAGGCCCTTTGAGGTTGCTGTAGACCTTGACTTTCAGATGCCAAAGGGCGTCGTGCGCGGCATGGGGCTTGATTCTGTTTGGGCGGGATCGGCCCGCCTCTTTGGAAAAAACGGCTCCCTAGATGTAGAGGGGAAAATCGACTTAACAGCAGGCACGCTAGAGTTTGCATCAAAAACCTTTACGCTCACCCAAGGCGCAATTGACTTTCATGGCGACCTCTACAAAAAGTCGCACATGCTCGTCGTTGCAACAAACGATGTTGCCCATGTAAGCACCCGAATTGCCCTTCAGGGACCACTGCAAGCACCGCGCATCACCATTCAGTCAAACCCTGCCATGTCGCAAAAGGAAATTTTATCATGGCTGCTCTTTAATAAGAGCTCCAGCGACATCAGCCCCATCCAAGGCATCCAGCTTGGCCAAACCCTATTAAAGCTAAAAGGCACCAATGGCGAACCTGACTTTATCGAAAACCTCAAGCAGAAGCTGCACATAGACCGACTAGACTTTGGCCAAAGCTCAAACACACGCCCCCAGATCAGCGGCCCGGGCTCTGAAGATAGCGCCAAATCGCAAGAGAGCCTCCCCAACGAAGTCTCTGTCCAGGTGGGCAAGTACATATCCGATGGCGTCATCGTCATCATCTCAAAAGATGTCACAAACGAAGTCAACCGAGTAGGCGTAGAAGCAAGCCTATCAGAACATCTAACTGCCCAAGCCAACGTCGGCGACGATGCCCAAACCGAACTTTCGCTTGAGTGGAAGTTGCGCTATTAAGTACTATCAAAAAAACAGGTAAATCGATGCGCACTGAATGTTTTAAAAATGCCAGTAAGATCCCAAACAGCTACCATCTTCGTAAATCGGAAAAAAAATCAGGTGAATTAAAAGGTTTCAAATATAGCCTTATCCAAGATTACGAAAAAAATCTCAAGTATGTCTGGCTGCGAAGACTAGGCTTTACTGCTCTTAGCATCTTTCTTATACCTTTAGCGTTTGAAAAATTTCGAGTGGAACTTGTGGATGCCTGGCGCGGAAAAACCATTGTTCAAGTCTATACAAACCCGTTTATTGATAAGATACGAGAACGTTCACTTAGCATCCTCTCACAGCCTGTATCATTTCAGCAACTGGTTCAAGATTCTCAAGAGTTTTTAACTGAGATCGGTCGAAATGAGTCACCAACTTGCGCCAACAATCTTGAAAACATTGCGCCCACACAAGAGCTGCAGCAAAAAGTCCTAGCATTTGCTAAGGAGACACGCCCGCTTCTTGATCCCAAAGTACACGTGTTGATTTCTGATTTCTTAGCTTCAAAGCGCATCAATGGCACGGATGCTGAAAAAAAGCTCTACGAGTCTATGACTCAAGAGCAATTTATCGAGCGTCTGCTCTCTAAGCGCGCACTTATGTTCATGAACCCTATGGATGATTGCGTATTGCGAGATGGCACCTATATTGGCGCCACACGCGATACTGAATGGGATTTCAACAATGTCAAGGATGATGCAGCAAGACTTAGTGACTACATCTCCTACGACGAGATGCAGCTTAGTGCACTCCTAAGCGTTGCAGGACCTAGCTTATTTGTTAATGACGGCAATAAATACAACCTAGGAGAGCCAGGCCCTGACAACTCCTTTGAACAAGAAGCTATTATTTGCGGGTCCGTCGGATGTCGCTTTGAGCGCGAGGGTTTGATGGAATATCAGCACATGCTTGTAACGAAAGAGCAAAATAGCGCCTTCCATGGCTATGGGGCAAACAATCCCAAAGGCCGCCAATTTGCCCCCTGGAATACATTCTACGGAGTAGACCATTTCCCTACCTATGATGAAGTGCTGCAAGCGCGAAAAACGACAGAAGGAGAGCATCGCTATGTAGATATAGGCAACGATCGCTATCTTGACGTTGCAATCTATAAAAAACGTCTGCGCCTATCTATTGAGCCCTTTATGCAAAATATGAATGAGCGCAGTAAAGCAGCCGGAAAGCAAGCCTACGTGCGCCTGACAGGACTCGGACTCGGTGCTTGGTCGATTGAGAAACAAACACAGACCAATCTAATGCTCGAGGTGGTGCAGGAGATAATGAGCGAGGGTGATTTTGATGGAATCAGCGATATCGATTTCATCTACGTAAAGAATGAAGACGAAAAGAGCGAATGGTACGATAAGAACAGCAAAGCTATCCTCGTGCATTTCACGCATAATACTACTGCGACCAAACTTGCTAAAGAACATAAAGACAAGCTATTGGGTGCAAACTACGCCTGGGATGGCGCCTCATTTCCGGGAAATGAATACTGGCATGGCTCCCCTCAGGCCCTTTCTGCCTCTATGGATCCAGCTACAGCATGTGCCTGTCAAATCAAAGACCTGCACAACATCTATATCAACCCATACCTAAAGCAAAACATACCAAAGTCAAGCTCAAGATAAGAGCCTTTTTGCAAAACTCGTTGCGGTCAAAAAAATACGTTTTTTTCGACCGCAGGTCTTTGGAGTGCTGCGATTTTTCGCAGCTTTAAATTTTGCACACACCTTTACCTCCCTACCGCCCAAGCTTACAAAACAGATCTACATGAAGAGGTGTTTTGTAAACTTGAGCGCTAAGGAAGTAAAGGTGTGTGGGCGGAGTAAAAGCTGCGAAGAATCGCAGCACTCCAAAGAGCTTCGCTCGAAGCTGTATTTTTTCACAGCTCCTCGACAAAATGTACAAACTCCGGCTCTTATTTTTTTGTTCTTACAAAAAAATAGGTAAGTTTTGTACAAGGGCGAATTATGAATGAATTTTACTCTGTATATATTTACCTGGGACTTGTGCTGGTGATGACGCTCATCATGCTTGGCGCTACCTGGATCTTTCCTACGTCGAGGAAGTCAAATGTTAAGTTTATGCCCTATGAGTCGGGCATACAGACTGAGACGCACCTTCTGCAAAAGCGCTTTCCCCTTCGCCACTACCTCGTAGCGCTGCTCTTTTTGGTGTTTGATATTGAGGTAATTTTTCTATTTCCTTGGGCAGTTATTGGCAAAGAGATTGGCGCCTTTGCCTTTTATGAGATGCTATTTTTCCTTGTCGCCCTCGGTGTGGGCTTTAGCTATGTATGGAGAAAAGGAGGGCTTGAATGGGAATGAACTTTAAAGAAAAAACCCCCTTTATGGTGGGGCCGCTTGAGCTTATGATCAACTGGGCGCGAAAAAATTCGCTCTGGCCGGCGCAGTTTGGCCTTGCCTGCTGTGCGATTGAGATGATGTCCACCGCTGCAAGCCGCTATGACATAGCGCGCTTTGGAGCCGAGGTGTTTAGAGCCTCCCCCCGCCAAAGTGATGTGATGATAGTGGCAGGCCGCTGCAGCCAGAAGATGGCCCCCGTTTTAAAAACCGTATATGACCAGATGCTTGAGCCTAAGTGGGTAATTGCTATGGGCGACTGCGCCTCAAGCGGCGGCATCTACAACAACTACGCCATCATCCAAGGCGTAGATAAAATTGTACCTGTCGACGTCTATATTGCAGGCTGCCCGCCGCGTCCTGAAGCACTTCTAGACGGGCTATTACTGCTGCAGAAAAAAATTGAAAAAGGCCACCCCCTGAGAGCACAATGAAAAAAGTAGAAGTAAAAAAAGAAGAACTTATAAAGACGCTGACAGATCTAAAAGACCACGGTTTTTCAACGCTTATGGACCTCACCGCAGTAGATTATATAACCTCAACAAAGGTCATCTACTTTCTGCATAACCCTACAACCTATGAAAAGATGCAGGTAATCATAAAAATTGAACGCGAAGAGTCGCTTCCCACAGCAACCACCCTCTGGGAAGGGGCAAACTGGTATGAACGCGAGCTTTTTGACATGTTCGGCATACACTTTACAGATCACCCCGACCTTACAAGAATTTTAATGCCGGATGACTGGACTGGCCACCCAATGCGCCGCGATTATCCCTTGACAGAAGAGAGCGTGGCCTTTAAATACGGCGTAGAGCCAAAAGTTCCATCGGAAATTATACCCTATGTTAAATAGACAAGATCTCATTAAATTAGACGAAGCCTCCGACGATATCATGGAGCTAAACTTAGGGCCCCAGCACCCCTCCACGCATGGCGTGCTGCGCCTAAAGCTTCGCCTTGATGGCGAAGTTGTAGTCTCGTGCGAGCCGATTATCGGCTATTTACATACAGGCGTTGAAAAGGAGTGCGAAACGCGCACCTATTTGCAGATGTTTACCCTCATTTCCCGTTTAGACTACCTTTCAGGACCGGCCGAAGAGCACGCTTTTGCTCAAAATATCGAAACAATTATGAATATTGAGGTGCCGGAGCGCGCTCAGATAATACGCGTTATACTGATGGAGCTATCGCGCATTGCAAGCCACCTTCTGTGGCTTGGAACGAGTGCGCTTGAGCTTAACATGTCCTCTGTCTTTATGTACGCCTTTGTGGAGCGCGAAAAGATTTTAGATCTGATCGAGAGCTACTCCGGCGCGCGCATGTTTCCAAACTGCTGGAGAATAGGCGGGCTAAACCGCGACCTTCCGCCAACCTTTGTCGATGATGCTAAAAGGTTTTTAAAAGAGCTTCCCCGCACCCTCAAAGATCTTGACAACCTCCTTACCGAAAACTACGTCTGGTGCGAGCGTCTAAAAGGGGTCGGCGTTATTGACAAGGCACTTGCCGAGCAGTATATGTGCACAGGGCCTGTTATCAGAGGAAGCGGCATAGCCTACGACATACGCAAGATCTACCCCTACTCCGGCTATGAAAACTACACCTTTGACATACCAACCTACAAAGAGGGCGACTCCTACGCCCGCTACCTCGTTCGCCTGCAAGAAATGCGCGAAAGCGTGTCGATTGTAGAACAGGCGCTGGCTCGCCTAAAACCCGGGCCCTACATTGTCGACAACAGAAAAGTGGCCCTTCCTCCAAGAAGCGAGCTTGCAAGAAGCATGGAAGCTGTAATCCACCAGTTTAAGCTGGTATCCGAGGGCATTCACCCTCCTGCCGGCGATCACTACAGCTGTGTGGAATCGCCCCGCGGCGAGCTTGGCTACTACGTTGAAACCGATGGGTCAAATAAGCCCTACCGCCTGCGCGTTCGCTCCCCCTCTTTTGCCCATGTACAGGTGCTTAAAAAAATTGTGACCGGCCTTATCATCTCAGATGTTGTCGTGGCAATTGGAAGTCTTGACCCAATACTTGGAGATGTAGATCGCTAATGCTGAGTGACAAAGTAAAAGATGCCATTATAAAACTGCAAAAGCGCTATCCGGAAAAGCGATCAGCCATCATTCCTGCCCTGCATATAGCCCAGCATGAAGTTGGCTTTTTGCCAAAAGAGGTACAGCAAGAGGTAGCAGACCTTTTTGGCATAGATGCAACAGAGGTTTTAGCCATTGTCACCTTCTACGACATGTTTTTTGAAGAGCCTGTAGCAAAGCATATCATCCACGTCTGTAAAAATGCCTCCTGCATGCTGCGCGGCTGCGATAAAATTTTAGAGTGCTTACGGCAAAAAGCAGATAAGGACGTTACTGTTATTGCCTCGGAATGCCTGGGAGCATGCGACAGAGCCCCGATGATGCTTGTAGATGAGAAGGTAGTTGGGCCGGTAACAGTTGATGACCTGGATGGCATTCTCCAAGAGGCAAAAAAGGGTAAAGGCCACCCCTCACCCATAACTGCAGGTGATCTGTGAAAGTACTTACTGCCTATATCGACAACCCAACCCAATACCAGATCGACACCTACGAAAAAAATGGCGGCTACCAGGCTATAAAAAAGGCTATTCCAAATATCGCACCCGATACTCTTATGGAGATGGTAAAGCAATCAGAGCTTCGCGGCCGGGGCGGCGCCGGCTTTATGACGGGCGTAAAGTGGGGCTTTATCCCCAAAGATCCATCACTTGCCAAGTATGTGGTCTGCAACGCTGATGAGAGCGAGCCCGGCACCTTTAAAGACCGCCTTCTTATGGAAAAAGACCCTCACCAGGTGATCGAAGGCATAATTCTTACAAGCTACGCCATAGGCGCAAAAAAAGCCTTTATTTACTGCCGCGGCGAATACTTTGAATGCTTTAAAAAATTGACCAATGCCATCAAAGAGGCAAAAGCGCACGGCTACTTAGGCGATCTTGACATTGTTGTTCATCCCGGAGCCGGCGCCTATATAGCCGGTGAAGAGACAGCCCAGCTCAACACCTTGAAGGCTACCGTGCCACTCCCCGCCTAAAACCGCCCTTTCCTGCTACATCGGGCCTCTATGGCAAGCCGACCGTCATCAACAACGTAGAAACGCTCTGCAATGTGGTTCATATCGTCAATCGCGGCGTAGAGTGGTTTACAAGTATTGGCAAGCCCAAAAACCGCGGCACCAAAATTTTTCAGCTGAGCGGCCATATTCAAAATCCGGGCTGCTATGAGTTGCCGTTTGGCGTTACCTTAAAAGAGGTATTTGACGCTGCCGGCGGCATGCTGCCGGGCAGATCCTTTAAGGCGTGCTATCCGGGAGGCTCCTCGTGCGATCTTTTAACAGCCGCTGACATCGATATCTCGATGGACTTTGAAAGCCTTACAGCAAGAGGCTCCGCCCTAGGAACTGCCTCCATTATCGTGATGGATGACACTGCCGACATGGTAAAGGTTGCCCATCGCCTCATGCAGTTTTACCAAAATGAATCGTGCGGAAAGTGCACCCCCTGCCGCGAAGGCACGCGCTGGACAGTACAGATCCTTGCCCGCATTGAATCGGGTTTAGGCACCTATAAAGACCTTGAGACAATAGATGATGTGTGTGCACACATGGTGTCAACCTCCTTTTGTCCCTTAGCTGTGGGAGCCGCTCCCCCCATCGTAAGCGCAATTAAATCGTTTAGAGATGAGTTTGTTAGCTACATCAAGAAAAACCCCGATGCCGATAAACCCCAAACCATGAAAGTCGCATACCCCTACCTATGATTACACTTACTATCGACGATACAGCAATCACCGTTCCCAAGGGCACAACTGTCTACACTGCAGCGAAGATGCTGCATATTGTGCTTCCGATCTTTTGCTACCAGGACCGCATGCCGCCCTTTGGCGCCTGCCGCGTCTGCCTTGTGGAAGTGGACAAAATGGCAAAGCTGCAAACCTCCTGCACGCTCGAGTGCCAAGAGGGCATGGTTGTTCACACCCAAGCACACCCCGCAGTAAAAGCGCGGGAAGAAATTTTAGAATTGCTGCTCATCAACCACCCGCTCGACTGCCCTATTTGCGACCGCGGCGGAGAGTGCCCCCTGCAGGATCAGGCGCTGGAATTTGGCCCGGGAAAAAGCCGCTTTTTTGAAGAAAAGCGCCACTTTGAAAAGCCGCTGCCTCTAGGCCCAGTCCTAACGCTCGATCGCGAGCGCTGCATCACATGCGCCCGCTGCACCCGCTTTGGTGAAATTGTGGCAGGAGATCATGCTCTTGAATTTATCGACCGCGGCTATAAGACCGAGGTGGGAACAGCAGATGGCAGCGCGCCTAAATCAAAATATATCGGCAACACCATCATGATCTGCCCTGTAGGGGCCTTGACAAGCAAAGTATACCGCTTTAGAGCCCGCCCCTGGGACAACCTTGCCACAAAGACCACCTGCACGCTCTGTCCTGTAGGCTGCAGCATGATTTTAGACTCGCGCGATGGCGAAATCATGCGCACCCGCTGCGATGAAAATCGCGATGTAAACGACATCTGGCTCTGCGACAAGGGCTGGTTTGGCTATGAGTTTTCATCAAGTGACAAGCGCCTAACAGAGCCGATGATCCGCAAAAACGGCAAGCTAGAGCCTGCAAGCTGGGAAGATGCCTATTCGTATGTTGCCAAAAAGATGAAAGAGGCCAAAAAGGCTGCCTGCTTTGGTGGAAATACGCTAACTGTCGAAGAAAACTACCTGCTCCAGCAGCTCTTTCGCGAGGTAACCTTATCCAATAACGTCGACCATCGCATCGGCATGCCGATCTTTTCATCAGATGATGAGGGGCTTTCTGGCGGCATGCAGATTACACTTGGCGATGCCGAAGAGCTTGACCGGGCAGTCATTCTAGGCTCTGATATCACCGAAGAGTTCCCCGTGTTATGGCTTCGCCTGAAACAGGCGATAAATAAGGGCTGTAAAATCCTCTTCCTAGGCCATTTTACCCCCGAAATTGCCCGCTATTTTGAAAAAACGATCCTCCACGCACCCCTTGAAGAGCTTACCACCCTAAATGCCCATAAAAACGAGATCGAATCCTTCCTGCAAGAGGGCAAAAAGAGTGCGATATTCATCGGCAGCCAGTACCTTGCAAACGTAAACCGCAAGGCGATATTAGCTGAGCTTATCTCCTGGCAGCCTGCAAGCCTAAACCTGCTTGAAGGACAGAGCAACAGCCTGGGAGCCCGCTTTGCCGGCATGCACCCCGAATTTGGCCCGCAGGGACAAAAGCTTACCTCCCCCGGCAAATCCTACCTTGAAGTGATCGATGAAGCGGCAAAAACCGGCTGGGACTTCATCTACGCCGTAGGATCAGACCCCGCCTCAAAAATGCCCCACACCCTATGGCAAGAGCTGCGAAAAAAACTTGGCTGCCTGGTGGTGCAAGACCTCTTTATGACAAAAACAGCCCAGGATGCAGACGTAATCCTGCCCACCCTAAGCTACGTAGAAAAGGGCGGAAGCTTCTGCAATATCGAAGGCCGCATCCAAAAGCTAAAGCCCGGAAAGTGCGTCCCCAAGGGCATCTTTGCCGACTCCTACATCTTCATCCGCATCGCCCAAAAATGCGGCAAAACCCTCCTCATCGACGAACACTTCCTAGAAAAGCTAAAGCCCGGCCGCCTAAATCTAATCCGCCCAAAACGAATCGAAAGCTCACCCCCCCTCCAAAAAGCCAAAGGCCTTGTAGCCACATTCTGCCACGCCCTCTTCGACAACGGCATACGCATGCAGCACAACACGCAGCTCGTGCAGCTAGCCAAAACCCCAACCCTACGCATCCACCCCGACACCCTAACAACCTATAAAGCAACGCTAGACCGCCTCAACTTCCCCGTCGAGCCCGACTCAAGCGTCGCCCCAAACTGCGCCGTCATCCCCTTAGGCTTCAGCGCACTTGACGCCTACGAACTTGGCCCCAACCTCCTGAATGGCCTTGAACTCAAGTAATCACACGCTAAAATATAATTATGCTGCTATCCTGAACATACGAGCTTGCCTTCAATTCGCTGCGACTCGCGAACGTTCCTTACGATAAAAGGGATCCAGCCCCAGGGTGAAAAGAATCGGCGATTTTCGAATTAATCTTTCGCGAATTTTTCCGGCAAAATAGTGCCCTGTTTTTCCAGCGGCAGCTGGAGCACTGCTTTAGCCCCACATGCAATGGAAGGCCAGCGGCCTGAAATGGAATGTGGGGTCACGGTCATAAAATAAATTGAGCGGCGTAAGCTGCGACACAAGAGCGAGTTTCGTTTCTCTAGCTACCGCTGCTCCTTATAGAAGGGATGCCTCAGAACCCCAAGCCCGACTCAAGCATCGCCCCAGATTGCGGCGTCATCCCCTTGGGCTTCAGCACGCTTGATGCCTACGAACTTAGCCACAACCTCCTGAACGGGCTTGAACTTGCCTAGGAGAAAGGAAATTGACAAGAATATGCCATTTTACGTAAAATAAAGTTTTTAGAGACCTAAAAACAATCAACCACAAGGAGAATCACTATGGAGCCGACACACGGACGACACGGAAGAACCCCTCCTCCACCACCTGGCACCCAACAACAGCCATCACCCCAACAGCGCCTTAATGATTATGCATCAAAAGCCATTTCTGCCATAGAAGAGGCCTTTTTGACAGAACATTTGCACTGCAAAAAGAATGACATACACGCTACGAGCACATCAATTACTACCCTCAATGGCAGAAATCCGACATTAAATATAAGACCAGGAGCTCTCTTCCAAAAAGCTGACACTAGTGGAATAGACAAATTAAAAGGCGATAAACGAGAACTATTCGATTTACTAGTTCAAAGGTGCGACGGCCTAATGCCACTACAAACTGCAGAATCGGTGATACTTACAGAAGCTGTCGGAACAAATACCGATGTTCACCAAATCGCATTGCAAGACACTCACCTCTTGAAAAGATCGGTGCTTGAAACGGTTCTCAAAGTCTCCCAGAAAGATGCGTCCTCAATTGTAGAAGGAATCAAGGGGATGTAACTCCAATTATGGAGGCACCTGGCGGACTTATGGAGAGAATTCATTATAGAATTGTTCTATCGCTTTTGCAAATTGCTCTACTTTTTCGGAGCGTGTACTGTAGTCCATAATCAATTGTGTATGCTTTCGGCTGAGGGATTCAATTTGTTCTGAAGTTAACTTTGGATTGCATGTTTCTCCATATTGATGAAATATCTTCTTATTTTGTTCAATTTCATTGTCGTTAAGAACACCACCCCCGCGTTTATCCCATTTAAGTTGAGATAAAATTGCATTAGCGTTTACATCTGCTTGAATAGCCTTGTATATGTTAGTGATAAATGGAGTTGCTATACCAGTTACAGCATTCTGTGCCCCTTCAAACAGTTGAGCAAAATCACTTCCTTCTATTCTAAATGCACCATTAGTCCATTCTTTGCTTGATTTGTCAGCTACAAGCAATGTCAGCAGCTCTTCTGGGGTAATTGCTTTCTTGAATTCATTGAATTTCGCATTAGCTTCTTGGGTTTGCTTTATAGTTTTTTGGCATAGCTCAGACAAATTTTGTCCATCTTTTAGTTTGAGTCTAAGAGAGCCAATCACTTGAAGGGCACTTAAATGTGATTCAACGGTTGCATCAACAGAAAGTTTATTAGCCTCTAATCCTTCCTCGATTTTACCAAGTATATCGTATTGAGTAAAATCCTTTAATTTTTCATTTATTTCAACTAGCCTCTTTTGATTGTCGCTTCCAGTCCACTTCCCCGAGGCATACAACCTATCCTTAATTTCGGTTAACTCTCTCTTTTCTGCCTTTAACTTTCCAAATTCTCTTAAGCCAAATTTGGTTTTAATCACTACATTACCTTCTTTCAGAAGATTAACAGCGTGTTTTTCAAACAGTTCATGTTGTTTAGCTGTACATCGTCTTGTTCCCCCAACTAGTAACACTTCTGTTTCGTCGGATTTTTTATGAGTGTACTTTTTCTCTAAAAATCTTACATTTTCCGCTGCAGGCATAATAACAGGCATTTTATTAACTTGCTTTTGCAACACAGGGATAATATCTACTTCACTAGCATCATCTGGCAGGTCCTCAGCCTTAAGTACTAAATCTTCATTTTTTTTAGTACCTAAAGCTGTTGTGAATGTCAGTGTTGCAACGAAAGTATTTTTACTTTTGTTATGAGTAATTGCGATTCCTGTTAACGGCCCCTCTCTTCCTAACACTTTATTATCACCTTTTAATTCGGCAATTTGTCTATTAACTTCGTTTCTTACTGCACTTTTTTTATCATTATCAGCCAAAGCGGAAACGGCCGGCTCCTGCGACATGCGCGTTGTTGGTGTTTCTACAGTTGCATGGCCTGCATTTAGCACTGGCACCTCCTCCATCATCGCAGCTTTTCCGCTACCTTCTGGAGCTTTTTCCTTCGGAGCAATTGGAGCTGCAGATGCCTGCGCAACCTCTATTTGCTCTTGTGCGGAAGGGGCCGGGCCCTGCGATGTGCCTTCTAGTTCTTCTTTATCTTTCTCGGGAGGTCCTAGAGGAGGCTCTCCCTTTAATTCAGCAGCCGGAGATTCTGTGGAAGGCGTCAGACCCTGCGGTGTGCGTTCTGCTCCGGCTGGGACCTCGGCTTGTTTTGATCCGGCAGATATCGTTTTGGCTGTCGTGCTGAGCTTAGATCCCATTGCTGGGAGTGCTGCTAATTTCTGCACCGTGTCATCGAGTTTACGTTGTAAATTCGCTTTTTCTTTAGTGTCTGATTCAGTGAGTCCGCGTATCTGGGCAGAAAGTTGGTCTTTTTCTTTCATCAATATAGTCTTGCGTGCCAGAATCCCCTCTGATATTGTTGGCGGCGGCGAAGCTGGAGCGGACCGTGTCTCATAATCAACCACAGCCTTTTTAAGTTCTCTCTTCATTGCCGTAGACACCTGCCCTTCGCTTTCTTGAAGTTGAAGTGGTGTGGGACGAGCCGAAGCCTGAGATTTCCCCGATTTTTCTTGCAATGCAGCCCTCTGTTCAGCAAGCGATTTTACTGGCCGTTGTGCTAAGACTTGTTTATAGACTTCATTAGTTGTACCGCCGGTTTCTTTTGCAACCTGATTAACAGCGCGTAAAGTTTGCTGTCCGGATAATCCTAATACTGTGTTCCGTGTTTCCGTAAATTTACTGCCATCTTTAGCATGAGCTTCTAAGTTTTTAGCACGAGCGGAGTCGGCTAACGATTGAAAAAAAGCTTTATTGCTTTTAAATGAATCGGGTAAAGGAGCTGTCCGCGGTTCTACGCCTTTCCTGACAACCCCTGCATTAGATTCTCCGCCACCAGGAGTCACCGATGGCTGCCCACCCTCGTGAATATTCATGTTTCACCTCGCTTGTGCATGGCCTGCCCGAGCTGCTCTATTTGAAGCTCAAGCTCGCCTTTTAATTCTTGTTGATCGGGGTTATCGCCTATTACGTAAAGGGCAAGTTCCAGGGCGTTTTTTGCGTTGTCAAGGTCGTTTAGCTCTTCGTAGCAGCGGCAGGAGAAGATGTGGCAGAGGTGATCGTCGGGATTTGTTCGGCATGCAAACGCATAGGCAAATAGTGCCCCTTGATAATTTTTTAGGCTATACTCGCTGTTGCCAAGGCTAAACCAAAAGGCGTACTTTTCACCGTTGAGCATGGTTAAAAAGCCAAAGGCGTCGGCCGCTTCTTGGAAGCGTTGTTGCTCGTAGAGCTGTTTTGCTGCGTGGTAGAGCTTTTCCATGGTGGTATCGCTTATACCGGCCATGGCCTGCAGGGTTTTGCCTGCGCTTAACTCGTCTATAAAGCGACCTCTTTCATTGGCAATCATGGCTGCAAGGTCAAGCAGCTTTAGGAGCTCATCCTGCATCTCTTGGGTAATCTCGCCGTTTTCTGCCTGCTCTGTAAGCATTCCAAGCAGTGCAAGAGGGCCCTTTTTCAGGCGCTCTTGGGTGCCCTTTAGCTCCTCGGTAATCTGCAGCTGAAACCGCTCTAAAAACAGTCTTTTTGGCAAAAGCTGGTTGGGATGCAGCATCTCTTGCCCAGCCAGCACTTCGGCTAAGTTAAATGCCACATCATCGAAGGTGGCTTCCAGCAACTTCGCCCCTTCTATAACTGTGTCCTCAAGCTCTTTTTTGTTCATAGCTTCTCGTTAAAACGGTTTATGCTTCCCCTATTGTTGGCTTCGAAATCTCGCTATACCCCATATTAATTTTACATCTAACAAATATTTATTTTAAAGGATAGAGTTTTTTAGATAGCTTTGCCTTAGAAATATGTATATATTTTTCTTGACAATAATGTTATATTGGGTTTCTGTGCGATTGTTTAGAGACCAATATCATCAAAGAGGCTATAAAAAATGCCACGCCCGAAGGGTGTGGTGGCGATTAGCCCAGATCACCGACCTCGAGGAAGGTGCTCTGGGGCCCTAATGTTTGTAAAAAATGCACGCCCGAGAGGATGTGAAAAAATACGTTTTTTCCGACCGCAGGTCTTTGGAGTGCTGCGATTCTTCGCAGCTTTTACTCCGACCACACACCTTTACTTCCTTACCGCCCAAGCGTGCAAAACAGTTCTATATCAATCTGTAGAGGTGCTTTGTGAGCCTTAAGCGATCTCGCGATTAAGGTGTGTGCAGAATTAAAAGCGGCGAAGAATCGCCGCACTCCAAAGACCTGCGGTCGAAAAAAACGTATTTTTTCACAACCTCCGAAGGGTGTGCTGGAATCGATTGCTTCTCCAGCACACCCGAGAGTGTGAAAAATAAGAGGCGCATTGGCAAAAACGCCCTTTTGAGCCATTATCCATGGGGCCCCTGCCCCATCCGCTGACTTCACCACCCGGTGAAGCCAGCCACCCCGCCCCCGAGCCCTACTCTACGGAGTATGTGCTCGGGGGCGGGGCGACGGTAACTTCGTTGCTGGCGAACCTGGCTGGCTTCCCCTTACGGGGAAGTCAGCGGATGGGGCAGGGGCCCCATGGTTAATATCATCGTTTTTTCCATTGCGCCTCTTATTTTTCACACTCTCTTCGGGCGCATACGCATCAGGCTATCAAAAAAAAGTACCGTTTTCAGCCTTTTTCAGCCTGAAGGGCTGGGTTTTAAAAGCCTATGGCATCGCCATAGGTGTATTATGGAGTTGAAAGGGCAGACTGCAGGCCTGCGTTATAGCAAATTTTTAATATTCAATAGTTTGTTACAAAAATTTACTATAACGCAGGCCTACAGCCTGCAACATCGTGTTTACAGCATACCCAGGGCGATGCCCTGGGCTTTTAAAACCCAGCCCTTCAGGCTGAAAAAGGGACTTTTTTTTTGATAGCCTGATGCGTATGCCCTTCGGGCGTGCATTTTTTTCTCTATGTTGTTCCCAGGACACCTTCGGTGGCCTGGGCTATTTGCCACCACACCCTTCGGGCATGGCATTTTTTACAGCCTCTGGGGGAATCGAGAAATTGCTATAGAGACCTTCATTTCTTGCCATACCTATGGCGATGCCATAGGCTTTTAGAACTTTAGCCCTATTCTATCGCCTTGAGGTTAGGACGCTGATGCTGTAGCAGGTCTTGTCTCGAAATAGCGCGGCCCTTTACATCATTTTCTTCAGAAAGATAAAAGCAGTTCAGCGCTTGAGGGATGGCTGTGGCTGTCAGCCTATTTCCTGCAGCGTACACTCTTTTTAGTTCGGGAAGCTTTGTAAGCTCATCAGGAAGGCTTGGGAGGTCGTTATTATCGAGGCTTAGCACCTCAAGTTCACCAAGGGCAGCCACTTTGGCCGACAGGGCAGCTAATTGATTGTTGTCGAAATATAGGTGATCTAGTTCTGTTAGAGTCCAAATGACTTCCGGCACTTCTCTGAAGAGGTTATGTTGAAGCCGAAGATGATCAACCGACTGCAAGCGAGAAAAGGCCTCAGGTAGTTCCCTTAGCTGGTTTTGTGCGAGCGACAGGCCAAGAAGCCCGGTTAAATTGACAACCGGCTCAGGAAAGACCTTAAAATGATTTGAATCAAGCCGCAGAATTTTTAGGGCTGTCAATTTGCCCATTTCTTCGGGCAGCGCTTCAAGCTGATTATTGTTCAGACACAAAAATTGAAGTGAGCTCAAGTATGCAATGGAGGGTGGCAGCACTTTCAGGCGCATATTGCTCAGATAGCACCACGAAAGATTGGCCCAATAGGGCCCATTAGTAAAAAGCCCTCTTGGAAGGCGTGTAAGGCCAGCCTGAGAGCAGTCCAAGACTCTTTCCCCCTCACTATTTTGCGCAATTTTGATCCGGTGGAGCTCATCTAGCGCCCTTTCGCACCATTCATAATTTCTTGGATCAGGTTCATCTATTACTTCTATCCTGAGTCGACTTTCTAACGCTTTAAATATTTGTGTCGCAAAGGCCAATCTATTGCCCTTCAGCTCCTTTAAAAAGCTGCTTTTACCTTCTAAAAGAACCTCCATTTCCTCTCTTTGGGCGGGGGTAACTTCCCGGACATTGCAGTCCACAATTGTAAGAGCTGAAAGCGCGTCTGTAATCATCATACTTTAACCTTGCGTTTCTAAAATTGTTGGAAGTTCTTGCCAAGGCTAACTTTTGCACGAGGCTTATACCAAGAGAATGACGCAAATATCAAGGATTTTCCTAGTTATCTGAAGACCGACTGGCTTCAAGCACTTGAGGCAGCTTTTGTTGTACCAGCTTAAGCAAAGCGATGTCCGCAGGGTAAAGAAAGGGAGTTTTGTGCAGTTTTACATACTTTTCAACGCGCGATTGTATAGCAAATGCCCGCCATTTATCAAACAGCGCTTTTTGTTGTTTGCAGATTTCTGCCACTGATATCTGCTCTGAAACAGGAAGGGCTGCATAGTGTTGGACGCGATCGAAAACAAAAAGAGCATAAGTAAGCGCTTCGGTATTAGCCCACGAGCAATTGGCTATATCCTGCATAGGCAGAACCATATGAGAGGCAAACTCGCGCAGGATAGGATGGTCCTGAGATGCCGCACAGGGAGCAAGTGCACGCATTAGTTGTGGCAAATACTCTTCTGATGACGCTACCCTTAGGTCATGCAACGCCTTGATGACAGCTTCATCTACTTTTTTTTGGTCAAGAATGCCGACTACAAATGGCTTTTTACTTACGCTTCCCCTATCACAAAAGATAAACCAAGAGGCCCATAAGATGATTGTGCTATGATGCCCCTCATGGCCGGTACTTATAATAATTGGTTTTTTTTCATTGCGAAAGCGATGAAATTGACTTTCAGGGCTGTTTAGAGTATAGTCTGCCGCAGCTTCGAACAGCTCCAAAATAAGAGCGCTATTTACTTCAGCGTTTATTTCGGGATGACTTTCAAAGAATTTCTTTGTATTTTTGGCTTGAAAATTCAGGAAATCTTTTCCAGCCCATCCTTCAAGAGAGACCCTCACCTGCGAGGAGCAGGCATCAGATGGGTGTGCAAGTACTGTTTCTCCCTCAATGTTCAATAAATGAGCAAGCTGTATTCTAAGGCGAAGCTCTTTTGAATAGGCATACAGTTTAGGATCTATTTGCTTTGCCCATTTATACAATTCTTTTTTACTTTTTAGTTTAGCAAACAAAAGAAATGAGTATCCAAAATTATCTAGAAGCGTCAAATTGGCACCATTTTGACGC
Organism: uncultured Chlamydiales bacterium; assembly: GCA_963826935.1. Classification (GTDB taxonomy): domain Bacteria; phylum Chlamydiota; class Chlamydiia; order Chlamydiales; family FEN-1388; genus SZAS-7. The sequence continues at coordinate 604,746 of CAWGYH010000005.1, read as the reverse complement.
AATACCTCGACAGCGCTTCTCTGTCCGCTAGATGCTGCATAATGAAGTGCTGCCCTTCCCTTTTCATCAACATAATCAATCTTTGCTCCGGCTCTAAGAATGCAAACCATGGCTTTAGGGCAGTTGTATATTGCTGCATACATCAAAAGAGTCTCGCCATCAGCTCCTGTAAAATCTACATCCCCCCCTTTTTCGCAAAATGCTTTCAAGAGGGCATCTAGAACAGCAACATCCTCGTTGCGGATTGCACAATGAAAACTTGATTGACCCCCATCAAATACTCTTTGGGGTTCTGCTTTGCATTCTAAAAGTAGAGTAACTGCCTCAGATTGCCTTGCCATGGCGGCACACATGAGAGGCGTAATACCCCTTTTGTTCGGGATGTCCACAGATTGTCCCTCTTGCAAAAAAGCGTCAGTGCATCTCTTTAGCATCTTTACATTACCCTCATTAGCTGCTTGATGAAGCGTTGTATTGCCTTCTGGATCCCTGGTTTGATCTTGAAAAATGGCAGTACATAGATTTTTTGAATCTATATGGAAAGCCGGCAGCGAAGCGGAAAATAATGGGGTTGGTTGAATACTCATAGTAATAAATCACATAAATTATAAATTATGAATTATAAATGATTTACACTTAAATAAAAAGATTTTAGTTACGAAAGAGACCTAAATCAACAACCTTGATAATGCGCGCATAGAACATACGCTTTTCAGCAGGAAGGATATCCCCTTTTGGAAGGCACATTGAGTAAATAAAGTTTGCAAGACCGACAGTGCCAAGAGCAAGGCCAATACAGGCAAGGGGCAGTGCGGCCGGTGGACATGCCATCCCGATAATAGCACAGGCAAAACTTGCAATTGAGACAGAAGTTTGCACTGCTTGCACGCCTACCCTTTCGCGAATTCTATCCTATCAAAAAAAATTGTACTGGTTATCTTCATACCTCTTGCCTTTTTTCAAGAAAAGCTAGCATAGCAAAAGAAATATTTTAAGTAAAGTTTAATTTTTACTCTACAGGAGTCTTGAGTGCATTATGTTTGCGCTCTACTTTGCGAATTTCCATATCGTGGCTGGATTTGCCCTTTGGGATTTTGTAGACGCTAAGCAGCTGTAAAAGGTCTTCGGCATGTTGGCCCTGACGGCAGCGGATCAGGCCGACATTGGGGTCAAATATATAGCCTTCCTCCCCCTCTTTAAAGTAAGCTATAGAGTGTGCGCAGTCTGCCTGGAAGGAATGGGTGGAATAGCTGATGACGTAGGCGCCATTTGGAAGGTGTTTAAACCTGCGAAGGTAGTTGACATCAGTTGCTGCTATATACCGTTCCGGAAGGCCCTGAACGAGAGCTTGTGTTAGATTGCGCATTCCAATAACCTTAGATTCCAAATAATTTGACTCCTGAATGGTATCTACCTCTGCAAGAAATGCCCTGAGGCGTTTATCGGGAATACTGTCAAAGCGCGGATTAGTTGTCCGCTCTTTTTTTCCGCTCACTTCCTGATAAAAGTCCCGCCAGCCTACCTGCTGCATCAACAAACCCTCAAGCCAAATTATCGTATTTAAGCCTGCAGCCCAGTCGTTGGGAGATGTTGCATTTTTGTCGATATAACCTTGCCAGTCACTTCTCAGGTTAATAAAAAACTGCTCAACAGAATTCTTTCCAGTATCATCCATCAAGGGCATGTCTTTTAGGCGCTCTAGACACATTTGTATGAGAGGATGAGTGGAGCTAATCTCATCGCTCTTTTTCTCTAAATCGAGAGCATCTTTTTCTTTATTTTCTCTTTGAAAATTTACATCCTCTGTTTTTCGCACCTCATTTGCCATGATTTTTGCAAAGAGCTTTTGGACGCAAGTAAAGTCTGCATTAAATAGGCCCTTTTGAGCCGCTTTTTCCATTCCATTTAACCTGTTAAGCAGTGCAAGCGAGTCAAATACCACCTGTACAGGATGGGTTGGAAAGGGTGCTAATGCATGGTAAAGCGCTTGATTTGCGCAGGCGCTATCGGGAGAGCCCTTTCGGTAAACCTCAGCAATCTGTTCTAGTTGAGAAAACCCCTTATCAGAAAAACGCTCTATTATATCCATAACTGTGCCCCAGCATACGCCGGTCGTAATAATACCTTTCCAGCCCTCAGTTTTACTTTCGAGCTTGCCCCAAGGCATGGTTTTAAATCCCTGGTTGTCTTCTGCTGTGACGTGAATTGCACGATTCTTTTCAACAAATGCCCTATACAACTCTGCTGCTGCTTGCTGGTCTTGCGCTGTATTAACGACTTCTCGCGAGCCTATGTTAGCAGCAACATGTATAACGCGCCCTTCAAACAGTTTTTGTTGGGCTATCTCTTGAGGAATGGCAGAAAGCGTACGCAAAGCCTCTGCCTCATATTTTTGTCCTTTTTGTTGGTTTGCAATGCCGGCAAAAAGCGCCTTAACTTTTGTACTTGCTGCAGAAAAAAGCGCTTTTACAAGCTTTCCTCTCGAGATAACAAAGCCCAGAAGCTCTATAATCTGTTTTTCCTCAGGTGCCTCGTACCGTTCTGCCTGGTGGGTTAGTGTAGGGCTGCTTTCTAAGTGTGTTGTAACCCCAAGTTTTTCAGCTTCCAGCACCGGTTTGATTTCTTGCAAGTAAGCGAGGTGTTTTTGAAATATTGCTTGTCTTAACCCTTCTGTTTTTAACAGCTGATCTTTCTCAACAGCAAGCTCGGCCGCGTTATAGTCCTTTGCAAGAGGCACATTGCGGGCAAGCTCTGGCGCTTTACTAAGCAGTAATTTAAACATCTCCTCGGAATGCTGAGGACTTTCTTGAGCTAGCTCTAAAAGATGTTTGCCTGCCGTTGTTTTCATAAGCGTATCATTACTAAAATCAACAAAATGGTCATAAGATCTCAAAGGATCGCAAAGATCTCGTACAAAGTCAATATCTCCCTCTTTTACCTTTTGCTGGAGTAAGGTAAGGCCTTCACTATTTCTTTCATTAATACCACGTAAATGGCAAGGCTGTTTTGCAAGAATTGTCTTGATATCGTCTATACGATGATTGACCTTTTCAACTTTTTCATCTGGTGATCCCGGCTGTTGAAGTAACTCTTCGAACGCAGCACAATCTTGCTTCCAGCTCTCTAGCTTTTGGGTTCGCTCTCTTGCTTTTGCAGCAAGCGTCTGGGCGTTCTCTACAACGTATCTGATGTCTTCGGCCATGTCCCTATTTCTCAAAAAATGAGTCACCTGAGGCTTTTCGGCAAGTTCGGGATAGGCTTCCAGCGCAGCAACAAGCATGCGGCGAATCCTTTGCTTGATCTCGAAGGAATTATTTACCTTTCCACTCTCTTTTAGTTGGCTGCTTATAGTCTCAGATGTGTGACGGATCAAAAGCTCTACAACAATATTTGGGCCGCTTGCTATCACCCTTTCTCTAGCTAAGCCGGAAGAGTTTATAACATAGTTAAAAACTGCAAAGTTAAGCTCTGACGCGGCCAGTGCAAGGGGTGTAACACCACTCTTATCTGGCTTCAGCCAGAGTCCTTCAGCATTAGGATCGAGCTTTTTCAGCGCTGCCATATACCCGTCAATACTCCTACCTTCAAGATGAGGGTTTAGAGCAAGTGCATGGAGCGGATTTTGTCCATTTTTATCGTATAACAGTTCATCCATACGCACTTGTTCATGGGGTGAGGCAAGTATGCTATTGACGGCTTTTCGCACCTTGCCAAGATCCTCATTTCTGACGACATGGAGAAATTTTGGCTCCCCTGCATTGTCCTTTTTCGCAAACGCGTTAAATACCCTGTAGATACGAACTGACTTTTTTTGAATTTCTTCTGATACTTCAGTTGTAGTTCCAAGGCTCTCGAACACGCTTTGCTGTAGAGTACCAGCATCCGCTGTTGGATTTATCGTAGCAGCAAGCTTTAGTACTGTTTCTTTAGGAATTTTGATACCGCGCCATTTTTCGTAAAACTTGAGCTCTTTGCCCGATTGGAAGCCCTTTTCTGTAAAGTAGACCCTTCCTCTCTTTTTAACAGCAGCATCTAATGCGCGTGAAAACGAAGCGGCATTAACTCCTTCAAACCCAAATTGCTTTGCAACACTATCAAAATCGTTATCCGATGCCATCTTTAGCTCCTGCTACCTAACCCCCCTTGATATTATAATATTTAGTTTATTGTCAAAATATATTATGTATATCTTGGAGGTTGGAGGCAGCAACGCCAAGGAGGCGGATATAGCGCGCTTTTGCATCGGTTGCATTGAGCAGGTTGATGGCTTCTCCTAGCAACTCCTGGCTTCCCTTGTAGGGTTGATCCTGGGTGTGGCTTCTTGTAATGGTGGTAAAATCCTCGTAGCGAACCTTTAGGGTAATGGTGCGGGCGCTCTTGCCGGCTTCCTGAAGCATTGAAGCGACCTCTTCGGCAAGCTTTTTTAGCACCTGATGCTCATGCTCCAGATCCTTGATATCGTGCTGGAAGGTAATTTCTCGGCCGTAGGACTTTCTAGTGCGGAACGGGTTGACGGGCCTATGATCCTGCATGTGGGCTATATCGTAGTAAAAGCCTCCCACCTTGCCAAAGAGCCTGATGAGGGTTGCCCGGTCATACTTTCGTAAATCGCTTCCCGTATTGATGCCATACGATTTCATTTTCTTTTCAGTAACGCGGCCAACGCCGTGAAACTTGCCTATTGGCAGCTTTTCAATAAAGCCCAGAGCCTTATTTGGCGGAATGACCGTTAACCCGTTGGGCTTTTGCCAGTCTGAGGCGGTTTTTGCCAGAAATTTATTAAAACTGACCCCTGCTGAGGCAGTAAGGTGGGTTTTTTGATAAATCTCCTCCTTAATTTGCTTGGCAAGAAGCGTTGCCGACGGCTGATTTTTCTTGTTATGGGTAACGTCAAGATAGGCTTCATCTAGCGATAAAGGCTCTACAAGATCAGTATATTCGTGAAAAATGTCGCGAATCTGTTCTGACACCTCCTCATACACCTCAAAGCGAGGCCTGACAAAAATCCCCTTGGGGCAAAGCCTATAGGCAACTGACACCGGCATTGCCGAATGCACCCCAAATATCCGAGCTTCGTAGGAGCATGTTGCCACCACTCCCCGCTCGCGCGGATCGCCCCCAATAATGACGGGCTTGCCTCGCAGCTTGGGGTTATCCCGCTGTTCAACCGATGCATAAAAAGCATCCATATCAATATGGATAATTTTGCGAAGTGCGATACCTTGCCTCCAAAATCATCATCTTAGTAATAGCTTTAGTTTCATGCAATAAGGGAACTTGGGTGCGTCCTACGGAAGAGAACTTTGGTGTTTGGACATTTGAAGGTTCGCCGGACACCGTTCTTGTATGCTTAACGTACATATTGGTGATCCACTCGGTCTCGGTCTCGGTCACGGTCTCGGTCTCGACTGTTACGAAGTATGCTTAGTTAAAGGCGAAGCTTCGCCTGCACAACGTCTACTGTCGAGGAGTACCGAGACCGAGACCGAGACCGAGACCGAACGGTTTACCTCCAAGATGTTACGCACAAGCTACAAATGTCCAAACTCGAATGTCCTCCTCCGGAGGACGGACTTGTCAAAAAATAAGTAATATGATATTAAAAGGAAAAGGACTAATAAAGGGGGACTTTATGAAAAAACTATTTATACTTGCTGCGGTTGCCTCAGCGCCTATGCTTTTTGCCGAGGACGTTGTGGTGGTAGAAGAAAAAAGACCGGTTGTTGAAGAGAAGGTCATCGAGTATCACCCTCATCACCACTATCATGAAGAAGTGGTTGTAGAGCAGAGATAGGCCTCAACCGTCTACTACTAGCCCATCATCGAGGTGCTTTACGTTGTCTGCAAATTGAACAATGCGCGGATCGTGCGTTACCACGATGAGGGTTACACTATTTTTCTTGACCATCTCTTTTAAAAGCTCCATGATTTTCATGCCTGTGTAATGGTCAAGAAAGCTTGTTGGCTCATCGCAAACAATAAGCTGCGGACGATGGACGATTGCACGAGCAATGGCTATGCGCTGCTCTTGCCCGCCTGAAAGCTCACCGGGCATCTTGCCTACCTTATCGCCCAAGCCAAATTCGTTCATGAGCTCGCATGCCCGCCCTATAGCTTCCTTTCTTTCTACGCCGTTTAAAAGAAGAGGGATGATGATATTCTCCTCCACGGTCAGCATAGGGATAAGGTTAAAGGTCTGAAATAAAAAACCTATGTTTTTTCCGCGAAAGTGGGTGAGCTCTTTATCGCTTAGCCCTTTAAGATTGGTGCCAAGCACTTGGCAGCTTCCGGAATCTGCCGTCAATATACCTGCCATGATCGAAATCAAGGTCGTCTTTCCCGAGCCTGACGGTCCCATAAGTAGCTGCAGCGTACCTTTTTGCACAGTCAAACTGACCCCTCGAAGAGCGAGCACCTTGCTATCGCCTGCACCGTAGGTCTTCACAATATCATTGCATTCGATTGCATTTTGCATAGGTTAACTCTTAAATACAATTGCTGGGTCGACATTCACCACGCGGCGTATACAGACAAGCGCCGTCACCATGCAAATCAGTATAATAGAAAATGCTGAAGCAAAGTAGAGCCAAAAAGGCATAGAAAAGGATATCTCCGTATGCGCGCTTACAAGTCCAAATATAGCAGGCCGCACCCATACCTATACCCCATCCTATCAAGCTTACAAAGAAGGCCTGCAACAGCACCATCTTTGCTAGCAGCCTATTGTCCGCTCCCATCGCTTTAAAGATACCAAAGAAAGCAAGGTTATCCAAGGTAAAGTTATAGAGCGTCTGTCCCGCTACTGCAGTTCCTATGATAAAGCCGAGGATGATAGCCACGCCAAAATTGACGAAGATACCCGTATAGCGCATGTAGTAACGAAGCGTCAAGGCCTGTAGCTCATGCTTGCTATAGGCTGCAAAGCCAGTTTGTGAGGTGATTTTGCGGCACACCTCGTCGGGATCGGTTCCGGGTTTTGAGTGGGCAAGAACAAAAGAGAGCAGCTTTCTTTGCGAAGGCACCCAGGTGGTTGCCTGAGAATAGGTGGTATAGAGCACCGGCTGCGACTGAAATGTCCTTGATACGCTGCAGACGCCCACAACAACCGCGCGATTGTCATTAAGCTCCATCCTATCTCCGATACGCATTGGCACCTTCCCATATTCCGGAGAGTATGAGCTTAGCTTCGTTGTTGCTCCCACCTGATCAACAATCACGCCGGCATCTATTTTAAGATCCTTTACATTACCCTCCAGCATAATAGGAGGGCCGCCAATCAGCGTCGCATCATCAATTCCAATGAGTATGCAGGTCTGAATAATTCCATTTCTGAGGCGCGCCTGGATATTACCGTAGTACATCGGCACTGCCCACTCCACTCCTTCAACACTTCGTACGCGATAGAGATCTGTCTCTTTTAGCGCCTTGATATCGCCAATATAGAGCACAGTAGGGTCCACCACCCAGATGTTGGGCTGGGATGTGTCGGTAATAAACCCAAAGGTTCTATTGACAATGCCTACAAGTATCGCCGACTGCTGGGAGATGATAAACGAGGCAAAGCTTAAGCCGAGGATAATGCCAATAAATTTTGTTCGATCGCCTATCAGCATCTTCAAAGCAGTAAGCAGCATTACCACTCACCTCCAAGACTTTTGTAAACAGCGATAAGGCCGCTCATGAGCGCTTGCCTTGAATCGGCAAGGGTGAGCTGATCGCGAAGCCACACTTCCTTGAGCTGGTTTACCTGGCTAAAGTCTGCAAGCCCTGCTTCAAAGAGGGCCAAGGTAAGTTCATAATTTTTTTTGTCGCTATTTGCGGCAATGGAATAGCAAATTTCCTGCTCTTCTTCATTAAAATAGCTGGCAAGCGACGTTTCTACCTCTTGCAGTGCCGATATAACCGTCTTCTCGTAGGTTAAAAGGCTGGCATTTTGCGCTGCTATCTGCGCATCAATGCCCGCAAGCCTCTTGCCAAAGTCAAACACAGGCACAGTCATAAGCGCGCCTACCCCCCAGATGCGTGCAGATCGTTTAAAAAGCTTATTAAGCTTATCTGAGGAAAGGCCCACATTTGCCCCTTGCAGCGGGTTTGCGGCAAATGAACTGCTTGATCCCGTTAAGTTTATCGTTGGATAGAGTGCAGCGACAGCTACGCCTACCTGTTCAGTTGCCGCCGCAAGCTGACGCTCGCTTGCCCGTATGTCGTGACGGCGTTTTAAAAGGTCTGCCGGAACCCCGGCGGGGACCTTGCCTCTTGCTATTGGAATCGGCCTTTTTTCATAAAAGCGCTCTATAACCTTCTCAGGCTCTTTGCCGATAAGCACTGCAAGGGCATAGATGTTGGTCTTTAAAGCTGTCTGGTACGATTTTAAGGTAGCAATATCAGCCTCTAATGCCGAGCGAGCAGATTCTACCTCTTGCTCATTTGTAAGCCCTGCGTCAAAGCGCTCTTGGGAAAGCGTTAATAGCTCATAATCTGATTCGACAATAAGCGTCGCAACAGCAAGTTTTTCCTGTGAGCTGCAGATGAGGGCGTAGGTATTGGCAACTTCACTAAGCACTGTAATTTTTACATCGCGCGATGTTTCAAAAGTTGCCTCCCAGGTGTCGTAGGCGGCCTGAGCTGTGCGCCGCAGCTTGCCAAAAAGGTCTATTTCCCACACGCAATCAAAGCCCAGCTGAAAGAAATTTTGGATAGGAGAGACGGTAGCAGCTGTTGTCGACTGGGTTGTTGTGGTTGTAGTGGTAGTTGGAGGGCCGTTAAAGGCGGCTGGCGTCGTTGTAGATGTGGTTGTTGTAGAGCCATTTGTTGCAGGAGTTTGCGAAGTAAAGGCTTGACTTGTCCGAAAACGGGAGCCTTGCGCATCAAAATCAAATTCGGGGAAGATGGAGGCAAACTGCATCTCATATACTTCTCGGGCCTGCACTACCTGCTCTAAAGCTATTCTGTAGTCGAAGTTTGAGCCTATGGTCTCTTCTAAAAGGCTATTTAAAAAGGGATCATCAAAAGTCTTCCACCATGCCACAAGCCCTTCATCGGTTGGTTGAAATGTCTTTTCCGTTTTGTCTTCAGAGTAGCTTGAGGGGAATTCTGTCTCGGGCTTTTCATAGTCCGGTCCCACCCTGCAGCCGCAGATCACAAAAATAATGAAAAGATAATGGAGACGATATTTCATTTTGAAGCTGCCTGCTTATCTTCTATAAATATATCTAACACCTCACCTGCGTAGACAGGAAGATCACCTTTATTGAAGTTGTAGAGCACCTGCAACACGCGCGTATCCACCCTTTCGGCGGTCTCTCCGGTAAAAGAGCTTTTAGGTATCATGTAGGGCTCAATTCGCACAAATGTCATCGGAAAGTTAATGTGGCTATTTCCCCTCACAAAGGCCGTTGCAGCGGCACCTGCCTTGTAGCGCCACGAATCCTCTTCATCAATATCCACACGCACTTGCAAGGGGTCGACTGTTCCCATGAGAATAAGCGATCCTTGCTGCAGGACCATCCATGTAGACTGACTATTTGCTACAGGAAGGATAGGAGCAATTTCGCCTTCATGAATGTTTACCTGCAAAATTTTTCCCGATACCGGAGCACGTATTATGGAGCGATCGATATTAGTCTGGGTAAGACGTACATTTTCTTCTGCCACTTTTACATTTTCAATAGCCTCCAAGAAGGCAAAGTGATACTGCTGGTAGGTCTGTTCACTCACCGCTTTTTTATCGACAAGCCGCTCATAGTAGGAGTACTGCGTGTAGCTGCTTGCTAAGCTGATCTTTGCCGCCTCTAAATTTGCCTTGGCAACATCCAGCTGGGCCATAAAGTTTCTCAGATCTAGCTGGAAGAGGATATCTCCCTTTTGTACCATGTCGCCTTCAACCACATACACTTTTTCGATTACCTCATCAAAGGGCGAGCCTACAGCCACATTTTGCGATGAAGCCTCGATCAGGCCAGCTCCGGCAATAGAGCGCACATAGGGCGACATCGGAGGTGGAAATTCAATAGGAGCCGTAGGAACAACTTTTTGGCTCCAGAATGCAACGTAGATACCAAACAGCGCACCCACAACAGCAAGAATTGGAAGAAGATACTTATAAAACATTTTTTTCTTTTACATCATATTTGCATTTAGTGGGCATCCTATACCGCCCCATTTTTTTCAGCAACGAAAACTAGAGCGATGGCATGGTCGGTAAAGAGTTTCACCTTAAGGCTTGTAAATGCAATGGGATCTTAGAATGAACCGTACCTATCCGGTTGATGCCCAAATGCAATTATCGAGACCGAGACCGTGACCGAGACCGAGACCGGGTGTTTAGCCTAAACCATTGGGTGGCAAAAAATAACGGTCACGGTCACGGTCTCGGTCTCGATAGCAGTGTTTGGGCGTTAACCGGACAGGCGTGGAATAAACCACTTCCTAACTTTAAATCCATGTAAGATCAGTAACTACTTTTAGGCGAAAGTAGGCAGCGTCAGATGGTGAGTGATTTAAGGGCTTGTTGCGTGTAAGCTGGTCGACTGTCATAAGCACGTGGAGGGCGCAGTCAGAGGCATTGTCTTGTTGGGGGCAATCTTCACGAATAAGTGCAAAGTCCCCCTTTGCAACTGCAACTTTTTCTTGCTTTGCAATTTTTACGAGGTGCTGTCGTATATTTTCAATAGCAGCTACTGGTACTTGCCAATGTAAGGAATCATAGTAGTGAAATTTGCGTTTTGTAAGGTCGACAGCTAAAAGTGTCCAGTGGCTGCCAGTTACGTGCAGTGGGGCAAAGAGCATCTTTTTTTCACCAAAAAGTTTTTTCACTTTTAGGGGCGAACAGAGATTTTTTACCTTTTCAAGGTCGGTAATGGGGTCTAAATAGCAAAAGTCCTTTTTGCCTTTTAGCTGATGTGCGATATGATCGTTCACACAGGTGTCATTGAGCCAGTTTTTATTAAAGACCCTCGAAAGATGGCACTGAGGAGGATTATCATAGATCTCTTTGCTTCTGAGTATATGATCGTCAGTCAATCCAAATTTTCGGAGTTTGTCCGGATCATAGGGAGCATCAAAAAGCTCTAAAAAAAGGTTGGCTATTCGTTCCCCTTCGGAATCAACGCCCTCAAGAACCTCTATAGCCTCGTCATAAATGAGCCAACGAAGAAATGATACAACCTGCATAGTAGTCTCAGTTTAATGTTTTAAAGAGATCGTCCAGCTGGCTGCCTGCAAACGCTTGGCGATCTTGATAGCGGTTGCGCAGCACTTCATCCAGGAGATGCTTTTTCATGAGTTTCGGGTCGTTGCTTTCAAGCCATTTTTTTAGATGTTCAAGCTGCTGCTGACTGTAGCCTGAGGTTTGGCCGTCGAAGAACTTGATTTCTGCTAAAACTTTTTGGAATTTTTCGCTATTTACGAGGGAGCGATATTTATCATGCTCGAAAAAATGAACAGAAACAAACTCGTCCGTTCGAAGGTCGTAGTAGCAGCCGACATGTTGCTTTTCTGTGTCGGCAATATAGTCGCACATTGCTACTGACTGAAAATAATCAGCAGACCCCTCAATTTTTAAAAGACCTACCCGGTTCATGGCGGCGTCAAAGCAGGAGCGCTGGCGAAGCGATGCCGTTTTTTGCCTTGAAAGCGGCAAGAAGGTATCTTCAACAAAGATTTTGGCATTATAGGCAGGATGGATAGTCTTTTTAACAGAGTGAGAGAGGGTATTTGGCCTGCGAACTGGGTAGTAGCCAAGGCCATGGGTTGCCATCTTTTCAGATTCTGTTTCAAGCGAAACTTCAAGCTCAAGCTCCTGTTCTTGCTCTTGCTCCTGCTCAACTTCAAGCTCCATATCAAGACCATTATGCTGCAAGATGGGAGCAACAGCCTTTGGCATGCGATCCAAGAGCTCTTTGCTATAGACGATAGCGCCAATAGCATCTTTTGCTGCATGAAGGCCAAGATTTTCGGCCTTTTTTTGCAGTGCCTCTTTATAATCATCAAGGGCTACCTTTGGGGCAACAGTTGCCTGCACGAGGTGGCAATTTCTACTAAAGTAGTCGCCATCTTTGTCGTAGTGAGCCTCAGGAGGTGATATGAAAAGCTCTTTCATGCCATCCTTTGCAAAGCGATCCAGGAAGCTATCGACCCTTTTTTCTGCTAAAAGCTCTTTTCGAGCCTGCCCTCGGATATGTGTTGGAGGATGCTGCACCTGTGCGTTAAGTATATCTACAGCATCTGTTAAAGCATCCACGCAGGCAGCATGTGCAAACCCGTCGTCGATGGTTTTAATATCAGTTGCATAGTTCGTCATACAAGGCACATGCTCTTGTGTAGATATGCGCAGGCGGCCCTCCTCCTGGCTCATGTTGCGCAGGCCATCTTGGCTTGAAATGGTCCAAAGGGCAGCGGCGTCGGGAGCAAGAGGAATATCAGTACCGCGTGTCTGCGACTGGATAAAGTAAAATCCTGTCTCCTTAAGATTGCCGGAAGGGGTGCCAGCAAACGCAATAGTGTCGCTATCTACATGATAGCCTGCCTGCTTAAGGTTTGGATTGTTCTGCAGCAGCTCTTTTGCAACTGCTTCTCTTCCTAAAGCTCCAAAGGCTGCATCGCCGTCAATAATTGCGCTAATAGGCTTAATCTTTTTTGCCTCTTGAAGCAGGCCTTGAGGGTTTTGCGGGTCATAGTGCAGCACCACGTTTGTAGCCGCGCGCTTTGCCATGCGATAGATCATGCTAGCTTCTATCTTGCCTACGATATTCTCATCCAGATTAAAGTCTGGATGGAGCGACTCTTTGGCACCAACGGTAGCAGAGGTGCCGGAGGTTGCCGCCGTCATATTCACAATATCCTGCGGACCCATAGAGATCACATTGCCGGCACTCTTTATCTCAGAAAGTCTAGTTTTTAAAAATATTTTAATAGCTTCAGGACTGCTATTTATCGCCTTGACAGCCGCTTCCTCAACATCCGGGGTAAAATCTGGAAGATAAGCACGAACCTGATTGAGGAGCCTTTCTCGAACGCTTGGATCTCTCTCTTTAAAGGGAGCAAGATCAGCGGCGGTTATTCCCCCCTGCATATAGTCTTGCACGGTGTAGTCGATCTGCTCTTCTATCGTCCCAAACTTGGCTTGAGATTTTTCACCATTTCGCGAGACCACCGTTCTCTTGCCATCCGGGCTTCTATCGTAGCGTGTTCCCCTCTTTTTGCTCAGGGTAAGCGGCAAATAGATTGAAAGCTCGCGCTGGCAGAAGCTGATCTTATCAAGCAGCTGGGGATCTTTTCCTTCTAATGCTGTAAGGATTGCTTCATCTTTTCCCAGCAAGTAGCGCTTTAGCTCTTCCTTGTTATCAGGTAAAAGTTTTTCTGCCATAACGGTTGCAACGCTTTCTAGCGCCCTTGCTCGTATCTCAGGAGATACTGCCGCCTGCAGGTTCTGTTTCAGGCCAAGTTCAGGATCTTTCAATAGAATATCATAGAGTTCAACTGCTGTATCGATCATAAATGGTGGAATAGGATGAGAGCCTACGCCCAAATCTAGCAAGATTTTTTGATTAGGCCGATTAGGCCCATCAAACTCATCCTGGTTGACAACTGCCTTATTGCCGAGGAGCAGTAAAATCTTTTGGAGATATTGGTGGTGCTCTACAATGACATCTGCAGGCTTTACACCTTGCGTCCTCATCTCTAAAAGCTCTTGCGAGATGCGCCAGAACTTCTCTTCAAGAAGCGGCAGGGAGTTATAGTCAGATAAGATGCAGCCGCAATTTTCTATAGCGGCAAGCATATCTTCATACATGCCTTTAAAGATGGAGGCAACCTTCTGCTCTTCCTTCCCATCTTTGTCTTTAACATATTCATTCCTTGTAAGGCACATCTTCATATTGAAACGAAGAGGCAATATGGTGATGCCAAAAAGGTTGCCAAGCACCTCCTTGTACTGATCAAGTGTTTGCTGGAAAAGCTGCGGAAGCACCTTTTGCACCACAAGATTTTTGCCATTAGCCTTCAGAAGCGCTTGAAGCAGCCCAAGAACCGATGTTTTGCCTGCTGCCGTGGGCGCCTGCACGATGGCAAAGGGGTCGTTTACAAGCATCTGCAGAAGCTGCAGCTGATCAAGCCCTGCATCGAGCGACTTAAACGTAATAAAGCGCTGCGCTTCAAAGACCAAAAAGCGCGGATCTTTCATAGAATCGTATGAGCGCTCAGTGGTAAGAAGCTGGTAGAGAATTTTAGAGAGCTCGCGCTTTGTCTCGCTATCTTGAGCCTGCTCTGTACGGCTAAAGAGAGTAAGTGCTGCATCGAGCGCATTTTTTCGTACAAGCGTTTCAAAGTAGTTACTCATCATCGCCTTTAAACGCGTTTCATCAACGGCTCCAGGAAGCCTTCCCTGCTGGGCAATATAGTGCAGCAAATTTCGCCCAAAAGCAATGCGCAGCTCATCAAAGGAGGCTATGCTCTTTTTGCCGGAAAAGATCTCAAGCTGCTCCTCAGCTGATGTTGCTTTGTGAATAAAAGCATCGATCTCATTTTTTTGGCGCTGAAGTTCATTATCTAGCTGCTCTTTTAGCGGCATGACGCGCGATCTAATAAAGGGCTCTCTTGCAAGAGATAGAACCGGCGAGCTCTTAGCTTCAAACTCCTGCTTATAGTCAGACAGGCCCTTTTTCAAGCTGTTTATGGCTACCTCTTCGCAGCTCTCTAGCGGGCGAGAGGGCGCCTTAATTTCCACATGCGGCAGCGTCTCTTTTTCAAAACTAAATAGATGGTCAATATCTTGCGGAGTAAAGAGACGATGTATGCCCTTTTCAAGCTTTGCTATGGGAGTGGTAAGAGCCTCTTTTGTAAGGGGCGTATGCGGTTCCACCCTCTTTTCCAACTCCTCGATCACCGCCTGCCTTGCTCGTGGAGAGCGGCTTGCCTTCCACTGCTTTATCTGGGCATCAAGTTGATCGGGAAGCTCTTTTTCCTTGCCAATTTCAAAGCTAGTGCCATTATCTATAAAGAATGCTTTTAAATTTTTTTCATAGTAGTCAGGATCTGCCACTTTTGCAATGCGAGCAACTTCAGTAAGCTCTTGGAGCGTAAGCTGCAGATCTGTTGGCAAGCTTCTTCCTGCTATGAGTGCCTCTTTTGCCCGGCGCAAGATGGCGCCATTTATGATATGCAGGTACGACTTTTTGGCCTGGTCCTTTTTCAGCATACGTTTAAGTTCTATAGCAAGCTTTAGCTTCACTGCTGCCTCCCCGGGCGTTTTGGGCATCTCCGGAGGTGTGTGGTTGATAAAGGCAACAAGCTCTTTTACGGTATCTGTATCCATAGCGCGCGAGGTAAATGAGAGGCGCTTAATCGCTTCAAAGCTGCGGCCATAGTCATTTTGGGCAAGCCAGTGGCGGGCAAGCTGCAAGGTGCCTGAGACCCTCTCTTCATCTTTAAAGCAGATCTCTTCCGTATAGGCTCTTAGGTCAAAGATTGAGTAGGATACCTTCTCAAGGCTATTTGTCACTGCAAGCTTTGTATCAAGCGTTGGCCGGTAGGAATTTCCCAACATCAGGTTAATATATTGCGAAAACATTTCAAAAAGAAGCAAAAGCCGTCCTATGCCTCGGGCGGAAGCTTTTACCTCATTTTGGCGATGGCTTAAGGCATCACTTGAGGGTACAAGCAGCTTTTTAGGCTTTGTGGGATCAGATGACTTTAACACAAGCGCACAGCTGATATGCTTGGTATCGGCCGCACGAGGGTTTGCCACAACAGTATAGCCATCTCGTTCAAGCTCATTATTGCCATTTACGGTAAAGGTAAGGCCATAGCGGGGAAGCTCTACCTTCTTCAGCCTGCCCCCTTGCGACCAGAGGAGGATATTTTCGGGATTTTCAAAGCCGTGCAAGAACTGTAAACCAGTTTTTGCAAAGTCGCTATCCACATTCAGCTGACATGGTCCCTTAAGAGCTCCAGGCCGCATATCTTCCACGCTGTCAAGCACGAGAGCATCGCCTGTCTGTTTAAAGCTTAAGCTCATTAACAGATTGCCGCTTGCATCGAGGCTATAACCCTTCATTGGATTTTCAGGATCTATATAAAAGCCCTTCTTAAAGGGAGGTGGAAGAGGTAGATCACGAGATGCTGAAAGCGACTTATAGAAGGTATAGAGGTTGCCAATGAGATCCTTTACCCCATCGAGTTTTGGTATTTCAGCCGGTATTTGAAGCGCTCCTGCCGGCACAAGGCGAAGCCACTTGCCATCGGAGGACTGTTTATAGAGCGCCCAGTCGCTGCCCTTTACCTCTACTCGGCACGATGCTTGAGTCGCAGGATCCTTAAAGCCATAAATTAAGCTATCCTTCGTTTCTGTAACGCTGCAGGCAACGTCTTGAATATCCTCTCCAAACTGAGAGCAAAAGTCTTCAGACTGACGTACAAGATCAGGCAATCTGTTGATGCTATGGCCTTCAGTTGATGTAACCGTAAAGCTTTTAATATCTACATGATACTGGCCATTTTTGTAGAGGCCCTTGCCAACATGCTCCCAGGCGCTATTATCAAGCGGCAGGCTCCTTTTGCTGATTATTTGATCGAGTAGCCCCTGCATTTTTTCAACGTCATAAAAGTTTTCCGGCAGCTTGCGTTGTACTGTTTCCCAAACATAGCGAATATGGCTCTCAAAGTGCGGATCGATAAGGTAATCGCTTGGGCTATTCATGAAAGCCAGCAAGAAGCTGTTGATAAGATCCGGAAGCGGCTTATCATTGATCGCATCTCGCAGCATTAGCCTAGCAATATAGCCCGTAGTACCTTGAAGGGCAGGATCTTGCTCTGATCGAGTGAAAAGCTCTTTTAACTTTGGGGTGATATCCCCAAAGACAATCTTATCAGCCGCTTTATCATGTCTCCAAACAGATCTGTCTTCGACCTCGCGCAAGAGCCCTTTTAGCTTCTGATAGACCTCAGCGAGGTAGCAGATCGCTTCAAATTCAGCTCTTTTATCTTTTTCAGGGAGGGTTTCAAGCAGCTTTTCACGTCTTGCAATCTCATCCATAAGTCGCTTTGGTACGCCTTGAAGAAATACCCTGCGACCACCCTGTTTCAGAAAATCAAAAAGTGACGGATGAAAAAAGAGTGCATCCAAGAAATTACGCGTATCAGGATCTGTAAGAAAGTGGGGAGATGTCATCATCAACTGAAAAGCCTCTACTTGAACATCCGTTTTCTTTAAAAGGTGTAAAAGCTTGCGCTTATCTTCCACAGAAAAGCGATCTACCTTTCGGCTAAAGTGCAGTTTTTGCTGCCTTTTTTCTTTTGCAAAGTGGATATTGACCTCATCCATCTCGCCAAGAAAGTGGGCAAAAAGGCCTTCAGGATCTGTTTGAACGGCTTCCGGAGTCATCCAGCCAAGCTTTACCCCTACCTTTTCTTCGTCCTCTTCCTCCTCCACAAGACGGGCGGTTCCGGGTTTTACCTTCAGGCCGCGATAGTGTATGGCAGTTGCCATCTGGCGATATAGCGCCAAGAGTGCAGGGTCATGAATGGGCTTTAGCATGCGCTGGAGTGTATCAAACGAGCTAAAGTCGTGAGGAGCGGGCTCGTCCTGGTTGGAAAGACCTGCAAGCTTGCAGAGGAGCTGATACTGCTTTTCAAGATGTGGGCGTGCTTTTACCTTATTGTCATTTTCAAAATAATATGCACCGGCAAGATGAACCCCAGAGAGGTCTTTCAGTGTAGGTAGACTAAAAGCATCAACATACGCTGCAAATCGAGCAGGGACCGTACTATTAAGGTTCCTTCCGCCTCTTGTATCACCCCATTCATCACCATAGTGTGCGTTGATAAGCCTGACAATATGATTCCATTCATACCCTGTGAGGCCTAAACTATCCCGCTCCCATACTGCAACGAGGTAGGACATTTTTAATAATGCATCAAAAGAGCGCTGGTCATAAAAGGCATTTTTGGGGTCAGCGACAAATTTTTCGGTGAAGCGATTGATTTTATCCATCGCGCTCGTACGGCCATCCTCGTCAAACTCCCACCAGACAGATTTTTTCTTTTGAGCTTTATGGCTAGGTCCTCTTTCAAAAAGCTCCATTGGAGTATCAAGGAAGAGCTGCATAAACTTGCGCCTATCTTCCGGCGTTTCAATGGGATGGCTCTCTATTGTGCTATCAAGCTCATGCTTACCCATAAAACGCATCTTCCAGTCATGACGCTGCAATTTCATTGTTTCCAAATGTAGCGGCAGGTAGGGCTGGGGTGCGCGGCTTCCAGTAAGGGCAGGAAGCTCCTCTTTTTTAGCATCTTTAGAAAATTGGGGCACTGCCCCTTTTAGTTTGGAGAGGTCAACCCCAAAAAACTGATGGCGCGTGCTGCCAATTTTACCGTCGAATGGGCGGCTGTCCGTTTGGTCTACCTCCTGAAGGCTCTTTGCAATAAGATCAAGTTCTGTACGAATAGCTGCAAGGTCCGGCTCTGATATATCGCCCTTTTTGTAGGCCTTTAGGACGTCAGCTGACACCGATGTAAAGAGTGTTCGCACGGCAATAAGTGCGTTGCTATTAGAAGATAGGTCATAGCGATGTATACGAAATAGCTCAAAGAGGTTCATGAGGTGCGAGCGAAGCTTTAGGCGCTTATCTGCTCGCTCTTTTCCTTCAGAAAAGGCGCGGGCAACACTCCAAAAGAGCTTTTGGGCCTTTTCGCTTTTCGTCGTAAGCTCGCTTTCCTCTTTTAGGGCGGCTTTATAGGGTGTAAGCGCATCAAGCCCCTTTTCTAAAACTGCACTTGGGCTTTCAGGCAGCTGGTATATAGCCTTAAGCCATGCATCGTTCAAAATCACATCCTGAGGCACATTGTCATAAACGAGCTCTCTTCGAACCTTCTCTCTTCCGCCAACCTCAAGCGCCTGTCCTAGATGCTCAAGCTGGCCCATAGCACTTCCCTTGCCCACTATGCGAACAGAAAAGCCGCTCTCTTTCTTTGTCATAACAGCATAGAGTGAACTTTCAAAATCTGCCCCAAAATATCCGGAAAGAGCAAATAGGCGCGACTCTCCTACCTTTAACTTAGTAAGCTCTTCTTTCTTTTTGGCGATAAAGGCATCGTGTGCGGCCGGTATCAGCTCTGACCACCTCCAGCTAATGCTCCGAAGCTCTTTTCGCTCCTTCTGGGCAATTCCAACGGCAGCTTTGAATCGGTTCGAGACGGCTTTGTCGGTTGCCAAAAAGCTCCCAAAATGGTCCACAAGCTCAAGAAAAAGCGGCTGTTGCCCCTCAAGCTTTGTGCACATACGTAAACTTCTATTCTCAAACAAGGCAGTGCGATTTACGGTAAAAAACTGGATAAAGAAGCGCCACAGCCTCTCAATCCTGCTAAAGAGTGCATTACAGCAATTACTTGGCGCCAGCTTAAAAAGCCTGCTATTTTCAGCAAAAAAGCTTCCTTGAGCCGCTTTTGGCCTATCATCTACAAAAAGCGGACGTCCCTCAACCATTTCCCCTTTTCGAATTATAACCATAAACCACCTCGTTATTATGATCGGCAATTATACCCCTTCCAGAATTAACAAAAACAAGAAGATTACAGATGGTAAAGATGTCCTACTACGCGGTTGTGAAAAAATACGTTTTTTTCGACCGTAGGTCTTTGGAGTGCGGCGATTCTTCGCCGCTTTCACTTCGACCACGCACCTTCACTTCCTTATCGTCCAAGCTCATAAAACACATCTACATGAATCGGTAGAGGTGTTTTGTGAGCTTGGGCGATCTTGAAATTAAGGTCTGTGCAGAATCAAAAGCTGCGAAGAATCGCAGCACTCCAAAGACCTGCGGTCGAAAAAAACGTATTTTATTACTCCATATCAATTTTTTGTATTGGGTGGCCCCCAAAAAGCGTTCTTGTGCCAGGACCCCGTGTGTACAAAATTTTATTTGCTAACACGGTGTAGGTGGGATTACAATCCAAAAGAAGGTCTATGGAGCGGACAAGCTTTGTCGTTAGAAGATCATAGACAAGAATTTCACGATCTCTAATAGACACATAGAGCATACCATTAGACACGCGTACTTTAGGTATTCTGTCTGCCGGTAGAGGATCGTGCGCCCAACTGCATACCATCCTGCCTGTAGCTAGATCTATTGCTTTGATACTGCTCTCTGCATGATCAGAGACATAGAGCACTGTTGAAGTGACTGCTCTTTCGAAATATTCTTGACTATTTGCAACTACAATTGGTGGGGCTGTAAGATCAGAAAGGTCTTGGATCTGCATATGGCCTGAAGCTCCACGTACAACGAAATAGCGGCTCGTGCAACATACAGTCGGGCCACTTGGCAGGCGCGGCTCTAATTGAGTGGCTCTATTTGTTGCAAGATCTAGAACGTAGAGCGTGTTTAGCATTACATAAATTTTATTATCATAATAGGTGGCGTATGCAAATGTAACATTGGGTGAAGGAGTGTGAATGAGCCTTAAAGTACCTGTAGTTGTATCGATCTCATGTATGCTTTGTAACGTACGTAAATTAAGGCCACAAACCGCATACCACTTCCCTTTACCATGAAGAATAATGATGTTTTGCTGATCTCCTAAATCATGAGGAAATACTGTTTTACTGCCATCTCTTTTAAAAACCTGGAAACCGAGATTGTCGTAAATAATGGCTTCATCGAGTCCATCGGATATTGTGAAGCCCTCAATATTTGTAGGCATAGTGTCTGCAAAGGTTTCAAAAATTTTTCTCTTTTTAAAATCGCAAATCTTGCATCTATTTGCTCTCACATCTTCTATTAAAGGGGCAGCTGTCCTTATCAAACTGGATATATAGGCACAACTTTCCACCTTACCACACAAGCTATGGGAAACCTCATCACGTGTTGCCAGCTCTCTCCATCTTTTGCAGCTGCTTGAAGCACTCAAAAGATCCTTTAAAGAAAGATGCGTGAAAAGGATTGCGACGAGATCAGAAGGAAGAACAAATTGCCATGGCCCGGCTCCTGAGATTTTTAATTTTTTTAGAATTTCTGTACACTCTGCAGCATTGTCAAAGGAGCCCTTTGCAAGGTAGCTCTGCGTAAGCTGTTTCACCGGAAGTGCGAGATTTGCTTTATCTTGCTCAGTCGCAGTTGTAAATAGGCGGCAAATGCGGTTAAGAAGCGCAAGGTTTTTTAAACCGGGATCACGTCTTAGTAAGAGTATTTCTAAAACGGACTTAACAAATGTAGCCTGCGCGCGAAGATCACTCTCTTTCGGACTTTCGGCTACAATAGTTGTAAGCTTTGCAAGAATAGGAGCAAATTTGGTGTTGGCAGTGGGCAAGGGAGCTCTCTTACCATACACCTGTTCCAGAGCGCGAATAACTTTATTCGGCTTAGGCACACACTCCAGCGTATCAGTAACCCGAAAATCAGCACTTTTCCCATCAATACCAATTGAGGTGAATTCGTTATAAAGATGGCAAATTAACGCAGGTATTCCAGACATATTTTGATTGCAATATTATACTCTATTTCAGTTCCGAAGGAACGATTTAATAATAGCCCATGGTGTAGCACCGAAGGTGCAAACCGTGGGTATAACACAGAAAAAACCATCAAGTCGCGGATGCGACGGCTTAATTCGTCGCTCACGAGGCTGTGAAAAATGGATAAAAAGGAAGAAAATAGGGTAAGCCCAACTATTAAAATTTTGGGCATTTTTTTTCGAATGGTCACAAATCTTTTTTCGGCATCGATTTTTTGTCTATAACTTCATCGTTTTTTCCTTTTTTTTACAGTCTCGCATTGTTAATACCGTAAGGGATTTCTTAGAAACTTATTGGCAGTACTTAAAAAACATCATCATGTTATGAGTAATCGCATAGAGCAATGCCGTCTGCTTTACCTTCTCGAGCCCGCGCACCCAAAATTCCCTCATTCCTAAATTCTTTGTTGACGCGTTTGCAAATTCTGCTGTACAACACCTTTTTTTATATTTGACCTGCGCTTCTTCTGTTCCCATTCTCTTTCTTAAATTCATCATTGCTTCATTATCAGTTTCGCGAGGGGTTAATGCATCATATTTACCGTTAGCAACAGGAGGACTGTAAAAAGTGATATGAGGAAATGCTTTTGCCGCTTCAGCAGCGTCTTTTTTATTTGCATATCCAGAATCACAAAGCCAGTCCTTAAGTATCTGACAGCCTATTTTTTCAAATGTTGCTGTCACTTGCTGCATCATAGGTGCTAAGGTTCCATAATCATTCGTATTGACTACTTCTACTGCCACGATTACTTTTTTATCTGTAGTAGTTGCAAATTGAACATTATAAGCGGCTTGAGTCCCTCTATCTGGCATTTTCATTCTGCGTGCTTCAGGATCAGTAAGAGAAATTCTTAAATTTTCTTGATCCTTTTTTGTAAATGAGTTGTGGCTAGCTTTACCGGAAGCAATACGTTCTCTAACGTATTTCTTATATTCAGCCTGTGCCTTTTCTACACGTTCTTTTCTCTCTTGTGCAGCGCGCAATTTTGCCGCCTTCTCGCGAATACTAAATGCACCAGGATTTGTTTTTAACTCATTTTCAAGTCTAGTTATATGTGCGTTAGCTTCTTCCAAATATTCATCAAGTTTTGCTTTTCTCCTAAAAAGACCTTTTGATGCATTTGCCTTTACTTTTGTGCCATCTTGGGCAACAGTATCTGGTTGCCAAAGGCCTGATTGCCAAATTAGAGCAATTGATTCTTGTAGCAAGACCCGAAATTTATCTGCTCCACAAGTACGGAAATCTGCTAGAGAATGGTAATTCATAGGAAGACCGCCACAGATCCAAATATATGCGTGATGTTCTCTGCATAAACGATCTATTTGTCGTGCAGAGTGAATGTTTTCTAATGTAGCATAAAGCCATAATGCCATCAGAACGCGAGGGTCTTTAGTTCGCGGACCTCCACACCCTTCAGGAAGTTTGATTTCATCGAGAAACTTAGAAAAGTCCATCTGACAAACAAATTCCCAAACATCCCTAGCCCGATGATCTTCAGGAATTAAGTCTTCCAGACAGGTAATTTGAAACTGAATCTGATTTCGAGAAGGCTTGTGCAAGCTCTTACGGATGTTATTTGAATCTGCATTTTTCTTTAATTTTTCTGCGAAAGGTAATTCTAGAGGAATAGGGCTCACAATAGCTCCTGGGGTGCATTATAATGCACTCCATTTTGCCATATTTTTGTGTTTTTAAGCAACTGATATTCAACGATTTATCATTTTTCACAGCCTCTCACGCGACTCGGGGTCATTTTCTACCAAATACCCACGATTTGCACCTTGAGGTGCTACATCATGGGCTATTATTAAGTCGTTCCTCCGGAACTCATTAATTCCTGTTTATCTTGTTTAGGCGCCGAGCTCCTTCAAGATGGTGTCAAGCTGGCTGCCTTCGAAGCACTGCTTGTCCTTGTAGCGGTTGCGCAGGACTTGGTTTAGGAGGTGGTCCTTCATTGCTGCAGGGTCATTTGCTTTTAGCCAGCTGATAAGGCCCTTTTGCTCATCGTCGGTGTAGCCGGAGGTTCGGCCGTCGAAGAACTTGATCTGGGCGATGAGGTGCCAAAATTCGGGGAATTTCACGATCTCTTTTGGCTTCGAAGAATAGCTGGAAGATACGAACGCGCCTGTTCTCAGGTCGTAGTAGGTATCGCGCGGGTAATAGGTATCTCCAACATAATCTGTGAGGGTGATATACTTAAGTTCATATTCATATTTACTTGGTATAATTGTCCATGGCTTTTCAATAATTTGCATAGGAATATATTTTGAGGTCATTTTGACCCTTAAGATCCCTGCACGAAACATAGCGTCATCAAAGGGCGCCCTTTGGCGAAGTGAGGCTGTTCCTTGGCGAGAAAGCGGTAAGAAGCTATCGGAAAAAAAGATTTTTGGGTCGTACGCTTTATGGATCTTATCTTTTACAGAGTGGAAGATCTTATCCTCTATTCGCACAGGATAGTAGCCAAGCTCTTTTGCCGCTACCTTCTCCTCATTGGTATTAAGCGATACTTCAAGCTGGTTTTCCTGTTCTTGCTCCTCCTCCTGCTCAACTTCAAGCTCCATTTCAAGCTCCTCTGTATCTCCAAGAGTGATAGGCGAAACATATTCGGGCATGCGGCGGAGAATCTCTTCGCTGTACTCGATAGCTCCAATTGCATCTTTTGCAGCTGTTAGCCCCAAATTTTCAGCCTTTTTCTGCATCTGAAGCTGGAATGCCACAAGTGCATCTCCTGCCTTCATGCTTTCTTTTTTAAGATGGCAGTTTCTAGCAAAATAGTCCCCATCATTCTGATAGGATGCTGCGGGAGGCGATATAAAAAGCCCCTGTATTCCCGGCTTGCTAAAGCGCGTCAGGAAGGCATCGAGATTTTCTTCTTGTATTAGCGGCTCTCTTGCCGCTTGGCGAAGCATTGCAGGGCTTCCTTGACGCTGCGCACTAAAGATCTGTTTTGAGTCGATTTTTCCACCCACACAAACCGAATGGCCTATTTCGTGCTCTACAGACTTGATGTTCGACTGATATTTGGGCACGGCAAGAATGAACTTTTGCTTATCTCGTCTAAGCCTTCCCTCCTTTTGACAGAGGCCGGGAAGGTCATCATTTTCGGACACGGTAAGAATGGCAACGGCATCTGGGGCAAGAGGAATGTCTGTTCCTCGCGTATGTGCTTCATTGAAGACAAAGCCTGTCTTGGCAAGATCGCCCGTAGCCTCTCCCACAAAGGCAATTGCATCGCCCTCTTTATGATAGCCCACCTGCTCCAGCTTTAAATTTGCACTCTTAAGCGCTGCTGCAACGGCACTTGTCGTCTCGCCATTAAAGGCGCCGGAGCCATCGATAAGCGCATTTATAGGTGTAATTTTATTAGCATCAGATAGCAGCATCTTAGGATTTGCCGGGTCGTAAAAGAGCACCTCTTTCTGTTTTGCCCGCTGTATCAGGCGATATACCATGTTTGCGCGAATCTTGCCATTTACCTTCTCATCCACAGTAAAGTTTGGATGGAGCGAGTTTGCTGCACCCACCGTAGCAGAGGTTCCACTTACCGCTCGGCTCATGTTGATACACTCTTGCGGGCCCATAGAGATTACAGAGCCGCTTGATGCAAGGTTTGAAAGGCGTATTTTTAATAGAGGCAATACTCGGGTTATATCTTTATTAATTGCAACAACCGCTTTTGCAATGTCAACCTGCCTCATCTCCTCAACCTTGCAGCCAGGAAGCACCTCGTGGAGCCGTTTTGCAACAGAAGCTAGCTCTGCCTTTTCGGAATCTTTATGCAGTTCAGTAAGAAAGTCCTGAAGGTCAACTTTTGTAATTCCACCCTGGATATAGTCCTGAATGGTGTAGTTTATGTTCTCTTCAATGGTTCCGGCCTTTGCCTCGGACTTTTCGCCGCCGTGGCAGATAACAGTTCTATAGCCATCATCGCTTCTGTCATAGCGCGAGCCGCGCTTTTCTGAAAGAGTAAGCGGTAAAAAGAGGCTAAATTGTCTTTGGCAGAAGCTGATCTTATCAAGAAGCCGAGGATGCTTCTTCTGAATATGGGCAAGCACCTCTTCATCTTTACCCATAAAGTAGCGAACAAGGCCATCTTGCAGATCTGGGTCTATCCTATTGGCCATCTCTGTCGCGGCTCTTGTTAAGGCATGCTCACGCATTTCAGCGGTTACATCCTTCTGGATGTTTTGTGTAAGGCCAAGCTCTTTATCTTTTGCAAGAATATCATATATCTCTAGCGCCGTCTCCATCATAAAGGGAGCTATACGGTGCGATCCAACGCCAAGATCAAGCTGAATTTTCTGGTTTGGACGGTTTGGCACGTCAAACTCATCCTGGTTTTGCACCTCTTTATTTGAAAGAAGAAGCAATATTTTACGAAGGTAGGTGTGATGCTCAACTAAAACCGGCTTTGGCTCAAGCCCCTGCTGCTTAATTTCAGCAAGCTCTTGAGAGAGGCGCCAAAATTTTTGTTCAAGCAAGGGGAACGACTTATAGTCTGTTAAGACAGCGCCGCGATTGCAAATTGTTGCAAGAAGCGATTCATACATACCTTTGAAGATCGACACCTGTTCTGAAACCTCTTTTCCCTCTTTATCGCGGCTAAATTCGGTCCTTGTAAGGCGCATTTTCATGGTAAAGCGCAAGGGGTAGACGCTGATGCCAAAGAGGTTGCCAAGCACCTCCTTGTACTGCTCTAAGGTCTGCTGGAAAAGCGGAGGCAGCACCTTTTGCACGATAAGATTTTTGCCATTTGCCTTTAAAAGTGCCTGCAGAAGGCTAAGTACCGATGTCTTTCCTGCAGCAGTCGGCGCCTGGACAACCCCGTAAGGTTCGTTAACAAGCTTCTGGAGCAGCTGCAGCTGATCCAGGCCGGCATCTAGCGAC
The DNA here is from genome assembly GCA_963826935.1 of uncultured Chlamydiales bacterium. Lineage (GTDB taxonomy): Bacteria > Chlamydiota > Chlamydiia > Chlamydiales > FEN-1388 > SZAS-7. Next base: position 578,348 of record CAWGYH010000005.1, on the reverse strand, counting down.
TTAAAGGTAATAAAGCGCTGCGCTTCAAAGACCAAAAAGCGAGGGTCAACGGATGCATCGTAAGAACATTTTACGGTAAGGAGCTGATAGAAGAGCTTTGCAAGCTCTTTTTTAAGCTCCGGATTTGCTTCATGGCCTATTTTATCCACTAATGAAAGGGCGGCATCTAACGCATTTTTTCGCACTAGAGCTTCAAAGTAGCTAAGCATTTTTGTTTTAAGTAAAGCAAGGTCGATACCCTCCGGAAGCCTTCCTTGAACCACAAGATAATCAAGCTTATTTAAGCCAAAGGCCATGCGCAGCTCATCAAAAGAGGCAATGTTCTTCTTGCCTGCATAGATAGAAAGCTGCTCTTCAATACTCGAGCTCTTGTGAATCAGGCTCTCAATTTCAGATCGAAGCGTATCAATTGCTTTATCCTGTACATCGCGAAGCGGAACAACCTTTGACGCAACAAACTGTTTTAGCTGAGCATCCGATGCAGTGAGTGTAGGCACGAAGCTGCTTTCCACCTCGGCTTTATATTCATTAAGCTCTTTTTGAAGATCTTCTAGCGCTGCTTTTTCAAATGGTTTCAGAGGGCGATCCGGCGCCTTTACCTCTATCTGAGGAAGCTTCACTTTTTCTTGACAAAACAGCCCCTCAAGATCTTGCGGGGTAAAGAGGCGATAAAACTCTTTATCAGGAGTAAGTCTTGTAAAGGGGCGCGTAAGATCAGCTTCTGCCAGCCTATCTTTGGGTTTTACCTCTTTTTCAAGATCGGCAATCTCTTGCGTGCGATCGCGGGGAGCTCTTCTGTTTTTCCATGCAGCAATAGATGCATCCAGATTATCAGGCAGGGACTTTTCATCTCCTGTTTTAACAAGCTGACCTGCATCTGTAAAGTAGACTTTTAGGTGGTTTATGTAGTATTCAGGATCTATCTCTTTTGCAATGCGGGCAAACTCAACCTGCTCATCACGGGTAAGCTCAAGCTCATTTGGTAGGGTGCGCCCTGCCTGAAGGACAACTTTACCCTGCTCAAAGATCACGGAATTTATAAGCGAAATATTTGCCTTCTTTGTCTTATCCTTTTTAAGCAGCCTCTTTACCTCTACAGCAAGTTTAAGCTTAAGAGCTGCCTCACCACCTGTTTTTGGCATGTTGTGGGCAGATCTTGCCATAAAGTTTGCAAGCATATTTACTGTTTTTGAGTCGAGACTGACTGTGCCAAGCTGTAGCCGCTTTATCGCTTCATAGGCACGTCCGTAGTCATTTTCTGCCATGTAGTGGCGAGCAAGCTCAAGGTTTGCCCGTACGCGCTCTTCTTGGCTTATGCAGATCTCTTCAGTATAGGCGCGCAGGTCAAATGTTTCAAAATTGATCTTATCAGAATCGCCTACACCCAAAGAGAGGTCAACAACAGGCTGCGGCATTTTACCCATAAGAAGGCGCACAATTTCAAGTGCTGCCTGGATAAAGCGCACAAGCTTTGCAAACCCCTTGGCCTCAGCTCTTGCATATTTGGGACGATAAACAAGTGCATCACTTGCTGGCAAGAGCAGCTTTTTCGCAAGCTTTGGATCCGGGTGCTCAAGAACCAGGGCGCATGAGAGATGTTTTCTATCATTCGGCCGCGGGTTTGCAACAACCACATAGTCCTTAAAGCGCGGATCTAAGCAGACAAGCTCATTTTTTGTATTTACGCTAAATGAAAGGCCATAGCGCGGAAGCTCTACCTTCTGCAGCTTGCCTTTTTGGCTCCAGAGGAGGATGTTTTCAGGGTTTTCAAAGCCATGCAAAAAGTGCAGGCCGCTATTTGGAAAGTCAGAATCGATATTGAGCTGGTAGGGCGCTTTAGATGCACCTTCGCGATGGTCGATAACTGAGTCAAGTTCAAGCCCCTCTAAAGCCTGCTTAAAGGTAAATGTTAGTGTCACATTGCCCTTGGCATCAAGCTGGCAGCCCTTTAAAGGATCTTGAGGGTCAATATATAGACCCTTCTTGAATATGGCAGGGAGGCTGCCTTCAAAATTAAGCAGGCCCGTTTTATAAAATTGAAAGAGGAAACGAAGCCCGCTTTTAGCAAGGGCCATAATGCCGCTACCTGCCGTTGGCATATCGCTTTTTGGACAGAGTTTTGTTCCGGGAATAGATTGCAGCCACTTTCCGGAAGGCGTTTTTTTATAGAGTGTCCAATCGTTACCAGATACCACCACCTTGCAAGAAAGCCCCTCAAGGTCAGTAAATGAGTAGGTGCGGCTTGCAGCATCTTCTGATAGGGTGGTTGTAAACCCATGCTCCGGAATCTTTGCAAACTGGCTTGTAAAGTCTGAAGAGCGCTGTACGTGAAGCGGCAGGCCATGTATCTCACCGCCGGATTTGGCTGAAAGGGTAAAACTCTTAAGATCTATCCTGTACTGGTTGCAGCTAAAGACAAAGTTGCCCTCATGCACCCATGCGCTATCATCCAAAGGAAGGTTTTTTGCAGTCACTATGCGATCAAGAACAGGCTGCACGTTTTCTACTGTTTGAAGGCTTGAGGTAGAGTTTTTGAGGATCTCTTCCCAAGAGCGTTTTAGGTAGGTTTCCATGCTTGGGTCGATAAAGTAGCCTGATGTTACCCCCATGTAAGCATCCATATAGAGATTTACTACCTCTTGGAGCCTATCTTGAGCTATGCTGCCGCCTTGAATTTCGTTAGCTAAAAGACAGCGAGCAATATAGCCGGTGGTACCTGAAAGAAGGGGCTGCTGTTTTGAGGCTTCAAGCCACCCCTTTAGCCTACCGCTCATATCGCTAAAGGAAATTTTATCAAGCTCTGGGTTGAAATCAAAGGTTTGAATTTTATTTGCCCATGCAGGGCTTTTGCAAACGCTTTTTAGCTTTTCATGCATCTCGGCAAGGTAAAGAAGCGCCTCAAATTCCCCCTTAACAAGACTTTCATCTATAGGGGTTGCAGCAAGGTATTGCCTATATTTTGCCTCACGACGATTAATCTCTAGCTCCAGACGTTGTGGAAGCTTTTTCGTAAAAGTTTTTCGCTTGTCATTCGACAAATATTTAGTGAATCGAGCTCCAAAAAAGAGAGCATCTAAAAAGTTACGGCAGTCAGGATCGCGAAGTAGGTGCGGCGAATTGACAATAAACTGAAAGGCTTCAATCTGCATATCTTCACTTCGTAAAAGCTGCAAAAGCTGTCTTTTCTCATCAAGAGAGAAGGTAGAGGAAGCCCCGCTAACGGAAGGCTGTTCTATATTTGTCTCTTTTCTAAACCATTCATTTGCCTCTTCAAGCTCTGTTAAGAGGTAGGCAAAAAGCCCTTCGGGATCGGACTGTACAGCTTCCGGCGACATGTAGCCGATCTTTGCCTCGACCTTTTCTTTTTTTGTTTGGTCACTATCGAAATGTATGCGCGTATCCATCTGTCGATACAGTGCAAGAAGCTGCGGATTTGTAATAGGCCTCAGCATTCGGCTTGTAGCGTGTAAAGATGTAAAGTGAACCGTCTGCACATACCCTGCCCCCCCCCATCGAGCTCTATTACCTGACAGCTTGATAAAGAGGTTAACTTGCCGCTCATTAAAGAGATGATTTTTGCAATGTTTTCTTGCTTCATTTGTCCGATCAAGATCAGTAGGGCGAAAAAAGTCCCATGAGAGGGCGGCTGTCGCTGTTAGATCCCTTGCCGTAGAAAAGTTAGATCCATGTAACAGCAGTGGGAAACGGCTGTATGATTGACTGTCAAGATCCCAAACGGATTTTCCCTCAGTGAGATAGCTGCGACCAAAGACTTCTTCAATGACGGTGCGAACCTGACCTTCATACGAGTCATTTTTTGCTGAACCTAGCGTATCGCGCTCCCATATGGAAATTAAAAGACTCATTTTTAGAATTGATTCAAGGCTGGCCTGATCATAAGAGCTTGTGCTTTGAGGATCTGCAACGTACACTTCTGTAAAGGCATTAATCTTCTGCATCACCTCTGTACGCTCACTTTCAGAAAAAGCCCACCAGGGAGATACGCTCTTTTTAGTTTCGATTTTAGTTTCGCTTTTTTCTCCGCTTTTTTGTACTTCAAAGAGCTGCAAAGGCACCTGATGAAAGAGCTTTAAAAACTCGCTTCGGGAAGCTTTGTTGTCGTATGAAAGGCCTCGGATTGCAGCCAAGATGGCATCTTTTGTTGTAAGCGCTCCATATGTACTGAGCTCTACACTACCTGCTGCTGTTACGGTTACAGGCTTAAAGTCCACCGGCTTTCGTGAGCCTGTAAAGAGAGGAGCTGCTTCAATCTTTACATCTTTGCCAGGAACAAGGGCTCTTTTCAACTGGCTCATAATAACGCCAAAGAACTGATGGTTCGTCTTTGGGATAGTGCTGTTTAGCGGCTTTAACTGGGCTTGTTCTGCCGCTTCAAGTGCTTTAGCAATGATTGAGAGCTCGCTATTTACCTCTACAAGATCCTCTTTTGAAATATCACCTTTTTGTAATAGGCGCAAAAGCTCATCAGACGTTTCAGAAAAGAGCTTTTTAAGGGCCGCGTGAGCAGGACTTGATGCGCTTAAATCGTAGCGATGGGTGCGAAAGAGCTCAAACAGGCTTAATAGGTGCGAGCGTAGGCGTACTCTTTTTTCGCAGCGCTCAGCGGAGGAGGCAGGAGATAGCGCTCGAACTGTGTTCCAAAAGAGCTTTTCTGTTCGTTGGCTCTGTGTGGCAATAAGGTCTTTGCTTTTTACCTCAGCTTTATAGGGAAAAAGCGCCTGAAACTGTTCTTGAAGGGTATCGGCTTTTACACCATCCTTGCCAAAAAGCGCCTTTAGCCACGCCTCTTTAAAGGCAACCTCTTTAGGAACTGCCTTGTAGAGTATCTCCTTATGCACCTTCTCCTTGCCGGCAACGGCTATAGACTTTCGCGAGTGCTCGAGGTCAGACAGCACATTCCCCTTTCCAATAAAGCGATAGGTGTATGTAGAGCCTGTTTTTGTGATGATGGCAAAGAGCGAGCTCTCAAAAGAGCCTTTTTCGCATGGTGCAAGCGCTAAAATCCTGCTCTCACCATCTTTTAGCAGATTCAGCTCGTCGGTCTTCTTTTTAAGGTGCGCCTTCAGGGCATTTTCTTGTTTATCTACAGGAAGATTCCCTATCTTTACAAGCTCATGAAACTCGGCCCTCATGCGCTCAAAGGCCCCTTTTAGCTGGCCTGTAGCCTGCGTATCGTGTGCAAGGTATGGGCTAAAGTGCTCTACATATTCGCCGATGCTAAGATCTGCTGCCGCATTTTGCCTTGCCTGGCAGATCCTCACAGCCCGAGATTCAAACAGGCTTGGATGGCGAGGCACAATATAAGCAAGGATTCGCTGTACAATCTGCTTAACTCGAACAAGAAAAAGAGAGGAGCTTTTCGACGGAGCCATCTTCTGAAGGAGCGAATTTTGCCCCATAAGCCGTGAAGAGTGCGCTACAGCCTGTTTTGAGCCCATATCATGAAATTCAGGCCGCCCGTTGACAATATCACCCCTACGAATATCCACCATAACGACCTCTTAATTATGAAATAAAAAAAACCTTATCTCATAAAAGAGCCATTCTTGTCAATCAATTAAGGCAAAGCTCTTGACTACTTCTCTATACTATATATATTGTAGCAAGACTATAGAGGAGAGAACAAATGAGTAAAATCGTTTCAATAGAGACATGCAGTGCCCTTACAACACATATAAATACACATTTAGTGATAGATACCGTAGTCCCAACCTCCGCCGAACTTGCGCCCGTAGTTGATAAAATTCCGGTTATTTCCGAAGAGACACAAAAAATATTTCTTGCTGTTTTACATAACGAATCAAAGATCCCGAACCCACCAGACTTACGTGCTACATTTTCTCACTTCCACGAAAAAGTCCGGGAGTATGAAGCTCTAAAAGCTCAACCGCCATCAACAGTTGGCAAATCAGTTTCATTTGTTACCTATATCGTTGCAGCAGCGGCATTGCACGCACTGGGTGTTTCGAGCTGGCTGCCTCTCTATGGAGCACCTATACTACCTTCTATTGCAGCAGGCATTGTTGTGGACCTAAAATTAGATAATTCCCACAAGCTCGTTATCCATTCTGCTCTTCGTAGCGCCGCAATATGCAAACAAGAGGCACATCGCGCAACAGGACGCTTTGCCGCCTTCTTTAAAAACAAGCAGGTAGTCCAAATCCTAAAATCTGGAATAGCCCAAGAGGTTACAAAAATGAAAGAAAACTCAATCCAACATCAGATCTACATGCAAGCACAGGAAGAACTAGAAGCCTGCCTCAACTTTTGCACAGTCTTTACAGACTCACACGTTAAAGCACTTAGAGCCCTCTAACCTCATAGCAAGCACCAGCTTTGCTATGGGTTCTAGTAAAAACAGAAATCGTCCTACGTAAGAGGCTGTGAAAAAATACGTTTTCTTCGACCGTAGGTCTTTGGAGTGCGGCGATTCTTCGCCGCTTTTACTTACGACCACACACCTTTACTTCCTTACCGCCCAAGCGCACAAAACAGTTCTACATGAATCTGTAGAGGTGCTTTGCGAGCCTTAAGCGATCTCGCAATTAAGGTGTGTGCAGAATTTAAAGCGGCGAAGAATCGCCGCACTCCAAAGACCTACGGTCGAAGAAAACGTATTTTTTCACATCCTCTTACGGTCAGGGGTCAGACTGAACATTCGGACATTTTGAAATGTCCGAATGTTCAGTCTGACCCCACCTTGTTAGAAGGTATAGTTTAGAGCAAGGCGATACTCGCAGGAAGTGCGGGTAGTGCGGTTTTGGCGAATTTTGTGGGCAAATTTGCCACCTTTTGAGTAGAACTTCATAAATTCAAACTCTGGGCAAAGACTCCAGTTTTTCGCAAAGTGCCAGTTAAGACCGACAGTTGCAATGTTACCGAAGGACTTGTATGCCTTGTTATTTGTAGACAGGCTGTCGTCGTGCTTCTCTTTTATTTTGGTATGGTAGTTAAGTGGGAACATAAAGCTATAATCAGCATATGCGCTCAGATCGCTTGTGATTTCTTTTTGTACGTTTAAACCAAGCTGTGGGCTGTACCATGTGCCTTTAAAATGAGACTTAGAAGTGCGAGCATGCGCTATCTTGTGATGGTTGTGATAAAGGCGTAATTTACCATGCTTAAGATGAAAGTCTTGCAGATATACGCCGTAACCTAGAGTCGGTGCAAGACTCCAGCCATTATTAAGCAAAAAGTCTTTACCGAATGTGAGAGCAAAGTCTGCCGTATAGTCGCCGTTGATATGAGAGCGTAGGCTTGCATGCTCAGAGCTGTGGTGTTTCTGATGAGCGTTTAAATGATATTTTCCATCATAGACATTGCCGTAACCTGCGTACCCTTTCAAAAAGTAATCACCCTTTCGAGCTGTCATACCTAAGCGTGTTGTGTACACATCAATATCTTTAAGATGTGCTTTGAGGTGAGCTGAGTACTTACCGCTACCAACAGACAATTTCGAATCAAGTCTATCACGGCGATAGCCTTGTGTAACTTCTACTGAAGTTTGAAGCGTATCATCGTTTTGCTTAACATCCGCAACGAGGTTCGATCCAAAAAGTAAACCTAAACAAATTAACTGCTTATTATTCATATAGTAAAATCCCTTACATTATTAACTAGTTTAAAGCGATGCGAACGAGGTTGCCATATAAACAGATGAAAGTCAATACGTTATCATAATTAGACATCGGAAGAACAAGCCCCCAACCTGATTTTCCTATCGCAAAGCCACGGAAATTGGGTGAAAAAATTTTTCCCTTTGAAAGAAAAGAGCGAAGGCCTATAAGCAGGATTTTATTAAAGAGCCACTCGCAATGGATGCTGTCACAGTACTGATTAAGGGCATAATTTTGATATCGCTACTCTTTTTGGCGGCGGCATATATGACGCTTTGCGAAAGAGTGGTGATGGCGCGCGTGCAGCTGCGGCTCGGGCCAAATCGAGTGGGGCCGTTTGGGCTTTTGCAGCCTATTGCCGACGGCATTAAGCTGCTGACAAAAGAGCGCTTTCAGCCAAGCGGCGTTGAAAAATTTACCTACTGGCTGGCGCCCGGCATTTCGGTTTTTATTGCGCTGAGCGTCTTTATGCTTATTCCTTTTGGCGATAGCGTCGAACTATTTGGACGGCAAATTTCGCTGAAGATTGCAGATGTGAATGTGGGTATAGTCTTCTTGCTTGCGCTCTCATCGCTTGCTGTGTATGGCGTGGTGCTTGCCGGCTGGTCTTCAGATAACCGCTACTCGCTTCTTGGCGGCCTACGAGGCACCGCGCAGATGATAAGCTACGAAATACCTATGGGGCTATCGATTCTTACAGTGGTGCTGGCAGCAGGCTCCTTAAATCTTACCGATATCGTCCACGCCCAAAAAGAGCACTGGTTTATCTGGACAAACCCCATCGGCTTTATTGTCTACTTAGTTACCGGCTTTGCCGAGACAAACCGCGCCCCCTTTGATTTACCCGAAGCAGAGCAGGAGCTTACAGGCGGCTATCATACCGAATATGGCGGCATGAAGTTTGCTCTCTTTTTCTTGGCAGAGTATGTAAATATTTTGGCAGTATCCTGCATTGCCACTACGCTCTTTTTAGGCGGCTGGTATGGCCCTTTTGATCTGCCTATAGTCTGGTATTTGCTAAAAGTGCTTGTTTTGGTGCTCTTCTTTATGCTGGTGCGAGCGACCCTTGCTCGCTTTCGCTACGACCAGCTGATGAGCTTTGGCTGGAAGGTGCTGATACCGATTGCCACAATAAACCTCGTTGTATCGGCATACTTTATAATGGTGTAACATGAAAAAACAGATTATGCGAGTTCTTGCAATGCTCCGAGGCCTTCTTATCGTTGCAAAATATGGCTTTAAAAAACCCATCACCTTGCGCTACCCTGAAGAAAAAAGAACCCTTCCTCTTGCATCAAAAGGAAGGCACTACCTTACCAAATGGCCGGATGGCAAAGAGCGCTGTGTCGGCTGCGAGCTATGCGCAATTGTCTGCCCGGCTCAAGCAATATATGTAAAGCCTGCCGAAAACAAACCCGGCGAGCAGTACTCCCACGGCGAGCGCTACGCCAAAGACTTTCAGATTAACATGACCCGCTGCATCTACTGCGGCCTATGCGAAGAGGCCTGCCCAACTGGTGCCATCATTTTAAGTAACGAATATGAACTCTCTGCCTTTACGCGCGAAGAGCTGATCTTTACTAAAGAAAAACTTACTGAAAAGTACCCCGGAGAATCCGGACGCGACCCAAAACGAGAGATTTAAGAATGCTCATAGAGTGGATATTAGCCTTTATTATCATATTTGCCGCGCTCGGCGTCATCTTAGCCAAAAAGCCTGTGCACTCCTGCCTCTTCTTTTTGCTCACTTTGCTTGGACTTGCCGGCATGTTCTTACACCTTCTTGCCCCATTTATTGCCGTCATGCAGGTGCTTGTCTATGCAGGGGCAATTCTTGTTATCTTTATGTTTGTAATAGTCCTTTTTCAGGATGCATATCTAGCCATTAAAGATTTTAAGGCAAAAACTAAACCTATCTGGCTGGCAATTACCGCCGCCGGCTTTATCATAACCCTAAGCCTTATCAGCCTGCAGCTTGCCGGGCTTTTACAGCCTGCAGAAAGTGCACCTGCTGGCTACGGAACGGTCCAAACAATAGCACGCGCCCTCTATGTCGACTTCTTCTTTCCCTTCGAAGCGGTTGCTTTACTCTTTTTAGTAGCAATGGTAGGGGCATTATATATAGGAAAAAAGGTGCGATAGATGGTTTACCTCATAGTCAGCTTTGCCATGTTTATAATAGGCATCATAGGCGTTCTTGCAAAAAGAAACGCCCTCATTATGTTTTTGTCCATAGAGCTTATGCTCAACGCATCAAACCTTTTGTTTGTCTACTTTTCGCGCGTTAGGGGCGATGCTGTAGGACTTGTCTGGGTCTTTTTTGTGCTTGTTTTAGCAGCGGCAGAAGCTGCTGTCGGCCTTGCGATCATCATCAACCTCTTCCGCTCAAAAGAGGTAGTTGATGTTGACCAGTACAATACATTGAGGGGATAGCATGGAGATACTTCTTTGGACAGGCCTCTTTTTGCCGCTTGCAGGGTTCCTATTTATCCTTACCTTCTCATCTACCCTTCCAAGAAAAGCCATAAACATCATCGGGCCTCTAACAGTGCTTTTATCTTTTTGCTGCTTTTTTCAGCTCTTTAACGCCCCCGATTTTGACACGACGCTCTACAACTGGATTCCCCTAAAAGGGCTGCAGACAGGCTTTACCCTCCATCACGACAAGCTCTCGCAGCTGATGACCCTTATCGTCACAGGCGTTGGCTTTTTAATTCATGCCTACTCTGTAGGCTACATGGAGCATGACGAAGATCTTGCGCGCTACTTTTCCGTGATGAACTTTTTTATCTTTAGCATGCTACTGCTTGTACTTTCAGCAAACCTTCTTCTCTTCTTTGTAGGATGGGAAGGCGTGGGCCTTGCTTCGTACCTTCTTATCGGCTACTGGTATTCTCGACCTGCTGCCCAAAAGGCTGCCAAAAAGGCCTTTGTTGTAAATAGAATTGGCGATTTAGGGCTATTGCTTGGCATCTTGCTTACCTTTATGCTCTTTGGAACAAGCGACATGCAGGAGGTAAATACAAGGGTCTCTAAAGAATTTGTCCTGCACGCTCCCATCATCTGCCTGCTGGCAGTTTTCTACTTTTGGGGCGCATGCGGGAAATCTGCACAGATGCCGCTGCACACCTGGCTTCCCGATGCTATGGAGGGCCCAACGCCGGTATCAGCCCTCATCCACGCAGCAACGATGGTAACAGCGGGCGTATACCTTGTTGTGCGCATGCATCCTGTCTTTGAAGTAGCTCCTGCAACCCTTACCCTTGTTGCCCTTGTCGGCATCATCACCTCGATTTTTGCAGCCCTCTCTGCAACAAGCCAAACAGACATCAAGCGCGTTCTTGCCTACTCAACACTCAGCCAGCTTGGCCTTATGTTTACTGCCGTCGGCTTTACAGCCTACACGGCTGCCATGTTCCATCTTACCATGCACGCCTTTGTAAAGGCGCTTTTGTTCCTTGCTGCCGGCAACGTTATCCATATGCTCCACGGCGCAACCGAAATGAGCCAGATGGGAGGGCTTTGGCGCTATCTCAAAAAAACAAATGTAATGTTTTTGGTGGGTGCGCTGGCAATGGCGGGCATCCCGCCCCTTGCCATCTTCTTTAGTAAGGACCTGATCCTTGAAGATATCTCCTCATCAACAGGCTTTTATGTAACGGGCCTCGCAATATCGCTTCTTACCGCCTACTATATGACGCGCGCCTACCTCCTCACCTTCCAAGGCCCCAGCCGCACTGAGCAAGTCAGCGACGCCCCAAAGGTGATGATCGTCCCTGTAGCAATCCTTACAATACTGTCGCTCTTCGGCGGCCTTTTGGGCCCCTACAGAAGCGTTTTTGAGGGCAATATCTGGCCAAGCATTGCCGTTGCATTTGCCGGGCTAGCAGTAGCCTTTATCTTCAATAAGAGCTGGAAGTTTTTCTATAAAGCCTTTTATATAAATGAGCTCTACAACAGCTGCATAGTTCTACCCATGCGCGCACTTTCAAAAGTGATTAACCTCTTTATTGAACCCAAGGTGATCGATCAGGCAGTAGAAACCACCTCCCGCAGCGCCTATGAAACTGCAACTGTCCTTCAAACCATTCAGAGCGGACAGATTCGCGCCTATATTGCCTGGATTGTAGCCGGCTCAAGCCTCGTCATCCTCTACCTTGTATTTTGGGGTGTTTCATGAACGAACTTCTTACCCTCTTTTTTATTCCCTTTGTTGCAAGCGCCATAACCTTTGCTTGTGTACCCTCTCAGCGCATAAATTTTATATTTAGCCTGATTCCTCTTTGCTTTTTATTGCAGGCAGACACACTGGCCTACTCAGCTCCATGGTTCGAGGCTCTGTCGATTCACTTTACCCTCTCTGCCGATACGCTGTCGCGCATCTTTTTGTACCTGGTAAACGGCATTATCCCCATAGCTATACTTGCAAAGAGAGTCGATGACCACCCCAAAGCCTACTACAGCCTTATACTGCTTCTGCAGGGGCTCTTAATTGGCTTTTTTACAGCTCGCGATCTGGTCTTCTTTACCTTCTTCTTTGAAGCGATTCTTATTCCCCTCTACTTTATCATTAGCCGCTGGGGTGGAGCAGACCGCGAAAAGGCAGCCTTTACCTTTATTATCTACATGGTAGCAGGATCGTGCCTGATGATACTCGGCCTTTTTGCCCTCTATGCCGCAGGATCTAGCTTTGACCTTGATATGCTGCAAAAAACAGCCCACACATCCCCTTACGCCATGGTAATAGCAGCAATATTTTTACTTGCCTTTGCAGTAAAAACTCCCCTCTTCCCCTTTCATGCCTGGCTTGCCGATGCCTACTGCCAAGCGCCTGTCGGGGGCACAATTTTGCTTTCTGCGCTGCTGTCAAAGGCCGGCATCTACGGCATTTTACGCATAAATATCGGCCTCTTTCCCGATATTATAATGGCTTGGAGCCCAGTTCTTCTTTTTCTTGCTGTCACCGGCGTTTTATATGGAGCCTTTGCAGCCTGGGCGCAAACCGACTTCAAAAGGCTTATTGCCTATTCGAGCTTTTCGCACGTAAACTTTATCTTAGCTGCCCTTTTTGTCTACAACAGCATGGCCCATGAAGGTGCTATCTTGCAAAGTGTCAACCACGCTATCACGATAACAGGACTCTTTTTAGTCGCCGCTTGGCTTGAAACACGTCTTGGCACAACATCCTATAGCGATGTGTCGGGCCTTGCAAGCTACATGCCGAAATTGGCATGGCTTACGCTCTTTTTTATAATGTCAAGCGTAGCGCTTCCCGGCCTTAACAACTTTATCAGCGAAGTGATGGTGCTCTACGGCGTACTTTTGCATAGCATCTGGGTGGCAGCTCTTCTTGGCCTCACCGTAATACTATCAATCCTCTACATGCTCCGCTTCTTCCATGGGGTCTACTTTGACTCAAGCTCAATCTATAAGCCCAGCTACCAAGATATTCATCTTAAGGAGTATCTTATTGCAGCGCCCCTAGTGGCACTTATTCTCTGGCTTGGCATCTATCCCGGACCGGCTCTTCTTGAAGTCGAAAAATCTACCACCATTGAGGCACAAAAATGACTCCTACAGACTACTTTGCCTTATCACCCCTTCTTACACTCTTTCTAACAGCGCTCTTGCTGCTTTTAGTTGATGGCAAAAAAATATGCACAGTAGTTGCACTTGTCGGACTTGCGACAGCCGCTTGCTTTACGCTTTCGGCTCCGGCAAGCACAAACCCTCTTATTGCCCCCTGGATCAGCTTTGATGCCCTTGCTCGCACCTTTTCCATCATCTTTTTAGCAATTGGGATAGGAACTGTTGCGCTCGCATCAAGCTTTTTTCAGCGCTACGAGGCGCCAAGGGCTGAATTTTACTTTTTACTTGTCTCAAGCATCTTCGGCCTTATCCTGCTTGCAAGCGCACTTGACTTTTTAACGCTCTTTATAGGTCTTGAGACTCTCTCTATTGCTCTTTATGTGCTCTGCAGCTACATGAAAAAGTGGACAGCATCCCATGAGGCATCATTCAAATATTTTCTACTTGGTTCGATTGCAACATCCTTCCTGCTTCTTGGCATCGCCTGCATCTACGGCAGCACCGGCTCTACCCAGTTTGCAAAGATGCAGGGATCAAACCCGCTTCTCTTAACAGGAATTGCGCTTGCATCTATAAGCTTACTCTTTAAGGCAGCCGTTGTCCCCTTTCATATCTGGGCACCCGATGTCTATGCCGGCGCCCCGACACCGGTAACCGCTTTTATGGCCATCGCTACAAAAGCCGGCGCTTTTGCAGCACTTATTCGCATCTTCTTAACATCCGCTCCCATCATCTGGCATGAAGCAATAGCCCTTATTGCCATACCAACCCTTATCTATGCAAATTTTGTAGCGATGAAACAGACAGAACTCAGGCGCTTTTTTGCCTACTCAGGCATCTCCCACGCAGGCTTTTTACTTATACCGCTAGCAGCCGCGGGCCCTGATGCCGCATCGAGCATGCTCTTTTATATTGTAGTCTATGTAATTGCCACCTTTGGCTGCTTTGCCTGCCTCGCTTTTGTAGACAAACCGGCAGAAGGCCCAACCCTTGACACGCTAAAAGGACTCTTTTCCCGATCGCCCATTCTAGCCTCTGCCTTTAGCCTCTGCCTCCTTACCCTTGGCGGCATTCCCCCAACAATCGGCTTCTTCGCAAAGTTCTACCTCCTGAAAGTGGCCTTCCAGCAGGGCTACTACAGCCTCGTCGTGGCCGGCCTTCTCACCACCATCCTTGCCGCCTTCTACTACCTGAGAATCGTAGCAGTAATGCTCTCCAGCAAACTCGATGAGCCCTACACCCCCTTCAAATCCTACCCGGCAGCCATCGCCTCCTGCGTCTCTGTTGCGGCCCTTATCGCACTCTCTTTCTACCCACAACCGCTTTTAAATCTTCTGACACCTTAGCTTGCTGAAAATTGGGCCAGGTTTGCCATTTGGGCATTTATCTTCCTCCTGCAAGCTTGTGAAAAAATCACTCCCGAAGGGAGTGGTGGCGATTAGCCCAGGTCGCCGCAGGCGCCCTGGGAATGCGTTGTAGGCACATATCGCACGCCCGAAGGGTGTGCTGGAATCGAATACGTGTATCCAGCACACCCTTCGGGCGTGCATTTTTATCTCTACACGTGATTCCCAGGGCGCCTGCGGCGACCTGGGCTATTTGCCACCACTCCCTTCGGGAGTGGCATTTTTTCAGGCCTCGGAGTAGGACCTCTTTTTTTAAAAGCCGTTTCAGTTTATCTATTGAAACAAATCAGCTGCTTCAGCTGCGAGGGTCTCTCTGTCATATGATGGTGGATGAATGGCGTGAAAGTGATAGTGAAGCATGCTTTCGTTTGTAGCAGGCTGCAATTCTACAACGCATTTTCTATAGAGAAGCGTGATTTTGGCGTTGTGTAGTGAAAAAACATCTAAATAGGAGCGGGCCACCTCTTTTACTTTTTCTAGGCGCTCATCATCAGATGGCAACGTGTCAAGGTGCGCAGCAAGAGAAATAGTTTTGTAAGGTATTCTTAGTTCATACAGTGCAGGTAGAAATAATGAAATTTCTCCACTTTGTTCATTGTCTGCCCAATATCGCAGTATATCTCCAACCGTCGTAGAATGACATGCTTTATAACAGCCTCCCACGCTAATTATTCGTCTTGGCAGATTGACAATGTCTTCCATTTCACCGATGTAAGAGTCTCTCCAATGGGTAAGTTTTCTTGTATCAAATAGCTGATTTTTTGAGAGATCTGTTGGATATACTAAAGCAACGATAGGCTTATTGCGTGTAAAACATACGTCTACAAGTAAACTGAATACATCTTTTAAGCTCTCAGCTTGATACCAAGTGCTTGCATGCGTGATAATGAGTGCCGGCTCGCAATCAAGTTCTAATTTATTCAAAACCAGCCCCCTAAACTTTCCATTTTGTTATGACCCGACAGTACTGAGCTATTAACCGATAGCCATTAGAAAGTGTTATAAATGTGACTTCAACATCATGTATTGTGCCAAAGAATACGTGCTTAAACAGATTTTAGGATAGCACTTTCTATCGAAAGAAAAGATGACTTCGCGATTAGGAACTATTACTAGAATCCATTGATAGTTAGTTACTTAAATGTTATAATTTTCAACTATATAATAACTTGCGAGGTAAAAAATGATTTTTAATTTTATTTTAGGAACGATAGTCGCTACAGCTCCCGTTACACATGCCGATGTTGGCGCTAAGTTTGGCACACAGGCCGATGACTACGAAAAGGGACGCATGACCTACAGAAAAGAACTTATGGGACATATTGCTAAAGAGGTAAATAAAGAAGCCTCTATTCTTGATCTTGGCTGCGGCACGGGCATTGCAACACGTCAGCTTTATGAATATGGTTTTAAAGATGTAAAAGGGCTAGATGTTGACTATGGCATGCTTGAAAAAGCAAAAAATAATCCAGCTCAAACAGTACCTGCTGCAAATTACTATCAAGGCAATGTCTTAGACATTCAGAACATCTTCCCAAATGAAAAATTTGATGTGATGACAGCCTTTGCAGCATTTCACTGGTTCTGCACCGATGAAGCAGTAGCTGCCCTAAAAACAGCCCTTAAGCCAAATGGCATGATACTTATCACAGGCGACCTTAGCAAAAAAGGTCCAGACCGCTTCTGGGCACTCATCGAAAGCATCATGGGAAGCCCAGTGCATGATCCTAGAGGCAATTACGACCCCATAAAAGTGCTAGAAGATGCCGGCTTTACGGTCACGGTCCATCGCTTTGAAACCGAGTGCGTTGTAGACTTTGACAAGGCGATCGCAAAAAGACGCTCCTTCAGCGGCTGGTGCAACATGACAGAAGAACAAAAGATACGCGGCGAACCTCTTCTCCAAGATTTCGTCCGCAAAGAAATTGCCGCCCAAAACCGCCCCGACGGCAAACTCCTTGTCACAAAAATCGAAAACCTCATCGTAGCCAAACGTTAAGTCATAAACTCTCACGGCTTCAGCGTGAGAGTGAAGTTTGGACATTTCGTCCTCCGTAGAGCTTGTGAAAAAATGCGTTTTCTTCGACCGCAGGTCTTTGGAGTGCGGCGATCCTTCGCCGCTTTTAATTTTGCACACACCTTAATCGCAAGATCGCCTAAGTTTACACAGCGCCTCTACCGGTTCATGTAGATGTGTTTTGTAAGCTTGGGCGGTAAGAAGTAAAGGTATGTGGTCGGAGTAAAAGCTGCGAAAAATCGCAGCACTCCAAAGACCTGCGGTCGAAGAGAACGCATTTTTTCATAGCCGCTCAAGAAGGACAGTCTCTCCCCTCACCTTGTCCTGTAGGTCATTTGTATATTTATAACAAAGGTGTTAGCACAAAAAATCCTAAATGTGTACTGTACTTTCAATATGGAATGTTGGGTTTGCGGCAAAAAGCTTGAAGAGTTTCCTTTTGGCAAGGTCCCATTTAGGGCTACCTGTGAGGCCTGTTTTGCCGATCTTCACTGCTGTAAAAACTGCAAAAATTATTGTCCCGGCAAACCTAACGACTGCCTGATTCCGGGCACAGATTATGTAGCCGCCAGGGAAAAAAGCAACCTCTGCGAGGACTTTTCTCTCCTTGGTAAAAAGCAGGCCGCAAAATCAGATGGCGCCAAAAAGAAATTTGACGATCTTTTTAAATAGGAGAATCAAGATTTTATGAACGTTACAGAAGCCGCAATAGATCTTTACACACAGTATCGACCGCAGCTTGAGCAGCTTGCAAGCCACCTTCCAGAACTTGATTTCAACTCAGCTGTTTTAAAGAGTGGTGTGGGTGGGGCAGGCGCTGCCGCCCTTCTTGCCATCCTTACCAAAAGTGAATTCGCAGGCCATGCGCTGGCGCCCGGGCTTGCCCTGGTTGGCGCTCAAGCCCTTCAGGCAGATAAGCTCAATGCCGTATTTTGCGCCTGTGCTGTATCTATCGCCCCCCCCATTGCCAAGGAAGTCGTAATAAAAGTTCTAGTGCGATCTGTCGTTTCCATCCCTTGGGCTGCATATAGCATTCTGACGATTCCTTATGTCATCTATACCTCTTGCAGAGAGTCTGCAAAAGATGCTAAAATCAAGAATTTAGAAACAGACGTAAAAGGTCTCAAAGAAGAACTCCGCACTGCAAGACAAGAACTTGCAACAGCCAATCAAGCTAATGAACGACTCCAAGGAGAGTTAGCAAAAGCCACCCAAGCTAAGGACGAACCAGAAGGGGGGCAGAAGAAAAAGCGAAAAGCTGATCCTAATTCAAAAATAGCCTAACCATTAAAGGAGGAATATATGGCAAAAGGACTTGAAAAGAAAAAAGAAAATCGTAAAAAGCCTGCCGCCGCCAGCATAAAAGAAAAGCGCGCAGCCAAGAAAGAGAAAAAGCAGAAGAAAGATTAATCCTATCGACCTGCCCATCTCGTGTCCCGCGTGTTTCACACGCGGGGCCAACCTCAGATCACTATGTCCTATTTTTCCATAACTTTTAGTTCCAATAAAATAAATTATTCACTATAATGGGTTTTAACTAAATTGTTGTATTAAATTTATATGTTGTCACGAATTACAAGAATCCTCGAATCTATCGGGGAATATATTCATATGGTTGTGCTGATGCTTTGGGGAGCAATCAAGCATCCCCCCAAATGGTCGCTTGTTCGCAACCAGCTCTTTGATATTGGGGTAATGTCGCTTCCGGTTATTGCGATTACCGGCCTTTCTACCGGCATGGTGCTGGCAGCGCAGGCCTACTTTCAGCTATCTGACAAGGGCCTTACAGGCACAACGGGCATTATGGTGGCAAAGTCGATGATTGTTGAGCTCGGGCCCATTCTTACCGCCTTTATGATTACAGGGCGCGTTGGCGCTTCGATTACTGCTGAACTGGGCTCTATGCGCGTAACAGAGCAGATCGATGCACTAAAGTCTATGGCTGTAGACCCTTTACGCTACCTTGTAGCACCCCGCTTTATTGCCATGACGCTTATGCTGCCTGTACTTACCATCTTTAGCTGTGCCATGGGCATACTGGGAGGCTATTTAGTGGCAGTACAGCTTTATGGAATGGCACCGCACGCCTTTTTTGACCCTATGCCCATCTACATCACCTCCTTTGACCTTATGTCGGGCTTTTCAAAGTCGTTTGTCTTTGGCCTTTTAATTGTCACCATTTCCTGCTATAGGGGCATGAATACGCAAGGCGGCGCAGCAGGTGTGGGTAAGAGCACAACCAACAGCGTAGTGGTCTGCTACTCAGCCATACTGCTTGCAAACTTTATGCTGACGCTTGCCCTTAACACCTGCTACTGGATGTTTTTTACTAACGGTATACCATGATATCAGTACAAGACCTATGGAAAAGCTATAGAGGGGTGCAGGTACTAAAGGGGCTAAACCTTGAAGTGCCAAAAGGTAAAACCCTTATCATCGTAGGCCGCTCAGGGGTAGGCAAAAGCGTATTATTGCGTCAAATTACAGGCCTTGAAAAGCCCGATAGGGGCACAATTTTAATTGACGATGCACCAATTACCTCGCTTAAAGAAGTTGGCATGCTCTTTCAAAGCTCTGCACTTTTTGACTCTCTAACTGTCGGCGAAAACGTTGCCTTCTACTTAAAAGAGCATAACGATATAAACCGCTACTCCATAAGCCAGATCGACGACCTTGTACAAGATGCTTTAAGTAAAGTTGGCTTAAAAGACATGCAAAAGAAAATGCCCTCAGAGCTCTCCGGCGGCCAAAAGAGGCGAGCTGCGCTTGCGCGCCTTATCATCTACCGGCCAAAGATTATGCTTTGCGATGAGCCTACAACAGGCCTTGACCCCGTCACTGCCATGCAGATCAATGAACTTATTGCCAAAACGCACGATGAACTCAATGCCACCACAATCATCGTTACACACGATTTGCAGTCTGCCCTTACCCTTGGCGACCTTTTTGCGCTGCACCACGACGGTAAAATAGCCTCTGTTGATACAAAAGAGGGCTTTTTACAAAGCACAAATCCGCTTATTGCCGAATTTTTACACAATGCCATCATTTCACCGGAGTATATAGAGTTAATTAAAAGAAATCCTATAAGACTTTTAAAGGAAGTATTAAATCATGCCTGAAACAGCTAAAAATATAGCCATTGGCACACTCGTTGTAATAGCTTTAGGGCTTTTGCTCTGGACGCTGCTCTTTTTACACCCCTCCTACGGGGATGGAAAGTTTCGCCTGCATGTGCGCTTTAACGATATAGAAAAAATAAACATCGGCACACGCGTCACATATGCCGGAAGAGCTGTCGGCGAGGTAGTAAAAATAGAGCAGGTGCCGGAAGAGGATCGCCATGCATCTACTGATCCTGAAGATATCTACATCTACGACCTTACGCTTGCAATGGACTCCACAGTGCCCCTATACGACTCTGACGAGATCACCGTTGGCACCTCAGGCCTTATGGGCGAGCGCTTTATCGCTGTAATCCCCAAAAGACCAAAGAACCACAAGGCCTCCCCTATCGCCTATAACGAAGTAGTCTACTCGACAAAGCCCCATTCTATGGATGATGCCTTTTCACAAATTAGCTCTCTTGCTATGAAGGCAGAAGAGACCATGGATGTCTTGGCAAGCCTCATAAAAGAGAACCGTGAGGACGTAGATCACACGCTTGTAGCCTTAAAAGGCGCTTGCATGCAGCTGAACACGCTTCTTGCAAAGGCAAACAGCGTAGATCTAGTAGGCAGCCTAAACAACACCGCCGGTCGCATCGAAAAGGCTGCCGGCAAAGCTGAAGCCCTTATCGCCAATGTCGCTGAAGGCCAAGGCACTATAGGCAAATTTTTGACACAGGATGCCTTTTACGAAAAAACTGTAGGCATGATAGATAAAATGGATCTTCTCATGAATGATGTAAATCGCTATGGTGTGCTTTACCACCTGGATAAAAGCTGGCAGCGCGACCGCAAAAGAAATGATGAGATGCTAGCAAGAAAACAGGCAGAATCTGAAAGAAGTGCCCAGATAGCAGAACAAACGAAAGAGTAGGTAATGGAAGATCTCCCTCCAGCACAGATCGAAAAGGGAACATTTTTGATTGCAAGCCCCGAAATCGAAAACGGCATGTTCTTTCGCGGCGTTATTTTGCTATGCGAGCATAATGCCTCGGGCTCCTTCGGCCTGCTTATAAATAAGCCGCTTGATCTAGAACTTCCCGAAGACGTTTTAAACCTAAGCAGCGTCTCAAACCCCCACGTACAGATACGTGCCGGCGGCCCCGTACAAACCAACCAGATGATGATCCTGCACACGCACGAAGAGTCTGAAACCCAAACCCTCAACATCTGCGATGGCGTGCACCTGGGCGGCGATCTGCAGTTTTTGCAGGAGATGACCGCTGATGTTGATGGCCCCCACATACACCTCTGCTTTGGCTATGCCGGCTGGACAGCAGGCCAGCTCGAACGCGAATTTTTAGACGGCAGCTGGTACCTCCACCCTGCCTCAAAGCAGCTCATCTTCAACGTCCCGCCGGAAAAGCTCTGGCGAACCATCCTCCGCGAAATGGGCGGCAAGTACGCCACCCTCTCCATGATCCCTGACGACCTTTCGGTTAACTAAGGTCGTTGCATAGAAACTGCCCATTCTCTAAAATTGTCGCTAAATTTTAGGTACATACCACATGGAACCAGCTAAGAGGCCGTCCTCCTTCCTCGATACCTTACCACCCAGGGACAAGCTAACAGAGGAAGATCTACAGCAATTAAAAATAGTTGAACAGATGCGTGTGCTCAGACTGCAAGTAGATTTACCTAAACCAAAACCCCATTCAGTTCCAGACCAAAACCCGAAACGATTCAGTTTGAGTAGATCAGGGTCGCTAACTGCCCTCATATCACCAAGAGTTACTACTCCCCGACAATTAGCTAAAAAGTATAGTAGCGAATTAAATCAATTGCGCGATCTTATCACAATAAAGGGACCAGACCCCATACCCCCTCTATTTCAAAAAGTCAAAGAAGTTATTACATCCGATAACTCTAATGTGCTTGTTACAGCAGCTGGCGATTTTTGGCGAAACTGCAGGAGATTACGAATAATTGCAGCTGATGGTCATGTTTTACAATCAGGAGCAGCAGATAGTCGTGGCTTTCTCAATCAGCAGTGTCAGACCATTCTTGCCCAGTTTCAACAAGATCGCAAAATACAAATTGCTCTTCCTGACAGTCTGGATTGGACAGACAACACATTTTGTGAAAAGTGGATTCGGCAAAATTGTACTGAGCTGGATTCACCTATTGCGCGATTTATTCGCTCTTTCAGTCAATGCCGCTATATTGGCATTGGATCAGAGCTCATCCTCGTGCCATTCGGAAGCCATCCTAAAGAGGTTCGAATCAAAGTAGAGCTTGACATAGATCAAGTCACAATCACCCGAACAATCTTCAAAGATAGTTCAATCCAAGAAATCATCCAAGTCCCATTAAAGGTCACCGAAAGAGCCACCGGAAACGAAATCACCACAGTTTTTTGGGAAATCACATACTCTTATGATGCTGACTGTTTTCTCGTAGAGGCCTATTCTATTTATCGCGAATAAAGAAAGGACCAAAAGGACATAAAGGACATAAGGGACATTAAGGACGAATGCAACGGTCTTTTTTTGTCCTTTATGTCCCTTATGTCCTTTATGTCCCTTTGGTCCTTTCTTTATATCAACGAGTTATTCTAAAATCTGTAAAGTTTTGATGTGAACTAATAACTTGAACATCCACAGCCTGGATATAATGACCAAAATGGCCTTTAAGCTTGTCTTGGAGGGTATTTATGGCGCTCTGGGGCCCTTGAGCATAGAGCTCTACAGAGCCGTCGATTAGGTTGCGGACTGTTCCGGTAAGGTTTAGTTCCAAGGCAAACTCTTGAGCCCTGTAACGAAAACCTACGCCTTGCACGTTACCTATAAAGATTATTTTTACAATCATAATAAAAAAGCAATTCCTGCACACATAGTGCAGGAATTGCCAAAAAAAGAGGGTAAATAAAAATTAACGCTTAGAGAACTGGAAGCGCTTACGGGCACCTGCGCGGCCATACTTCTTACGTTCTTTCTTGCGGCTATCGCGAGTTAAGAAGCCTGCATCCTTAAGCTCGTGCCTTCTCTTGTCATCTTCTTGAACGAGAGCTCGAGAGATGCCAAGACGGACAGCTTCTGCTTGCGCTTCAACGCCACCGCCGCTTACGCGGACGAGGATGTCGTATGAAGTTTTAAGATGTAAGCGCTCAAATGGCGCGAGAATTGCTTTACGCTGTAGTTCAAGAGGGAAATAGTCGTCAAATTTACGACCATTTACTTTGACTTCGCCTTTGCCATCACGCAGTCTGACAGAAGCAACACTTGTTTTTCGACGGCCTGTAGCCACATTTTCTTGCATAGGATCCTACTCAATCTGTTACATATTTACTGAAATTGGGGCTTGAGCTTGCATATCATGCTCAGTGCCTGCAAAAACTCGAAGACGCTTCATCTGAGCGCGAGCTAAGCGGTTTTTTGGAAGCATACCACGCACAGCCCGCATAATTGGATAGTCTGGGTGTCTTGCTTGCATTGTGTCAAAAGGCACTTCGCGAAGGCCCCCAACATTACCTGTATAGTAACGATAGAGCTTTGCTTTGCGCTTTGAGCCTGTTACTACGATTTTTTCGGCGTTGATAATAACAACTCCATCACCGCAATCTATATTGGGTGTAAAGTCTGTTCTGTGCTTGCCACGCAAAATTTTTGTAACTTCAGCAGCAAAACGACCAAGTGTTTTGCCGGAAGCGTCAAGCAAGAACCACTGACGTGAGACTGCTTCTTTCTTTTTCAACGTGGTTTGATTTGTATTTAGAGCCATGTTCTACCTTTCAGTTCAGGAAAGTAGATAAGGATAATGGGCGCGGATATTTTTGTACAAGAGAAAAGTCAAAAACTGCTATTCTGATCACTTAAAAATGCAGGAATCCATGAAAGACGTAAAGAAATTTTTTGTAAAAACCTATGGCTGCCAGATGAACGAAAATGACACAGAAGTCATGGTAGGCATGCTTGAAAAGCGAGGTCTGACTCGTACAGAAGATGAAAACGACGCCGATCTTTTAATTTTTAACACCTGCTCTATACGCGACCTTGCCGAAAGAAAGGCGCTTGGAAAGATAGGCCAGCTCGGAAAACCTCGCTTAAAAAAGCGCGTAATTGGCG
The DNA here is from genome assembly GCA_963826935.1 of uncultured Chlamydiales bacterium. Classification (GTDB taxonomy): domain Bacteria; phylum Chlamydiota; class Chlamydiia; order Chlamydiales; family FEN-1388; genus SZAS-7. The sequence goes on along the minus strand of CAWGYH010000005.1, from coordinate 554,468 downwards.
TTACAGGCTGCATGGCAAATGCAAAAAAAGAGACGCTCTTTAAAAAAGTGCCCCACATAGACTTTGTACTGGGCACAAACAATATCCACGAGCTCAATTCTGTCCTGGACGAAGTGCTTCTTACAGGCAGGCAGACAGCAAAAGTAGATATGCGCTTTGAGCATGAGATTGACTACATAGGTGCAACCCGAGATGATACTGTAAAGGCATATGTATCGATCATCCGCGGCTGCAGCAAATACTGCACTTACTGCGTTGTGCCCTACACAAGAGGCCCGGAGGTCTCCAGAGAGCCCGCCAGCATTATTGAAGAGTGCAAAAAGCTGGCCCTTGCCGGCTATAAAGAGATTACCCTCCTTGGCCAAAATGTCAACAGCTACGGCAAAGACAAGCCTGAATGGAATATGCTCTTTCACGACCTGCTCTACAAGCTTGATGCCATTGACGGCATAGAGCGCATTCGCTTTATGACAAGCCATCCTGTCGATATTACAAAAAATCTTATGGAGGCCATTCGCGACCTTCCCAAGATGTGCGAATTTGTGCACTTCCCTATCCAAGCAGGCTCAGACCGCATCCTCAACAAGATGCACCGCCTCTACAGCAAGCAGGAGTACTTAGACAAGGTACAGCTTCTTCGTGAAATGGTGCCCCATGTCAGCCTTGGAACCGATATTATCGTCGGCTTTCCAACGGAAACCGACGCTGAATTTCAAGAAACCTACGACGTTCTAAAAGAACTTGAATATTCTGTTGCCTTCCTCTTTTCCTACAGCGCAAGAAAAGGCACCCCTGCCCTACGCTGGAAAGATGACATCCCCGAAAGCGTAAAAGAGGAGCGCCTGCAGCGACTTTTGGCCCTGCAGGACGAAATCTATGCCAAACAGCGTCAGCTTTTATTAGGAAAAGAGCTGGAAGTACTGGTAGAAAAGTGCACACAGCCGGGCTCAAACCTCTTAAAGAGCCGCACCCGCTGCTGGAAAAACGTCCTCTTTGCAGGCGATGAATCGCTCGTAGGCACCCTCCAAAAGGTGCGCATCCACAGCTTCAGCAATCAAACAATGGTCGGAGACTTAACGTCGGGCATCTCGCCTCTAAGCGTGGTGACGGGTTAATTTTTTCAGGGCTTTTTACTGGGTTTTTCTCCCAACAGTTTGTGGTTTTGCAAAAGAAAACTCAGGATGGCCGGCATAAAACTCCTGACAAATACGCGCTGCAAGAAGGGTGTGCTTTGCTAAAATAGGCAGAAGGTCTTCGACTTTGTTATACTTGCCAAAAAACCCGCCCTTTTCTGGAGTAAAGTTCACGTCTACCGACTATTGAGTAGCGCTGTTAAACTCAGGCACAAGTAAAGAAGAGTTGAATGCCCGTGAAGCAGCTGAAGATGCCTGGCGTATAGTTGATGGTAAAAAGAAAGAGTTAGAAAAAAAACAAATTGCATGCTTTCGCTCTCTAAAATCCCCCCAAAAAATTGTCCTGTTTTTCCAGCTGCCGCTGGAGGACTGCTTTAGCCCCTCGTGAAATGGAAGGCCGGTTAGGCCTGTAATGGAACGCGGGGTTCGGATAGATCTCACCCGGCTCGGAGCTGCGGTAGAGCTTAGGAAAAAAATAAGTGATTGAATACAAGTTGCTTAAATCGGCCTGATCATTTATAATTATGCCATAAAAATCGTGTTCACAAGCTACTGTGAGGGCATATTGTAATGAAAGACGCGAATCCACCACTTTTCGACGAAACACTCGACATATCGGGAACGCCAGCACACCTTAAGCGACGTCTTGTTACAGTCTGTCGCAATCAAATTGAAATGAAATGTGCCTGTCTTGATGAGCTGATCGACGATGACCATATAGCAAGGCACATTTGGGCTTATGTAGAAAAAGCCAACCTTACTGTATCTTTGAACAAGATTAGGTCAATTGAAGGTGGACGAGGAAGACCTGCAATTGATCCCAAAATTTTAATTTCTGTCTGGTTATATGCAACAATTTTAGGTGTTGGAAGTGCCTGGATTCTGAGTGAATACTGCAAGGATCATAATGGTTTTAAATGGCTTTGTGGTGGAGTGACAGTAGATAGGAAAACATTATCAAATTTTAGATCTGATAATGGAGAGGCATTCGATGAGCTATTGATTAATGGTGTTGCTATACTAAGTCATGCAAAAATAGTAACCTTGGAAGAGATAGCCCAGGATGGGCTAAAGGTAAGAGCCTCTGCTAGCAAACATTCTTTCCATAGGGAAAAAACTCTTAAAACGCACTTTGAAGAAGCCAAAGAACGGGTAAAATTCCTTAAGCAAGAAATAGAAAAGGATCCAGCAGCTTGTCGTGATCGTGTTAAAAGAACGCAAATGGCACGAGCACAAGATCGTGTAAAACAATTAGAAAAGGCGCTAGACGAATATAAAGACTATTGCGAAGCAAAGGACAATAACCGTAAAAAACATAGAAAAAAAGCTCTCTCTGAAGATGAAAAGGCAGAGCTTCGAGTGTCTTCTACCGACCCCGATGCGCGAAAGATGAAGATGGCAGATGGAGGATTTAGAACCGCTTACAACGTACAATTTGCAGTTGATACAGCATCACAAGTTATTGTAGGAGTTGATGTGTCGAAAGGTGGAAACGATGGGGAAGAAATGTTGCCCATGTTTCATCATATCTGCAAAACATATGGAGCTGTTCCTTCACGTTATTTGGCCGATGGTGGTTTTAAGAACGAGTCGGCCATAAAAACTCTCTATGAAGCGGGGTGTATGGTTTATATGCCTTCAAGAAGCTCAGAAACAGCTACAAAGGCTCGTGTATCGCGATCAAAAAAACAAGAATGTATAGTAGATTGGCAAGCAAGAATGGAAACCGAGGAAGGAAAAACCATATATAAGCGAAGAGCTTCTACGGTAGAATGTGTTAACGCTCAGGTGCGGCATAAGGGCTTTTATCAATTTGTAGTTCGTGGTATCAACAAGGTCAATGCATACACAAAATTAATGGCAGCGGCTCATAATATGATTCGCACTATAGCTTATGGGCTAGTTTAGGCAAATTGTGGGTATGTTTTTATGACTCGCATGCTGGTTTAGATGGCTAATATCCCAGCGTAAAGGTATAAAACTATGAAATAACGCTTCTGGAAAAGCAAAAAATGTAAGCGATCATATTTTTATGTTAGCGTGCGCTTACAACACAACCATTATCTGGACTTTTTCCTGTTTTTTTCCTAAGCTCGGTAGCAGCGAAACGTGCGAGTTTCGCTGCTACCGCAGCTCCCTCTGTTGGGCTCATCAAAACCCCGCGTTTCGCTCCAAGCCTACCGACTTTTACGCTACACACGGGGCTAATGCAGTCCTCCATCTGCCGCTGGAAAAACAGGACGCTATTTTCGGGAAAATTTCGCTAAGTATTAAAACTACCGATTCGTTTCAGCCCTCTTGGCCTGAACCCCAATTTTTATTATAGAACCTTTAATGCGGCCTCTACCTGAGCTTGGCGATAGGGAATTGTGAGATATTCACGAATTTTGGTTGCGGTAGCAGGGTCAGTTTTAGCTGCATGAACTGCCGCCTTTGTTAAGCCGTTTTCAATTTTTTTAGAGACAATATTATTCTCTTTACATGTTGCGGCAATCTCAAGCACTGACTCCGGTAATTTTGCATGATCTAGATAAGAAAGAAGTGATTTTGTTTCCTTAAGAAAGGTTTTCACCTCATCAGGAGAAAGCATTGCCACTCTCTTGCATGTTGCAAGACATTCCTTAACATCTTTTTTTACCTGGGGTTGGAGCATGCGAACACAATCGTCATCCCATTCTGCCTGCACAAACCTGGTTGTGATAACAAGTCCCGGGCCTTTAGGAGGCAAAAACTGCTTCAATGACTCTTTAACAACCGGGGAGGTAGAGACTTCTTTCAAATGCCAAGCGAGAACGATCTTTAAACGTGGATTCACAATTCCCTGAAGGGTTTTACTTATAAGGTCAGCTGATATGTCTTCATTGTAATTTATCCGACAGCAAAATGTTTTACCTGTGCTATCTTTTATCTCAGCATTTTGCATGGTCTGCATTGTTTCAAATGCCTTGCTTGGATCACTTGACAGTAACCGACAGACATCAACTTGCAACGCAAGCTCTTGTAAATAGTTTTGACTTGTAATATTCATAGGGACACTCCTTTATTTGGTTTTTAAAATACGCATTGATTTTAAGAGTGTGTATAATTATTAAATAACCGTATGAAATACGGGATTTCAATCGAGAAGACTAAATTCGAGACCGTGACCGAGACCGCGACCGAGACCGATTATTTTGACCAGACACCATTCTAGGCTAAATTATCGGTCTCGGGCTCGGTCACGGTCTCGGTCTCGAAAGGGAAAGAATTTCCTTGCCTCAAGCAACACGTGCCATGACCTTTTGAGAAGTTACGTTTGCTCTTTGGCCCCCCTCAATTACATAATCAGGCATTTTGGTTTTTTAAGAGGTTGTGGAACTGGTGAGACTGGTGGGACTTGTGGGGCTGGTGGGCTGAGATACAAAAAATCCATAAGTTCTCTAGACATTCCCAGTTCTCCATTGCGACGATAAATCAACCTTTCTAGAGATGGCCGGCTAATAAGATAGAAATCTTTTGAGCCTTCTAATGTGCCGAGAATCTTTCTATAGAGTGAACGTAGATCCAACCTGCTCGGAATACCTTTCATCTCGCTAAATACAACAACTGTCAAAGATTCAGCTTTGAAGGTTGAACCTGGGTAGCGCTGAAACGCAGAGGCCAAACTTTCAAATGCTTCAATGGTAACTCCATTAATAACCAGATATCTACACGCAAGATCTTTTATGTTATGAAAAGTTGAAACATCAAAACACTCAGGGAATTCATAGACACTGAAAAGCGGCTCCATAACATCCAATAGTTAAATTTATTTTTTATATTTTTGCGAAGTAGAAGGTAACAAATCCAGGGAATTTAAGGAAGATCAATCGCGTGTGCGCAGAACCTGGCCTACATTAATCAAGCGCCTTGAAGAAGGCCTCGCGGTTGGCGGTAAGAAAGAGCCACTCTTGATAAAGAGGGCTGGTGGTAGCGCCTTTCATCCAGTCTAGCGGTTCATTTTTTTTGCAGGAGGAGAGGATTTGCTGAAAGGCTCGTACTGTTTTTGCTTTTAGCTCCTCTTTTTGGGCAAGGTCTACCGTATAGCATGATTTCAGAAGGTCGATATTGACTTTGCAGCAGAGAGCAATCGCCTCTTGCGGAGTAACTTTTGAAAAGTGGCCTTTAAAGCGGGCGAGCTGCTCGTCGGGGGTTCGATGTATTACTATGGCGTTTGTTTTAGCTACTGCTCCAACAGTAAGAAGAAGGCCGGCAAAGTCGCGGATGGACTGGGCAAGAAGAGATCTCTCTTCAGCACTCTTTTTTTGCTCCAGGATTTTTCTTTTATGCTGAAGGCGCGCATTTAAGGCTGGATCAAATGAGGCTAAAAAGCCCAAAATCCGGGAGGCAATATGTAAGATAGGTAGCACGATAGATACCGCCCAGACCACCTTTCTAACAGTGTGCCACCTTACGCGCGAATTAACAAGCTCCACTTCCTTTAAAATGGCAAGCGACCTTTCAGTGTGCTGAGAATAGTTCATCGCAAGGATATACTTTGTGGTCCAGATTGGCACCTTAGGAGCCTCTCCTGCAAACAAAGAAGAGGGCCATCCAACCACTTTTGAGGCAATATCTAAACTGTAACCAACAGAGGTGGGAGTCATTGCGTAAGCATCTTTATAAAATCATCTTCATTGAGGACCCGAACGCCAAGCTTTTTGGCCTTTTCAAGCTTAGAGCCGGCATCTGCTCCTACAACTAAGTAATCCACTTTTTTACTTACCGTATCGGCCGTCCTTCCGCCCTTTTGCCGAATTTTTGCGGCAGCATCCGTTCGGCCCATCGTCTCAAGCGTGCCTGTAAGCACAACCATCTTGTTGTAGAAGGGTTTTGAGGTGTCAAAATGGTGCACCTTTTCTTCGGTGTTTACGCCAAGATCAGCTAGAGCTGTAATTTCATCGCGGTTATATTTGTCGCTAAAGTACTCAACAAGAGATGATGCCACCTTCTCCCCGGCTCCGGGAAGCTCCAAAAGTTCATCTTTAGACATATGCATGAGCGAAGTAAGGCTTTTGGTTGTATGAGCAAGCTCATCTGCCATCTGGCTTCCAACGTAGCGTATGCCAAGGGCCATGATAAGGCGGGCAAGTTCGGCCTTTTTGGCTTTTTCAATGCTTTCTAAAAGGTTATTTATGGATTTTTCTTTAAAACCATCAAGCTGGGCAAGCTGCTCGCGGCCTAGTCTAAAAATATCTGAGAACTTCTTTACAAACCCCTTTTTGACAAGCTGCTCCATCACCTTTTCACCAAGATGCTCTATGTCAAGCCCGCCCTTAGAGACAAAGTGCACAAGCTTTCGTAAAATCTGCTCAGGACAGCCTGAAGTGTTGGGGCAGCGCCACGCAACCTCGTGAGGGTCTTTTACAACAGGCGTGTGGCAGCTTGGGCAGTGCGTGGGATGGTGGAAGGGCTTGCTGCCAGATGCCCTTTTGTGGCGGTCTACTGCCACAATTTTAGGGATAACATCCCCTCCCTTTTCTATGCAGACATAGTCCTTTACACGAATATCTTTGCGATCTATTTCATCAAAGTTATGCAGCGTTGCGCGCGAGATGCAGCTTCCTGCAAGCGGGATTGGCTCAAGCTCTGCAACAGGGGTAAGAACGCCTGTCCTTCCCACCTGAACGGTGATATCGTTTAAGTAGGTCCACGCCTGCTCTGCAGCAAATTTATAGGCAATAGCAGCTCTTGGATGTTTTCCCGTACTTCCCAAAGCTTCAAAAGAGGCAAGATTATCAACTTTTATCACCACACCATCAATAGCAAAAGGAAGAGACTCTCTCTCTTTTGCGACACTCTGGGCAAACTGCATAATATCTGCAACTGTGTGAAGGCGTGCAAGCGATGTAAAGCGGCCATAGGGCTTTAAGAATGTAGCAGGGGTTGGCAGGCCAATTTCTGCTAAAAAGTGATGCACATCAAATTGCGCCTTTGGAAGCTCTTTAGATGGCGCAGCGATGCCGTAAAAAACGACAGAAAGATCGGCTCTTTTTGCCACCTCTTTAGGATCTAAAAGTTTTAAGGAGCCGGCTGCTGCATTGCGAGGGTTTGCCCAAAGGGGAAGGTCCGCTTCCGCTCTCTCTTCGTTCATCTTTTCAAAGGCAGCTTTTGGCAAAAAGACCTCGCCACGCACCTCTAAAGACTCAGGAACCTCTTTACTGTTTAAGCGAAGAGGCAAGGTTCTTATTGTTTTAAGATTTTGCGTAACGTCGCTTCCCACTCTTCCATCGCCGCGTGTTACAGCTTGAACAAAACGGCCCTTTTCATATGTTACGGAAATGGCCAGGCCATCGAGCTTTAACTCTCCTGTATAGGTAACGTGAGAAGTTTCGAGGAGCTTTTGCATGCGCTTATGAAAGCTTTCAATCTCTTCCTCTGTAAAGGCCTTTTCCAATGAAAGCATCTCCCGGCTATGCACTACCTCCTGAAAGCCCTCTAAGGGCTTTTCTCCGAGGCGCCGTGTGGGCGAGGTGTCTGACACCCAGTCCGGGTGCTCTTTTTCTATCGCTTCAAGACGCAGGACGAGCTTGTCATAGTCGTCGTCAGATATTTCGGGCTTAGACTCTTGAAAATAGAGCCTGTTGTGATGCCACACTTCATCACAGAGTGCTTCATACTCTTTTATAGTTATGTCTTTCATGAATAGTGAATTCTATAAATCGTTGTTGCAAGCGGTGCTACACTTATCGAAAGAGCATACGGTGTTTCAGAATTGTCGTGAAGGATCTTTACAGGCTGTCGTACCTTGCCTGAGCCTCCATAGCGAGCATCATCGCTATTAAATATCTCTTCAACCCGACGTACGCCTCGAGCATGGACGAGGTACTCGTTATGGAATGTGGGGGTAAAGTTATGGATGCAAAGGAGCGTATGGCCATCTCCCTTTCTCAGGTATGAAATCACGCTATTTTTTCCGTCGCGAAAGTCTATCCACTCAAAGCCGTGGTGGCTAAAGTCATCTGCCCAAAGAGCCTTTTCATGAAGGTAGAGATGGTTGAGCTCTTCTACGCAGCGCTTTATGCCCTGATGGGTTGGGTATTCCAGTAGCTGCCACTCAACTTCAGACTTGCAGTACCACTCGTTCCACTGGCCTATCTCACAGCCCATAAAGGTAAGCTTTTTTCCCGGCTGGCACATCTGATAGCTGAGAAGCAGGCGCAGGTTTGCAAACTTTTGCCACATATCTCCCGGCATCTTGCTTAAGAGGCTTCTTTTGCCATGGACAACTTCGTCGTGAGAAAATACCAGCACAAAGTGCTCTGAAAAGGCATAAAGAAGGCCAAAGGTGAGGTCGTTATGGTGGTAGACGCGATAGATTGGGTCTTTTTCAATATAGCGCAGGGTGTCATTCATCCAGCCCATATTCCACTTATAGTCAAAGCCAAGGCCGCCCTGCTCTAAGGGGTGCGATACGCCGCTGAAGGAGGTGGACTCCTCAGCAATGGTGATGACGCCGGGAAAGTTTGTGTGAATAGTGGCATTAGCATGCTTTATAAACTGTATAGCATCTAAATTTTCTTTACCGCCATAGCAGTTTGGAATCCAGCAGCCCTCTTCGCGGCCATAGTCTAAATAGAGCATGGAGGCTACGGCATCTACGCGCAGCCCATCCACATGATAGAGATCGCACCAGACCAAGGCACTTGCCACAAGAAAGTTTTGAACCTCTAGGCGTCCGAAGTTAAAGATAAGCGTGCTCCAGTGCGGGTGGAGGCCCTGTCTTGGATCTTCATGCTCATAAAGGCATGTGCCGTCAAAGCTTGAAAGTGAAAAATCATCGCGCGGAAAATGGCCCGGAACCCAGTCGACAATAACTCCAATGCCCTGTTCGTGCATGTGGTTTACAAAATACTGAAAATCTTGCGGACTTCCAAAGCGGCTGGTAACAGCAAAAAATCCCGTCACCTGATAGCCCCACGACTCATCCAGCGGATGCTCCGCAATTGGCATTAGCTCTACATGGGTATAGCCCATCTCTTTACAGTAGGCTGCAAGATCATGTGCCAGTTCGCGGTAGTTTAAAAAATGGCCCTCCGTTTTCTTCCAGGAGCCAAGATGCACTTCGTAGATAGTCATGGGACGATTTTTGCCCTGGCTTTTTCGCCTCTCAACCCACTCTTGGTCTGTCCAGTTAAAGTGGTCGATGTCGGCAACTACTGAGGCAGTCTTGGGCCTCACTTCTGAAGATAAGGCGTAAGGGTCAGACTTAATCGACAGCGCTCCGGTTTGCGAAACAATCTCAAATTTATACCGTACACCCGCCTTTAGGCCCGGCACAAAAAGCTCCCAGACGCCGCACGCACCAAGCGAGCGCATGGGGTTGGCTCGGCCATCCCAGTGGTTAAAATCGCCAACAAGCGAGACACCTTTTGCACTTGGCGCCCATACGGTAAACTTGACGCCATCGACGCCCTGGTGATGCGTAAGCCTTGCTCCCATCTGGCGGTGGAGCGAATAGTGCACTCCCCTGCCAAAAAGATACTGATCAAGCTCGCCAAAAGTGGGCCAGAAGGCATATGGGTCGAAGGTGAGCTGCCCATTTTGGTGGTAGACGCGATATTCGTTATAGGCAAGGTCTTTAGAAACAATGCACTCAAACAGTCCAGAGTCATGTATGCGCGTTGCCTCAACAATTTTTCCTCTCACCTCAAGATGGATCTTGGCAGCTTCAGGCCTATATAGGCGTATCACTTTGTGCTTATCATCATATGTGTGCAGACCCAAAACTGCATGTGGATCATGTCTAAGGGTATATACTAACTGTTCATACATTGCGATTGCCGGGGTTTGTAAGTCTTTCATGGGTATACCTATTATTCTTGGCTAAGCTACAGTGAATAAGCCTATTTGGCAAAATTAGCAAGAAGAAACTCTCATCTCGACTTTGTACAAAATTGCCCTTATCGAGACTCAAGACCGTGACCGAGACCGTGACCGAGACCGAGACCGTTATTTTTGGCCTACACGAATAGGCGGCAAAAATTGACGGTCTCGGTCTCGGTCACGGTCTTGAGTCTCGAGCGTTAATAAGTGTTTTCTCGGACACGCTAGTCGCTTCTGCGACTTTTTCGTTCACTTCGCCACAAGCCTCAAGCAACAGCTCTCTGCCACTAATTTAATTTCACGGAAGGCAAAAAATAGCCCTTCCGGAGAAAATAAATCCCAGGAAATAAACCACTCGCTGCCTCTACGGTGAAACGAGTGCTGAAGACAGCCTGATTCAAGCCGCCGAAAGTTGCAAAGTCGAGGTTATCTACCTACTGATTTGCAGAAAAGACCCATGTTTTGCCGCCATCGTCTGTAATTGCAGTGCGCACAAAAACCTGATCTTGAGAAGAATGAAGAGATGATGACCAAATAACACTAATTACCTTACCATCATTACTCATTGACGCATGTAAATCGTCTAATGGCTCTTCAGTTCCATCATTTAGTGACAAGGTCGCAACAGGTACTAAATTCCAATGATAGCCACTCCATGGTGGTGTAGGCAACCCTGTTAAAAGCGCAGCTTGTATAACATAATTTTTTGTAGCAAGGTCTTGCGCCTTCCAAACAGCAACTCCAAGCGGCAACGACCCTCTTTGAGATAAAGCAATACAAGGATCCCCACAAACATTCACCTGTGTGCTATCCGTTACATTTTCCACTCTCAAAGCCTCTCCAGGCTTGCTAAATGCACCACGTAAAAAATAGTTCTTCGTAGAAGCATCGAAAGATTTCCATACGGCTCCAACATTGCCAACCTCATCGTTTGCAATTTTTGGTTGTAACACATTTTGTTGTGATGTAGTAGAATTTTGCGCAAATGCCGAAGCGCCATACGCAACAAAGATCAACGCTATCATTGTAAATTTTTTCATTTTCTTTCCTCCGTTTTGTTAACACAACCAGTACACTAGGACATCCAATTCTATTTTGCAAGCCATTTACCCATGGCCCTCACATTTAGGCTGAGACCCCTTAAGTAATGGGATCTTTCTCTTGCTTTATAATTCTATCAAGCTTTATGAACTAGAAATGCCTTTTTGCAAGCCTTGCAAAGGCAAGCATAGGCAAATTAAGGAAAAAGATATTCAGGTTTTAAAAAAAAGGATTACTTATGTCAAAAGCAAAATTGTTCAGTGCCCTTTTAGGAACTACCTTTGGGGCTATTTTAGTTTTTACTGCAGCGCCGGCTGAGGCATCAGGCCATCACCATCGCGGACATCATCGCGGCCACCATGGCAGACACCACCACCACCATCATAGCCATAGCCATAGTCATAGCTCTAAACACCACCACCATCATCATCACGAACATCATCATCATGGTTCGTCATCATCGAGTTCGTCATCATCGAGCTGGACAACAACATCATCTAGTTCATCAAAATAAGACAGTGAGGATAATCAGGGCAGTGTCCGCATAACTGCGAAAAGCATACGGTTATGCAGATACTGCCCAATGACCGCTCTACTTTTAAAACCCATAGGTAATGCGAAACTGAATGTAATCATTGCGCTTTCTACTAAACTGGCCTTCATTTGAAAAACCATTATGATATTCTAATGTTACGCGTGCTTTTCTCCCCAGTTTTTCAACTCTGCCGAATTCATAGCCAACTGCAGCGGTGGCATCGATGCGCCATTTGGTATCTTGCGTATTTTCAAAGTGTAGTGAAAAAAAAGGTCTGCCATAAAGCTCTTTCCAGATCTGTTTATTGAAATGGATGTCCATACCATATTGTAGGTAAAGGGGTTTTAAATGCATTTCTGAATCACTATGCATAATAACACCCGGTCCGGCATATAACCTAACTGCTTTGGTAAGAAAGTATGACAAAGAATAATCAAGGGCTTCGTAACTTTTGTTGATGCGTTTTACATGTCTATGTTTCTTTAAATATTCGTCGCCAAGATGAGACGACACGTGGTATACGCGGACTCTGTGTGCCCAATTATCATAGGCAAAGGTAACAGGAATGGCTATGTAATACTCAGTGTTGATAAGGGCATTGTCACGCCGAGTTTGGTTGAAAATTCCAAAAACAGCACCTTCAACATCAAACTGCAAAGCCCCAGTTTTAGACAAAAGATTAACGTTTAGCCACCTATACACAGGAAACTGCATTCCAAATGTCACAGGGGTCGCGACTCGTCCTGCAATAGAATCTTGCAGTCGAATACCGCAGGCAAAGACCACTTGACGCGGGTTTGCAAGCTGTGCCGGATAGAGTACAGATAGCGGCAATCCTATTCCGGATGGTTCACTCCCCGTTTTTTGTTCGGCAATATTTTTATATATCACCTCTTCAGCCGATAGAAAATTTAGAGAAACCAATCCAAATACAAATAAAAAATAACACTTCAGCATATCAACCTTAGAATAAGACGCTCACTATCGCATATGGTCTATACTATAGCTATAAAATAAAATATTAAAAATAAGATGCATACAAAGAACTCACTTGACTTATAAAATAAGATCTATTAAAATTTGCTCCATAAAAGGCACGAATTTGTGCCAACCAGGCGCTGCAAAACAAACGGGATTTTGTGGCCTTTTTTATACTTATTATTCGGGGATTTATGTCATTTGATGCTTTGCCAAACGATATGCGCAGAATGATGATTGGCTATTTTGAACCCACAGCCTACACTGCCCAGGAAATAAAAAGGAGTGCCCGCGAGTTACTGATTATTTCCCTTTCTATACCTCCACTTAGAGAACTATCGCTTACCAAACTAGGTAATCTCAAGACATTACATTCTTTAACAGTAAAATACCCCGCGTTTGAAGAGAAGTATCGCTATGCTTTAGCAGATGGCGAAAGCCCTAAAAGAATCCCACTGCTTCTTGATGCGCTATTTACAGGATACCCCAATTTTTCTTTTCCAAAACCCTCATTTAGAGAATTTACACCTCAGACCGAAGCAGATATAAAAGAAATAGTACGACTGATGCCTGAGAGTTTACACTGTAATTTAGGTGAGATTCGTTGTCGGGACGGTCTTACGCCCTTAGCTGCTGCCTGTTGGAATAAGGCCTTGCCTCTTTCAATGGTTCAATTTCTTCTTTCAAAAGGTGCTAATCCGGACACGGAATACCGGTGTAGCGGATATCCAATTACAATTCTTGAAGATACTTATGTTGATAGGCATGCCGAAATTAAAGCCCTGTTCGAACAGCATAAGCAACCCCCAAAACAGCTGCCATCTTTTGATGAGCCTACGAAGGCCTCCGATTCCGAACCCACACAGCCGGACTAAGCATCATTGATTCCACCCTTTTTTGTATAAAAAGTCCTCGTAGCTGCCTAAAAATAGCTCTTGTTTACCTTCGTGGCATATCACTATTTTATCCAGGGCCATGCGCTTTAAAATAAGCTCGCTGTGGGTTACCATGATAACTGCGCCGTCAAAGTCTTCGATTGCATCTATCAAGGCTTCAATAGACTCCATATCTAAGTGGTGAGTAGGTTCATCAAGTAACAGGCAGTTACAGCTTGTGGCAATAATTTTTCCTAAAAGCACGCGACTTTTTTCACCGCCAGAAAGCACGGAATTTGTTTTGGTAGACTTATCGCCACTAAACATCATCAGCCCGCAAATAGCCTTAATCTGCGTGTACTTAAGTTTGGGGTTGGCGGTGGCAATTTCTTCTTCAATAGTGTGCTTAGGATGGAGTCTATCGATATTAGTTTGGCCAAAGTAGCCAAAAGCGAGATTCTCAGATCGCTTAATATTGCCAGTATCAATGGGCAGCTCCCCTGATAAAAGCCGAAGCAGTGTCGATTTACCGCGTCCATTTTTTCCAATAAAGGCAATGCGGTCACCTTTTTCTATGGTAAGTGAAAAGTTGTCGACAAGGGGTTTGTAATCGTTTTTGTTATAGGAGAAAGACACAGCGGCTGCATCAAGCATAGTTTCGCTGTAAAACGGCGCTTCGTTAAATTGAAAATCTAGTTCATAAAGGTTTTTTAAATTTTCGAGAACAGGAATGCGGCTGAGCGCCTTCTGCTTAGAAGCTGCCTGCGTGGCTTTAGATGCTTTCGCACCAAAGCGCTCGATAAAGCCCTGAAGATGCTCACGTTTTTTTTCTAAGCTTTGGCGAGTTTTTTCGTAAAGTTCTTCTTTTTGCATGATTTGCTCAAAGAAGTGGATTGTGTTGCCTTTAACTTTACTTACCTTTTTCCGATGAATACCCATGGTATGGGTGGAAACCGAGTCCAAAAATTCGCGATCGTGCGAGATGATAATAAATTCACCTTGCCAGTCCAGTAAAAATTCGGAAAACCAGCGTATAGATACAATGTCGAGGTAGTTTGTAGGTTCATCAAGCAATAAGCACTCAGGCTCGCCAACCAGCACCTTTGCAAGCTGCAGACGGAGCTGATAGCCGCCTGAAAAGTCATTGGGGTTACGCTCGAGGTCTTTTTCCGTAAAGCCTAAGCCAAAAAGCAAAGTTTCGGCTTTGTATATGCAGTCTGCCTCTTCAGGTCTTAAGCCCAGAGACGCTTCCTCAAGCAGGGTCTCTTTGGTAAAGACGATATGCTGATTCAAGGTGCCTATTGTATAGCCTTTACGCTTGGTAATCTTGCCTTGATCCGGCAATTCCTTGCCGGTAAGCAGGCGAAAGAGTGAGGACTTGCCAGCGCCATTTCGGCCAACAAGCGCCAGTCGCTCGCCCGGTTGTATACTAAACGAAGCGTCGTCAAAAAGAAATTCGCCATTATAAGCGAGGGATAGGTTATCTACTTGAATCACAAAATAACTTTAGTTAGTGGTTGGGTTTGTTAAAGCAAAGAGTATAAAAAATTGCCAGATTTTTTTAAAGCCAATTTTCTATTATAATAACAAGATCCTGCCAGCTCGAGCGGATCCTGTTTTTTAGCTTTATCTTTTTTTTAAACAGATATTCTGTTACCTGTAAGGTTTCCGCCCGCTGACACTATTCAGCAATTATAGATATTTTTTTAGGATGGTTTAATGAAAAAAATTCCCACACTACTGTTAACCCTATGCGGTTTGCTGGCACTCTATTATTATCAAAAATGGTCGCCGGAGGAAAAATCAGTACACCAAGATGCCCCCTGGCAAAAACAAGATGGTTCCTGGCAAAAAGTAGTAGAATATGCCAAAGCAAATCTACCGCAGGAGGGCAAATTAGTAGCAAAATCTGATGGATTTGTATATTTGAAAGTGGATGATAACTATATCCACGCGCTATTTCCCATGTTAGGGTTAGAAAATAAAGGGTTTAGAGAGCCACCCTATTTTCGTTCACCTCAATCTCCCGGGGCGCACATCAGCGTTTTTAATGAAGACGAAAATGTAAAGCCTGAAGAAATTGGGAAAAGCTTTCATTTTGAGCCTATAAAGATACTTATTATAAGAACTTCTAAAGATACATATGCAGTGCTGCAAGTGAGTTCGCCAGAACTTGAAGAACTTAGAAAAAAGTATGGATTGAGTCCCAAACTCCAAGGACACGATTTTCACATTTCAATTGCCAAGAAAAAGCATTAAATCACACGCTGACTTAATATAGATAAGTTTAACTTGAAAAGCTCTTCTATTCTATGCCATACTACTATCTCCAAAAAAAGGTAATCGATATGTCAAGATTTTGTTACTGCAGCAAAGTTGTGCCGGGAAAAACTGATCGCATTCGCGAGCACTGGAAAAATAATCCTGAAACGATCCAAGAAAAGATTGTCTTTTGGCCTGAAGTGCAGCTAACGGGCTTTCACGCGTGGCTGCAGCCTACCTCTCAGGGCGATTTTATGATCCACTGCCTTGAAGGAGAATCTCTTGACGCCATATTTACGAGCCTTCGAGAGCTTATAGCACAAAAAAACAGCACAGCTCTGGGTTTATGGACCTATTATAAAGAGGTGCTGGGCAGGGACTATAGTGAAGCATCGACACAGCCTACTCTAGAATGCCTGCTTGATGTCTCCTTACCCAATAGTGCACCTATTGTAAAAAAGGCGTTTATGTATCCCCTATTGCCTGAAAAGGTTGAAGCGCACAGGCAGTTTCGAAAAGATGCATCAGGCGCTGGACGAGCGCGCCACGAAGCTTCTATGCGTGCGTTCGGAGTAAGCCGCCTGACGACCTGGCTCCAAACCAGCCCCATAGGCCCCTACTGCATAGTCTACACAGAACGCGCCCCAAATAATGAGCAAAGTGCTGCAAAAAGGCTGGAGGCTGGAAATTCACCCCAATGGCAAGAAATCGCAGCCACTTTACAAGACCATACAGGCTTAAGCTATACCGAACTTAGTCCTAATGTGGAGTGGCTTACAAAGCCGCAGGAAGAATAACAGATTTTCTTAAAAATCAGTGGATGGAAGGCATAATCTCCCCTGAGAGCCCTGAAAAAATACCACTCACGAAGGAAGTGGTGGCGATTAGCCCAGGCCGCCGCAGGCGTCCTGGGAATCATGTGTAGAGATAAAAATGCATGCCCGAAGGGTGTGCTGGATACGTATTCGATTCCAGCACACCCTTCGGGCATGCATTTTTATCTCTACACATGATTCCCAGGACGCCTGCGGCGGCCTGGGCTAATCGCCATCACTCCCTTCGAGGCTGTGAAAAATACCCAGTTTTTTCGACCGCAGGTCTTTGGAGTGCTGCGATTCTTCTCAAGCTTTTACTCCGACCACACACCTTTACTTCATTACCGCCCAAGCTTACAAAGCAGCCCTACAGGATTCGGTAGAGGCACTTTGTGAGCCTTAAGCGATTTAGCGGCTAAGGTATGTGCAAAATTAAAAGCGGCGAAGAATCGCCGCACTCCAAAGACCTACGGTCGAAAAAGAACGTATTTTTCACAACCTCTTCGGGAGTGGTCCGTTCCGGTAATTTTTCGGGAAAGATAGGCATTATGTACACAACCCTGAAAAAGCTGTTCCACAATTTCGCCAATTTCTTCTGGTTTTTTTGTAAAAAAACCCTCAGGCAATGTAATGGCCCATAGAAGGGCGCTCTTTCGGATCAGGGTGGCACATCCAGTGGGTAAGAAATTGCGCAGTCTCGGCATCACTCAAAAGTTCAGGCTCTTTTAAAAGCTCTACAAGCACGCTCACATCTTTTACTGAATTATGCTCAGTTCTCCAAGGGGGAATTTCAATGAACAGAAGCTGATAAATAACGCAGCCAAGTGTATAAACGTCATCTAGCTTGTATCTACCACACTCTTCAGCCTCATCCTCAGATGGTCCCAATACGGCCTGACCTTGAGCATTGATAAAAACTTGGTCTAAGCTGATAGAGCAATGCACTCTGCCCGAGTCGTGAAGCGCTTGTAGCTGAACAGCAAGTTGAATTGCCATTTCAAGCCGTTTATACCAAGACATGTTTGGTATGTCTTTGATATCTAAAGGGACAAGTCCTCCAATTGAAAGTTCTGAAAAAGCAGCTGTTACATCATTTAATTCATTCATGCACTAGATACTAATATGAATGGCTTGATCTGTCAATAAAATAAATTCTTTTTATATGACTTAAATCATATTTTTGTGTTACAGCTAAATGCATACAGGAGAAGCATTATGACAAGAAAAAAAATATACAAAGAAATGCAAGAGATGTTTGGTCTTGTTCCATCGATGTTTGAGCAAGTGCCAGATGCCTCTTTGGAGCTAGAATGGAATCTCTTTAAGAAAGTGCAATTTGACAAAGGGCCAATTCCAAACAAGTACCGAGAATTAATAGGCTTAGCCATAAGTGCTCTGTCAAAATGCAAGTACTGCATTTTTTATCACACTGAACTTGCAAAACTCAATGGCGCGACGCCAGAAGAAATTGAAGATGCTCTACACTATGCAAAGTCAAGTGTAGGCTGGAGCACCTACATCTCAGGACAGCAACTAGACTTTGAAAAGTTCAAAAAAGAAATCACAAAAGCTTGCGCGCATGTAAAGAAAAAAAAGAGCAGTGCAAAGTGATCGTGGAGTGGCTTACAAAGCCGAACACACAGTAGTTGTTGCAAAAACCTGTTAGGGGGTAAATTGAAGTATTTCTACCCGATGGAACATTTTGCCTTTTGCCTTATAGTCATCAGCTCCTTGCGGTTCCTCATAATGCTGTAGCACGTCTAAAATCGTATTTTCAGGAAAATTCGCATCGCATTCAAGCAGCCCAACATTAGGATCATGAAAGAAAAACTGGTTCTCTGCTGTAACTACAAGTGATGTGGCATGCGCGCCGTCACTGGTTGTAAATTCAAGCATATAGGTTCCAGGGTGCAGTTTTTCCTTGATTCCACGTAGATAATCTTCATCATTACCTAGAAGAAACGAGTTAGAGAGAGAAGCACAGGGGCTCATATTATAGCCTCTTGCTTGTGCAATAATTCGCTCCCCTATGCGAACTACAGCTCTTCTTTCACAGCTGCTATAGAGCTTGCGAAGAACCGGATTTTCAACGCTTTGCAAAAAGATGGGAGTAACTTGCTTTTTTCGACCAAACAACTGTTGCATTTGTGCTTCAAATCGTTTTGCAAAACCTACATCTTGCGAAGATGGCTCATCCTGCATCTCTAACTCAAAACCCTTTTTTAGCTGCTGCACACTTTTTAGAATTTCAACAACTGAATCTTCTTTATTTTTCAGCCCTTCAGGAAATTCGTTATCAGCTTTCAACTGCTTGATAAAATCTTCCACCGAAATTTCTTCTGTCTCCCGTAGATACTGAATGGCAACATCTTTCACAGTCTGTAAATCACAATCAAATGGAGGTCTTGCGCCTTCAGATGCTACGCCTTTTGGTTGTAGGCTTTCAAATGCCAGATTAAAGAGCACCGCAGCGTTTAAAGACGACACCTGGTAAATGCCACCGGGTGAATATACATATGTATTTAAAGCAGCACGTCGCCATATAAGTTTTGCAACAGCTTGATTCGCAGCAGCCTCTGCACTCCAGCCCTTATTGATTCCGCCACTTTCTTCTCCCTGCTCTCTTTTAAGAATGGCAATCAACGCATCTGCATCTATGGTCTTGATCCCTGCTTCATGCACCTTTTGCAAAAAATGGGCCTCAATTCCAAAACATATCCCCTCAGAAATTCCTGATCCGGGTTTTGCATTTTCATCAATGGTAAGAGAGCTTAGACCCCACTTTTTAAGAGAATCACGGTCAATCATTTCTCTCAACTGGCAGGCAAGCTCGAGAGCTTTTTCATAATCTTGCCTTGTTTCCACATCTTCGTCACGCGGCAAATTATGACTTTTAATTTTTAATTTAGATGCAAAGTGTACATCTTGTGCATAACATCTCTCGAGAAAGTTATCAGAAAGAGAACACATCTGTCTCGTCTGTTTTACCTTGTGGAGCCTGCCTAACTCAGTTTTTATTCCCCCATGGACCTGGGATGCGATGGCATGTTTTGCAATTGCAGCAACGCTCTTAAGTGATTTACCTAACCGCCCGCCAGTTATAGAAGCTTTAAACACCTCTTGAACCAGACGTCTTGTTGGGATGGTTTGCCATTTTTGGCTTTTACTATCACTATCAAGGACATGAAATTTCTCTTTTAGTTCACTTAGCTGCCGCTGCTGGTGAGGCTTCAAATTCTCACTCGTGACTTTCTCTAATAGCCCTTTAATGTCATCTACTTTTCCAGGTAAAATATTAATCTCTTTAAGAAATAACTCTGCCTCTTCATGCAAGTCACGAAAATTTGGACTATCACCAACATGTGCATCCATAAACCCCCTAATACTTGAAATTTTTACTATTGAAAATAGCCCATATATAGTCAATATTATTTTTATTACCAGGATAGCTTCTTATTCATATTCATACCTCGCTTTTACAAGGCAATGCTGTGCATAAGACGCTTTGTTATTTGTGGTGACTTTTGCAATAAACTGAGGGCAATATGCGAGGCGGCCGGTGAAAGCATGGCATGATGTATTAGCATTGCCCACCTCATTTTGGGCTTAAGGTCGCGCTCAAGTGAGCGTCTATAGCCAATAGGGTCGTTATTGAGCAGGTAGCGGCTGGCAAGAATTGCTGAGTGTATGGCGTGGCCAAAGCCTTGACCTATGGCAGGAGGCAGGGATGCTATAGCATCGCCTATCCAGTAGGTGTTTGGCCAGTGGGGCGGCTTTTTTAGACCAAAGGCGCCAACCGGCGAGGAAAGATAGGGAAGTTCCCTGTTCATTTCAACAAAGGCCTGATTATAGCAGCTAGCCCTTACAAGACATGTAATGTTGCTTGTGGTAGAGGAGATGGGCACTATGCCAAAGTAGCCGCCCTTAAACAGGCGCATTTCAAGGCGCGGTGTATAGGTGTCATGCAAAAAGTGGGCTTTTAGACCCATGTAGGGAAACTGTTTTGGAGGGATCCCAATTCTGCCCGTGGCGATAATCAGCTGTTTTGGTTGCAGAGAGTTGCCATCTGAAAGTATAAGCTCGCCAGGCAGTACTTTTTCAATTTTTGTATTTTCGCTGATCTGGCCGCCCAGAGCTTTAGCACGCTTTGCAAGCTGCAGTTCGGCATCACTTCGACTTATGGCACCGGCTGCTTGTTTGATGCTAAGCGATGCCCTCCTTGAAAAAAGGGCGATGTCTTGGATTTTTTGGATGGGGCCTATATCCCACGCTTCAAGCTGAAGGAGTGCTTCCTGTGACAAAAACTCACCACAAAGCTTTTGGGAGCCTATTGTGCCGGCCTCTATAAGATGCGGCCGGATGCCGCAATCAAGCAGGGCGTTCATGCAAGAAAGGCCTGCAACGCCGGCTCCAACAATTACTACCTCTTCCATAACAGCACCTGCCAGCGAAAGGGAAGTCGCCACCTTATTTCGTACGAGTAGGGCGCTATTTTGCCAATAAGGGCATCTAGCTCACAGCGCAAAAAGCCGCGCTCTATCGATGTTATGCCGTCGCAGCTTATGAGCCTGTTTGAAAAAAGATGGCCTGAAATAATGCCAAAGAGCGCTTTTGCCATTTTATGGCGATGCAGGTCGTTAATCAGCACAAGGCGCTCCGCTGATGCATAGGCCTTATGTAAAAATGCCCCGAGCTCATCATCTGCCATGTGATGGCAGACAAGGTTTGCCATGACTACATCAGCTGGTTGTAGTCTATCTTGGCAGGCAAAATCTACGTTGTTGTTTTTGTACTGCTGAGCATATCCTATGGCCTTGCTTGATATGTCGATGCCGTAACACACGGCGCTTGGAAGCCGCTTTGCCACCGCTGCAAGCAGGGCGCCATCTCCACAGCCTACATCCAGTACTGTTTTTGGCTGCAGAGCCTCCAGCACGTTAAACGTATCGCGGTGCAATCCTGTATACTTTCCTACAAGAAAGAGTTTTTTTAGGCACTCCTCATACTCAGCTTCTGTGTAGTGCTCCGGGCCTAAATCCATAAGCTCTTTTTGGGTGGATCGCCTTTTCACAGCACCTCCAAGAGCATACCTTCAAAACAAAGCCCCGGGCCAAAGCCAAGGCCTATGGCCCATTTTTGTTCAGACTTTTGCTTTCTAAGATGGTTTAGCACGCAAAGATAAGCGGCGCTAGAGATATTGCCATACTGTTTTAGCACACTCCACGATGAGCTTGTGTGGATAGGTGTGAGTTCTAAACCATCTTCTACCGCCTGCACAATGCCCTTTCCCCCGGGATGTATAGGCCACAGGCACTCCTGCGGTTTTATGCCCTTGGGAAGCAGGTTATTTGCAAAGCCTGCAACGTGCTCTCTTATAAGATCAGGCACCTCTTTTTTTAAGCCAAAGACAAGGCCGTTATCAGATAGCTCCCAGGTCATTTTTTCTCTTGTGCCAGGCAAAATTTGGCTTTTGTGGCAGCTCATATAAAAGGAGCTTTTTTCACCCTGCGCGGGCGTGGGAGCCACAATGCAGGCTGCGCTTGCATCGGCAAAAAGGGAGTTGCCAATTTGCGCCTCTTGCGAATCTGTCTGCTGAAAGTGCAGAGAACAGAGCTCCGTACAGACCACAAGAACTCGGTGTACTGGGTTTTGGCAGCAAAAGGCATCTGCCATCTGCAGGCCCTTAAAAGCGCCAAAACAGCCCATCATGTTAAGCCCAAACTGGCATACCGACGACTTAAGGCCTAGGGCTTGCTGTAGATAGGCCTGTATGCCCGGGGCAATTATCCCTGTACAGGATACGTAGATGATGTGGGTGATGTTTTTGGGATCTTCTCCCCATTCAGCAAGGGCGAGCTGGCAGGACTTTGTGCTAAGTACCGGCGCGTGCGTTATATATAGGTCGTTTCGCGCCTCTGTTGTAGGAGGGCCGTTATTCCAAAATGACCACTCGTCTACATTCCGGCTAAAATCTTCAAGCACGCTGTAGCGTGTCTCAATGCCGGATTGGCTATACACCCGTTCAAGCCACTTTGTTTGACTGGGGTTAAGGCCCGATGCCTTTGCCACTTTAGCAGCAAAGCCTTCTTGCAAAATGACATGTGCAGGATGAGCCTCTGCTATGCTTACTATATGAGCCATAAAAGCAGCATAGCAGATAGTTCTGATTGAGGGATAGGAATAGTCCCCTATCACCTCATTTGATTTATATCCTAGTCAATTCAAAATATATTTTTTCATCATCAGAGGAAACAATCATATTGAACGTTTTTCCGTAAAAAGGATTAAACCCAATCTTAGTAGATGCCTTAACAATGCACTCGGTAACCATCGAATCGATAATGCTGTCTAATTCTAAATTGATTAGTGTGGAAGGAGTGAACCACGACACGATGAGTCCATTGTCAATCGATAAATAATTTGAAATATCTGTAAATATACCATCTGCAGTTTGCATGTTTAAAAACGAAGCAGAGCATGTTCCTGATTGTACGTTATCATTATTGTAAATCTCTGCTCTTCCGGCCAAATATGAGGAAGCTATTGTTGTGCTGTCACCTGAAACATTAGATGTCGGTATCTCAATAAAGCTATCTACAAAATCATCTATGTATAAATAATATGTCAACTTTTCAGGTAGTTCGCACTCTTTTGAATCGGCTGCATCTTTTTTATTTTCAATTGTTTCACTACACAACGGTACACATGCAAGCAAAAGCAGAAAAAAAACAGTTCTATATGCATTTTGTAAAATCAACATCATTCTCTCCTTAATTTTTTTGAATATTCATGCTTGTGCTGTCCATCAGCACACTTCAAGCATTTGAGTGATTATTGACATTAATGTTTAAATGTACAGGAAAAACTAGCCCGAACTGCCCCTGGAGGAGGAAGGACATTTGTCCTCCGGAGATGCTGTGAAAAAATGCGTTTTTTTCGACCGCAGGTCTTTGGAGTGCTGCGATTTTTCGCAGCTTTTAATTGTGCACACACCTTAATCATAAAATCACCCAAGCTCACAAAGCACCTCTACCGATTGCTGTAGAGCTATTTTGTAAGCTTGGGCGGTAAGGAAGTAAAGGTGTGTGGTCGGATCAAAAGCTGCGAAAAATCGCAACACTCCAAAGACCTGCGGTCGAAAAAAACGCATTTTTTCACAGCATCTCCATAAGCCAGGCCTAGTCCCTTTTACTGGCCATGCGGTAATTTACCGTAATAACACAGCCGTAACAGATGCTTGATTGGTGTCATCATTGCAAATCAACAGCAGGTTGCCGCTCACAGCTAAGGAGCCACCCACAGCGCACTCAAAGACCTTTTTATGGGTTGTGCGATCTATGGCAAAGGTCTTTGTTTTTCCCGGGACAAACACAAGCTCCGGGGTGACGATGGGGCTGTAGCGACTCTCGAGCTTGCCATCGGAGGCATCTGGCTGCCAGCTCCAGAGAACTTTGCCGCTTGAAGGATCGAGGGCATACAGCTGGTTGTCATCTTTTCCTCTAAGTAAGAAGAGTTCATTACCGCCAAGGGCCGGTGCGCTGTTGTAACTTGGGATCGTCCATTTGATGTTTTGATTTTTTAGGTCAAAGGCAACAAGAGCAGAGTTTTCAAAATCTTCGATGACAAAGCAGGCATAGACTACCTCATTTTGCACATCGAGGACAGGGGGTTGATTGTATAATGATGGCACAAGTAAATCGGGTGATTTGATGCTAAAAGCTAAATCGCCCCACCGGGTGTCATATACTTCGATACCGCCGAATACTAATTCGACAATGTGCCCATCGCCAATTGCAGGCAGACAATAAGGGCTTGACTCAAGAGGCTTTCCAAGCCATTGCAACCAGCCAGTATTGGCATGGCGGCTATTGAGAGTGTCTTTGGATGTTGTATAAATAATGCCGTCGAATGCGACAGGGCCGATGCATTGACCGAGTGATGAACTATCAAGCGGAAAGATATTGCGGAGTTTGCCGCTTTCTGCCTGGTAGGAGTAGAGGCTTGCGCCGTTTTGGACAAAGATTTGGTTATCAGCGTAGGTCATCACCGCAGTTCTTGGCAATTTTGCGCTCCAGAGGGTATTGCTCGAGGCAGGATCTACAGCATAAAGATGCGAATACTGCCCCTGCCCTAGAAAGGTGTCTAAAAGAAAATAGAGAGAGCTATCAGTGGTTATGACAGGCTGGAGTATACGAGTTGCCCCCTCTGTAAATGTCTTTGTCCAGATTGTGCGAAACTTGCGCGGATTCAACTGCGTATCCATAAAGCCGGTATGCGCAGCGTTGCCCTGGGCGCTTGTCCAGATACCCTCTTGCACCCTATTGTGCTCTTTTCGTTTTGGAAGAAGGCCGCTCTCACAAATGCATGTGCAAAGAAAAAGCGCGGCTACAACTGCTCTTAGGTACATAAACAGCCTTTATTTTTTTGATTAGACTACTCCAAAAACGGTTCCATGACAAGTAGAATTTCTTGCAAGCTTTTACTTCTCAAAATTGTCGAGAAGATAGCTCCTGTTTTGGGTAAGCTTTAGGGTGGCCGGAGGTTGCATTCGATGCTTTTCAAGCCTGAAACTTGCAATCTGCTTTTGGAAATTGAAGCTGATTTCGTCCTCTTGGGCGGCCTTTATTTGGACGCGGCGGATGAGGCCTTTTGTCCATTCAAGCGATATTGTGTGGCCATTTTTTGTCCGGATATTTGCTAACGTACCTGAGACAAAGGCTGGGGGCAGTCGAGGTAAAATTGAGATACTGCTCCCCTCTTCTTGAATGAATAGGGAGCGAATTATACAAAATATTTCTTTGAGTAGATGCAGGCTGGAGCCGGGATAGATTGGCACAAGATAGCCATTTTGGTCGCTGTCAACTACTCGAGGGACAAGGTGAGATCCGAAGGCAGCCATGTAGAGGTTTTTTAGATGGAGCTCTACCTCATCGCGTTTTGCAGCTTTGAGCGCATGAACGAGGGATGGCTCTATTTGGCCGCTGCATTCCCCTGCCGGCAATGCAACTGACTGCGCAAGCCAGTATAAAAAGGGTAGGATTTCGCGCATATTTTTTCGCCGTGCTACCTGCTGCCAATCTTGCGACTTGTCAGGGCCAAGAAAAAGCCGTTCGCGGTCCGGAAGAACAGTACCGCTAAATTCGCGTCGGATAAAGCCTTTTTTTGTAAAACCGGAAAAGATGATTTTGCCCTTTTCAAGATCCTGCAACACGCAAAACTGATCTACGGGGCCCTCATGGTCAAAGGTGATCTTCTTTTTCTCTTCAGGCCTATCTATATCAAAAATATAGGCGCAGGATGGGTATACTTCATAGACTAAAGATGTGCCTGGGAGCATCCACCTGCAGCCCGGCAGATGGCTAAAGGGGCGAAATCTGATGGTTGCGACTAACGACATACTTCCCCTAGAAGAGCATCTGGCCTATTTTTTATAAGTTTCACCGTTATAAGCTGGTTAGGCTCAAGATCTCCCTTGGGTACAATTACAGGAAGGAAGTTTGCCGTGTGGCCTGAAATGTACTCCCCCTCTGTTTGGCTTTCTGTCAGCACCTCCATGGTGCGTCCAACATAACCGGAGCGCAAATTATAGCCAACCTGTTCGGCAAGGGCGAGCACCTTAGCCTTTCGCTGCTGGATAATCTCGTGCGGCACTTTGTCTTTATAGAGCGCAGCGCGGGTGCGGGGACGTTCGCTATAGGGGAACATATGCACCTTGGCAAAACGCACTTCTCTCATCACCTCTAGCGTCTCTTCAAAATCGGCATCGGTCTCTCCGGGAAAGCCTACGATAATGTCTGTTGTAAAGGTAAAGTCAGGGTCGCGATCAAGCAGGCGGCGCACGGTTTCAAAAAATATTTGACGCGTATACTTGCGGTTCATGCGCTTTAGAACTACGTTAGAGCCTGCCTGAAGAACAACGTGCATGCTGTGGCATGTGTTTTTGCCGTTGATGACAGCATCTAAAAGGGCATCGTCAACTTCGTCAGGGTCTATAGAGCTTATGCGAAGCCTTTTTAAGCCATCTACTGCGTCAACTGCTTTTACAAGGTCTACAAGGCGCTTGTTTTCCCCCTCGCCGCCGTCAAAGTCGCCTACGTTAATGCCGGTAATGACCACCTCTTTATAGCCGTTCGCGATAAGGCCTTCAACTTCTGCCACAACCTCGTCAATAGTGCGAGAGCGAGACCGGCCCCGGACATAGGGAATAACACAGTAGGTACAAAAGGAGTTGCAGCCATCTTGCACCTTCACAAAGGCTCTTGTGTGGGCATCAAAGTTTTTAATGCTAAACTCAGGCACCTCAGCATCCGGCAGCATCAGGTTTACAAGCTTTTCTTTGTCTTTATTGGAGACTACAGTGTGAACACCCTCAATCTGGGCAAGCGATGCGGGATTGCCTTCAGCAAGACAGCCCGTAACAAACATCTTGGTACCGGGATTTTGCTTTATAAGCGCGCGGACAAGGTGGCGAGAGTGCGCATCGGCGCTCTCAGTCACCGTACAGCTGTTTACGATAGCAACGTCGGCAGCTTCCCCATCTTCGGCTTGCTCATAACCTAACTGAAGTAGCTGATCGCGAAAGGCTTGCGCTTCATACTGGTTAGTGCGGCAGCCCAGAGCCTGAACAGTAAATGTCTTTTTCTTATTGCGTTCCATTATGAGCAGAAACTATACGCTTTTTCTACTTTACAAACAATTCAATATTTTATATTAGAAAGGTAAAAGAAGGAGATGTGAGTATGGCAAAACCTAAACAGTCGCAAGTTTCACAAGACGAGATGCGCATGCATGAAGCTATGGAGCTCTTTAAAAAATCTTATAATGATGGCTATCAGCTACTTATGAAAGAGATGAAATCGAATCCAAAAGAGTGCCAAGCTCATATTGACGGCCTTAAAATGCTCGACAATCCTGAAAAATTCAAGAAATTTATTGCCGAAGGTAAGCCAATTTCAGAAGTATTAGGCTTTTCAAGCGAAGCTATCGACAAGTTTTACGAAACTGCCCATCGCCTTATGGCCCAAAAGCGCTATAAAGAAGCAAAAGATGCCTTCTTTTTCCTCGTCACCATCGCCCCGCATGTCAGCGAATGCTGGCTTGGCCTTGGCCTTGCCTACGGCCAGTGTAAAGAAGCAGAGGGCGCTATGCACTCTTTCCTTCGCGCTATCGCCCTAAGCCCCCATAAGGCCGACGGCTATGTAGCCTTTGCCCGCCTCTTTACCGCCCTTAACGATATGCCCCGCGCAAATAGAGTATGCGAAATCGGCATGTCTTTTGTAAAGGAGCATGAAAAGCTTCCTTGGGCCCAAGAGCTTGCAAAAACGCTCCAGCAAACCAAAAAAGAGATCTCTCAGAATAAATAGCTGAAGAAACTGGCGCTGCACAAGCGCCAGTATATAACTGACTTTTACTTTTAGGTACATAAACCGTATTTCGTACGGTATTGTTAATTACCACTAACTAGCATAATTAATTCCATAAATAAGGAGATAGTTATGCAAGTTAGTATTACAGATTTTATAAATGCCCACTATGACGTCATGTTTAGGGGGGCAAAGGCAAATCCTGATCATTTTGAAGATGTTGAGGAGTTTCTGCTGGCAGATCAGCATGATATAGAAGGCTATTCTGCAGTTAATTCTTTGTTTATTAATACCTTTACAGATGCAAAAGATGCTATTTTGACTGAAGGCGCACCTGCAATGCAAAAAATAAAAAGTGAGGATGTTGGCATGACGGCCCATCTCACAACAGAGTCCCCAGTTTATGGTTGGGATCTGGATCTCGTTAAAAAATTGTCACCCCTATTTCCGGGTATAGAAGAACTGGAAAAAATGCGCGCCCAATTAGAAGTGATAAAAAAAGAGCTTCTACACTCATTGGCCCGTTTGAAGGATGTACAAATGCGGCAAGCAGACCCTAAAGACTACAAAGATGTCGAAGAAATAATGAAAAAACTGTTTCAGCTTGCAGAGAGAGAGCAGCTTTTAAAAAAAACAGTAAATTTTGATAAAGATAAAATAAAAGCTTTTATAAGCGAGACATTTGTTGAACGTACTGAATGTATGATTGCCTCCTTAACTAAAGTGAAAGCATGCTCTACCAGAACATTCCTCATCGCCGGAGGCGCTCACCTCGATGAAGATACAGCTAAAGCGTCCGAAATGAAGGGAGATGTTACCTTGCCGCTTGCCGCCTTTATGGAGTTCATAAGAGCTCGAAACCTGGTAGTGCTTAGCCCAAAAGAAAATAGGGTAGCGGAATTAGGTTTGCCTAGGGATGAAGTAGAATTAATCGTCCAAATGCATACACAAAAGCTGGATTGGATATAAAAATCACCCCAAGCTCTACTGTAGGCCTCAAACCAACATTTTACGGCCGATTTTTTCGAGCACGAATTTAAAGCCATAAATCATGGGTGTCCATGGACGTGGCTATGGTTATGGCTCGAGAGCGCCAGTTTTTTAAGCTAATATTCGACAGTGATTTCGTCGGGATAACAGTAGAGCCAACGCTCTCCTATTTCCGCCGATGCAATCACAGGATGTCCGCTTGCATGGGCATGTTTTGTCGCATGCCTATTAGGAGATGAGTCGCAACAGAGGGTAATGCCGCAATCCTGGCATGTCCTCAAATGAACCCAAGAAGAACCGGTTTTAACACACTCCTCGCAAACTCGACTTTTGGTCCTTTAACCTTTGTTATTGCTTGAATATGGGGGCAACTCATCTTTACCTCTTAACGTTAATGTAAAAACCGATGAATAAAAGAAATTGCAATTGATCCCTCTCCAACTGCAGACGCTACTCGCTTGACATTTCCACTTCGTACATCGCCGACTGCAAAAACTCCTGGCAAACTCGTTTCGAGGAGGTACGGAGCGCGCGCTTCTGTCCATTTTGCTTCATCCAAATCTTCCTTTAATAGATCCGCTCCTGTCTTGACGAACCCTTTAGCATCTAGAGCCACACAGCCTTTAAGCCACTCGGTGCAGGGAATTGCGCCGGTCATGACGAAACACATGTTGGATGTTATGACTCTCAATATTCCCGGTTTGGTTGTCTTGCCATTGTATTCGCTCAAGATGGCGATCTCCCTCAAGGGCCACAATTTCCGTTTGTTTACGAAGCTCTATAGCAGGATTTTGTTCGATGCGTCGAATGAGATATTTTGACATGCTTTGTTCTATTCCTGCCGATCTGACAAGTAGGTATACACGCTTTGCAATTTGCGCAAGGAACACCGCGGCTTGTCCTGCAGCATTACCCCCACCCACGACAACGACTTCATCACCTCGGCACAATTGCGCCTCCAAAAACGTTGCCCCATAATATACGCCAGCACCTTCAAATTTTGACAAGTTTTGCTAAAGAAAGCTTCCGATATTCAGCCCCGGTAGCAATAATCACTGTCTTGGCTATTACTTGCAGGCCATTATCGATTTCAATTGTAAAGGGGCGCTTCTCGCACAAAAGCTTTATAGCATTTTGTGCAATGATTATTTGTGCACCAAACTTTTCGTGCCTGTGTATACGCTCTTGCCGCCAATTCCTGGCCTGAAATACCTGTAGGGAACCCAAGATAGTTTTCAATTTTCGAACTGGAGCCCGCCTGTCCGCCCGGAGCGTTTGACTCGATCACTAAAACGTTCAGTCCTTCAGAGGCTGCGTATACTGCAGCTGCAAGCCCTGAAGGTCCAGCACCAATGACAATTACGTCGCGTACTTGCAGCGGATCGATCGTCTCATTAAGACCAAGGCACTTTGCTATTTCACTATTGCTAGGATGTCTAAGGACTGCCTCGCCACGGCAAATCACAACCGGTACATCTGAAATTGTAAAGTGAAACCGATCCAAAAGCTCCTGTATGCCTGCATCATGATCGAGATCAATAAAAGTATATGGATGTCCATTGCGCATAAGGAATTCTTTGATGCGAAGTGTCCCGGCACAATAGTTTGAACCCAGGAGGACCACATCTCCAAGCCCATGTGAGATCAATTCCACTCTTCTCAGAATAAAGGCCCGCATGATGATGTCACTTAATTCGCTATCTGTTTGTACAAGCGCAAGCAGTTGATCACGATCAAGTTCAACGACTTCTCCCGGGATATTTACTCGTATTTCTGCAAGCCCTCGCCGACCCGAAATAAGGGTTAACTCGCCCGTGAACATGCCGGGATTCATTATGGCGATTAGCTCTTCGGTAGTATCTACTTTCCTGACTGCATGGATAACACCCGATTTTACTACGAAAAAACGGCTTACGACCCCGCCTGCTTGTAGTAGCACTTCATTTTGTTGCACCGCACGCACGTGCCCATGCGCTGCAATCCGCTCAATTTGTGCAGGAGTCAGCGTTGGAAACACCTCTTCCAGACGACTACCCAGGGAAATTTGTAATTGTGAAAGACTATTCATGGTATTTTCATAAATATATGAAAGGGAAAATTAGGTCTAGCTTATTGTAGGCTCTCACCTCAATGCTTTACGTCCGAGTTTTTCGAGCACCGATTTAAAGGCATAAATCATGTGGCATTCACGGTCATTTTTATCTAAGAGGCCTCCAGTTGCCTGCACTGCGGCTTTTGTAAGCGATTCTAGCTCTAAAGAAGGGCTTTTCTGCTCTTGAACTACTTCAGTAGGGGTAGAAAGCAGCTTAATGCGATATTTTGTGCAGGCCTCATGATATTTTGCTACCAATTCTGATACTTCGCTTTCTTCAAGACGCGCCTCTTTTCCGCTAAAAAATAGAGCGCCATATTTCTTTACTGCTTCGCCTGTATCACTATTATTAAACGGATCGTATTTTGCATGCATATCTAATGCAACCTGCTGAGGAATTGCCTTTTCTAAGGGCAGCCCTGTTTTCTGCATAAGCTCATGGATTTTGCAGTAACTTGTTAATACGCCGCGAGGATCGTAGGCGACATTTCCGCTGACTCCAATCAGGTCGTCTTTATATATATAATTTTTTACTTTGCTAGCCATGTCTTTAGGAATCATCGTAACACCGCCAAAAGTATACACAACAAACAAATCGCGATCTTCCGCCTTCATCTTCTTTAACACTTCATTGAGAAGATGGGTACCATGGCTATGAGTAAGAACTGTTATGCGGCCTCTTTTTTTGTCGCCGGCAGGATCGTCACTTACAAGAGCGGTGAACCTTTTGTACAGGGCATCTATATAGCCTGCCTGACTTTCGACATCCTTTGCATAGTATTCAGAAACAGCCGTAGGGTTGAAGAAAAGCTCAACTTTTCTGCCCACAAATGCTTCTGTAATTATCTTTACATAATCACTACGCCTTTCTTCAGAAGTCCCAATACCATTAATAAAAATTACTTCAGCTGACATAACACACCATAAAAATAGGGTTTTTAAAACAAAAAGCCATAGGACTCCAACTGCTGCAGCTTGAGAATCAGCTCATGTTTAGAGCGGCAATCCAGCTTGTCTTTTAGGTGATCGAGGTGATCTTCAACAGTTCGTTTTGATAAATAGAGGGAATCTGCTATTTGAGAAGCCGAGGGAGAGCCTGTGAGCAGCTGCTGGATGACCTCAAGCTCTCTTTTTGTAAATGAATTTTCAATCTTTACCTTCATTTTTCCTAAAATCAGGTTGCGAAGCTTGGGAGCCTCCTGCTTCTTGGGACTAAAAAAAGAGGGGCCCACTACTGAGGGCAGGTCAACAAAATTATCTTTTAGCGTTTTTATTGGGAATTGTCTTTTATATTCATCAATGAAAAAATGGAGCAAAGGGAGCTCATTTAATAGTGCCATATGAAGACTCGGATCATTTGTGTTAAATCCAAATCCAAATCCTTCTATTCCCAAGGATGTTCTTTTTGTCACCTGAAGCCCTATATATACTTTAAACCGCTCGACCCCCTCTTTCACTAAATCTTGCCATGATTTATTTGGAATTGTTTGGCAAAACAGAATTCCCTTAAGATCATCGCGATTGTGATAAAAATTGGTAAAGGAGGGATATATTTGTTCATGAGAATGTAAGTACTCCTGCCAGGCTTGATTTAAGCCCACAGCAGCACATTGCCCCGAATCTGTCAGCACAAAGTGATAAAAGTGATTAATCCCCAGGTGAACTACCAATGGGGAGCAAAACGTTGTCAGTTTGTCTCCCAATTTCGTAGAAACCCTTTTATTCATTTCATCTATTGAATCCATAAGGAACAATAATACACAAATAAGGCACTTTTTTCAAGAGATTTATTGTATTTTTTAATAAAAATACTTATATTGTTATTTAGCCCAGCCCCAGGGATATCTAAAAAAGTTATTTTTGAGATGATCTAATCTCCCGTGTCACATTATGATGTTTGCCTAAAAGTAATAAAGGTAAGGAATATGAACAGCACTACAGCGTTTAAGTTTGGTGATATTTACAGGGTTCTCTCGTCTGTCATTCAAGTGCCCGTACACGTTGAACAGGCATGCAAGCTTACGGAGGAATCATATAGAACAATTTATGATAGACTTTCTCAGAGCGATCAAGGGACATTTCAGAGTGCCTGTGAGGATATTGTAGAAGAGAAAAGAATTATCCAAGATATGACCAAAGCTAGAGACGCTAGAGACGCTAGAGAAGCTAGAGAAGCTAGAGATGTCGGCCATATGTGTACCCTTGCTCTTAGGAACCTTAAAATAATACTGATGTATCAACACGCACTGGACAATTTACCTGATCCCAAAACGGAGAAATTTTATCGACTTTCCTTGGATGAAAAATGTGATCTCGTAGAAAAGCTGCATTCTGCAGGGGGTCAATTGCGTGAAGGCTACCAGAAACAAGCCTTCTTTCATCTCATAAGAAAGGTGCCTCTACACGCTCGAGATGAGGCCTATACAGCTGCTGTCAGACTTGCAAGTAAGTGCACAACTGATATGTGTGCACTCACACTCTTGGCGGTAAAAATACCACATCCTGATCCTCTTTTAAAGCTACAGTGTCTTGACAGGCTTTTAGAGAGAGTGCGGTTGAAGGATGATAGGATATTTGCCTTCAATACGCTACGGATGCATCCTGGAGCTATTTTTCCTGTTCAGCCTTTATTAGTAGGCACTCTACAGTTTACATGTCGTGAGTTAGAAGAGTTGTTAGGTGTTGTAGAGCGGCATTTTCATCTGGATCCTGAAAGCCTTACTGCTTCTATACCACTCCTTGAATCTTGTATGGATAGTTTAGATGTTGCTAAAATCGTAACTAGAGTTGCTATTTTGATGCCTGAAAAAAGAATGAACATTGTTTCTCAAGTAGCCAAGAAGTTTCCAGAACCTGCCAGTAGCAATCAGGTGTATCAAGAATTAATAAAAGTAGCTCCTGTTGAAAGAGAACCGGAGGCGTTGCAACCACAACCGCAAGGGGTGGATGACATACTGAGTCTGATTTCTAAGTTAGGCTTCGTACAGTGAGTAACAAGTGGGTTTGAGGTAATGACTGCGAAGTGACAAGATGACATAAAAGCCGGTAGGGGTTGATTTAAGCCCTTTTTCAAAAAATATCATTTATATAAAATTTGTCCTTGAGCGGAGCTCTCTGGAGTGCGGTGCAGCTATGCACCGCACTGGATTTTTAACCGAAATTTTATCATGAAAAACCTCAACGCTAGAGTAGTAGGCTCATTTTTGCTTGGCGCTGTCGTAGTAAAAGTTTACGCCAAAATTGAGAGCGGTGCATGCTGCCCCCCACTCCAGAGAGGCTGTGAAAAAATACGTTTTCTTCGACCGCAGGTCTTTGGAGTGCGGCGATTCTTCGCCGCTTTAGATTTTGCACACACCTTAATCGCAAGATCGCTTAAGGCTTACAAAGCACCTCTACCGATTGATGTAGATGTGTTTTGTAAGCCTTAATCGATAAGGAAGCAAAGGTGCGTGGTCGAAAATGAAAGCGACAAAAAATTGTCGCACTCCAAAGAGCTGCGCTCGAAGCTACATTTTTTCACAGCCTCAGAGAGCTCCGCTCAAGAACAAATTTTATATAAAGAAAAAGAGCTTAAAACTTGTATCTCAAACCAGAGCACTTTTGATATAGGCGTTCAAAATCCGGGTTGCGATCTCTTCTACCATCATGTCGAGTGTTCCTTTATTTCCCCCCACCACAAAGAGGGTATGCTCTTTTTTAGAGTCATTAAGCAGTATTTTGCGCGCTATCGCAGTAGGGAGCTTTTGATGTTCTTCACCAAATGGGATTTCAGGAACCGAGACAACCTTAGTTGTACTGTTGAATTGCAGCTTATCTATGGGCACGCCGTGATGGGCCGTTGGATGCAAGTCAAGCGGCAAAAAGGTTGCCTGAACAACTTGGGCATGCTTACCGAGCTCTTTGTGCAGGTCATCATCAAAGGCCCCCGGACCGGAAAAATAATGATCTTCTTGAGCTTGATAGATATGAACTGTTCGCTTTTCGGAATTCCCCTCTTGAATAAAAGTTCGAAGCGCTCGTTCCGGGTCAGCATTCCAGCCCGACCAAGAGGTAAGGGCAGATAAAATGGTGCGCGGCAAGCAACAAAAGAGTTTCTTGCCAACTTTTTCTCCCGATGTAAACCCTCTATCGATGAGTATCGTTTGCGGAATGATGTCTCTCTTTTTAAACTCTAACAAAAAGCTCTCAAGGCCTTCCCACATGATATTGCCCAGCGAACATGTCATCACCGTGTCAACTTTAATACCTTGTTCGTTAAGGGCTGCAAGCACATCCAAGGGGCCTCTACTAAGCTGTGTGATCGTTTGAGGATCCCAGCTTTCCTTTTTTTGCCCTTGCGTTTGGACATTTCCGTAAAAAGAAAATAGAAACAGGCGAAGTGTCTTTCCTTGAATTGGCTCTTTTGTTTCAAAGAGCCGCAGAGTGAAAATTCGCTTAGATGAATCTGTTGGGTCTACAATCTCAACCGGCACATCGCGCATGGTAAAGAAGTCTCGGATCAGCCGATATTTCTTTTCGGTCGAAACGCTACTGCCTCGCAAGGCATCTCGTCGATTTAGTACCTCTTTGTGAGTAGATTTTAGATATTCGGGTAGCTGTTTCTGCAAAGGTAAAAAAAGCTCATCGCGTATTAGTTTACCTACTGTTCTGGCAAGCCCGTTAAAGCCCCATGACTTTTCTTGTGGCCGCACAACAGCAATAGAAGCACCCGTAATAACATCCGGAATAGCAGACGACATGATCAAACCCCCAAAATTTTCGTAACTTTTATCACAAATCTCGACTTTGAGCAATATTTATGACGCAAGCGGGGATTATAAAAACACCGTAATAATTACGGGGACTGTTGAGCTGTCAATAAAAACAGCGTGGCCGTTTCAGTACGCGAACTTAAAGACAAAAATACTTAAACCAAGAGTTGCTAGCCCCATAGCATACGATGCGTATTTACACTCCTCTGCAGATTTTTCATCCAAGTATCTACTTCCTACATTCATTGCTACTGTAGATACAGCTCCTAAAACAACCATTCTTGTAAAGGTTCTGCTAAAATCCTGATCAATAGCCGCGGCAATTGCCCTTATCTGAGATGATGCATTTTGACAAAAGTCATTTTCAAATTCTTGAAAAGTGCCGTTTACATGCTCCATGGCGACACTACACACTTTCTTTGCATACTCAAGTAGCTCTCATTACCGCCCCTCTCCACCAAATAGTCGCAGGTTTTGCAGGCTAATTCTGTGATTTGAGGCATGGAATATACCTGCTCTACATGAACTCCAAATCCTGTTGGACACCCCATCTAATTTTCCTCCTATTGTAAAGACATTACAGCTTAATAAACGCCAGCAAGTCTTGGTTAATCTGATCTTTGAGAGTAGAACACATGCCGTGAGGCGCCCCTTTATAGACTTTTAACGTAGAACCTTTGATGAGCTTATGAGAGAGCATCGCTGCATCTTCAATGGGGACAATCTGATCATCATCGCCATGCATGACAAGGGTTGGAATATCCATTTTTTTAAGATCTTCGGTAAAGTCTGTTTCAGAAAAGGCTTTAATACAGTCGTAAGATGCGTTAAAGCCGCATTGCATCCCCTGCAGCCAAAATGAATCGCGAAGACCCTGCGAGACGTGAGAGCCGGCTCGATTTGCTCCGTAAAAGGGAGCGCTTAAGTCTTTGAAAAATTGCGAGCGGTCTTTCAGCACATTTGTCCGAATGTCATCAAATACTTGCTTTGGCAGGCCTCCGGGATTGCTTTCAGTTTTCAGCATGATAGGAGGCACAGCACCAATAAGAACAGCTTTTGCCACGCGCTTTGTTCCATGACGGCCAATATAGCGCGCAACCTCCCCACCACCCGTCGAGTGGCCAACATGAATGGCATTTTTCAAATCTAGTGCAACAACCAGCTTGGCAAGGTCATCTGCATAGGTATCCATCTCATTGCCATTCCAGGGCTGGCTGGAGCGTCCATGGCCGCGCCTGTCATGAGCAA
The DNA here is from genome assembly GCA_963826935.1 of uncultured Chlamydiales bacterium. Taxonomy (GTDB): domain Bacteria; phylum Chlamydiota; class Chlamydiia; order Chlamydiales; family FEN-1388; genus SZAS-7. The sequence goes on along the minus strand of CAWGYH010000005.1, from coordinate 517,541 downwards.
TACAGCGATATCCCTGCGTTGCAAGAAACAGCATCTGATCTTCCCAGGCATCAGCACTTAAAGGCCAGCCATGGCTAAAAACAATAGGCTGTCCATTGCCCCAGTCTTTATAGTAGAGTTCGATTTCTTTGTTATTTTCGTTCCCAACTGAGATGTAGCCCATAAGAATTCTCCGCATGCACGTTTACATGCGACACTAGTTCATTTACTTTTTTCTTGCAAAGCAAAAAAAACTGGCAAACAGTAAAAAACCGCTTTAGGCTACTATCTGCACTCTCTTTCGAAGAAATGGGGATTCTTCAATTGCGCACTATTTTTGCTTTTCCTCTGTTTTGACCCCGTTTTCTATAACTTTTTTGATTCCAGTTTTTGAGTCTTCAAAATAGGCTTGTCCTGCAAGAAGTGTAACTTCTGTGACAGTGAGTGGGTCTGAAGCATTTTGCTGCTTGAGGTACTGCTGGGTGCTATAGGCCTCTAGGGCGCCTTGAACAACATCACCTGCTATTTGCGCTGTAGGGGATGAGTAGCCGGCATCTTTTAAATCGCTTGCATGGGAGTACTTTGTTACACCAAGCCGCAACGCCTCTCTCATTCCTACCAGCCCTACAAGTCGCATCATGTCTGGGGTAAAGGATTTTTGGCTTCCCAGGCCTATAAGGAGCAGTTTTTTAGCCGGAATTGTATTTGGAGGCGGTGTGATAAGCAGGGTTTCTAAAAACTTGCCCTTAAACTTATTTGTCCTTCGAATGTCTGTAATAAGCCCATGAAGCGCACTATCTAGATGAACCATGCCATTGGAGTCTTTGGGGAGCGCAGGTGGAGATGTATAGATGTCTCCTTCCACATATTCAAACAGGCATGCAATCTGCAGGGGTGTTTCTTGAGCCGAGGGGCCTTGCACCTTGGCCACAATAGTAACACCATTGACGGCGCCTACTGTCTCTTCTGTTCCGACATCCGGCAATTTTGTGCTCGACATGAGCGTGAGGGCAACTACTAATAGACTCGGTACGTATAGCTGTTTCATAAGTATCTCCTTTTAAAATGCAAAACAATCACACCCAAATGTCCAGGGGTTTGTATTTTTATGGTCTTTACAGCTGTGGCCTAGCAGGGAATCAAGATGCGTTTTGGAATAGGCTGCAGGCAAAGCTTCTGCTTTATAATGCCCTACAGGCGACCAGTCGGGGCTTACAGGCAAGTTGGCATTTTGATCAAGATGGGAAAATTCATCTTTTGCATAAACCACTTTCCCTCCCAGCATAGTAAGTTGCGAGGTAATGTCATGAATCAGAGCGTCAGCTACCGTAAAGTAGTCCATAGATAATACCGCTAAATCTGCGTACATGCCACATCCAAGCGTGCCCTTTTTGTTTTCTTCTCGAGAAAGCTTTGCACTACCTTGGGTGTAGAGGCGTAAGGCTTCTATGCGCTCGAGCCTATTTTCTTGGCCATATAAGGGCGTGCCGCCAACAGTTTGTCCCGTCACAAGCCAGTGCAGGCACCTCCAGGGGTTATAGCTTGCAACGCGTGTGGCATCGGTACCTGCGCCGATAGGGATGTTAAGGTCAAGCATCTTGCGGATTGGGGGGCTTCTTGCTGCAAGCTTTTTGCCGTAGCGCTCGATAAAGTATTCGCCTTGATAGGCCATGCGATGCTGGATAGCAATGCCGCCGCCAAGGGCTTTAATGCGCTCGAGGTTTATGTCAGTAATGGTTTCAGCATGGTCAAAAAACCAGTGCAGGTCTTTAAAGGGAACATCTTTATTGATCTCTTCAAAGACATCTAAAGCTCTTGTTATCGTTTCGTTATAGGTAGCATGCAGGCGAAATGGCCAGCCTTCCATAGCAAGAAAGCGAACGACCTTTTGCAAATCACCCTCCATGCTGGAAGCAAGTTCAGGCCGCACTACCAAAAAGTCTTCAAAGTCAGCGGCAGAAAAGACAAGCATCTCTCCTGCGCCATTTTGGCGGTACATGCTATCGCCGGAATAGGGAGCTGTCATCTTTGCCCACCTCTGAAAGTCGGCAAGTTCTTGGCCTGGCTTTTGTGTAAAGAGGTTGTAGGCAATGCGAATGGTAAGCAGGTTTTGGCGATGCAGCTCTTCTATAACCTGATAGTCGTCAGGGTAGTTTTGAAAGCCGCCGCCGGCGTCTATACAGCTTGTAAGGCCAAGGCGGTTAAGCTCGCGCATAAAGTGGCGCGTTGAGTTTATCTGGTCACTTAATGCAAGCTTTGGCCCCTTTGCAAGGGTGGCGTAGAGAATAAGGGCATTCGGCTCTGCTATAAGCATGCCTGTTGGATTGCCATATTTATCGCGCTCTAAGCGCGCACCCACCGGATCAGGGGTCTCTTTTGTGTAGCCTACGGCGCGAAGAGCTGCTGCATTAAGAAGCGCCCTGTCGTAAAGATGGAGGATAAATACGGGCGTATCCGGGCAAATAGCATTAATTTCTTCAAGAGTCGGCATTCGTTTTTCTTTAAACTGAAACTCTGTCCAACCGCCAATCACTCTCACCCACTGTGGAGGCGGCGTACGTAGCGCTTGCTCTTTCAGCATCTGGAGGGCAGTGCTTAGAGAGCGCACCCCATCCCACCTCAGTTCCATATTGTAGTTAAGGCCGCCTCGAATGAGATGAAGGTGTGAATCGTTAAGCCCTGGGATAACGCGCTTTTGCTTAAGGTCAATTTGAAGCGTCTTTGAACTTGCAAGGGGTCTTATCTCTTCGTCCTCGCCAAGCTGCTCAACGACCCCATCTTTAATTGCCATAGCAGATACTTCTGGGTGCTCTATATCTAATGTTGTAATTTTCCCATTGTATAGGATCACGTCAGGCATATGGCACTCCTTTTTCGTGTCCATACCATAGTTGGCGCAATTAGTAAATATTTATTTTAATAACAATGAAACCCTTGTTTAAAAAATTCCCTTGGTGTAATTGATAGGAAAAGTACCTAGGGGAAAATATATGTCAAATTACCATAAACTCTATACAGCGCAAGATAGCGCTATCGTATTTATTGACCATCAACCGCAAATGACTTTTGGTGTGGCAAATATTGATCGCGCCGAGCTTATTAACAATGTCACCCTTTTAGCTAAAGTTGCAAAGGAATTTAATGTACCTGCCATAATCACGGCTGTGGAAACAGAGTCGTTTAGCGGCTATGTGTGGCCACAGTTACTTGATGTATTTCCGGGACAGCCTGTTATTGAACGCAGCTCAATGAATGCCTGGGATGACGAAGGATTTCGCACCGCTATTAAGGCAACAGGTCGCAAGAATATCCTTCTAACAGGCCTCTGGACAGAGGTATGCGTAACCTGGCCTGCCATTGAAATGCTGGGTGAAGGCTACAACATTTATGTAGTTGAAGATTGCTGCGGTGCAACATCGCCTGCTGCGCAGGAAGCTGCCCTTTCCCGGATGGTGCAGGCAGGCGCGATTCGCCTCACCCACATTGGCGCCCTGCTAGAATGGCAACGCGATTGGAAAAACAGGGAGCATTACGATGCGCTGATGGACTTACTCAAGAAGCAGGCCGGCGCTTACGGTGTTGGCGTCGAATATGCCTACACGATGGTTCACAAGGCCCCTCAGTCGGCACTAAAGCCACAAATTGTAAACAAGAAACCTCATTAACGAATGGGCGATTTTCTAATTAATCCTTAGCGAATTTTTCCTGCTGCTTTGTGCCCCGTTTTTCCAGCGGCAGCTAGAATACAGCTTAAACCCCACGTATAATGGAAGGCCGGAAGGCCTATAATGGAATGTGGGGTTCGGACGTTCTACCTTTCCCCTTTTATATTGATTTTTTATTCTTTTATGTTATAATATTCTTGATAAAAAAAATTTAGTATATTATGCAACAAATAAGCCATGCAGCACCTGATACAAACATCAAATATTGCGGAGCATGTGAAAAAGCAGATGCTAACAAGCTATGTGGAAGATGTAAGAAAGTCAACTATTGTAATAGAGAATGCCAAGCAGCTCATTGGGCTGCTCATAAGGTTTTTTGCAATGGACCTTGGTATGAAAACGATAACCTCTGGGATAAAAATGATGATCTCCGTTTTGGTTGTATACCTAGAGCAAAGAACTTTGTCGGAAAGGTTCTAGAGCATATCCCAAATCCGCCTAAACTCAACTATTTTATTATTTCTAGAAAGCCAAACGAAAATTTTCCTTCTTTGAGTTATGAAGATTCTAGGAATATTCCATGGATATATCATGTTGTCCTAGAATATTCAGATGGAAACAATCGTTACATTATTGATCCATTAAAACATAAAAGAATATTTGAATATGCAGCTTGGGCGACAGAAATCACACAAGGTTATCTAGATAAATTCAAATGTTTAATAACTGATCAGTTCCAAGGAGTCGCAGTCGATCAACTACGTAAACCCATTGGAGTTGCCGTAAACGAAAAAATCCTTGAGATAGCTCAAGATCTTTGACCTTCTAGTCGGGAATGCTTTGTCGCCAGTGAAAGAAGTTTTCGGGGTCATATTTATGCTTAACTTTCTTAAGTCGGCTGACATGAGTGCCGTAGTAGGCCTTTAGGTACTTGTGGCCAAGGTCGTAATCGACGATATTGGCGTATGCATAGGGCGACACATATGGGGAGAGGTCCGCATGGAACTTGCGAAGCAAATGCAGAGCCCTTTTTTGCTGGGTTTCATCATTCCAGTAGATCACTTGATACCACCAGCTCTGGGCTTTTCGGGGATAAAAGGCCGTATTGCCCTTTTTAATCTTGCCTCCCATCGCTTCTAGCTCAAAAAAGGCATAGTAGCTTTCCTTTTGCTTGTGAAGCTTTTCAAAAAAGTTAATGGCCTTTTGGATAGGCTTTGAAGAGAGAGGCTTCATGATCATTTCTGATTTGCTTTTGAGAAAGGCATAGGTTGCTCTATCTGACCACTGACGCGCTGAATCAAGATAGCTCTCTTCTGTTACCGTTACTTTCGGATGCAGGTGGGCAAAGGCCTTTTTCCATTCACAAAAGGGTTTGTCACTAACTTTAAGACCAACTATACCAACCGACAATTCCTGGTTCATATATTTTAGCTGCAGCTGCGACGTAATGTTGTCAGGAAGCGTTTCTATCCAGTCCTGCCACGCCTGAAATACTTTCTTTACCGTCTCTTTTTCCCACTTCCAGCTAAGCGTATAGTAACTTACTTGAGGAATGTAGTGCATTGTAAAGGTAAAGCCTATTACTATCCCATAGGAGCCATTTCCTGCCCCGCGCAGTGCCCAAAAGAGCTCCGGATGCTGTTTGCTGTTCACATCGATGATGCCGCCGTCTGCGCCCAAGAGCCTGATGCTTTTTATGGAGTCGCAGGTTAGCCCAAACGTACGTCCAAGCAAGCCTAACCCTCCCCCCAGCGACAATCCCCCAACGCCAACTGAAGAGCAGGTTCCCGTAGGAATAGCATAGTCTATGTTGCCAAGGGTTTCAATGACAGTGCCCAAGCGACAGCCTGCACCAATATACACCTGCTCGCACTCTATGTCGGGGATGATCTTGTTGAAATTTCGCAGGTCAATAACATACCCAGAAGATAGCGAGCCGGGTTCAAGGCAGTGGCCGCCTGATCTGATAGAAAATTCGAGATGATGCTTTTTTAGCTTTTTAAATACAGATACTAATTCATCCTCAGTTCGCGGCGTAAAGATGGCATGCGGGAAAATATTGAACCGCTTGTTAAAGTTAAAACGCGCAGTGTCATATCCTTTGCTTATCGGATATATTGCGTAAGGTAAATGGCGAAGGTCCTCCGGAATGCTGTGATAGAGCCGGCAAGCATTTTGATCCGGATAAAACTGGCGAAAAACATTGGTTGTGCAAACGCCGCCATAGTTATGCTGCCAGGGATATAGATCCCCAGCGCCGCTGTCGGCAGATAGTGTCTGCAGTCCGCAAGAAAGTGCCATACAGGCTAAAGCAAACGTCTGAATCCCCTGCTTCCACAGCGACATAACTACCCTCCGTCTTTTACTTAAAATACTTTTAACGTAAAAAACGGGCTTTTGTCAAGGTATTAAGAGTGTTCGTAAAGTGATCAGAGCCGTGTCCTGCGATTTGTATGATTACGCAAGATAATGGCAAAGAAAAGATGCCCCCTAATTTTTGAAATTTAAGGGTTATCTTTTGTTTCATCGATGTCCTTGATATTCAGGCGCATCAGACGCTCAATCAAATCATCTTCTGATGTTGATGTATCTTCTTGAGGCTGTGCTTCGACGATCGGTATATCGTCTTCTTCAGAATCAGCATGCTTAGCTCGCTTTTTGCCGACGGGTTCAGAAGAGGTATCCTCTTCAATGGCTTTTTTACGGCTTGTGGCTCTTTGCTCGCCTTCCTCTGCGTAAGAGCGCTTTTGCTGTTGACGCACTTTTATTTTTTCCTTTAAAGTCTTTTGTTTATTTTTAAGCCGCTGCTGAATCTGTGATAAGTAAGCTGAAGCCTTTTCCCCTTGCGAAAGTTGTTTCTTGGCGGCCGTGTCTACCTCATCAGAGCCTTTAGGGTTCTTTCTCTTAGTACGTGCAGAATCTTGCTCTGGAATTTGATTGTCTTGAGGACCAAATGATTCTGGTATCATAATTCCTTCTCCTTTTTTTCTCATAATATAAATTAAATTATTTAATGTAAAGGTCAGAAACCGGGGACCATTTACTTAATGACCGAATAGTTTACTCTCTCTCTCAGAAAATTCTTTTGATTTATCGCTGTATTTTGACTGCTGATTTGCCCCTACAGCCCGCTGGTATTGTAGAGCGGCACCCCCTATTAAACTCAGTAACCTTGCTTGATCAGTTTCCCATTGTAAGCCAGGAAGAGAGAGCTTTTTATCGTCCAATGCTAATTCATAAAGCTCGCCAAACCTTCCGTAGCAATCAGGTTCTGCGACCTTTCCATCTGCTTTATCGTATTTATCGTACTTTGTGGCATCTTTGAAATAGTCGAAGGCTTTGTTGATAAATTGCTGTTTCTCGTGGCTATTTGTGGTAGCGCTGGCTGCGTTTAGATAGTAATTTGCAAGCCGGAAGTAGCCATGGGAAGAGGCTTCTTTAAAGAGAGGATCTCCTTGCCCTTCTATAGCCTTTGGGTGTATCTCATCTTTCAGCAGCCATGCGAGCCCTTCTTCTTGGCGGGGGAGGCTATAGTCCTCTATTGTTAGAATTATATGTTTATGGTTGGTTTTTTGAAGTTCTAGATCTTCTTTACGAGAAAAATAGGGCAGCAATCCTCGTTCGTTTAGCACATCCGCTCGTTTATAGTGTGCAAGGGCAGCATCTCTCACATCTTCCACACTTACGTTTTGTTCTAACATCGTTTTATCGACTACAATGCCATCTAGTAATTTATCTGTGTCGTCAACTCGCTTTTCTAACACCTCCATTTTGATTTTAAGAACAAATGGCATTTCACTTGGCTGCATGTGATTGCTTTGTCCATCGTAGGCCTTTCTGATCAGGCCAAGTGCGATCCTGCATGCCTTTTCTATCTCGCTAAATGAGCTATATTGAGTCTGGGCTTGTGCTTGAAGGGCGATATTGTCAGCAGATCGTGCTCCCCAAAATGCTCCTAAAGCATTTTTAATGTCGGGGGTAGTATTTGTAGAGGCTACAAGCTCTTTTAGCTGTTGATGTAAAAATCCAACGGCGGCAATAGCGTAGGCCGCATCGCCCATTTCTATATGAAGAGCGCAAAGTCTATTTTTTATGAGGGGTTTAGAGGGGTCTAGAGTGAAGACCTCCTCGTAATGATGTATGGCCTGCTTTTTTTCTCCTTGCTTATCGTAGATTCTACCAAGCTTTTCATGCAGGGATAGATTTTTTGGCTCGTACTGCAAGCCCAGTTTATAGGTAGCAATAGCTTTTTCCAGCAGGCCTAGAGCCTCTTGTGCTTCTCCTGCTTTTTGCACTATCTGCAACAGTTCACTGTTTGACAGCCCCATTTTATGAAGCTGAGGCAGCAAAACGCCATAGCCTGCCGCCGCAGTGCGTTGATCCTTTCCTCGTACGCTGTCAATAAACTGCAGAAGGCTTGTAGCTAATGCTTTTCTTTTTTCTTGAGGGGCGATATCAAGACTTAAGCGATAGCAGTTGATCAGATCATCATATTTTTTATCCCTTTCATAGCCATCTATACCCTGAGACAGTCCTTTCAAAAGTTCAGCGTCAGAAAAATGCTTTCGTTGTTTGGGATCTTGGGCAATGCCAACATAAACTGCCGGGTCGATACGCCAGGAAATAAAAGAAAATTCTTTCTGCAACCCTTGGTAGGCATGAACTGCTGCTGCAAAATTTTTCTCGGCAACGCGCAATTCTATCAGCGCAACACCAGCATTTCGTATGGGGTCAATAATTCGCGACCTATCTACAAGCTGTGCTGCCTCGCGAAGCCGGTCAAGGGCCTTTTCAGGCATCTCCTGCCCAGCTATAGCTATAAGACAGGTTGCCACCTCGTTCTTAAAGCTATGTTCATATTCTTTTGCCATGCGAGCTTTTTGAAAGTAGCTGAGGGCATCGCGAAATTTGTTCTCTTTAAAGTGCAGCTGGGCAAGATCTGCATAGGCAGAGGGCTCTTTAAGCAGCGGTAAAATATCTGCAAGGGCTTTTGTGTTGCCAGTTGCCCTATAGCAGTCTGCCAAATCGCGAAGAATCGCTTCATCATCCGGCGCCTTTTGTTTTGCCTTTTCAAGCAGCACTGCAGCTTTTTGATAGCTCTTTTGCTCCATTAACTTTTTTGCTTCTGCTTTTTGGCATTCAAAAATTTTGCGTGAAAACTGTCCTTTTTTGTGCGATAAACTCTCTGCCCTTTCATAGTAGTCTAATGCTTTTGCATAACTTTTTTCCTCGTATGCAAAATCTGCCAGGCTAAAGACAACTTCCAGATCATCAGGCAGCAAAACTAGAGCCTTTTCAAGGGTTGCTCGACACTCTGCAAGGTTGTTATCTTCCCGAAAGAGGCCTGCAAGCTGTTTGTGAACAGCTCCATCCCTCGGTTTTCTTTCTGCTAGCACCTTATAGGCGGCAATTGCACTGCCGAGACTTTCTTTGCGTATGTTGCCGGTAAGCTCATAGACGCGTACAATAAGCTCCGGATTGTGCGGAGCAAGTGCCAGCGCCCGTTCTGCATGATCTATGGCATCCTGTTTTAAGCCAAGCGTGCTTGCCATAGTCGATAGTATTTGATGTCCTTTCCAATCAAGATGCTGGCTTATACCGGCTCCCATCAGCCGTTGATAGACATCTGGCTTATGATGCTCCACAAGATTTTGAGCAATAGGAAGCAGCATTTCCAGGACCTCGTGCCGCTCATTTGCAGATGCAAGAGTTTCTGCTTTAAGTAATAGCTCGAAGGCATGCTCAGGCTGCGCCTTTTTAGCTATGTTTATAAGGCAGACGTAGACCTCATGGGTAAAGCTATTTTTTAGCTCTTTTGATTCGCGTGCTTTTTCAAAATGTTTCAATGCCGCATCATACTCTTCGTTTTTAAAGTGGATCATTGCAAGATCGCTAGAAGCGTGAGGTGCGTGCAATGCAGGCAGTAATCGTTCAAGACCTTGAACATTGCCAGTGCGTTTGTAGCAGTCTGCAAGCTCTTGCACTATCTGCTGATCGCGAGGATTGAGCTTATGGGCATTTTCTAAATAGTGGCTTGCGTTTTGGAGATCATTTTGAGAAAGGTAGAGGCGCGCAAGCTCTCTTGAGATCTGCCAGTCATTTGGCTTACTTCGCGCAAGAACTGTATAGGCCTGAATAGTGTCGGAGAGTGTGCCAAGTTCGATTTTTCCCGTAAGTTCATACATACGCACAAGCAGATGTGGATCAAGCGGAGCAAGCTTCAATGCCTTTTGGGCATGTCCTATCGCTTCATGGGGCAGATTGAGGCTCGAGGCAATGGTAGAGAGCGAAGAGTGTTTTTTTGCATCCAAAAGTGCATCCGGAAAGTCAGCTTTTAACAGGTAGAAGGCTTTAGAGGCAGCGGCGGCCTCTTTTCTATGAAGGTGGTTCGCTATTACCCTCTCTCCTAGATGAAAGAGTCGCTCTCTTTGCGCGCCTTGCGCCTCATGAGGCGCAAAATGAAGAGATTCTCGAACAAGCTCCATAGCCCTTTCAGGATCGCGCGCCTCTTGCTGCTTGGATAGCTCTATAAGGCATGTGTAGAGCTCTTTTTGAAAGCTCTGTTCAAATCCGTGAGACTTGCGAACATTTTGAAATTTTTCAAGCGCTTGAGCATATTCGTTCTTTGATAAATGTCCTTGAGCAAGCTCTGCCATTACTCTGGGGTCAACCCCTGCAAGACGCATTCGTAGACTGTCCAATAATTGCTGAAGCTCTTCATGTTTTCCTGGCGGGGCAAAATCAACTGCTCGTCTTGCAAAGTCTACTGCTGCATGAAACTTTTCAAGCTTGCTTGCGATTGTTGCCGCATCAAAATGGGCCTGCCAGCTGTTTGGCTGAGCGGCAATTAAACGCCCTACCCACTCTTGGGCTTGATGCCAGTTTTCTTGCTGCATGGAGATATCGCATAGCTTTTGCAATAGGCTCGAATCATCCGGGGATGCCTCATAGGCCTTCTCAAGAAGGGAGTAGGCTTCTTGCAATTTGCCTTGCGAAATGAGCTTTTCGATAAAAAGATGCTTTGTTTTCTTTAGCTCCTCTTGCCACTCATACCGTAAAGGCTGGACGGCAAGAGCATCTGACAGCTCCTGACATGCTTCTTTTAGCTTTCCCTCCTTTGCGTAGATAACTCCAAGGTTATACTTGAGAATGGCGCTCTCTTGCTGCAGGGGGGCAGTATGGCGCCTGAATAGCTTTGTCCAGAAGGGCTCATGCAGCTCTTTTTCATGGCTGCTATAGTACTCTGTAATCTGGCGGCTAATCGCTTGAGTGCTGTCCTGTTTTGAAAGAATGGCATCAAGGGCCGAGGATATGGGGCTGTATTCAGGGGTAGTGCTTAGGGTTGCCTTTAGCTGCCGAGCTAGCTGGGCAATGGTATCCTGCTCGAAGAAGCGGTGGCTTTCTCCATAGCGAAGCAGTTTTAAAAGCTCGTAGGTCACTTTAGTAGGCACGGCCATGTTTTCGAAGCCAAGCCAGCCTTTAATGGTTTGCCAGATCTTCGCGACAACACCCGCTCGCTTTATAGTATTTCTTTCAACTATAAACACTTCGGATGGCTGTTTGGAGGCCAGCTCTTTCAGAATGCTGGCAAATTCTTCCTGGGATTGGGTATGGGCATCCCAAGAGGGATCATAGCTGGACATGTTTGAAAAGTCGGTCATAGCAACCTCCTGCTCTCCCCTTTATACTATAAAGTTATAATTATAATTTCAATGAAAAAGAGGCTAAAAATGCTATATACTTATAATTTTATCTTTGTTAGACAGAGAAAAAAACTCTCAAAAACACGAGGAAGTATGCGCGCATTACGTTTTGTTCCCCTGCTTTTTGCCCTTTTGGCTATTACCCTTTCAGCCGACGATAAAAAACCCAACATCTTAGTAATTATGGGTGATGATATTGGCTGGTTTAACATTGGAGCCTATCATCGGGGCATTATGTCGGGAAAAACGCCAAACCTCGATAAACTGGCAAGCCAAGGCATGCTTTTTACTGACTACTATGCAGAAGCTAGCTGTACGGCCGGCCGCGCAAACTTTATTACAGGCCAGCTTCCTATTAGAACGGGCCTTACAACTGTAGGTCAAGCAGGAGCTGATGTGGGCCTTCCGGCTCAAGCCTGCACGCTCGCTACTGCCTTAAAAGCACAAGGCTACTCTACAGGCCAGTTTGGCAAAAACCACCTGGGCGATCTCAACAAATATTTACCTACAGTGCATGGCTTTGATGAGTACTTTGGCTATCTCTACCACCTGGATGCTATGTCTGATCCCTACTGGTTTGACTATCCGCAGGACTGGATCGATAAAACCGGGCCCAGAAACCTTGTACACTGCTGGGCGCAAGAGACTGATGACCAAACAGTTCAGCCGCGCTGGGGCAAAATAGGCAAGCAGAGGATTGTAGATGAGGGACCTCTTGCTCCCTTTCCGGATATGAAGGACATGCAGGGCTGGCAAGTAGGACGCAAGGCAAAGTATGACATGCAGACCTTCGACCAAGTGCTTGTAAAAAGCTCAATAGAGTTTATGGACAAAGCAAAAAGCGATGGCAAACCCTTCTTCATCTGGCACAACACAACCCGCATGCACGTCTTTACCTATCTATCCCCCAAATACCAGGCTATGATGAACGCCAAAAACAACTACAATGTCGAAGAGGCAGGCATGGCCGAGCTTGATGACTGTGTAGGCGACCTCTTAAAACACCTCGATGATATCGGAGAGGCAAATAATACTATCGTTATATTCACCACCGATAACGGCGCCGAAGTCTTTACCTGGCCGGATGGCGGCATGACGCCATTTAAAGCTACAAAGGGAACGGTGTTTGAAGGCGGCTTTCGCGTGCCATGCATCGCCCGCTGGCCGGGCCATATCAGACCGGGCTCAGTAGAAAATGGCATTTTCTCAGGCCTGGACTGGTTTCCCACACTCGTTGCAGCAGCCGGCAACCCCGATATTAAAGCAAACCTTCTTAAAGGTGCACAGGTGGGTGAAAGAAGCTACAAAAACCACCTGGATGGCTACAACCAGCTAGACCTATTACATGGACAAGGACCATCAAAGCGGCGCGAACTCTACTACTTTGGAGGCCCTCATCTCGGCGCAATAAGAATCGATGACTTTAAGTTCCAGTTCTTCCAGCAGCCGTTCGGCTGGCCGGGTGAAAAGGTGACAACAGACATGCCAACCATTGTCAACCTGCGACAAGACCCCTTTGAAAGAACAAGCTCCATTCGAGGAGAGACCCTTAACAACATGGGCGGCGGCTATATGAACGACTTTTACGCCCGCGAATTCTGGCGCTTCGTCATGGTGCAAAAGGAAATAGAAAAGCTTGCAAATACTGCCGTTGAATTTCCCCCAATGCAAGCCCCTGCATCCTTCAACCTCGCTTCCGTCAAAGATAAAGTTGAAGAGATGATAAAAACTTCGCAAGGGCAGTAAGGTACCGAGGTAATTCACGGGCGGGATCTGGCTTGGAGTGAACCAAATTTGAGCTAGATCGTTGATTGTTAATGCATTAAGAATATTGATAAGCTTGAGACATGCTCATGAACCTCTTTTTAATATAAAAAACAGGATCCCGCTACGCTAGCAGGATCGGGTAGGATCAAAAAGTAGACATTATAGCAATTTTCAGTTCCGGAGGAACGGTGTAATAATAGCCCACGGTGTAGCACAGGAGGTGCAAACCGTGGGTGTGGCACAAAAAAAACTTCAAGTCGCGTGAGCGACGGTTTAATACGTCGCTCACGCGACTCTCTTTATTTTCTACCATATACCCACGGTTTGCCCCTCTGGGGCTACACCGTGGGCTATTATTACACCGTTCCTCCGGAACTGATATTTGTCACGAAAGAAACCATTGCCCTTCCCGCTGTTTTCTATCCTGCCGCCGAAGGCGATCCTGCCTATCCTGTTATTTTTTTAATTTTCAGTTAGCCTGATGCGTATGCCTGTTTATACTGTTTTTTTATCCGGCCATCTTGTGCTTGATTATTCGGGTTTACTCAACTAAATAACGCCTCTACGAGAAGCAAAAACCCTTTGATTATTATAGTTTCTTGTTTCTAAATATAAATAATATATAAAACCCTACTTGATTTTAATCGCCATCGTATATATATTTATTTTCTTATTTATTGAGGGTTTATGCAACCTGTTTCTCCCAAATCTCCGGAAACTCCCGGAAGTTTGCAAGATGACATTGTGGTCAAACAAGCCAAGCTGAAGAAGGCGATAGAGGCAAGAGATAGGACAAAAACCATCCAACTCCTTTCCCAGCAAGATGTCTCATTTGATGCATTTGTAAAACTCTGTGAGTATCTACCGGATATTGCCCAGCAAGAGCTTTCTAAAAACCCACAATTTGCAGAGCGACTCGATTCAATAGATATTCGCTTCCTTCTGCTCAACTCATGGGAAAAAGAACCATTACTCCTCCAGCTTGTTGCTTGCGGCATGAGTCTACATCTCTCAGATGGTGATGACCGAACGCCTCTAAGTATTGCTATTGATCAAAACCTCGACCAACTTGCCATTGCCATGATAGATAAAGGGGCCGATATTCACGCGCAAGGTAGTTTTCTCCAGACCCCTTTACACGTTGCTGTGAAAGAAAAGTTGCATGCTGTTATTGACAAACTGCTCGCTCATGGGGCCAATATCTACGTAAAAGATTTATATGGCATCTCGCCTTTAGACGCTGCACAAGATGATCCTGAACTAGTTGCAAAACTTTGTAAATACAATCTAGAAACACTTATAAATGATCCTGCAAATGAGCCGCGCGTGATAGCGCAATTCAAAAGTGGTGCCAGACTCTCGGAGTATGACCTATTAAATGCCTGTCAAAACTATCCTGCACTTATGTACAGGGTGATAGAGCAGGTTCCGGAGATTGCAAAGCAGTGCTCAGCCCTAATGCTTGATACACTTATGGAGTGCCCGCAATGCGAAGAGCTTGTGCTCGCCTTTCTTGATCATGGCGCAGAGATCCACTCCCACCACCTCACAACAGCCCTTCGACACAATTTTGTACGCGTGGCAAAAAAACTCCTAGATAAAGGTGTTAAGGCAAGCGAGACCCGAGATTGCCAGAAGATGACAGCCCTACACTACGTTGCAAAGTTTGGCTATTGTGATTTAATGCATCGCATTGCAGCCCCTCATCTTTTATTTATCCCAAATGGTGAAGGAAAGACGCCCCGCGACCTTGCAAAGGCACATAACCATGAAATACTCGCAGAATCTCTACTGTATCTGGAGGCTGACACTGCATTCAGAAATCAAGATCGCACAAGAATTAACCGTCTGATTGCAACAAACCGGGAGATATCTATTTCCCGCCTTGAAGGCTATCGCAGCAGTGGCCAGCTACCCTTCTTAGAAAAATGCCTTGTAGATGACCTGTCGGGAGTGGTTGGACACTACCTTGAGACGGAAGGTCAGAATCTGCATGAGCCGGAAAAGCTCTTATATCAGGCAGCAAATCACGGCTTTACCGGAGTTGTAAAGCAGCTTCTTATAGCGCTCACGCCAGATGCTTTGGAAAAAAGCAGGCTTGAAGCGCTCTTTGCAGAGCCTGAATATAGAAAATTATTTGTAAAAATCCTTGCGTCCAAGAAGATAGATTCTAGCCTTCATTTTCTTACCCTCTCTCAAACCTTGCCCCACTTGATGTCTCGCCTTCTTGATACCTATCCAGATTTTGCAAAAGCATGCACAAGTGCCATCTTTGAGGTGTTGATAGAAAGCTCGCCATCTGACACACTTCTTGAAAAGCTGCGCCTGAACTCGTCGATACTAACACCCTCGCATC
The DNA here is from genome assembly GCA_963826935.1 of uncultured Chlamydiales bacterium. Lineage (GTDB taxonomy): Bacteria > Chlamydiota > Chlamydiia > Chlamydiales > FEN-1388 > SZAS-7. The sequence continues at coordinate 502,071 of CAWGYH010000005.1, read as the reverse complement.
TTACCGCTGCGCTTCGCCACTCTAAACTCTGGCTTGCTCGCGCATTGCTAGACATAGAAAGTATAAGCGTAAACCACAAAGATACACAAAAGATGACCCCCTTACACTACGCTGCTCAATTGCAAGACCAAGATCTTATAGAAAAATTACTCGCAAAAGAGGCCGATCCATTAGCAGAAAATGGCGATAAGATGACACCTCGAGCAGTTGCTTTAGCACACAACCATCTTGACGTTGCTGCACTTCTTTATAAAAAAGAGCTTACAGCCGCCATAAAAGCAAAAAATAGAGAGAGGGTCAAAATGCTTCTCTCAGAAAAGAAGGGTGATCTTTCGCAAGAGGACTTTACTCTACTTTGCATGCATATACCGGATTTAGCTCTTGACTATGTTACTGAAGAGCGTGCCAAGGGTTTGGCAGTGGAGACCATAAATAACCTGTGCACAAGCGCACAGTATGATGCCCTTCTCTCTTCACTTATTCGATTGCGTAGGACAATCGATAAAAGATCCACGTTTATGATATTCGAAAATGGGCTAGCACAAACAGCTCAAGTGCTTCTAGCCAAATATAAGTTGACCTTCTTAAAAAGCGGCCAAACACTCTTACAAGCACTAGGCGATAAACCTCACGCTACACTATTTGCAAAAGAGCTGCTACAAGCTGGTGTAGACCCATTTTATGCATCCAAGCAAGTAGCATCTGTCCTTAACCTTGCCTTAAATGCAAAAAATAGTGGGCTTATAGAGCAGCTTACAGAGCATCTTCCCGGCGCCATGAAACAAGAGCTTGCCAAAGGAATTCCTACCCTAAAAACCCGCTGCCAAAAAGATGTCGCCTTCGTCCGCGCCTGCTGCAGCGAAACGACAACGCCGCTAGAAATTGCCATCCTGCTTTGCGACCGCGCCCTTGCCGTAAGCATCATGCGCAACCTCACACAAGAGGTGCAGCTACAGGGAATAGGCATCCTCATAGCACGATATCCGAAGGCAATTGGCAGCATTGTTGACTTCTTCTTCGAGCGAGATTTGCGGTATAACTCTAAGGAGGATTTACACTTTATAAAGAGCACAATATCCCAAATACCCCCACAAGATTGTAGACCATCTGTGATCTATGAGCATATACGGGCATCCCTTCGGGATGCGCACGTGCGCGCACCCTATATAGAGTGGGCAAAGACACACCTTAAGCGCTACGTACCGGGTCACGATGCCTATAAAGAAAAAAAGGATAAGTTTCAAGCTTTACAGAGAGAGCAGCTAAAGCGCATACTCGCAACTGATGCGCCTCAAAAACCCGCTTCAAGCGATGAACTTGAGATACTACAAAATGAGCGCCAAGATGAAATCAGGCGCTGGCTCATCGAAAAGCCGTTCGCGATTATCCTAACACTTCTTGAGCTGCAGGCTCTTAAAATAAAAACATCCGAAATCGTTGAAGAAGGTGAAAAATAATGGAGCCTACAACTTCTAGTGGTAGTACTACCTCTCAGACATCTCCGAGTATAGCCACGACACTTCAATTTTTTGATCTTGCAAAAGGAAACCCAAAGGCTGCCCTTGCAGTACTTGAGGTACATCCTACAGTAGCAAAGAATCTTAATGAACCTCAGCTGCACGCTCTCCTCCGAATGGGGGGAGATGATCCTCTGTTTCTCAGACTCATTGACTGTGGAATAAGGCTTGATTGGACAGCAGGCGGAACACTTATATATCATGCCATAGAACATGAACGATTCCAAATAGCTGCAAAATTGCTAGAAAAAGGCGCTCCTTTTAAAAATAAAAACCCCGTCACCGGACAAACTGCCCTACACGCAGCTGTGAAAAAGAAAGCCATTTTTCTTATCAGAACACTAGTTGCAAAAGGGGCAGATATTCACGATAAAGACCATCATGACCTATCGCCACTAGATCTTGCCAATGCAAGCAAAAATCCCGCGGTTATAGATGCAATTTCTGCCAAGCCAACCATTCAGGGCGCCGTAAATGCCGTTGCAGTATATTTAGCAGACCTTATAGCCGAAAATGCGACTCTTTCTGACGAGGATTGCCGCAAGCTCTGGGAGCAGTTTCCCGACCTTGCCGCCATGCACGTAGATTATACCTCCCCACAGCTAGCAAAACAGTGCCCATGGACATTTTTAGAGCCATGCCTAAATAATCCCGAAAAAGCAGAGCTTCTTGTCAAACTGCTCCGTTATGGCGCAAAAATCCCCCCCTACGAATGGTCACTTCTCTGTAAAACAGACCCTGAGCGAATAGTCAAACTGCTGGATTCAGTTCCAGATCTTGCAAGAGAGTCCCCAACTATACTGCTCGACACGCTCTCGGCTCTCCCCCTGTGCCAAGCACTTATGATAAAGCTTATTGCATGTAAGGCCCAAACCCACCCTCGCCATATCACATCCGCCCTTCGCTACAACCTTGTGGCAGTGGCTGAAGCACTCCTTGATGCTCAAGTAAGCGTACCGGTCTCTCTTGATAGCTATAAGATGAGCGCCCTCCATTATGCTGTACAGTATAGAGCAGGCAAGGTAATCGCAAGGCTTACAGCCCTACTCACCCTCAAAAATGGAGATGGCCTCACACCCCGCATGTATGCTTTGCAGCAAGGAGCGCATGCAGAAGCTGCAGAATTACTTCGCTTGGAGCTATCTGCAGCCATATGCGCACAAGATCGCCTGCAGACAGAAAGCCTTCTTGCCCAATGCCAAGAGCTTTCCCCCGATTTATTTATAAACCTCTGTAAAGCCTTGCCGGATCTTGCCTGCTCAAGAGTAACTGCACAGCTTGCAAAAGGGCTCTCCCCGACTGATGTGAGTGCTTTTTGCAAAGAAGCGAAATATCGCGACCTTCTTATAAGCTTGCAAAAAGCTGGCGCTGGCTTTCCCCTTGGGGCACTTCCTGACCTCTTTGCAAACGGCCATATAGAATGTGCAAAAATGCTTATCATCGCTGCCGCGCCATCTCCTGCAGAAAAAGAGGCTATCGAACAAAATTTTAATGACCACGAAAGCCCAGATCTTTTTACTAAACTTATTACCTTTGGACAAGTGGCCTATGATGAGTTTTATGCGCTCGGAGCAGCCTACCCCCTCTTAATGCAAAAACTTATCTCTACAAATCCTACCCTTGCAAATAGCTGTAATGATTCAGCATTTAACGGCCTTTTAGCTGCAGCCGATAATGACGCGCTACTCACTGCAATACTTACACACAATCGTTCGGCAGGTGCTACAGCCTTAAGCTTTGCCCTTCGCCATAATCGCCAAATAATCGTAAAGACCCTACTAGAACGTGGAGCCTCCGTAGATGCTCCCGATAGCGACCTAATGACCCCTTTACACTATGCTGCAAAGCAGGCAAATCTGGATTTAGTCAAGACGCTTCTTGCAAAAAAAGCACAAATATTTGTGAAGAATGCTCAAGGAAAAACTCCAAGCATGCTTACAGAAAATCCCAAAATTCGCGCCCTACTCATAGAAAAGGAACTTCATGGGGCAAACAGTGCGGGCGATACAGCTACCGCTCTCTACTTGCTCAACCAGGGAGGAGTAGATGTTACCCACATCTCCGACACTGGACAGAGCTACTTAAATGAAGCAGTTGCCTGGCCAGGGTCTATAGAAGTTACAAAAAAACTTTTAGAGCTTGGAGCCGATCCCTTTTATGGAGAGTGCACGGCTCTTATGAGATGCCTTCCTTATAAAAATAAGCATGTCCATTGGCTCGCAAGAACACTCCCGGAGCCTATGAAAAAGTATCTTCTTGAAGAGGACTCATTTCCTGCGCATAGAGTTCTTATAGAGGCCTGCAAAAAAGATGCTTTTGTTTTATCATGCTGCAGCCAAGAGTCTACCCCCCTAGAATGTGCTATTCTCCTTAAAGATACCATTTTAGCCAAAGCTATTATGCAAAAGCTGCCTGAAAGGCTGCAGCTACAGGGAATAGAGATCCTCTGCAACCGCTATCCAAAGAGCGTCGGCAGCATCCTTGACTTCTTCTTTAGCGTTGATGAGCAGCATATGTTTGTGGGCAATATTAGCCTTTTCTCAAACCTTCCCCCAAAACAAGAGCCGCGCGATCTTGAGAAGCTCTGTACAAAGCTTACCGAGCAGCTTACTCAAGTATGCCAGCCGGATGAAAAATTACCTTTAGATGGCTTAACCTACAGCCGTGACGATCTCTGCACAGGCATTAAACTGTTCTATAGCAAAGTAAAGGCAAGAGGTGTATATGCGGGGCCAGCGACAGATGCTAAACAGTACGATTTTGTGGAAAATGTCCTTATAAGCCTTGCTATATACCTTGAAAAATTTGAAAACCATCCACTCTTTGCCGAAAGGGTAAAAGATATTTCTGTTCACCTTGGCGTTGCAGGCTCTCTTTGCTTTCTTCAGTACCTGCAAACAGCGATGAGCCTTTATAACAAACATCTTCTTGAGGTGGCTCCATCAATGGACAATACTGTCTTACTCAAACTGCAGACTCTTCGCCGCACCATTATTGAGGGCGCCATGATTAAAGAGTCTTTTGTTGAAGAATCCCAGTCAGTTCATAGCATTGCGTATATGGGAAGGATATTGGGCAAGCCATTGCAGCTTGCTGATCGCGAACTCTATGCCGACGAACTTAGATACGAGCGTACCGGATTTAAGGATAGTAAGTTTCCGGATCTAAAGACCCTCTTAGAGAGCTTCTATAGGCACTATCGACCATCGCTAATCTTTGACTGCATACGATCCGCCCTACAGGAAAATAGCATTAAAGAAACCCTTCTAGACTGGGCAAAAAAAGAGCTAAAAGAATATTTCCCCGATAAAAAAACCTATAAGGACAACAAGCAAGCACTCAAGGCCAAAGAGAAAGAAGTACTAACAGGGCAGGCCAAAAAAGAAGACCTTCTTGCCTTAGCAAAAGAGCAACAGCTCTACGTACCCGCAGGCTTCACCCCCACCACAGCGCACAAGGATGCCCGTAGAGGCGACGTCAACGCCTGGCTCGTGGATGAAGAGACCGGCGCCTGTAAAATCTTTCCCATCATCTGCATGCTGATAAAGCAGCAGGTGATAACCTTTACACATTAAGCGGCGGCTATATGAACGACTTTTACGCCCTCGAATTCTGGCGCTTTATTCACCTTTTCTCAGAGAAACTTCGGTCAACGGCGAAAGCCTTTGGAGTTCTCTAACCTACGGTGTGGCTACCCATAGCGTGACTGAAAAGATCTGGCTGGATATGCAATTGTTATATCCAGCCAGATACCTTTTACTTTCTTTTATTCCTCTACAGAGAAAAGAATTTTAAAGAGCTTGAACTTTAGCTCGTCCGGCACGAAGCTTGCGCCAATGGCGTTGGCATTGAAGGAGCGAAGCTGGTCGAAGTTGTAGCCGAAGTTATTGGCGGCGTGCATCATCTCTTGCGCTTGGGTGGTTTCGCGGAAAAAGATTGGATCATCGGGGTTTAGCGTAACCATAACGCCCGCCTCAACGAGTGCTCCAAGCGGGTGTGTAACGTAGCTTTTAATGTTTTGGGCTTGCGTGCAGATGTTGCTTGTGGGGCACACTTCAAGCGTCACATTCTTTTTTCGCAGCAGGTTGAGCGCCTCTTGGGAATTAATCGCAGCTATTCCATGGCCTATGCGGCTTACGTTAAGTTTATTAATAGCATCAATGACATTTTGTGCATCTGTAGTCTCTCCTGCATGGGCTGCAAGGCCAAGGCCGCCATCCCCTGCTGCCTGATAGACAGGAATATAGGGCGAAACATCAGGAAAGGCGGTCTCATCACCTGACAGGTGAATGCCTACAATCGACATATCGCCATTTGCACGTTGAGCAAGCGCCCATTCTACATAGCTCATAGCACTTTCTGGAGTATCTACTCCCCGAACAAAGGTGATCAGTATGCGCGAATAAAAAATGCCCGGCTCCTCAAATTCACTCATCGCCAGCTTTACATTTGCTATCATCTCTTTCCAGTCAATGCCGGCGCTTTGTGCACAAAATGGGCAGACAATAAACTCTGTGTAGAGAACGCCATCATCTTTACAGCGCTTTAAATAGTCCTTCGTGAGCGTATAGTAGTCAGCAGGCGTTTTAAGAACCGCTGTCACGGCATAGTAGGCATTTAAAAAGTCGGTAAGGTTTGTATATTGATAAGTCTCTTGAAAGGCAAAGGTGCTGTCAGGAAGATCGATCCCATTGCCCTTAGCAATAGCCTGAAGCGTTGCAGCGGTAGTACTTGCCTCCAGATGATCGTGCAAGATAACTCCGGGAAGCCTTGCCTCCACAGTCCCAAAAACAAGCGTACCTACTATTCCTAATATCATTAATCGCATCATAATACTCACCTTTTTTATATATGCAGACCAACTTACGCAATTTTCCGAAAAAAGCCAACTCAAAAGCGTTTTGGAACCAGCCAATGATACATCCGTCTGAAGTTTAATGTTTTAACCACTGAGCACACAGAGATCAAAGAGAACAGTGAGAGGTTTATAATTGTTTTTCCCATACCTATCCGGTTGACGCCCATGCTCACACCCCCGAATGGGGGTGTTGGCGATTAGCCCAGGTCACCGATAGGTGCCCTGGGAAACATGCGTGAGCACCTATGTGGCACCCCCGAATGGGGGTGCTGGAAAGGAAACCGCGTTGTCATCCAGCACCCCCATTCGGGGGTGCCATATTATGCCCCATACCTATTTCCCAGGGCACCTTCTGACGTCGGTGACCTGGGCTAATCGCCAACACCCCCATTCGGGGGTGTAAATTTGGGCGTTAACCGGATAGACGTGGTTTTTCCTTTCTCTCTGGTCTTATTTCTCTCTGTGTGCTCAGTGGCTCAGTGGTGATGAATTATGTACTTTAGTCTTTGAAATGGTTTACGGCGCAGTCTAGAAGAACGACGATGAGGCGGTCGTGCACGGGAAGGAGCATCTTATCAGCAAGGGCATTGTTGAGGTCTTTTATGATTTCAGGGGCGCCTGCCAATGTAACTGTTTTCTGAGAGAGAAATCCCGATAAAGAGCCCCACCAAGACGTTGACTGCTTCGGGCGCTTTGTACCAAGGGCGACTTGAATGATGTTGACAAGGCCATCCAGGTTGTCGCCGGTTGTGTCTATAAGCTCACGAAGCCGCCTCTGCTCTTCAGATAGTTTGTCTTTAAAAAGCTTGTCAGAATGCTCTTTTGGGGCAGGTGGCAGAGGAAAACAAAACTGTTTATGGGTAAAGTGAACTTGGCGTCCCTTTAGCTGCAGCCCCTTGTCGTCCCACTTTCCATCTTCTGTCAATGCTGAAAGAAGCCGCTGGACTGCTAGCGGCACAAGGTCCTGCAACGATCTTCCCGGCACGCCTTTGATAAGCGCCTGAGTGGCAACTTTTGCTATAAGATCGGGAAGAGATAGAGCAAGTAAGCGAGGAAGAGAATCGGGTATAAGATAGCGCACACTGCAATTGATGCTCTTTTTAAAGCGGTTTTGGAGCTTTTTTTTGCCAGGATACTCTTGCGTATGCACCTCTTCTGGCTTCTCAGGAGGAGCTTTTGCTGTTTCAACATGCGTCTTTATGGCTTCAATGGCTTCTCGAACAAGGCGCGTCTTTACAAAGTCATGCTTTACAAACTCAAAAGCTTCTGCCACAAGCTTGGGAACTAAGGAATCTTTCGCAAAAGGGTAAATAAAGCGCTTTACATAGACAATAAGTGAATCTCTTACTGGAAGCTGCAGATCTTTTTCTCCATTTGGAAAGAAGAGGTTAAAAGCGCCCTCTATCACTTGCGAAGCAAGCTGCTCTTCACGCGTTGCAAAATCATCTTTTTCCTTTTTTTCTTGCCCCCTCACTTCTTGTTGGCAGAACTCTAGATGCTCTCTTGCCTCTTTCAGGCCATCTTTTACAAAATCTAAAAGAACGAAAGAGCGCTTGTCATCAATCTCTCGTATCTTTTTTGCAAAATTGGCAAACGCCTGTATAAGGTTGAGCTCGATATAGCGGGAAAAAAGTATTTTATGCTTTGTACATGCCGTAAGAAGGGTTTGTCCAAGAATGGTATAGGCCATCTTTCCATCGGGCTTTTCCCAAATAAGCTCCTTCATCCAAGGAAAGGGCCTCATCTCTTCAATGGCAGTAAGTAAAAACTGGATAGTATACTCACTTATCACCTTAGCCGCTTCAAAGTAATAGTCGCTTGCAGGGTCTTGGGCCAATTTATCCTTGGCATCTTGCAGCTTTTTTTCTGAATTTTTATCAAAAAAGACTAAAGAGAGCAGCCTCAGCGCACTTGTGTTGAAGGTATTAGAGCCTAAAATTGCAGCATAGCATTGTAAAAAAAAGGTGTGCACCCTCTTTGCCACCGACATGAAGATGCCATAGGCAACAACTTTGGCAGGGGTAAAGACCGTCTTGCTACTAAAGGTTTTGGTAAGAGGCTCTAATGGCGTCATCTTATCTTATATATTTAGAAAACCGGAAGCTTGTACTGGTAGGCACTTCTAAATCTACAAGAACGTCATTTTCTTCGTATTCCTGCTTTAAGACCTTGCCTTCCCTTAAGGCTGATGCTAACACATGATAATCTTTTTGTGGAATACGTAGTTGCATAAGCGTGCGTCTATCTTTTAAAGCAGTGATGATAGCCTCTTGAAGCGCATCCAGCCCAAGTCCCGTTGCAGCCGATATAGCTCGGGCCCGTGAAAACTTAAGCTTTAACCTTAAAAAAGTAGATCTAATAGCAGGATCTACATCTTCTGCTTCTAACAGATCAGCCTTGTTAAGCACTACAAGCTGGGGTGTATCTTCAGCATCAAGCTCTTTTATCACCTGCTGGCAGGTATCTGCCTGCTCAAGGGCCATAGGATGTGTTGCATCGATCACATGCAGGATAAGGTCGGCATGTACTGCCTCTTCAAGAGTACTTCTGAAGGCAGCAACCAACAGGTGGGGAAGCTTTCTAATAAAGCCCACGGTATCGATAAAAAGCAGCTCCTGGTTATTGGGAAGAACATACTTTCGCGTTGTGGTGTCAAGGGTTGCAAAGAGCTTATTTTCTACATAGACATCGGCCTTTGTAAGGGCGTTCATCAGGGTAGATTTGCCGGCATTGGTATAGCCTACGATGGCAACTACCGGAATGTTGCTACGCTCGCGCTTTGAGCGCTGAACCGCGCGATATTCGCGGATCTCGGCAATCTCTTTTTGCAGCCGCTCCATACGGCGCCTCAAAATACGCCTATCGATTTCAATCTGCTTTTCGCCCTCGCCCTTCTGGTAGCCGCCGCCTGACGCCCCGCCCCCGCCGCCCGCCTGGCGCGACAGGTGCGTCCACATGCGCTTTAAGCGCGGTATAAGGTACTTTACTTCAGCAAGCTCTATCTGCAGCTTTGCCTCGCGAGACTTTGCCCTCATGGCAAAGACTCCTAAGATAACCTCCGTTCGGTCAATGACGGGAATGCGAAAAAACCGTTCAAGATTTCTCTGCTGGGCAGGCGAGATCTCGTCGTCAAAGATAATAAGATTTACCTCATGCTCCTTTATAAAGACAGAAAGCTCTTCAAGCTTTCCGGGCCCCAAAAAGGTGGCCGAGGTAATGGCCTTGACGGTAAAAACACGCTCGCCAACAACCGGGATCCCTTGCGTATCGGCAAGCAGCTTTAGCTCCTCAAGGTGCTCTTGGATCATTACTTTTTCGTTTGCACTTTTTGTAACGGCAACAACAACAGCGCGGGTGGCAGCCCTTGCCGCCTCATCTTGCCAGGTAAAACGAAGCGGCTCAAATTCAAGTGGATTAGACATAACTGCCCCTTATTTCAAAATCGATTTCTAAACCATCATACGCCGGCCGTATATTTGGAGGCAAAAGGCTTTCAAGATGTGCGTGATCTATTTCGTGTGCCATGTGGATAAAGTAGGTCTTCTTTGCCCCTACCTTTTCGGCAAAGTCTACAGCTTCGTCGATAGAAAACTGCAGCCTTGAGTTTGGAAAACGAAGCGCTGAAACGACAAGCGTCTCTAACCCCGCTAAGTCCTCAAAAATGGTCTCAGGATACTCTTTAATGTCGGTAACATAGGCTAAATCGCCGAGGCGATAGCCTGTCACCTCCATGCTAGGCTGTGAGTAGGTAAAGTAGCGAATGGGAAGGCCGCAAAACTCTTTTACTCCCCTCTTCCCATCAAGCAGCATAAAGTCAAACTTGGATGGCATCGTCCTATCTGCCTTATGCTCTTCAAAAAGGTAGTAAAAGAGCTTCCTTATATGCATAAGGCTGATTTCTGATAGAAGACACTTTATGGGACCCTTCTGAGCAAAGTTAAAGACGCGAAGCTCCTCAAGTCCGCCAATATGGTCGTAGTGGGTGTGCGTTAAAATCACCCCATCGATATGCTTTATAGAGGAACGAAGCGCCTGCAGGCGTATGTCTGGGCCTGCATCAATAAGCACGTTTTTCCCTTGATAGCGCACAAGCGCCGACGCCCGAAATCGCTTATTTTTAGGCTCTGTTGAGCTGCAAACAGCACAGCTACAGCCCATCACAGGGATCCCGCTGGACGATCCCGTCCCCAATAGCAATAGCGACCCACTCACCATATTTTGCTCCAAATATAACGTGTATGAAGAGTTAACGTGCCCGTGCCCGTTTTTTCAGACAATTCTTTGAGTTAACTATACCCCATCCGCCCTATTCCTGGCTATCGCCCTGAACCTTGACAAGTTCTTTGGCGATTTCTTGAATGGCTTCACGGCACTCTCTTTTAAGCCAAACCGGAACTTCACTTATTCTGAAAATTTTCACCCCATTTTCTCTCGTAAGAAGTGGGATCTCTAGGCGTCCTTGAATTTGGTGTGCGTATGCCTCACGTTTTTCCTCTTTTTTCTGAAGATATAGATGAGCAAGAACCTGATCTACAAGTCCCTCCTGCAATAGATCAACAAGTTCACCCTGCGTACGCCCCTTTAACTCATAGTGATCTCCAAAAGGCGCAGTAAGAACAAGTGGGCCAGCACCCTCGCTTGCGACAGCGGCTTTTGGTATACATACTAACAGCATGCTTCCGACCCCATTTGAGTGTGAAACCACTTTCTTTCGTAGGACATCGAGTTTTTTTCTAATTTCCTCTTGCTGCGGCTCTCTCGCATTGTAAGATTTAAGCAGTCTAGGAAGAAGCTTGTCTAAGATAGTTGTCGGAAACCAATTATTGCTGTTTGAACGTATAAAGTAAAAGGCAGATTCTGCATCTGCTTGATTTAATGGAATGACATCAACAGAAAGTTTTTGCGGGTCGACGATATCAGAACCTTCATGTAGATAGAGGAATTTATTGCTGCGAAGAACCTTCATTTGATCAAGCGAGCAGTTGGGATTTTCTATTCGCTCAAGCTCTTTTAAAAGCCAGTAGTAGGGCATAAAATGGGTGCTTTGTGCATGCAAACAGACACAATAATCATCTCTTAGCGCACCAAAGATATAGGCTACACGGTCATAAATACTTCTCAGATTTTTTGGCAGAGCAGCAGGAAGAGCCATTTTTCGCGGAAAAATTACCTCTTCCACGCTTGTTTCTATGATCGCAGCAAGCCGCAAAAGATCTGAATCTTCTTTTGGATTGCGCAAACAACAAATTTTATCATACCAGCGAGGCAGAGCAAGATGCTCAGACAGCTCTCTTATATTAAAGTGCAGAAGGCGCACTTGAGTTTTTGAAAGACGCTCAAGCGATGCGCTAAGCTGCGGGCTCAAAACTATCTCTCGTATGCCAGCCAAAAAATAGGTTTTATTTGGCTTTATACGAGTAGTTTGAAGCGTTCCTTGCAGCACAGTTGCATACTGCAAACAGTTTGAACCCCAATGAATAGGTTTCTCATAAAGTTTTTGAGCAAATGACATAAAAACATTTTACCACAAAGATATAAGAAAAACAAGCCCCACCGCTATTTTCAGCATGAAGGAACTGAGACGATCTCTTATCACGCTAAATCTTGTCACCCGAGTTCCGACGAGGCTGTGAAAAATGCCACGCCCGAAGGGTGTGGTGGCGATTAGCCCAGATCACCGACCGTAGGGAGGTGCTCTGGGGCCATCATGTCAGTAAAATACGCACCCCCGAAGCGGGGTGCTGGACCATGTGAAAGTCCAGCACCCCGCTTCGGGGGTGCATTTTCTTCTCCTACACATAATCCCCAGGACGCCTACGGCGGCCTGCGGCTAATCGCCACCACACCCTTCGGGCGTGGCATTTTTTCACAAGCTCATAGAGAAAGACTCACTCCAAAAAGCAAAGAGACCACTTTTAATGAACTGTAGAGTATACTTCTCTCTAATGAAAACTGCTGTTGTTGGTGCTGGATTTTGCGGTCTTGCATCTGCCTACTACGTGGCAAAGCTACTTGGGCACAAAGTTACTCTTTTTGATAAAACTTCAATTGGCGCTGGAGCCTCTGGGATTGCTGCCGGCCTTCTTCACTGCTATAGCGGCCCCAAGGCAAAGCTCTCGTGGGAGGGGCATAGTGCACTCGCAGCAGCGCTAGAGCTGCTCGATATAGCCTCAAAAGCAAAGGGCCATCCGGTATATAGCCAAAGCGGCATCTTTCGCCCCCAAATTGCCGGCATGGACTATAGCCAAGTTCTGGATTATCCTGATGTCGAATGGTGGGATAGGGGCATTGCACAAAAAAAGATCCCCGGCCTTGACGACTATCCGGGCATCTTCATCCGTTCAGGAGTTACTGTAGACTGCAGGGCCTATATTCAAGCCCTCTGGCTTGCCTGCGAAGCTGTTGGCGTAGGCTTTGAAAAAGCGCAAGTTACAACTGCCGGCGATCTTACCGGCTTTGACAAGATCATCTTCACCGTAGGCGCAGGCCAAAACGAACTACAAGGCGTAAACCACCCTCCCATAAGCCTTATAAAAGGCCAAACCCTTGAACTTGACTGGCCCTACGACTCCCCTCTTCCCTTCGCCATAAATTCCGGCGTGCAGTTTTCACAAATAAGCCCAAATAGCGTCTGGGCAGGAGCCACCTATGAGCGCAAGTGGCAAACTGAAGGGATCGACCCTCAGGCAGAAGATGAAATCCGCAAAAAAATATCATACTTTTCCAACACGTTTGCCAAGCTCCCCCTAAAGTCAATATACGCCTCATTTCGCGCCGCAACCGGCGACAAAAAGCCCTTCATCGCCGCCACCACCCCCAACATCTACAGCATCGGCGGCATGGGCTCCAAAGGCCTCCTCTACCATGCCTTCATGGCAAAACAGCTCACCCGCCTCGCCTGATTCTACAAGAGTGTGAAAAATACAAAATTTCGACTGCATAAAATTGCATTTTTGTTCATTCTACGATAGGCTAACATTCACATATCTTACCTAGGAGTTTATATGCATTATGCAGCAGCGCTAAGTTATGATAAAACGCCTGAAGCTTTACTGACAGCACCTATTTATTTATCTTTTCTGAAAGAGCATGCGAAGCATACGTCGTATAGTCACCTGTTCAAAGAATTAGTGAAGAGAGCAAACACAGACCCCATAACTCGTGATTTTTTATCTTATCACCATGAATATTCCACCTACCTGGCTTCAGATTCCCGATACAATATCTTGGCCGGAGAAGGCCCGCAAAAAAATGATTTACTGCGAATAAATCTAAAAGTATTTTTTACCAGAGAACACTGCAGGCAATTTTGTGGTGGATGTTTTTTAAATAGTTCTCTGTCAATCACCTCGCGGATTATGACCAAGCTGATGGCTTGGAGAAACACAGAGATTCGCATATTTACTGACGAAATGATCCATATCGCCAAAGGGGCAATTACTGAAGTGCTTCTCCCTGTTCTTACCGTGGCTGCGGTCGTAGAAAGCGTAGCAAGTGTTCTACTTTATGGCATAGGATTGGCTCTAAAACATATCTCCGATACACCTCTTTCGTGGTCCGACGGTTTGGATAGCAGCCTCTTCACCATTCGCTGGACGGTAAATATGCTCTATCACAACCTCTACAATAGCAAACTTCCCGTGTCGGAATACGAAGCACGAAAATTCATAGGAAAAGGCCTAAAGCTAATTCCTGAATTGTAAAATTTGAAAATGTGATGTCCTGTTTTTTTCCTGTTGCCGATTTTTCAAACTCAAAGTATCCTCATGCCCTAACTTGGAGAAATACTATGCAACCTAATCCAGTCTCGCGACAAGACCTTCAGACTTCCTACTACGAAGTTACTAAATCTAATGGATTGGTAGAGCTCTTGCATACGCTTAGAGCCGAGAAACAAAAGTACAGCGTCAAGAAGAGAGATGTTTACACTATTTTTTCAAATTGCCCTCTCTGGATAGAGGCTAAGACAGGTGACGGTCATGTCAAATTTCAGCATAGGTTGACAGGGGTCGTCATAGGCTATCAAGCCCACGGCGGGGAGAACATGGACCCGGGCGGTGCCGAAGCACTAAAAAACCGCATCCAAGACCACGTCAATATGCTTGGCAATGATATATTCGGCTATACAAGCAGCAACTGGCAAGCCGAACCCGACTACGATCAAGCTGCAAAAAGGTTTCGCACATGGAAGCCAAAAGGCGGCTAACTTTGGGCATGGCAAAACAGCTCATCCATCTTGCCTAACTTGTGCAGTCAGGCTAGCCTGAGAGGCTCATAAGACGATTGACTTTCGTCTGCACTTATGCTACAATATCGTTAATATTTTTTAAAACCAAACGAGATGTCTAATGCAGCCAGTCAACCCAACCGGTGGTCTATATGCCCCCGTAGACCCTGTTCTCCCAAAAGATTCCGCTAAAACAGGCGATTCAAAGAAACCAGGAAATGAAGTAATTACTTCTGAAAATGATACTTCAAACCCTACTAATTTAACTTCAGCTAAAGTTGACGGATTAAAAAAACAGAAATTGCCTAATAAAGCGACATTCACAGTCGATCCTAATACGGGAATAACTCAAGAAATTACTTTCAATAATAGGAGCACTTCTTACAAACTGAAGATCACCTCCGAAACTGGGCAATTTTACATAGGAAACGGGACAATTACTGACAAGCGCCTAGGATCTACATATGTAGGAGGATGCAAATATGTTAAAGAGACTGGAACAGTAATAAAGGAAGGCAAAGGAAGAATTACTATACAAGAACCCTACATCAACCGTGATGTAGAATTTGTAAATAATAGCGAAGTCCCCAAAAGAAAGTAAATCCCCTCCACTAAACAAACTGAAGATGAAAAGAAAATAACAATCCTACTTTGTGACAATATAAAAAATCCATTGCATTAAATTATTCTTATTGATATAATTTAGCTTTTACTTAGAAACAAAAGGAATTATCATGGGCACAATGCATTCAATTAATAAAGCATGTACAACAATTGAAACAGCCTTTAACGTAACAGGTTCGCTACCGGCTGTATCGTATGTGAACACATTTCGTGTACTACTTGGTAAAATTCAGTTTGTGTCAGGTGCTCTTACAGCAATTGGCGCGACGCTTGCCCAAGCGATTGAATCGCACAAAAGAGCCCCAAATCCGGCAACGCTCGCCAAAATGGAGCGTCTTCAAAAATTTGGTATGCAACACGTCATCCACGGCGGACTAAACGTCCTTCGCGGCTGTGCTGAAGTTGCGCTTGCTGTTACCACCTTCGGTATCGGCAACATGGTCGTCTTCTTGCCATACAACCTCTTAAGAAACCCAGCATTTTCACCCCACCATGGCTACAGACCAATGCACGCTCCGTTAGCTTGCCGTAACGCTCTTTAAGACCTAACAAGCTATGAGTATTTTCCTACCCAGGAAAATACTCATGCCTCAAGCGCGTCATGATCAAGTTTATGCACATAGACATGCGCTTCTGCAGCCATGTTAAAGAAAAAGACCACGCTTGGCGATAAAAGCACAGCAAAGGGAAGCATGATCATAAGCCACTGCATGCACATCTGCAGATGGTTTAGGGATGTGACAAAGCCGCTTGTTGTCATCATGGCAGCAATGTACAACAAAAGCGATGAAATACAGAGAGGAAAAAGCCCTACAAGCATAAGCGACAGGCGAATGAAGAAGTGAGAGAGATAGCGCTTTGACTCCTGCGTCATGACCGTCGCCTCAAAAAAGGGCTTCAGAGCAAAGTTTGGCGTCATTACAAAGAGTATGTAGATGCTAAAGGCACAAAGAAGCAGCGCAACAAGGTGCAGTAAAAACGGCCCTGAAGATAAGATAGAGGCAAAAAAGTCGCCCATCATCGGAATTTCACGCACAAGATAAAAGAGGCCAAGCACCGCCCAAGCCGATAAAAAGAGCAGGATAATAGGCATAAAAACGTAGGCAGAACTTACCGCAGCATGCCACGAGCGCAGTATGAGCTCCATAAAGCCTGCCTCTTGCGCTTTAATTTCATCGTGATAGCTTCTAATAAGCACAACGCCCAGCCCCATCAACAGCCCTCCCGATAAAAAGAGAGGAAGAAAGTTCAGACTAAAAGCAACCCAAGCGCCCGAAAAGAGCCCCACGCTTTGCGAAAAGACCATCAAAAGCCCGCATAAGACAATCATACCTGAGGCCGCCGCAAGTTTTGTTTTGCTTAAGACATGATCCCCTGCCCTCTGGCACATCTGTTGAATCTCACTAAAATTCATATAATCCCCTTATCTCGACTTTGTACAAAATTTGCCCTCATCGAGACTCAAGACCGTGACCGAGACCGAGACCGTCATTTTCTGCCTCCTGTTCGTGTAGGCCAAAAATAACGGTCTCGGTCTCGGTCACGGTCTTGAGTCTCGAGAGCTAATATGATTTTGGGTTGCAAGATAAAAAGCAATCACTAAGATAACTAAAGGGACTATCGACTATCGTCCTTTATGTCCCTTATGTCCTTTTGGTCCTTTCATTCACCCCGAAAAACTCTCATCCGGCGCATAAAGATATTTCGGCCGAACTATAGGCGTCCCCTTCCCGCCGCGCGCTTCCAGGCGCTCGTAGAAAATCTGGCGGGCGATGCCGACACAGCGCGACATGCCAAAGAGCACGGCGATATAGTCGCTATAGCCAAAGCCTGCAGCCTGCAGCACAACGCCTGAGATGGCATCTACGTTGGGATAGGGGTTTGAAATCTTTGGGTTTTCTTTTAGAACTTTAGTGCCCGCTTCGCGAAGGTGGGCGGCAATCTTTACCATTGGGTCGTTGCTGTAGTGCTTT
The DNA here is from genome assembly GCA_963826935.1 of uncultured Chlamydiales bacterium. GTDB lineage: Bacteria > Chlamydiota > Chlamydiia > Chlamydiales > FEN-1388 > SZAS-7. The sequence continues at coordinate 484,872 of CAWGYH010000005.1, read as the reverse complement.
TCAGCAATGTCATAAAAGATTGTAGCACGCGGATCTTCAACGCGCAGTACCGCATGGCCAAAGCCGAAGATAAGCTCGCCTCGAGCAAGCCGCGCACGCAAAAAGCCCTCGATTTGTGAGTACTGGGCATTATCTCCCACCTCTTTTAAAATTTCCTCCACAAATTCTAGGCAGTCTTGGTTTGCCTTGCCGTGGCGCGGCCCCCCAAGGGCGCATATTGCCGACGCCATGCTTCCATACATATCTTCAAGGCCGGATGCTACAGCCTTGCCAACAAAGGTAGAAAGGTTGCCCCCTCCATGGTCGTAGTGCAGAATGTTAAAGAGCTTCATCACGCGCACAAGTTCACTTTCGCGCTTGTGGGGCAGATGGAGCATAGCGACAAAATTTTCAATATACCCCAGTTCCGGCCGCGAAACGTGCATTCCCTTCCAGCCGGCGTGGTGGTTGATAACGCAGGCTACAATCGCAGGAATTCTTGCAATAAGGTTTAGGCAATCTTCGTTATAGCTTTGCTTGCTTTCAAGCATTCCCGCTAAAAGAAGCGCACTTGCAAAGAGCTTCATCGACTGGCCTTCTCTTGGCAGCTTAAAGATGGCATCGACAAGCTTTTTTGAGAGGTGAGCTCTTGCGGCAAGCTCTTTTTTAAAGCTTGCAATTTCCTCTTTGGTACCATCTTTACCATACATCAAGAGATAGATCACCTCTTCCGGCTCTTTATAGGCAAGCTCTGTGATGGGTTGTCCGCGATAGTAGAGGCCCTTTTGCGGATGCACTGACGAAGTTGTGCAGTAGCCTACAGGATAGCCGCGCATGCCTGTTTCTAAGTTTTCTCTCGTTATCGTAAATAGCACTTCATCGTTCATCGTAGATACTCTCCCACAAGATCCCTCTCTTCTTTTAACTCGCGCACCGTTGCCTCTATTTTTTCTTCTAAAAAGCTGTTCCAAGCTATTTTTTCAACAATCGAACAGTCCCCGCCGGCAGTAGTTACCAGCGGAAAGGAAAAGATGAGATTTTCATCTATACCGTAGGGGTTATTCTCTGTATATACCCCGCTTGAGAACCAATTACCATCTTCTGTTTTATGCGTCCAGGCAATCATTGCATCAAGTGCGCTTGAGGCAGCGGACGCAGCAGACGATTTACCTCTGGCATGTATAACCTCAGCTCCGCGCTTTTGCACCGTAGCGATAAAGCCATTTTCAAGCCAGTGCATGTCATTAATAACCTCTGTAACCGGCTTTTTATCAATCTGGGCATTAAAAAAGTCGGGCACCTGCGTGCTTGAGTGATTTCCCCATATAGTCATTTTTTTAACTGCCGCTACAGGTCTTTTTGCACGCAGGGCAAGCTGCGCCTTTGCCCTGTTTTCATCAAGGCGCGTCATAGCCTGAAACTGCCGAGGAGACATATTTTTAGCATTGTGCAGGGCAATTAAGCAGTTTGTATTGCAGGGATTTCCCACTACAAGCACCTTGCAGCCCGTCTTGGCAACGTCGCCGAGCGCCTTTCCTTGGCCAACAAAAATTTTGCCATTTTCTGCTAAAAGGTCTTTTCGTTCCATGCCCGGCCCTCGCGGCTTTGCACCTACTAAGAAGGCATATTCTACACCAACAAACAGCTCGTGAGGATCTGATCCTACAACAATTTCTGATAAAAGCGGAAAAGCACAGTCTTCAAGCTCCATTCTGACGCCCTGCAGCGCACCAAGCACCTCAGGCACCTCTAAGATATGTAAACTAATGGGCTGCTGCTTGCCAAAAAGATCCCCATTGGCAAGACGAAAAAGCAGGCTATAGGCAATCTGCCCCGCCCCGCCTGTCACAGCAATTTTAATCGGCTGTTTAGTCATATTCACCTCGTACAAAAAGCTGCATACTACTCATTCGTATTTTTAAGTGAAATTAAAATGTGCCGAAATTGCCAATCAGTTCAGAACTAGCAGAAGACTTTCTAGGGTATTTTGGATAGGCGATGATCGCTCGATGGCAACCTTGGCCTGCTGGATCTCTTTTAAGAGGCGCTCAAAAGGTACTTTTCGGCCTTCTTTTTTTGCTTGAAGCAGGAGCTCTCTACAGCTTTCAAAGTGCAGGGGAAGGTCCGCCTCTATGCGCTCAAGATCGATAAAGAAGGCTTGGATGATGTAAAAAAGCTCTTGCACCTCATGCATAGTGCTAAGGCTTAATACGCCCTCGATCTCCTGCTCGATAAGCTGACGCTGTGCTGCGGGAGCATCTTTTAGGAGGGAAGTATACTGCGAACGAAGTTCGCTCTCTTGGGCTTTACGCTTTGCATCCAGCCTTTTTTGAAACTCTTTTGCTAAGGCGGCAACTTCAAAAAAGCCTCTTTTTTTAGCAAGGTGAGAAAAGAGTATAGCTTCCAGCGGCTCGCCCTTTTGTAAATAGAGCTCAAGTGCCTTGTGAAGTGAGCCATGAGCACTTTTAGCAATGAGTTTAGCTGCATCGTCCGTCGCTGCATGCTTTTTACACAAAATAGATGCAACTTCATCTTCTGCAAGCGGGCAAAAGCGCACCGTCTGGCAGCGCGAGACAATAGTCCCAAGCAGCCTTTCAGGCAGCGATGTCACCAAAATTATCAGCGTATTTTCCGGCGGTTCTTCAAGCGTCTTTAAAAGAGCATTTGCCGATGTGGGCAGCATGCGCTCGGCATCGTCAACAATTATAGCCTTGCGAGGGCCGTTAAAGGGTGCAAGGGCAACCACTTCAATCAGGCGCCGTATTGAGTGAATGCTATGCATGCCGGTTTTTCCCTCCGGCAGAAATTGATGCAGATCAGCCGCAAAGTCGCTACTCTTTTTTTGAATCCACGCGCGAGCAAGGCTTTCGGCAAAAAGACGCTTTCCTACGCCCTGCAAGCCGCAAAAAAGCAGAAGGTGGGGCAAGCAATTTTGCTCTAAAAGAATCTCTAGACGCTTTTTTACCTGGCTGTTACCAACGATATGATCGAACATGCCCTCAATGATAATTGTTGGCAAATTAGGTTAACAGGAAATAATGCAACTCGCTATGATTGGCGACAAAAACAGCAGAAGGAGAACTTCTATGTGCCAGGCCGTGTCATGTATACAAGATAGAGTGTATGGCTTTGCTGCAAGCGCAAAACAGCTTGCTATAGCAAGCTGCAATTATCTCGGAAGAAAGGTTGACTCTTTTAAAACTGAACTCGTCCCCTCTTGTATAAAAACAGTGAATGACTACAGCCTAAAAGTGCTAACTGACTATTTTTTTGTTATCCCCGGCATTGCCTTTACGCTTGGACACTATCAAGATGCCCTCCTTCTAAGCACTGTTGCCTTCACTAACTGGGCCTTAACCGACGAAGATGCCCGCGTCTGCATATCGCTATTTCTTGGCGCCTCAGTTGCCTTGAGCCTTGCAATTCGAAGCCTTGACTTTGCAGCATGCGCAAACGGCTTTGCCGGTGTAGCAGTTGCCCTGCAGGCGATATGCCTTGCAAAACTTTTACTTATGAGCAAAAACCAAATTGTAACATCCTAGGAGATCCTATGTGCGTAACTATAAGACATGGCGTAACTTGCGCCTTGAACAGTATAAAGAGCGCAACCATTACCGGTGCAAAAGCTGCCTTTGCAGGCTATCAGTGGGCAGGAAGAAAGGTTGAAAAATATACCGAATGCCTTCCCCCAACGGTTGCAAAAATAATTACCAGCACAGTCTGGTCTATTCCCTACACTGTAGGCGCCCTTATCGCCCCAACTATTCTGAGCGACATTTCCTCAGGTATGATGATGGGCCTATGGCAGATAAATGGCCACGCCATGGACGAAAAACTTGGCATGGACCATCGCCAGCACATTTTTAGAGGCTTTCGCAACGCCAACATCATCCGCGTAGGCATCGACGCCCTGCAGATGTACACAACAAGCAACTGGTTCCTACTAGCCCCGGCACTCTTCCGCGTCCTCTTCATCCTCCAGTGCAACCTCATCGCCAAACAGCCAACGCCGCCGCCAAAACAGCCCGAGCCCGCACCCGCCCCTGCCTAAGTGCAAATCTTGCTCTTGATCTCGATCTTGATCTTAATCTTGTTTTTCTCGTGTGCGAGGAAAAGATTAAGATCAAGATCAAGATCGAGATTAAAACTTGCTCATATCCTTGAGCGAACAACACAAAAACATGAATCTTGCACAATAACATCGGTCATGTTAGTGTGCGAAAACAACGTTATAGTAAGAAGAAAACGCGATAAAAACCCTTGATTCTGATACACTTGAAGCTTATGGAATACGCTGTATATGAACAAAAACCTGCCGGATTTACCGCTCAGGTAGAGGCCGCGGGAGGCTACCTTTGGTGCCAAAATAGGCTTTTACTTTTGCGACGGCATGAAAATAAGCCTCAGGGCGGCACGTGGGGTATCCCCGCGGGAAAGCTTGAGGTAAATGAATCCCCAAAAGAGGCAGCTATTCGCGAAGTGCAGGAAGAGGTTGGGGTTGATATATCCTCAAATCTTGAATCTATGGGTGAGCTCTACATTACGCTTCCAGATGTAAGCTATATCTATCATATGTTTTTTAAGCCGTTAGAGAGCTTTCCGGAACTTACTATTGCTCTTGAAGAGCATGTGGAAGCACGCTGGGTAAGCTTAGATGACGCACTAGAGCTTCCCCTTATCAAAGGCGCCAAAGAGGCGCTTCACTTTTTTAAAAGATTTTTAGAAAAAACTCACAAGTAACACGATCACTATGAATTATAAAAAAATAATTATTTCGATTTTTGCATTTGCAGCATGCCTGCCGCTTCACGCTATTGCCCTCTTTGACACGCACGTTTTGAGCCAGCCTGAACTTGATGATCTTCTTAGACGGCATGGCGAAAGTGCTGCTCAGCGCATATTTGCAGGCTATAACAACATCGCGCCGCTTGCCGACGAGACCGCACTTACACCCCGCCAGCTGTTTGACATCGTAAAGTTTATTGAAACAGACCTTAAGGGAAAAACTAAAAACGGCAGAGCCTACCTTCGCAAAGAAAAAACAGGCCTTGCGCGCACCCTAGAGTATGCCAACGGCCGCACCTTTATCCACCTAAAAACGCATGGCGTAGAACTTATTGGCCAAGGCAACCACAAAAGAGTCACCCGCTCGCTCATGTACGCAAATGGCGGCTCCACCTTTGTTGCCAACTGTGTAGGCGACAACTCAGTACAGCACGAAGGCAAAATTCTACAAAGGCTTAAGGGCCTAGATGGCATTGCCGAGACCTATGCTGTAAACAGCCACAAGAAAAAGTCAGGAAAGCTTGTTCACTCTATTATGATGAAGCATTACAATGGCCGCACCGTTCGCACCTACGAATGCAGCCCGGAACTTCTTACCCCCCTAGAAAAGGTAAAAATCGCCCGCGACCTGATGAAAGGCCTGGAAAATGTTCACTCTAAAAAAGTAGCCCACCGCGACCTCTACAGCACAAATTTTTATGTGTCAAAAGATGGAAGCGACATATCCACAGTACTTGCCGACTTTGGCGAGGCTACAAGCTTTGATAAGGCAAAGAAGATGGTGCCCCGCGTGGAAGTGCCAAGCCGCTTTATCTGCCCGGAGTCGCTTGTAAAGGAAAAGCATCGCGTCGACGTGCGCAAAATCGAAGCCTACGCAGTAGGCTGCAGCCTCTACGCCCTCTACTTTGGCGCCACCCCGACCTGGTGCGAAGAGCTTACCCTCAATCGCAAAATCCGCAAATATAGCAAGAATCAAAAGAAGAAGCTAAAACAAAAGCTCACCCGCAAAATCCGCGAAGACATAAAGCGCAAAAAGGCAAAAATCCTAAAATCGCCAGGCCCCTACAAAGAGTTCGGCGAGGTGATCCTAAAGCTAATCGACCCCAACCCCAAACTGCGCTTTGCCCCACACGCCGCCAGAACCCGCTGCGAAGAGATCATCAAAAAAATGATTACGATAGAGGTGCCCTCATCATCGTAAATCTCTAGCCTAACTTTTAAAGTCAGGCTATTCCTCCGTAGAGGCCGTGAAAAAATGCGTTTTCTTCGACCGCAGGTCTTTGGAGTGCGGCGATTCTTCGCCGCTTTTAATCCGACCACAGACCTTTACTTCTTTACCGCCCAAGCTTGCAAAATAGCCCCACATCAATCTGTAGAGGCGCTTTGCGAGCTTGGGCGCTCTCGTGATTAAGGTGTGTGTAAAATTAAAAGCTGCGAAGAATCGCAGCACTCCAAAGACCTGCGGCCGAAGAAAACCCATTTTCCTCGTAGGAAGACATCCTTTTGTAGCCCATAGCAAACGAAGTGCAGCTATGCGCTGCAAGTAGAATTGACTTTTTACCGACAGTCCGTTATTCTATTTTGAATGATGCATATGTTTTTCTATTTAACAATTTTTATAGTTTCTTTTTGTTCGCTTTTTGCTAACGAAACCGTTTCCGGCATTGACCAGTATATTGAAAAAACTCTTGCTACTTTTGAAGTGCCGGGGGCTGCGGTTGGCGTGATAGTTAACGGCGAGGTGATTCTTGAAAAGGGCTATGGAACCTGCCGGGTAGGCTACAAACAGCCTGTTACAGAAAAGACGCTCTTTTCAATTGGCTCTTGCACAAAAGCCTTTACAGCGCATCTTATGGCACAGCTTGTAGAAGAGGGCAAGCTTGACTGGGACGATCCTGTTGTCACACATCTTCCTGAATTTGCTTGCGTAAGCAGCAGCTTAACGATACGCGACCTACTGGCCCATAGAACAGGCTACCATCGCATGGACCCCACTTGGGCATTAAAAGATATTTCAAAAAATGACGTTATCGATATTCTCCGGCATGCTGAGCCTGCCTATGAAGCTCGCACCCGATTTACCTACAATAACTATATGTATACCATAGCTGGCCTGGTGATAGAAAGACTCCTTGGAATCTCATGGGAAGAGGCTCTGTCGAGTAGAATTTTTATTCCATTAGAAATGACCGACTCATGCACCACAAGCTGCACCCACTCATGCTCTCTTGGCCACGCCTTTATGTATAACGAGGTTCAAAGCGTACCCTACAGCAACCTTTCAGGTATAACCCCCGCCGGCGGCATCTACTCAAGCCTTTCTGACATGATAAAGTGGGCAAAAGGCCATGAAATGCAGCTTCTACCAACAACAGTTAACGAGCTCTACACCATATCGCAACCCGCGCCCGATTTTGATGTGATGGTAGACGGCTACGGCCTCGGCTGGCTTATCGGTTCTTATCAAGGCCATACCCTCGTCGGCCATAGCGGCTTAACCCAAGGATTTATTGCCGACTTCTACATGGTTCCCGAAAAGAACATCACGATTATAATTTTAACAAATAGCTCCACCGATGGTCTCCACGCCATTAATTGTATACGAAACAATTTACTTGATAGGCTTCTCCGCCTAGAGCCAATAGACTGGATAGCCTCACTTGAACCGGTGAACAAAGCGGCAAAACAAATGCTCAAAAGCGCCCTCGACCAGCTTCACAGCCTCCCCGCTGCCCTCCCAAGCAAAGAGTATATTGGTCAATATGAAGACCCCAGCTACGGCCTAGTAGAAATTACAGAAGAGGCAGGCTCGCTTTATTTCATATACGGAAATGTAAAATCCAAGCTCTTTATAAAATCGCCCAATGTCCTTACCTGCGATATTCCGGCCCTTCGCATCTATGGCATCCCCATAAGCCTTGATATGACCTTCCACGAAAAAGGCAGCAAGCTCGAAATCCCCTTCGAAGGCTTCCGGAACTGCCCACCAACCATGCTGCAAAAAGTAAAATAGTCCGCATCTTATTCTGTTTTGACGCAAAAGCTGCAAAAGAGCTACAGTCTTTGCATAGATACACAACCTTGAGGCTGCTATGAAACTAAAAAAGTTTATTAATTCTATTATTGCTTTACTAATGTTTTCGGGGCCTCTATTTTGTGAGCAGCCGTCACTTCTTCGCGGCACAATGGCTATCGATGAAGAGGGCCACCTGCAAATTGGCGGATGCGATGCATGCCATTTAACAACGCTATCGCCCTATCCGATTTATGTTATCGATGAAACACTTCTACGCGAGCATATGAGGGCCTATGCCGGCACCGTCAAAAAATTGTACCCCTACAAAAGCATCGTCTACTATGCCACAAAGGCGATGATGAACATGGCTCTTTGTAAAATTGCCGAAACAGAAGGCCTTGGGCTTGACGTCTCCTCCGGAGGTGAACTATACACAGCAATAAAAGCAAACTTTCCGTTAGACCGCGTTATCTTTCATGGCAATAATAAGTCAGAAAACGAGCTTAGAATGGCACTAGAATATGGTGTTGGCCGCATAGCCATCGACAACCTTGATGAAGCGCACCTCATCGGCAAGCTCACCCAAGAGCTTAATACCTGCGCACAGGTTATTCTAAGGGTAAAACCCGGTGTACATGCCGACACCCACCACTATATCGTAACAGGCACTGAAGACTCAAAATTTGGGTTTAACATCTCCGACGGCAGCGCCGCAGCGGCTATTCAAGAAATCAAGCAAATCCAAGGCATAAGCTTTAAAGGCATACACTGCCATATCGGCTCTCAGATTCTTAACTTAGAGGGCTTTGAAAAGGCTATAGAAGTGCTCGTCCAATTTTGCCTGGATTTGAAAGAAAAGAATATAGAAATCCAGGAGCTTGATTTTGGCGGCGGCCTTGGCGCGCAGTATACTGCTAATGACCACCCAATTCCAATCCCTGCCTATATCCAAACAGTCACTGCAAAAATAGTTCAGGAATTTAATAGAAATGGACTTGCCCTTCCAAAGCTTAGTCTAGAGCCCGGTCGTTCTATTGTCGCTGAAGCGGGAACAACGCTCTACCAAATTGGCTCTATCAAAGAAATGCCCAATCAATTTCTCTATGCTGCTGTTAACGGCGGCATGGCCGACAACATCCGTCCCCCGCTTTATGGAGCAAAGTATCACGCTCTTATTGCTAACCGTGCCCAAGAAGAGGCCTCTGCAAAGGTAAAAGTTGTTGGCAAATGCTGCGAATCCGGCGACATCATCATCCAAGAGATTCTTCTTCCAAAACCGCAATCAGGCGATGTACTTGCTGTCTTTACAACAGGTGCCTACAACTACTCCATGGCAAGCAACTACAATCGACTACCTGTTCCGGGAGTACTTCTTGTAAACGAAGGCCATTATGAATGGATTGTAGTTCCTCAAGATCTTGACGATATAATCCGCAATGACCGCATCCCTGAATCATTGCTTGCTCGCGCAGAATGAATAAACGAAATGGTAGTTTGTCAGCAGCTGCAAGTATCTGTTTCATGAATTTTTTGCTCAGGACTATTTACCGTTTGGGAATGTATCCGCGACATACACTTTCGCCGAAGCTCTTGATAGGAGTCGATAGAGTTGCGTATAAACTGATCAAAAGGCCTGTTCATAAAATCTGTAAAAATAGTGGTATGGAGCATCTGCTGCTTCTCTAAATGCAGGCAAATTGCATCTATTTTTTCAATAAGTTGCATCTCTTGCCCATCAGGCACATTTTCAACTTGCTCAAGTGTATACTGTAGCTGCCTTCCAATCACAAGCTTCAGAGGGATGAAGAGATCCGGCAACCCTTCCATTGCGCAGGCGACTTTATATGAATATATAGAATCTTTAAGAGAGCTTATCAACAGGTGATAGAATGAAATCCCCTCAAGAACAGCCATACATTCTTCATCCTGGAACTCATGATCAAGCTTTTTCATACGCTCTACTATACGCACCAACTCAGCGCTTTGCCTTGTAACCAGGCAGTCTACAAGCTCAAAACAGCGTTCTCTATTAGAGACGGCGATCTCTTCTGTAATCTTGTTGGCATTGGGCATTTGAAACATCGACTCGAGAATAATTTGATCTAACACGCAATCTAGGAGCTCATTTTGCTGCATCAAAAAGTGCTCTTCCGAGCACTGTTGAGACATCATCTGCATACATTGATCAAGTTTTGACTGCTGATGCTGCAGATACACCTTAATAACCTCTTCGCAATAGTTGCATGGTTTTGGTAGCTGTTTTAACGACGCTCCAATTTTTAATAATGCGGCAACAGCGGCCGGCTTCTTCTTTGCAGACGCACGATGCAATGCTGTTGCCCCGCTTTTCGTTTTTGCCTCGATTAGTTTTGGCATACCCTCGAAAAGCTCGACGCACATTTCATGACCTGTAGCTGCTGCAACATGAAGCGCTGTAGCATCATCTACTTCACATCTTACATCAGTCCTCGCCCCTAAATCCAATAATGCTTTGGCAGCTCCATGTTTTCCAGCCATACAAGCAAGAAAGAATGCTGTCGCCCCGTTTTTCGTTCTTGCCTCTATTATACGTTTATCCATACCCGCAAAAAGCCAGACGCACATTTCATGACCATTAGCAGCAGCAGCATGAAGCGCTGTATCATCCTCTTCACATTTTACATCCGGCCTTGCTCCTAATTCCAACAGCACTTTGGCAGCTTCCGATTTTCCACGTTGGCAAGCAAGATAGAGTGCTGTTTTCCCGTTTTTAGTTTTTTCTTCTAGATCCATACCCTTGAAGAGCTTGATACATGCTGCATGACCATTAGTTGCAGCAACATGAAGAGCTGTAACTTCCATGGGGCCGCATTTTGCATTCGGATTAGCTCCTAGCTCCAATAACATCTGTGCTGTATCATAACAACCACTTTCTACGGCATTATACAAAGCAGTGGCACCGAATTTATTCGTAAGTTCTAATTGACCATGGGAAATATATGCACATTTAAGTGCAGCAAGAGCAACCGGGTAGCCTGCTGCAAGATGAAAGCATGTATTGCCGGTATTTTCGCTTGCAATAAAGGGATCGGCGCCCTTTTTTAGTAAAATCGCAATGGCATCTACATTACTCTCTAGGACTGCACCATGAAGAGCCGTCATTCCATCGACTCGTTCATTGATCGTGTGCGGGTCTATAAGCGAAGAAATTTCCTGAATAGGGCGATTTTCTCTAATTGCTTTATGAAGAGATCCTTTTTCTAGCCCCCCATTAATTGAACCACCAAAAACAACAACACCAGATACATTCATAAAAAAATTCCATTTAAATCAAAGAAAATGATACTAAATTAAGCTACTTTATAGCAAAAGTAATTCATTCGAGTCCTACTCAGAGGCTGTGAAAAAATACCACTCGCGAAGGGAGTGGTCTCGAGTTTGGACATTTGGCGTAATTTGCATAAAAAATGAGCGAAGCTCTTTGGAGTGACTCACATAAGTTGAGTCTTTCTCTAGGCCGATTTATCGGCCGTCTGTGTGCGCAAAACGGCCGATAAATCCGCCTTAAAGAAAGACTCAACTTATGTGAGTCACTCCAAAGAGCTTCGCCTTAAAAATGTCCAAACTCCAGATCACTCCTGAAAGATGCGATGGTAAATAAAACATTTTTTATAACATCACACATATGGAATGAAACCCTGCGGCAAAGATGAAAGATGTTTTTTTCATTTCAATTAAACCGCTGCCATCTTCATAATTGGCGATCTAAAATTGGCTGGAAATGCATCAATATCAAGATTTAATTACTCTTTTCAACGACTGCTTCTTGCCCACCTATAATACACAACTGGTTAAAGGAACGGATGAGCCTCTATACCTTCCTGCCGACGAAAACAGCCCCCACAACACCCTTATCTTTGCCCACGGCTTTTTTGCAAGCGCCCTTCATGAATGCGCCCATTGGCTGATAGCCGGCGAGGCGCGCCGAAAAATGGTAGATTTTGGCTATTGGTACGTGCCGGATGGCAGAAGCTCGGCCGAACAAGAACTTTTCCAAACCGTTGAAGTAAAGCCTCAAGCGATGGAGTGGATTCTTTCAAAGGCAGCCGATTTCCGTTTCCGCGTCAGCATCGACAACCTGAACGGCAAAGAGGCAGACACCATCGCCTTTAAACAAGCGGTCCACAACCAGGTAAAAGCCTATTGCGAAAAAGGGCTTCCCGCAAGAGCAAAAGCTTTTCGCCAATCCCTGTGCCAATTTTACAAAACATCGCCTACGCTACAATTTGAAGCATTTCAGATTGAAGCCTTGGATTAAATCTAGAACTAGCTTATCCTATCCCAAAAGGAGCTTTTACTATGGCAATAATGGAACAGATCAACAACGGTATTAAAGAGGCAATGCGCTCGCAGGATAAATTGCGCCTTGACACGCTGCGCATGCTGAAGTCAAAGGTACTTGCAGTTGATGCTCGCGCTGCCTTGCCCGATGCTGACATCCTCAAGCTCTTTAAAACCTACCATGGCAACCTTCAAGAGGCGCTTGCCCAGGCCCAAGCTGCCAATCGAGGCGACCTTGCCACCCCGCTGCAAGGCGAGATCAAAATTATAGAGGAGTTCCTGCCCAAAATGCTTTCCCCGGAAGAGACCAAAAAAATCGTCCTTCAGGCAATCGCCCAATCTGGCGCTAAATCCAAAAAAGATCTTGGCCTCGTCATGAAAAGCCTAAAAGAGCTCACAAACGCTGTCGACGGCAAAACCGCAAGCGACCTGGCCCGCGACTTACTGGCTGATTAACATCTCAAGATAGTGACGGTTGTTGCGATAAAGCCGCTCATGCTGCCGCCATTTGCCGCTTTTTACCAAAAACCCAACCACTCCAATAGCTTTAGAGAGCCTAAGGAGCGGCATAATCCCCCCATAATCCGGTACAGGCCGAACGCTCGCATATCCTTCCAAAAAGGCTACCTTACCTTCCTGAAGGTCCTCCCACTCCATATGCTCTAGCAGGCAAAAGTCCTCCTGGCTAAAGCTTAAGCGCGCTCGTGCCCAGTCGATAATCCCCTGAATTTTGCCCTGAAAAACGATGATATTTCCCGGCCTAAAGTCGCGATGGACAATGCAGGGCCCATCAACATCCAAAAGCTCATCGACATGCTGTTCAAAATAGCCCCTCACCTTCTCTAAAAGCTCCTTCGGCAGATGACCTACACACTCGCTAAACTCCTCCTCAAACTTCTCCCGGTAATGCAGCCGAGGGTCATCGCACAACGTCTCGGCCCGAATTGCGTCCCCAAATTTTTCCTCGCGGCACATATGTACGCGTGCAAGCAGCTGCCCCGTCTCATACGCAAGGCCCTCTCTACACTCCTCCTGCCTCATCAATGCCCCACGAAGGCACTGCATCAAAATAGCGCCATGCACACCCTCTTCAGGATCCACAGTCCCCATAATTTTTGCCACGGGCAGAACACCCTGCAGCCGCCGCAAAAAATAGAGCTCGCGCAAATAGTCATTTGGGCGCGGACAGACCTTCAAAATGGCCTCCTCCCCCACCCTAAAGACGTGCGCCACCATCGCATCATCATGTTCAATGCGCACCATGTCAGCCTTCCCAAGCCCCAAGCGATCCCTATAAATATCCATCATTACCCAAATCCAAGCCTCCCCTGCCAATATTTTTACAAAGATAGTTTTTATCTTTCTATTAATTTTCGAAATATAATTACACGAATCATAGGATCCGACTATTTTTATTAACACAAAATAAGCAATTATCAGTAGAATTTCTGCATAAAACCGTAAGTTATGAGGTGAATAGATGATGGTGACTGCAACGATTGTGGGTGCTACCAATCCTTTTGAAAAATTCCGAGCTGAAAAAGAGCCTGCGATACGAGATAATAAAAGTCTTCAAAAGCTCTTTAAGGACTTCAGCTGCCCTACGCGTGATTCGTATCTTTTGCCAACAGAGGGTGATTTTTGGGCAAAAATAGCGAAAAACAGTGCGCGAATTAAGACTCAAGCCGCAGGACGTTCTTTGACATTACCCAGCGGGCCACTCGATCCATCAGAGATTGACGTGGAAATGCAGCTATTGCACACTCCTACTAGCGCATGCGCATCCCTTGCAAGCGCACGCAATAAAGTCAATGGAGATGCCTTTACCAGTTTTAGCCTCGAAGCCCAATTCCAAGGCTCACTTTGTCAAGTAGACTTCTTTGCCGTGCTTGATGGCCATGGAATTGGCAGCAAAAATGCAAACTTTGTCTCAAACTTTTGTAAGAGACAGCTCAAAGATGCTGTCAACCAATGCATGCTAGAGCTGAATAAGGAAGGTCATCCGCACACCTTTGCAAATGCCCTTACAATTACATTTTCATTACTTGACAGCAGGCTAAAAAAAGAGGGCTGTGCAATTGAAGCGGGCACCACTCTCTGCCTTGCAGCAATTGTGAAGGAGAAGGGGTATCTTTTTATTGCCAACTGCGGCGATTCGCGCGCGGTTTTAGGTAAAGGCGCAGCATCCGGCTTTCAGGAGCTCTCCTACGACTATTCTGTAGATCGAGAAGAGGCACGAAAAACCGTGCTGAGTCGCGGAGGTGTGCTTAAAAAAATCAAAGAAGAGTGGTACGTTACTGGAAAAACTGTAGGGATTAGAATGTCGCGCGCTCTTGGTGATTTTGACTTGGAGAGTACCGCAGGAATAAAAGCCATCTCTTGCAGGCCAAAGTGCATGGCTATAAAACTTGACCCAAATCTTCTTGAGCGTGACAGCGCCTGCCTGTTTTTGGGCACCGACGGAGTATTTAAACCACTAGGCTCCCGAGCCTGCGCCGAATATGCCTGCAACCTGTTAGCGAAGCAACAATCTCCTGCGATTATTACACGGTCCGTGGTGCAAATCGGAAGAGACAAGTCTTCGGATGACACTACTGCCTTTGTAATTTCCCTAAGGCCCTATCTACAAAAAGAGTGACAGAGATGTGATCCGGCCATTCACATTTCTTCTCCCTTGCAAATTGCAATTATTCGTCTATTACCTATATGATTTGCCTCGCATATGTAATTTAGGGAGGGTAGTTATGAATATAGGTGAAATTGGAACAGTAGATAACCTATTTCAATTTGGGCTTTCGGAGCCCCCAAAAGATTTGTTCAATGATCTATTTGCCGAGAACCCCCAACCCATCTCTTCGTCAAATGCGCCCGATAACCTATTTCAATTTGATTTTTCGGAGCTCCCAGAAGATTTTTTCGATGATCTATTTACCGAGGCCCCCCTACCGGTCTCTTTCGAACTAGCCCCCGCCCCGTCAAATACCATTGTGCCGGGGGATGTTGAAGAACTGGGCGGCTTTTGCCCCACCCACTGGGCAGAACAGGATAGGATTTTACAACAAAAATTTACATCTTATGTTGCCATGGTGGCGTCATACGATCACATACACTGCAGACTCTATCCCGATAAGATCGCCGACAAGGGTTTGATAGAAGAATATATCCGTCACATTATTCCCGCTTTAAAGTACGTGCACACAAAGAACCTCAACTCCTTGCCAACAGTATTTGCTGCATTGGAGAATGCAGCACCAAAAGAGGTTAGAGATGCTATAAGGAGCTGCACACCCCTTGCACCTTCCGAACTTCTGAAAAAAAAGAATTTTATTATCTCCTTGCGTGATTACTTACTGCCAGTGGTACATTCCCTAAAACTTGGGCTAAAGGTTATATATCTTTTCGATACTCTCATACGCTGCACAGATCAATCTCCGATCCAGAAACTAAAAGAAAAAATTTTAGCGATCTTCTACCTATCTCTTCCTGCAACTTCAGCAGAAAAAGAGGCATTAAAAAACATAGGCAAGCGCATAGTGACAGCACTTGCCAATGAGGACTTCGTTGACGCCAAGCGTATTGAAGCGCTGGTTACAGCGCTACTGACAGAGCAAGAAAAAGAGCTTTTTTGCCGCCTTGAAGCACCTTCTATCAGTGAAGAAATGAGAATAAAGATCCAAGGCAAAATAAATTGTGAGAAAGGACAGATCCGTCAGCTGAAAGATACCATAGACAAAAACCATTCCCATCTCCGCTTCTGTTTCACATTCCTCAACCAAACCAAAAAGTGAGATTTTTAGCATGAGCGTAGCAAATAGTAGAGAAGTAAGCAGTTTAGCTGCTTGGCAGGTGAGATATTGCACTATATATGACGCTGTGGCCAAAAGTCCAAGCGAGCCTTATATGAGCACACTTTTGGGAGTGAGAATACGAGTATATAATACGTGGACACGGTTTGTTGATATCGAAGACTGCTGTGGGGCATTTCTTGAAACAGCAAAAATATTTCTTCAAAACTTTAATTTTACACACCCCTATACACAAGCCCAAAATGAATTTTCGGGGCGTATAGAGCGGCTCACCAAAATAAAAAACCAAATCCCTTTTATATTTAATGAGTATCAAAAGAGCACCTTTGCCCCAAGTTGTATACAAGTCGGCATTGATTTTTCGTGTGCCATAGCAGAAGATTGCCTTGAAAGGACCATCAAACAGCTTCAGGATTTATCCGATAATTTTAAGTCAGCACAGGATGTCGCCTTTATTTTCCACGCCATAAATCAAAAACTTAATGCCCTTGATAGAAACGGCAATCCCCTCTCGGAACAAGAAAGAGAAGCAGAAGCTCATCAAGTCAAAGCTGCGTGGTCGCATTTTCGACAAAGTGCGCACTATTCTCACGGGGGCATACCTGAGGAAAAGCTTGAGCAACTATATGCCTGGGCGAAGCAAACACTATCCAGACTCTACGATGTAACGTACACGTATAAAAGACCGAACATAGGATTTGATGATATAGCTACCTTCTATTTTTAGAACCTGTAAAGAGCTAGATCCGAGATAAAACAAATGGGGTTAAATCCCTCTGCTTCACCCTTTAAAATCCCCCCCAGAAATTGTTTTGTCTTTCCAGCGGCAGCTGGAGGACAGCTTTAGCCCCACGTGTAATGGAAGGCCGGTAGGGCCTGAAATAGAACGTGGGGGTCCGGGCTCTACCTTGCAAAGAGCAGTGGTAACTGCGACACTGGCATGTTTCGCAGTTACCACTGCTCTCTATGAACGTTGTACCCTAACCCCACGTTCCATTACAGGCCCTACCGGCCTTTCATTACACGTGGGGCTAAAGCTGTCCTCCAGCTGCCGCTGGAAAAATGACCCCATATTTGGAAGAGCCTATTTTGCCAGGAGCGGCCATTTATCCTAGCCTGACTTTACAAGATAGGATAATTTTATTTACTTTCACAATAAAAACATGATTGATATAATAATGCAAAAACTCAGGAACATTATGAATCTGCCGTCATTAGATAGAAATTTATTATATTGTATTACAAAACATTTAACAGTTGAGGATGAACAAAATTTCTCATCGACTTGCCGCGCCCTTCGAAGTAAATTATTTACCGATCTCTTCTTTAGAAATATGCCCATACGGCTCGGGATACCGTTTGTCTCAGCTAGTAAAACCGATGCAGAGGGATCTATGGAGTGGAAAACCCGCGAAGAGCTACAATCTGACATACGCGCTACGGTCGCGAGCATTCTAACGACATGGACTAGCGTATATCCTAGCACCAGGCTCCAGGATATTCGAGGTAATCGCTTGCGTCAATTGCTTACTGTACAGCAAGAAATGACAACCAATTGGCATGCGTCACTATACAACAGCTCCTTTGAAGCACCGGCTTTTTTACTTAAAGAACTCCCTAAATTCACTCCAGAGTTTTGTTCACTGCAGGACGCTATTTCATGCAAAATACTTTCCTCATATCCAAAAGACCTTGTAGAAGATAAAGCAGCAGCATTGACAACATGGCCCCAGGCTGCAGCTATTGAAGATCCCATAACAAAGTTCTGCTTTTTTCATATTTGGCTCTTTGCT
This sequence comes from uncultured Chlamydiales bacterium, assembly GCA_963826935.1. GTDB lineage: Bacteria > Chlamydiota > Chlamydiia > Chlamydiales > FEN-1388 > SZAS-7. Next base: position 467,173 of record CAWGYH010000005.1, on the reverse strand, counting down.
TGCTCATCAGTGACCTCCAATCGCGAGGGTATTGCGTATGCTCTGGAAAATATGCCATCATATCTTAAATCACATGCTGTGAATAATGCAGTTCTTACCAATGTGTTTAACATTGTTGATGGCCTTGACCCCGTTAAGCCAAAATCTACTCGAGAAGATATGATACGACTCATGAGAGAGGCATTTGCTCTTTTCCTTCATGACAGCACAGTAAATTTGCCAACGGGACTAAAAGAGGCTATACCTGTACTTCAGAAGCATCTAGACAAAACAGTTCTTGAAGATCTAGATGAAGAGAAGCAAGAGGTCTTGATTGCTCTTTTACAGGCAATACACGCCGTTTCTCGAGCAACCATACCTCAAGCAATAAATCCTATGCCATCTGCAATGTTTCCATTCTTAGGGCTTAACCCCGACACATATGTTCAAGACGCGCAGCGACTGGGAAGTCTACTTCAGGAGACCTCACAAGCATTTGACAGCGATCTCAGCGCTCTTCCAGCTAACGATGCTCAAGACTAACAGCCCGACTATACAGGATATTTTGCAAAGAGCGGCCGTTTATCCTAGCTAAACAGAGAGTAATTGGGGTCAGACTGGACATTCGGACATTTTGAAATGTCCGAATGTCCAGTCTGACCTGGGCTGTCAAAAATTTTAAAATTTTAAAGTATAAATAAATTTAAGAATGGGTCCATAAATCTTCCACTCCAGCCAGGGCGAAGTTTCTTTGCGTCTTTGTGTCTTTGTGTTAAAAAAAATCACACACGTCTTCGAGAATATGCTGTAAGCATCATTTTGTAAATGTGTGCGATCTATTATTAACACAAAGACACAAAGACGCAAAGAAACTTCGCCTCACTAACGGAAGGCTTGTAGTCACATATTTCAAATTGTATTTGTATTGTATTTTTAAAATTTTTGACAGCCCAAGTCTGACCCCATTTTTGCCATCGATCTTCGATAGAAGATAGAATTAGCGATTTCTCAAAAGGTCAATTGTTATCCATGATTGCAAATGTAAATGGGGATATTGCTTATTTCAAAGAGAGACTACGCTCACTTCGTCCACCAAGGTCGGATGGCACGGATCCTGATAAAGAGCACCTCAAAAAAGTAACCATACTCACGAAGGAAATTGGAGAAGATTAAGCACAATTGCTTATGCTTGAAGAGCGTTTTAAACAGCTGTCATGCAAAGGCTTGTAAAATGGGATCAGACTTCACACTTCACAGTTTGCACACAAATGTGAAGTATCCTGACCCCCATCTCTGAGCCCATTTCCTAGCCAATGTGGCCAGACACCCAATTTTGACGCCAATTTTTGTAGAAAATACCCCAGGTATTTTGTACAAATTTGACGAAAATAGCCCCTATATTATATACATATTAGAAGATGTAAAGGGGAAAGATGCCTTATGAAACGTTTTATCGAAAAAACACTTATTGCCTGGAAGGATAAGCCTGACAGGCTCCCACTTATTCTGCGTGGCGCACGACAGGTGGGCAAGAGCTACACGGTAGAACAATTTGGTAAGGAAAATTTTACTAATACAGTTGTTGTCAATTTTGAAGAGTCGCCTGTTCTTGCATCTGCTTTTGAAACATTTGAAATTCCACGAATATTGCGAACGCTTGCGGGCCTTACTAGTCAAGAGATTATCCCGGGTTCCACGTTACTTTTTCTTGATGAAATCCAATTGTGCGTGCCTGCTTTAAAGGCGCTTCGCTATTTTCGTGAAAAACTGCCCTCACTTCACGTTATTGCTGCAGGGTCATTTTTGGAATTTGTTCTTGAGGATGAAAATGAGGTGTCATTCCCTGTAGGGCGGGCCCAATTCTGCAACATGATGCCCCTTTCTTTTGTAGAATTTCTTTATGCCATAGGCCAATCGGGCCTGCACGATATTATAGTAGGTGCATCTTTAGAAAATCCTGTTCCACAGGCCATTCATGAGCATCTTTTACGATTTGTAAGGGATTTCTTTTTTATTGGGGGTATGCCTCATATCGTAGATAAATTTGCGCAAAATCAGTCCTTTCTTGACTGCCAGCATGCTCAAAGTGCCATTCTCGGTCTGTATCGCCTTGACCTTGCCAAATACTCTAAAAAGCAGCAGTATAAAAATCTCCATATTCTCTTTGATCAAATCCCAGAATTTGTCGGACGGCATTTTAAATATAGCAAGATAGACTCTGACTCTTCGAACCCTGCGCGCGACTATAAAAATGCTCTGCATAAACTGGAACTCGCAAGGCTGATTCATAAGGTGTCAGATACGCATGCGAATGGCCTTCCTCTACGTGCTGAAGTTGACAGCAACAAGTTCAAGGTCTTCTTTCTGGATGTTGGACTACTGCAGTACGCGTTGGAAATAGATACGAATGATCTTGCCATGCCTCTTGCCGATATCCATCGAGGAGCACTTGCAGAACAGTTTGTGGCTCAAGAGCTTTTAGCCTACACTGACCCTTACATTGAAAAACACCTCTTTTTCTGGGAAAGGGCAAAAAAAGGAAGTAGTGCAGAAATTGACTTCCTCATAAGTTTGTCGGGAAAGATCGTACCTATCGAAGTGAAAGCAGGAAAAAGTGGCAGGTTGCGCTCCTTGCAACAGTTTTTAGCGGCAAAACCCTCAAAAGTTGGTGTAAAAATATCTGAGGCGCCTCTTTCTTTTGAACACAACATCCTTTCGGTGCCTTTTTATCTTATCTCTGAAATGTCCCGCCTACTGTTCAAGTAGTGTATAGGAATTTCAAGCCACCCAACCTATTTTCTCCAGGGAGAAAATAGGTTGGGTGGCTTGTTTTTCTTATACCTAGAATCACGCACTTACTCGCACAAGCTAATGGCTCACGGGCTAACGAAATATCATATCCCTTACTTTTTCTTTATAAAAGTCCTTCGCGAAAATGCAAAAATCTCTTATACCCTCTCCGCACCATGTCTGCGAGTCTTTCAACATTCCGTCGGAATATTTTTTCATTGCCTCGCTCTTTAAAACGCCTTGTGCTAAATCAGATATGAGGGTTTAGGAAAATCCTCATAGAGATAGCGCTTTTAAAAATTTTGGAGAGACTTCTAAACTGTTTTTTAGACTTGAGCGGCGAAAGTCGCTACCCGCTAAAGTTGATTTATTGCTTTCGGTAAAGCCCAATTTTTTTGCTAAATCCATAAAATTCGCAAGATCGGCATCAGAGCTAAATTCAAGATATTTTTCATTAGATTTGTCGCCAGTTTTCTCCCTGGCACTTTTGAAAACAGCTGCAAGCTCTTTTAAACGCATAGGAATTGCATCAAGCTCGCTTATAAAATCTTCAGAGACCGCTGTAGATCTAATCTTGCTTTCTTGGCGCAGCTTGTACTGCTTTTCGATGAGATCAAAAACGAGCGCAACCTCTTGTAAGCTGGGTCGCTGGCCAAGAGTATCACTACACATGCGACGCAGATAGAAATTTACGGTATCTCTAAGAACATCAGGATTTACTAAATACATATTAAAAACATCCGGCAGGCAATTCTTTACAACTGTTGGTACTGGTACTGGTACACCTGCACGTCGATTTTTCGAGTGCATGATCTCTACTTGATCACAAAATAGGTTAATATTTGGGGTAAGTATGGCTTTCTTCAATGCCGCAGTTATTTTATTTGCGGTTTTAGGATTACATGATGCCTTTTGTATTGCTTTAACCAATGTGCTATTTTCATCTGAGAGCTCTTGCAATAGCCTCTCTTGTTCTTTGCGTATATCGAAGGGCAAGTTACCTACAAGCAGTTTCTGAAGCTCCGGAAAGTCTTTATCCTTGCATTTAACTAATGATGCAACCGTGTTAATAAAATCTGGTCGAGATGGCCGATAGAGCATAACCGCGGCTGAAATACCCATAGAGTACTCATCAGAGCCAGGACTATATTCTCCTTTGTAACACTCCGGAGCAAGATATATTGGTGTACCCACCGTTTTAGAATCTACTACTTGCCCCTTTTCCATTTCTTTTGCAAAGCCATAGTCGATAATGCGCACTTCGTCTTTTTCTGGGTCGTACATAATATTTTCCGGCTTTATGTCTCTATGCAGGTAATTATTTTGGTGAACTTCTGCAAGCTTCTTGAAGACCAGGTTCATGACGTGAACTTTTTGAGACTCAAGGGTATTGTCATCATTAATAACTGCTGAGAGGTCCTTTCCCCACGCAAGTTCCTGAACACTTATTTCACCCGTATCCCACCGTAGAGTGTCGAGCAATATGCCCATATCCTTCAACGCTGTTAGCTCTCCTTTTGCAGCCTCAGCCAGAGCTCTTAGTTTTGCTTGTGTGGCGCCAGGATCTACCGAATGCGGAATTTTTACTATATAGGGCTTACCCGTATCAATATCTACAGCTAAATACACAGAGCCATATTGGCCTGCGCCAAGCTCTTTGTTATACATCGCAACTGCTTGGCCATTATTACCAATTATGACTGGGCATTTAAGAGGATGATCTTTGGGATCCAAGTAGGTCCCAGGTTTTGCTTTGCCTTCTAGCTGAAGCTTTCTCACATACTTCTGTTCTCTCTGCGTTAAAAGATGGCCGGTTCTTTCGCCTAGCAGGCGACCTTTGGGGTAGTGAGTCTGGGGTTCCTCATCTTTAACTTTAATTTCGCGCTGTCGCTCTTGGGCTTCTATTGGGTGTGATACATCCTCGGGCTCAAAAGCCGGGTGTATGCGGGGCCTCATAGGCTGCACGCCGATTTTTACACCTGCAAGAGGCTCTACTATAACCTTAATGGAAGCTTCAGATTCCTTAGGGTGAATATGAAAGACAAGGCGCCCTTTTATCCAAAATTTTTCAGCGTGCTCTTTTTGAGATTCATTTAGGGTGTCGAATGTCTTTTGAATAGCCTCTTTATTAGAAAGGGGCTTGCCTTGAAAATCCGTGAGGCGTACCTCATGCTTGTTGAGCTTGTAGCTTTTTTTGTCAGGCTCTTGTGATCTAAAAGTAAAATAGAGCTTATCGCCCTCTTGGCTCCAGTAATTGCCCGTCTCTGCGCTCATATAATCCCCCCTTTTGCTCCCTTTTCTTACTCTACCACTAAATTATTTTTTTTTAAATAATTTATTTGATATTAATCTTGATAAGCGCCAGCGCCGCTATGAGTATTAGAAGGTTGAGGAATTGGTCATACGTAGAGGATGTGAAAAAATACGTTTTTTTCGACCGTAGGTCTTTGGAGTGCGGCGATTCTTCGCCGCTTTAAGTTCTGTACACACCTTAATCGCGAGATCGCTTAAGGCTCACAAAGCACCTCTACAGATTCATGTAGACCTGTTTTGTACGCTTGGGCGGTAAGGAAGTAAAGGTGTGTGGTCGAAGTAAAAGCTGCGAATAATCGCAGCACTCCAAAGACCTGCGGTCGAAGAAAACGTATTTTTTCACATCCTCTACGTAGGACCAATTCAGCAAATGGAGCAAAATTTAGGGGAAAAATATGACAACGATTTCTTCGAAAATCGCCCATTCGTTTCACCCCTCCCCCGGCCGCTTTTACAACTTACTTGTGGACAAAGGCATGAAATTGCCATTTTGTTATAAAGCCCAGCTTTTCGCAGATGCCAAGAGCCATTCCCTCTGCCATAAGATAGGAGGCGCCTGTAGTGCATCCTTTGGGCCTTGCATGCAGGGCAAAGCGTCGCAAAGATGTGCTCAAACCTAGTTTTCGATACTCGGCCAGCGTAGCGCCGTTCCAGAAACTAATGTGCGTGCCATCTATGAACGCAGTAAGGCAAGAGACCACTCTGCCCTCTTTTTTTGCCACAAAATGTGCAAATGCATCATTTTTCATGGCCTGTTTGTAGGCATCTCTATCGGCCCCTTCAAAGCCGAAGGTATCGCAAACAAGTTTTGCAAAGGCATCGAGTGTTTGTGCATCTTTCACCTCTTCAATGTCCACATCGGGCTCTGCCGGAGGGATGGCATCTACAGGGCCGGAAATTGCCCTAAACATGCCGGTATCTGCAAAGCCATTATCGATCAGTTTTTGCTTAAACGCGGCCTGAGCCCCTACATCCACATACCAGACAAATGGCACTTTTTGTGCGGTAAAAAATGCAATCTGCTCCTGTATGGCTGCATCCCAATTGCCTTCGGGCACTCCCAAAACCATATTTGTATAGGGCATAGAAAGGCCGCAAAACGTGCGTGTAATGCCGTGAGTCTTCCCAACAGCTGCATGTGGGACTATTTTTGCCTCTACCAAAATATTATAATATTTGGTAAAATGGTTTTTTAGATCTGAAACTTCAGACCTTTCCGGTATTTGTCGGGCAGGGTCTACAAAGTGAAATTCGACCATCATACATACCTCCTTAAAATGTGTATGGGGCCAATTATAGCGGTTATTGAGAGACCAAAAATAGGGTGGAATCCACCCAAAATAAAGTGTACTGGCGATGAAACATAACCTAGAGCAATTTTGCAGAGGCTTAGAAACCGTCCAGGACTCAGTACGAGGCCGCTCTTCGGACTTTTGCAGCAAGCTTGGCATTACGGTATTTGCATATTGCCGCGTACAAGATGACGGCAGGGCTACTTGGGTAACCTCAAACCCCGAGCAGGACCGCTTTTTACTTGAATCTCAAGCCCTAGGCGACGATCCCGTATTTGATACCAAAAAAGCCCTGACTGAAGGCCAGTATTTGTGGTTTTGCGACCGCCATTTTCCTGGAAGCGATGCCTTTTACAGCGAGCGCAAAAAACGGTATAAAATGGATCACGGCATGGTGCTTGCACGACATAACAAAAACTACCTGGAAACCTGCTGTTTTTCAGGGCTATTAGAAAAACGACCCCTCTACAACCTGTTCATGAATAAACCTGGTCTTTTTACTTCATTTATGGACCATTTTGTGAAGTCACTGGACCGCAAACTCAAATCCCATCTCGACGAGGGGATTTCCATAGGCGAGGTAAAAAAAACATGGGGCAAACCCAAAAGCGAGCTCTTAGACCTTGACGCGCTCGCATCCCTTTGCGGCGATCAATCGCTATCGCTACTCTCCGCTCAAGAAAAGCGCTGCCTGCTGCTTGTAAAAGAGGGATACTCCTGTCCAGCAATTGGCAAGAAGCTGTTTCTTTCTCACCGCACCATAGAACACTACATGGAATCTATCAAAAATAAGCTGGGCTGCAAGACAAGAGCCGAGCTTTGCCAAATGGCTGAAAAGCTTGCGACGTTTAGTTATTAGAGCTGAGAATATCTTGACACTTTTTAAGAAATGGGGTGATACGACTCTGCAGCGTGCTAAGAAGGGAGCCCGAGAATAGCCGTGATTGGAGCTGTTGTATGTCGCATAACTGTTCAGCAATGCGCTTGATTTTTTCCTTTTGGACCGGATGTGGCTTTATATCTCTGTTAAAGAGCATTTCGACCTCTATGTGACAAGCGAGTGTCTCGAGCAACTTTCCGAGGGGGTCAAATAGGATACTTGAGCTTGCGCTCAAAGCCCCGAGTTGTGGATAGCCAGAAGCTTCTACTGATGACACAAGTAGATGCTGAAATGACAACGTTTCAAGTAGCTGCAAAAGATCCTCTTCTGTAGCGGCTGAATCAGAGCCTGTTACGACAGCGCGCGCGGCATCGATTCGTATTTCTTGCCGAACAGCAATAAATTCAAAAAGCCTGGCACATGATGCTGTGATCTCATCATTCATTGGAAGCAGGTTAGGGTACTTTTTAAGTTTAGAATAAATATTTAAGCATTTCACAATCTCTTTTTCCTGCTCAAGAGAACAGCTGGGAGAAGAAGCCATCGTTTGACACAGCTGCACTCTGGAGGGAAGGAACTCCAAGTAGATCTTTCCTATCGCTGTACTGAACGATTTTAAGTCCCGCGACAAGTCAGGCTTTACGCCGCACTTAAATAATTCCTTTATGAAAAGAGGGCAATTCGCTTCTACTGCAATATCCTGGGCTGTACGGCCACCTGCTATGGCGTTTAGAATATCAGGTCTATCGTTGAAGCGGGATACAACAGGCCATAGCTTATCATGAGAAGCTGCAACATGTAACACTGTCTTCCCACTCGTCTTGGCGCATGTATATGTTGCCTCAATTGAAGCACCAATATCAAGTAGTGCAAGCGCCGTCTCTAATTTTCCTTTGAGGCATGCAGCGTGCAAGGGTGTTGCCCCTGGCCATCCCTGCGATAGAGCAGCATTTACAGCATCTAGCTTATTGCGAAAAAGCAACACAATGGCTGTATGCCCATTTGCTGCAGCATGATGAAGGGCCGTTTGTCCATGCACTGGCTCTGTAGCATCGATACGTGCATCCATACTCAGTAATTCGCGGGCCCCCTGATCTTTTCCCTCCATGCAGGCCAAAAAGAAGGGTGTAAATCCCTGGGCATTTTTCTGTTCAAGATCGCCAGGTTTAGCTAACGTGCCCAGCTCTCTAAGCATAGGTGCAGAATTTTTTAAGGCAGCTAGGTGAAAGCAGGTATTTCCTGTGTTTTGCTCTTGAATTGTTAGATCTGGTCGATGCTTTACAAGAAGCGCTACTGCCGTATCATCGCCTTTCTCAATAGCCAAATGCATCGCGCATTTTCCGGCAACTAGTTCGTTTACTGTGTTGCTTTGGATTTGCGATGCCATCGCAGCAGTAAAGTTTCCTTTTTTTATGGCATCATGCAATTCCTGGGCTGTAAGCTTTTTTTGCTCCTGAGATTTACCGACATGTAAGCTCTGAAATGCAGCATTAAGATGATTCATACACAAAATTGGTTATTTGAGCATGAAATAATATGGTTTATTATAGATTTAGACAAGAATAATCGATTAAATGAGAGGGGCTAAAGAGCCCCTCCTGCTCGCACTAATTGGCAATTACCAATTTTTTGGCTTTTGTTGCGATGGCTTGTTTGGATTTTGAGATGGCTTTTGGCTTGGGTTTTGCTTTTGGCCTGGATTTTGTGGTTGGTTCTTATTTGGGTTCTGTTCTTGGTTTGGATTACGGTTTGGGTTATAATCTGGCATACTTTGTTCCTTTTTTTTTAGGTTTTTGGCCCTACTTTAGGGCCATTTCTACATATATAAAATTTTACTTTTTTAGCAAAGATGTTTTTTTTGAAGATTCGTCTAGCATAAAAGCGCTCAACTGGCTAAGATAAAGTATATACCGGTATATACCGAATTGTCCAATAGCGTTCCGGCGGTGCCAACAGCGATAAATTTGGTCACTCCAAGCGCAATAAGCTGTTCCATCTTTACGACAAGAGCAGGTGCGCCGCACCCCCAGCCGCCAAGTATGCCAACCTGTCCTTCATTTCCCGAAAAAGTTCTTGAGTAAATGAACCGCATGTGGTACCATAAAAATAGATGAGCAAGATTGATAAAATACTCGAGAGGATGCGTCAAAACCCTCGAGATTGGCGTATCGATGACATTAAGGTAATTGCTGACCGGTATTCTATCGAGTATAGACAACCAGGAAGTAGTCACGTTACTTTTCGCTTTCCGAATAAACAAATGTTGACTATTCCTGCTCATAAACCTATAAAACCGGTTTATATTAAACAATTTATTAACCTCTTAGACGAACAAGGAGGAGAAAGTGAAAAAGCTTAAGTATTCTGCGATAGTACGTCCTCTTAGTAAAGACGAAGGAGGGGGATACTTAATTGAAATCCCTGATTTACCTGGCTGTATGGCAGATGGAGAGACGGTTGAAGAAGCCTTTAAAGAAGCTGAAAGTGCGATAGAATCCTGGATTTATACTGCAAAAGAATTTGGCGATCCTATCCCCGATCCCAGCACAAGTAAACGATATAGTGGTCAGTGGCGATTGCGTGTGCCAAAAAGTCTTCACGCGGCATTGGCAATGCTCGCACAACAAGAAGGTGTAAGTCTTAATTTACTTACAGCGACACTTCTTGCTGAAGGACTTGAACATAAACGACTGCATCTGAAAGCAAGATAAAGCAGCGAAGTCATGCGCGATAAAAGAGCAACAAGCGGCTGCAAACAGCTCAAAATATCGTAAAGACCTTCGCGAAAACTTGCTCTACCACCATGAAGATCGCGGCATCTGTCGATCTTGCGTTCTTGGCTTCAACATATCAACGATTTGCTGATAGCGAGCGATTATCTCAAGATAGTGTTCACGCATCCCATGCTGACCGTCGTTCTTTTGCAAACGCTCGGTATAATCATTCACATAGTATTGCGCCATCGTATAGGCGTTATAGCCCTGATCCTCTTTAATCTCAACAGAAGCACCTCTAGCAAGTAGATGCGCGGCAATTTGAGGATATCCATAGTAGGAAGCGTAAATAAGCGCTGTATAGCCAAATACATCCTGATGGTTGATATTAGCTCCCTGGGCCAAGCAATTGTCGATGTTCGTAAGATCCTTGTTACCTTCAGGTGGTGTATATGCTGCTACAAGTAAACCAGCAAGCGGGCTGAAGAAAACACTAGCCAGTAGAGCAACTCCATTCTTGACGCCCTTAACGGACCTGATGAGCTGCTGATTTAGCTCTTCTTGTACTAGAGAGGGGCTTACCCGGATAGGATTTAGGGGCACTGGGTTTCCAGCAGGCTCTTGTCGTGATGGAGAGAAAATCTCCTTTTCAGCTTTTTTAAGCGCTTGGGCAATCTTCTTGCCCTGTTCATACTGAGTTTTTATCTCGCGAAGACGATCTGTTGCAGTATCCTTTTGAGCGGCTGTTAGTTGACTTGTGGCAATCCTATTGGACAGTCTATTCAATCGAGCTAGCGAGTCAAGATGTGGATCGCTCCCTCTTTCGAGTCTCTGAAGAACGCAAATGATAAATGCAGCTCTTTGCGCTTGCTCCGGATCGCTTGTTCTATTGGCAGCTAATCGGACAGCGTTAATTACATTGGACAGCCGAGTATTGGGAAAACAAAAAATCCAAGCCACAACATTTTGAAGCAATCTAATTACCCGCCATTGCTTAGAAACTAATCCAGAATCAGTTCTTACATGCTGGTCATTTTTACGATCAACACCAATACCTGTAAAATGATCATAAATTGGATCTATTTCAAAACGCATAAAAAACTCCCTTAGAAATTAAGCATTAATTATATCATTTTTTTTCGAAAAAATCAACCATAAATTTGATTAACCGCTAAGAGCTACAAAAATGGTTCTGTCCATATGTTTTAGAGCCCGTTTAGGGCGATTGCCTAAAGCCCACAGCGACCTTTGGGGAGCTGTGGGTGGTATAAAAAATAATAGAGAGCTCGGCTTAGGGCGACTGACCCCACATAACTACATAAAAAAGATCATTTGGCACAATAATCTTATCGCGCCATATAATGGCGTTTAAGTGGCACATTAACTCTACCGTGCCATTTTGGAGGCAGCAATGACACACAAAATCACATCTACTAGTTTTGAGCTAAAGATTCTTTTGTCTGTTGCACGCCATTCAGGTAAAAGTGCATGAATATGGAAAACATAAACACGCTACAGTAAGCATCTATTGGAATCCAGAACATTGCTGTAATGATTCGGTCAGTTATTCCTGTTTTCAAAGCGATCGTTGTGCTGGCTATTAGAGTAGACAGCAAAACGCTGCCGCCATATCGGATAGCGACTACCAAAAGAACAATTACCAAAAACGCAAAAAGGTTTTTTCTTGATAGCTTCAGACTTGTCTTTAGAGCAGCACCGATCTTTTGTTGATCCAGTACAATTGGATAAGGCGCAAGAAAAAACACAACCACACAGCAGTATAATCCAAATGCGCCAAGAAGAACGGCTACAGCAATTGCAATAAGTGGATTGATAATTACTGATAAACTTCCCGCAATGACTGTCGCGAAAAAAGTCACCATAGCAAAAACAAATGCAAACAGCCCTAGGAGAAATAGTTTGCCGTAGTTTTTCTTGCCGCTATCTAGCAAAGTGCTGAAATGTGCAGAACCACTCGCGACCCTATTTTGATAAAGATACTGAATGACTCCTCCTTCAAGGAAGATACTCAGCAAAATAAATAACCCTCCAAAAACATATGTGGAAGTCAAATCCACTGTTTGACCATCTAGTGCTACAAGATTTTGAGGTTCAAAAAGCAACGACAACAGCATGAAAGATACGTATATCACGCCCGTAATTCCAACAAGACTAAGGTTTTTATTTACTGTAGACACACTGCTTGAAATCAATTCTTTGAAACCCATAAACAGACGCTCCTTTCATAGTTTTTACCGTTAAACTGTTCGAAAGTAACAAATGATATAAAGAACGTCAACGCAAATCCTCATTCATTGCAAGTGTGATAAACGAATCGCAAATCGAAAAAACGAACGAATTCTCTTTTTTAAGATAGGTAGCCAAAAAATTCCAAAGTCGAGATAATAGCCCCAACAGGAGAAAAAATAATATGGCTGCACCAGTCTCTCAACAAGCCTATCAGCAACAAGGCCCATTACAACACGTTCCAGTATCACGTGAAGTTTCAGATAGAGCCGAACGCGTATGCAAAATTTTTGGCATTGCAGTTTGCGGCCTGGGCCTCGTTGGCATGGTTGTAGGAGCCGTAGTGCCTTCAATTGTAGGTAATGGAGTAAATGGCTTTTCGCTTCTAGGTGCAGCCAGTGGTGCAGTTGTCGTAGCTATAGGTTTTGGGATTGCGATTAAAGCTGAGAATTACTGCCGCAGAAGGCAATTTATCCAACTGTCAGATGACGCGCTCTACGGCTCGGGCACATAAAGTTATTTTACATTCGTTCACGCATCCGGACCGCTGCCGTTAAAACTAATCGAGACCGGGTGATCTCACTTTTCTTACGACCTACCTTGCTTTGAGACCTGCACGCTATCGTATAAAAAAGCAGTTGCAGTAAAAAATGACAAAATAACTCTTACTAACTTTGAAGGTTTCAACACACCTCTCCTTACTCAAAAAATTACTGAATAAATTGTCTATAATTTATGATCCCATAAAATTCACGGGCGATATGGCGGATTATTTCATAATTGCCTAATTCCCAGGTTATCTTCAAGCTCTCATTCAGAAAGCTTTTTTATTAACTCCTTACAAGCATCACGGATATGCTCACCTGCAAAGGCAAGAAACTCTGCCATTTCAATATCGACCCTTGCAAGGTAATCAGGATCACACAGATCTCTTACCGTGCCGAGAGGATAATGATCCGTTTGTGAATCAATACCAATAAAGGGCACAAATACTTCATCGCTAGCAATATCAGTTTTGTGACGCAGACTTCTTATCATTCTACATCCACTGATCAAATCAATATTGCCCTTTAACATTTCCTGCGCTATATAAATAATTTCTTGCTTAGTTTTTATATTATTCATAAATTCTCATGCTTTGATTTCAGAGAATTTTTCCAATTCAGAAAGATTGATTGGTGCCGGATTCTGCAATTCGTGCGATTTGTGAAATAGAATCGCACGAATCACCGGATCCGGTCCTTTTCACACTCATGAATTGAAAATCGAAAGGCACACCCCAATTCTGATAATTCCCCGAACCCAAGCTATCGATCAAGCAATCTTCATGGAATCGTCTTCACCTGAAAGCTTATTTATTAATTCTCTACAAGAATCACGAATGTGCGCCCCTGCAAAGGCAATAAAATCTTCTATATCAATATCAATTCTTGCAAGGTAATCAGGATCGCACAGTTCTCTTACCTTGCCGAGAGGATAATGATCCGTTTGTGAATCAACAGAGATAAATGGAAGATAGATATCGTCCTGAGGACTATCTACATTGCAAGTCAAGCCTGTTATTATGCGACAGCCACTTATTAAGTTAAGTTTACTATCTAACATTTCTTGGGAGATCTTGATTATTTCTTTTTTTGCTTCTATTTTATTCATTTTCATTCGTTCTCGCTTTCGATTCAACGAAATTTCTAAATACCTGTAAGGCTTCTCCCAGGTTAAAATTCCCTCCAGGACATCGGAAAATGTTATCTCTAATAAAGCAGTGGTACCAATCTTCTTCAGTTCGATCAACATGAATTACTTTGAAATTATCCGTTTCCAAACCTGTTCCACTTAAATCAATGTAGAAATTCCAGCCGGGATTATCGAGAGTAGCGATCCTGATTCGACTTTTGCAGCTTAAACCTTTGTCGCAAAGGCGATCATACCATTTAATTAGCCATAAGAGTTGTTTATCAGAAATTGCTACTGGAGCCATTTCATTAATTTCTTGATAAAGCGGAGAGGCCCAATTTCGAAAAATTCGAATAGATTCAAGCACATTTTTTGAGCTAGTTTTAACTAGAAATTCGTTACCTTTGACAGAACAATGGAGCCAGTCATGCGCGCTAATACTCCTATCAATTTGATTGAATTTGAGGCCTTCTAAATCTGTATCTTCTAAATCTATGGAAATAGTCCATCCTGGCTCTTCATTTGTTTCAATAAGAATACCAAACATATGTTCCCAAGATCCATTACAATGCAAGTCGAACCAATTCATTAACCAAGATAGTTCATTATTTTCCATATATAAACCGTTCATTTATAGCTTTCATAATCATTTCGGCATTTCCCATTTGTGTGGATGTTCAACTATTTCTTCCATTTTACCTGTTTTAGGATTTCTTTGATTTCTATGAACATGAGGGTATCCTGAATCTCTATCGTATTGCTTCATAAAATGCCCCTGTGGTTCCTTTCCCGTTCCATGATATTCTTTATGCATTTTAAATGGACTAGGATTTGGATCGAGTGGGTGTGGATTTGTATTGACCTTCCATGTTGTATAATGTGTGGTTTTCCCATTATGATCTTTTTTAAAGACTGAATGTGTTCCTGGTGGGGTTGACTCTCTCGGTGTTTGTTGGTGTGGCTTCATTTTATTTTTTGCACGACCCGACCCCCTGATTTGCTTAGTCTCGTTCAGTGCAGTTTTAGCTACCCTTCCAATTTTTTGTGAAAGAACCTTTCCTAGAAGCCTGGTACCCTTCTCTACTCCCGGCATAAGCTCCGCAACGACGACTCCCGACGCTGTGCACCAGTCGTTTTCGCTATATAAATCAACTACTGCATCTTTGGTTGCAATTATTGTATTACAGACACTAGAGATACTCAAATTTTGTACGCTTTCGAACATATTTTGCGTTGTAGTAATGGGATGCTGAGTAAATTCCATTCCTACCCGACCAATGTGCCCTACAGCTGCCAGCTGGTTTGAGGTATATTGTGCTATAAATGCCTTGAAAAAGCGCACGTCGGGAGTAGTGTCGTCATCATAGTCGATGTTTTCATCCCAAAGACCATAAAGATCAAATCCCGTCAAAGGATTATTGTGAACATACGCATACATATTCGGCCCATCAGCAAAGCCAAGAGGATCTGGCGTGATCCAACGGCCGGTTGCGGGGGCATAATAACGCCTACTGAAGTAGACAAAGCCCGTTTCAGGGTCATGGCGCTTGCTCATGAAGCCCCATGGGTTGTTTATGGGCTTATCTGCAGAATAGGTCTCTGACTCCCCGAAGGCTGTGTAGCGGTAGGTTTCTTGGGGAAGGCCTGTTTCGGGGTCAAGGAGACAAACGATGTTGCCTCTGTGGTCGTGAATGGGGGCGTAGATCTTGCCTTGAAGCTCTATGGCTATACTTGCACCTAGTTCTGCGCCCTTACCCAGGCCTAGGATGCGATATTCTAGAAGCTCTTGCGCAGCAGGATCATAAAATCCAACTTCACGCTGGCCAAGGTATATATAATATTTATGTTGTTCACCATTTACGCACTTTGCAATGCGTCTATGGAAGTTATCATAGAAGTAGGTGACCTCTTGTGACCCATCCGAGACCTTGATGAGCCGGTCTAAGGCATCATAGGCAAAGCGTAGGGTTTTAACTGGAGATCTTTGTTCTAGAAGATTGCCATTTTTGTCATAGATAAACGCATCCTCAGAAGTGCTTAAGAGCATATTTCTTCCGTCTATGGAGTATGAGGCGCGATCTTTACTCAAGCGATTAGAGATTGAGTCATGTGTGTAGGTGTGGGTCTTTACGGCTACTTCTTCAGTTAGCTGGTAAAGGTCGTCGTAGGCAGCGGTGGCGTCAATATGCCCCATGGGGTCTGTGAATGAGAATTTTTTGAGATTGCCTACTGGATCAAAGCCATCCGATGGGATGTCTTGGGAGAAATAAGGATGGGTTATGTTTGTTATGCGGCATTTTTTGTCCCATGATTGGCTAAGCGGTCCCGCTTGGCCAATTAATGTGCTCTCTCTGGGGCACCCTTTTAAGTCGAAGCCATTGTACTGATGTTCAAAACCTTTCCAGGATATGGTTCTGAGGTAGGCAGTATCGTAGGAGTAGCTGACTTGCGAGTTATCTGGAGTAGTGAGGGTAAGGAGCCTGCCCAAGCAGTCGTACGTATAGCTTTGGGAATGCTTGCCTTTTAGACCATCTGAAAGAGTTCTATTCCAGAGGTCATATGTGTAAAGGGATGAGTGCCCTGAGACCTCGTCTTTTACCTCAACAGGGTTGTTGTGGAGGTCATAAAAATAGCTATACGCAACTGTTCCATCAGATGAAGTAAGGTTTGTAAGCCTTCCCAAACCATCATAGCTGTGGTTAAGGGTTGTGCCATCGGGTTTTGTGAGGGCTACAAGACGTCCTGAAGGATCATATGCATAGGAAGTGCTCTTTTCCTCGTGCGTATCAGGCTGCTCTATAAGCTTTATAATGCGATCCAGGCTGTCATATTCCCAGGCGATGATGTAGTCGTGATGGATTTGGCCGTCAATAAGCACATGCTCTATTTGCTTGGTCTTTTTTCCCGTAGCATTGTAGCAAAAGTCCGTTGCCGCTAAAAGCTTGCCAGAGGAATTTTTTCTAACGGTTGAAACGAGACGGCCCATAACGTCAAAATACTCTTTGGTTATATTACCAAGAGCATCGGTAGTTGTTTTTTTAAGCGATTTTTTACCGTTTTTGTTGATGAATGTATGATCGTAGGCTATTTTCGTGGCACTTCCACACTCATCGATATGCTGTATGAGCTCGCCTTTGGTATTGAAAAGGCTTTTAATTTCAGCATCTTCTGAAAGATGGCCGGAACGCACCAAGGTGCGATTACCTAATGCATCATACTTGTAGTAGTTCCAGCTAATTGTAGCACCGGTTACATCCTGCTGCTTTTCTAGCGTCACACGGTTTAACAGGTCGTATGTAAAGCGCGTGGCGATAAAGCCTGATTGATCGTAGTAGCGTTTTGTACAGGATAGGCGTCCTAAAGCATCGTACTCATAGGTCGTTTTGCTGAAGGCATCACCTGCCTCTTGCCACT
The DNA here is from genome assembly GCA_963826935.1 of uncultured Chlamydiales bacterium. Classification (GTDB taxonomy): domain Bacteria; phylum Chlamydiota; class Chlamydiia; order Chlamydiales; family FEN-1388; genus SZAS-7. The sequence goes on along the minus strand of CAWGYH010000005.1, from coordinate 449,870 downwards.
CTTCAACTTTTCGTCCGGCAGCGTCATAACGATAATGGGTAGTAAAGCCCATCGGATCGCATGTTGCAAGCAGATGAAAGGTGTTGTAACGGTTTGTGGAGGTTGAAAGTTCGTTTCCGCTTGAGTCAAATATGGCAGTCTTTGTAACTCTTCCAAGGAGATCATAAGTATAGGATGTCTTTATGCCATTTTGATCTATTTTATAAGCAAGAGTGCCGTTATGGTTATAATGAAAGCGCTCTTCTGAGCCATCGGGATAGGTAATATGACTCGGTGAATTGCGTATGGTGTACTCGTAGCTTGTGGCATGGCCATTTTGATTTATTTCTTTGGTCAGGTTGTCAAAAATATCATACTCTTTATGAATGGCGGTGCCATCGGCAAAGGTAATCTTTTTTACACGATTAAAGCTGTCGTAGTCATAGGTGGTTTTATTGCCATAGCGATCTGTTGCGGCAACTTTATTGCCTGCGAAGTCATATGCAAATGAGTTATGCACTTCTGAATCCCCGTAGTGGTACTCTACGGCAGATATAAGACGGTTTGCTTTGTCATATTCATAGTTGGTATGGGCCTCAACGCCTTCCTGCTTTTCATAGGTTCTGTTGTTGTTGGCATCGTAGCTATAGGTAAAGGTCTCCCCCATCGGATTTGTCTTTTTGTGGAGCCTGCTCTTGTCATCATACTGGTATTTGATTGAATAGTGGTACTTGTTGTTGGCGTCAAAGACAGCCTCTTCGGTGACTTGACTCTGCTTATTGTAGTTGAAGCGGGTATGCTTCAGTACTACCAGCTCTTTGGTTTCTAGATCTTGGTAGTTTTCCCAGACCTCTTTGGGAAGGCCTTGGCCGTAGCCTTCCTTGTCAGTTATTGGGATGATATGGGTGACAAGCCTTTGGGTAACACCTATGAAGCTTGATTTATTAGTTGTAGAGCCATCGTCAAGGATTTTTTCTACTAGGATGCCATCGCTGTCATAGTTGTAAAATTCACGCTGGATGAGGGTCTCGTCATCAAAGACATATTTTGCCCAAGGAAGGTCTGTCCCATTGATATAGCGCCACTCTATCTTAGGGCCAAAGTCTTCACGTTGCTCTATAAGCAGGTGATCTTTGGAGTACTTGTAGTACTTATGGTACTTTTCAACGTTAGCGTCTTTTGAGCGGCCTTTACCATCTATCCAGAATGGTTTAGTATACGTTCCGCTTAAATTGCCGCACAGCGTCTCTTTGGTGATATTGCCAAAGTCGTCATACTCATAATAGCAAAGTGACTCTCCACGACCATCGTGGTTAAGCGTGGCATAGCCCATGAGGTTGCCCTCATCGCTTTTTATTGGTTTTCCCCAAGAAAGACCCTCTTTTGCACCCCAGAAATAGGCTTTTGAGCGATAGAGACTGCCTGCTCTAAACTCATCTACAGAGGTTATCCTGTTGTCTTTATGGTTATAGACTGTTTTGTGATCGTTTGCATCGTGAACAACGGTATGGTCGTCTCTATAGTCAAACCGCCAGATGGTATGCTTTTCGCCGTTAGGGCTCACGGGAGCTTTTTGGGCGGTGACTCTCCCCTTATGGTCATACTCCATCTCTAAAAAGCGCCCCTGGGGATACTTTATTTTATCGATGCAGTAGTACTTGCCGGCATGCGTGTACTCAAATTCCTGCGTGGGGTTTTCTGAAGATTCGATTTTGTGGATGTAGAGATTATTATCCTTTGTAAACCCTTTAAAGTTTACCCAGCCATAGTTGGAGGAGGTAACCGATGCATGGTGTTCATGCCGAAAAAATTTAAGGCAGTTGAATTGATGTTTTGCCTTGGCCTTAATCTTTTTAATCGACTCGACCCGTTTGTACTTAACACCGCGGCCATATTCAGTATAGGAATTGTAGTCAAACTCCAGAGAGGTCTTATTTAAGCGTTTTTCCAGGTATACATGAGTAAGAGGCTTATTATAGACGACATGATAGAACCGCTCTGAACCATCCGGAAGGTAACATGTCCAGTCTGAATAGCCGTAATGATCGGTACTTTGCCGAAATCTGATGTTTTTGAGGTTTGTTCTTGCGCTAATACACCCCGAGCCGCAGTTGGTAAAGCCTTCGTGGATCACTTTTGGGTCTAAATAGTAATCGGCCTTCTTCCCGGGTTTTGCACTACCCAAGCAGCGAATAATGGAGCCCCCGGCACTTTCTGCAATGGTTTCATTATACCGCTCATACTTATCATCCGTTCTATCGCCGGGCTCTGTATCCCATGCCGCAAAGCTGTAGTTGAAGCTCATGCCCACCCCAAACCATGGGTCGTAAGAGCTTTTGTTATGATAAAACTGCACAAGATCCAGTGGCACATGCCCCGGCACCGTAAGGTGATGCATCCGCAAATAAAGCGAACCATCCACAACATTCACCGTGTCATTAACAAAGGAGCATGGAGCCACCTCCCCAATCACGCTCATCGCTTGACTGCCAAGAGGCTGCCCGCACTCTAGAGAGCTTATGAAAACAAGTAGAGCAGCAAAAAAAATAAATAAAATTACTAATCATTATCAACAAGCTCCACAAGAAACGGCATAATATGACTTTGCAAAAGGAATTCAACAGTAAAAGTTACTATCAAAAATTGCAAGCAAAAACTAAAGATCTTGCATGAAATTATTTGATAGAAGTGCCTTCCTTACAGGCGCCTGTTTGATATGATTTGTTTATTTCTTCTATTTGATCGGGGCCGACCCGATCAGTAGCAGGCAAAAGCATGAGCAATTGGTTGTGGTGATTTATCATTCTGTTTGCCCCTTTTTTATTGATAAAAATGAGGCCTCAGCTTAAACTAGCCTAATTGTATGACATTAGAACGCTATATATTTGTTGACACGAATGCCGCTAGCTTAATTTCTGAAACAACAGCTTGCGATTTATTTTTCGAAAAAGTATCCAAGGGGTTTTCTGCGGATGTAAATGCGATCCAAAATAGCATAAATGCCGGGGGATTGATCATTACACGCCCCTTAATATTAGAATATTTACACGTTGACTTGCCATCCGCGTCGAAAAATTTAAAAAAACATTTGCTGTCTCAGGGAACTACCCTGACCATTAAATCATCAACTGACGGCGCGGTGAGCCAAGGCATACATAACCTGTTAGATGTTGTTTTTGATTTTTATTTTACAAACACTGCGATTCAACCATGCGGTCTTCTAAAGCAAATTGAGAAAGACGAATCTTGTAAAAAGTCACCAAGTGAATTCTACACAAAATTTATCGACAATATGTCAACCGAGATTCAGGAGTCCGATTTTGTTCAGAAAATCTCTTTCGACTTGGCGATCGATGCTGTTAACAAATTCATCGAATATATTCTACCAACATCTAAGGAGCTTAAAAAAACAGTTAGGAAAAAGGTAACCGCAGTTCTTGCTGCAGAAAATTTACAGAGCTGGCTTAACAAAAGAAACTTGAGCGGATATCGTCGCATAAATAATGATCTTGAATCTGTTAATAAAACTCTTAAGTCTCCTTTTTTGAACGCGGGAAAGCTGAAAGAAAATGGGGATACCGTCGATGCTGAATTTGTGCATTTCCTTGCTGTAGGATATTTTTCAGGTAATAAATTATTTCCAGTAATTGGTTTGACTTGCGACCAGACCTCTGATATCATTGAACGCGTCCAGCAATATAGTAGTTTATTTGCTTATGCGACTAAAGCGAACCCGTGCGGTCCAAAGAAAATTGAGGCGGACGTACATATGTGCCCAGGTATAGCGTATATGATGGCATATGACATGGGTTGCATCAGTCGGATAAGGTTTGAGGCTCCCGTCATCGCTACGATTAACCATGAATGTACGATGAAATATGACAATGATGTTATCAATTAGTTGTTTTTCATAGGCCTTGTGTAGACAATTACTTTAAACAACCAACTTAGTGATCTTCAAAAAAGCGAACTTGTATCGTAGAAACGGGGTCAAAATCGAGGTCCAAGGAAGAATGGGGATCAAGTCTCACAGTTCCAATTTGCACAGTCTATCAATTGGAATTGTGAGACTTGACCCCATTTTCACATCGCGTATATAATCCACGCGGTCTAAGGATCTTCTCTCGCTTGATTAAGGTGTTCTGCTGAAACCCTTGATATTTCTTTATGTGCTGCCATCAGATGGCTAATATCTTTATTAAAACAATCCTTGAAGTCCCTGGAGATAAACATAAACGCCCGTATTTTCAACCGTTCCATGAGCTGGGTATAATGCACTGCGTCCCTGGCACTCTGGATGCCTTTTCGTTCATCTATTTCGAGTTCTTTTAGCTTTTCGCTCCTTTCATTCTTGGCGGTATTGTCGACTTTATTATCATGACCACCCTTCTTGTGCTCATGTGGGTTGTGAATAACTGCAACAGAGCGTCTATTCTGGAGGGGCCCTAAAGGTCCTTTGTCTTCACTTTCATCTTTTCTTGCTGCAGAATTGTTAGCCTGACCTAGCTGTACAATATATGCATCAACCATCTTAGAAAAGGACTTCATTTCAGAATCAGTAAGGTGTCGGACCGTAAACTCGCGTTGCTCTCCATTAATGATTAAGATAACCTTCTGACCATGTGCTAGGCCAAAATCAGGATGCACACACAGCGAGTCGCCATGGATAACCATTTTCTTATTGCCAGACTGCTTTAAATCCGTCTCTGACATCTCTTTAGCACGCGTAGCAACAACAGTTGCAGGTTTTCCATCAGCCGCCGGCACCAGTTCAGTTCCAACAACAACATGCTCAATGGCATTTTGTTTTCGGAGCATTTCTTCTAGGGCTGAGGCTTTGTCGACCTTGGATTCGGATAAATCTATTGAAGCTGCTTTTTTGGTCACAACTTCTTGGCTTGCTTCCTCAGTCACAGTATTAAATTTTTGCCTCGAGGCAAGAATTTTTTGCCTCAAAGCCTCAGCCTTGCTCGCTGCAGGACCCGATTGGCCAAGAGAAGACGAAGGTCCCGTAGGCGTGCCTTGTAAGATATGTGATGAAGTATTTGAGTTTAATGGGTCCATGGATCCCTCCTTCCCAATCCTTATATTAAAATATTTGATTTACATTGTCAAGTGTCATGTTTTTTGACTCTCAAAATCAGACAATTACTCTCTTAAAACCTACACTCCACATAGAAACAAATAAATATTTCAAATCTCTTGCCGAAAAAGGACTTTTTTGCTATAATCTTGACAATCTGTGATACAAATAAAGGCGCAATGGTGAATTTTCCCCCATTGCCTAACAAAAGGAGGATGTTATGTCAGCAGTAACAGGTTTAAGGGGACTTTTTGGATCCCGCCAAAAACAAGACCAAAATAGTCAGGCTGGACCAGTAACCAGAGCTAAAATTCCTTCAAAAGGGCAGTCTATGCAGGCAAATCATATGACAATTGCAGAACAGCAAGAGCTCGAAGATAAAATTAATGAGTTATCTATCGCTAAGCAAAAAGTTGCTGCAGCAGAGAAAAAAGGCGACAGCAAGATGCAAAAGCTAGGATCATCCAATCCCAAACAAAAATAGACGCATATGAGGTTACCCGCCAAGAAGGCCTTCAGGAGATGCTGGATGCTCTCACAGCTATGATAGAGCTATATCCAGCATGGACAAAACAGATTAACGAGTTGATTCTTGCCTACAAACAAGTCAAGCAATGCCCCATTACCCAATCTGGGATCAAAGAAAAACAAAATCAACTTGACAAAAGATCCGATGATCTAATGGCACGTATGGATGCATCCCCGACAGTCGTAAAATAACAGCTTTTAAGAAGCATTAGCAACATTACCCTGCCCACATTAGCTTTAGAGCATTATGTGGGTAGGGGCAGAAAAGAAAACGGGTCGGGCATCACACTTCCAATTTACTTAAATTGGAAGTGTGATGCCCGACCCGTTTTCTTTACACCGCTGCCCCCACAGCATCTTCTTGCTCAAACTGGATAATGCTTAGCTTGAAGCCTTCGTATAAAGCAATGCCATAAAACATAAGATCAACTGCGTGGAATGTTTGTACATAAAAGCTTATAAGGCTAGAAAAATCGATTGTTTTCAGTACCTCCAGGACTGGGATATGCTCATCATTGGAAAGACATATGATGATGAAAAATAGGTTGCCGGCAATGCATGTAAGCAAAGATAGAGCAGCACCAAGCACTCCAAAACCGAGCGTAGTCCCCTTACCAATGATGCGGATGACATAGCCGATAATATAGCCTACTGCCACAGCCATCCAGCCGACTTGGAAATTGACAAAATATGTTATATAGGCCCACATAGCTACAAGAGCAAGGGCAGTTAAAATCCCGCATAAAGCAGCCAACATGAAATTTGATTCTTCTTTATAGCCTCTCATATAAAACACCTTTTTTAAAATTAAAAAATAGCATAAGCAATCGATAATACGTTTCTTAAGAAATAATCTCAAAGGCTAAAATTTGTCACAGAAGACCACTTATTCAAAATGAACGCTTGGGAGTTACCCTTTACTATAACGCACGTCTTCAGGTGCCTGGAGTTTGCACGTTTCGTCCTCCGTATAGGAGGCGATGAAAAAATGCGTTTTTTTCGACCGCAGGTCTTTGGAGTGCTGCGATGCTTCGCAGCTTTTACTCCGACCACACACCTTTACTGCCTTACCGCCCAAGCTTACAAAACAGATCTACATAAATCGGTAGAGGTGTTTTGTGAGCTTGATCGATCTCGCAATTAAGGTATGTGCAGAACTTAAAGCTGCGAACAATCGCAGCACTCCAAAGACCTGCGGTCGAAAAAAACGCATTTTTTCACATCCTCTATACAGAAGACGAAATCCAACCGAGTCGGGCTAGGCTCAGAATTCGGTGGAGTCGACAATTTCATGTGCACCTCTTTAAGGAAGCATAGTGCGAGATGACTCGTAGCCTGCTTCGCCATACCTCTGCCCAACCGGTGACGCCTTCCTTGTTTTTTTATCGAAAGTGCAATGAATTTCCTGCATTTTGAACACTGCTTTTTGTTTGCAAATATTGCCTCTCTCTTATATGAATTAACTCTCTTACTTCGACACCGCAGTCCTTATCGCATCTGATCCTTGCTTAATACTTAAGTAATAACGATATTAGGTGACACCATGTATAGAGTCGTCATATTTTTACTCTCGATTTATCTACTGCAACCCCTTGCAGCCGAACGTCATGAAATACCCTCAGAAGTAGATGACAACGCCGTCCCCTCACTTGTCAACCTTACATCCCTTCCATCAGCCGTCGTAAATGGCTGCGTAAACGTAATTACAGGGGATTTTTGCGAATATAACTCTGACGACATTGTCTCAGGCGGTCCAGACCCATATGTCCTTGGCCATAGCTACGCAAGCTCAAGCCTTGAAGAGGGCAACTTAGGCGACGGCTGGAACTTTTTGCACCATCATTTCTTAGAAGTATTTGAGCCTGCTCGCATCAAGTATGTAAAGAAGGATCTTGCGACAAATGAAGTGCCATATTTATGTCCCTTCGAGGTAACTTACGCCTACCAGGCTATGTTTTGCCCGGACTCCCTTGCGGCCCTTGCTTTCGATAACGACTTTCAGGCAAGCAGCGATAACTCAGATCACCCTCTTGAATATCTACACGGCGGCCTCAAGCACGATGTTGTAGAAAAAGGTATGGACGATCGTCGAGATGCAAAAAACCGCAGAAACGACCGCGAGCGCGGCGGCATCTCTGGAGCTGATCCCATCTTCCTCTCCCTTTATGACCCCTCAGGCGGCAGGCTGCTCTTTAAAAGCGAGTATGACGAAAACCATAAAAACCAATTTTCTCGCCACTTTAAGCTTGTCACCAAAAACTCCGGTGTCACAAACATCACCCACGGTCAGTTATCCGGCCAAACTAACGTCAAAAACATAAAACTTGCCTGGAGCAAAAAGGAAGATCGCTTTTACGTAACGCTCGGTGATGGCACCAAGCGCGTCTACGAGCGCCAGTGGAAGGCAAAAGAGATGAGGCATGAGAATAAACAGCATGCCGAATACTACCGCGACTACCAGCTCCATAAAGAACTGCTGCCAAGCGGCAACGTTCGCCTCTACCGCTATAACGATAAGCACGAAATCATTGAAATAACCACTCACAATAAAAAGTTCTCCCGCAAACTTAACGAAATAAAATTTGAACAAAAGTCCGATGAGCAGTTTGCAAAAAACCCATCGCTTCACGTCACAACATCAGATGAGCGCGAGCATATATACTCATTTGAAAAGCTAAAAGGCAGCCATCTGCATGGCACCTACAGCGTATCAAAAATCGCCCGGCAGGGACATCCCAACACCCACTTTACCTACTGCAAAGAAGATGCCCATCACAAAAGGCGTGTAAAGAAAAAATATAGTGACGATGGTTCCTATATCCTCACCAAATACTACGGAAAATCCAACAAGTTTCTACAAAACCGCGTACGCACCCAACACGCCCCCGTTGGCCCCAATAACGAAGATATAATCACCCATGAGTATCACTACTATAAAGGCGATCATGGGGCAGGCCACGCCAAGGTCTACGACGCCTACAAAAACATCACCCGCTACTACTGGAATAAAGACAAACGCCTTATCCGCATAAAAAAATCTGACAGCCATAACAAGCTTCTTATGGAAGAGGAGTTTATCTGGGGCGATAATGGCTCATACACCGAAGGCCACCTTCGCGCCCATATCGTCAAAGACGAGCATGGCAAAACACGTCTTGTACGTAAGTACAAATATGATGGCCGAGGCAATGTCTTGCAAGATATCTTGCTTGCCCGCATCACAAAAAATTCAGGCGACGTCCACCCTAAAAGTAAAACCTGCGACAAGCAGGTGACGCGCTATACCTACTCAGACGACGGCTTTAACCTAAAACTTAGCGAATGCGACCCCAAGGGCAACTACACCTACTACGAGTACTATAAAGGCAGCAACCTACTCAAAGCCAAGTTTACCTGCGATGGTTATGATGTGCGAAAGCGTGAGTTTTTTACGTATGATGAAAGCGGGCTGCTTATTGAAAGTATTGTCGATGATGGCAGCTCAAAACAAAAAGAGAACTGGGATAAGGTTACAGAGCGCCATATGACGTGGATTACCCCAAGGCAAGAAAGTCCCAACTTTGGCGAGCCGAAAGAGATCCTAGAGTTTTACTTTGACATCAAAACTAAAAAGAGAAAATGGCTACGAACTACAATAAATTACTACAATAAACAGGGCTTAGTAGAGCGACAAGAGGTGAAGGATCGCGAAAAAAACTCCACATGCTCCTCTTATCGCTACGACGACATTGGCCGCATACTCTATACCAAGGACCATACCGGACGAGAAGTCTTTATTGAGTATGACATAGCAGGCCGCATTAAGAAAAAAACTGGCCCGCGAGATGATGTAAGCGTAAGTTATGACTACGATAAAATAGGCCGCCTCGTAAAAGAGAGAGAAACTCACACAAATGGGCTTGTACTTACTCGCGAATATGAATATGATGCCCTGCATCGTAAAATTTGTGAAAAAGATGCCCAAGGCAACGCCACGCGCTATGAATATGATTCCCTAAACCGCATCACAAAAATTACCTATCCCGATATCTACGACCATCTTGGAAATAAACAGACCCCTTCAAAAACTTACTCCTATCAAAACCTAAGCTCCAAAGTAACTGAAAGGAACGAAGTTGGAGAAGTGTCAAAAACCACCTACAACGCTATTGGCAAAATCACAGACCAAGAGTTTGCCGATGGCTCATCAAAGCACTATTTTTACGATATAAAGGGCAACCTCATCAAAGAGATAGCCCCAAATGGCGCTGATACTTGCATCTCCTACGACTGGTGTGATCGGCAACTGACATCCCACCTATTTATGGATAGAGAGCTTTTAGCCCGACAAGAACTAGCTTACAACAGCTTCCACCCAGTGATGACAATAGGGCCAACGGGAGAAAAGGTAACCTTTCGCTACGATGAAGCAGGAAGGCAAATATCCAAAGAACAAGAAGAGAGAAAAACAACCTTCACCTACGACTCCCACGGACGCATGCGTGAAGCGCGCACCCACCTTGATGCTGAAGGCTATATAGCAAAAAGTTACGAATATGACCCCCACCATCGCCTTGTGCAAGAAAAACTCTTTGACCATACATCTGAGCTTCGCTCCTTCAAACTCTATGGCTATGATGTTGCCGACAATCAAACCAGCAGCATCTCGAGCATCGACGGCCAAGAGGCAAGGTCAGAGGCACGCTACAACGCTCACGGCCTTGTGGAAGAACACACCGATGCAGAAGGCAATAAAACCTTCTTTCGATATTATCACGATCATATAAATAAACATGGCCAAACGGTCCTTCGCAAAGAAACTATTGATGCCCGAGGCTGTACTCTAGAAGAGATATATGATGCCCGCGCCAACCTTTCCGAAGTGCACCGCTACGATCCTATGCATCAACTTATTGCCAAAAAGGAGCTTTTTTACGACGAGGCCAATAACTGCGTAAGAATAGATGAAAACGCCATCTCAGAGAATAGTGTTAAAAATATAGTTACTCTATTTTACTACAGCAACAACCACCTCACATCCATTAAAGAGGCCGCAAATACCCCGGAAGAAAAAACTACGAGCTATGTCTACAACCGCCAGGGCGAGCTGGAAACCATCACCCATGCCGACGGCACCATCCTCAGCCACACCTACGACAAAAAGGGCAGGCTTCAGCACTTTTACTCAGATGACCACAGCATAGACTATAGCTATAGCTACGACGCCTCCGACAGAATCCTAGAAGTCACAAACAACTCTACAGGTAAAAAAACCACCCGCAGCTACAACAGCTTTGGCGAGCTTACCTCAGAAACCCTAGAAACCGGCCTCACGGTTACTTATACCTACGACAAAGCTGGAAGAGTAAAAGAGCTTACCCTCCCGGACAGCTCAAAAGTAGCCTACAGCCACTCTGCCTTCCTCGACTCTATCCAACGACTGGATGCTAGCGGCAAAGAACTTTACAAACATCAAACCCTTGAGCGTGACCTTTCAGGCTTTGCCAAAAAAACAGCCCTTCCGGAATCAGCCGGCACCCTCACCTTCAACCACGATAAACTGGGCCGCAATACCAACATCTTCCATGCCCAATTTGAGCAAAAAAGCAGCTTTGATGCTGTAGGCAACCTCCTCACCCTAGACACAAAAGCCCTGGGCAGCTCCTCAAACCGCACCTTCAGCTACGACTTCCTATCGCAGCTTACCTCAGAAACAGGCCCGGTACGCCATACCTACAACTACGACTCTCTCTTCAATCGCCTCCAAAAGGATGATGCGACATACAACGTCAACAGCCTCCACTCCGTTCTATCAGACAGCAAGCACGCCTATAGCTACGACAAAAGAGGCAACCGCCTAAGCCAAGACAGCACCACCTACAAGTACGACGCCCTCGATCGCCTCATAGAAGTAAGAGCGGGAGATAAGCGTTATACTTACAGCTACGACGCCTTTAACCGCCGCCTAACAAAGCATTGCCCTCAAGAAAACAGTACCGAACGCTACCTCTACGCCCAAGACAACGAAATCGGCACGCTAGATAGTGCCAACAGTATCACCGAACTTCGCGCCCTAGGCGAAGGCCTCGGCGCCGAAATCAGCGCAAGCGTAGCCCTAGAGTTAAATGGCACCACCTATATTCCCCTACACGACCGCCAAGGCAACATAACCCTTCTCCTAAACACCAACGGCACCCCCGTAGAAACTTATCACTACGACGCCTTCGGCCAAGAAACGACCCCAGAAAATCCTCTAAGCCCTTGGCGCTTCTCGAGCAAACGAGTAGATCCCGAAACGGGCCTAGTCTACTTTGGCCGCCGCTACTACGACCCCAGCCTTGGCAAATGGCTCACCCAAGATCCCTTGGGCCTAAAAGCCGGCCCAAACCTTTATGCTTACTGCCTCAATAGTCCCATGACCCGTTTCGATCCCTACGGGCTTCTTGACAATGAAACAGCTGATCGAAATGTTACCGATCGCTTGCGTGATTTGTTGTCAGACGGAGTACGCAGTGCGAAGGATGGGTTAAAATATGTATGTTGCAGAACTTTCGAGCTAGTTGTACATCATAGTTTTCATTTTGGATCATGGAATGATAGTGTTGAAGACAAACTTCGTAAAGCCAGGGGGGCCTCTACAAAGAAACGTAAGCCAGCCGGACTCTATAAAGTTGCCGATGGCAACCCAACATCAAAAAATTGCGTTGCTGCAGCTGTGTCAACTGGGCTTAATTGCGATTATGAGGAAGCAGTCGAAAATACGAATGGTCTTAAAGATTACTTTGGAGGAAACCATCCGGACATGTATCTTATATATACACCAACGCGAGGTTTGCTTATGGATGTGCTAAAAGCTGCTTATAACATGATAGGAGGATCAACGGAAAATGAAAATGTGGTTGCTGGAGCTTTAGAGCAACTTGCAACCAAAGCCAAATCTCACGGCGAAAACGCCTATACACTCATTGTACCTCATAGTAATGGTGGTCAAACAACTTATCTGGCTTCGCGTATGCTTGAACCTGAACAGCGAAAACGCTTATTCATAGAAAGCATTGCTTCTACTAAAATATTTAATAACAAACATGGCTTCCATGGTACCGCCAATCATTCTGGCTGGTCAGACTTTGTATCGGTTATTTCCGATCCATTGGGCATGACGTATAATGGAATTTTAGGAAAAGGGAATTTACAGATGGTAGGTACCATACGTATCCCCTGCTCTCAGCATGGATGTTTAAGTAATGAATATTCGAAGGTACTTGAACAAATAGCCTTGAACCATAAATAATAATGGATTATTGATGAAAAAATTATATTTATTCATTTTGTTGATCGCGACTTCCTCGTGTAGCTCAAGACCTTCAGATAGTTTATCAAATGTGGAAGAGCAGAGGCCAGATCTTATCATTGCTGACAAAATTATCGAAAACATTAATTGCAGGTTAAATGAAGAAGGGTTTTATATGTCCTCCTCTTCAAGTAGGGAATGGTATCCTACTATTCGCATGATGTGTTTCTCCTATGTAACAAAAAGTTTTCAATTAACTTCTATTGATAAGGCTCGCTCACTTTTCTTTTCCATTTACGAAATGCATCTGATTCCATTTAATACTGAAAAACGAATACGCCCTTTTTTACACAACTTCCCACTTACTGATAAGAATTTTGACCTATCTATAGAGTTTAGCGATGGCAGAGGTTACTATTTACAGGAACCTTATATTAGCACCGTAGAAAATTGCAATGGATATATCGTATATAAAACATGTGCAGAAGGAAAAGAAAAAATACTGTACAAAGAACCCTTCGCTATGGGCAATCAGCTATACCTCAAAAGTAAAAAGGATGTGCCAGATGGAAAATAGGTTTATTATACATCTATTAATGTCTTTAGTTTTTTTTCTGACATCTTGCCAAAGACCAGAAGCACAACGAATTTTTGATGCAAAACATGTTGCCTTAACAAAATACGGGCAATCTGAAGCTGGAAAATATCATTTAAAATTCATACTTGATTCTGATCTAATCGATAGCGGCCTTATAAGCGATGTAACTCCGTATAAATCTACAGACTATCACTTGGTTTTTACAAGTACTAAATCCACCTCACTACAACAGGGAAGATCTATCGCTCTGCCTATAGTTTGTGATTTTTCAACAATGTTACAGCACGATCCAGCCATACTAGCTTATTATGATTATGAAATGGGCACAATCAAACGTCATTTTGGAGAACCCCCAGACCTTCACAATATGTCCGTAAGAATTGCTTTTTGGGATCACGATGTGAATAGGCCAAAGCCGCCTTATCTCGCTCAAATACTTTTTTATAATGGAGTCTTTCACTACTTCGAGGCAGACCCTGAAACACAAAGCCTTCGTTTGGTATACCATGAACCCTATGCAGATGCAGTGGCCAAATTATGAAATATTATAATTGGGGCTGGACATTCAGACATTTCAAAATGTCCGAATATTCAATCTGACCCCATTTCCGGTAAAGCTGAGAAAATGATTGAAACTACCAAATCATCACAAATCCAACCCGAAGGGTAAGTTATGTATACGAGTGGACGAATCTCATTCATTGTGCTCCTTACAGCATGTTGCTTGAGTTTGATTTCCTGCATCCGCACTTCCAAGGTTGGATATATAAAAGATGGGACGTATTATACAGATGATTTTAGCGTTACTGTTCCTGATATGACAAATAACATGGAAGTTACCGCAGTGCGTCCACAAAGAGAATTTTATATTCTTTCATTTCTAAATGATTCAGGTGATTTGTTAAGATATGAAGTCGTTATATGGAATAAACCACTCGAAGAGCGCTGGAAAACTGTCCCTGGACATAGCAGAGTTTCATTTTATCGTGCCTTTTTTTTCAACGCGGTCCTTCATCCTATCGTTAAAGATTTTCCAAACATTACGATAATCAGTGAAAAAATAGAGACAATAGACGCTATTGGAAATGCATATTTTGCCTTTATAGAAATTCCTGAAGGCGCGACCTATAGCAATGCAGATACTGGCCAAATTTGTAACTCATTAAGAGGTTATTTATTGTCATTTTGTGATGATGCTCTCGTAGTAATTAGTGCCCAAGTACCCCTATTCTATGAATCATTCCATGGAAAAGGAAGTGGAAGTTCGGAAGAGTCCCAAAAAATGATCCTTGATAAATTAATAAAAGCTAGGCATAAATTTCTAAGAATGAAATCATAAACTCGATATTTTTATGATAAAATGTAAAAAAAACTAATATATGACAGGAATTTCTAATATGTTCATTTTTGTTGTGCGATCATTACTTTTGATGCTACTGGTTAGTGGTTGTATCCGACCGAAAACTGAAGATGAAACAATAAGAGCTTCCATCTCTGCCGCAGTGTATAATGAAAATTCTGAAGGGCCAAAGCTGGAATTTAAGAAAATTTCTGCCGATGAACTTGCATCAATATTGCAATCAGATACAGAAATTCAAATTGATAGTCCACTATATTTACTTGAATTCAAAAATTTCAGACCAGGAGAAATATACACCCTTTATGTACTAGACGCTATTGGCAATAAAAGCATTTTAGATAAATTCATTGTATCATATAAAGGGACATTATATTCCACAAAAAATAGGAAATATGTTGAATTTTACATTCAGACCTTCGGAGAATTCATCAACGGTGAGCCAGCCTATTATGCAATGTTGTCCCAAGATAAAAATTCGTGCATTGCTTCGGTAATTACACCAAATCCTATCGAATTTAGCTGGGAGGATGGTGCGTATGTTTGTTTAATAATGGAAACCCGTGATGCAAATCGTTTTATTCTAACTGGCAAAGGATTCAAACCCAATGAGCAATTATTCGTGAAATCAGAGAGCTGTGATTCGCAACTTGCGAAAGGCATGAAGGCAAGCGCTGATGGGACAATTGTGGCTAACATAAATGCGACAGTAATGAATGAAATAGGCGGCCAAGCAAGTATAACAATACAGCGATGCGAACCTGATTCACCGATCGGAACTCTTAGGTACTTCTGGGGAGCAGACGCACTAAAGCATAGTAAAAAAAATACAAATGTAAAGAAGGACGATAACAATCAAAGAATTAATATATAAACCACTGCATTCACGGCCCCAACTAATTCATTTAGAAGAGATTTTAAAATAGGCTCAGCCAAAATGGGGTCAGACTGGATTTCCACTCCCTTAGGAGAAGAAACTGATGATTCTTTTGAAAAAATGGTGAGATACCTGTTTGAGGCCAACAAATCAGGATTCACAAATGACGATATAGATTCTATTGAAGAATTAATAGCATATGGTGAATCAGGCGTTGCGTATGAGACTCTGTGTATTCAACTATATGAACATGACTCACCAATTACAAAAGAATCGTATGATCTGAGTGAAAAAATTGGGCTGAATAAGAATTTTAATGAAAATTATTGGTTGCCACTTAAGGAAAGGACCCCATGAATTATCAAAAAGAATATCGCACTCTAACCGGAAAGAGGATAGATTACATTAATTTTGAAACGAAGACTATTCATGAGTTAAAACCATATAATCCCGCACAGATTGCGAAGGGAAAGAAAAAACTTGAAGTATACAAAAAAGAAATGGATAATCATCCTCTACATGGAGGCGATTGGGATACACAATTGGATACATATTAGCTATGGACAATAAAGAGTTTAAGAAAATGTTTGGCGGTTTGGCTGTTATTAATGGATTTGAATATCTACATGGAGGGTGGTTTAAGGAAACACCTGTCTGTATTATAACCCTTGACTTACAAAGGTCGAATTATTCCAATCTCTACTACCTGAATATAAAATTTTATATACACAAAATTTTAGGAAATAATTACACGAAAAGTAAGGAATTACTCAGAGATATTGGAAATGTATTTAGAAGACAGCCAACAGAATATAATGAAGCATTTGATTTGGATAACAACCTTAGTGATGATGAAAGAAAAATAATCTTAGGCCAATTATTTACGAAAATTTTGGTTCCAATGGTAAAAGAATTGGAAAGCAAAGAGAAAATGAAAAATTATATAACAAAAGAAGGCTTTTATCTCGCTCCACTGGTAAGGAAATTCTTTGGCATAGACTGAATTTAGAAATCGACCTCACACTTCCATTTTAAACAAGCTAGAAGGAAAGCAGGTCAAAAGCGGGTCAGGCTCAATAATGAATCATGTACGCTACATGTCCTTAACTATGAAAATTCAAATCTTCACACTACTTATTTGTTTTGGATTGTGTGCATGCAATAATAAACGAGATCCAATAGACGAAAATATTCATCTCATCGTTCAAGAAACGCAAGATGAAATCGAAAAGACCTATAATGCAAAACTTAGCGCAGTAGGCTTAGGCGGAATGCATGGGGTAAGGAACGTCTCCATTAATTTTTGCTTGCAAAAATCGCTTTCTCTGAAGGAAGCGAGACAAATTATTGTGAACAGCACTCAGCTTTTATTAAATAACATCAATTCTAACACTGCCCTCAGACCATTTTTAGCTGAGTACCCTTTTCCACCTTCAAGAGTTTCCATTTCTTTCTGGATACGTGATGAATTATTTCACCCAATAAAAACCCCTAACGTTTTATATTCATTTGAACTTTATCAAAATATGATCGAATATACAATGCTTAAAAAAAGAACAGCATATGAAAGAGACGATAAAAAGATTTTAATGCACTCTGAAACACTTGAAGAAGCAAAAAGGATTGTTGAAAATGAAAAATCTTTTTAGTCATTTGAATGCTGTCTTTTTAACATTGTTTAAAATCATTGGAGCTATAGCACTATGCTTTCTAATGTTCATTTTATTCATCAAATTCAGAGAGCCTAAATATTCGGGTCCTAAATATGAATCAGCTTTATATCAACGATTAGATGATATCGCTACGGAATATGGTAAAAAAAACAACTGTGAACTGATTCACATCGGCGATTTTACTGAGCCTTCTAAACATCTCAGGTATGGAATATGGCTAAGATGTTATTCATCTGAGGGTCTTCAACAGGGAAGAACCCGGGCAGTAGCTCTTGTAGAAAAATTTTTGGCCACTATCCAACAAGATCCGCTATCCCAAACCTACTTTGAAGAAACAAAACGCAAATTTCCAAGACAGAAATTAGACTCACCCAACCTTAAGCAACTTGGAATCAAAATTGTCTATTGGGATAAGAACGTTAACCGCCCCCAGCCACCTTATTTATCAGAAATCGCTTTCTATGATGAAAAATTCCATTATTATCAAGTCGATCCAAAAACCCAAGCTCTTCGTTTAATCTTAGAAGAATCATATGCAGAAGCCATTGAGAAACAAGTAGCGGACTTGACAATTGGCTATGTTGAGGGATCCAATGTCTCTTTCTGACCTATTACTCTGAAAATTAAGGAGGTAAAAATGATTTGTACTAGAAGAGACTTATGAGGATGCATTGAAACAACTTGAAGCAGCCAAAGCTCAGAAGTCAGATGGGTAGAAGGACCGTGAATTCGTAGGAAAAGGGAATTTAACAATTTTTTTATATGAAACTATTTGAGGAGATTAATGCAATGCTGAGAAAACCAACCATCTATTTTTGTCTATTGGCTTTGACGCTGTTTTCCATAAGATTCTTATCTGCAGCACAAAATACTTTACGCATTCAAGAGCTTATTCCAGAAGACTGGGTTGAGTACCCTGCTATTGAACCCGCAATTCCATCTAACTATATTTTAGCTGAGGTTGAAGAGCGCACTATTTGGGGAACAAAGGAAGATATCGCAATCTGTGAAACAGACGTAGAGCAGATTAAATCAGAGCTGATCTCACTTAGCCATTCATATGAAATGGTTCAAACAGGTCCTGATACATTTTCATTGGAAGCCGAACTCGAGCAAACCTTCGCCCAATTGCAAGTTAAAGAGTTCAAATTGAAAAAATTAAATTGGGGCAAGTATCCCGTCCTTGCGATAGAGGGCTTGCGACCTAATGGGACACGAATGCATGCAGCATGGGTTGGTCTTAATTCAGAACAAGGGTTAACTCTGTTTATGACGCACTGTCTTCCAAAAAATGGCGACAACTCCTGTCCTGTCTGGAAAAATTTGCTTGCCAACACAAAACAGCTCGAAGAACGCGAGTTCTTTCGCGCTAAAGGGATGGACATGCAAGAGGGATACACTATTAATACCCTTGCTTCAGCTTCAGTAAAAGCAACCGCGGAAAAGAGAATTTCTGATGACCTTTTAGTCGTTAAGATTGAGCCTCTTTCGCCAGAGACCACCTATGAAATCGAACGTGTTGGGGAATATCTTATGGGCACAGAATGGAAACACAAAGTGCCCTGCACAAAAATTTCAGGCTCCATGACACAAAAAGAGGGTAAGTATGGCACCCTAGTTCTCGCAAATACTATTACCGTCCTTACAAAGAAAGTAACCGATTTTTCTTTTGACTTAGATCAAAATCAACATCCTAAGGGAACTTTAATACTCCAGCTACCTCAAACTAACTCCAACATTGCTTATGAGGATGTCAAGCCTGTAGCACCTAGGCCGTAAATGAAACCAGGAGATGCCCATGACAATTTTGCGTACGTACGAAGAGATAGATCGATGGTTTTCTGATAATGGACACTTTGAAGATGGGCATATTTTGCACGTTGAAACTAATCCAATGTCTCTAACTGTTGGCTATACCACAAAAGGCAACTACAATGCCTATTCAGAGCATCATATTCAACCATTTAAGATCATACCTTCAGGAATACTCGAAATAGGCTCTTTAGATCTGCTGGATGGTAATTATTTTTGCGTTGAATCCATAGAGCCATTAGAAACAGATAAAGGAGTCGGGATCAGGATAACTGCATCTAGATTTTTTGATATTGTTGCTGAATCCTTCACTATTCAAACGGAAAAACTCATTAAAACAACATTTCAACCTTGGGTAAACCCCGATGAAATTAGTGCGTTCTTTCCTTCGCATGCGATTCCCACACCTGCTTTTTGGAAAGAAAAATTCAAAGAAAAAGGCTATAATATCGTTTTTCGATATTATGGCGGGGAAGAAATAAAACCCGAAGAGCTTCCTTATCCAAATTATCACGGATTTTTTATTCAATCCCCTGAATTAATAAAGGGAACACTAATGGGGTTGTTTATAAGGTTTGTTGACATAAATAACGGTGTAGTGTCTTTGGCATTAGAAAAACGAGATGAAGAAATTAAAGATAAAGAGAAACTGGAAAAAATGGCTGAACTCTGGAAAGAGTTGGTTCAAATCGTCTTCGGTTTCTCACACGTTACAATCAAGAGCGGCAATTGTGAATTTGCGGGCAATGAATGGAATGACTTCCTGCTAGGAAGAAGTCGCCCTCCTAAGAAGCCATTCTGGAAGTTCTTTTGTAAATAGAATTCACAAGACCCAAGCTTGTAAAGTAAAGCTAGAAGGGCATTTACAAAAGGGTTTTAGCCTGGCCCGAGTTAAACTCGTTCTGGCTTTGGCTTGAAAAAGGCTTTGAGTTTATAAAAGAGCGCCACTATAGCGGCAATGATCATAAATGCAAACTTCTTACAAAAGAGAAATAGCCCTGTAAGTAGACCAGCTTTTATCACTTTTGAGCCTATGGTTGCAGCAACAAGTGTGGCTATTCCATATTGAGCAATTTTGTCGCCATGCATGTAATCTTCATATCGAAATCCCTTTTCAAAATGGTGTGACTTAAGGGCAAGCTGCAGCTCATTGTGTGAAAGAAAGATGGGTTTGCTCGTAACCCAAATCAATTTTTCATAGCCAAAACGGTTTAAGCGTAACGCCACAGAATTTACAAACGTGTTGGTTCCGGATTGAAGATCGATTGCCCAATAGACTGTTTTTGTCTCGGAATCAAGCGTAGGCTCTTTGCACCAGCCTATCACATGCATTTCGGGAAGACCTCTCTTTACTCTCTCCTTATTGTGATATTCTGTACTTTCGCTCAGCTCGCGAAGCATGGCTGCTGCATCAACTATATTCCAGTCATCTAAAGACACATATCCATCCGTATAATTCTCAAAAAACACTTCCCCATTGTCGTCTTGTGGAAGTAAGACAGCTTCTACAGCATCATTAAAAAAATTCCCACAAATCGTGTCATACTTTTTAGCATCTTGGCCAAGGATCAGCTCATGATTACGCGGAATTTTAATCTTGGAATGGGACTGTGGCAGGGTAAAAGTGCCCTGAGATTCCCTCTTAAGCTCATTAAATGCCTTTAGTTGTTCGTCCGGGATGACATCAGCTGCAAACAACGAAAAGGCTTGAAAAGAAACTATAGCTGCGAAGATAAGATTTTTCATAAATGCGACCTCATTATTTTTGATATCGAAAACAGAGTATACT
This sequence comes from uncultured Chlamydiales bacterium, assembly GCA_963826935.1. Lineage (GTDB taxonomy): Bacteria > Chlamydiota > Chlamydiia > Chlamydiales > FEN-1388 > SZAS-7. The sequence continues at coordinate 428,904 of CAWGYH010000005.1, read as the reverse complement.
TAGTGTGGCTAATTTTTGTAAAAACTTAAGAAGGAAACGCTGCCATCTTCTAACGAGCCCAACGTCCATTGACGTTACAATAGGGGTATAGTCTGAGATAAAAAACCCAAAACCTGATTTAAGAAAATTAAGAATTTCAATGAAAACGCTCTTTTACTTGATTGGCGCGGGTAACCTCCTAATCCTCCAAACCTGAACAACAACTCGCGGCTTCACCTACGATTACCTATCCCAGCTTGCATCCGAAACAGGCCCAATAACCCATCCTGAAACCGGCCTCATCTACTTCGTGTGATAAAGTGGGCCACAAAAGGCAAAGGTTCACTATTCTGGAATCCAAAATCTTATTTCAATCCAAACCGCCCTGGATGCGAAGGAAGGCAGAAACATAGAGAAAAAATACAAAAAGTCATTGAAAGGAAAAAAGCATTAGGTCATAAACATACAGGAGAAGGTGAGAAGCCAGAGAAAGTCATCAAGACGAAAAAATGGTGAAAAATCATATAGAAAAGCTGATGCTACTTTTGTTCGCAAGGATGGCAGTGAGTATAATGTTCAAGTTGGTTAACAAACAAAAGCTGAGAAACCTGTTGCTCGAGAAAGGCGAGCAAAAATAGATTTAAAGACGTTAGGCGAAGAGGTGGAATTTGTACCTTACAATGACTAAAAGTGTAATTAAATTTTCAAAACAAGTGATATAATTTCTTTAAGCATTAGTTAACTAAAAGGTGTAAAATGGCAACCCGTGGATTGTATTTTTTTGCAAAGCCCAATGAGTTTCTGGAGATCATAAATGGTATAATAACTTCGCTCAACTTACATGCAGTATTAGCTGAGGGCAAAAAAGATGCCATAGTGCAAGAATTACCCCTTCCCTTATTGCTTTCTGTCATAAATAAACAGGTCTGTTGGGATTTTTTCTTAACTGACAAAGCAGTTAAAGAAGGTATTCCAGTTAGCGAAGTAAATCTACCTATGGAGGGATGGATTCAAGTAGTATCTCCTAAGGAGAAAGATGCAATGTTATGGAAAGGTTATATTGCCATCAAAACTGAGTGGTATGTTGAAAATGTTAAATATGAAAATAAAGATAGCCTTGTTTTGTTCAACAAATTAAAACGCAAGTTTAAAAAGCATCTAAAGTATCCTATGATTGGTTATGATGCTGTCAGTGGTGTATCACGGTCATATAAAATTGGCTATACAGGGGGTGTCGAACAATTTCAAAAAGAGGGCGGCCTTTTAGTTAGTAGTGGCGATGATGCAATCTGTAGTACAAGATATGCTATCGACAAAAACTATATTAAAGTAGACCCTGATCTACCTATCAAGCGCGCTGAATATAGGCAAAAAAGAGCCGCTGAAAGGTCGAGTATGTAGGCTGTTTGCTATGAAAACGGAGTCAAAAACGGGGTCAAGCTTGGAATTGGGACATTTGAGTGTTATTGCCACATATAGCAGGCTAAGTGTCAGCATCTTTTGGAATGTCCGAATGTCAGGCCCCAATTACAGATATTGCAACGGATCCAAATATCAAGTGGTTACACAAACAGGGAAGGGTAGATCGCAATTTCCAAATATGCGATATCTTGCCGAAGGGGTAAGAGATGGCATAAACATACGTGTTATAATTGAACCTGGAGGGCGAAGGAATTATCACTGCCCATCCTATTCCATAATGGACTCGACTTTGTTAACTTTTTTTACCGAGATTAACTATGAATATTACAGATGATTCATTTGAAAAAGAAGTTAGACTCCTTTTAGAGACCAATAAATCAGGATTAACTAAAGACGATATAAAATTTATTGATGAGTGTATCATATATGGTGAATCGGGGGTTGCCTATGAAACTTTATGTGTTCAACTCTATGAACATGACTCACCAATTACAAAAGAATCCTATGACCTGAGTGAAAAAATTGGGCAGAATAACAATTTTGATGAAAATTATTGGTTGCCACTTAAGGAATTGATTGTCGATAAGTAAGGAGCGAGGCAAAGGAAACACGTATGAATTTATCAAAAGAACTTCCAATTTGGGCAAATTGGAAGTGTGATGCCTGACCCCAATTTTAAAAAGTGATTTAATAGTGACTATGTTAAAACAACCTCATATATTAGAAAATATGATAAAACATCTTTTCGAAGCTAATAAATCTCTCTTAACTCAAGATGATATTGATTCTATTGAAGACCTAATCAAGCATGGAGAATCTGGTATTGCATTTGAAAATTTGTGTGATCAGCTCTATGAATATGATTCCCGTATAACTAAAGAATCTTATCATCTGATGGCAGAAGTAGGGCAAATCTTGAACCTAAAAGAAAGAAAGTGGTTACGGTTTAAGGAATTAATTTTATAAGAAGATCGACATAGATAACGGGCAAACCCCAATTCTTTCTTGAAAACCACAAGTGCGTAAATATTCTGGGCAATGCCTAAGATATCTTGCTGAAGGGGCAAGAGACGGGATAACTATACGTGTTATAATTGAACCAGGTGGTGAAGGCATTATCACAGGACACCCTATACCTTAAAATGGAGGTACATTATGGAAATCAATTTCACATACGATTCATTTGTAAAAGCTGTTAGACAACTTTTTGAGACCAATAAATCAAATTTAACTCAAGATGATAAAAAGTTTATTGATGAATGCATCGTATATGGCGAACCAGGCGTTGCCTATGAAGCATTAGTCCCGCTCCTGTATGAATACAGAATCCCAATCACAAAAGAATCATATGAACTTGCGGTTGAAATAGGCATGGCTATGAAACATGAAGAAAGCTACTGGCTTTCCCTTAAAGAATTAATAATAAAAATATAACTGATAGTTATTGTTTCAATATAGGCTGACAGATTTTATGAAAGAGCTACTAAAAGATGATTCTTTTGAAAAAATGGTGAGACGTCTATTTGAGATGAATAAATCAGGACTAGAAGACCATGATATTGTATATATAGCTGATTTAATCCGCTGCGGAGAATCAGGCGAGGCGTACGAGACTATTTGTGTGCAACTTTATGAATACGGCTCACCCATTTCAAAGGAATCATACGAATTGAGTGAAAAATAGGTATGGATATGAGTTTCGATGAAAGTTACTGGCTGCCACTTAAGGAATTGATTGTCGATAAGTAGGGTTCTAGAACAGTTGGACCACAACGTCTGATTATTGGTCAAAAAGGTGAAATCTATTACACTCAGGACCATCTTAAAATCATTCGACCAAACTAAACATTGTAACGATGAATGTAGATACGTTTTGCGTTTACATAAAGCAGCATGGAATATACCCCCATTGCAGCCGCAAGGTGCTTGAGCGTGTGGCCACTAACAATGTTATATGTAAGAGAAAATATTACATTGTCAAAATGTTCAAACACTTTGGCAAGCACGTACCAGCAAAGAGTATAGCAAAGGTAACGCAAGCCTTGAACCGGGTTTGGAAAAAGCCATAAAATCAAGGGGATGATAATAAGAGGAAGAAACTGGACCAAGATATATGGGCGTAAATCCCCTTTTCCCAAAGATTCTGTATAATCCCAAAAAAGCACACTGCCAATACCAATCGTAAGTAGAAGAGGAGCAAGGAGTACGCCCAATTTTGCCCCAAAGCGCTCTGAAATAACAATTGAGAACAGAGACATAAAAGAAATGGTCATAGGCAGTCTATCCCATACAAGTGTGTTGTTATTTGGATTTAAGTGGTAATAGCCTGAGCCTAACCCTATCAAAATGGCCCCCAGGAAAAATATGACCCACAGCCACCATTCGACGGGGCTTGGTATGCCTAGAAACACTTTTCTTCCTCCCTGCAAGTATTGAAGTCCCATGATCCCAAATAGGATAAATAAAAAGTTGCTTACCACATCGCAGAAATAGTGTACCCTAAACATCGTTCGTGTATCTGCAAAATTATGGTATGCTTCATCCTGCGCCATTGGAGGAAGGCTTAATACTGCAATAATTGCGCTAAGGCACAAAATCGCGGCAATTCCTATTTTGATTACTTTCTGCATAGCATCACCTTCTTAAAAATCATGGCCCCCTAATCCCCTTCAGCATCTACAACACCTGCTGGCGCTGGCTTAAAAGATCTTTTTGCTGAATCATCGGCCATGCGAACTATGCGCGGCTGGAAACTGCCTATGATATCAACAAGTTCACGTTGAGCTTCGATCACCTTTGTAATTGGTTTATAGGCTTCTGGAGATTCATCTAGGCCGCCGCCAATGAGCGTGATTCCGTGCTTTGCAAGATATTCGTTATGCTGCTCTTGCGTAATTGTTTTTATTGCATTAGTACGGCTCATCTTGCGACCCGAGCCATGAGATGCTGACTGTAATGATTCTTTACAGCCCTTGCCAACTACTACATACCCAAGGTCTGCCATTGTTCCAGGAATCACCCCCAGAACTCCTTGCCCTGCAGGTGTTGCTCCCTTTCGGTGGACTATGGCTTCTACCTCACAATCGTTTACCATAATCTTTTCACGCCATGCGAAATTATGGTGATTTTCTACGGTGGCAATTGGAGTTAATCCAGCTGCACGAGCGATGCGTTCATGGATGACGTGGTGATTTGCTGAGGCAAATCGACCCGCAAGATCCATAGCTTCCCAATATTCTTGCCCGGCTTCTGTATCTAATCCTAACCATGCAAGGTGCTTTACCTCATCATCAAGAGTGGATAATTGACTCATTGCAAGTTTTGTATAGTAATCTGCTATCTTGAACCCCACCCCGCGGGATCCACTGTGTGACAGCAAGGCTAGGTATTTTCCTATCTTTAGTTTTAGAGGATTATTCTCTTCTACTATATCAAGTTCCCCCCACTCCACAAAGTGATTGCCGGTTCCACTTGTCCCTATTTGACGAGTTGCTGTAAAGCGTAGAGACCAAAGTAAGGGAGTACTTTTCCAGTGTGACTCATCAAGAATGGGGTGATCTATCTTACCCTCATGAACACCATTACCACCTGCTCCAAACAGCGTATTGTCAATCAAAGCTTTCTTTAAATGCTGAAATTCAGGTGAATTTTGCATTTGGAGCATTTTTCCTTCAGCGGGGTAGACAGTAAGCATCATACGACAAGCTATATCCACTCCAACAGCGTACGGGACAACGGCATTTTCTGTTGCCAACACTCCCCCTATAGGTAATCCATATCCGTGATGCGCATCAGGCATCAAAGATCCTGCAAGGGCAACAGGAAGGCGCATTGCTCCGTTCATTTGTTTAATGGCGCCTTCATCGATGCACTCACGGCCATAGACCTGATATGAAACAGGTGTTTCATGTAAGCGTGCAGTATTTCGTAAGGTAGCAAGAGCCTCTTGGATGTTTTTTACAAAAGTGATCGCAGCTTCAGGGCCTTCACTTTTATATACCTTCCAAGCGTCTTCAAACTCCTTATGCCTCACTTGAGATGTCTGAAGTAGTTGATGAAACTCTTTTGGTGTCATACTCTTCCCTTTGTAAAAGTAACTCAAGGGCCACGGTTACAGGCCCAGGAATCGTTGTTGTGCCAGAAATCCAGCGACGCACAGTGCTGCCGTCAACTCGTAAGGCTTTGGCTAATTTTGTTTGCCAACCCCAAGATCCAAATAATTTCTCACCGATTATCTTAAGTTCATCAGGGGTCATTCCTATTAGCAAGATCCCTTTATGAACTCTAAAACAACTTGGGGTGCAGCTGCATCAAATCCAGCAATGCCCAACGAGAGAGGATCACGTGGATCGCATACCGCACCTTCATTTGCAGCTGTTGCCATTACTACAAGCTTTACTTCGGGGTTGATACGCTGACGATACTCATCTAAAGCCTGAACAGCATGTCGATTGCCAGCCCAAGTTTCATTGTCAGTCAAGATGACAAAAGCATCGACTTCTAAACGGCGTTCAATGGCATAGGTAATTGGCAAGGCAAGATTTGTCCCTCCTCCCCAACGTTTACATGCTTCTGTAATATCATCAAGCCGCTGATTTGGTGTGATGGCAAACTCATACGCTTGAGTATCAAATGCCATAACATGCGCTCTTGTTTCGGTGCGAACAAAAAATGTGGCCACTGCAGCTGCAGCTTCAACAGGGCGAAGAATTGGAGATCCTGCACATGTACTAGAACACATTGAACCAGAGACGTCAATACCTACAAGTATTCGCTTGTTTGTTGGTTTGACATCAGCAAATGAGGATTCAAACGCTTTATCAAGAGCTTGCACTATAGAGGCTACTGGTGTCCATTGCAACGAGCCTAGCTCCCCAGAACCACGAGCATATACTCGAAGAGCTAGCAAAAGCTGGAAAGGGCTTATTCGCGCATAGCGTAGTTGTTCTTTGTCATGTAATCTCTTTGCTACATAATCAGACGCCGCGCCAAAAGGTTGCAATAAGCCAACTTTAGTCATTTTGCCAAGATTGCGAATCATTGCTGTCATTGGCATGTCAACAAGCAGCGCATCCCATACTTCTGGGCTGTTAAGAGCTGGTGTGGGCAGCGCTTCTCGAGGTAGTGAATATTTTCGCACAATATTTGCCATCTCAAGATTTGTGGTTGCATCTTTGGCACAGTACTTTCCATCGATTAAACGTAAGCTTCTTGCGTTTTTGATAGCAGTTGCATCTTCTGGTTTTACTATCCATTGAAATAGTGCGCGTCTCTCTTCATCCTCTTTGCACTTAGGGTGCGATAGACGCAATAAATCACATAATGACCACCCTTCGCGTTTATAATATTTAACAGCCTGTAAGCTAAGGTCTTCTACTGGCATATTAAGAAACCAATTAGCTATCGCCTTGCGTAAAGATCGGCCCCATCCACGTAAATTATTTATATATTCTGCAAATTGTAAAAGATAGGTTCCTGTACGTGCTACCTTGGGAAGCGCTAATAGTGCAGCCTGTCGCGTTTTAAGATCTTCGCAAGAGGCAGCTAAGGCTAGAGCAAAAAGCGCTGAATCGTTTTTTGGTGCTCGATTGGCGGCGCTAACTTCAACTATTCTATTTACAACTCTTATTCCATCTATACGTAACAAGTTTTGAATCACTTGTGTATTATCTAATGTCAATTTTACAGGTGCTACATAGTATGTTCCCAATTCACTTCCAAGAATAAGAAAACGGTCTAATTGGTCCCATTCATCGATTTTGTAATAATAGCCACCCGCGTTATTGGCTATCTGATTTGGCAAGGGGGTAGGTTGTGGCTTGAGCCATTTTAGATGTTCTAATAGGCTTGAAATTTTAGTATAGCTCATAATTAACGCTCCTTAAAAAATGGCTGGGCATAGTAGTTACAAATGGTTGACTTGAGCTCCATTGGATGGAGCTTTCAAATTCCGATAAACCATCTGTTCCGGCCCAGCCGAAACGCATAATAATTGTTGGGCGTATAACTGTATCTTGGTAGGGCCCCAACAAATGTCGGAGACACCCGAGTGATATTCGAGAACCAAGATACTTCGGCCCAACACCAACACTTTTAGTGCATAATGCACTAAATTGTCAATGGGCATTTTCTTAAACTTTAAAAACGATACATGAGAGGAAGTGAAAAGCGTCCTCAGGCAATATTGTGAAGCATAATTTGTGGATGTCAGAATATTAGACCCGACACTAATCTCGACACCAATTTCTTAACCATCCTAAAGGAGCTCTAATATTCAAGCTACCTCAAAGTTGACTTTCATGTGCTTATGTGGCACTCTTAAACCATGTCTATAGATGAAAATGTATACAGCGATGACCTATATGCACTTTTGGGGGAGAAAATTTCCGTTACGGATATCGCCCTAAATCTCAAGAACTCTGAAGACCTTGAAAGTGACATCCTGAACTATCTCATCGAAATTGAACGAATTCCTGATTGGGCAAGAAATAGAGAGCTTGCATGCCTTTATGACCTTCTGCGAATGATTCAGCAGGAATTTATCTTCAATAAACCATTTTTAGCACCCTGTAGAGATAACCTCCAAGCTTTTGTTATCTTTGCAGATCTTACCTATTGGGACCCCCGCGGAAAGGCGATTGGACAAGACGAAGCACGCACTATATCCTTATTTCATCGCGCACTTGAAATTGCTCCTGGGTATGCATACGCCTATTCAAGACTTGGGACGATTTCTCTTTCATCTGGAAACACTAAAAAGGCCTATGAGTACTATTTGGAGGCTATTCGATGTAAGCCTGACTATGAGTTTGTGCTTGCCCAACTTGGCGAGATTTTACGTAAAGGCGCCCCAGAAGTTCCAAAAGACGCTCGCGCTGCATACCATTATCTACAGCGTGGTATAGCTATAGACCCAGAAGATCCAGCACCTCATTTTTCCCTGGGCGACTTATACCGAACAGGAGCTACAAACTTTCCCCGAGATGCAAAGCAGGCCTATAGATTATTAAGTAAAGCCTACGAGCTTGATCCCTCCGATCCTTTTGTTATGGCTGGACTTGCAGATCTTTTAGTCCGCAAAGAAGATGGAATACCCTATGATCCAAAACGCTCATGGGAACTCTTTGAAGCCTCTTATCAGTTTGAAAAAGATAATCCTATTACCCTCGATGGTCTTGCTCGACTTTTGCTCGGGAACTTTGAGGGCGTTTCACAAGACCCTCAACGAGGTTTAGAGCTTTTAGAAAAACTTCAGTTTTTTGATGATTCTGTCGCCGTAAAGATTAGACTTGCACAAGCGCTCTTAAATTATGATCCTATCCTTGACGAACGTCGCGCTCAAGAACTTCTAGAGGAGGCGCTTGCACTTGAACCTGAAAATCCTTACGCCTTGACACATTATGGTGATCTCCTTCGGCTTGGCGGAAAGGGTGTTTGTGAGGATATGAAAAAAGCCCGTGCCCTTTTAGAAAAGGCCGTCTCGATTCTTCCAGATTATGGCTATCTCTTATCAATCCTTGGGGAAATTTACTTTTTAGGTGTCGAAGGCGAAAAGCCAGATTATGCAAAAGCCTATGCGTGTTTTAAAAAAGCCCAAATATCTGAACCTAATAGCAAGTTCATTGCAAGACACCTTGCTGCACTAAAAAAACTCTACCCCTCCCACGAATGAGGCCGGTCACCTCAACTTAGATCTCACTAACAAACATTCCGAAATTTGGAAAGAGAATCACGAAGCGGCTGCAGGATTTCACTAAAGTTGTCGGCGGCTCTTTGGATCTCTTCTGTAGTGCCGCCTTTTTTTTGTACAGTATCAGGATGAATCTCGAGTGATAATCTTTTTAATCTTTGAGAAAGTTTGTCATATTCTTTTTCTCGGAAGAGCTTAAGAAGTTCATTTGGAGTTTGGATAAGCTGTTCGAGTATAAGGAGTTTTTCTTCAATCGTTTTTCTGAGCGCAGACGGTATTTCTTGTGGCAAAACGCCGATTTGCGTCTTAGCTAATAATTCAGAGAAGAATGTAAAGTGTAAAGTAAAATGCTATTGATTTTTTCAACTTCTTTTTATTACAAATTTATTTTGTTGTAAACAATATCAAGGTTCTATATCATTGCTACAAACTTATTGCGATTTTGTTAATATTATTTAATAATTAGGAGGTTGTATATGAGTGGTTATTTAGATCCAGTACGTGGTGTTTTACAGGGCTATCGCCTAGCAAATGAGCCAACGGGCTCTTCAGAAAAATCCGCTAATCCCCTTTCGGCTGCGTTGCCCGAGGAAAATAGTACACAGGCACGAGTTAATCAACTCGTTGTCGAAGGTGAAGCTCTTCCTCAAGATGCCAAACCTGAAGTGCAAGATGCAAGAATTGACAATCTTGTTATCAATAGTACCGCTTTGCTAGACACAGTAGAAGGGCTGCATACAGCTACTAATAATCTAGCAAAATCTATAACTATGGCAGTAACTAGAATAGATGCAGAACGGGCATACTCTTCTGATCTACAAGAGGCAACAGCTTTAGCAGAGCACATTGAAGCACAATCCCCTGTTCTTGCAACCTCTTTTGAAAATTTTAGGGGTAATCTAATAACATTAATAAGACACTTAGAACAAACCAACCCTGCGCAAAAAGCTGAAAGGGCACAAAAACAGTAATAATTCAATTCAAACCATGGACAGGCAGTTTATTAAGCTGCCTGTCCTATCTCCCACGCAAAGCATGTAACACATGCTTTGGATGAACGACTCTCTCAATTATGAGCAATCCAAGTGAACATTTGATAATTTAATTTTTACTATAACATACGCCTTCAGAGTGCCTGGAGTTTGGACATTGGCGTCATTTGCATAAAAAATGAGTGAAGCTCTTTGGAGTGACTCATATAAGTTGAGTCTTTCTTTAAGGCCAATTTATCGGCCGTTTTGCACACACAGACGGCCGATAAATCGGCCTAGAGAAAGACTCAACTTATGTGAGTCACTCCAAAAAGCTTCGCCTTAAAAATCTTAAGAATCTTTAAGGCTTTACTCAGATTTATTTTTACATTGCAAAAATTACCCGTCTTTTGTATGAATTAACCCTACACCTATCGACACTGCAGTCCTTATCGCATCTGCTCCTTGCTTAATACTTAAGTAATAACGATATTAGGTGACACCATGTATAGAGTCGTCATATTTTTACTCTCGATTTATCTACTGCAACCCCTTGCAGCCGAACGTCATGCAATACCCTCAGAAGTAGATGACAACGCTGTCCCCTCACTTGTTAACCTTACATCCCTTCCGTCAGCCGTCGTAAATGGCTGCGTAAACGTAATTACAGGGGATTTTTGCGAATATAACTCTGACGACATTGTCTCAGGCGGTCCAGACGCATATGTCCTTGGCCATTGCTACGCAAGCTCAAGCCTTGAAGAGGGCAACTTACGCAACGGCTGGAACTTTTTGCACCATCATTTCTTAGAAGTGTTTGAACCTGCTCGCATCAAGTATGTAAAGAAGGATCTTGCTACAAATGAAGTGCCATACTTATGTCCCTTAGAGGTAACTCACGCCTACCAGGCTATGTTTTGCCCGGACTCCCTTGGGGCCCTTGCTTTTGACAACGACTTTCAGGCAAGCAGCGATGACTCAGATCACCCTCTTGAATAGGAGAGACTATCTAGACCGCACATGAAATTTACCATTCAAGAGCCACAAAATGACCTATTTTTTTCTCTCGTTTATCAAGCTGAAGATTTTTCATTCGATGTAGAGCCACTCAATGGAAGTGGAGATTCATCGATTATGATTAACGACCTGCAATTAGAAATAGATCACGAAGGAAAAATCATGTATGCATGGGGCTTATGTCCATTAATAGCATACAAAAAAACAGATCAATTTCCTTACGGTTATAAAGCTGGTAGTCTAGTGGCTTTACTAGATAAACCACCCGTCTTAGGCATCTCCTACAGATTAAATGAAGATCGTAGATGGCCAATTTATATAAATAGGAAAGAAGGATGGGTCTGTCTCGGAAATCCAGAGACAAAAGATAAACTACTTATTGAATTTGCTCCCAACTCCGTTGCTACAATAAACCGAGAAGAGCTTATTGCTGTTTGGCTTCACCCAAAAAATCTTCCTGAAGAGATATAAAAACAATCGCTCAGACAAGAAATGATGATAAAATGAATCAAAAATGGGGTCAAGCTTGGAATTCGGACATTTGAGTGTTATTGCCACATATAACAGGCTAAGTGTCAACATCTTTTGGTTGAATGTGCGAATGTCAGGCCCCAATTCAGCTTTTCCTATCACTTAATCATGATAAAAGGTTTATTGTATGAATTTATCAGATGAACTTCAACTCCTTGAACAAGAACTTCTCGCGTTATTACCTATCTTGAAAGAGTATATAACCACAGATGACGAAAAGCTATTGCGAGAGTTTATCACACATTGTGAGTGTGGATTGGCATATGAAGAAATTGTCGAAACTATAAAGTTACATAAAATCCCAATTTCACAAGAACAGTATGCGGATATTATAAAAGTTGGTTTAAAAATGGAGTTTGAAGAAAACGATTGGAATAAGATAAAGCATTTGATCAAAAGGGGTGACCATTGATTCAAAAAGCTTTAATTAAATATATAAATAGTAATATAACGACACATAGAATGGTGAAGTAACAAGGATGCCGATCGGCAAAGGGGGTCATCTTTGGCCTGGAGTGCCGAGTAAAACACCGTTTCCTGCATCTTGGAGCCGTGATAAAATTATGCATTATATTTCAGATATTGTGACAGATCCAAGCGTTAAATGGATACAGGAAACAGGTCAAGCTGGATCCCAATTTACTAAACGTGGTAAACCCATTAGATTTTGTGCAGAGGCGGCACGAGAAGGTATAAATATTCGGGCAATCATTGAGCCTGGCGGTGAAGGGATAATTACCGCATATCCTATTCCTTAAATTTTTATATGGTGAGAAAAGATGCAAGAAATCGATGATTCATTTGAAAAAATGGTTAGATCTCTTTTTGAGAGCAATAAATCAGGATTACCTGAACATAATATAAAGTTTATTGATGAGTGTATCATGTATGGTGAATCAGGCGTAGCTTATGAAACCCTTGTAGATCAGCTCTATGAATATGACATTCCTATCACAAAAGAATCTTATGAACTGATAGAAAAAATTGGTACTGATATGAATCATCAAGAAAGCTATTGGCTTCCGCTTAAAGAATTAATTATTGATAAGTAAGGAGCGAGGCAAAAGAAACACGTATGAATTTATCAAAAGAACTTCAAATTATTGAACAAGAACTTATGGCTCTTCTACCAATATTGAAAGGACATCTCTCTTCTCATGATGAAGAGTTATTGATTGAATTTATAACGCACTTAGAATGGGGATTAGCATTTGAAGAAATTGTAGCAACCATATCTTTTTATAATATCCTAATTTCACAAGAACAGTATGAGGAGATCATGAGAATTGGCTTGAAACTAGAGTTCAAAGAAAGTGATTGGAGTAAGATAAAACGTTTGGTCAAATAAGATGTTTTGGAAAAACAGGGTGTATTTTACAGTGATCGGGGCCGGCCCTTTCGTGATCGGGGCCGGCCCCTTTTACAATAAGTATTCTGTAAGATTTGTCCTTTGTTTTTGAGCCCGTTTGAGGGCGACTGCCTATAGCCCATAGCGACTAGAGGAAGCTATGGGTTGGGCGAAAAAAATCAAGAGCCCGTCAGGGCGACTGACTTCGTGCGCGGGGGTTCAGTCGCCCTTAAGGGCTCCCTAGAATGTTTTCTTGTTACCCATAGCTCCCTATCAGTCGCTATGGGCTAAAGACAGTCGCCCTCAACAGGGCTCTAAAACAGCACTTCAATCAAGGACAAATCTTGTAGCAAAGTTATTATGTGAAAAAGAGCTTAAATCAACATTCTAGGACTGACCCCGTTTCCGTAAGCGAAGATAAGCATGCGTCCCTCTTCCCCCCGGGAGGAAGAAGGACGCATGCTTGAATTTCCTATCCTCTAAGCCTATACCTTATAGATTTCTTCTAAGCGCTTCAACCAGCTCCTGCTCTTCTGCTTCTTCTGCAAGCCGAAGTGCTAAGGATCCATACTCGCCAGAGAGTGTTTCTTTGGAAGCGGCCGTTATTAAAGACTTGGCAACACCAAAATTTGCTGTTTCAAGAGCGTTGGGGATGTCAGCTTCTGGGGTCAAATGCATTATCTCAATGATTTGTTGGTTTGTTCTCGCTATCTGATCGCTTGTGGCAGTGGGTAGTTCGGGATCTTCTTCAAAAGTTACGGCTGCATTTTTACCAAAATTTTTGAGAACCAAAGCATTAATGTTATTGGGGCCTGAGTCGGTAAAAGCAGTTGGAGCGGCCCTCTCAACTAGACAATGAAGTACTCCAAAATTTCGAGTTTCAACACTGAGTTTTGCATGATCGTTAAACGTCCATTGCATGGCACGAACAATTTGGTGATTTATTATAGATAATAGGATGGTTTTTGGAGGGTTTGGTTGTAGTTGTTTGGCCCTTGTAAAATCTGCTGGTAAATTACTTTCTAAAGCAATTTCCCATGGATTTCTCATGCAAAGCTCGCCATTATTATCAATGACTTTTATGTTATGTCTGGCACAGCCATTTGAAACAGTGTATGTACCCGATAGTGCTGAATGATACTTTACGGGCAATTTAGCTTGCCCCTTTTCCTCGCGTTTCATTTCTACTTCCTTTCTCCACTCAACAAGAGCGCCAAATAGGGTAGGATCATTCAGGTCGTGCGCGATTTGCCATTCGATACCATTAGTTGCTGAGGCTAGGGAAACAAGGCGATCAAATAAAGGATCAAGTTCTTCTAAAGAAGGAAGATGAACTTTATCTTTATCGTCAACAGCATCTATCGTTGGGGATAGTAGGCCCTTTCCTTCCTTAATCTCTAAACAGAGATGATACGCTAAGCGCTCCGGTGCCGTAAGTTCTTGTTTTTTAAGTGTCTGATCAAGGATCGGACCGACCACGTTTTTAGAAGGATTAAGAGAAGGGTTTGATGGACCACAGGTCCGAGCTGTTGCAGATGGAATCATACTGATTTGTTCCTTAATTTAGAAGTTATTGTACAAACATACTTATTTTAATACAAACCAATTTCAAAACAAAACGGGGGTCAAAAAATGGGGTCAAACGAGTCACAGGTGAAAGTGAAAGGGCCGGCCCTAATCAATTCAAGAGCGGTTGATGGACGTTCTGGGCATACCTAAAACGAGTCAGAGCACCAGTTAGGGTAACCGTAAGCTCGTTATATCTATCTTAAGTTCAGTAAGATATGAATGCGATTTTAGATAACTTGTAAACTGGGGCTAGGCCTGACCCCGTTTTGCTATACTCTATAAATTGCCTATTTGCTATTATTCTGTCTTTTTACACTTTCATTTTGGAGTATATATGTCCTCAAGTTCCTCAAGCGTTGAATTAAGACTAGTACCGCTACAATTAATCGCAACAAAAGAAGAAGCACCTGCTCAAAAAGTTCCATCAGAAGAACAAATCAAGACAATGAATATTCCCCAACTTTTGGAACTTGAAGGTCGCATATCATGCGGTATTGATAACACAGAAAGCAAGCTACGTGCTTTTTACCAAACCCTTCGCTCTCATTTTACTCATGCTGACAGCGAAGCACTTTCATCTGTCCGCAAGCAAATTTATGAGTTAGAAAAGCAACAAATGACTGCAGAGATTGAACAAACATTCGCACAACAGCCTTCACCTTTGCAATTGATAGTAAAATATTGGTATGGAGATCGCCGTACACAACAAAAGCTTATCGCGATTTTAAAAAATAATAAAGAAATTGCTGAACTTGTTGCCCAGGAATTTGCAAAAGATAAATTTTGTTTTGTCATTTCTCAGGACGAATGTTATAAACAAAGACCCGATTTGCCATTTTTAACTCATGAGCGCGAAGAATTACTTACACTGCTGCCTATTAGATCACTTCGAGTTGAAAAAATAGCTAAAGGATTTATGGCAGCTGATTTAGGCACACTTATAACAAAAATGAAATCTCTTACTTCACTTGATACACTCGACGTATTATTATGGGACTGTAAACCTGAACTAGGGAAAACCAATATAACACGTTTAAGATGTTGGATTTCTGGCAGCGAGCAATTGAGCAATATCGTAAATACTATGCCTATGCTTCGTCATTTACATCTTCAACTATCAAGCGATTCTGTGAGAAACACTAAGTTTAAGTGCTTACAAAATGCCACTCATCTTGAAAATTTGGAACTTAGTGGTAGAGGTGAAACTACAAACTTTACAGCCCTATTAGTCAATACGCCACCTAGTCTGCGTACTGCTCATATCTCTAACGGTTCTATAGATGACAAAGATCCTCAACTTGCTGTACGGTTTGGCGACAATCATTTAGAGTTACTTCAATTACATAATTGCGGTGAATATAATATCTCTCGTTTTTGTGCTGCTAATATTGCCAAGAAGGTGGTCAGGTCAAAAAGCTAGTTTTTTTCTAATATGGTTGGGGCCGGCCTTTTTGATCTTTCGATTCTGATTTTTCAGTCGAAAGGGCCGGCCCCGATCATGATCATTCATTAAGCACGCATCGGCATTTTTTCTTGACCGCCTTAGCTTAACCATATATGCTTTTATAAGATATAACAAAATAAAGGGGAGATGTATATGTCAGTACCGACAGATAATTATAGATGTAAACAACAGTATGCCGCATACAGCGATGCACGGCGACAGCTCAATGAATCTATTTTAAATCAAGCTATAGCTATACAAGGTGCATCGCTCTCTCATGCAGCTTCCAACCCGTCCAGAGTGAACTATGTAAATATCGATATAAATTTAGTTGGTATCAGAAACTTGAATACACAAATCCAAAACGATGGACACAGGCTTCAAGTCGCAACACAAGCTGTGTTTCAATGTTTAGATCGAGAGCTTAAATGAACGGTATTGGGCATGATTTTATAAGCAATTCGAGTGATCGGGGCCGGCCCCGATCATAAGAAATAGTCAATGCTCGGGCTCTCAACCGGTTCGGAATCATTAGGAATGCTTAAAAGCGTAATAAAAAGGGCTGTGCGGCATAACTTGGAAGATATGCACAATGCACGCACCCTTAGTTAAAGAATGATCCTGTTCTTGCAAACTGTGACCCCATGCCCAAAAACAACCCCATCTTTTTACAGAAAACTGCAAAAACAAGGCCATCTTTTTGCGAAATTTTACAAAAAGATGCCCTTGTTTTTGTTGACAACCTCAACCTCTCCCTGATTGGTTGGTGGTTGGTGGTTGGGGCCGGCCCTTTCGGTCTTTCGATTTTGATTTTTCAGGAGGTCGCTTTGCGACGCCGTAAGCCTGACCGCTCTTCAGCTCAGGCAGTCAAATGGGAGATGCATGCTTCGACCTGAAAAATTTGGATTTTAAACTTGGTTCATAACAACAAGAATCGAAAGATCGAAAGGGCCGGCCCCGATCACAAAAAATGACATTGAACTCTATACAAATCTTGCAATTAATGACAAAGAGATATTTTGGGAAAACAACCCAGATTGACCTTTTGAGATAAGGGGTTAGGATGCCACGTCCATATAGAGCAATAACATGCCAGTGTCGCAGTTACCACTGCTCTCTGCAAGGTAGAGCGCCCGAACCCCGCGTTCCATTACAGGCCTCACCGGCCTTCCATTGCAGGCGGGGCTAAAGCTGTCCTCCAGCTGCCGCTGGAAAAATAGGGCGGATTTTATCAGGAAAATTTCGTAAAAGATTTAGCTGAATCACTTGATTTGAGCTGATTCGATTGATTCGATCACTACAAATAAGTGCCCCACATTCGCATACAGGCATGATTTTTATGAGCAATTTAGGTGAACGCTTGAGAGTTTTTTAATCTTTACTATACCGCTCGCCTTCAGCGTGCCTGGAGTTTGAACGTCTCGTCCTCCGTATAGGAGGACGAAATACTCAAAAAAGTTGGGCTAGACTTAGAAATTTACGCTCTGTTAAAACACGAAGTCGAACTAGTAATCATGCGCATCTAGTATACGTGCGCCACCACTCTGTCATTTTGGTTAATAAGGAAAAATGCAAGTACTGATAGGACAACGTTACTTACGACAAAAGTTGTTCCAACCGCTGGGGCCACAGCAACTGCAACTGAAACTGCCACAGCAGAAGAGACGGCAAGAGTAGATACATTTGCAACAAAACGAGATTCCCTAAAGAGCTTTTGAAATATTGGGCGCACTGCTGCATCGACAAGTGTGCCAAATGCCGCTGTAGCCGCTCCAAATAGTGTCACGCTTCTTGTAGCACCACAAATCAGGTGAATAACCGCAGTAGCGGAAAACCCTTGTGCCATTTTCAAGGCGATTTTACATAGACTCTGTGTACAATCTGGTCGAATATCATATAAAGCAACTGCCATATAAAACTCCTAAATTCATAATGTATGAGCAGCATCGCAAAAGTTGCACTTTGTCGCAAGCTGAATTAAATGATCCATTGTGAGTTAATCGTGGGGCCATTTTTTTCAGAAGTCGGTGGAGACGTTGGCGATTTCGTGTGCGCCTTTTAGAGGGAGCATGGTGCGGGAGGGCTTGCAGCCGAATTCGCCGTACCTTTTGCGGAGGATCCAGCCGGTGAGGGCGGCTAAAGCGGGTGCGATAATTAGCGCGGGAACTATTCATGCCTTTCTAGAATACGTGTGCATACATTGTATCTCCTTGGTTAATAAGGAAAGATGCAAGTATTCCTAGGGCAGCGTTACTTAGGACAAAAGTTGTTCCAAGCGCTGGGGCCACTGAGATTGCAACTGTCATTGCCACGGAACCAGAGATGATAAAAGAAGTTATATCTGCAATAAAAGGAGAATTTTTAAAGATATTGCGAAATACTGGCTGCACAACCGCATTTACGAGCGTGCCAAATGCAGCTGTAGCCGCTCCTAAAAACATCACTCTTCTTGCAGAACCACTAACCAGGTGAATAACCGCAGTAGCGATAAATCCTTGTGCCATTTTCACGGCCACTTTTTCTGGACTTTGTGCTACAAAATCTCGACGAATACTTTCTAAAGTAAATGACATATACACCTCCTAAATATGCGATGTAAGAACAGAATCGCAAAAGCTGTACTTAGTCGCAAGCAAAATTACATGAGCCATTGCAGGGCGTGCATGGGGTCGTTTTTGGCTTACTTTACATAAATGCAAGGGAGCTTACACTAAAGTCTTAGTCGTGATATACTTTCGCCCCCTATTTAGGACGGTTTTATATGTCAGCAATCCAAAAAAGAGAGCCAACTCTCGCCCAGGAACTTCGTAGCTTGCTCGGGAAAGAAGCACCTAAGCGGCAGAGCAGTATAATTGCTCATGTGAAGAGAGGCCTTGGCCCGGTACTTACAGAACTCTTTGACTCGGTTATCAAAAAAGAGGCCGAAAAAGAGGCAGGCTGGCGCAAGGAGTTGGATCTATTTAAGAAGAGTTTTGTTGTTAAACGCCATTGCGGGGCGAAATTTGACGAGCTTGTTAAAAAGGCCGAAGGCTTGTCGCTCTATGACCAGTGGCAATGTCAGCTGATACTTAATGAACCGCTTTTCGAGCAAGATACCGTTCAGAGCGCACTTAAGTTAAAGGATTTTCTTTACACGGTGAAGGATCTTTTTTTTCGGGGGTATTTTTCCGATGCTGCTCATACACGCATGGCACTTCAGGCCTGTATCGAGCTTTATCAAAAAACTCTTTCTCCCGAAGAGCTGGTTCAAACCGTTGTGGAAAAAAAACAGCGTATGAAAGTGCGTATTCAAGACATTGAAAGCCAGCTGCTCGGGAGAATAGGCAGGGTTTCAGACTACGCTTCGAGTGCTCTTCGTTTTATTACCAATAACCACTATGTACAATCTGCAAACCATATTGTAGAAAGCCGCGAAAGGGCCCTGCAAAATTTCCCTTCGCTCCAAACGCCTAGGGAGGGGCCTTACCTTGCCATGGAAAAGGTGGCCACTGCCGCTGTTCATTTGGGGCGCGATATTGCCCTGTGGGGCTTAATAGGCACTCCTTATAGCTTTCTCAATTCTGTTTCGCAAGCCGTAATGCCGGGGGCAGATCGTTGGATGTCGGCACTTGATTACCTGAACGTAGATGAAAAAACGACGCTCCAATTGCTGCCTGCCATACATCACATCGTCGAAGCCGCAGTCTTTGTTGGCATGAACTGCTTACTGTCAGGATGGAGCATGCAAACAGTTGGAGAGTCGGCTATTGCCTACGTTGCAGCAAGCGCTGTTCGCCAAAGCATAGCTAAAGCTGTCGATCTCATGTATAAAGACCCGAAAGCCGCACCCACCCACGCTTTTGTCAGCATGTCTGTTCAGTCTATAGCCTTTTCTTTAATCCATGCGAAGCTTGTCCCCTATCTTATGAACGCTTTGCATAGAGAGCCTCCTGCTCTTAGCCGGCATGAGGCGCTGGCCAGACTCAATATAGCAGAGGGTGCGTCAGCTCATGAGATAGGAAGCGCTTTTCGCAAGCTTGCTGCCAAGTATCACCCCGACAAAAACCCCACCGGTCAAGAGACATATATTAACCTTATCATAGCACGCGACTTCTTATTGAGGTAAAATCTGAGTTATGGTAAATACTCTCAGCTTAAATAGAAGGAAATATGACTGTCACACAAATTACAGATCGAACAATACATTCACAAGCAATTCCAAAACCAAGAAATTGCTCTTTACTATCAGGACGAGTTTTTACTTCATTTGCAAAAGTGGGCCTAACGTCTCTTTTGGGATTTGGGGGCGCTTTTTTTTCAAAAGCAGGCGGGGCCTGGCCGGGTAGTGCAGTCGAAAATAGCTCGCAGAACAGCTCCCAAAATGCTGTTTTTGCTGTAATTCGGGCAGTTGGAAATATCACAGCCCCGGCCTACACCCTATTTGGAAAATACTTGTATCAATTTGTCGATCCCGGGTATAGGCATGTGCCTGACGGCGCCTGTTCACTTGAGGGCACGCCAGTCATTTCAAAAGATCATTGTGCAGATGTTGTAAAGCAGACAACAAAAACAATGAAAGACCTAAAATTTGTTGACGAAACAACAAAACCAACGTCAATAGGACGTATCATACCATATAAAAATAGCAATAAAAATGAGGGAGCAGTACGAATCCTTGTAAGTCGTGATTATCAAGATAATTATAAGGCAGCTCTTCAATATGTTGAAAAGGAGTTTTTAGCCAAAATTCCGGAGAATAAACGTTCATTTATTGAATTTGTTTATCAAGTTTCTCACATACTTGCACATGGAACTATTGGTAACACGGAAGCGTTGGAAAAAATGTATCGAAAATCCGAGACCTGTATTCACTTGCCTGGAGCAGAAAAGGTGAGCGCCCCATCCCTAGCTTCCAAAAGGATTAAGCCGGGAGTCCATACCTATGAAAGAGGGGATTTTGATAAGGATCAAAAAGAGCTGAATCAACAGGGCTTTATCTGTCTTGTGCGTTCCGAAAATATAGCCCAAGAAATGGAGTTGCTTGCCGAGTTGTTTATTCAGTTTGTTAGGGAGGGACGAGATGCCGTAGAGATAGCAAGCTTGCTGCATACGGAGATTGCGCGCATCTCCCCATTTCAAGAAATATCCACCCACCTTGCAGCTCTTTTGATGAATGCAGCACTCGTTCGCTTTGGTGGATACGATCCTGTAGTGTTTCACTCTAATACGAGACATTATGATGTTACATATACAGCAGTGGCCGCCAAAGACTATAAGATGTTTGTGAACTACCTGCAAGATGAACAGATGCCCTGGGTAGAAACGAATAAACTATCGCTCCTCGACGAACCGGTAGTCTCCCTCCTGCCTGAGGCAGAAAGTTGTATGATGGTGGGAGATAAAGAATATAACGATATAATACGTAGTCACGATCCTGAACTATTCAAAAGGTATCAAACGGCCATCAACTTTACTGAAGTAAAATATATATATAGCGACTATGCATTTATACAAGACACTCAAAAAACAGTTGGAAGAATTGAAGAGCTGCAACAGAAACTTGTAGATGGGAGCGTATATCGTACTTCTGAAAGGTATTCAAATATGCCAAGTACTGTGAAGACCCCTTTTCATCACGTAGCGCCCGATAAAATTAAAGGAGAAATGAAGCTATTTGTAGAAAAACTGCGGGCATTTATTGAAACAAAAACAGATCCTGTGCTAATCGCCGCTTTTGCCCATAAAAAGATATTTGAAATATGGCCATTTGAGGGAGATAACTTATTGCTGGCAAGAACAGTTATGTATGCAATCCTTGCACGCTTTGCACGGCTAAAGCCGTTTTGCATTCCAGATGCACGCCTCTACCTGGAGTTTATCGCGAAGTCTGAATTAGACTTTGCCGATTTTTTACGGGAGCTTATTCCAGCAAAGTGAGGTCACACCCTGCTATCAATATTTTTTTCGGATTCAGCAAGGAAAAAGCTGAGAAAGGCACCTGTTGCCGCGATAAAGAGGTAGGCAGAGAGCAGGTTGTCTAGAAAGCTTGAAACTGTTTGCGATGCAGCAAGTTTAAGAAGGGCTGAAAGGCCGAACCAAACCCCCACAAAGAGGGCCAAAGTCGCAAGGAATGTCCAAAAGTGGCGCTTTGCTATGGTGAGACTCGTTTTTATGGCCTCAAGCCAGCCGGCATTATTTAGGACAACCGCGTAGGGGCCAAATACCAGCATTGGGGCAAAAAAGTAGATGCCAAGAGGCGCTAGAATGAGGAGCATCACCATAGACAAGAAGGGGCTGATGATAGCAGAAAAGAAGGTAACCGACATCGCTACAAAGGCGCTTACTAGATATATCACAGCAAGGATTGAGCCAACCCAGAGAAGGCTTGCAAAGTGATTTTTGGCACCTTGGAAAAAATTGGCCATTAAATTTTGGTCATTTTTTATCAAGCAGCTTATTGAGAAGATAGTTCCCGCCTGAATAAAAGCCGCCAGCAGCCAAAAGGCAATCCCCTGAGCCACCTGTATGGTAAGGCTTGGGGCAGAGCTCTCCTCTTGCTGGGCAAAGACAAACATCACGATGTTAGAAATAAACAGAAAAACAAACTGCATAAGAACGAGATAGGGGCTATTTTTTGCCACCCAAAAGCCCTTTGAAACCAGCTCTACAATACGCATCGGATGCTCCTCACTTGATATTGCCACTCTATCAGGCAAAAGCTTTATTGTGAAGAGTGATTGATTTTCAACAGCATCGTAGGGCTATGACCGCGCCATCAGTTCCGGAGGCAATGGTGTCAACTTAAAGAATTTTATAGCAGCTCTGGCCGCTGTTTTTTCTCTCCCGAAGGGAGAGAGCTCGAGTTTGGACATTTGTAGCTTGCGCATAACATCTTGGAGGTAAACCGTTCGGTCTCGGTCTCGGTCTCGGTCACGGTCTCGGTCTCGACTGTAGACGCTAGGCAGGCGAAGCTTCGCCTTTAACTAAGCATACTTCGTACACTGGAGACCGTGACCGAGACCGAGACCGAATGGATCACCAATATGTACGTTAAGCATACAAGAACGGTGTCCGTCGAACCTTCAAATGTCCAAACTCGAGTTCTCTCCCGAAGGGAGAGATGATATTTCACAACCTTTTCAGAACTAATATAAATTTTCTTAAGTTGACACCATTGGTTCCGGAGGAGCTGTGAAAAATGCCACGCCCGAAGGGTGTGGTGGCGATTAGTCCAGATCACCGACCCGAGGGAGGTGCTCTGGGGCCCTAATATTTGTAAAAAATGCACGCCCGAAGGGTGTGCTGGAAAAGCAATCGATTCCAGCACACCCTTCGGAGGCTGTGAAAAAATGTAGCTTCGAGCGCAGCTCTTTGGAGTGCGACAATTTTTTGTCGCTTTCATTTTCGACCACGCACCTTTGCTTCCTTATCGCTTAAGGCGTACAAAACAGATCTACAAGAATCGATAGAGGTGCTTTGTGAACTTGGGCGATCTTGTGATTAACGTGTATGCCGAAGCAAAAGCGGCGAAGAATCGCCGCACTCCAAAGACCTGCGGCCGAAGAAAACGTATTTTTTCACAGCCTCTCGGGCGTGCATTTTTATTGTGCCTAGATACCCAGGACGCCTTCGGCGGCCTGGGCTATTTGCCACCACACCCTTCGGGCGTGGCATTTTTCACAGCCTCTTCGGAACTGAAAAATGCTATTTGATAGCTCAAATTAAAAGAAATATTATCAGGTACACTGACCGCAGGCAGCATTCACGATTCGGTAAAGTGTGGGATGACATGGCGAGGTGCGGGTAAGGGAGCTGCCATATTTGTTAATGATTGAAATACAGCCGCGAGTAAGGAAAAATTCACAGGCTCTGTCTAGTGTTACTACAGAAAAAGTTAGGCCTGCAAAGCCTATTGCACAGTAGCCGGCGGCTCGTTTTTTTGAATCTGCAAAGCAGGCGGCAGCTGTTGTGAAGCTCCAGCTCCCGATGAATGCGCCTGCGGTGACAAACGCAGCGACCCGTACGAGATCGGTTGTTGCAGTAGCATCTAAGCCCATTTTCATAATAGTGAGCCCTTCAGCGATGAAAGTTGCATCACATGGCAGATAGCTCAAAGGGTTTAAATAATCGCTTATATAGCTCATATAAGAATCCTATTTATATTTTATTTTTAATGGTGGGATAGGCCTGCTGGAAAAGGACCTCGGGGGTTTGGGTGCCGTCTAGCGTGATAATGCGATTGGAATGAGCGTCAGCTTGCTTTTGGAAGCCGCGGCGCACCTTTTCGTGGAACTGGAGCGACTCGTTTTCTAAACGGTCAAATTTTTCGTTTGATTGGCGTTTGAGCGTGCGAAGAAGGCCAGCCTTTGGGTCAATGTCGACATAAAAGGTGAGATCCGGTTCAAAGCCGCCAAGGGCAAGGCTTGAGCAGGAGGCTACGTAGTCGACGCCAAGGCCGCGCGCTTCGCCTTGATAGGCTATAGTTGAATCGGTAAAGCGATCGCACAGCACTATCGCTCCCCTGCTTAGGGCCGGCTTTATCACCTCTTCGATATGCTGGATGCGAGCAGAAAGAAAAAGAAAGAGCTCGGCACGGCTTGCCACTTCGCCTTTATAATGTAAAAGCATCTTTCTTAGCTCTTCGCCAAAGGATGTGCCGCCGGGCTCGCGGGTAAAGACCACCTCAAAGCCGTCAGCTTTTAAGGCATCGCGAAGACGGCAGGCCAGGGTGCTTTTACCGGCACCCTCGCCGCCTTCAAAGGTTACAAAGAGTCCCTTTTTCATTCTTCCGACTCGTTAACAGATTCAGATTCAAGTTCTGCTTCAGGCACTGCCAGCACATCCTCGCCATTTTGCGCTTCAACAGCCTCTTCGCCTTCGATGCGAGCTATTTTTTGGATGGCAACAAGCGTGTCCTCTTTCAGGTTGGCTAGGCGAACGCCCTGGGTGTTTCTGCCCATTATGCGCACGTCGCTTAGGCGTATGCGGATCGTCTGGCCGCCTTGTGATACCATAAGGAGAGCATCAGCGTCGGTCACAGCAAGTGCGCCGGCTACGTTGCCGTTACGGTCGCTTGTGACTATGGAGCGAACGCCCACGCCGCCGCGGTGCGACTTTCTAAACTCATCTACCTGCGACTTTTTGCCAAAGCCATTTTCGCATACAACTAAGATAACGTCAGTTGGTGTAACAACTTCGCAGCCCACGACGCGGTCATTATCGCCGCGAAGCGTTACGCCGCGAACGCCGCGTGCTGTGCGGCCCATAGCGCGCACTTCTGCTTCGTCAAAGCGCACTGCCATGCCGTTTTTCGTAAAGAGCATTACCTCCTGCTCTGCCATCACATGGCGGGCAGCGATAAGCTCGTCCCCTTCGTCGATAGATAGGGCGATGATTCCCTTGCGGCGAGGGTTTGAAAACTCATCTAAGGAAATCTTTTTCACCACGCCCTGCTTAGTAGAGAGGAAGAGGCAGACATCCGGCCTAAACTCTGACACCTGGACGATCGTCGCAATCTTTTCACCCGGTTTTAAATCTTCAAGCAGGTTGATGAGGGGTTTACCCTTTGATCTTCTGCCCGTATCCGGAATCTGCCACACTTTGAGCCAGTAGAGCCTTCCAAGCGATGTAAAGACAAGTAAATAGTCATGCGTTGATGCGACGTGGACGCTCTTGATGGCGTCATCTTGCTTTTTCAGCTCGACGCCGGCAATCCCCTGTCCGCCTCTTCGCTGTTCGCGGAAGAGGTTTGTGCTCATGCGCTTGATGTAGTCGTCATTTGAGATCGTAATCACCACTTTTTCGTTCGGGATGAGATCTTCCATATCCATATCAGCTTCGGCTGCGATGATCTGGGTTCTGCGCTCTGACTTGTTAAATCTTTGAATTTCAACAAGTTCTTCTTTGATAAGGTCTTTTACCTTCTGCTCGGAGCCCAAGATCTCCTTATAGTAGCGGATCTTTTCAAGAAGAGCGTTATATTCGTTCGTGATCTTGTCGCGCTCAAGGCCGGTAAGTTGGTAGAGGCGCAGGTCTAGGATAGCAGTTGCCTGGCGCTCGGTAAACTCGAACGTCTGCATAAGACCGGTTTTGGCTTCATCGCGAGATGAGCTTGCGCGGATGAGGCGAACCACCTCTTCGAGGTGGTCGATGGCCTTTAAGTAGCCTTCAAGAATGTGTGCGCGAGCTTCAGCTTTAGCCAGCTCAAAGCGCGTACGGCGGCGGATCACCTCGATACGGTGCTCGATCCAGGCAACGATCATCTGCTTGATGTTCATCATGCGCGGCATGCCCTTGTCAAGGGCCAGCATGTTGCAGCCAAAGGTCACTTCAAGGTCGCAATGCTTATAGAGCTGGTTGATGATGACTTCTGGGATCTCACCTTTCTTCAGCTCGACGACAATCCGCAAGCCATCTTTGTCAGATTCGTCGCGAAGGTCAGATATGCCTGTGATTACCTTCTCCTGGATGCAGTTCGGCGATTTGCTCGATAAGCGATGCCTTGTTGACGTTATAGGGAATCTCGTAATCACAAGACGCTGGCGGTCGCTATTATCAATCTCTTCTACATGTATTACGCCGCGAAGGGTAAGCTTGCCCCGGCCTGTGTGAAAGGCCTCTTTGATGCCGCGATAGCCGCAGATGATGCCGCCTGTCGGAAAGTCAGGGCCCGGCATCACTTTCATGATCTCGTCGACAGTAGTGAGCGGGGTCATCCAGGAGAAGCATGCGTTGCTTTAATAAGTTCGTTGAAGTTGTGCGGAGGGATGTTTGTCGCCATGCCGACAGCAATACCTGAGGAGCCATTGCAGAGCAGGTTTGGGAATTTTGCAGGAAATACCGTAGGCTCTTTTTTTGTCTCGTCATAGTTGGGAACGTATATCGACAGTTCTTTGTCGAGATCTTCCATCAGCTGCATGGCAGGCATGGGTAGGCGCGCTTCAGTATAACGCATAGCAGCTGGTGGGTCGCCGTCAATAGAGCCAAAGTTTCCTTGGCCATCGACAAGCGTATAGCGCATCGCCCAGTCTTGAGCCATACGCACAAGCGTGGGGTAGATCACCATCTCGCCGTGCGGGTGGTAATCACCGGACGTATCGCCGGAAATTTTGGCGCACTTACGGTGTTTTGCCGCCAGGGCCAAGGTTCAGCTGCCGCATCGCAAAAAGAATGCGTCGCTGGGACGGCTTTAGCCCATCGCGCACATCGGGAAGTGCGCGAGAGATGATGACCGACATCGAATAGCGCAGGTAGCTTTCCTTCACTCTTCTTCGACGTTACGAGTGACTAATCATTTCGTCTTCAGTATAGGAAGTAGTCATACAGGTCTCCGTCAGATATCTAAGTTTTTAACTGAAAGGCATGCTGTTCAATAAAGGCTCGTCGAGGCGGCACATCCTCACCCATCAGCATGGTGAACATATGGTCGGCAGCTACTAAGTCTGGCAAGGTTCACGCGTGATAAGCGTGCGCTTGGTAGGATCCATCGTCGTTTCCCAAAGCTGGTCGGCGTTCATCTCACCAAGACCCTTATAGCGCTGGATTTCGATCCCTTTTCGTCCATTTGCTCGGACAGAATCGATAAAGTCTCTTTAAGCGGTAGAATGACGTCACGCTTGTCGCCCGTCTTCAATCAGTCGTAAAGAGCTCTCCATCGGCGGAATGAGGTAGTCTGTCAAGTGAGCAGTCTAACTGCTTTAAGGTTCTTATGAAGCTCATGCAAGATAATCGTCGTCATAAAGTTCGGTAAAGTGCAAGGCCTTTGGATCGAAACTCGCGCATTTCGGGCGTGATTTCTGTCTGCGGGAATAGAAGCCAGGGTCTGTTCGAATGTGCGCGCTCTTGCGCTTCTTCGTCGCTGTCTTAAGGCTCGGCAAGCTCTTCGTCGGAGTAGACAAATTCGCTCCCTGTCAACAAGGTGGGCGATGTAGCGCGGCAGGCTGCCGTCAGGCCGTTTTCTTGCGCACATAAATTCGCTGAAAGGGATCCCTTTGCGCTCGACGCGGGCAATAAAGTTTTCAATTTCAAGCATCGCTTCTGCAAAGCGGCATAAGCTGGTCGTGAGGCAGTTGCTCACCATCGCGCTCTATCTGAATATCGCTTGATGCCAAGCTCAAGCAGGTAGTCGTCCATCTCTCTCTCAGAGTGGATGTAGCGGCTTGTTTTTTTGCGCGATACGCGATAGAGCGGCGGCTGAGCGATGTAGATAAAGTTGTTTTCCAGGAGCTGCGGCATATGGCGGTAGAAGAAGGTGAGAAGAAGCGTGCGGATGTGCGATCCGTCGACGTCAGCATCCGTCATGATGATGATTTTGTGGTAGCGCAGTTTTTCCAGGTTAAAGCCGTCTCGTGCCGATGCCGCAGCCAAGGGCTGAGATCATCGTGCCCACTTCCTGGTTTTGGAGCACCTTTTCAAGACGCGCTTTTTCTACGTTCAAGATTTTACCGCGGATAGGCAGGATCGCCTGAAAGCGCCGGTCGCGACCGCCATCTTGGCAGAGCCTCCCGCAGAGTCCCCTTCAACGATATAGATTTCGCAAAGGGCCGGATTTTTTTCTTGGCAGTCGGTCGAGCTTACCAGGAAGGCGGCCGCTGTCCAGCGCCGATTTTCGCAGGGTCAGCTCGCGCGCTTTCTTGCCGCTTCGCGCGCTTGGGCGGCAATGATCGCTTTTTCGGCGATAGTTCTTGGCAATGCGGGTTTTCATCAAAAAAGGTAGTGAGCTCTTCGCCGACAATCTGCTGGACACGGATCCCACGTCGCTATTGCCAAGGCGCTGCTTGGTCTGACCTTCAAACTGCGGGTTGGCCACTTTGACGGAAATAACAGCTGTAAGGCCTTCTCGCATATCTTCGCCGGTAAGCGAGATCTTGTCATTTTTCAGGAGGTTTTGGTTCTTGATGTAGTTGTTTAGAACGCGGGTAAGTGCTGTAGAAAAGCCGGTAAGGTGGGTTCCGCCATGGCGCGTTGCGATGTTGTTGACGTAGGAAAAGATCGTTTCAGCATAGCCGTCGTTCCACTGCATGGCCACTTCAGCTTCGATGATGCCATCATCGCCTTTTGCCGCCTTTTACATATATAGGTGTTGGAAAGAGCGGTGCTTTATTTTCATTTAAGTACTCAACAAAGGAGCGAAGGCCGCCTCTATATAAGAACTCAGCATCGTCCCTTCCGCCATTGCGCTCGTCGCGGAAGATAGATGTTGACGCCTGGGTTGAGGAAGGCAAGCTCGCGAAGGCGCTGTACAAGGATGTCATATTCAAAATCAAGCGCCTTCATGACCTGGTCATCTGGCCAGAAGGTAATTCTTGTGCCGCGCTTTTGGGTGGTCGCCGACAATTTTTAACGGCTTTTGAAACATGGCCTTGGGCAAATTCAATCTCATAAATTTTGCCCTCTTTAAAGACCTGTACGATCATCTTCTTAGAAAGTGCGCAGACGCACGATACGCCAACGCCATGAAGGCCGCCGGATACCTTATAGGTGTCTTTATCGAACTTGCCGCCGGCATGAAGTACTGTCATCACCACTTCTAGAGCCGATACATCGCGGCCGCGCGCTGCGATTCCTTCTCATGCCTTTCGACAGGAATGCCTCGGCCATTATCTTCGATGGTGATGCCGCGGTCGCGGTGCAGCGTAATGTCGATTGTGGAGCAGTAGCCTGCCATCGCTTCGTCGATGCAGTTATCGACAACTTCATACACAAGCTGGTGCAGGCCATTGATGCCGGTGTCGCCGATGTACATACCGGGGCGTTCGCGCACGGCCTGCAGGCCTTCAAGCACAGTTATGGAACTGGCGTCATACTGATTTTCCAAAAGGTCAGAATCTTGTGTCATATATTTATCCTATGCGAAACACAATGTTTTTAATCGAGATACCAGAAAGTTTGCTTCTCATGCTCTCCATGAGCCTTTTTTTGTCATGCGGGTTGCTGAGCATGCTAAGAAGTGTTGAATTTTTTACTTTAACGTAGAGCACGCCATCGTCAAAGCGCTCAGCGCGCGTCATTGGCGCAAGTTCAGGTCCCACAATCTTTGGCCAATGATCTAAAATAGCCTGCGGTTTGGCGTTTAATTTTGCTTCAACTTTTGCCAGTATTTGCGGCAAAAGATCGCCAAGTTTCCGGTTGCTTACTTTTGTAGAATCGTCCCTCACGTACAGTACCTTCTGGAGCCAATTTAAGGGTCTTATCAAATTAACAAAATTATACCAAATTTTGGGGAGTTTAGCAAGAGATTAAGAAGAGGTTTTTTTTAGGGTTTTTGAAGGACATAAAGGACTATGGACCACCGTCCTTTATGAAGCTGTGAATGATGCCACGCCCGAAGGGTGTGGTGGCGATTAGCCCGGATCACCGACCATAGGGAGGTGCTCCGGGAACCACATGAAGTCAAAAAATGCACCCCCGAAGTGGGGTGCTGGACTTCACGGTCCAGCACCCCACTTCGGAGGCTGTGAAAAAAGGTAGCTTCGAGCGCAGCTCTTTGGAGTGCGACAATTTTTTGTCGCTTTCATTTTCGACCACGCACCTTTGCTTCCTTATCGCTTAAGGCGTACAAAACAGATCTACAAGAATCGATAGAGGTACTTTGTGAACTTGGGCGATCTTGTGATTAACGTGTGTGCCGAAGCAAAAGCGGCGAAGAATCGCCGCACTCCAAAGACCTGCGGCCGAAGAAAACGTATTTTTTCACAGCCTCTCGGGCGTGGCATCATTCATAGCCTCATAAAGGACGATGGTCCATAGTCCTTTATGTCCTTTTTTTAGGCGTCGCTTGCGCAGCGAAAACCGTAGGTGCCGTTGGCCACTCCGGGATTATTGCGATGACGCTTTGAAGTGCGAAGGTCCTCTTTTAGGCTTTTCCAGCAACCGCCGCGGAGGACGCGGTAGACGCCTTGGAGTGGGCCCTTGGGGTTGTCGGGCTCTTGGGCAGAGGATTCGTAGAAATTGTATTCATACCAGTCTTGGCACCATTCGTAGACGTTGCCGGCCATGTCGTAGAGGCCATAGGCATTTGGGGGATAGCTCATCACTGCGGTGGTGTCGGAGCTGAAGAAGTTGGCTTCGGTTTTTTCTATATCTTCGCCAGTTGGGTAGGTAGGGTGTTCTAGCTTGCCGGTGCAGGCAACTTCCCACTCAGCTTCTGTTGGAAGGCGCTTTCCTATCCACTGCGCATAGGCAACAGCGCCATACCAGGTAACGCCGACGACAGGGTGTTTGTTGTAGCCCGGTTCTATGCTGATGCGGCCAGCACTTTTTTTGATGCGCGACTCGCGAAGGCGGATGATGTCGTGGTTTTGGCTATCTTTTTCGCCGCCTATCACCTCTAAAAAGCGCATAAACTGCTCGTTTGTGACAGGATGGATGTCGATAGCAAAGGCCGCCACTTCAACTTTATGACGAGGCATCTCATCGCGGCATCCCGCATTGCTTCCGCGCTCGTAGTAGCCGCCTTGAATCGATACCATTTCTGAATGAATCGGCTGCAGATGCGACAGCTCCCGCTTTTCAGGAGCATATTCTTTGACAATGCGCTCTTCGCGTACCCAAGGAGAGCGTTTTTGCGGCTCTGTCTGAGTAACAGATTCTTGAACTCCTGCTGCGACGAGGACCTTTTCTTCTACAGGAGCCGGTTGCGGCTGCGGGGGAGCCTCTGCAGCAGTAAATTTTGATACTGTCGCCTTTGCTAAAAGCTCTTCAAGAAGATAGGGACGAAGCTGAGGGGTTGGGTTTAAACACTCTTTTAATAGCATATCCCAATCTATAGCGCACTCTTCGTAGCGGCATGAGGGGTATAAAAATGAGCCTTCAGGGTACTCTCCCATAAGGAGATAGTATAAAAGCACGCCGAAGCTATAGGTGTCTGTCCTATCGCTTGATTGCATGTCGAGCCTTTTTTGCTCGGGAGCCAAAAAGGCAAAGTTTTGAATAAGCGACTGATGGAGCGGTATAAGCTTTGCGGTGTCTACAGCCGGCTGAGGAAAGCGGTTCTGGATGACAGCTGCGATGCCAAGCGCTTCTGCCATGCCCTTAAAAGACCGTGTGAGGCATGCACCAAGGCCTATAATTTTGGAAAGACCCCAGTCGCTAATCTTTACCTGAATTTGGGGGCCGGGAACTTGCTGCCTTGCTCCAATAACGATGTTGTTAAGCTTGAGGTTGCGATGGGCCACTTTACAGGTGTGGCCATAGTCTAGGGCCGATGCTACCTGCTGTGCAATGCAGAGCACTTCAGTCTGCGAAAGCTTTTTGTCGCGCTGGCGGAAAAATTCACTTAAGTTTGTAGTCTCGCCCATATCGTCTACAATGCAGTCGCAGACTAAAAAGTAGACACCCTGAGCAAAAGATACATTGTAGATTTTGACGATATTGGGATGATCGAGCTGCGATATGATGGCAATCTCTTCTTCAAAGCGCTGTAAAAAAGCTCGATCCTGAGAAAGCTCTTCAGGGAGCACTTTGAGGACATATTTTTTCTTAGTAAAGCGCTGCTCTGCTACAAAACTTGAACCCATAGAGCCGTGGCCTATGTGCTTTATCAGTCTATAGTCACCCAAAAATCGATTTTCATCCATATCATCTCTTCGCTTTATGTTGCAAAATCATCTCTTGCATCTCTTGAATAATTCTGCTGTATTCATACCAGCTTTTGGCTTTCTCAAGCAAGAGTTCTGCGCGTTGTACATCATCTTGCAAAAGTGCATGATTTATGTAAAAAGGAATTTCCCCTCGAGGAAGCTTGATATCTTTTTCAACAATTACTGTTAAAAGGAGTTCAATAACTTTTTTTCTTTCTGTATCGCATGCTGTGTAAATAAGCATTTTATGCAGGCCAATATCTTGCGGGCAGACCACAAATGCTCGCTTAAAGGCATCAAGTGCCTGGATGCGAAAGATCGCTTTTTCTTCAGGGCTTTTTGCGCGCTGCAATACAAGCGATGCCACAACCCCTCGCGTCTTATGAGCCATAAAGCTGTCAGGGTAGCTGCAGTATGATTGGTAAAAGAGGTAAAAAAAGGGCTCATACTTTCGCTGGTTTGCACTTTGTGCCGCCAAGAAAAACTGACATCCCAGGTAGTTTGGATAGTCTGTAAGAGTTTGGGCAAGCTTTGTCTCAAGATCGGGCGAGTTTGCAATGTAGCAGCTTAAAAGCTCATCAAATGCCACCTGCTCGCGCTCCTGCATTTTTTCTGGACTGTTTGATTTTACAAGCTCAAGGCATTTTATATAGGCCTTAAAGGCCTCCTCTTCCTGCTGGTCGCGAAGAAGGCAAACGGCAAGGGCCAAATAAAGCTCTGCCGTCTGCTTTTTTTCTAGCAGGCTTTGAAGTGCGACTATTGCGTCCTTATACTCCCCTTTTTCCTCGGCCTGCACCACACTTGGCGGCAACGAAATATTCTTTCGCACCTTTTTGGCTTGAAGCTCAGCATCCAACGCAAAAAGCGAAGGAGCACATAATAAGAATAAAGAACAGCAAATCCCAAACTTCATAGAGGCATCATCTCAAGATCGCCATAAAATTACAATAAGCTTATTCGTTACTGATTTTAAGCATTATCTGGTGGTCACTTTTTTCGAGTCTTCCCACCTTGTTACATTCTGAACATGTGATATATGGATTAGGTCTCTCAGTACCTTGCTCGCAAGCAACACAAGTCCATGAATAGATTCTTGTCACTCTATCCATAACACTTCTTGTTGCTTCCGCAAACTTTCCAATCAGCCGATCTGTATGATTCAGTATTCGCTGGTCAAAATTAATTTCCGGACCATCCTTTTGAGGAAGACAGTATGATACAACGTACCAGCCGGTAAGATAGACTGCAGCTACCCCGCCTGCAACGGCTGCCACCTCTTTGTAGGGCTGCGTGGCTGCAAATCCTGTAAGAAGTGCGCTTGAAGCAAGAAGGTGAAGCCCCGCTGCGCGATCGCCATATTTAAAACAGCGAATAGAAGAGACGGCGGTATATGGAACAAACACCGCACTTACCGCCGGAAGAAAAACCGAAGATTGCGATTCATCATACACTTTTTGTGCTAACTCATTTACAACTGCTGGTATATGTGGAGTAATATACTGCGTAAACCAGCTAGATACTGTTGTTGCTACTCCTGTAGCAGATCCTGAACCAAACCAACTCATAATAAAAACTCCATTTTATAAAATTATTTCTAAGTTAAAGTATATTTAGTTTCTTAAAGGACCTAAAGGACCAAAGGGACATAAGGGACATAAAGGACGGTAGTTGACCCTCTTCTTGGCTTCTTAAAGGACCAAAAGGACGGTGGTCCGTAGTCCTTTATGTCCCTTATGTCCTTTTGGTCCCTTTGGTCCTTTTAGTCTTTTAGGTCCTTTATTAGAGTAGTTTTTTTTCTTGTAATATGCTAGCCTCTTTTGTCTAAAACAGTAAAGGAACTCCATGGATAAACGCACAATCCTGTTTATGATATCGCTGACGCTTACACTTTTTTTTGTACGGCTTGGCTTTGATTATATGTATCCACCCCAAAATCAAGCGCAGGTAAACGCTCAAGTTGCAGCGCCAAAAGAGGCTCCTGCAGAGGTTGCTGCCCCATTTACTGCTCAAGAGAGTGCGGTCAAGAAGGCTCAAAGCTACTATGTCCTTGAAAATGACTATGTGCAGCTTGTTTTTTCAAATATTGGCGGCTCACTTGTTGAGATAAACCTGCCCTTTAAGAGCCAAAAAGACCAAAAAAGTGTTGTGCTGCCTATCGAAATCGATCGCGAAATGCTTGAAAAGAGCCCGCACAATGCCAACTTTCCCCTTCACACTGCTCATAATGCGTTAGGAAAAGAGGTAAAGCCGGCCCTTGGCGGCTACTATCCGCTTATCAGGCGCGATATTGTTGGACAAGATGGCATAAAAACATTTTCTGTTCCTCCTAAGCTCTACAGCTTAAATATTGTTTCAGAATATCCTGAGGTGGCAGAGCTTGCCTATGAAGTACAG
The DNA here is from genome assembly GCA_963826935.1 of uncultured Chlamydiales bacterium. Lineage (GTDB taxonomy): Bacteria > Chlamydiota > Chlamydiia > Chlamydiales > FEN-1388 > SZAS-7. The sequence continues at coordinate 393,980 of CAWGYH010000005.1, read as the reverse complement.
AGCTTTACAAAAGATGAACTAGTCCTTCAAGCATCTCAGCCTCATAGAAGGATTACAAAAACATATAGCTTCCCCAAAGAAGAGGTCCCCTACCTCTTTACGCTTTCTGTAAAGGTTGAGGGAGACATACGCGGCCTCTGGCTTACTTCCGGCGTACCGGAAATTGAGTGGCAGTCGGGCACTTCGGGCTCTGTCATCAAGTACCGCATCACAAAAGGCAAGGGCCACGATGTACTGAAGGTAGACCTTCCAAGCCAGACCTATACAAATACGTCGACCGCTCCGGACTGGATCAGCAACTCTAACGGCTTCTTCGGCATCATCCTAGACCCTGAAAAAGGGCGAGAAACCGGCTTTCGCGTTGATAGAGTCAACGGAAAAGAGGATCCATCACGCATTGAGCTAATCGATCCGGAATATGCTCGCTATGCACAAGATGACATGCCGGGCTACAACGTCCTTATGCCAATTAAGACGCCTGTCACAGAACTTCGCGTCTTTAGCGGCCCCTTTGCAGAAAAGGTGCTCGATGCCGTTGATGCCTACAACACGAAGACAGGTGAAAATACAGACTTTTTATCCTGCCAGACCTACTTTGGCTGGTTTTCGTTTATCTCTGAGCCCTTTGCAAAGGCGCTCTTTTTTATCATGAAGTTTTGCTATAGCATCACAGGCTCATGGGCGCTCTCTATTGTCTTTGTAACGTTTGTATTGCGCCTCATGCTCTATCCTCTTAACACCTGGTCGATTAAGTCGATGAAGGCTATGCAGGAAATTGGCCCTGAGATCAAGCGCATACAAGAAAAGTATAAAAAAGAGCCGCAAAAAGCTCAGCTTGAAATGCTTGCCATCTACCGCGCACGAGGTGTAAACCCCGTCTCTGGCTGCTTGCCGCTTATCTTGCAGCTTCCATTCTTAATTGGAATGTTTGACCTGCTTAAAACAACTTTTGAGCTTCGCGGCGTGCCTGTAGTCCCCGGCTGGATTGACAACCTCACCTCGCCTGATGTGCTCTTTAGCTGGAGCTATAGCCTGCCCCTTATCGGCAACCAGTTTCACCTTTTACCGGTGTTCTTGGGCGCCATTATGTATGTGCAGCAAAACGTGATGTCCAACCTTCCTAAGGATTCCAAAACATGGACAGAACAGCAGCGTCAGCAGCGCATGATGGGTAACATCATGACTGTGGTGATGACAGTAGCCTTCTATAACTTCCCTTCAGGCTTAAACATCTACTGGATATCTTCCATGCTGCTAGGCATGCTCCAGCAGTGGTGGACGACAAAAAAGATCGACACCGAAGTGAAGCAAGGGGTTGTTGAAATTGAAGTAAAACCAAAAGAGAAAAAACATCTCCTCAAAAGGTAAGATGGATGCAGGCGTGGAACGAATTTCTTAAAACTCTTGAATCAGAATATGGCCAAGAGACCGTTTCACGCTGGCTTCGTTCGCTAAAAATCTTGCGCTTTGATGCCTGCAACATCTACCTCGAAGCGCACGACTCTTTTCAGCTGATGTGGTTTGATGAGCATATACGCCCGAAGCTCGGCCATCTTCTCAACAACAACCAAAAGCCCATCAAAGTACATGTCAGCATACCCGATGGTCAGGCAACAGCGCCAAGAAAGCAAAAGAGAATACCGAAAGCGCCGGAGCTGCCCTCGTTTCACATTTTTTTTGATGATCTTGACCCCTCCTGCAGCCTTGACGACTTTATCTTAACCGAAAACAACAAAGTCGCCTACAGGGTACTTGAGGAGCTTACGGCAAGTATGGTAGAGCCCAAGGTGCAGGCGATGTCCTCCTTTTCCGGCCAAAAGTCAGATCCCGGCCTTGCTACCTTTAACCCAATATATCTCTATGGCCCCACAGGCTGCGGCAAAACCCACCTTCTTATGTCCATCACCCAAAAGCTCAGGCGCGTAGGCTACAAGGCAATTTATGCCCGCTCTGAACTTTTTACTGAACACGTGGTAAAGGCAATACGGATCGGCGAGATGTCGCACTTTAGAAACACCTACCGCAATGCCGACATTTTACTTATCGACGACGTAGAGGTCTTTGGCCGCAAAAATGCCACGCAGGAAGAATTTTTTCACACCTTTAACACCCTCCACACGGCCGGAAAGCAGATCATTCTTTCATCAAGTATAGCGCCGCAGGCGCTGCAGTATATTGAACCAAGGCTTATCTCGCGCTTTGAGTGGGGCATTGTGCTGCCGCTGGAGCTGCCCGGCAAGCGAGAACTTGCAAAAATTATCGAGCAAAAGGCGCTCTTTTACCACTACCCCATATCGCTTCGCACGACGGAATTTTTGGCAGAAACCTTTGCCATCAACCCAAAGGCGGCTGTAAAGGCGCTAGAGGCGCTTATGCTGCGCTCTCACCTTAACAAAAGCGGCCAGAAGACAAATTTGCCGCTCCATGCTGTAAAGGATCTTCTTTCAGATTTAATAGAAAAAGAAGAGAACTCCAAGCTATCTTCTGATCGCATCATCCAGGGCGTAGCTGATCACTTTTCTGTGCCAACAGAAGATATTATTGGCAAGTCGCAATCGCGCGAATGCGTAGTGCCAAGACAGCTTGCAATGTATCTTTGCCGCGAGCTGTTAAAAGTGCCCTATATGAAGATAGGGGACCTATTTCACCGCGATCATTCTACCGTTATGTCGGCAATACGCCAGGTGCAAAAGCAGCTTGTAGCACCCGGAAGCGATCTTGCCCACACCTGCAGTACTATTACGAACAGTTTACAGAGTAAATAACTATGAAATGGCTCCTTATCCTTTTATCATTTTGTATAACGCAAGAACTCTCATGCGACGATAAAACCGTCATGTGGGCCATTTTGGCGCGAAATAAGGCGCACGTCTTGCCGCGCTACTTAAAATGCCTTGAAAACCAAGATTATCCAAAAAATGCAATCACCATCTACATCAAAACCGACAATAACGCAGATCGTACAAAAGAGATGTTAACCGAATGGGCAATGCGCAATAAGGGACTCTACAAGCATATTGAAATTGACGACTCTAATGTAAAACAGGTGCCAACCAATACCGACCCCCATCTCTGGAACACAAAGCGCCTAAAGGCACTTGCACAGATCCGCAATAAGAGCCTGCAGAAGGCAAAAGAGTTTGGCTGCGACTACTACTTTGTTGCCGACTGCGACAACTTCCTTGCGCCATGTACGTTAAAGGATCTAGTCGCAAAAGATAAGCCGATGATCGCCCCCTACCTGCGCTCTATCCCCGAATACAACGACATATATTCAAATTTTTTCTACGAAGTCAGCGAGACCGGCTACTACAAAGACAACCCCAAACACATGCCCATCGTATGGCATACCGAAAAGGGCACCTTTAAAGTAGACCTGGTCCATTGCACCTACCTTATCAACACAAAATATCTCGATAAGCTAAACTACATCGACGACACGGACGACTACGAGTTTATCATCCTCGCACGCTCAGCCCGCAAAAACGGCGTAGACCAGTACATCACAAACGAAAAAGAGTATGGCGTGCAGGTGCACTTCAATGATCAGGTTACCCTCGAAGAAGAGTGCGATCGCCTAGAAGCCATCCTCACTATGCCTTAAAAGCGCTTATCAACATCTCTTTTCACTCCTGAAGAGGCTGTGAAAAAATACGTTTTCTTCGACCGCAGGTCTTTGGAGTGCTGCGATTCTTCGCAGCTTTTACTTCGACCACACACCCTTACTTCCTTACCGCCCAAGCTTACAAAACCGATCTACATGAATCGATAGAGGTGCTTCATGAGCTTGAGCGATCTTGAGATTAAAGTGTGTGCAAAATCAAAAGCTCGAGAAAAATCGCAGCACTCCAAAGACCTGCGGTCGAAATAAACGTATTTTTTCAGCCATGCCATCACTCCTTTCAGGAGTAATAATAAAGTCTAAAAAAGATGGGAGATTCCGCCTTGGTTTTCGTCTTGGATTTGAGCGAGGATGGGAGGTAAGAGTTCGACGAGGTATTTAGCGCGCGCATCCCAGCTGTGGTGGCGCCGTAGTATATCGTGAGTGGCAACGGCGTTGGTTTTGCGCTCGCCTTCATCGCTGAGAGTGGCTTCAATCAGGCTGTTTACCTTTTCGTAGTTTGGGTAAAGGTAGGGCAAAAGTGCAGAAGATGCGCCGAATGCTTCTTGCAGCTTGACGTTGTCGTTTGTAAGGACGGATGAGCCGCAGGCAAGCGCTAAAAGCAGACGCTCATGCAGCCCGCGCTTGTAGGTGGGCACGCTGTTTATGCATATACGCGTTCGCAAGAGAATGTCCGGAACAGCGCTGAAGCTCACTTCCGGATGAAAAATACACTTTTTGGATGACTTTAGAGCCTTTTTCCAGCTAGCTTCATACTTTTTGGCTCCAAAAATATGTATGGGATAGTCGATTGCCTCAAGAAGGCCTATGCGGTCTACAGCGCGCATGTAAAGCTCTATGGAACTTAATATATCGAAATAGTTTATTGATTTTTGTACAAGCTCCTTTTCAAATGCGCCCTTTTCTTCAACGAGCTTTACAAAGAGTTCAAGATGCGAGTGCGTAGCGCTTGCTAATGCACGCTCAGCTATATCTAGAAGGCTGTCAACTGCCTTGGGGCTTAGGTGCTCCTGCCAGCTTTGCAGTACTTCATCTTTATCAAAGTATGAGCCTAATAGTACTATGTCAAGGTCGCGATCAAGATGCAGATTTTGGCCAAAATCTACTGTGCAGGCGTGTGGAAGGTAAAACACATGCTTTTTACCAAGCAGCTTAAAAAAACTCACGCAGTCTTCATCGACAAAGCTTACAATGCTGTTTGGAGCGTGTAGTAGTTCCGGAAAGTAGCTTGCGCTATCTAAAATCATGGAGAGGTGGGCAATAGAAAGAGGCTCTAGGGGTGAGTGTTTTGCCACAGTAACGTTAAAGCCTGCTGTACAATCGGGCCTGTTTTTTACAAGCTCGCCAATCACTTTTCCCTCGCCTAATTCATTGTAAGAATATATTGAACTTTCGACATTATTGCGGTGAAAAGCTGCCTGTAGAGCTTCCGTGAAGGACTTCTGCACACCATACTGGTGGCCGGATGTATTGCTAAAAAGATCTATTCTCATTCCCCCTTTTTGACATATTGGTTGAAATAAAGCAAGAGACTCTGATATTGTATCAGCTCATGATCGGAGCATAGCGCAGTTTGGCTAGCGCGGCTGCTTTGGGAGCAGTAGGTCGGGGGTTCGAATCCCTCTGCTCCGATTCAGGCGATAGAACGAAAGTTCTGTCGCCTTTTTTTTACAGTGGTGGTTGTTTTGTATTTTGCCTCTATCTTCTGGGATCCATCCCGAGTTGCCTTTACCATTCCTGTTATTAATCACCCTATAGTTTGGTATAGCCTTTTTTTTGCGGGCGGCTTTTTTCTGGGCTATCTGCTTGCTGCAAAATTGCTCTACTCTTATTTGGAATCAAAAGTTGATGATGCAAAACGGGTTTCGTTCTCCTTTTTAGATCACCTTGCCTGGTATCTCTTTATTGGGATGATTGTTGGCGCGCGCCTTGGCCACGTCTTCTTTTACGAATGGCCCTACTATAAGCTGCACCCTATGGAGATACTCTACACCTGGGAAGGCGGCCTTTCAAGCCATGGTGCAGGGATTGGGGTGATCGTGGGATTGCTTTTATTTTGGTACAACCCGAAGCGCCATTTAAAAGAGCTATCATTTAGAAAATTACTTGATATTTTGTGCGTAGCCTCAGCATTTGTAGCAGGCGCCATCCGCATAGGTAATTTTTTCAACCAAGAAATTTTAGGAAAACCGAGCAACCTGCCCTTCGCCGTCTACTTTGGCAACCCTGCAGAACCGGGCGCCATCCAGCCCTGCCACCCGGTGCAGCTGTATGAAGCACTCTTCTATTTTGCAACATGCTTCCTCCTCTACAAGCTCTACCCCAAACTCCAAGAGGGCAAAACCGCAGGCTGGTTCTTCATCCTAACCTTCACCTTCCGCTTCTTCATCGAATACCTAAAACTGCCACAAGGCATCTATGACAATGGGCCGATCAACATGGGCCAACTTCTAAGCCTGCCCTTCATCTTTCTCGGCATCTACCTCGTTTCTCGTCGTCGTCCATAAAAAGAGGTCCCCCGCTGGGGGACGGATATTTTTCCCATAGGTTACCCATAGCGGCGCTAAAGCGCAGCTATGGGCTACAAAAAGATGTCCTCCTACGGAGGACGGGACTTTCTTCGCAATGGTTCCCATCGCTAGAGCCTTCAGCTTGTTATGGGCTACGGAGGACGGGGTTTTATTCGCTATGGACCCAATAGCGGTGAGCTTTCTATGGATTGGTGTAGGTGTGTTCTATCCGCTGTCCTCCGGAGGAGGACTTCTTTTTGTAGCCCATAGCTGCGCTTTAGCGCCGCTATGGGTAAAATGAGAATTATCTATCGTCCCCCAGAGGGGGACATCTTTTTTTAGCTTGGCGCATCAAAAATGAGTTAGAAATTTATCATATTATTGGTATAGTCACGGACGTACGTGTTGATTAAGGTTCATATTATGAGTCATACCTTTTCTAACCTATTGGTTCATGCCGTTTGGTCTACAAAAAATCGCCAGCCTTTTATAACAAAAAATATCAAAATGCGTTTGCATGGCTATTTGCGCAATGCTGTTGATGACAATGGCGCAAAATTATTGTTTATCAATGGCATGGAAGAACATGTACATCTCTTATTTGTGGTGCCCTTAACATTACTGATTCCTGAACTGTTGGAGACAATCAAACCCGCTTCTACCAAATGGGTACAAAAAACATTTCCGGAGATGAAGGATTTTGGCTGGCAAACGGGCTATGGAGCATTTTCAGTAGGAAAATCAAACCTACAACAGGTCACCAACTACATTGTCAATCAAGAAAAACATCATCGAAATGTCTCCTTCGAAGAAGAATTTATACGTCTACTTGACATGCAGGGAATTGCATACGATAAACGATTTATCTTTGATTAGGCATTCGATCAAAAAAAAGATGTCCCCCGCTGGGGGACGCAGGCACCTACCTTCTTTTCCCATAGCGGCGCTTTCAGCTTGCTATGGGCTACAAAAAGATGTCCTCCTACGGAGGACGGAGGGCTTTCATGAGGAATCAACCCATAGCCAAGGAGGACAGCGCTAACCTTTTTGGAGGCGGGCGATGCGGTCTTCCAGGGGTGGGTGGCTCGAGAACAGGCGCAGGAAGGGCTTGTTGCTGGAGATCTTGAAGGCCTGGAATGCGGGCTGCTGGACGTTGGGGTCTTGGATTTGGGTGGTGCGCTCCAGGGCTTGCAGGGCTTGGATCATTTTGTCGCGGCCGACCAGGCGGGCGCCGCCGGCATCGGCACGGTACTCTCTGAAGCGGGAGTAGGTTGCGATGACGATTGTTCCCAAAATCATGAAGACAATTTCAAAGAGGAAGACGAGGATGCTGTACATGAATGGCGAGCCGGCGGATGCATCATCTCGCTGGCGGCCCATGCGCATGACGGCGTAGGCTAAAACGCGTGCGAAGAACATGACAAAGGCGTTTATTATCCCCTGAAGGAGGGTCATGGTCACCATGTCTCCATTTGCTACGTGCGATATTTCGTGGGCAAGGACAGCGTCAACTTCAGCTGTGCTCATGCGGCGAAGAAGGCCTGATGATACGGCAACGAGCGAGCGCGATCTTGTCGGGCCTGTTGCAAAGGCGTTTACTTCCGGCGATTCATAAATTCCCACTTCCGGCATTGCTGGAAGGCCGGCGTTTTTGGCAAGCTTGTAGACCATGTCCAAAAGCTGCCTCTGATCCCCTGTTGCTTGGGATGGGTCTATAACCTTAACACCCATCATCCACTTTGCCATAATTCGCGAAAGGCTAAGCGATATAAAGGCGCCAACCATGCCCCAGATAAAGCAGAAGATCAATAGCGCGTTATAATCAAGCCCATGCGCAGTCAGGTAGGGGCGTACGTTAAACACGTTTAAAATAATCGATATAGTTACCAGCACGAGTGCGTTAACAGCTACAAAGAGTAAAATTCGTTTACCAAGTGATCCCATAGTTTCCTCCGAATAAAGCTCAAGTATAACAAAAAAGTGAATTATCTGCAGCTTTGAAGATTGCGAGGACGGGCGGCATTTGCTGGATGGATAATAGGCTGTTTGCTACTGTGGGGATCAAAAACGAGGTTTAGTCATGGAACCAGTAGCACTTGGCGAAATATTTGACGGCAAAATGCAGTTTGGCCCTTGGCTTACGCTTACAGACTGCACACATGATGTTGATCGCATGCCGGATGAGAAGGTGCGAGATGAGCTGAAAAGCTGTTTTGAGGATCTTGCAAAAGCAAGTGAGACGGTAGATGATAAATACCTCCATTTCCACGAGCGGCTTGCAAAGCGCACTAAAATTGCAGAACTTCACGAAGATGAAAAGCATGCAACACTCAAGCTTCTTGGGGCCGAAACTGATGCTCTAAGCCGTGCAAGAGAGATATCCTGCTTTATCGACTTGATGGAAGATCCCCAGATGAAGGCAAATGCCATTGCATCATATGTCCATATTGAGTTTTTTGCTGATGCTCTTATCAGCAAAACCACAACGCTTGAGGGCCTTTTAGCAAGTGATCTTCAACGAGATTGCCTCAAATTTTTCAAGGATATGGTAAAAAAATTTGAAGCGAACTCGGGCCAAAATAGAACCGAGATCGAAAATGAGGTAGCACAAAAGCGCATCCAACTTCGGCAGGAACTTAGCGGCCAGGATAACGCTCTCGTACTGCATTGCAAGGCCTTGCTAGACGATATTGCCGGCTTTATGGACAGCTTTAGAAAGGAGCCGGGTTCTAACGCAAGCCCGCGAGTGACCTCTCCAACACCAAAAGCGCTCAAACATCAGTTCCGCCATGGAAAAATAGGATCTAAATGGTGGTATAAGAGCAATGAAAACGGGGTAAACCGCCTTCAAACTCTCTTCAACGGGCTGGATGCGCTGAATAGTCGCCTGCAAAAGCGTATGGAGGAAATACTCAAAGGCGATTGTACAATTTCAGAAAAGATTCAAAAAGAGCATGAATCGTTTTTACAAGAGCAGCAAAGCCTCACTCAAAGCATCCTCGAGCCGCAAAATTTCTCCCTTAGCAAAGGAGGGCACACAGTATTGTATTACACCTCAAAGGCAAAAGCTTTTGCTTTTGAGGTTTCAAAATCTTGCAAAAGGTATGGCGATCTTGTAAAAGCAGATGGCAAATACCGACCAGTTATGATGCTCGTGCGTGCAGTTATGCTCTCAATTCGGCTTGGAAGCGAAGTGCCAACCAATGATTCTGTCCAGCTTTTAAAGAGGAGCTCAGCACTTGCGACTCACGTTGCCCGAGATAGCTCAGATAAGCTTCTTATGAGAATTTGGAACTGTCTCAGTAAAAACCTTGCACGCCAACTTCGCACTCCGCTAAAAGGTGAAGGGCAAATTGCCACCAAGCTTTTAGCACGTGACAACCTTGATGAACTTGAAGTGTCAATGCGCGAGCAGTATCTTGTACGACAGGCGCTGCTTCGTAAATTTTTCCCCAATGAACAGCACGATATACATTACGACAGGCTTTCGGGGGCCCCTCATTTTTTAACTGCTACTTTGGAGTAGTTGGCTAGCCAGCTTTCAAACTTTGCGCTGCTAATCTTGGCGCAAATAGCGTCCCTGACAGGATGTTGATTATTTTGACTTTCTTCTGTAATAAGAGCAAAGAGTGCATGAAAGCCTCTTAGCTCGCAAGGCAGAAGTATATCTTTGTTAAACAACTTCACAAGTTCCTCTACAAATAACTCTCTTTCTTTTACCGTAAGCGCCTCTCTTTGAAATGCCTTACCCATAGCGTTGTCTACGATCAAAGGTATAAGTCTTTCTGGAGGACTACTCCCACCGCACCGGTCCAAAATTTTATGAAGGCGACTATTAGCAGAAGTTTTCTCAGAATAATTTGTTGCAAAACGAGCAGCGGCTGTAAGGCGCAGAAGGTTCGGCTCACTCGATAAATCACCATGAAACTCTTCTATGCGGCCGAACCTATTATCGCCTTCCGGAAGGGCCACCCCCAACTTCTGCGCAGACTGCTTGACTTGGGCCCAGAGAAAGCGCAAAAGCATTTTATGCGACTCTACCTGTGCGGGTTTTGCCTGTCGTGCAAATTCTAAACAACGTTGGAGAGCTTCTGCAAATGTGACGATGTGCGAAGCTGCGTTAATCACAACGAAAATATCAATCGCCTCGCCAAGTAAAAAGTCGCTTCGAGCATGCCTAAACCGCAGGTCAATAGGATTAATGAGTGCCTTAAACCGACTATAAAGGGCCTTATCTTTCCTAATTCTATACAGGAATAGATCAAGTTCAATATCATAGCCCGGGGTTTGAAGATGCTTATCAAGAAAAGTCTCTATAGCCTCTTCATCAATGTCCTCTTTTGTTACCACTTTAATCCAAACGGGATCTTCTGAAATCGATAGCTTATGCATTAGAGAAAATCTATCCTGCATCTCGCTATCTGAAGCGAAAACTACATCAGCACGTATGGGGGCAGCCGGCCATCCCAAAAAGCGACTAAGCTCACGAGCGTCCCTACGTAAGCTCGCAAACTCACGGAGGCCCCAACGGTCAATAAAAGGTTTATTCCAGTCGTCTACGTCTGCAAGAGCAATAAATAGTGGGATCTCAATAGTATTAGGCGTAATTGTTGCATCTGGGCAGCAAAAGGGCTCAACAAGACCATCCAATACAAACCTCTTCTCTCTTTGCCCGAAGCGCCTTGCGTCGCTCAATACTTTAGTCATACTCCAAGCATGAAGCAGCGTAACTATGTCTTTCGGAAGCTCCTGGAGCCGGCTTTCAAAGTCAGATTCTTCAAACAGCGCTTCCAATGCTTTTTGAGCGATGTTTGAGAGACGATACAGAGCTAAACTTACAAGATGGAGCACTTTGGCGTTAAATTCCTCTTGGTTCAACTCGCAAGAAAGTGGGCGCAGCAGGATCTCGCAAGAGGTAAGCTGAGTATGCTTCTTTCTTCGTGCAATAAACTTCAGAACGTCAAAGACCACATCTTGCGTGGGATCTAATGCTGCAATAAGTTTTGCATACTCAAACAGGCTATCAGGCTTCCTTAAGAGCAGTAAAACGTCTGCGGCAAGACCATTGAGCTGATCTAGCTCTTTATTACACGCTTGGGTGCGTGCTCGATATGCTTTAAATATTTCGGCAAATTCCTCCTGCTTTGCAAAAGCAGCCTCACTATCCGGCACCAGTTTGAGTACAAGCTCTAGCTCAATGTCAATTCCGGAAGTAGAGCGCAGCATGCGCTTTATCGCATAGGGTACAACTTGCGTATCTTTATCCCCTTGTAAAACCATATCCGGAACCTTCTCTTCATCCGGAGTAAGTTTAAGCTGGACTGGGGCCAATTTTGCATATAGATCTTTTGTAAGCACTAAAGAGGCGGTAAAGTTTCGCGGGAGCTTTTGCATTTCGTGCTGTTGTGATAGGCGATAGGCTCCATAGAGTCCTGCAAGAAGAGAGAGCTGATCCCCATATCCCGCCTTAAAGTGTGCCTCAGCAGCTTTCCTTGCCTTCACAACGGCCTGGGCATATGGAGTGGAGCAGTCAGAAAGAAAATTTAGTCGCGCCCTCAAGCCTGCAAAGACAAAGCAAATTTGGTCAAAATATGCTTTTATACGCTGTTTTTGGGGTGACTCTTCCATTACCGTCATCTGCTGATATTTGCTGTGAAAGAGCGCATAGAGTCCATCATGGGTTTTCTTTTCTCTTTCAAGCCCCGCTTCCCACAAGCTCGCTGCAAGAAAATGATCCTGCAGCCATTTTTGCAGTAGTGTTAGGTAGTACTCAACATTGCTTTTCACTTCATCTTCAAGTGACACTCTCCTTTGAGACCATGGGCTCAGTGGAGGCACCATGCTCCAAACAGCTGCAACCAGTGCGCCTCCAGGAATTCTTGCAGGCAGAAGATAGTCCATTTCATACTCTTGTGACTCTCCTATTACAGGATCCACAAGTGCATGTGCACGAACATGAGAAGATGAGCACCAGCTTGTTAGAAACTTCACGCTGTGAAGGCTGTCTACAAGCTCGCGGCCAAAGCGGTCAACCTTTTGGGCCATATCCCAAGCTTCAGGATTTGACAGCAATACCACCTGCTTACTAGTGCCTGATGGGGCCCAAAGTATTTTTCCAATACCCTTAAGAGCACTTTTAATGCGAATAAGTTCGAGCGTTGCGGACGGATAATTCTGCACCTTTCCTTCATGAACTTGAGCAAAAATCCGCTCTATTTTGCCCTTTTCCTGATCAAAAGATGCGCGAAGCTCATCCAATTGTTTAACAAGTGGAAATCGAACATCTGCAGCATCGTCACACGATCTTATTACTTGCATAGAATCACCCTTAAATAAAAAAGCTGTTATCGTGCAGAAAAAGCAGAAAGTCAAGCACTTTATCTGCTTTTATGATACAAAAAGGCTTGTTGTAATTTTGGTGGGTATATGTCTGCTGTTTCTTTTAGTACAGAAACCCTTCGTCGTATTGGCAGCGTGTCGGATTTAGAAGACGGTGTCGATATTTACTTTATACCTCCGGCCAGCCGTGAAAGTATTCGTGAATTAAATCAACCATGCAAGTTTTACTATGGAAAGGCAGTAGTATGTCCAAGCGATGCTGGAGTAATATCCAAGCTAAATAAAGTAAAAAGTTCCCTAGAAGACAAGGGCAGACAAGTTGCTAAAATATCCGGCGCAATCCGCGAGCGAAAGATAGAGACAACAACAGGTGAACCTTTCAAGGACGTGGGAAGGGAGCTTAGGGATCTCTTAACATCTTTTGAAGGCCAGGTTGTTGAATCCAAAGACGCATCAGACAGCATTCCATCAATGAAAAGCCATGAAAAGCTTGCAGGTGCCTTCTGCCGGAGGATGAATATCGGCATGACTTGCTCCTTCTTTCAAAGAACGGCAGATGATATCAACAATAATATTGAATCGGACTTGTACACTACCGCCATCCAGTTTTTTAAGGACAAAATCGCTGCTATCGCCACAATTCGCCAATGCCCAACAAGCGAAAGAAAGCTTATCGAGCTTACTACACTTTTTAACACTACAAAAGACCAAATCGCCCTCTTTGAAAAACAGCAACAAAATAAGTCCAAACGCGTTGTACAGACCGTCAACGCAATCTACAAAGACCTTCTTTCTCTTTTTCACGCCCTGGCAGTGCGGATGCAAAAAGAAGTGAAGGGCGACAAGGAGAAGGCAGACGTTCTTAGGCGATTTGAATTTCTTAAGAAAGACCTTACAGCTTCCATTGCAGCGCTTACCCCACCAAGCAGTGAGACGCCTCTCAACGCCGTTGTTCCCAAGGCCTTCCTAGACGAGTTTTTAAAACCTGCTGCACTACTTGACTTACCAAAGGAAGATAAATTTCAGGCAGGGGCACTATTTGCCCCCATTAGTTATCCAAAAATATACCCTCACATGCAAGAGCTTGAGACACTTGCTCGCGGCCTGCATATGCTAGATGGCAAACTGAATGCGCGAATTGAAGCCATTATGAACGGTAAAGCTCTCCCAATAGGTAGCTATGAAAAGGATCTCCAGGTCTATAAAGGCCTTCTTGAGGGCATGGTTTGCCGCATTCGTGAAAAACATGCCAAACTTGTTGCCGGAGACTATTCTGAACAGCTCGATGCCGGCACAGGGTATGCTTCAAAGGTTTTGATAAAAGCTGAAGCGGTTGAGGAGAAACTGAGAAGGTTTATACAGCTCACAAAAGGATCGCTTTACCCATATGCTGCTGCCACAAGGGATCTTGCAGGCTACCTTTCTGCAAAAGACTTGACAGGAGCTGACGCTATCACCAATCTCTATCACGCAATATGTTCTGCCTCAGAGCTTAAAAAACCAAAAGCTTCCTTAGAAAAGAAAAGCTTTACTAAGCAATTTTGCGATCAAGCCTACACGATGATATATGATATCATTGGCAACGTAGGCCCTCGGACGGTTGCAAAATCCCCCGAAGTACCAGAGCAGATATTTGGCCTAAGACCCATTAAGTCCGGCCCTGCTGGTACAGATGATTTTGCAAAACTTATCGATTACCTCAAAAAGTCATATTTAGCCATTGAGCACTTTTCTAAAGAAGAAACCGACCCTGAACTTGAGACTCTCCTCTACATACTTGAGCACCACCCCATCTATCGAGAAGCCTTTGAGAAAATCTCGCAGCACACTTTTCTTATCATTCTCGCCAGCGCCTACAAACGTCAAAGCGACATGCAAAATCACTCTGAGACGCTTCAAATAATGGCAGAGATTGTGACGACGCTTCATAGAACCGGCTTTGAAGAGGAGACTGTTGCCTTTCAGCGCTACTTTAAAATGAAATGCTGCCTAAACCGCCTTTCAACTATGAAAGCCGGCAAACTCAGTATGCACGAGCAGGCACGCATTCGCTGGATTGAGGAGTCGGCAGCTGCAAAGCTTGCGGCATTTGAGGCGGCAAAAAAGATTCCAGCAGAGCTAAAGCAGATGGATCTTGAAATGCTGCTTGCTGCCCTTTATTTAGATGATCAAAAAGCTCAAGCAGAAGTTATGAGCAATTTTCGTGCAGACATCTCACAACCCTGGATGGCCCATGGCGATACAGTAAAAAATATCCTTAAACCGCTCTACGTACGGGTGCTTCTTTTAGACTTTATTAAAAACCCAACTGACCCTAGATCATCTGACGAAATGAACCATCTTTTTGATCTATTTCGAGACTATCTTTCAGATGATGATTTGAGAGATTTTTATCGCCAGGAGCATGGCTTTATTGCCATGGAATATGCCCTCTCCTCGTTTGCAGCCAGCTCCACACATTCAAAACGCGATAGCATAAAAGAAGAAATCGAGCGCCAGCGAGGCACCATTTATTTTGACATGTGGCAAGAAATCAGCCAGCTGGCTTATACATTGCGCCATGACCAAGCCCAATTCAGACAAGCTTGCGAGCCCATATTTGAAAAAAACCTCGAAGGTCTCGATGAATCATATGATCCATCCAGCGAAGATCTCCTAGGCCTTGCCCATAGGCTCTTTGCTGCTATAAACTGATATTGGCTATAGCTTTGCACTGAACCCTCCAGCTGGCAAGCTTACTATCATCAAAGCCTCTTTTAGCTTTTAGAGCTTGTGTGAATTTGCCGTTGGGGTCATTTTCATGCTCGACAATTATAGAAAAGGGAAGATCGAAAACGTCAAGGCTTTCAGCCTCGCCTGTATAGCGGCGCGTTAGAGGACCATCAAGGAGCAGATGCTGTTCATAGTCAGTTAAGGGGATACCTTCACTAAAGTTGCAATTGCCAATGAGATGAAGAGCGTTGTGGCTAAGGAGCTCTTTCGTGCTGTCAGATAGCTGATCGAGGTACTTTTGAAGATCAGAATCTTCTGGAGCTGCAAAGTTCAGAATCTGGGTAAGGACACGTTTGCATTTTTCCATCTCGTCGTTATTTTCTGCAAGGCATGCGCCGGCTCCTATACGAAAAAGAAGCGAATCGAAGACGCGAGCCTCAAGCCCCTCTTGGGGAGCGTCTCTAAATGTCGCATCTACAGTCGCCTGAAATTTCGTTAAAAAGCCCGGCTCATCTTTTATATCCCAGACCTCAACATCGCTGTACATGAATGGATAGATTTTGGGAAATTGACCCTTCAAAGAAAAGCGTTTTTCGAATAGTTCACGCGACTGGAGATCGTTATATTCCCAAAAAAGCTGCCATGCTTTGGCATAGTCTAGGATATCATCAGATTGAAGAAGTGGTAGAAGCTGGAGCGGCTTGCTATAGTCTTTTCTTACAGCTGCTATTTTGGTTTCATATTGATCCAAAATCTCAAAAAAGCGGGGTTGATCCACGCGGGAAACTTCAAATGCTTTCCTATTGTGCAAACGCAGCCACGCTAAAAGCAACTCAACTTCCATTTCCATATGCTTTGCATCTTCAGAGAGATGAAGATAGGCCATCATTCGCTTTGCCATAAAGGAGACGACGATCTTGGGTAAATTGAGTCTAATCTCCCCCTGCTGATAAAGCGGCTCCAATGACTTTTCCTTTACAATGCGGTCAAGAAGGCCCGCTTCATCCTCGGTTGGCGTCAAAATTGCTTCATCTTGCCGGTAGTGAATTTCATACATGAGTTTTTCTGAGGCATGAAGAAATGCTTCAAATTTTGTTTTGGGCTCGGTCGCCTCGCGGTGCGCCTCTCTTGCCTCTTTTACAGAAGAGCCAAGCTTAAGCACCGTTTCAAGCGAGCGAAGGTCAGAACTATAAAAGGTCGTTTGCCCATGAAGCCTATGGAGCACCTTAAGGGCAGGCTCCTGTATCGCCTTGTGAAGGAGGTTTAGCTTTGATCTTGCCTCATCCAGTGCGCCCTCTAGGCCATAAATATAAATAAAGAGATTTTTTGATAATTTGTCGACAAGGAACAGCTTTATCAAAGGTTCTTGGTCAATGTCTTTACGCCACTTCTCAAAGACCTCTTTGAGCTGGTAATAATAGCATGTATATTCCTCAATCTCGACTATGTTGCGAGCGGAATCGTCAGGGGCCACCCCTTGACAAATCGCCTTTCTTTTCAGATCAAGTTGCTCTAAAAGCCACCCAAGACCGACTCCTACCTCTTTCTGAAGCTGCCGACCGGCAGTAGCTGCTACCTCTTTTCCCGTATCAGGGTATGCAAAATCTTCTCGGTCGACTATGGGTGGATGTACCTTTCGATTCATGCGAGGCGGCTCTTTTGAAGGCACCTCTGCAAGCTGCTCTTCAACATAGGCAAAGCCTAATTTTTTTGCCGTAAAGGCAAAAAAATGCATAGCGTGTTTATAGAGTCTAGCAATGGCGCGATGAACATAGCGGTTCTGCTGAGGTTTCGGGGCAGCTTTATACTCTTTTCGAAACTGCTCCAGACATGCAGAAAAGTAATCTGCCTTCTGATTTTTGGGGTCTATGAGATCGTTCATCACCCTTTGAAATGCATCTATAAGATGTAAAAAGGTCTCATTTTTCGATTGATCTGTAAGCCTGGTAAGCCACTTGCCTTCTTCAATAAGCTCAATTCTTAGAAGCTGCGCCCGTACTAAAAGCGCGCTTATCTGCTCTTTTTCGATAACCGCGGCAATTTTATTATCAGGAACTTTAATGCCAGCCATCTGCCCTTCATAGGCATTTAACTTGCCTCTAAAGCTCTCTACCACCTTTGCAGTGCCCCCAAGAGAGCGAATAACCTGCAAAACGGCCTTGCGCCCCTCACGCACTACCTTAAGATCCGGCATAAGCTGAAACACCTCCCTGGCAGCGATAGGAGGATGAGCGCTGCTTCCCACAAGCTTCCCCGCATTTTGGGGAGCCACGTCTGTGAGAGAGTCTAAATGCGATGAGCCGCTGAGAAATTGTGAGCCGTCTGGTGGTGGTGGTTGTAGTAAAGGTTCCATTTTTGCCTCAAAATTGTGCGAAGCTTCAGATCAAAGCAGCCTAATAGAACAAAGTCAAGAGTAATTTCGTTTAGTGTACTCTGAAAGGACATAAGGGACATAAAGGACAGTGACTTAAGATCCTTTTGTTTGTGTGAGCTTGAAAAAATGCCACGCCCGAAGGGTGTGGTGGCGATTAGCCCAGGCCGCCGCAGGCGTCCTGGGAATAATGTATAGGAGAAGAAAACGCACCCCCGAAGCGGGGTGCTGGACTTTACACGGCCCAGCACCCCGCTTCGGGGGTGCGTATTTTACTGACATGATGGCCCCAGAGCACCTCCCTCGAGGTCGGTGATCTGGGCTAATCGCCACCACACCCTTCGGAGGCTGTGAAAAAATGTAGCTTCGAGCGCAGCTCTTTGGAGTGCGACAATTTTTTGTCGCTTTCATTTTCGACCACGCACCTTTGCTTCCTTATCGCTTAAGGCGTACAAAACAGATCTACAAGAATCGATAGAGGTGCTTTGTGAACCTTAAGCGATCTTGTGATTAACGTGTGTGCAGAAGCAAAAGCGGCGAAGAATCGCCGCACTCCAAAGACCTGCGGCCGAAGAAAACGTATTTTTTCAGAGCCTCTCGGGCGTGGCATTTTTTCACAAGCTCGCAGGGGGACTGGCGTAGAACCTTGCATAAAACAGCCCGCCATGCTACAATATTTTCTTTTTAATTGAGGTATATCAACATGATGCGTTATCTTTTTGGCGTTTTATTAGGGATTTTAACTGTTATGACAGAGCCAACGTTTGCACAAGAGGAAACAAAGACAGTCGTTATACTGCTCGGGCCGCCGGGGTCCGGCAAAGGGACGCAAGCCGTTCAGGTGTCAAAAACTCTTGGCATTCCGCACATATCTACCGGGGACCTTTTTCGCTATAACATCAAAAACCAAACTCCCCTTGGCGTAAAAGTAAAAGAATATCTTGACGCAGGAAAACTGGTGCCCGACAGCCTAACGCTGGATATGCTTTTTGACAGGCTAAAAGCTGATGACTGCAAAAAGGGCTATCTTTTAGACGGGGTGCCGCGAACTGTTTCGCAGGCAGAAACCCTCGAGGCCTACTTTAAGGGCTTTCCTTGCCGCCTTATCGTCTGCAATCTGATGGTGTCCGATGATGAGGTGCTCAAGCGCATTACCGGCAGAAGATCCTGCCCGCAGTGCAGCGCCATCTACCACGTAGATGCAAACCCGCCAAAGGTGGCAGGCAAATGCGACAAGTGCGGCAGCGATCTTATTCAGCGATCAGACGATCAAGCAGAGGTTGTTCAAGAGCGCCTTAAAGCCTACTACAGCCAGACAAAGCCTGTTGAAGACTTTTATAAGAAAACAGCCACAGTGCACCAGATCGACGGATCAGCTGGCCAAGAAAAGGTCTTTACCGCACTCATGCAAGCTATTAGACCCAATTAACTCTTGAAAAATTCTAGCCGGTAATTCATAAAGAGGTGCTTACCCGTTTTAACAAGGTAGGCACCTATGGAACCTGTCGTCAGTTTTGATCAACATTCAAGCGATTTCTACAGGAAACGGTTTTGGGGCTATACTGCTAACCATCCGGCCTTTGGACAGGTGTGGCCTATTTGTAAAGGGCCTGCAAGAAGAGCGACGGATCTGGGCAAGATAGCCAAGGTCTTTCAAGGGGCGCTTGACACTGCAACTTTTGAAGAAATGCTCCTCGATAAATCAAAACAGGTCTACCAGCGTACTGCAAAAATCGGCAATATTTCAGAGGCTCACGCAGGCTGGCAAAAAGAACTTGAAGAGCAGTTTGAAAGAGTGGAAGGTCTCTGGAGCTTAGCCCTAGACTTTTATAATGACCTCCAAGAGCTTGATGATCCAAAAATTTGTGCTCAAGTATTTCTGGATAGGATTCGACTAGCAAAGACGCAACTTCCTCTAAAACGGCTCTACGATGAACTGGATACACTACTGGGAGAGCCCCTTCACCATGAGGCAATCGAAACTTACAAAAAAACCAAGCAGGATTGGAGGGGCACTCTCGTTGATCCTAACATGTCTGTGGAACAAAAATTAGAAGCTCTCGATAAAATATTTTTTGCAGTTGAGACTAAGCTCAAGTCACTTGACTTTTCCGACAAAGCAGAGGTCATCAAAAGCAAAACGATATGGGTATATCAGAGCCTTTGGCGCTACATGAGGTATGCCCTTAACGCGCCGCAGCCGGTCCCTGTAAGCTTTGGCTGGTCTCTCGTAGGTTATGGCCTGGTATGGGGCAATCCGGGCACTTTACCTCCACTCAAAGATCAGACGCAAGATCAAGCCCTAAAGGAACGCATCGACGCGCTTACAGACAGGGTCAGCAAAAAAATCAAAATAGCCGCAAAGCATAAAAATGACGATGAAGAGGGATTGCTCACATTTACTGAGCTAGTAGCAAAATCCCAAGCTAGATCCCTTGCAAGTCATGAAGACTTTACAAAGGCAATTCTTGGCCACGCTGACCTAAAAGTGCAGATCGAGGAGCTGAGAAAATGTTCTAGAGCCCTCAGCGAGCTGCTTGCAGATATAAACTGCCGCGCCGCTACTATCTGTAAAGGCGACCTGCCGCAACAGGGAGATGATGATCTGTTCGATTATGAACGAAAGCTTGATGCTGTCGTTCATCAAATACATATGATAAACCGCAAAATAGACAAACTTCCCCTTTCAAACAAAATCCATCCCCCACAAAATTTTGCGGAGAGGCTTTTAGCAAAGGCAGCCTATGTGCGGCTCCATGTAAGCCAGTTTAAGCGCTTCAACAATGATGCATTCAACCCCTTTGCAGCAGCTATTAGAACAGTTATTGAGTACCTAGACCCCAAAAATCTTGAACTTGAGGCCTCTAAAAGCTATCTTCAAAGCCTTGAAGCGGTAAAACGCCTTTGGACAAGCATTTTGAACTGCTCCCTGATACGTGAAGTGAAAGTTGATGAAACCGATCCCTTTAGCAATGAGCTAAGAACCCTCATTTCAGACAGTATTAAAAAAATACTTGCTCAATTTGGCCCCAAAACGCTCGAGCTCACAGAGCAAGAAAAACAGGTCCCAGCTATGCTTTTTGCACGGCGCGCACTTGCTGCATTTCCCCGCTCAAAAGATGATGATGGCCCACTTGGCGAGGTCATAGAAGCATACCTTTTAAAAACACTCCTTACTGATGCCTATTTTTCGCAACACGGCTCAATAAACCAAGAGCTTGAAATTGTCTTAGCTCTTCTTGAAAGAGACGATGCCTATGCTCACGCCTTTGCAGCAGCAATGCGCCAAAAGCAGGCCCTTGGGGACCTTGTTACACGCTCATCAACCCTTGGTTCAAGCCTTACTAATGCACTGCTCATTATGGCAGATATTCTTTCAAGTGCACCCGCGACAACCCGGGCCCCTCAACTGAAGATTTTGCTTCAATACCTCAAGACAAAGCAGCTTTTTTCTGACCTGGACCAGATTCAGAACAACCTGCTGCCCCATTTCCTTCCATGGCTGCATGAGAAAGTGGACTTACAGCTTAAACGCGCAGAGGGTATACTTCCAGCATTTCTTCAAGACATTGAAGGCTCTAAAGCTCTTTTAGATGCTGATAAGGGCTATTTAAAAAGCGCTATTCTTGGCCTCTATGGAACTGACAAGGATGAAAAAGAGGGTGCAAATCGCCATTTGCTAGAATCTATATACGACCTGAATCTCCTGCTCATCAGTAAGAGAATGGATACGCATCTTCAAATGCTTTTGGAGGCCTGGGCATTAGAACAAGCAAGTTTGCCGGGAGTGGATGTTACACCCTATGTTCCACTTCTTATTTCACTCTATGCTAAATATCACGCAAAAGGAGCAGAATCACAGTTTGACCAATTACGAGATATCTTTGGCATAGCCAAACTTGAGACTGTTTTATTTAAGCTTAATCAAATAAATCTGCCCTCTGAGGTAATGGAAAGCAGCCCAGATGCTGCAATCTGGAACAGCGTAACCCAACAGTATATTTTATTTTTCGACAGGTTTAACGACCCTCGTGGGCATACCCCGGACATCTTCATAGACTTGAACAATACTGTACGCCAGGCAAAACAGTCCTTTACGAAAGGGACTCCTCTTGAAGTGGGTCTGCCCGAAGTTAGATCTCGCCTTGGTGTTGCTCGCTGGTTTTTAATTCAGATCTGTTCTACCTACATGAAATATATCCACAACCAGTTTGAGTTGCTGAAAAAAAGGCCATTTGCGTTGCCATCAACGGAATATGAACGTCTCAAGGGCATCGCAGCTGCTCTTCCTGCCCTATTTTCTGATGCGATCCCCCTTGAAAATAGCTCTCAAGAGGAAGATCCTACCATAAACCACGCTCGAAAACTTGCACTTGACCTACTTGTTAGCTATGTAGACCATCTGCACACTATCGTCGAAGATAATATACTACATAATGAAAACAAACTTGAAGAGAACTCTCCGCTTCACAACCTGACTAAAGCCGCCTATGAATTAGCAACAACCATCTTTGGCTCAAACCTTCACTCACAAGCGCTTTTACGACACCCAATCCTTAGCCCAGCCCGTAAACAAATCAGCAACATGGAACAGCAAATCACACTCGCCCTCAAGAACAAATAATCAAGACTCTATGCCTTTGGGACCACTACGGCATTAGTTAATGTTATGCATACTTCAGCGGCTTTTGCCATTTTAGCGGCCAGTTCTGCGCCATATTTAGCTTCGGCCTGTTTTCTGTCGAAGGTGGGCGCATGTTTTCTCATCACGACCGCTAGCGTGGCGTCAAACCACCTATTGTAGTCTGCTCTCTTGCTTAGCTGCTTCCACCAATCTGCACGGGCCTCTTCTACTGGAATGACTAACTCCTCGAGTGTCAAAAGCCAGAGGGCTCCTCTTGCTGCGGTAAGCTCATCAGATACAGATGGCTGGACTATAATCTGTTCTACCGGGCCACTAAGAAAGCCCGCTTTTTCATTTTTACCGACACGGTATTGGTTGTTACCGAGCAGCTTAAAGGCGGTGTTAACATAGAGTAAATGCCAGATCGAGCTTTCTTTTTTGATGCCTGTTCTAAGATGTGCAAAATGGTCGCATTCTAAGATGTTTAAAATATGCTCTTGGGCTTTTGCCACCTCTTTTACATCTACATCCTTGCTATAGCGTGCTGCGGCAATGGGGGCAAGACAGCGAAGGAGGAAGCCCTCTAGCTTTTTTGCATCCTCCCCCTCGAGTTGCTCATGAGTATCTGAGCAAAGAATTCTTTGAAGAAAATCAGCATCTTCAATGTCTGTGCGCCAATGAGTCAAGGGCTTTGCATAAAATTCGCTATTGTGAGGTAAATATCCCCAACGCTCCCCAAGCTTATCCATTTTTTTATATACAATGTTTGTAAGACCTTGGTGATGTTCTGTAAAACTAACATCAACCTTCTGTCTTGCAAATGCAGTGCAGTCTGCAACGATTTCAAGAAAATCCTGGGCCGTGCCCTTTCTAGCGTTATATATACGCACGAGGAGGTCGTGAGCGGGCTGTATGAGTTCTCGCTCGGGACGTGAACGTTTTGTCTCAAATTCATCGTCATAGGCGACTACGATATCTCCAAATGTTTTGTCTTCTTTGCCGACTGTTTTGTCTTTTTGGCGGGTAGCCGTACAGCGATCGTTATCAAGCTTAAGCCTATACAAAAGGAGCTCAGCATGGCTATTTACCTTGGGCTCCGCTTCACCATAAAGTGCCGATGTTGCAAGCTTGATGAAGACCGACTGAACGGTTTTTGGAAAGTATTTCTTATCTTCATGATGATGGTAGAATCGATCTAGTGACTTTCCATAAACCACATCAGCCCATACGGGCTTTTCTTCCTCTGTAGCATCAAGGATTGTGGAAAATGTTTTGAATATTGGTTTAAGTGATTTTTGCATGCGCTCTAGGGAGTCTACACTCTTTTGGGGCAGCTCTGGCCGCTTCAGCTTCGTAAACCGCCGCACGGTATTCGCTGCGGTGAAATAGAGCAATGCCTGCTCACATACGCGATAGGATGGTATAAGTGTAGAATATGCCGGATCTGCGCATGCACGCACCGCTCCATATGTCCTATAAAATTCGAGCATATAGGGCCCTGAGTCTTCCCGCAGCAGCTCGAGCAGCCGGCGCAGCCTTCCAAGCAGGCACAAGCAGCCGTTCGCATAGGCTGTAAGCCTATTTCGTTCATCATCTAATTGATTATAGAGCTGACTATTTTTGAGATCTTCAAGGGCTTTTTGGAGAGACGAGATGCTATATCTATACACTTCAAGCGTGTCATGAAGTGTATCATCTGTCCTGCCTTCACGGATATTTTTTAACTGCTGCAGCATATCCAGAAGAAGCCCGTCGATCTTCACCAAGATCTCGTCTTGGAAGCGAATGCCGATTTTTTGGTTGTGGGTCTGATAAAGACCAGACCCATACCACTCAAGATAAGACCCATACCACGCTTTTTTTGGGAACAAGGTTAACATTTTACGTAAATAGTCACATTCGGAACGTACTTTCGTAAATCCTTCAAGCTTTTGCTTTACCTTGGCTTGCATGTGTGGAGGGATCTCTTCAATTTTGCCAAAAATTGACGCTATCGCTCTTATTCTTTCGT
This sequence comes from uncultured Chlamydiales bacterium, assembly GCA_963826935.1. Taxonomy (GTDB): domain Bacteria; phylum Chlamydiota; class Chlamydiia; order Chlamydiales; family FEN-1388; genus SZAS-7. The sequence continues at coordinate 369,791 of CAWGYH010000005.1, read as the reverse complement.
ATGCCTCGCCAATTTGACCTCTTGCAAAGAGAGCCACGTGCTGTTGTATTGGTTGTAAAGCTCCTTCCACAGGCTGTTGCACTTCTTCTTGCGGGCTAACGGCGACTAACAGCACTTCAAGACCCTTATAAAACTCAAGTGCAAGTTCAGGTAAATTTTTGCTGTTTATATCTAATGAAAATAGATAGTTATCTCTAACGCTTTGTCTCTGCACGTTTAAATCATTCGCACGCTGTTCTGGATCAGAAGCTTGCGCTACAATGCTTCGAAGCTGCTGCACATTTTCTTCAAGCGAGCGATAGATGGCTATAATACCCTTTTGTTGCAGCTCATTAAGCCATAGAAGCGTTTGTTGATAGACTAAGCATACTCTTTCAGCTTCATGGACAACATCCATGCCTTCTGCAATATCGCGCGCATTTTCGCGTGCTGCCAGTTCAGTGTGTAGCGGAGCTAGATTTTTAAGAGGAGTTATACTGCCAAGAGCTCGATCTGCGCGCCAATAGAGCACCTCTTCTCTGCCTGAAATTTCCGCTTCCGTTGCCTCTAAATCGGCTCTGACTGTTGCTATTGTGTAGCCTAACGGTTCCATGCTCTTACCTCAACCTATCCATTATTTTACGATCCATCCCTCAGTTAATGCATCAAGTGCTTCCCCTTTACGTCTTTGGGCAGCATCACCTATCTGCTCTTGTCGTCCATGGCGGACATAGTCATCAATGATTCCGGAAAGGGTTATTGTCTTACTATCTGCTGCAGAGGGGCCGTCCGGCCCATCATAAAGCTGTTTTTCCAGTGGCGACATAAGAATCTCTTCGCCCTTTTTTACCATCGTAATCATCTCTTTCTTTTTCACATTTGCAAGAATGAGGCCCGCTATCTCTTTGCTCAGAAGAGCAACGTAGCCTTTATACTCATCTTTTGCAAGAAGATTATACAAAGCACGCTGCGCCTTTGCCAGCTCGTCGCTATTTTCTTCATAGAGGCATGCGGCAAGCACGCGCAGGCAGATCGAGGCAAAGAGATTTCCCATTCTCTCTTCATCATTTTTCATCCCGAGCATATTTTTTCGCTCTTTTTCTACCGCGCCGTTAAGAAGTTTCAAAAATTCTGAAGGCTTTTCTACCTCCCATGCAGCAATGTCTTTGTTTTCCACAGCAGCATAGAGGGGAAGGTAGATGGGAAGGCCTTTCGGAAGCTCGCGCAATTTTTCAAAAAGAAGATACGCACGATCCCCGTGATCAAAAACCGCCTGAATTGCTTCTACATAGCTGTCATAAGAGGGCGCCTCCCCGAAGAGTCTGTAGACTTTGCTTACCACGCTCAGATAGCCACCTGAAACTTCCGGCAGGTCCCTGTCATATGCTGCAAACAGCGCTTTCATCTTTTCGGGCACAGGTAAGTTAGCCCTTTTAAAAAGCGTGTAGGCAAGAAGGAGCTCGTCCTTTTGAAGCGGACTGTGCAGCTTCGCAGGTAAAAAGAGCTCGGCAAGCATGCGCTTTGCAAAAAAATGTAGCAGCTCTTCTGAAGCGACAATCGCTTTTCCTGACAAAACGAGATATGCCGCTTGAGACTGATGCAGCCCCAAACTGCAAACAGCAGGCAGCTTATTGGCATGCACATAGTGTACTATTTTTGCCATCTCAACACGCATGTGCTCTCGCACTTTTGCACCTTTTGCAAGTTCTTCCGGGCACGCCTGATCTGCTACTCTCCGGCTCTTATTGGCTTCAAATATAGCAGCAAGTTGATCACTGCTCGCATGGTCATCGCGGTAGGCATCAACCCCATGCACTGCCCGGAAGACCTCGATGTAGGGGTCTGAAGTAAACGACAAGAAACTGTTATAAGCACTTCTAAGAGGCTTGAAGGAGCGGTGTATGGCAAGTGCGTACTGTAAAAATGTAGTCGTCCGCTCGGCGTCATACTCGACTTGGCAAGCTTCTACAAGCAGTGCGCCAAAATCGCGATCGAACGTTCTGATGACCTTTCTATAAATTTCATACTCGGCCACAAATGTCTCTGTTCCTAAGGCAGGAGTGCTATCGCCCTGGCTGATCGCCTCTATTCGCGCTCGCACATCTTTTGTTAGTTTTGATACCCGCAGGCCTATACGTTGTAAACGGCTAGAAAGCTCTCGCATTTGCCTCTGTTTTTCAGGCTCTTGACCAAATCGAGGAGCGCTCCATGGGGGAGGGTTGCAGCTTGAATCTGTGTGTCCATCAAAGCGCAGGAGATCTTTTTCTTCAAAATAGCTATTTCCATCAACTAGCGGTAGCTTTAGATTTTTTTTGGCATCGTCGATAAGAGTTGAAAGCAGCTCTTGTCCCCAAAACTCAAGATCCTTATGGACAAGAACAGATTGTGAGAGTCGAAAGAGTTCTAAAAAGAGGCCTATCTCTGCTCGAGCCTTTGATTTCACAAAGGGCATAGTAGAAACTATTTGAACCAGTCTGCTTACATCTGTCTGGGTAACAAACTTTACACTATCAGGGGCAATTACTTTTACGTAATCCCTCATAATCTCTTCGATGGTTGTGAAAAGAGCGCCATTCGAAGAGGAGTTAAAAAGTTTTTGAATCCTAAGAGTTTGGCTACGAAAAGTTGCAACGAAGCCGGGGCTATCGACACATGCTCTACAGCGCTTAAGATCTTTTACTGCAGAAATAAGCTGCCATGCAACCTGCACAAAAAGTTGCAAAACAGGACTTGGCCTCTCTCCATCTACCGTCGCAACAAAAGGGCGAATATTGACAAAGAGCTGTTTTTTTTGTGTATCAAGCCTTGTTGCAAAGTCGCGAAGATTTACGTCCCGAAAATCAAAAGAACCCTTTCGAATTTCATGAAGAATCGGCACGACCAGCTTTACAACAGCCTCAACCTCTGTTTGGACCTCGCGAATGTCACTTAAAACAGCATCATAGGGTGTTTTAACGACATTTGAGATATGAACAAGCTTATTGCGATCTTCAGGACGACTGGGGATTTTTCTTAGAAGGTCGTCTGTAATGCTGGCACCTGTCTGTGAGGCTAAGTGAATGCTGCTTCCTAATGAACTCGCAGATTGCATGGCATTATCTCCTCTGGAAAATATAAATACTTACCCGTAAGTAGAGCCATAAGTCAAGTACTTTTAGCTTGAATCTAAATTCAAAAATAAATTAATGATTAGATTTTGGGAGCTATCCATGCATACTGATCCTCTACAGAATGTCTATGACCAATACCCTCACCCGCTAGATGCTATATTTCAGCCAAAAAGCGTAGCTGTAATTGGGGCAAAGGATAGCATCCCGAGCGTAGGAAGAACACTTCTTCTTAACCTGAAGTCGGCAAACTTCCCGGGAAATATTTATCCTGTTAACCCCAAAAGAGAGGAAGTGCTGGGCCTGAAGTGCTATCCATCCATTGGCGCTATACCCGAAAAGGTAGATTTAGCCGTGCTTGTTACGCCGGCAAAGACAATACCGGCTCTTGTTAAGGAGTGTGTAGCAGCTCAAGTTCCGGGCCTTATCATCATCTCTGCCGGCTTTAAGGAGCTTGGAGAGGTTGGGCTAAAGCTGGAAAAAGAGCTGCTGGAGCAGATAAAAGGCTCAAATACTAGAATTATCGGGCCAAACTGCCTTGGCATTATGAACCCAAGCAGCCATCTTAACGCAAGCTTTGCCAAGGGCATGGCCTTACAGGGCAATATAGCCTTTATAAGCCAGTCCGGCGCCATGTGTACTGCGGTTTTAGACTGGAGTTTACAAGAGAGGCTTGGCTTTAGCGCCTTTGTGTCGATCGGCTCGATGATAGATATAGGCTGGGGCGACCTTATACGCTACTTTGGAAACGATCCTAACACCCAAAGTATTCTTATCTATATGGAAACTATCGGCGATCCACGAAGCTTTTTGTCGGCGGCTCGAGAAATAGCCCTGGATAAGCCCATTATCGTGATTAAACCGGGAAGATCCCAGGAGGCGGCATCGGCCGCAGCTTCGCACACAGGCTCGCTTACAGGCTCTGACGAGGTGTTTGATGCAGCCCTTGAGCGCGTGGGGGTGCTTCGCGTCAACGCTATATCTGAGCTTTTTTATATGGCAGAGGTGCTAGGAAAGCAGCCAAGGCCAAAAGGGCCCAACCTTCATATCATCACAAATGCCGGCGGGCCGGCAGTGCTGGCAACAGATGCTGCCATCCTGGCCGGGGCAAAAGTTCCACCCCTATCAGAAAAGAGCAAAGAGGCGCTAAGCGCATTTTTACCTGAGGCGTGGAGCCACTCAAACCCTATAGACATTTTAGGCGATGCCGATGCAGCCCGCTATGCTAAAACATTAGAGGTTTTAGCAAAAGATCCCGACTCCGACGGCATTTTAGTAATTTTATCGCCCCAGGATATGACAGACCCGACAGGAACGGCAGAGGCGCTGCGCTCGCATGACTTGGGCAAACCGCTCCTTGCAAGCTGGATGGGCGGATCCTTTGTGCACGGGGGAATAGACCTGCTAAATAACGCCGGCATCCCCACCTTTGAGTATCCCGACAACGCTGCCTGGAGCTTTGCAACCATGTGCCGCTATGCTGAAAACCTCCAAAGCCTCTATGAGACGCCGGCGCCCGTAAAAGTGTCAGAAAACCCCAACGTCAAAAGTGCAGAATTGATTCTAACAAATGCCAAAGAGGAAAAAAGAACACTTTTAAACGAGTATGAGTCCAAAAGGATCCTCTCCTACTTCGGCATACCTGTTGTACAAACACTCATAGCACATACTGTTGAGGAAGCTGTAAACCATGCAAAAGAGATAGGCTTTCCGGTAGTCGTAAAGCTCTATTCAGACACCATCACCCACAAAAGCGATGTAGGGGGCGTAAAACTTAACCTGCGAGATGAAAAGAGTGTTATAGAGAGCTTTCAAGATATAAAAGCGCGGGCAGATGAGCACTTTCAAGGCGTTACTGTGCAGCCAATGGTCCAGACGAAGGGCCTTGAGCTTATTTTGGGAGCAAGCTCTGATCCGCAGTTTGGCCCCGTTATGCTCTTTGGCTCAGGCGGCGTTATGGTAGAAATATATCGCGATAGAGCTTTGGGCTTTCCTCCTCTTACCACAACTCAAGCCTTGCGCATGATACGAAAAACAAAGATTTATGAGGCCTTAAAGGGATTTAGAGGCCAAAAAGCTGTGCCTCAGGATGCTCTTGTTGCACTGCTTGTAAACTTTTCACTGATGATAGCAACACTTCGGGAAATTAAGGAGTGCGACATAAACCCAATACTTGCCTCAGGATCAGGACTTATCGCCCTCGATGCGCGCATAGTGCTGCATGGATCTGAAAAGATCCCGGAGCTTGCCATCCGCCCCTATCCTACTGAGTATATCACCGAAAAAAGCTTAAAAAATGGCATTAAGGCAGTTTTACGGCCCATTCGCCCCGAAGATGAGCCGGCCGTCGAAGCCTTCCATAAAGACCTTTCAGCACATAGCGTCCGCCAGCGCTACTTTGCCTTTAAAAGCCTTGAAGATAGAACTGCCCACGCACGCCTTGTGCGCATATGCGCCGACGACTTCGACCACCAGATCGCCCTTATTGCCGAAGAGGCTACTACGAAAAGGGTAATGGGCATAGGACGCCTTACGAAGGTAGGCAATCTAAAGAGGTGCGATCTCAAAATGATCATAGGAGATGACTTCCACGGCCAGGGCTTAGGATCTTGCATGGTAAAGGAACTTCTCGACATCGCCAAAAAAGAGGGTGTAGAGATGATTTCAGCTACAGTCCTCTCTGAAAATAGCGGCATGCTCCATATCCTGCAAAAATTTGGGTTTACCTTGCAGGACGATGGGGTTTATACGGTTGCCGAGAAGAGGCTATAAAATATTTATTATACACTAAAAATCGAAAAATAGTATAATAAAAATAGACATGGAGTATTGCTATGACTACAGGCGGCCTCTCTTCTAACTCTTTTCTCCCACCAAACTTAGCAAGCAGCAATATTCTGCCTGAGAATATCCCCTCTCCCCTCTCTGGGGCGGTACCGACAGCTCCTAGCAGCTCTCCTGCAGGTTTTTCCATTATGACCCCAGGCGGAGCCGCTGTATCTCCGGGCAGCTCTGGTGCAAGCAATATCTTTGCGCCTACCGGCCCAGACACTGTATCTCCGATTATTAGCAGCTTACTGTCAGGCGACCTTGCCCCCGAGGATATGGCACAAATTATTCGCGACCTGCCAAGCCTCTTAAGCAGCCTCTCGCCGGATGAGCAGTACCAGTTTTTACAGCTTATTTTTTCATCCAACATCTTGAATTCGATGTTTAACAGCCTTAACAACCCCCAAGTACAATCAGCCTTTAACGCACTTGTAGGCGCCTCCTACGATTCCGGTCTTTTGTCGCAAATAGCCCCTGATGATGCCGTCCTTTCAGAAGATCAGCAAGGAGCTCTAAAGGATGCCCTGCAGTCAAAAATTGTCCAAAATCTAAGTCAGCTGGATACGACAACTATTCCTGCCAACCAAGAACAGGGACAAGAGATACCCCAAGATGCATCAACACTTCAGCTTACCGTTCCACTCTCCGATAAAAATACTATGTCGCAAGCTACGGCAAACCTTGTTGCAAAAGCGCTTACCTCAGGCGTTGACACCTACTTTGCCCCCATGAGTTCTACAGGCCAAACGATTACGCCCCAGCAGGCTATGGCACAAGACATTCTGACAACACTTCTCGCGATGCAGCTTACAGAGCCACATGGTGGAAAGGCGCATATTAACATACCCACACAACAGACTACGACAGAACAGCTGACCCAGCAGCTCAATCAGATTAGCGACGAGCTCACCCACTTGGGACAGACGGCAACAAATGAAAATTGGAATATGACCGGCCTTAAGAACTTTATCACAGTTCCAACAGAGCTTCTTACCCTCTTAAAATCTGTCCTTCCTGATGATAGCGCCACTACAAACTACATTAAAACCTGGATTGCAAATTCCCCCGCAGTGACAAACGCCATTCTCACGCGCGCCAACGAAACATACCAAGAAAAGTTCGATTTTTTAAAGACAATGCTTACAGCTTCTACTGCACAGCTTCCTCAAGCTATGGTCAAAGAGCAGCAGATGCGCCAGCAGCTATTTGACCAAATTCTGATGCAGGCACCGGCCCTTTTAAACGTATTCAAACTAAAAGATATGGTTGCCATTTTTGGCGATAATATCAAGCAAAAGCATGCAGCGCTTCTTTTTGCCTTTAAGCGCATGGTCTATAATGCTGCCCATGAAATCATCATCGTAGCAAATGGCAAGCCAACCTTTGAATATACTGACGTCGGGGAATTTCATAGGGAGCTTCCAATACTTGCCCATAAACTTGAAGTAATGCTCCCAAAATCAGCCGAAGAGCTAGACTTTGACACTATGCAAGTGATAAGTAAGCAAATCACTCTCACCTTCACCTACATTAAAGAAAATGAGCCATCCCGCGTCTACGACATTCTAAAACGCCACCCTCGTACCCTTCTCTACTTTCTTGCCATAGATTCACCCATTACAGCCAACCTGCAGTTTCCTCGCACCCAATCCTTTGGCGATACAAAAGATGCCGTGGCACTTAATACCCACTTTAAACGCATCCTGGATATCGTCAAAAAATTTGAAAAGAATTCAGAGTTTCTCAAGCACCAGCCTAAAGTGCTGGAAGCCTTTATCGACGAAGCCAAGTATGATCCAACAGGAGAGATCACCAAAACTTCGCTCGATATCATCCACAAAGCCGTTGCCGATTGCAGCGGGTTCATAGATTTAGAGTAACTTTTTCGTTGACTTATTAATGCAAAAACAAGATATGAAAAAAAAACAGAAGAGGATTTCTATGAAGTTGCTTGTTCTTTTACTTACGTCAGCCATACTTTCGGCCTCATACCTAGCTGTGAGTGATGAAAATGTACCTTCTGAAATGGCAAAAAACTATCCAAGCCTTACAGCACATGAAGAAATTAGCAAATTTGGAAAACTTGTGTATGAAGCCGGCCTTGTTAACTTTTTCAATGCGCCCGGTCCTTTCACACTTTTTGCGCCTTCAAATAGTGCTGTCGATAAGATGAACCAGAAATATTTGGCTGACCTCCAAAAGCCGGAAAACCGCGACAAACTTATTGACCTTGTCAACTACCACGTAGTGATGGGCAGATACAATCCGAGCAGTTTAAAAACAGGGCCGCTAAAAACTGTGAATGGCAAAGAAATTCAACTGAAAGTTGAGGATGGCCAAATAACAGTGAATGGTGCTAAAGTAGTACAGCCTGAAATCGTAGGTCCCAATGGTGTGGCTTACGTTATTGATACTGTTTTACTACCTTAGAGGAATAGATGAAAAAAGCTTCCTATGCGGCTTTTCTGTTGGTTATCACTTGTTTCAATTGCCTCACTGCCGATGAGCTGCCGCTCAGAGAGAAAATGGCAAGGAAGCTTCCCGACATTGAGCGCGTAGATCGCATTATCGAAAAATATAAAATTCTTTCAAAAGAGGCCCGCTTAAGTAAAAAAACTGCCGAGCTATTTGAAGAGTGGCTTTGCAGAAAGAGCATCTACTTTGGCACTAAGTTTTATGATTACAATCTCGTCTACAAAAAGGTTCCAAAACTTAAGAAAAGCAAACGGTTCAAAAAGGCCTATAAACAGTTTGTTCTAAAACTGATCAACGATAATGCTTCAACATGGGAAAAAGATCCTGCCCAAGTTAAGAAAAACATTACTATACTCTATACCGGTTCATACGGCGGCGGCCATAAAGCTCCGACCATGGCTTTAAAAAATTACCTAGAAAGATCCGGCCATACGATACAGCTTATAGATGTTGATGCGATAGAAAACCATTACTCCCCTCAAATTGATGGCTACACAAAAGCTGACATTTACGCCGAAGTCTACCAAAAACAAAATAACCCGGAAAAGGCGCGCGACTTGACCCGGCGCATAGTAGAAGCGCAAGAAATTGAAGATATGCGCTATCTTGGCGACATAAAAAAGATGCTTCGCGAATTTAGGCCGGACCATATCTTTGCTGTAGCCCACCACAAGCCAAAACTTGCCTACTTAAGCTATCGGCTTGGTATTCCGATGACCTACATCCATACTGATCATAGATTTAATAGCTTACTCCAGTCAATATTATGGGAGCAAAAAAAGCTCAAGCAGCCCCTTATAACCTTTGGCATGCTTGATGTTGACAAGCTTTTCTTTTCTAAGAAGAAAATAGTGACAAGACAGCTTGTCCGGGTTGACTTTCCTGTACGAGAAAGCTTTCAGCCTGCTACAGCCGCGGAAAAAAATGCAATTCGAAGAGAGCTTGGTATTGAACGAAACGCCTATGTGGTAAAGCTTGCCATGGGCCAAAATGGCCTGGCCGACGACATGAAGATCATTCTTTCTCGCATGCTCGACGAAGAGGCTATGCTTTCTAACCCTTTACATGTCTATGTAATCTGCGGCAAAAATGAAGCGCTAAAAGAAGAGCTAGAAAATTTTGTCGAAAGTAGCGGCAAACTCCATATCCACGTGATGGGCTTTTTGGAAGAAAAAGAGATGGCCCAAATAGATAGGGCATCAGACGTCTGGATCACAAAGCCGGGTGGATCTACCTGTGCCGAGCTTGTTGAAACGCAAAAGCAGATGCTTTACGAGCTAAACCCCAACCATCCATGGGAAGAGACCAACGCCGAGTTTCTTAAAAAGCTTCGCCTTGCCCACCAGCTATCGCCAAGCACATCGCTCATCTACCAAATCGAAAACAGAATTGAGCGCCACAAAAAACTCAACCTGGCAAAAATCCCCCGCTCCCAGTGGCATGAGCAGATAGATGCCATACTTGGAGTTTAGTAAAGCGTGGAGCCTGTTCGCCCTTTTTGCGATAGAGTAAGCGTGATAACTGCTGGATTCTCAGGATCCCTTCGCTCATTTAAATGGCAGCGTGCGGCCAAGGCCATTTTCTTTAAACGATCTATTATGCCTGAATCATACGTTGTCGATCCGTATGTATAGCCGCTGCCGTAAGTAACCTGTTGCAAATCGATGCCATCACAACTACTAGCGATAGCCTGATAAAGCAAAGACTCAGGACTATCATGCTTTTCTGGCAAAGGTGACGGTGTGCGTGAAGTATATTCTCCGTTTAATGCGTTCATACCGTAACTCCCAATTCATCTTGTTTTTATCCAAAATCAATTGCAACCCACAAATGTGCAATTGATACCTCAATACTATGCAAATCGGTTCATTCTCACAACAACAAATTAATGCTTCAGAAAATAAAAATAGTAATTAATTAGAAAGGACATAAAGGACAAAAAGGACCAAAAGGACATAAAGGACATAAGAGACATAAAGGACCATGGCCAAAATTCTTCTTCGGTCCTCTATAGAGGTTGTGAAAAAATGCCACGCCCGTTGGGAGTGGTGGCGATTAGCCCAGGCCGCCGCAGGCGTCCTGGGAATCTAGGCACAATAGAAAGGCACGACCGAAGGGCATACGCATCAGGCTATCAAAAAGAAAATATCGTTTTCAGCCTTTTTCAGCCTGAAGGGCTGGGTTTTAAAAGCCTATGGCATCGCCATAGGTGTATTATGGAGTTGAAAGGGCAGGCTGTAGGCCTGCGTTATAGCAAATTTTAAATATTCAATAGTTTATTACAAAAATTTACTATAACGCAGGCCTACAGCCTGCAACATCGTGTTTACAGCATACCCAGGGCGATGCCCTGGGCTTTTAAAACCCAGCCCTTCAGGCTGAAAACGGTACTTTTTTTTGATAGCCTGATGCGTATGCGCCCGAAGGGTGTGAAAAAATACGTTTTCTTCGACCGCAGGTCTTTGGAGTGCTGCGATTCTTCTCGAGCTTTTACTCCGACCACATGCCTTTACTTCATTATCGCCCAAGCTCACAAAACACCTCTACCGATTCATGTAGATGTGTTTTGTGAACTTGGGTGATAATGAAGTAAAGGTGCGTGGTCGAAAGTGAAAGCGACAAAAAATTGTCGCACTCCAAAGACCTACGGTCGAAGCTGGATTTTTTCACAGCCTCTCGGGCGTGCAATTTTTTCTCTTCGTTGTTCCCAGGACACCTTCGGTGGCCTGGGCTAATCGCCACCACTCCCAACGGGCGTGGCATTTTTTCTCAAGCTCGTAGGAGGACAAAACTTAATCTTGATCTTGATCTTTTTTTTCTTTCTTAAATTTTTCAAAGTTGGAGCGAAAAGTGTAAAGAGAAAGAGAAAGAGAAAGAGAAAAAAGATCAAGATCGAGATTAAGAGAGAGATTTGTTGATTCGTTTAGGTTTTTTTTGGCTTTTTTTTGGCAAAAAAAAAGGCCACACTTTCCTATTAGGATAGTGTGGCCAAAAAGCTTGGCGGCGACCTACTCTTCCATACTCTTGTGTATAGTACCATCGGCGAGGAGAGGCTTAACTTCTGAGTTCGGGATGGGATCAGGTGTGTCCCTCTCTCTATTACCACCAAGCAAAAATCGCTAGTTATTGACCAAATTATAGGTCCTTCGATTAGAAAGACGCTTGAGATTAGCCTCAGTAAGGCTTTATTTGTATCTCAAGTTATATTTTTTGACTTGTAATTTATGACCTCTTTCCTTGCAAAAAAGAAAGGTCAAGCCAATGGACTGATTAGTATCGGTCAGCTTAATGCATTGCTGCACTTCCACCCCCGACCTATCAACCACGTAGTCTCCGTGGTGTCTCATTGGGATATCTTATCTTGAGGGAGGCTTGGCGTTTATATGCTTTCAACGCTTATCCTTTCCGAACGTAGCTACTCGGCGATGCCCTTGGCAGAACAACCGAAACACCATTGGTTCGTCCATTCCGGTCCTCTCGTACTAAGAATAGCTCCTCTCAAATATCCTACGCCCACAACAGATAGGGACCAAACTGTCTCACGACGTTTTGAACCCAACTCGCGTACCGCTTTAATTGGCGAACAGCCAAACCCTTGGGACCTTCTTCAGCCCCAGGATGCGATGAGTCGACATCGAGGTGCCAAACCGCATCGTCGATATGAACTCTTGGATGCGATAAGCCTGTTATCCCCGGAGTACCTTTTATCCGTTAAGCGACGGCGATTCCACTTTCCACCGCCGGATCACTAAACCCGACTTTCGTCCCTGCTCGACTTGTAGGTCTCGCAGTCAACCTGCCTTATACTTTTACGCTCTACTCGTGATTACCAACCACGATGAGGCAAGCTTTGGACTCCTCCGTTACACTTTGGGAGGATACCGCCCCAGTAAAACTGCCCACCTGACACTGTCCAGCCTCTGGTTTCACAGAGCGCTGTTAGATTTCCGAAATTTTAAGGCCAGTATTTCAACGTTGGCTCCAGAATGCCTAACGACACTCTTTCACAGCCTCCTGGCTATCCTACACATAAAACTTCAGAAGCCCATATCAGGATACAGTAAAGGTTCACGGGGTCTTTCCGTCTTGTTGCGGGTAAACAGCATCTTCACTGCTACTACAAGTTCACCGAGTCTCTCGTTGAGACAGTGCCCAGATCGTTAAACCATTCGTGCAGGTCGGAACTTACCCGACAAGGAATTTCGCTACCTTAGGACCGTTAGAGTTACGGCCGCCATTCACCAGGGCTTAAGATCGAAGCTTCGCCTTACGGCTAACCTCTCCCTTTGACCTTTTGGCATTGGGCAGGCATCACACCATATACTGCGCCTTACGCGGCTTTGCATAGTGCTGTGTTTTTGTTAAACAGTCGCCTGGGCCATTTATCTGCGACCTCCATGCGCTTCTAGACGCGAAGTCTATCACGCTCAGAGGCCCCTCTTCTCCCGAAGTTACGAGGGTAATTTGCCTAGTTCCTTAACGAGAGTTATCTCGCGCGCCTGAGAATTTTCATCCTACCCACCTGTGTCGGTTTTGGTACGGTTGCCTTGGGAGACTAGAAAGTATTTCTTGGAAGCTCTTCCCACACCATCGGTTCAGTATTGCTACCTCCCCTTGACCACTACCTAGTTTTATGCTAGCGGATTTGCCTACTAGCCCACCTCATAGTGTCACGGACACATCCAATGGTCCGCGTGTTTCTTTCGCTTCGTCTTTCGTTGTCATTTCTTACGGCAGCACAGGAATATTTAACCTGTTTCCCATCACCTACGCATTTCTGCCTCGGCTTAGGGACCGGCTAACCCAGGGAAGACGAGCTTTACCCTGGAAACCTTAGGTTTTCGGCGAAGAAGATTTTCACTTCTTTTATCGTTTACTCATGCCATGCATCCTCACTAGTATGCGCTCCAGCACTCCTTACGGTATACCTTCGTTGCACATACTACGCTCCCCTACCACGTACTCTTATTCAGAGTACATCCGTGACTTCGGCTCTATGCTTAGCCCCGTATATTTTTGGCGCAAAATTTCTCGATTGGTGAGCTGTTACGCACTCTTTAAATGATGGCTGCCTCTAAGCCAACATCCCAACTGTCTGAGAAACTTCACTTCCTTACTCACTTAGCATAGAATTTAGGGCCTTAGTCGACGATCTGGGCTGTTCCCCTTTTGACTATGAAGCTTATCCCCCACAGTCTATCTCCTGAGCTAGTCCTTGGTATTCGGAGTTTGATTTCCCTCGGTAGGCCGGTAAGCCCCCTTGTGAATTCAGTGCTCTACCCCCAAGAACCATATGCTCAAGGCTAACCCTAAAGTTATTTCGAAGAGAACAAGATATCTCCAAGTTTGATTGGCCTTTCACCCCTATCCACAGCTCATCCAAGACTTTTTCAACAGTCACTAGTTCGGTCCTCCACAGCGTCTTACCGCTGCTTCAACCTGGCCATGGATAGATCACTTGGTTTCGTGTCTAGGACATACGACTTAGCGCCCTATTCAGACTCGCTTTCGCTTCGGTTTCGGAAGTTCGCTCCCTTAACCTTGCCATATACCCTAACTCGCTGGCTCATCATGCAAAAGGCACGCCGTCAGCCATTTCCCTAAAAGGGACATAGGCCTTCGACCGTTTGTAAGCTGTTGGTTTCAGATTCTATTTCACTCCCCTAACAGGGGTTCTTTTCACCTTTCCCTCACGGTACTGGTTCACTATCGGTCACCGACGAGTGTTTAGCCTTAGAGAGTGGTCTCCCTAGATTCAGACCGGGTTTCACGTGTCCGGCCCTACTCAGGTACCAAGCAGATCGTTTTGACATTTCGCGTACGGGGCTATCACCCTGTGTCGCCTCACTTCCCAGAAAGTTCCGCTATGTCGCTACGTACCTATATGACTCGGCCCTACAACCCCAAGGACAAAGTCCTCGGTTTGGGCTCTTCCCACTTCGCTCGCCGCTACTATGGGAATCTCGTTTGATTTCTTTTCCTCCGCCTACTTAGATGTTTCAGTTCAGCGGGTCTTGCTTCCATAACCTATGTATTCAGTTATGGATGATACATTATTACACGTACCAGGTTTCCCCATTCGGACATCTCCGGGTCATTACCCCTACCGGTTCACCGGAGCTTTTCGCAGGTAGCACGTCCTTCTTCGCCTGTCGATGCCAAGGCATCCCCCAACAGCTCTTAATAGCTTGACCAAAAATCGTTTTCAGTCAATAATTAAACTTGAGTTTACAAATAAATTTCGCCTTAACTAATTCTAATTCTCAAGCGTCTTTCTTTTCGAATGACACTTGTTGTATTAACGCGTGTTAATACTGTTTTACCATTATAATTTGTTATAATTTGACAATAACTAGACTTTCAAAAAACTATGTACCTATTCTCGATAGGTACTAAAACCTTAATAAGTTGGTGCGGTTACCAAGACTTGAACTTGGGACCTCGACATTATCAGTGTCGCGCTCTAACCAACTGAGCTATAACCGCAAGCTAAAGGCTAAAGGATAAAGGATAAAGGCTAAATTTTTAGCACTTATCTTTTAGTTTTTAGCCTTTAGCTTTTAGCCTTTCGCTTGGAGGCTAGGCGACTCGAACGCCTGACCCTCTGAATGCAAATCAGATGCTCTACCAACTGAGCTAAGCCCCCGTAAAAACGGGTTTTTTAGTAAAATAAAAAACTTTGACAGTATAAACTGAGTAGTGAACAAACATAAGAGCTTGTCTCAACCTGGGTAGAGTGCACGAATGCCTCTACCACTTGTCCGTAAAGGAGGTGATCCAGCCCCACCTTCCGGTAGGGCTACCTTGTTACGACTTAGTCCCAGTCATCAGCCTCACCTTAGGCGCCTCCCTCCTTGCGGTTGGGTGAGCGACTTCGGGTGAAACCAACTCCCATGACTTGACGGGCGGTGTGTACAAGACCCGGGAACGGATTCACGGCGGTGTTGCTGACCCGCCATTACTAGCAATTCCATCTTCATGGAGTCGAGTTGCAGACTCCAATCCGAACTGAGGTCGGCTTTGGGGATTTGCTCCATCTCGCGACTTTGCTTCCTTCTGTACCGACCATTGTAGCACGTGTGTAGCCCTGGACATAAAGGCCATGCGGACTTGACGTCATCCTCACCTTCCTCCTAGTTAACCTAGGCAGTCTCGCTAGAGTGCCCACCATTACGTGATGGCAACTAACGACAAGGGTTACGCTCGTTGCGGGACTTAACCCAACACCTCACGGCACGAGCTGACGACAGCCATGCAGCACCTGTATCTTTTGTCTCTTGCGAGAAAACCATATTTCTACGGCGGTCAAAAGCATGTCAAGTCCAGGTAAGGTTCTTCGCGTTGCATCGAATTAAACCACATGCTCCACTGCTTGTGCGGGTCCCCGTCAATTCTTTTGAGTTTTACCCTTGCGAGCGTACTCCCCAGGCGGTATACTTAACGCGTTCGCTACGGTACTGTCAGGGTTGAGCCCAACAACACCAAGTATACATAGTTTAAGGCAAGGACTACCAGGGTATCTAATCCTGTTTGCTCCCCTTGCTTTCGTGCCTCAGCGTCAGGGGAAAGCTAGAAAACCGCTTTCGCCACAGGTGTTCTTCCACATATCTACGCATTTCACCGCTACACGTGGAATTCCGTTTTCTCCGCTATCCCTCTAGAAATGCAGTTTTAGATGCACGGCCGTTGTTGAGCAACGGTATTTCACATCTAACTTACATCCCCGCCTACGCACCCTTTACGCCCAGTAATTCCGACTAACGCTTGCACCCTCCGTATTACCGCAGCTGCTGGCACGGAGTTAGCCGGTGCTTCCTTTCCTACTACACTCAAATTGCTCTGTTATTCACAAAACAACCTTGTTCGCAGGCGACAGAACTTTACAACCCGAAGGCCTTCATCGTTCACACGGCGTCGCATCGTCAGGCTTTCGCCCATTGCGAATTATTCTCGACTGCTGCCTCCCGTAGGAGTCTGGGCAGTGTCTCAGTCCCAGTGTTGGCGGTCGACCTCTCAATCCGCCTAGCCGTCTTAGCCTTGGTGAGCTTTTACCTCACCAACTAGCTGATAGCATATGGACCTCTCTTTTATCGCAAGGCTCCTTTCAGAGTCCCCCACTTTGGTTAAAAAGCCATGCGGCTTTCCACCTCATATGGTATTAGCGATCGTTTCCAATCGTTATCCCAAAGATAAAAGGCAAGTTATCCATACATTACTAACCCTTTCGCCACTAAGTAAGAATTGCTTCCTACTTCGTTCGACTTGCATGTCTCATCCACGCCGTCAGCGTTCAGTCTGAACCAAGATCAAATTCTCAGTCAAAAAAAACTTTTTGTGCTGACTATCGGCCTCTTAGTATAGCCGATAATTGTCAAGAAATTACTTAAAATATAAAAAACGCAAGAATCAAATTTAAAAAAAATTTTGGTTCCGCGCACAAGCTCTTATTGAGCATCTACATTGCTGTAGATACCAACTTGCTTGTACACTACTCATTTATACTGTCAATATAACAACCTTACGTCGAGCGTAAGTTTTCCGCATTATTTGCGAAAGATGGCATAAATTTACAGAAGTGCGTAATTTATGGCAAGCATGTTGTTATTTTTGTCGAAAAAATTTCCTGAAGATTGGCAAAATAGTCTCTGAAAACCACTTCTGAGCAGCTTTCTGAATTATTTCACTATAAGTGGGAAATGGATGGACAAGGTGCGCTAATTTGCGAAGAGGCACACCTTCTTTCATGGCACATGAGATCTCAAGCAGCATATCTGCTGCAATGGGAGAAACAATAGTGGCTCCTAAAATCTTACTTGAGTATTTTTTTGTTATAAATTTTACAAAACCGTCGGATCTTTCTTGACATAGTGCCCTTGCAGACTCTTGTAGAGGCACTTTATAGACAGCTATTCCTTTTGTTCCAAAGCGTTCAATGGCCTCTTTCTCAGTAAGGCCTATGCTTGCAACCTCAGGATCTGTAAAGATAGCCCTTGGAATAAAGTCCTTTTCAACCAATTTTTTGCCAAACAGATTGGACACACACATGGGCACAACCATGTTGTAAATTATCGTACGAGCCTGATTTACAGCTGCATGCGTATAGTATGGACCGCCGAGCGCATCTCCTACTACCCAGATATTCTTAGCATCCGTTCTGCCATAGGCATCAACCTTTATCCCGCTATCGCTATAGCTTACCTGGGCCCCTTCAAGGTTTAGATCTTTTACGTGCGCCACTCTGCCGGTTGCAAGGAGCAGCTGATGGGCAAAGAGTTGATACTCTTTTTCATCAGATTTTCGCTTTATGTGAAGGGATATCTTATCTCCCTCCTTGCGAAGACGCAATACCTCATTTCCAAGGTATATCTCTACACCCTCCTTTACAAGGGCTGACTGTACGGCTCGAATTGCCTCCGGCTCTTCATCTTTTAGCAAAAAGTCTGTCTGTTCTATCAAGATTACGCTTGAGCCAAGCCTTCTAAAGGCCTGGGCAAGCTCACAGCCAATCTGGCCGCTGCCGATGATTGCTAAGGAGATAGGTATCTCTTTCAATGTAAATATGGTCTGATTTGTATGATATGATATCTCATCAAGCCCCCGAATTATAGGCAGCCTGGGCAGCGACCCTGTCGCTATCACTATCTCTTTTGCGGAAATTTTCTTTTTTTCGCCTTCGCTATTTGTCACTTCAATAGTGTGTGCGTCAACAAAGCGAGCGGATGATCCCCAAGTCTCTATCCCATGCGCTTTTAGCATTTCCGGGGTATTTTGACCCTTTGCCTCTTCCACAATACGGCGTACGCGGTCTAACACCCTGTTTGACTGGAAATTACTTATGCGCATATCTATGCCAAAAAGGCTCGACCTATACACCTCATGGGCTACATTAGCTGAAGCAATGAGCGCTTTACTGGGAATAGAACTAAAGTTTGCCGTATCGCCGCCGTAAGGACCTTTTTCGACAAGCAGCACCCGTTTTCCAAGGGCTGCAAGGCCCTTTGCAACTTCGAGACCGCCGGCTCCGGCTCCAATTACACACGCATAATAGTCATAATCTTTGTACATAATCCCAGCCATAACGCAAAACAGATTTATATTGAAGGTAAATTTTTAATTTGATACATGTCGCGTAAATAAGCGAGGTCACTATGCGATACATTCTTACACTCCTTTGCCTGATTTTACCCACCTGCTGCCAACAGCCAAATGGCGACGAGGCGAAGGTCAAATCATTGATGGGAGAGATAAAGGCTGCCCTTATCAGCCGAGATGCCTCAAGCCTTGAACCGCTTCTCTCACAAGATGTTGTTATCTACGATATAAGCACGCAAGAGACAACAACAGGAAATGATAAAGCCGCCCATATGCTTGTAGCCCTTTTTAGCGACAGCAATATAGAGGACCTATCGATCACCTTAGACACAATTAAAGCAAAAGACAGCCTATACCACGCTACAGGAAAGCTCACCCTCCATATTCCCAATCAAAAAGAGTCTGAGGTTGCCTTCAGCGCCGACTTTGAACAGAGCGAAAACAAATGGCAGCTGGAGAGCCTACGCATGCTCCTCATCACTCCCCCACCTTCTCACTATAGCGAGTTAAAGGAGCTCGACTGGCTTACGGGCAGCTGGAAAAGCTCAGACTCTGATAGCGCATACACCACAACCTTTTCATGGGATCTGAACAAAAACTTTATCGATCAAGAATTCGACTCATTAGTTTTTGGATACAAGCAACTTACAGGCAGACAATACATAGGCTGGAACCCGGTAGACAAACAAATTACCTCTTGGATTTTCGATAGCGATGGCGGCTATGGACACAGCAACTGGTGGTATGAGGATGGCAGCTGGTATGCAACCACATCCTATATCCTTCACGACGGAAGAAAATCCTCTGCAACACATATCATCAAAATGAAGGATAAGGACAGCTACCTCTTTTCGTCAATCAGCCGCGATGTAGAGGGAAGAGTGCTTCCCAATATTGGCCCCTTCACTATTGTAAGGACTAAAGGGGTCAAATAATGAAAAAGAATATTGTCATCATTACTGTGCTTGGCTGCTCATTTGCTCTTCTTATGGCAGTTGGCGGCCCTGGACAAAGAGGAGGAGGCTCTGGCGCCCCCAGAAGCGCACCCCCTCAACATATGGCTCCTCCGGCGAGAAGCGCTCCGCCTCAGCATATTGCTCCAAGAGCTCCGCCTCAGCATATTGCCCCAAGACCCCCGCCGCAGCATGTGGCTCCAAGGGCTCCGCAGCAACATATCGCTCCAAGGGCAGCCCCGCGCCAGGCGCAAAACTTCTCAAGAAGCCCATCGCTTAGCCGCTCAGTTCCCCCGCCGGCACATAGAACATTTACTCCACAAACCCAAAGGCCCCCGGCCACTATTGGCCCGCACAACGTTCAGGCAAGACAAGATATTAGAAATAATTTTCAGCAAAGGAACCAGCCTCTCAGCAACCTGCCCTCATCCCTTCAGCCCCCTGTGCAGTTTCCTACCTCCACACAGCAGCAAAGACAGGTTATATCGCGTCAAGCAGATGGTGCAAGAAGCCAGTTAAACCGACGCTATCCAAATCGAAGCGACTGGTTTACAGACAATTTTTTTAAAAGACATAATTACCACCCCTACTACAACTACCCCGGCGCAAACTGGTGGTGGGCGCCCTACTGGGGCAATGTATGCAGCTGGCTTCCCTGGGGATGGACCACTCCCTACTACTATGATGACTCTGGATCCTACTACAGCGTGCCACAACAGGACTACCAGCAAGAGCCCAGCTCCTACGCTACCCCGCCGCAAGAAAGCGACTGGATGGCGCTTGGAGTATTTGCAGCAGGCCACACCGCACAAGAAGCGGCCTACTCTACGATGGTTGTTCAGCTTGCATTAAACCAAGAGGGCTTCATTGCAGGAACCTACTACAACACGGCAACGAATGAAGTGCACGACATAGATGGCGCAGTAGATCAATATACCCAAGAAGCTGCCTGGAAGATATCTGACGATCCAAACTCACCTACCATGTCAACAGGGCTTTATAACCTTACGCAGGATGCAGCAATTATTGAGGTGGTCTTTCCCGACGGCACGCGCCAAAACTGGACGTACGTCAGGATGCAAAAGTAACATGCCTTTCGATAGCAAGTTTTATAAGGCGGTCTACAAGTTCGCTGTAGGGCACTCCGGATGCCTCCCAAAGTTTTGGATACATGCTGCTATTTGTAAAACCTGGGATGGTGTTGATCTCGTTTACAAAGATTTTGCCGTCATCTTGCAAAAAGAAGTCGACCCGAGCCATGCCTGAGCAGCAGAGAAGCTCGAAACAGGCAATGGAGAGCTCTTGGATCTTTGTGGTTTGGCTATTTGTCAGCTGGGCAGGAATTTCAAGGCGGAGCTTATCGTCTAAATACTTAGCCTCAAAGTCGTAAAACTCATATGAAGT
This sequence comes from uncultured Chlamydiales bacterium, assembly GCA_963826935.1. Classification (GTDB taxonomy): domain Bacteria; phylum Chlamydiota; class Chlamydiia; order Chlamydiales; family FEN-1388; genus SZAS-7. Next base: position 348,952 of record CAWGYH010000005.1, on the reverse strand, counting down.
TATCACCTCGCCGGGAAGCGAAGCTATCGGCTCATCGTTTCCAAGCACTCCGCATTCAATTTCGCGGCCTACGATGCACTCTTCTATAACTATTTTTTTATCGTATTCAAAAGCCTTGTTAATTGCCTCTATAAGCCCCTCTTGCGACTTAGCCTTTGTTATACCAAGGGACGACCCTAAGTTGGCGGGCTTAACAAAAAGAGGCAGTCCCAACTGCTCTATAATTGCCTGTGGGTTAATTTTATGGCGATGAGCTGCAAGAAGCGTACAAAAGTTCGCTACCGGAATTCCTGCATCGCGAAGGATGCGCTTTTGTATATCCTTATCCATGCCCACAGCAGAGCCGCAGACATCTGCCCCCACAAAGGGGATCTTGCACAGCTTAAGAAAGCCCTGCACCGTCCCATCTTCGCCGTAAGGACCATGAAGCACAGGGAACACAACGTCAAGAGGCCCTTCAGGCAGTGTTACACTCAAAGCGCTAGGAACAGGAAGGTTCATGCTGTTTTTACCGGCCAAAAGATCGTGCGAGCTTTGTTCAAGCAGGCCTTTTGTTGCCACATGATGCCAGTGGCCCTTTTTGTCGATGTAGATAATAACAGGCTCATATTTTTCAGGATCGAGGCAAGAGGTGACATTTTTTGCCGAAACAAGCGATACCTCATGCTCGCACGATACTCCCCCGCACAACACTGCCACACGAATTTTCTGTCCCATATTCAATCCTTACGTCGTACACTTTTGCATTATCGAGACCGAGACCGTGACCGAGACCGTGACCGATTGGTTTGCCTAACGCATGAGGTGGCAAAGTAACCGGTCTCGGTCACGGTCTCGGTCTCGGTCTCGATAAGATAAAACTCTCAAAATCCCAAAGGGGGGTCGTTGTTTGACATGACTTTACCATGTTGCAAGCTTTTGATGCGAGTAATTCAAGTTACAGGTATTATATGTACCAAAATTATGACAAAAGCTACTTTTACATCAAAAAAATATTTTCCTCGCATCTGGCATATTCTCTATATTTTGCTGGCAGTAGTCGTTTTTCGCGTAAGCTACTACTGGCTAACGGATGGTTTTAGCGTATCGAAGATTAAAAACACCTTTCCGCAAACATGCGAATGGCAGCTTGATGCGCCGTCAGCTTCGGTTGAAAAACAGCTTCACGAGATCTGCAAAGGAAGCTTTAGCTACCTTGCCAAAGGCTCGCAAAGCTATGCGTTTATAAGCGAAGATAAAAAGTACGTACTAAAACTCTTTAAATGCTACCACTTAAAGCCTGTTAACTGGATTGCAAAGCTGCCCATGCCTCAAGCACTTGCACAATCGCGAGATGAAGCGCTTGCTAAACGCTATAAAAAGATTTCTTTAACGCTTCAAAGCTATAAGCTTGCTGCAACAGAAATTCAAGAAGAGTGCGGCCTTGTGGCCTTAGAAATTTTACCGACAAAAGAGATCGACCAAGAGGTCACGCTATACGATAAGCTGGGCAGAAAGCATCGTATCAACCTTGGCCAGTATGGCTTTATCCTCCAAAAAAGGGCAGACCTTATCTACCCCCGCCTTTCGCACTGGATAGCAACAGGCGACATGACTTCCGCCAAAAGAGCCCTGCAATCCATTGTCGCCATCATCGTAGAGAGAAGTAAAAAAGGGATTCAAGATTCAGATCCTGACCTTCATAAAAATGCTGGCCTTATTGGGACAACAGCAGTATTTATAGACCTTGGAAGCTTCCACGCAAACCCTGATGCAAAAAATGAAGCCATCTACAAGGCAGACCTGTATAAAATTACAAACCGCTTGCGAGAGTGGCTTGAAAAGCAGTCGCCCGAGCTTGCAGCCTTTTTAAAAGATGAAATAGAAAACAGCTCAAGAACCAGGTGGAAGGCGCCAGGTACGCCATAAAATGTAGAGCAAAAATAAGACTATAGCCCCGATAACTATCTCGTCGATATAGATTTCTGCCCACTCTAAAACGTTTATCCAGTAGCTTCCAAAAAAGTAGCCCACAGAAAGAAAGATAGCCGTCCAAATCGTTGCCCCCGCATAGGCAAAAAGCGCAAAAGCGCTATATTCTAAGGCAATAGAGCCTGCGATAATACCCGTTACATGCCTGACACCCGGGATAAAGAAGCCAAAGAAGAGGCCCCACCTTCCAAAGTGATGAAACCAGTCGTATGTTTTATGGATCTTCTCAGGGGTTAGCCCCACCCAGCTTCCATAGCGGCGAATCACATACTTTCCTAACGTTCTCCCAATTATATAGCTTCCTGTAATGCCGGCAATGGAGCCGGCTAGTGCTGCAATAATGGTAAAGGGAATATTGACCGAACCGTTATACATAAGAACGCCTGCAAGCACTAAAAGCGTCTCATCAGGAATAGGAAGCGCAATAATGCCCATCGCAAGCAGCCCAAAAAGGGCAAAGCTGCCGTAGTGCAAAAGCCATTGGGCTAAAACCTCGTGCTGCGTCAATAAATCCAAACGAACACCTCTTCAACTAAATCCTTTATATATCGAGATGAGAAAAAACTCGCAACCAAATTAGATTCGTGTATATTTAAACGCAGACGGAACAAGGCTCTTAAATGAAAACCATTTTTTTATCTTTACTGCTCCTATCGCTACAACTTCCCTGCTTTTCGGCCACATTTCACGCCATTATCGTAGCAGACACTGCAGAGCAAAAGATCCAGCACTCCTCCAGAATTGACATTCAACGCATGGAAAAGGCGATACGAAAGATGGCGCGCTTGAGCGGCACAAAGCTCTCTCTTACCATCCTTCGAGGAAATAATGTCACCCTACCCAAATTAAAGAGCTGGTATGAAACAAAGATAATTAATAGCCACGACATCCTCTTTTTCTACTTCACAGGCCACGGCTTTGCGCTGCCTTCGCAGCACACCATATGGCCAAACCTCTTTTTCAAACCAAAAAAAGAGGCTATTTCGATGGAGAACATCCATCAAGCGCTTGAAAAAAAGAGAGCAAGGCTCACGCTTGTTTTTTCAGACTCCTGCAACCGCTTTGGCCCTGTGCTGCCTAACTTCGCCTACAACGCCGTCAAAAAGCAGAAGAAAATCCCGATCTCCTTCAAGGCAAAGAAAAAGGGCATACGCAAGCTCTTTCGCCACAAAAGGGGCAAAATCCTGGCAAGCGGCGCCATCCGCGGCACCCCATCATTTGGCAGCGACCACGGCGGCTTCTTTACCCAAGCCTTCCTGCTAGCCCTGCAAGACGAAAGCCGACGCCGCAAACCCTCCTGGAACCGCGTCTTCCAAAAGGCAAAGCACCTCCTAAAATACTCCCAAAAACCGCAGTATAAGCTCTATCTTAAATAGCGATGAACTGCGACCCGAAATGAATCCACAAGGGCATGGTAACGATGCTTGCCAGGGATGTGGCCAGAAGGATTATGTAGGCGATTTGGGGGCTTGAGTGGTATCGTTTGCAAAGGACGATTGGGAGCATGGCAGCCGGCTGGGCTGCTTCTACAAGCATTACGCGCTTAAGCTCTAAAGTCATCGGCAGCAGCCAAACAAGTGCTAGATAGCATATGGGGAATAAAACAAGGCGGATAGCGCAAGCTGAAATGGCAATCCTAATACCATCTTTTACAACACAGGACTTTTGGGCGTCATACATTAAAGAGCCTACAAGTAAAAGCGACATAGGTATTGTCGCCTGGCCTAAAAGCGCTGTAGTCTTGAAGACAAAGGATGGCAGATGGTCATCCAAGCCAAAATAGGTAAGAAAAAGGCAGCCTGCGATTGCGCATAGGGGGGCGTTGCAAAGGTTCTTTAAGCTACTTATAAGCGATGTGTGGCTCGTCAGCACAAGGATGCCGATAGACCAAATGGCCAAATCTACTCCGATATTATGCACAAAAAGAACGCCGAGCGTTGCACGGTCATACAGAGCCACTATAAGTGCAATCGGCAAAAAGCCGTAGTTATTTATGCCGTTTGCCAAGAGAAAACTTCGCCTCTCTTTGTCACTTTCAAGCCTTGAAAAGCGTCTAAAAAGAAGGCCAAGTCCCAACCCGATAAGAACAGATGAAAAGCCCATAACAGGCGGTAAAAATATGTTCTCGAGGTTGTCTAGAGCCGGATTTTGCAGCACGGCATTGACGATAAGCGCAGGATAGAGTATGTTTATGGCAAGCCAGAGCAGCTTTGAGTCCGCCTCATCAGAAAGCTTTTCTTTTTTTCTAAGATAAGCCCCTAGCAAGGTAACTAAAAAGACGGAAACTGCAACCGCTGCCACGTTGAATAATGCGTCAAATGATCCCATAGGAGAGCGATTTTACCTAAAATTCACTTAATCCTCATCATATCTTTACAATTGAACCCTAGAGTGAGAAACAGCTTTAAAAAAAAGGTCCAAAAGCCAAAAATCGGTTTCGTCGAAAACCAAAAAAAATGGAGATGACTATGAATTATACAAAGAATTTACTTTCAACAGGCTTTTTAGCTGTTGCCGCACTATCGGCAGCGTCGCTATTTGGAGCACAAAGTGCAAAAACAGCCGGTAATACTGTACTTACAGGCGGATGCCCCTGTCGAAACAGGCCCCCTCAGCCTCAGCAAAAGCCTCTGAAGGATGCAGAAAACCAAGCTCTCATGCTGAATGTTGGCTGCGGCTGCCAGAATAAAAGGGCTCGTCCTCCCAAAAAAAATACCGGCGACGCTATTTTGCAGATAGTACCAGTAGGGTGCCCCTGCAACGCAAGAGCACAAAAAAGACCGGTAAATGCCGAAGCACAAAAAAAGAACTACCAGGAAGTCGCGAAGATTGCAGAAAAAAACCGCAAGTTCGTTGGCGGCAAAAATGCCCCTGAAACTCGCGATGAAGCCGCTCTTCAAGCAAAGGGCTGGCTCGATAACTCAGGCCCTCAGATTGCCCACTACTTGCGTGAGAAAGATCCCAAGGGCAGCCTTGTGACCATAGAAGATGGCTCAATCTGGAGCATTTATAAAGACCATCAAAACACAGTAAAAACTTGGGCAGCAAATAGTAAACTTACTGTAAAGCCTGCCCCGCTTAGCTTCTGGAACAAGCTGTTTCGCTCAAAGCCGGAGTATAAATATGCTGTCGTAAACCTCCAAAATGGACAGACTGTCGGCGCAGAACTCTCGTTTGGCCCACTAAAAACCAACCAAAACACAAAGACAATCGACCGCATCGACTATACCCGCGGAGAGATCTATTTAAGCGATAGAACCCTCTGGAGAATAGACTCAAGCCTGCCTTCTATGCAGTTTTTCCAAGAATGGCAAAGAGACGATGCCGTAATCCTCGGTACAAACGACACCTGGTTTTCACTTGGAAACCCATTTATTCTTATCAACGTAGCATCTGACAACTGGATCGCTGCAACACGAGTATATTAAATAATTAAGGGCATGAACAAAGTTCATGCCCTATAACCCACAAAATTAAGGTAAATACTATGCACCCACTATTCAGAAACGTCTCTTACAACTTCAATCCCTGGCACCACCATGTCTATAGAGACGATGACAGGGTTCATCAACTAAGCAGAATTACCATTGCAGTGCGCGACTTCTTCTTAACTTGCGCTGCAGTAGCAGGCATAGCATTTGCCCTTACCGGCGCACCGGAAGCACTCCTCGGCTGCATTGTCTTCGGCGCCATAACCGTAGGCCTCTTTTGCCCCTGCTCATTAGACATTCCCCACATCGCCGGAAGAAGCTTTAGAAGCCCCTCAACCTATTTCGGAGGCGGCTACGCTGCCAGACCTACGGTTGTTCATGTCCATTCCCACACACCACCTACTGGTTATGGCGCTCCACAACCACAACGTCCAATGGTTGTTAATGTCCATTCCAACCCAACACCTACTGGTTATGGCACATCATCACAACCACACCGCCCAACGACCTATGCTGCACCACCAACAAGGGCTACCCCGCCGCTAACACGTCCAACCCATGGTCACACACCACAGCCACAAACACAACAGCGAGCAGATCACTACCCCGTCGGCCAAAGAGCGGCTCCCCCTGTCCAACAGCCAGCATCCCCCCCTCAAATACCCGTTAATCAACAGCACCATCCCGTTGGCAGAAGGGAATCGGCCGATCAAGGATCATCCCCTGCACACTACGGCGTTGGCACAAGAAGAACAAAATAACCGCGCCAAAGTTGAGCTTGTGGAAAAATTGCCTAAGGCCTGAAAGGCCGGAATCTCATAGCCCAGGTCGAAGCGATAGCAAAGGCCTGGGTAAGAGGATCATAACAGACCCAGAGTCCTGTAAGGACGGCATCTATCTGTCCCAGGATTGCAAAATGCCGTCCTTACAGGACTCTGAATTGTATTTATACTGGACCCAGGCCTTGCGACCTGGGCTTTGGGATCGCGGCCTTTCAGGCCTTTAGCGATGCTATCTTGTTTTTTGTTCTATCCTGTTTATCCTGTTTTGTTGCTTTTTATCCTGCCTATCTTGTGCGCCCAACGTGTGTTGTCACACACGTGTGTACTCTTGCCGTTTTTTACAGATTACAGCGGCACAACCGAGACCCGCGCCAATACCAAGAACTGAGCCAAATATTCCAAGAAGAACCTGCAGAACGATAGCTGCCTGCTGTGCTTGATTCGATTCTGTGCCGTCATTAAAATTTGCCAGTCTTTTTGTAAGCATGCTGTAGAGCTTTGCTTTTTGTTCGCTTGACATATCCAGTACATAGATGTTTCGCATCTCTTTAGGGGCATTGGGGTTTTCTATCAGCTCTCCATTTGGCCCTAAGGATCCTGCGACTGCTCGAGCGTTAAAAAGATCGGGGTCTAAAAGCGCCTCGGCAAGAACCGCTGCAGACATTTGGTAGCTCTCGTCAGCAAAGCCCTCTTCAAGATAAGGGATTACCTCAGTAACAGCCGCTAGCTTATTGGTAACACTGTTATTTACGGCGCGCAGTGCTGCCGGCTGCGTAACAGAAGAATAGAGCACTCCGGGATCAGTTGTTAGCTGTGTTGGGCAAAAGATAACCGGTATATTATAGGCGCTTGCTATAGCAAAGACGCTTTGGGCTGCAACAAGGTCAGCCATGATATTTGAACCATTTGGGGTTTGGGTGCCGTTTATTGAACGAATTGTGCCTGCGTCGATAAAAAGAGCGTCGATTCTCGTTAAGTAGGTTCCGGGGCTTTTGCCATATTGACGCTCTAAGGAAAGTAGCTCCTGCAGCGTCTTGTCAAGTTCAGAAAGGGAAGAGCTGCAGAAAAGCGGGTTGGAGGTCTGATAGTTTCCCCCTAAAGCATACATATCTGCTACAAACTTATAGCCTTTTTCCGACCGTATGGGAATGGTAACGTTCTGCCAGTCCTCAACACCTTCGAAGCCGTTAGGGCCATAGTATTTTGTGGCATTTATAGCAGCCTCTAGCTCAGCTATAGCTGCAGGGTCATTTTGCATAGCCCAAGGGGCACGAGATCCGCTAAATACATTCGGATATGGCACCTTCGCATACTGTACAATCCGAAGGGCATTTTGTTCGCACTGTGAAAGAACCGCCTTACCATAGCTTGGCACAAGGCCAATAACAGAAATCCATTTACCTGAAGTGGAGTCGTCGTTGCTAATTGCAGCGCCATACAGCCCAAAGCTTGCAAGAGCATCATCCGGGCCGGTATCCAGGTAGTGATAGGTTTCTATAACTCTATCACCAAAAATTCTTTGGTATACTGGCGAAAAGGGTGTAGAGGCAGGACTTGACGCTCCAACTGCGGCGGTTGGAAAAGCTACACTTGGCGGAACACTTGCAACGTTCATAACGAACTCCTTATGTTAGATGATCAGATACTAAATAAAGGAGACAATTAATGCATCAAAGACACTTTTTTAATTTATACGACTCACAAAACTCGCAAAGTTCTTTAAGCTGTAGCAATTTTGCTAATTTATGTACCTCTTCCAGATTGTGGGTAACCTTTTGAGAAAGCAGCGCTTCGCATGCTTTTAGGCACGATAAAAAGCCATGCTTGTGCGCGGCGATGGTCAATTCAACGATACTGCTGATCGAATCCGGCAAAGAGCCGGTGTAGATAAAGGTGATAAGTTCGCGCATAGTTTCAAGCTTTATATCAGAAATTTCGACTAATTGCCGCATGGGGTTTGGAGCAAGCGATTTACAAAATTGTAACGAGTGGGATGCAAGAAGAAAGTAGTGAACCGGAAGAAGCTGATCCCCTATCTTTAAGAATACATCCGGAGGCAGGCGGGATTGGCACCTCTCTTTTACATAAAGCTGGTCCACAGGCTCATCAGAAAAAGGCCTGGGCAGCTCAATAAAGGGATTATCATTAGCCCAAGAGGCTCTCACATGATACTTTTTTAAAGGCTCTGCAGCATACCCAACAAGGTTTTTTGGAAGGATTTTTACAGCATAGCGCGCTCTATATTTACAGCCATAGAGGCAGCTATCTATCCAGCCCCAAACTCTACCCTGTTCAAAAAATTCAACCTTTACCTTAAAAACTTTGTCGAATACATTTTTTAATATATCAGCCTCGACAGCTGTTAGGATAATAGGACGAGCGATACGCTTTGAGTATTTGTCAAAGTTGCCATGGCTCTCTCGTAACTCCAAAAACCAATGATGGGCAATAAGTTGAATCTTTTTTACCGCCCCAGGAACAAAATTATGTCCCGTGGGGTGCCAAAAGCGCTCAAACGTTTGCCGCATCACCTCGGCGCGGATGAGCGCTTTTTCTGCTTCTTGTAACTGCACTACTTGCTTTCAACAGGGTTAAAGGCTGTAGAATCTAAGGCAACACCCATAGCGTGCATGCCGCAGTCGACATAGAGCACAACGCCTGTAATGGCAGAAGCCAGCGGCGAGACGAGGAACGCAGCAGAATTTGCAACCTCTTGCGGCTCGATTGCGCGCTGCAGGGGCGAGTTTATGGCTGTGTACTCGATCATGCGCTCGATAAAGCCGATAGCTTTTGCTGCGCGGCTGCCGTAGGGACCTGCAGATACGGCGTTAACGCGTATGCCAAAGCGGCGTCCTGCTTCGTAGGAAAGTGTCTTGGTGTCGCTTTCAAGGGCAGCTTTTGCTGAACTCATACCGCCGCCATAGCCGGGGATTACCGCCTCAGAGGCGATGTAGGTAAGAGAAAGAGCTGCGCCACCCTTTGTCATAATAGGCGCAAAGTGCGATAGCAGGCTTACAAATGAATAGGACGAGGAGCTCATGGCAGCAAGATAGCCTTTGCGGCTTGTGTCAAGAAGCGATTTTTGCACTTCCGGTGCATTTGCAAGCGAGTGGATAAGGATGTCGATATGGCCAAAATCTTTTTGCACAGATTCTGCCACTTCAGCGATGGTATAGCCGCTCACCTCTTTATAGCGCTTATTTTCACGAATCTCTTCCGGGATATCTTCCGGCCTATCAAAGGTCGCATCAAGCGGATAGATCTTTGCAAATTCAAGCATTCTACCGTCAGAGAGCTTTCGCGACTGATCAAATTTGCCGCTTGAAAGCCCTTGGGTAAATATCTTCATCATAGGCGTCCAGGTGCCAATTAAAATTTCAGCACCAGCTTCTGCCAGCGCCTTAGCAATGGCCCAGCCAAAGCCTACATCATCTCCAACACCTGCAATAAAGGCTCGTTTGCCGCGAAGATCTAATGATAGCATGGTATAACTCCTTTTTTGCCGAAGATTGTACCCTCTTTGCCTTAAAAAGGCAAAAGAATGGAAAAAGGACAAAAAGGACATAAAAGACGCTTTTTCGAGACCGAGACCGAGACCGTGACCGAGACCGTCATTTTTGGCCTACACGAATAGGAGGCAAAAAATAACGGTCTCGGTCTCGGTCTCGAAAAAGCGTCTTTTATGTCCTTTTGGTCCTTTTTAGAAAGTTAATTCCACGCGAAGCGTGGTCGGGGTGGTGCCGCGCAAAGCCCTAAGAAATATTTGCACATCTGTAGCTTTGTAGCGCTCGTTGGCATGACCTGAACGGTTGCCTCGAATGATGTGGCCAACAAATTCGCCGTCGCCGGACAGCCGAGTAAAGCCGAGATTAAGAGACATGGTGCCAAGACGTATTTGGAGAGGGTCTTTTAGCTCAAAGCAGGTTGCCATTTGCCCTGCAACTAACACCCTGTTTTCAGGATGGTCGTTAAAAGAAATTATTAAAGCTTTTGCCTTCTCTTTTTCTTCTGCAAAAAGTTCGGGATAGAGCTCAAAGGTAAGCGCACTTGAGCTGTAGCCAAAGGGCGCCTGTATGGCAAGGCAGTGGTGTGATGTTACAAGATAGTATGGAAATAGGCCCGGCATCTCTTCGGGGCGCGCTTTTCCTACGAGGGTTGAATAGGCAAAGGCCTCCTCTTGGCGTACGCTCCACGTAAAACGGTCAGATTGACCTTCAAGCGCTGCAGGAAGTGCTACCTCTTCAAGTTCATGTCTATTTGTAAGAAGCGCTCCAAAGAGCGGATAGGTTTCAAGTTTTTGGGAGAAAAGGCCTAAACAGCAGCTAAAGTGTGGATGGATATGGCCGCATTTATAGGCCGGCCCTGCAAACTGACCGGAGGGCTTGTGCCATGTTTGCGACAGGTAGTGCCAAAAGGGCTTCCAGCCACTACTTGGAGCAAGCTGATAGGCGACAATAAGTTCAGCAAGGCATTGAGGATCACCCCATGTGCGAAGGTCTGAATGGTCTGATAGATCGCCAAGTGTGTCTACAATACCTAAAGAGGCCAACTGGCATCTTGCCCAGAGGGGAAACTTTACTTCCGGCAAAATCTTTGTAAGAAAGTTTTTTGATTTTTGGATACTAGTCTGAAGCCGTTCGTTGAGATCGTGGCCCAAAACAAGCGCAAATTCACGTAAAATTACTGTTTTTACAATCAGGCAGCGAATGGCTTGAAAGTGGTCTGTACAGTAGGGATAGTCGCTCACAAGAAGCGGATAGTTGCCAACAGATGGAAGGTGCTCAAAAAGGTTCTGAAAGTAGAGAAGCTGCTCTAAAAGCTTTTTGGCTTCAAGGACATTTTCATGTGTTTTAGAGCGAAAAAGCAGAAGACAAAAAAGAAAATTGTCATAAATGGCAATTTTTTCCTGCCTGGCTATAAATCCGGTATCGCCCTGCTCTTTTTTTGCAAAATGCAAGCAGCGCTCATAAAGAAGTCGCGTCGTTTCATCTGTCATAGGTAAAGAGTATACTACAGCTTTAGATTTCTTGCATGGCCAGATTCACTTAAGAACTTTTCAAAATCCGTGCGAACCTTTTCGTTATGCAGCCAGTTGCCTGAATGGCCAAAACGACTTGCATCTATGTGCAAAGCCTCGGGCAGTCCCTCTTTCAATCTATTAGCGTTCTCTCCCACAATCTCGTCCTCATCTACTGTAACGACGGCAATTTTTCCTTGCGCGTTTTGCAACGCCTCAAGGTTTTCAAAACGGACAAAAAGGGACAAAGCAACTCTAGCAACCTTACTGGCTAGCGGCCGAAAAACCCTTGGGATTTTAATCTCGCCTTTCATAATTTTATCCTCTGCAACAGCACTCAGGGAGGCAAAGCTTCTATCGATAAACAGATCGCACGTTGGGTGGTTATTTATATACCTTGCAGCAGGCCCTAGGCCCATGCAGCTTGCAAAGAGAAGGGTATTTTCGTCCGTTACGCCCTTTTCGCGAAGGTAGTGGCCGACTGTTTCAACATCCTGAGAGAGCTTTGCATCGGTAGGAATGCCCTCACTGAGCTCATAGCCTCGAAAGCTAAAGGTCTGCACGTTTACCCCATTGAGAAGGAGGCGGGCAATCATCTTCTTATAGACACTAAACCATACGCCGCTTCCGGTACACATAAGTGCGGTTGTTGGCTCACGTGCCTCCTTTTTACCTTCTTGAGGCTTGATGAAGACCAGCCTGTCTTCCATTTTTTTTACTATGCCAAGATTGATAAGGTTTTGGACCTCATCCGGAATCACATCCGGAAGCTTGTAGTCGCTGCCGGATTCAAGAGGCTCTAATTTCGATAAAGCGCTCCTCACATAGTTTTGAAAGCTACTTGCATCAAATTCCATCGTGTGGATCTTTTCTCCATCAGGGTTTTGTAAAAAAAGCTCGCTGCCGCCTATCGCTCGAAGCTCAGCAAGCTCGAGCTCATTGCGAAGCAGGCCCTCTTCTTTTTGTGGAAATATCTTTTTTTCCGAGTCACGCACCCATATGCTTTGCTTAGCACCTGTGAATACAAACTTTTGCCATATGGGAAGCTCGCGAATTTTTCGGATGATGACAGACTCCCAATGGGTTGCAGCAGGCTTTTCTCGCCATGTATGGGTCTCAAGCTCTGATGTCCTTATAAGGGCAGAAAGAGCCTCTTTTAGCTTGTCGGGCTCAAGCTGAGTGAGCATCGCCTCTATTCGCCTCCTTGTTGCCGGATCCTGAAGAAGCTTCATACTCTTTTCTAAAAGGTCTGGGGCATTATTCATAATAAGCATGATGTCGCTTTCACGACTAAATGATGAGCGAAAAAAGTGCTCGATCACGCCATTTACAAAACCAGATTGTCCGATAGCGCCAAGCTTTCGCCGCACATGCTCACAAACAACGCCATTTAGAAGAGCTTGCTTCGCAACAGGAGAGAGATCGATGATTTTTTGTGCTACCTTTTTATCACCCTCTTTTTCGCCAGAAATGACCTTATCGCAAAACGTCGCAAGACTTTCGGCATTTTTTTGGCGCGAAAATACTTGGCCAAAGCTATGAAGCTCGCTATCTACCCACCCGGCCTGTTTGAAAAAATCATAGAATTTGCTTTCACCTAGGTCTAAGAACGGCATACTCCCCTCGCTTCCCGTTCTCTTAATTATATATATTTAATTATTTATTATCTAGAGAGGAAATAGCCTGGGAGATCCCCTGGATAATGCCATTATCTTTGGCGGGAGGGGCTATAACATGGGCAATAGCTAGCACCTCGCTTGGCGCCTGGGCCATGACGACAGCGCAGTCTGCCATTTTAAGCATTGAAATGTCGTTGTGGTCATCCCCGCAGGCAATAAGGAAAGGCACCTTGCCAAGGTGGTTTTTTACTATGTCAAGCGCTCCCCCCTTGCTTGCCTCGCCGTGGGTCACTTGCACGATAGAAAAGCCGTCATTGAATGAGTCCTTCATCATGGGAGCGTGTAAGTCGAGCGATCCCTCGACTACGCTAGCAATTTTTTTCGCTGTGTGCGGCAAGCAGAAAAGGCGCATGCTCATAAAGCTATCGACGGGAAGGTCCATCACATTTTCAATCTCTTGCCAACTCTCGCCTACTGCCTTTTCTCGGGCAAAAAGATGGCGCACAACCACATGTGAAGCAAATTTTCGATATAAAAAAGATTTACTTGTCCGATCAGGTGGGCCATAAAAGGCAATGCCCACATCCTCATCTTTTACAAGGTTAACCACCTGAAAGACCTGTTCGAAGGGCAGGTAGTATTTTTTTATCACCTTTTTGTCGGGAAAGGAAAGGGTGTAGGCGCCGTTAAAGCTTGAAAGAAAAAAATGAAAGGGAAGGCTATCGAGCAGCTTTAAGCTCCAGTCAACAGTTCTTCCCGTAACAAACAGGATCTGCCAGCCGCTTGTCACCAGCTGCTGTAAAAACTGCACAACCTCTAAAGAGAGCTCATCACTCTTTGCCGTGAGCGTGCCGTCGATATCTATGCCAATGAGCCCTTGTATCTTCATAAAATCCTTTCTCTGAATGTACCCTATTTGGCATATTTCAGGAAACAAAACGAGGCCCCATGAAACAGCTATTTCGATATCTTTTGGTTTTAAGCTTTATATATGCAACTCCTGCCTTTTCAGACAATAGCCCGCCTCCGGAAAATATGCCCGAAGCCTTCAAGCAGTGGGAACAGGAAAATGCAGTGCGAGAAAATGCCCAAGATGCAGGCTACGGCCAGCTCTGGACCAAAACCATGACGATGCTTGTCGTAATACTGCTCCTCCTTTTTGTTGCCACTTGGTACTTAAAGCGCTTTGGCATCGTCCGCCCAAAAGATGGAGCGGCAAGTGCGCGCATCCAGCTTCTTGAAAAGCGCGTCATCTCCCCAAAAGCCGTCGTCTACCTCCTCAGCATCGACGGCCACAAAATCGCCCTCAGCGAAACCTCCGCCGGAATCCAGGTACTTCGGCCCCTTGCAGGGCCTGATGCCAAAGAGGTTACTCCATTCACACCATCAGATCTAAAAGCTCATCGAGATATTTCTTCTCATAAAGAGTAGTGTTGCAAAGGCAAAGGCTCCTATGCCGATGGCCAAAAAGCCATTCATGAAGCCTACTCCTTCTGCCATCATTTGGCTGCAGGCGCCGCTTGCCAAGTTGGCAAGCGAAAAGCCCACAGCAACTACTCCCATGCAGGCGCCTGTTTGGCTTCTATCTGCCGCTCTTGATACCGCTGCGTAGACAGTAGGGGCAAGAAAAAGCTCACCGAGCGATATCAAGACGACGCTTATGACTGCTACAGAAAGAGGCACGCTTTGCATAAAGCAGGCTCCATATAAGGTCGAAAAGGCAGCAGCAAGAAAAAGAAAGCTTAGTGCAAACTTTGTCCTGGGACTCAACGAGAGCCTTGCCACAAAGGGGCCTACAAGCAAGATCGTAAGCGGGTTAAAGGTGATAAGCGAGCCTGATGGCAAGGTACCAAATAGGGTCGCCCTATCAACATGGCGCTCTGAAAATATCACAAGGCTTGAGCCAAGCTGCTCCTCACATGCATAAAAGAGCACAAGCAGCAGCACAAAAAACCAGAGCTTCTTTACGGCGGATGTAATACCGCGAAATGAATCTGTTGTTTGTATAGGCACATCAATATGATGCCTTCCAAAAAAGAGCAGCAAAAGCCCCAAAAACATCCCCAACGCTGCAAGCCCAAAGCCCGCATGCCATCCCCACACTTCAGCAACAACCGCACAAAGTATGGTGGCTAAAAAGCCGCCAATATTCATACCTGTGTAGTAGAGGGTGTAGCCGGCGTCTCGCCTTGGGTCATTTTCTGCATAAAAGTGGCCAAGCAGTGCCGGCACGTTTGAGCGAAAAAGGCTAGTTCCTGCAACGATAAGGGCAAGTCCCGCAAAAAACCCGTTCATCGCAAGCACAATATGGCCCAAAGCTATAGTGACGCCCCCAATCCAGATGGCGCGCCTAAGGCCTAAATAGCGATCTGCCGCTATGCCCCCAAAGATACCCCCAAGCTCAATAAGGGTGGTGTAGAGGGCATAGCAGGCCAATGCCTTTGAATCGCTAAATCCCAGCGCCTGGACCATATACAAGACTAAAAGAGCGCGCATGCCATAGTAGCTAAAGCACTCCCACATCGACACAAAGTTCAATACATATAACGCCTTGGGTTGTTTAGACATGGCGCACCTCCTTCACACTTGCAGCAAAGAAATGGTCAGGCCGAAAGCCATGTATCTCATCTTTGCGGCCCCGATAGGAAACAAGTTCAGCTTCATCTGCAAGGGCATGCTGCCCAAATTCATCAGTAAACTGCTGCATGTTTGCAAGCGATATCTGCAAGAGTGCAACTATTCCCTCGGCGTTTATCGTCTCTATAAGCGGACGAGTTCCTCTATAGGCCTCTAAGACTATAACAGGCTCAGAATCGCTAAGGCTTTCTACTTTACCCTCAAGGACAACCCCCTCTGGCATGCGCATAAAGACCACATCGCGTTCTGCTTTAATTGCTCTTTTTGCCTCAGAGCGTTTGTTCACAACCACCAAGATTCCCTCCATCGCCCTTATCACTGTTTCAACATTATAAAGCTGGCATGTTGCAACAATATTGGATGTGGAACTTCGAAAGTCCGAGAGCATCTTCACAAGCAATTCTTTTCGCGGGCATTCAGTCGTTAGATCCTTTGCAACCTGCTGAATAAAAAATGCAGCTTTTTTCGATTCTGTAACCTGCACGCCATGTATCCAGGAGTCAAAGGGAACAAGCAGTCCTGACTGGCGAAAAGTCACGCTGTTTTTCATCAGTTCAAGCGGTTCAAGATTGGTGACAGAAACCTCTTGACCACGAACCATTTTTAAGTCATGCACAACGTTTAAAAGACGAAATGCGACTAAGTCTGCAAACTCTTTTGAAACTGTAACGTCAAGACGCGCCGCCTGAAGGTAGCCGATCAAATCCTGCCCAGAACTACCTATAGGCGGCTTTTTAAAGTGGTCTATCATTTTTACCATCTTCTTTTGAAAGCGCTTTTTTACACGCGTTGCTTCTTCAAAAATCTCTTTTTTTTGCAACTTTTGCTGCACATCCAAGGCTGTCAATTGGCAACCATAATTTTTAATCACCGGGTCAAATTGCCTATACTCTGCACGAAGTACGGCATCCGCCGCAGATTCTGCAACCGCAAAGATAAGCTGGGCAAAGACGAGCATCCGTCTATAGTTTACTGTAAAATTAGCCGGATTCCCTCGTTGAGGCAAACGAGTGTTCTCCGTTAACTTTTTTTCTTCCTTAGTACCCTGCTCCGGCCAGACAGCACGAAACAAGGACACACCATTCTGTGGATCCATAAAAAATAATTCCTTAAAATAAATAATTACATTTCGAAGCGCGAAAAACCGCACAACGAACTAAACAAACAAAACTGTAAAAAAAGAATAAATTAAGCTAGCGAGCAGAGTCGCAGAATGGGGGAAGAAATAATAATGGAAGGACGAACAGATGATGAACAAACCGAATTACATGTACCCGAACAAGGGTCTTTATTTTCATATACACTTTTCATAGCAAAACTCCCTTATAGTTGATTTTGCAGCCACTATTAAACCATAAAATCGAATTTGATTCAATAATTTTCTCCCAGGAGCCTTTTGAAAAACTCGGGCGCTTGGAAAAAACGATGATTTTGAGCCAGTTTGCCCGCCACGAAGTGGCCGAAGCCCTGCCCCCGAGCACATACTCCTGTCGAGTAGGGCTCGGGGGCAGGGGGGCAAAATGGCTCAAAAGGGCGTTTTTGCCATGCGCCCGAGTTTTTCAAAAGGCTCCCAACTTGCAATTTTCTCGCGCTTTCATTACTGTCTCATGAAAAAAAATTGGAGAAGCCTTATGAAACGCCTTTTTGTTCTCATTGCGATTGCCCTCTCACAGACACTTTTTGCAGCGCCTCCGTTTATTATTGGGATTGCCGGAGGTACCGGATCGGGAAAAACAACCCTCTCAAAAAGGCTGCAAAGCAGCTTAGGAATTAGCGTGACGCTGATCGAGCAGGATAGCTACTATAAGGACCTCTCACACCTTGCTTTCGACGAAAGAAAGCATATGAACTTTGACCACCCTGATTCTATCGACTTTGAACGTCTTTATGACGATATTATTGCCCTCAAGCAGGAAAAGAGCATCATAAAGCCGCGATATAGCTTCAAAACACACTGTCGAGAAGGGGGCACGCAGGTACTTGCCGGAAGCGATGTGTTGATTGTGGAAGGGATTTTGCTCTTTACTGACGAGCGCATTCGCAATCTCTTTGATCTAAAAATTTATGTTGAAACAGAAGATGATATTAGGATTTTGCGGCGGATCGAACGCGATATCAATGAGCGCGGAAGGGACCTTGAAGGCGTGATCGAGCAGTACCTTACCACGGTTAAGCCCATGCATAGACAGTTTGTAGAACCATCTATACGCTATGCCGACGTCATTATTCCGGGCGAATCCGACACCTCAAACGTAGTAAAGCTTATCTTAGCCGGGCTACATAAGCTTACTTTTGATCGCAAGACGACTTGTGAGTAAACAAAATAACGTGCTATGCTGGTCTGCCACTTTTAGGATGACATTTTATGAGATATTTTGCATTTTTACTTGTAATTCTTGTTTCAAGTTGCTACAGAATGCCAGAAGAGGGCGAAGTGAGCACTCTGCCAAATACCAATAACCCAAGCTTGACGCGCCATAAAGATCAGCCTTTATTGCCAGGCGTCTCTTACTAAACTACGAGGAATAGATGAAAGTCAACGAACATAACCTTCTCGAGGCTCTAAAGGCGTTAAATTTAGACCCCAAGGTTCAGCCTGAGACCAATCAAATCTATATTATCTTTGAGCATGAAAATACGCAGTTCCCCCTCTTTATCCGCGTACTTCACGAGGGAGAATTGGTGCAGTTTTTAACCTTTATCCCCTGCAATGTGGATCCTGCGCATGCAAACGACTTAGGAAGGCTGCTGCATATGCTCAACAAGGAGCTTGACATGCCGGGCTTTTGCCTTGATGAGGGTTCATCAACCGTCTTTTACCGCCTGATGATGCCGACTCTCAAAAAAGAGTTCCAGCCTGAAATCGTTGAGGCGCTTGTAAATACCTCGCAGATGGTATGCAAAACCTTTGGCACCGTCATTGAAGCGCTGGCAATAGGTGCGATGACACTTGATGATATCTTAAAAAAAGCAAACGAGCTTAAAGCTGCCGGGTAGCATGGCAAAGCGTCCAATCTTTTTTGATACAGAGACCACCGGGACCAATCCACGCCAAGATAGGATCGTTGAACTTGCGGCGTACGACCCTATACAAGGCCGCTCTTTTGAGCGGCTGATAAATCCCGGCATGCCTATTCCTCCTGAAACCATTATGGTGCACCAGATCACCGATGCTATGGTGGCAAATGAGCCTGCCTTTGGCGCTGTGATGCTGGACTTTATAGCCTTTTGCGAAGGGGACGTTGCCCTTATTGCCCACAATGCCGATAGCTTCGATGTGCCTTTTATTCAGTCGGAAGCAAAGCGTCATAACATAACTCTTCCTGATGATTGGCTCTATATCGATTCACTTAAATGGTCCAGACGCTATCGCAAGGACCTGCCAAGACATAGCCTGCAGTTTTTGCGCCAAACCTATGGCGTGAATGCAAACCAGGCCCATAGAGCCCTAAATGACGTTATGGTGCTCTACGAAGTCTTTTCGCTTATGACCGACGACCTCTCTTGTGACGAAATTGCAGGCTTGCTTGGCCGCAATGCAAAGCCCGCTCCTTCACAAGAACAAACTATTATAAATACTGCTCCTGAACGTGTTTTAAACCTATTTTAATATTATGGAACTTGCATATTCACCCTGCCCAAATGACACATTTATCTTCGATGCCTGGGTTCACGGCAAAATACCTTCGCCAATAAAACCTCTTGCCGCTGTAGCCGATGTGCAGCAGCTTAATGCGTGGGCCTATCAGGGCACCTACCCTGTAACGAAAATCTCCTGCTTTACCTTTGGCAAAGTGGCGGGAAAGTACCTGCTTCTTCCAAGCGGCGCCACCCTTGGCTACAACAACGGCCCCAAAATTATTGCAAAAGAGCCCTTTAGCACCTCTTGCCTTTCAAAAAAACGCATTTTGGTTCCGGGGCTTGACACAACGGCATACCTGCTCTTGCGCATACTCTGCCCGGAGCCTCTTGAGATAGGCGTTTGCCGCTACGATGAGATTATGGAAAAGATAGAAGCGGGAGATGCCGACTGCGGCCTTATCATCCACGAAACGCGCTTTACCTTTGAAGCTGCCGGCTTTTTTGAAATTTGCGACCTGGGCAAGCTTTTTAGCTCAAACTTTAACTGCCCGGTTCCCCTTGGCGTCTGCGTTGCCAAAAAAGAGGCCTATAAGGAGGCAGCAAAGTCGCTTAAAGCATCGATCCAGTACGCCTTTGAACATCCTCAATGTTCGCGCCGCTATGTGGAGCGCATGAGCCAGATAAAAGACGAAAAAATCATTGCCCAACATATAGAAACCTATGTTACAAATGAGACGCTTCAACTCACTGAGGATGGTATGAAAGCCATTCAGACCCTCTTTCAGCTAGGTGTAGAGCAAAAACTACTCCCAAAAGAGGCGCTCTATGAAACTGATCACTTTTGCTACCTATAATTTTTAAAGGGTACAATATATATGATACCCCTAGGTGATGAAAACTCTCAGCGAAAATCGATTCCGATCGTAACCTATCTCCTTATCCTCCTGAATGGGCTTGTCTATTTGCTTGAGATGCATGGAGGAGAGGATTTCATAACAAAATGGGCATTTATTCCCAGTCGTTTTTTGGCGCACCCAGTAGCTGAATTTCCTACGCTCTTCTCATCAATGTTCATGCATGCAGGGCTTGCCCACCTGGGTGGAAATATGCTCTATTTATGGATTTTTGGGGGTAATGTAGAAGATCGGCTCGGAAAGCTTATCTATTTGCTGTTCTATATAGTGTGCGGCCTGGCTGCTTGCTTTTCGCAAACGATCTTTGACACCCACTCATCTGTGCCTAACGTAGGTGCATCAGGGGCCATTGCTGGGGTACTGGGGGCCTATATTTTTATGTTTCCACAAGAAAAGATTTCTGTGTTCACAGGACGCAGCATTGTTCTTATGCCAGCACTTATTGTTATTGGATTTTGGTTTGTTTTGCAATTTGTAAGCGGCTTTTCAAACCTCTTCTCAACAAGTGGGCAAGAAGGCGGCGTTGCCTACATGGCCCACGTTGGTGGTTTTATAAGCGGATTCGTTATGGCGATTATTCTGACCAATTTTATTCCAAAGCAACCGTGACTTCTGGTCTAATAGGCAAAAATAGGGCTTAAAAAAACGGGTCTGGCTTTCCGGCATTCAGTGAAAAATAAAAGGGGCTCGCTATGAAACTGATCACTTTTGCTACCTATGAGGAAGCTGAGGCTACCCTTTTAAACCTAAAGTCAGAGACCGTTCATGTTGCCATTACGGGAATTGGCTCTTTTGCAGCCTATACAGCGCTCCTTGGTCTTATAAAAGAGTATGATCACATTATCAATATTGGCCTTGCAGGTGCATTAAAACCCAATCTGCCTCTTGGCTCCATACATCCAGTAGCAACAGTTGGTAAATATGCGTGGCATCCCAAAGGTCCTGAAAAGAGATTTGAGGATATTTCTTTACAAAAGGATGGACTGCACCTGCTCACCTTCGACTTCCCTGTAAACGAAAAAAAAGAATATGAAGCAGATCTTGTCGATATGGAGGGCTATGGCATAGCATTAGCTGCTAAAAACTATGGAAAAAAGTGCGAACTCTATAAACTAGTATCCGATCATTGCACAAATGAGAGCGGTTCTCAGATTGCAAATAATATTAAAAGATATTCACAGTTAATATCTGATTATATAAAGGATATGGTATGAGATTATATGTGCTGTTTTTTCTACTGTTCTCAGGCTCGCTCTTTGCAAAATCTGAAGAGCCGTCTGTCTGGCTTACCTGGAGAGATGATCCCACAACGACGATGACAGTTATGTGGCTGACCAATAAATCGGAGTCAAGCAACGCTATCGCCTTCCAAAAAAAGGGAGAGTCCAAGTGGCATCATACTGAAGGAAAATCGTGGGAGCTTCCCAACAAAAAGCCCTATTTAATCCATAGAGTTGACCTTAAAAGGCTAAAGCCCGACTCCATCTACCGCTTTAAGGTGGGCAAAAAGAGTACAAGCTTGTCTCTTCGCACCATGCCGGCAAAACTATCAAACCCGATCCGCTTTATTACCGGAGGCGATGCCTACCACAAAAACTTCAAGCGTTTTCAGACGATGACCCGCCGTGCAGCAAAAGAGAGCCCCCGCTTTGCAATTATTGGCGGCGATATTTCATATGCATCGGCAACTAAGAATAAGCCTGAAAAATGGGACAAGTGGCTTGAGTTTTTTAGCTGCTGGTCAAAAGAGATGAAAGACCGCGATGGCTGCTTAATTCCCCTCCTTGTCACCATCGGCAACCATGAGGTGTCAGGAAGCTTTAACCGCTCGATGAAAGAGGCGCCATTCTACTACTTATTTTTTGAAAAGGCAACCTACGACCTGAGCTTTGGATCCTACCTTCACCTTACCTTCCTAGACTCTGGCCACACCCAGAAGATCAAAGGCAAGCAGACAAAGTGGCTGGAAAAAGTGCTGAAGAAAAACAAAAAGCATACCCACCGTTTTGCCATCTATCACGTTGGCGCCTATCCTTCGAGCAACGACTTTGACTTTCATGCAAGCAAGGCCGTAAGAAAACACTGGGTTCCCCTCTTTGAAAAGTACAAAATTAACGCCTGCTTTGAAAGCCACGACCACGCCTACAAGCGCACCCACCCGCTACTTAATGGCAAAAAAAATCCGGATGGCGTAGTCTACTTTGGCGATGGGAGCTGGGGCGTTGCACCCCGCAAGCCAGAATCGCGCCCCTACCTTGCTCAAACAGCCCAAAAGCAGCAGGTGCTTCTTGTAGAGATTGGAAAGTCGGGACGAAAGTTTTGGGCTATAGATGCAAAAGGCAAAAAGATCGACCATTACGAACAGAAATAGAGGACCACGGAGTGCATGTTTTTCGACCGTAGGTCTTTGGAGTGCTGCGATTCTTCGCAGCTTTAGATTTTGCACACACGTTAATCACAAGATCGCTTAAGGCTCACAAAACAGCTCTACCGATTCATGTAGATCTATTTTGTAAGCTTGGGCGGTAATGAAGTAAAGGTGTGTGGTCGGAGTAAAAGCTCGAGAAAAATCGCAGCACTCCAAAGACCTGCGGTCGAAAAAAAAACCTATTTTTTCAAAGCCTCGGAGGGAGCTATGAGCAACTGACGCACCCGAAAATCATTACCCTACATCATTTTTATCATAATTTGCATAGACTTTAGTTGCTTTCATGTCAGCATTTAAGATCATCACTTCTGCAGCCAATAATCCACGGTTAATTTTATAATACAACACTATGCTTTGAGGAGAAGTAAATACATCCAGCAATTGAAAATGCAAAGTCGAAAATTTTGCCAACTGCCGAGAAAAATAATCGCGCAATTTTTCTTTTCCGATAACTAATCCCGAAGGATCGCCTAAAACTTTTTGAACGACGGGAGAGCAAAATTCTATATTGTCATCATAATGCTTCATAATAAGATCTATATCATGTTTATTCCACGCTTCAAGCCAAACATGCGCGAATTTCCACGCTTTATCTCTATCGATCATCTCCACTCCTTAAAATAATTACATTTAATTTTTTTGACAAAAAACTCGCAAAGAATCATGGGTATGATATTCCTGTTTTTTCTCCACAACGTCAAACATTACTATTTCAAATTTTGCTGCTTTAAGCAAAGTTTTTAACTCCTTCTCTTCATAATAGGCCCAAAACTTTTGAAAATTCCCTTCGTATCGCCCATCTACTTCAAGCCCTTGGCTAGACCCTTTTTTAAGCGCAAGGTAAAAACAACCCTTTGGCTTTATAATCGTGTGGATTTTCGTTAAAACAGCCGAAAAGCCCTCTTTAGAAATATGCCCTAACGAACAAGCTGCCCATACACCATCAAAACAATCTTCGGGAAAACTCAGCGCATTAATATCCATAAATTGAAACTCTGCATCGGGTGCATGCTTTTTTGCGATATTCAGCAATTGGGTAGAAAAATCAATGCCCAAGACACTTGCTCCCAACTCTGCAAATATTTTTGCATCTCGACCCGAACCACAACCCACATCTAGAATTTGAGGATTGTCCGGAAGAAATCCCATAAATTTTTTAATAGATTCCATAGGTGCCAAATCGGCAACCTTTTCTGCAAATAATTGCGCAGTGGCTTCATAACTCTCTTGAGTAATATCAGAGCTCTGTCTCATATAATAACCCTCACATCATTCACAAACCATATTTTAGCAGCTTAGGGAATAAACGAGAAAGGACATAAAGGACGGTAGCCTATTGTCCTTTATGTCCCTCTTGTCCTTTTAGGTAAATAGCAGCGACATGCCAAATGCTCCGGCGACAGGCACCTTAACATTGTCAAGGCCCCATAATTTGTGGGCGATGTTGACAAGGCTTAGGATGAGAAGGGCCGGATAGAGCACCTGTACTATTGGCGCTAAGAGGGCAAAAATTCCCCCAAACTCTAACGTAGAGACTAGGAAGGTTATTGCAAGCGTGATTATGAGAGCTGTTCTATAGGAAATTTTGTTTTGGGTAACTTCCTGCTGCAAAAACTCCGAAAATACTGCTGCCAAGGCAATGGCAGTCGTTAAGCACGCCATGATAACAGCAACGCACGTTACGATGCCGGCTTGGGGCCCGAGCACCTCTAAGGCTACTGTTCCAAGCAGCATTTCAGGCTTTACGCCAACAAGTTTTGTGCTGTGAAGCGATGCTACCATGCTCATGCCGATGTAGACTACAGCCAAAAGGCCCGCCCCGATAAGGGCTGCGTATAGGGCATTTCTTATAACAAGCTTTTTATCCAGCTTCCCATTTACGTGCGAGACCTTGTGGAGGGCGCCAATAACTACCGAGCAGAAGAAAAAGGATGCCAGCAGGTCCATCGTATGATAGCCCGACTTTAGGCCATAGGTAAAGGCATCTATGGAGCTATAGGTAGACTCTTGGATAGTTCCCGGGTGGTTAATAAGGCCCATAACGACGATTACACCTATGGCGATTAAGAAAAATGGGCTTAAAATCCAGCCTACAAAGTCCATAACGCGGCTTTTTTTGATGCTGGTAAGGTAAACTAAGCCAAGTGATAGCGAGCCAAACAGCACAATCCCAATTTCAGGGAAAAACATCTTTGCAGTAGAGTAGGAAAGGGCAATACAGCGCGGCATACAGCCAAAAGGGCCTATGAGGCCCATAATAATTAAGGCTATAATAAACCCTGGCCACTTTCCAAGGCGGGAAAAGAAGTTTTTGTAGCTTGCATCATATAGCGACATGGCAAAAAGCCCTGTAAAGGGTATGCCAACTGCCGTTATTACAAGGCCAAGCATTGCTAAAAGTGATTGATCCCCTGTTTGCTGGCCAACAATTAAAGGAAAAACGACGTTCCCGGCCCCAAAAAACATGGAAAACATAGCCATACCAACTGAAAAAAGTGCGACGCCTCGATTCATAGTCCTTCCTCTGGTAAAGCATCCATTGTACCTTATAAATATTTTTAAATGCAAGAAAAATCGTTGCTTTAATTCTACTTATTTTGTTATCAGTTGATGAAAATTAACCTTTACAAACCCTAATAAAAGGAGTGTCCCATGAGCAGTGATGTTTCAAAAGTTGACTTCAGAGCAAGCGAAATCGCCCTTTGGCAGCAGCTTCAAGCGCAAAAAGTAGCAAAAGCAGGAGCAACCGCGGGCTCAGACCCTGTGCAGCTCTTTATGGAAACGATTAAGGAAGCACCAAAAGATGCTCCACAACCAAACCCTCAAAAAGGCATTGAAGAGGCAACTGATGCTTTTAATATCTTTATTGCAGATGTATATAAAGAAAACGCCGACTCTGAAGATGCAAAAGCTCTTCAGGCCTTCTGGAATACAGTTTCTAAAAATCCGGATAGTGCGGCAGCTGAGGTAGTCCTTGGCAAGTTCCTCTTCCTTATTGACGAGAAAGACCGTCTAAAAAAGGCAATCGAACTTGCAAAACGAGATGATGCTCAAAACGCTGTTACAAAAGAGTTTATCGCAATAATCGATGAACTCAAAATAAAGTTCAATACAGAGGGCGATGATATTGCAAATGATGCAAAAAAATATGGCATTAACCCTACCGCACCAGTAGTGAAAAGAAACCTTTTGCCAACACTCTTAGCAAAAATACTTGTCACAACAACCGGCTTTGTAAACATATCAGCTTTAAAAGATAGCCTTGTCGACACCTTCTGCACGGGCCAAGAAGAAGTAAAGCGTATGCTCAATCTTTTAGCAGAAAAAGGCGAACTCTATAGCTGTTTGAATGCAGTTCAACCGCCTAAAAGTGAAGATATAGCCTCTTGGCCGCTTATCAGGAGCATGTTAACTACGAAAGGAAATGCAGAAGTAGACGAAGTGGCTGCCAAACGCGCTGCACTTTCTGCTTATCTTGCGCCGGTTACAAAAACATCAATCGACGATGAAGTAACGACCAGATTTGGCATGGAGCTAAAACTTGCAAATCCTGTTCGCTTTGCCAAAGACATCAATACGCTCATCGAACATGGCTGTCTTGAGCGCGACGTGGCAGGTCAGCCGGAGCCTGTTCGCTTTACCATCAGCCCTCATTCAGAATACCTTGTTAGAACCATTAAACCCTCTAAAACTGGCCAGCTGAATCATAATAGGTATTTCGGTGAGAACATATGGCTCTATGAATTCCATGGCATGAAAACAGCGGCGAAGGCAATGGGAATAAGAATCGACGGCACAAAAACTGCCACAGTAGGAGCGCTTGAAACCCTTGGCGCAAACACAAAGGCAAACTCATTTGACGTGACCCTCGTTCAAGTTGTTGACGAGATGGCAAAACAGACGAAAGTGGAAAATGCAGCACAACTGGCTCTCTATGGCAATTTTGCGCTGCTGAACCTTTTCGAAAACCCAGTTCTTCGCAGCTGGCAAGAGATCATGAAAAAAATTGCATCTCAAGAGTCATCAATAGCGCCTCTTGCAAAGGTACATCATACAGTGCATGCTCTCTTTGCAAAACATGCGGCGGGTAGCGCGGAAGTGGGAGCACTCGTTGCAAGCCGCCTATCTGGAGTACTTCCTCAAGCACCTCGTGAAGAAAAAGCCCTCAAGGCTCATGTAGCAAAAGCATTTAGCGCAGATGAGCGCAAACTGCCACAGGTTGCAGCGGCAGTAAAAGAGCTTGATGAAGCGGCTCTTGCTTGGATTGCAGGAAGCCATGTAGATGCTGAAAGCTTTATCAATCTTTATAAAGGGGTTGTACCTCAAGATTGGAGCGGCGCTTTAAAAGATGCGGCTACCGCCTTAAGAGAGAAACTTCTTGAAACACGAGAACAGGAAAATGGCCTCTTTTCTGCCAACTGGCTCGGAGATGGGCTTTTTGAAGCTGATGTAGCTGGATTTGCCATGGATGGAATAAAAGAAACTCTTGCTACAATGGGCAATTTTATAGTGCCGGCAACAGAGGAAAAAGCAGAGCACGAATGGACTCTTGGAGACATCCGCGCGCAAGTGCAATTGCGTTTGAAAGGAGTTGGCCTTGAAGATCAATTACTGGATACGGCAATGCAAAGGCTTGATAACCATATAACAAGCCTTCTTCATCAAGTTAAGCCTGAGCTCTTTGCTAGCATGGAAGTTGCTAAAGACAACAGCATCCTTCTCTATCCAGACCCAGTCACCGGAAACGTTGGCGTAGGTAAGCTGGTAGAGGACAAATTTGTGAGAATTAACCCTCCCAAGTATGAGGCCGCAGCGGTTCAAGTCTAATAAAGATCGTAGGTAAGCAGGCGGCATTCTATGCCGCCGTTACTTAGGACGTAGCGTTTAGTCGTCTTAAGACCTACGCATTTAGCCAGATCCAACGAGCCGGTAAAAAGAGCACCTTTTGCCGGCTTTTTTGTTTTTTGCTTCATAAAGTCGCCAAGATCTTGATATAATCCTGACAACTCCTCAACTTCATTTAAACGTATGCCATAGGGCGGATTTGTGATGACAAAGGTTGGCTCAATCGGAAGCTCCATGGTGCGAAAATCACGATTTGAAACTTGAATCCAGCGGTCAAATTTAGACTGATGGATGGCGCGCTTTAAAATAGAAAAGGCTTTGGGAGATTCTTCAATACCAAAAAACCTACCCTGTTCTAGCCGTACGATTTTGCCTTTGGCCTCTTCGAGCAAGCTATCAAATGCATCTTGTGAAAACTCAGGATGGCGAAAAAAACCAAAGTTTCTTCTGTAAAAGCCCGGAGGGGTGTTTGAGGCCATCATCGCCGCCTCAATCAGGAATGTGCCGGAACCGCAGCAGGGGTCAACAAGAAAGTGTTGTGCAGTGTAGCCGGCCAGCATAAGAAGGCTTGCTGCCAAATTTTCACGAAGCGGCGCCACGCCGCCTTCAACCCTGTAGCCGCGTTGATGCAGCGGCGGATTTGAGGTGTCAAAACTAATGGTAGCCATGTCCTCGACAATATAAAGATGCAGCCCAAGCTCCGGATTTGAGGTATCAACGCTAGGACGCGAGCCTGTAATCCCTTTTAGCTGATCGCATATAGCATCTTTTACCACCTGCGCCGCAAAGAGACTATTTGTAAGCGATTTATGGAGCACAAAAGAGTCGATAGCAAAGGTGGGGCTCCCCTTAAACCATGTATACCAGTTTATCTCTTTAGCGCCCTTGTAAAGGTCATTTTTGTCTCTGCAGCGAAAGGATGCAAGCGCAAGCAGCACGCGCGAGGCTGTACGCAGGTGCAGGTTTAATTTATAAATTTGGGTCATGCCCTCATAGGGCACAAAGCAGCCTGCACGCCCCTTGGTTGGCGTGTAGCCAAGTGATTCAATCTCTTGCGCCAAAACCTCTTCAAGGCCCGGCAGACAACTTACAAATAAATTCATATATTTTAACCACTATGGAGGAAGAGGACGATGTCGCCATCTTTTACGATGTATTCTTTGCCTTCGTAGCGTGCTTTTCCGTGCTCTTTTGCGCCTACTCTGCCATGGTACTGGACAAAGTCGTCGTAGGTGATAACTTCGGCTCTTGCAAAACCTTTGGCGATGTCGGTGTGGATTTTGCCGGCTGCCTCTTGGGCATTTGATCCTTTGTGGATGGTCCAGGCGCGCGTTTCTATTTCACCTGTTGTAAGGAAGGTGATAAGGTTAAGCATCTCAAACGATGCATGCACAAGCCGCTGCAGGCCCGATTCTTTTAGGCCAAGAGATTCTAAAAATTCTTGCCGCTCTCCTTGCGGAAGCTGAGCGATCTCCTCTTCAAGCTTGGCGCAGATTGGAATTACCTTGTTGCCCTCTTTTTCAGCATACTCACGAACCATCTGCACATACTGATTTTCCATGCTTGGAAGGTCGCTTTCAGAGACGTTTGCGGCATAGAGTACTTTCTTTTGGGTAAGAAATGGATAGGCAGCAAGCAATAGCTTCTCCTCATCTGTCAAGGCAAGCGTTCTGGCAGGTTTACTTTGATCAAGGTGCGCTTTTACCTTCAAAAGCAGGTCGTAGGTAGGCTGCAGTTCCTTTTTAGTCTTTACCTGCTTTTCAAGCTTTCCAATGCTATTTTCACACGAGGCAAGGTCTGCTAAAATAAGCTCTAAGTTGATAATTTCAATATCTTCGATCGGGTTAACCCTTCCCTTCACATGGATAACATCTGAAGATTCAAAGCAGCGCACAACGTGTACGATAGCATCTGTAGCCCGGATATGTGACAAGAAGGCATTTCCAAGCCCTTCACCCTTAGATGCCCCTTCAACAAGCCCGGCAATATCCACAAACTCTGTCGTAGCATAGATAAGTCGGTTTGTCTTGGAGATATTGGCTAAAACCGCAAGGCGCGGATCCAACACCTCGACTGAGCCCACATTTGGGTCGATAGTGCAAAAGGGATAGTTTGCCGCAGGAGCCTGATTTGCAGTCACAGCATTAAAAAGGGTGGATTTACCCACATTCGGCAACCCCACAATACCACACGAAAGTCCAGCCATATAAATTTCACCTAAAAAAGTGAAAATAATACCTTAGGTAGGGAGAATTTTGCAATTCAAGTTCTTGTATAAATAACGGGATTGTTCGCAATTTCAGTCACAGAAAGATATGAAACACAGAGGCACAGAGAACACAGAGAGAAAATAAAAAAATAATAAACATTCGCTAACTATTTTTGTTGTTTTTGTATTTCTCTGTGTTCTCTGTGCCTCTGTGTTTCATATCTTTGCTATAACGCCTGGAAAATCCTGTTCATTTTGGCAGAAATCTCTTGGGCAGTGCCGCGCTTATCGGGGTTTATATAGAGCATTTTTAAAATGAGGAGCTCAA
Source organism: uncultured Chlamydiales bacterium (assembly GCA_963826935.1). GTDB lineage: Bacteria > Chlamydiota > Chlamydiia > Chlamydiales > FEN-1388 > SZAS-7. Next base: position 319,189 of record CAWGYH010000005.1, on the reverse strand, counting down.
AACTTTCTTTGGCAGATCTTTTTGAGCCTTTTTTGGCAAGGTAGGCTCTTCTTTTTTGTGTTGCACGCTTGATGCGGCGGGTTTGGGCTCGGTAGCGTTTCTTTTCTGAGCCATGCACATGGACATAGGATCTATCAAGCCAGGGGGCAATTTTGCCGTAATGGAGCCAGTAGAGCACGCAGCCTGCGGCAAAAATGTCTGATTTAAAGTAGCCTTTTCCTTTCACGCGGCCCTTAAAGAGCCCTTCAGGCGGAGTGAATTTGGTGTTGCCTTGCACTTTAACATGTTTTAGTTGCTTTACAAATTCCGCTCTTCCAAGATCAGATATCGTTGCAGAGACTCTTCTTCTGCCGGGCTTGCCCTTGGGAATATCTACAAGGTAGTTTCGGGCGTTAAGGTCGCAGTGAACGATGCCTTTTGCATGCATATTTGAAAGCCCTTCCAGAATCTCTTGAGCCATTTTCATCTTTTCGTAGGTACTTAAAGAAGTCTTTTTTTCTAGTATTTCATGAAGCGAGCCGGGCTTGTAGAGCTTTGAATAGATACTTCGATAGTACCTTCCATGCCGTTTATATTTACAAAAACCAAGGGTTTTAAAAATGCCGGGCACATTGTGAAACTTCTTTGTAAACTTATGCTCTTTTGTGCTTTTGGTATGCTCTTGGGCCCTTGCCACCACTTTGGGTGTTTTGCTATCGTAATGAATGGCTTTATAGACCTTCTTAAAGGCACCTTCGCCTAAGTAGGCGCGTCTATTTTTCAAAATGATAAAGCGTGCGTTATTGGCAGCGTCATATTCGAGGCTATAGGGAAGGTGAGTTTTTTCTTTTGCAAGGTGGCGGCTTTTCTTTTTCGTCGTTTCAAGAAAAAGCGCCGTCTCCAAAAGCCTATTTTGCCTAAGTTTCAGACTCTTTTGGTACTTTTTAAGCGCACGCGTTGCATTGATTGCCCGAATAAGCGGTTGATTGTTGTGCGCTTTGGCCAATGCCTCAAGTTCTTTAAGGGTCAGTTTTTTGCCGAGCTGCTTCCTTACAAGCCTTCCAAGAGTGCGATAGCGCTTCTTTTGGATGGCATCGTCTACCCTATTTTGCGCCCCGCATAGCGAGCCTGCAACAAGCATTAGTAAAATACTGAGATAAAGGCGCATGGCATAATTCCCTATTTGTTTAGGCATATAAGGAGATGGCCCTTTTTTTGCAAAACATCCGGTCTCGGTCTCGGTCTCGACAGTAAGGCCTTGCACTCGTGTCCGAGACCGTGACCGAGACCGAGACCGATTCTATAACCAATTCGACACCCTCCCTGCCAAGCTATAACTTATAAATTTTACTTGACACCCCTCTAGAAGAGGAATATACTTAATATAGGTAGGGATAATGGGTTTACATCGTTGATAGCTAGATGGTGAATATGGTATTTTATCTCATCTTTGTTGCCTTCTGCGCTACTCTCTGCTAAAACCAGGGAAAGGAAGGCCAAAATAGACCACTGGCTATCAACGTTATAAACCTGTTATCCTGGGGACAAAGAAAGAGGACCTATGGCCGAAAAAACCGAGAAAGCCACAGCGAAAAAGCTTAGGGACGCAAAGAAGAAGGGTCAAATAGCAAAGTCTCAGGACTTTCCTGCTGCCTTTACGTTTGTTGTCTCTGTAATGGCCACCCTTTTTCTCTCCTCACACCTGTTCGAGCAGCTCTCCACGGTACTTATTTCCACCTTCAAAGCCGCTAGCGAGCCGGATCTTATCAACGTTATCACCTCGTGGTTTATGCAGTCCTTTTATGTTATCTTTACCTGCAGCATGCCGATAATGGTGGCAGTAGCCTTTGCAGGCACTATCGTCACCTTCTTAATACAGGGGCCTGTTTTTGCGCCTGAGGTGTTTAAATTTGACATCAAGAAATTTAACCCTGTAGATAACCTCAAAGCCAAATTTAAGATGAAGACCTTTGTAGAGCTCATCAAGTCGCTCCTAAAGATCTTCATTGCAACCTATATCGTCTATCAGGTGGTCTACTCGAGCTTGCCGGTCCTTATAAAGACGGCAGGGCTGCCCCTTATCGCCTCTGTAAAGATCTTCGTCTACTTCCTGCAGGAAGTTGTGATGAAGGTTGGCATGTTCTTTGCCGCAGTGTCCATTTTTGACCTTGCCTACCAAAAGCATAATTTCGGCAAAGAGATGATGATGGAAAAATTTGAGGTAAAGCAGGAATATAAGGATACAGAAGGTAACCCCGAAATCAAAGGCAAACGCAAGCAGATCGCCCATGAAATCGCCTTCGGAGAAGGCCCCGGAGCCCACGCTGCCCATGCTAAAGCTGTGGTAACAAACCCCACGCACCTGGCCATAGCCTTAGGTTTTGATAAAGAAGTAGACGCTGCCCCCTATATTTTGGCGATGGGGCGCGACTTTTTAGCAGAGAAAATCATAAAAATCGCCGAAGACAATAAAGTTCCTATTGTGCGCAATATTCCTTTAGCGCATAAGCTATGGGAAGAGTGCAAACTGTACGAATACGTCCCCGAGGACACCTATGAACCTGTGGCGGAGATTCTACGATGGATTGCTTCTTTACAAGATGATGCGAATTTAATTACTTCACCCACTTGGCAAATGTAACAAACGATGCGAAATTTATTACTTAAGATTAGACAAATTCTTGATGGTGTCACAGCAAGACTTGGAGGCGATCGCTCTCTAGACACCGTACAGCGCTCTTCGGACCTGGTTCTTGCCCTTGTACTTACATGTATTATCGGCATGTTGATACTGCCGCTGCCTCCTGAGGTGATCGACTACCTGATCGCCTTTAACCTTACAGCGTCGGTTGCGCTTTTGATGATCGCGCTCTATATCCCAAGCGCAGTGCACCTTTCGATCTTCCCGTCGCTTCTGCTCTTTACCACGCTTTATCGCCTGGCTCTTGATATTGCTGCGACGCGCCAGATCCTCCTGCATGCAGATGCCGGTAAGGTTATCCTCTCCTTCGGTCAGTTCGTCGTGGGAGGTAACTTCGTCGTCGGCGGCGTTATCTTCTTGATCATCACACTTGTTAACTTTATCGTTATCGTTAAGGGTGCTGAGCGCGTTGCTGAAGTTGCCGCCCGCTTTACCTTGGATGCCATGCCCGGTAAGCAGATGAGTATTGATGCCGACATGCGCGCCGGCACTATCGACAACAACCAAGCCCGCGAAAGACGCCTTTCCCTGCAGAAAGAATCGCAGCTTTATGGTGCTATGGACGGCGCTATGAAGTTCGTTAAGGGTGATGCTATCGCAGGTATCATCATCACCACCATCAACGTTATTGGCGGTTTGATCATCGGTATGACGCAGATGGGCATGACGGCGGGTGAAGCTGCCTCTACCTTCTCGCTTCTATCTATTGGCAACGGCCTTGTGTCGCAGATTCCGGCGCTTTTAATCTCCATTACGGCCGGTATCGTAACTACGCGCGTATCGTCGGACAAAAAAGATACAAACCTCGGTAGTGAAATCTCCAGCCAGCTGTTTAAGCAGCCAAAAGCTATTATGATCTCTGCCGGTATCGTCATGGGTATGGGCGTAATACCGGGCTTTCCTATTGCCCCCTTTACCCTCCTTGCTGCCGGCCTTGGCCTGTTAGGCTATGCCCTCTGGTCGCAAGAGCAGGGCGAAGCGACTCCCAGCCCGGGAGTTTCTACTACCCCAGGCGGCCCAACGCCATCGGCGACCCTTGAGTCTGCCTCTGTAGAGACGCCCGTTCGCGGCCATAAGGCGATCACAGGCGGAGGTATAGATTCCTATGCTTTAACCCTTCCCGTCGTCCTAGAGGTAGGAAAAGGCCTTTCTATAGACATCATAAAGAGCGGCAAAACCCAGAGCTTTATCGACATGATGATCCCTAAAATGAGGCAGGCGCTCTATGCTGACCTTGGCGTTCGCTTCCCGGGCGTTCACGTACGAACAGACTCGCCAAACGTAGGCCCTGACGAATACCTCATCCACCTAAACGAGGTGCCGGTAGTACGCGGAAAAGTTATAGAAAACTTTTATCTTACTAACGAAAACGAAGATAACCTCAAGCGCTACAACCTCCCCTTCGTAAGCTATAAAAACTCGCTTGGATTGCCCTCGCTATGGGTTGAAAACAAGTATAAAGAGGTTCTTGACAAGGCCGGAATCCGCTGCTGGAACTCGCTCGAGGTGATGATTTTACACCTCTCCTACTTCTTTAGGCACTACGCCAACGAGTTTTTAGGCATCCAGGAGATGAAGTCGATGCTCGAATTTATGGAAAAGTCCTTCCCGGACCTTGTCCGCGAAGTTACAAGGCTTATTCCCCTGCAAAAGCTTACCGATATCTTTAAGCGTTTAACCCAGGAGCAGATCTCCATAAAAGACCTCCGAACGGTGCTAGAGTCCTTAAGCGACTGGGCTCAAACGGAAAAGGACCCTGTGCTCTTAACTGAGTATGTGCGATCGTCCTTAAAGCGCTATATCAGCTACCGCTACTCGCAAGGCCAGTCTGTGCTTTCTGTCTACGTTCTTGACCCCGAGATTGAAGACCTTGTCCGCGGTGCTATTAAACAGACCTCTGCCGGCTCATATCTAGCCCTTGACCCAGACTCTGTACAGCTTATTTTGCAAGCCGTGCGCACGACGGTGACAGCCCCGCCCCCGGGCGGACAGCATCCCGTGATACTGACTGCCATCGACGTGCGAAGATTCGTCCGAAAGCTTATTGAGCTTGAATTTCCCGATATTTCAGTGGTCTCCTACCAAGAGATCGTCCCTGAAATTCGCATTCAGCCCTTAGGACGCATTCAGATATCATAAGGAGGAGGAATAATCTATGCCAGGTGTTGGCGATCTTTCAGACCTGCTCAAGTCAGGCCTCTCCCCAGATATCGATGTGGAGCAGATCCTTTCAAAAGCTGAACTTGAAATCGCAAAGGCTGAAGTTGCCCAGCAGGTAGAGACCGCGGATACTTTAAAAGATGTCTTTGAAGAGGGTGTAAACCCCCTGGCTCGCGGCCTTGAAAAGACCCAAAAGAGCCTGGAAGACCACAAAGTCCGCCTCTCTAAAACTGAGCTTCAAAGGCTTGAAGCTAAAGTTGTCGGCATCAAAGACAGCGAAGAGAGCGCCGATAAATTTTGCAAACAAAACCCCGAATTTAAGCGGCCGATCCTTCTTTTGCTGTTGGATAAGGTAAAAGATTGTAAGACGAAGGAAGAGATTTTAGATCTTTTAAAGCAGTTTTACCCCGACCCGACGCTTGCCGACGAAGCTATGCAGTTTCTGCTTGAGACCACCCTTGGCGACCTCAAAGCGCTTGTCGAAGAGGCAAAGCTTCTTCATGAAGAGCAGTTTGGCCGCGAGATCAAGGCCGGCCAAAATATTGCCGAAGAGGTCGAAAAGTATGTGTCAGCGGGCCTTGCGGCCCCAACGCGCCTTCGCGATATGTATCGCGACATTACAGGCAACCCTCGCGATCCTGTCGTGCTCTTTTTAGAGTTTTCTGACCGCTTTCCCTACAAAGAACTTCGCAAGGTATTAAGCTTTCTTTTCCACTCGCTTGGCGCAGACCTTAAAAGCCAGGGTCCTTCCATTCCACCGGGCCTTCTCCACAGGCTTTTGCAAGAGGTTCGCTCCCTTCAGGCGGTGCTTGGCGTCTATCAGTTTTTTAAGGCAAGAACGAAGCTTGTAGGCTTTCTCTTCGAGCGAGAAGGCATGGAGCTTCCCAAAAACCTCACCTTCGAGCTAATGGCCAAGCAGTTTGTGACGCTGCTGCAAGAGCGCTATCCATCTGCCGACAAGGTGCTGCAGATGGGCATAAAGCTGGGTATTGACAAGTGGATCTTAGCCAAAATCATAATCTTTAGCCAGCTGCGCGATGCAATCCGGGAAGTTGCGCTAAACCAGCTCTACCGAAGCGTACAGCACCGCGATGAGCTCTACACGGCAATATTAGAAGCGCTCGAATCGCTTGAAGAAGAGCTTGATGAACTTCGCGAAAAAGAAGAAGAACAGCGCGAAAAAGAACAAAGCCCTGAAGAAGATGAAGAAGATAAAGAGGATGAAAAAGAGCAGAAAAAAAAGGGGAAATAAAAGATGGTAAAAGAGGCATTTGAAACACTACTTGACGGGCTTGGAAAGCTTTTAAACATGACCCTTGCTCCGGATGGACACAACGCCTGCCAGATAAAAACCGCAAACGGCCTTATGGTACATATGGAGCCGGACGCCCGCGGCGAGCGCCTTATGATTGCCGCAGACCTTGGCACTCCCCCGCCAGGCCGCTACCGCGAAAATCTCTTCCGCGAAGCGCTAAAGGCAAATGGCCTTCCCCCTCCCCGCCAAGGCATCTTCTGCTACAGCAAAAAGAAGGATGCCCTCGTCCTCTTCGACAGCCTCCTCTTAGACGAACTATCTCCCGAAAAGATGTATGACTTCCTCAACCTCTTCATACAAAAAGCCGACCTCTGGAAAAACGCCATCCCCAAAGGTGAAACCCCCTCCTTCACCGGCAACGAACTCTCCTTCGGCTCCAAATCCGGCAGCGGCATGTTTGGCCTCTAAAAGTCCGGGCCTCTGCGATTATATAAAAGGGGACGGACTCCCCTGGCCCCTTTTACAAGAATGCAACTATATAAGAGATCCCTTGTCATATAATTCTATAAAATAAGTCTAATATAGTAGCTTAGGGCCATATCTTTCGACTTTCGATTCGCTTAACAAATCGAAAATCGAAACCTCCAGCTCCAAATGATGCGTTAAGCGTTAAGCATGAGCATGATGGCAAGCTTGCATTAATCCTCGTAGATAAGCGAGAACCCCAGGTTCTTTAAGAAGATTAGCTATGTCTTGTGGAAGGTATACTCGTACTTTATGCTCCTTATGAGGATTAACTGGACGGCCAGCCCCTTCGCGTTTGCCGCCTTTTCCTTTCGTGCGTACTAGTACTGATGGGCTGACATTATCTTTGAGCCTTTCTATAATGAACTCTTCTAAATAAAGAGGGTAGTTTTTAATTACTTCATCCTTGGAATCTCCTCCATAGCTCACGGGATAGTTGGGATGTTCGAATACCCATGCATTTACCTCTTTATCAAACCATGGCGTTATCTTGCCTACTTCTTTTAAGGCTATTTTTAAGTGTTCTTTTATTTCTTTTTTGGTGGCCATACCCAACCTCTATGTTTAAATTCACGTTCCGTCTTTTGGACACTATGTGCAGGAACCTCTTGTTTGCCACGCTTAGAATGGGCTATCGTACACACATAAATTCCGTTTTCATCCAATAGCTTATAATCTATGCCACCTTTAACTAAATCCCAGCCTACCATTTTTATGAACTTGCGGTAATTTTTCTCATCTAGGGGCTTATATGGCATGAGCTTCCACTACTTTTAATCATAGAATATCTGGGATATATAATCAACCAAAAATGTTCTATAGGTTGATTTTCTAGGATAAACATGGTTAGGAAAAATTGTCAAGCGGCAAGTGGAAATAATTTAAAACATGGCTCTGAAGGAATAGAAAAGACAAGCCCTCTCCCTCTTTTCTCCCGGGGGAAAAGAGGGAGACGGGCTTGTCCCAATCCCGGTTCAGTCATATAAATTCTCATAAATTGGCTGATTTCGAGCCTTCAGATGGCTTCTTCTCAAAATTTACACTAGAACATTTTGAAATTTTGCCTCTTTTGGCGAAGAGGAAGCGCTCCCACATGTATTCTTAAGTGGCTTTTTTTGAGTTTTTACTATTCCTAATGTTGAGGATCGGAATAATCGTCCGAGTGAAGTGGGTCTATCTCCGCGATAGATGGAGGATCTGGTCCTGTATCATAATGTACATGGACCTCAGGTTCTGCAAATCCGTCAGATGTGTTTGGAAGCAATTGACAGATGTCGTCACAGTGCTCTTCTGAGGGCGGATCAAATTCAGGGATTGTTATGGGCCAGCCGATGCCCCTGAGAATGCGCCTTATCTCTTCTGGGTGTGTCACAAAGGTCATTATCTTAATTTTCTTGCCGCAACTAGAACAGATTAGCGGATCTACTTCATAAATTCTTGAAATTAATGCCGCCCAGCCGCGCGATGCTTTTCTTACATTATCGACGGTCTCAAGCATTGTCTTGGGGACTATATCAAGCTGCTTTTGCACGTTTGCGGCTACTTGCTTCCTTAAAGGAGAACTCGGCGCAAAAACCCCATGATAATGTCTCCTATAGCGTCTGGGGTAAGGGATAAAGCGCGAGACTCGGTCGATAAACTCTTCAGGTTCTAACTGAATAAAGGTTTTGCCTGTGTGACATGTTTTGGGAAGGTGATAGTTTATCCAGGGGCCATTAAAGCGAATAGTCGCGTATACAATTGGAAAACTAAAACCTATGTGTCACTTCCTCATCCCTTAAGACCGGCAGGTTATGAGGGACCTCCACCACTAGTTCCAAACTTTCAGCCTATTCTAAACACAGAAATTGCATTCTTAGCAGTATAGTGCCATAAAAATAAAGGCCGGGCCCGAGTGGTGTCAACTTAAGATTAAGAACGGCTCTTAAGTTGACGCCACTCGGGCCCGGGCCTGCATTAGGTAAGAAATTTAATTTTACATCTCCTCGATAGCTGGATACATGATGCAGATATCGGGAAGCTCAAGGCCTTCGGCTTTAAGTCCCATACAGATATCTAAATACACATCTCCTGGAAAACTTGGGCCGTTTCCATACTTCCAATGAGATGAGCTCCCTGCGTCCCTTCCGTATTTCCAGTGAGATGAGCTCCCTGGGTCCCTTCCGTATTTCCAGTGAGACTGACTTCCGGGCCCATTTCCCGATTTCCAATGCGATAAGCTCCCTGGGCCACTGCCGAATTTCCAATGCGATAAGCTGCCTGGTCCACTTCCATATTTCCAGTGGGACTGGCTTCCGGGTCCACTTCTATATTTCCAATGAGCTAAGCTCCCAAGGCCGCTGCCATATTTCCAGTGAGATGAACTCCCGGACCCGCTTCCGTATTTCCAATGAGATAGACTTGCATAGGCAACTGGAGTGGCAAATAGAGCAAAAAGAAAAATTAAGACATGTTTTTTCATAAGGGGCGCTCCTATGATGGAAATAATTTCATATTTAAATTAAAGGTGCCATCAGGCCCATCAGGCTTGACATCCACGTAGACATTGAAACTACTCAAGTCATAATAAAGTTGATAACTAGGAGTAAATCCTTCCAGATACTCATCTAAAATTTCTAATTGGTTTTCCCAGGAGAGTCTCTCCCATTCTAGGCATTTAGGGGAGGGCGTCCACAGTGTAAACCAAGGCCTCATCAGTTCATATAACGTGTTTAGTTCTTCCCGGTGGTAAGGAACATTGTGATATACCTTAGGATTACTATGAGGAGACTCATTTCCAGAGCAAATATACATGAGGATATTATTTGCTCGGGGATGATTCTCTAATAAAGCATTGTAGGCATCGGAAAAAATTGAAAACCCGCCAAAAGCTGCACCATGATGTCCCATGAAAACGCATCCACCATGTTCAAGGACATGAGAGGTAAATTTAAGGAGGTTTTCCGATAGCTCTTGACTATAGCGATCTGGGATTACAAACTTAAAGAAAACAATTTCAATGTTTTCCTTTGCGAACCGCACTGGTTGATACTGACCATCTGGAGCGTAATCGTATTCTTTTTTTACTACTTCCCAGTCATTATCATACAAGAATGCGTATTCTGGAGCATTGCTATCTAAAGAAAAGGAGGGATCGATGGCGAAGATCTTCGCTGAGCATGCAGGAAAATCTTTGGTTAATTGCACAAAATAATCGGGTAGTTTTTGCATCTTCACGGCGTCTCTGTATTGAATCCCGTTTCCTGGTGCCAGCGTGAACAAGACAAATTTCTCATTTGGAATTTTGCTAATTTCATCAATAAACAGCTCACGGTGCAGTTCTGCTAAAATTAGATAGTCGAATTGAGTGACAAGTTCCTCGTCAACTGCATCATCAACAAGTTCTTCGATGGTTTCGTAATTAGTAGCATCTGCTTTATATGAAAAAGAGATCATGAACAGTAATATACAGGAAAATATTTTTGACAGCATTTTCATATTATATCCTCATGGTTTTGGGGATATAATACTATAGCATTATAAAGATACGATAAAGGAAATTCTCATTTTATCAAGGCTTGAGTTATTTCAGTGATTCGTGCATTATCCTTGCTGGTTACATAATTCACCAAGGATAATGCTATGAAATTTCGTGCACAAATTATTTTATGTTGTATAGCTCTCACATGCTTTTCTTGCTTAATAATGAATCGTGGTTATGCAGATCTAACGAAATGGGAGAAAATGGCACAAGAGGTCGATACATGGACGGATGGCCTTGGCATGCCCATCGATAAGGAAATTAAGGAGCTCGTTATAGCTTTGAATGTGGTTGGAATATCCACATACCAGTCCTGTGAGGGACATTTAGATTGGGGCCTTGCATATCCTTGGATTAGTTTTTCTTTTAGAAATTCAGAAACGGAGAGGTTAACTGAAAAGCGATTCGATTTGGGTGAAAAGATAAGCAACGAGGAGAAAATTCTTAAAGAAAAATTTCCCAATATAACCATACATGAAAGAATCAAGCAAGAAGATGGAAAAACGTTAAAAGATCTTTATATGAATTTTCATGCAGTAGACGCGGAACTAACACGGAATATACGCTCTCAGATAAAACCTCTTTTTGATCTAGTGTCAGCATTTAATAATAGTAGACGTAACCCTTATGATCAGCTTTTATACGTTGAAGTATTGGGGTTGAGTGGCTCTACGACTCTTCAGTGTATTGGATCCGACTGGCAATGTCTTTGTACAGAAGAAGATAAGAATAACAACCTCACAAAGTACCGGCAGATCATGAAAGAATTTGCCGAATTCATATGGCATTCGGATCAAAAAAATAATGTGTGATAGTTCGGGAATGCCACTCGGTTGTTGACCCGTTTCCTGCACTATTGTTTCCTTGTCCTCAAAATATGAAATATGAATTATGAAGTATGAAAGGGGCATAGGTCATCCCTCATATTTTCCCTCATTAGAAATCAAAAAGTGCTATTTTTTGCACGATACTGGAAAAAAATTCCAGTTTCGTGCAAGAATAAGGATATGGACAGCAATTTTAGCCAGTTTTTACTTCAATTGGGACCAACCCTCTTATTTTCTTTACCTAAAGATTTTTAATTCTTCGGGATTATGTTCTCTAAGGTAGGCAATTGTATCATCGACTTCTTGGCGAGTACGTTTTTTACCTCGTTCCGGGGCCTCTTCGCGAAAGATGATGCTTAGGAATAGGAAAATCAAGCACCCCTACCTCTTTTCTCCCGGGGGAAAAGAGGTAGGGGTGCTTGATCCAATCCCGTCTTTAACCATTTACATTCTTATAAATTGCCTGATCTCAAGCCTCTAAACAACTTCTTCTCGAAATATGAGTAGGAATATTTCGAAATTATAGCTCTTTAGGTAAAAAAAGAACGCTTCCACAGATGCTCATGAGTGGTTTTTTGGTTTTTACTCTTCCCAGTGTAGTGGGTCGGAATAGTCGTCACAGTGTGGGGGATCTATATATGCAACAGCGGGAGGATCTGGTCCCGTATCATAATGCACCTCGACCTCAGGTTCGGCAAAGCCGTCAGATGTGTTTGGAAGCAATTGACAAATGTCATCACTGTGCTTTTCTGGTGGTAGATCAAATTCAGGGATAGTTATGGGCCAACCGATGCCCCTAAGAATACGCCGTATCTCTTCAGGATGTGTCATGAAACGGGTCAGGCCGGACAATAGGACAATTAGAAAGCGGTCACAATTGTGTCCTATTGTCCGGCCTGACCCCGTTTGTGCTATTGTCCGGCCTGACCCCGTTTCGTGACCCCGTTTCTAATGCACCTCGACCTCAGGTTCGGCAAAGCCGTCAGATGTGTTTGGAAGCAATTGACAAATGTCATCACTGTGCTTTTCTGGTGGTAGATCAAATTCAGGGATAGTTATGGGCCAACCGATGCCCCTAAGAATACGCCGTATCTCTTCAGGATGTGTCATGAAACGGGTCAGGCCGGACAATAGGACAATTAGAAAGCGGTCACAATTGTGTCCTATTGTCCGGCCTGACCCCGTTTCAATTGTGTCCTATTGTCCGGCCTGACCCCGTTTCAATTGTGTCCTATTGTCCGGCCTGACCCCGTTTCTGACCCCGTTTCTGACCCCGTTTCCGGCCTGACCCCGTTTTTTGGGCATTTCAAATGCCCAAATGCCAAGCCTGACCCCAGTTTTGACCCCGGTTTTAACTTGGGCGGCCAGGGGGCAACTTCGCGGCCGTAGCCGCCGTAGCGCTGGCCCCAACCACTAGCAATTTAGGGTTCCTTTTTAATAGTTCTTGTCAAAAAGCTCTTTACTCATTTTTTCGTAGAAGTCGCTGGCAGTTTGGCCATTTACTAACGCTTTATTTACTGGATCCCAGTCATAGACATAGCCTTCTTTATCTTCGGATTTAACGCCTTGGCGAAAGGGGCCTACGCGTGGATCAGTAAAGGAAACTGTAGAGGTGCGCATTTTATCGGTTTGTGTCACTACACGATGTTCTGATGCTTTTACTTGGGGCAGTAGTTTTTCTAGAGGTTCACCAAAGTTGATGATTAAAAACCCATCTTCGGTAAAAAGATTGCGCCACTGGCCTTCGACTTTTGCTTGTAGTCCTGGCTCGGTTGCGTCAAGAACGGTAATATGGCCCCAGTCCTTATGTGCGCCCAGGCCATCTTTTATTTGGCCGTCTTTTGGATCGTAACAATTAAATAACAAATAGTGAGATCCTTCGTTATGAGCAGCTCCTGCTGTTGCTTTAAACCAGAGCTCTTCTGGAAGATTAAATTTTTTTAAAATGCTTTGAAGTACTTTAATGCCAATTGACTGCATCTTGTTAGCAAGTTCCTGGAGTTCAGGTGGGAAAATTGGCGTGCCATCAACCTCATTGTTCCAGAAGTCTCTTTCTAAGCAAAAGCGCACCGATTGTGCAATGGGGCTTTTTAAAAACCCATTGAATTCGTCGAGTTTTCCAAAGTTGTTATAGCGTGGGTTTGAGGTAAACGTTCTTGCAAACGCGCGTCCTATCTCTAAATTGAGGTCAGTTGGTGCCTTAATTCGAAAAAAGCCAGCATTCATGGCCTCAGCGAACTGTTGTGGTGTATCAAAAGTCACCTCGCCATACTCAAGACGCGCTGTGATCATGTGATATGTGGGAATGGAATCTACTGTCATATTGTTCTCCTAGTTTTGCGAAAGTATAAGGAATTGGATATTTGCCGAATACCGAACACTTACTTACTATGTGATAGGGGCCGGTCCTTTCGATCTTTCGTTCGAAAGATACTTCGAGCAGAGGGAAAAGATGAAACTTCTCGGAACATGGAACGGCCAAACACAAGCCAAGTACATACTCGAAAAGCAAGGCAACCTGTGCTCGCTCTGCGGAGGTGAGCTTCCAACCAAATATGGTTGGGAATATCACTTCCAACACCTAGCGGTGGGGTTTTAACCCCATTCTTTTTACCCCAGGTCAGGCCGGACAATAGGACACAATTGTGACCGCTTTCTAATTGTCCTATTGTCCGGCCTGACCCCGTTTAAAAATGGGGTCAGTCAGGCTTGACCACGTTCTTGACCCCGTTCTCCTTGAAGCAGTGTGTAACCCAAGTTTTGAGCCAAATGAGCCAGTAACTTATTCTCTTGGAACAATAGCAGTACATGTCATTTCAATAGTGTTATCCATACTCACTCCAATAGAATGGCGGGCGGGGAAGATACCATGAGGAAAACGCTTCACATACTCTTCATTCATCGCAGTCCAGTCATTAAAGTCCCTGAGAAATACTTCCATGCGAACGACATACTTCCAGTCGCTGTTCGATGCCTTGAGGATGGCTTCGATATTGTCAAGTATCTGGTTTGCGGCTACACGGATATTGTCTTCCATTACCAATCCTGTCTTCGGATCTATTGCTACCTGCCCGGCAAGAAAAATGATATTTTTCGTTTTATCTAAATCAACACTAATAGCCTGCGAATAGGGGCCTACAGGCTGCGGAGCCTCTGTTGTATGTATCACTGTAAGAGCTGATTCGTCAGCATGCATTGTTGCAAGTGATAATGCTAGTGATGCAATGAGAGTAAAGAGTTTCATTTTAAATTTTCCTTTTATTTGTGATCGAGATTGTCCTTTGCTGCACCTGAAAAGCTAAAGCCAAGACCCGATAGGCCATGCAAAAAGAGGCCCGACTGGCCTAATCGCACAACTTCTGGCACATTACTTACCCATGTTTTGCGGGTACACGTTCCTGCTGAAATTAACGTCCAATCCCCGATAAAAAATTTGTTAAGATTGTGGGCCATGTTTTTTAAATCTGATTTTTCAGCGACAAAGCTGTTAAAATTTGCCCCTTGTGAAGCACGTATAATCAACTCGACTGTTTCAGTCCCTATGCTACAGTCCCAGCTCGTAACATGCAAGTTACTTAAGTTCGCAGCTGCAACAATGCCTTCCACATGCTCTTGAAGCTCTTCGTCACTAAGAGATGCTGCATGAAACCGCTCGCACAGTTCACTTTTATCAATCTCACAGCGCCATACAGAGCTTATTCCAGATACTGGCACTTCAGACCAAAGCGGCTTGAATGTTTTGCGTGCAGCATCGTATCTGTGCACTTCACTATGTCCAAGTGATCCAAAAAATGTTGCTGTTGGCGTGTGTATCTGTTCCCCAGTAGAGGGATCCACTTCAACGACTTCAAAAGGGCTTCCCGTTTCTTTATTGACATAAACTGTAGTGAGAGCAGCTGTACGACAAATAAAGTTCGGATAGTTGTGCTGAAGAAACCCTTTGATGCGATCTTCTACATGTGGATAAAATTTCCCATCGTTATGAATGTACAGTACGTGTAGTTGAGCATCGGCCTTTAGGAGGGTACGTTCCATGATTTCGTGCTCACGTATGAATTCGCACTCTATGCCAAGCTCTTTCCATGTTTTTTGTTTTTGCTTCATCGCATCAAGGTTAGGTGACCAGTAGACACGACCTTGCTGCTGAAACGTTTTATCACCTGTTTGTGCTTCAATGCGATCGCTGAGTTTTTGATGATAGGCGAGCGATTCAGCAATTGTATTGCACACCCAGCGATCTTCTCGTGAAACTCCATTTGTGGATGTCAAATTATGAACAATTCTTTGCCAAAAAAATCCACCATATAGCTTCAATGTATCCGTGGGGTGTTGCACTATATCGCCGAAGTTTATGGGAAAGTGTAGATAAGAATACGTTGCAACATCTGCTGGGTCATCAGGCCGAAGAAATCCTGCACCTTTGGCCATTGCCGTCATAAGCTTTGAAATTGTGCATTCTGCTGCAGTCCATTCACTTGGGTGTACATGACCTTGATGACCTGACTGCATGGTCTTAGGCATGTTTGCATCCGTTACATATACCACCATTTCTCTCCTATTTTGCGTCTGTAGCTCTTCGAGCTTTCTGGCAGCTTGCATAAGTGCTGGAAGCCCTCCAACATGGTAGTGTATGGGTTCTGAATAGACGCCTCTTGGCGTTGTAGGAATAACCTGAACAGGGTTCTGCGCAATCCATGGCGCCTGCAAGGGTAATGGTACAGGGGCTGTATTGGATGAGGGAATTGCATTTGGTATGAGCTGCAACCTTTGAACCGCAAGATCGAGCTCTTCTATAGTAGCAGGGGAAGTTTTTACGCCAAAGTTGTGACGCCTGACAGCCGCAATAGTATTGTTCCCAAGTGCTGCACGTAAACTATTAGTTACTGAGCTCATATTTTTTCTTATTTTTATTTTTGTCTAGAAATATACCACATTATTATCGTTTTGGGTAACACATAAAAAAGGGGCCGGAAATGAGGTGACAGTCATGACAGTCATTGAAGTAGCAGGAGAAAACCACTTGAGCATCATGAATGAGTTCGAGCATATCGATGGAGAGCTATTCAAGGCCATGACGGCTATGATAAATATTTAATTATCAGCAAAGCCTATGCCTATCTGCACAGTGATCAGGGCCGGGGCCAATGGTGTCAACTTAAGATAATTTATATTAGTTTTTGTTTTCAGCCTGTAGGGCTGGGTTATAAAAGCCTATGGCATCGCCATAGGTAGTTTAGAAATTATGTGGCAGGCTGTAGGCCTGCGTTATAGCAAGCACTGAAGGTGCGATTTTCGACTACAACATGTTTGGATACAACAATATAATGCGCACCTTCAGCGCTTACTATAACGCAGGCTTACAGCCTGCAAATTTTGTTTTTTACCATACCTATGGCGATGCCATAGGCTTTTATAACCCAGCCCTACAGGCTGAAGACGGCGCATTCAAAGCTATATAAATTACCTTAAGTTGACACCATTGGGGCCGGGGCCCCCCGGCCCCTTTTACAAGAATGCAACTATATAAGAGATCCCTTGTCATATAATTCTATACGTGATAACATATAAGTAAGTGGGAAATATATGTTATTGCATATGAAAGACGATGATAAAGGATATATTGGCGAGGCCCTGAAAAGGGCCCGAATCGCAAAGGGCTTAAGCCAAAAGGAGCTAGGCCAAAGCGTAGGCATGCCCCAAAGCCATATTTCGAAAATTGAAAGTGGACTCGTGGACCTGCAGATATCTACACTTACTGAGCTTTCTCGCACTTTGGACTTAGAGCCCATGCTTGTCCCTCGTCAGCTTGTTCGCACGCTGCAGGCACTTATGAAAGGTAACACAAGCAAAGAGCCTCGGCCAATGTATCGTTTGGATAAAGATGAGGATGAAGATGAAGCATAACCTTGCTACTATAGTCGTTTTTTTGCATGATGAACCCATAGGGATGCTTACAAGTCTTCCTGATGATCGAATCCTCTTTACCTTTAGTCAGGAGTATATCGACAATCCTCACCGCCCTACCTTAAGCCTTTCTTTTAAAGATGAGTATGGAAATCTCATCACTGATTTAAAACCCACAAGAACACGTCTTTTACCCTTTTTTGCAAATCTTTTGCCAGAAGGCTATATGCGAGAATATCTGGCATCGCATGCAAAGGTAAATCCAGATAGAGAATTTTATCTTCTGCAGGCTCTAGGAAGCGATTTGCCAGGAGCTATAAAAATAGGGCCACTTTCGTATGTGCCGGAGAGCATGGCTATCGACAAAGGGCTTTTCTCAAAACATGCTGAGGAGGCCGATGGGGCGCTTCACTTTTCCCTTGCTGGTGTGCAGCTGAAATTTTCTGGAATTTGGGAAAATGGGGTGGGTCTTACTATCCCAGCGCATGGCGTGGGAGGAGATTGGATAGTAAAACTGCCTTCCCCCTCATTTGTAGGCGTTCCTGAAAATGAGTATGTGATGATGGAGCTTGCCCGCCTTGTGGGAATAGAGGTTCCAAAAACAGCACTTGTTTCACTTAATCAGATTAAGGGGCTTCCTAAAGATATTACCCACTTAGGAAACCACGCATTTGTCATCAAGCGCTTTGATCGTCAAGAGGACGGTAAGGCTGTGCATATGGAAGACTTTGCACAAGTCTTTGGAGTATATCCTGAAAAGAAATATAAAACCGCAAGCTACCGCAATATTGCGGAAGTTATTTGGACGGAAATGGGGGCGTCTGGACTTGTAGAATTTATCCGTCGGTTTGTTTTTAATGCACTTATCGGTAATGGCGATATGCACCTCAAAAACTGGTCTCTTATCTATCCTGATAAGCAAAAAGCCGAGCTTGCACCTGCCTACGACTATGTCTCAACTCTCCCATATCTCTCAGAAGATAATCTGGCACTTAATTTTGCTCACTCAAAAGCATTTAGCGATTTGACACTCGAAAAATTTACCTATTTCGCAGCAAAATCTCATTTGCAGGAGAAGCTTGTGCTCGACACTGTTCAAGACACTGTATCGCGCTTTAGTAAAGCTTGGGAAGGTGTAGGAATTTTAGGGATACATGAAAGTGTATATAATACTATTTCTCAGCACTTACTGAAACTACCTTTGTGGACGTTGCGCTGAGCCTTGGGCCCCTATCACATAATTCGTCAACCCGCATTTAGTTCATTACCATAGCCTCTCGCAGTAACACCCTAATTACGGCATCACAGACTCCTGCCCACATACTGAGCCTGGGAAAGCAAAATTACTGTGAAATAATTTTAAAACGATCTACTGGTGCAAGTGGAGCAAGCTCAAGCAGCTTTGCATGCCATTCGGAAAGATTCAGAGCCCGCAGATAAGCCAGCAAAGTGGAAAAGCTGGCATCAGGGACCAAATTCACAAAATTTCTAACCATTTCAGCTTCAGCAGGCGTTTCGCAAAGCCGAAGAAGTGCCACAACATCTGCTATAGCATCTTGTCGCTGTTGTGGAGCAAGGTTTGCTAAGAGTAAAAGAGTCATGCGTCTTTGCCATGTGGTTGGTATATCCTTTGCCACCGCACTAACTCTTGCTACAAGATTAGCTCTTTGATCCCGAGGGATATCTTGATAAGCAATTTGAAAAAATATTTTATAACGAGCTTTATCAGTCACCCCCTCAAGAAGACAAAGCGGCAGCTCATCAGAATTAAAATCAACTGGTCCTGCACCATATGGCTGAACATTCATAGTATTTTCCCCTAAAAGCAACAATTATCACACATATGCGATATTATTTCTATGGCATACATAAAAGATGTAGGCGCAAAGTAGAAATGTCGTATTTCTCCCTCTTAAAAAAATCATTAATGTGTTTTAAGGGCCTCTAACCGAACAAGGAGGTTGGTATGGCCCGGGGGGGGGTCTATATGACAGAAAAAGAGCTCTATCGAGCAGAAGTTTTAGCAAAGGTAAAAGATAAGGCACTGGGTATGTTGTGAGAGGGATTGCAGGCACTAAATTACTGACCAAACGGCAGAATTTAAGCCATGGAAGCCCAATGCCGCGCTTATTTAGTTAAAAATATTTTAAAATTTAATATATATTGCGTATAATGAAAGAAAGAGGCGGCAATAGCCCCCCCTATGATTTATAAAATTGCTCTCAGAGAAGAGGTTTGTAATGGATCCAACGTATAGGTCACAACAGGCAAAAGAATCTAAAAAAGTCTCTACGCCCACCCGGGAAGAAATGGAACTAGAGCTAAAAGAGTCTCCTTACAGGAAGCAAAAGACAAAGCCCAAACTTGAGGCTCTTGATAAAGAATTTCAGGAAGCAGCCTTTGACCTTGCGGGTATTATCGCTGATGAAGAAGCGCTCAAACCCAATCAGCTGCTTCCCAAAAAAGTGCTTCAGCTGCGATATCAAAAGCAGATCGAAGAAGAATTTGCAGCCTATAAAAAGCGGCTAGAAAATGGAGCCTCCAAACTCGTACGGTCACTGATCGAACTTTCAAACGACAACCCTGACATATTTTCTCAAGAGCTTGTCGACGGAATAAACCGCATCGCAGGCCTTTCTGATATCATTGCCAAAGATGAAGAGGGCTTTAGTGAACAGATCTCTTCCGGGATCAGCCTGCAAGAGCTTGCCCATGTAAGCGATGGCGTAATCGATAAGCTCTATCTGGGTGCCAAGCGCCTGTTTGACCAGAAGGTCTTTGATGATTCAGCGGATGCTTTTTTATTTTTAACAAGCATAAATGCCAAAAAGCACGCATTTTGGCTAGGGCTCGGCAGTTCAGAATATGGCCGTAAGCACTATGAAGAGGCACTTAATGCCTACGCCTTTGCCAGCGAGACAAACATGAGTGATCCTAACTGCCACATTATGTCGTATCGCTGCTATGAAGAGTTAGGACAAATCGACAATGCCATCAATTCTCTAGACAGCGCCCTTTGCGTCATCGAAGGTCAATCAGAATATGCTGACTGGAAATCAGTGATCCAGAGCGAAAAGCAGCGGCTTAACAAGTTATTGAACCATTAGGAGGGAGTCATGGTAAACGTAGGTGGCTCACATGATGAATTTGGTGGAGCTGTAGGACTTCCGGAAGGATTTGGCGGACCGGCAGAACCGGCAAAAGCTGGTGCGCCAATGGGACTTCCACCTGAACTAAGTAACGCCGCTGAACTTCCGAATAATCCAAGTCCTTTACAAGGCAAAACAGCAAATGAGAACTCTACGGCTTTAAAAGAAGGCTTGAAAAAAGCGGGTACACATGTAGTAATTTTTCTTTCCGGAACCAATACAGGAAGGTTGATAATAGCGATAAGAACGGCGTCGACCGACGAGAAAGGAACCCGCTCCTTAAAGCAATTGGGTAAAAGCATAGCCAAGGCAACCAGTGATGCGTTCTCAAAAGTCAAATATTTTCTTAATATATCCCTAAAAGGCAAAGAAGACTTTGGCAAAGCAGCCGGCTTCGACTTTGGCGAACTTCCAGCAACAGAACGTGGTCAAAAGTTCGTGGCTACTCCGGAACAGAGAAAAGCCGTTAGCAACCTGCCTGAGAATCATCTTTGCAAGCCAGAGATGATGCTCGAGGAGCCCATCTACTCTGCGTTCGAGAAATGGGCCCAAAAGACACATAATGACGATACGGTCTCCTTCATAAAAGAGGCCCATGCTGTGGCGAAGCAGTTACCTACTGATGCCAATAAAATGGAATTGATGAAAAAGATACGAGAAATTCGCGGCAAGCACATCCATGTCAACGGCGTAAACATCAATGTCAACCTCTACCAAGCGAAATTGGATCCTATTCTTAACAAACCGGATCATGAAATAACAGATGATGACATAAAGCAGGCTCAAGCTATACTTGGAGAGATCATGAACCCCGGCAACAGTCATGGCCTGAATCGCGAATCTATGTGGACTGTCGAAATTATTGGTCGATTCAAGACAGACATGCTCGCCCAATCGTAATGCTTAACGTCAACTCAAGACATTACTACTCATGTTTTGATACTGGAATGGAGAACGCTGCATGGGCTTTACCCTCAACTTCTTTATAAAACTTGACGTCAAAGCCTTCCGAAAATTCAACACTACTTCCCTTTGCATCACTTTTGGTTTCCTGCCGATCAGATACAACCATAGATGGCAATCCCATGATTTGGGACATTCCGATGACACCTTCATGTTGCACCACATGGCCAACACCCATCAATGCTATAAACTTCCCATGCCCCTTTTCTTTATCAATGATCATTTTGGCATTGTAATTTAGGGCCCCAAGGCGTTCTGTCCCTTCCGATCCAGATGATGAATATCCGGCTAAGCTCGACGCTTCGCTTTCTAAACCTACGATGCGGATACCTGCAGATTTTGCAGCCCGCACCACATCCAAGAAACCAGGGGAATCTTTCTGTTTAAATCCATAGTGATCATCCTGTTCCTTCAAAATAGATGCGACCTCAGGGGGAATATCACTATCGGGGTTCTTCGAGTTGAAATAATTATCGAGCGCTTTTTGACCCCCATCATATTCTATAAACTCCATGAAGAGAGTTGTGACTCCGGCCTCCTTTAGATGCTTCATATTTTCAATGAGAATACGTTTAGAGCCTAGGTCACCATGGGATTCTTCACCAATGAACACCCCCTCCACATTTTCATTAGTGAGCCAGTGATTCAGCGTAGCTTCAGGGGTCATCTCTGAAGGTTTTGAAAGAATGGAATATTTGGGATCCATTTGACTCAATTTCCAATCGGCTTCATGCACCAGCATTTGAGTTCTAAACCTTTTATCAGGAGAGCTGCCGATCAGTGAAAAGTGATCTTCTGCTTGACTAAACTGCTCCAGCCTCTCGAACCTTGTTTTATTATCGGTTTTCCCCCTTCCGAAAATCTCTTTAAAGGCAGGATCTACATGACCGCATGCTTTGAGTTGAAACATCGACATGTTAAAGATGAGCCACTCTGGATCATTATCAAGATGGAAAGGAAGCGGTCCTTCACATTTCGCGTCCACCCACATCTTTTCAAGCTTTTCCATTATGTTCTTGGTCGTTAATTCCAATCCCAAAAACTTGGCTTTAGAACCCTCATCAACGTGGATAGAATAAGGCGGCTGCTCTATCATACATTTTTCTCGGACTTCGCTAAAGACTTCACTTAATTGGTGAGTTAGCGGTTTACTTGCTCTAACGAGATCATCTAAGGATTTATAAATCTTACCTTGCATGCGGTATCCGTTATCCAGAACTTCGATCCTTGCGTTATCCCATGTGACAGGCGTCTTTAAATATTGGAGGGTGATGAAGATTGGCCCTCCCTCCTTATTACTACTACTCGGGCGCAATACCCACGTTCCCACAGGGAAAGGGAATTGTACTGCCTTATCAGGGTGCTTTTCTTTTGCAGATTGGTATGGTTTATTTGTATCTGTAATCCACTCCGAAACTTCTGCAAGTCTTTTGGAATTTTGAAAGTAATTTTGATGCTGTTTTGCTTTCGCTAGGTAAGGATTAATGATGCCTTCCGCCTTATGCTGAATTTGAGTCTCTTGTGAACTAAGGGTTTTATCTTTTTGAGCAAAAGTATGCTCTGCAGCAGCTGGAGTCGCATCGTCACGGGGGTGCTGAATCTGTTTTGCAATTTTGTCTGCTTTACTATCTGCAGGCGGCCTCTGAACCTTAGCGGGTTCAATAGGTGTGCTCTGATTATCTTCTGAGGCTGGGGGAAGTTCCATCATAGCTTTGCCCTT
Organism: uncultured Chlamydiales bacterium; assembly: GCA_963826935.1. Lineage (GTDB taxonomy): Bacteria > Chlamydiota > Chlamydiia > Chlamydiales > FEN-1388 > SZAS-7. The sequence continues at coordinate 296,486 of CAWGYH010000005.1, read as the reverse complement.
TATTTTTAGTAGCCAGACTTTACAAGTTAGGCTAGGCTATCTCTTCAGACGCAATAATACTTTCCTTATCAGTCCACTACATAACAAAATATACTTTTTTAAGTATATTTATTATTTTTAGTATAGAGCATTTCAGAGGTGCGCAATTTCTTATGGCCCCCACGCCCCCTATAAAATAATTATTTACAGCTAAATTAAGAGAGAGTTAGAATAAGGATAGTTGGGTAAACAATGCACTAAGGGGCATACATGAGCAGCATAATTAATAGACTATCTGGTGACAGCGATTTTGACGTGCATGATTTAACTTCAGCTCAAAAAAAGATAATTAAAGAGTGGGCGGGTAAACATGTTACTAACCCCAAAGATCTTAATAAAATAGAGCGCATTTTACTGCTGGCAGCATCTTTAAAAACCGGTGAAAGAATCGAGGATGCACCAAAACTTTCACGAACGAAAGTCACAGAAATTATTCAGCGCATGAAGAGCGGTGATGAAAAAGGTAAAGCACAAAAACAAGGTATTCTTAAACAGGCAGGACGCGCAGCGAAAAGTGCTGGCCATACTGTTGGTGATGCATTAGCGGGCAAACAACATATCCCTGCCAAAAAGGCAGAAGATAGCTTGGAAAAAATTAAAAAAGAATATGAGATTGAACAATTCACAAGCGGTGTAATGCCCGACTTTAGTCGCAAAAGTGATATAGAAATTCGGGATTTTTTGAAGCTCTATATAGATTATTCCTCAGGGCGGATAAAAGGTGATGAAATTCCAACAGACGCGCTTTTAAAAGAATTTAGCAAGCTACCACTACTATCTCTTCATCTTGCAGAACGTAATCCAACCAACGTTGGGCGCGCAAGGCCTGCGAAAGGTTTTCATGACTCTGCCATGCTTCAAGAGGCACATGTCCATACGAAGGTGTGGATTGAACAAAACCGTCAAAACATACCCGAAAAATCGCTAGCTATACTACTAGCAGAACATGAAAAAGTTCAAAACTTTTTAGATAAGATGGAGGCCTATTCGCAGATTACTGTAAAACCATTAGAAGCAATTGTGGATAGAGAATCCTGGAGTAAGGACATTGAAAGAAAGGATTTTAGAGGTAGAAAACCAGAAGAGTTTAAGAAAATGATATCCACAGAAACCCTCAATGAATCCATATCTCAATGGGGATTAGAGTTTAGAATAAAGTACAAAGAAGTGCTTGAAGCCGCAAAACCTCTTCTAAGCGAAGATTCACTCACGCAGCTGAAGGAAGTAATGTTAAAGGTAAGAGATTTTCTGCAGATACGTATGAAGAGTTGTGAAGAGATGAATGAAAAAATCAACGCTAAGTTTGATGAATAGCATCACCATTTTTCCATTTGTTGGCTTGGTTCAAATCAAATCAAGGTAACACGTTTGTCTAGTTTCACCGCTCATTTAAACCAATAATTTGTTAACAAAAAAAACATGAAACACAGAGTCACAGAGAACACAGAGAGAGGAAAATATCCTGTGGCATCCGAGGGTGTATCCATTTCTGTTAGCCATCCACTTCAATACCCGTTTATGATTCTATGAACGCCAGTTATTCTCCATGCAACTCTCTGTGTTCTCTGTGACTCTGTGTTTCAACGTGTTTAATAGTAAATTTGCGTTAACCCATAAAAGCTGCAATCTCAGCTTCTCGAAGTGTGCTGAAGCTACTTGACTCAATTTGAGTGATATCAAGACCTTTTTCTCGAAAGACTTCTTGCACGGCTTCAGCAGGCAAGGGATAATTTACTAATTGGTGCAAGGGGTCGCCTTGTTGCGGCAAGCCCTTTATTTCACCCGCCTTACAGGCATGGCTCAAGAATGAGAGACGAGCTCTTTTCTGCGGCTCTAGAGGCAGCAGGAGCACTTCATCTAGAACAGCTTCGAGATCCGCTTGGGAGTGGATATTTTTTACTTGCTCAAAGAAGCCGCTGCACTTACTGAGGCGAATAAATAGCTCCTCTTCTGTAACGGGATCCAGCGGCATTGGCACGCCGCATTTTTCAAAAGATTCTTTCACAGGCAGCTCTACCTGATAATGAGCATGAGCAATTGCGCGCAAATAAAGCGAGCGGTGAGGCTCAGGGATCGAATGTGCCGTGGTAATGAGACATTCCAATGACCTCTCGGAGCGGATAGAATAAAATATAGCGGTAAAGGGAGGATAAAGAGAGGTATCGTGGCAAGAACGGGTCCACTCTTCTAAAGCAAAGGGGATTAATTCGTCGAGTAAATCTCCTCTCCAAAAATTCAAACCCGCCACATAGTCTCTTGCAAAATCAGGAGCAACCTTACCAGATCCATTCAGGACATAAATCAACCGCCAGGTCAGCTTTTGTTTGCTTTGGCTCCAGAGCTCTTCAGACTCTTGCAATAGTTCAATTTTAGCCTGCTTCAACATGTCATCCAGATAACCTATTAAGCATTTTTTCCATCTATCCTGCTCCTCAGTCCTAGCAGCAAGGGCAGAAGCTTCAGAATAGAACTGATTAAATTGCATCCTCAACTGGTCATCACTAACGCAACTTCTACACCATTGGATGACTTTCCACGCCACGAAATGGGAGGGCATCTTAGCCATAGGACAATTTCGCCCATATCTACCTTCGTCTGAAATAACTGTTAGGCAATCTATAAGTTCTTGATAGGTGAGGTCAGGCAATACCTTTTCGATGAAACGAAAGGCTTTAACGAAACGAGCTTTTTCGTGGTTCAACGGCTGATGTCCCAGGACTATGAGCCTCAAAACAAGTAACAGCCACCGCTTGCGAGACCCGTCGACTTGGTTGTATGCTGCTTGAAGTTTTTTTATCTTATCTTCTGTGCAAAGATTAGAGCAGATTTCATTGGCTCTATCATGGCCGATGTTACCAGTATAATACAAGCAGCTTGTCAAGCGATCCGCCTTTTCAGCCAGATCTACAAGGGTTTGTGGAGTAGCAAGCTCGAAATAAAGAGCTTCATATTCGTTGCAGTAGGCATAATATTTCAAGATCGTATCCAAAAGTTGATGACGGAGCGGTAAAGAAAGTCGTTGTAAGAGATCTAATGATAAATGCCCATTTTGTTTAAATACCGTCAAAAATTCAGAAAAAACCTCCCCTTTTGAATCTATATTTTGAAGCCCATTGCCAAGCTGACAGAGCAGCCAGGCAAAAAATGGGCCGTCCTTAACAACACTCGCTGCCTCAAGCAGCTGTGATGAAGGTTTCTTGCCAACCCTACATTGTTGCAGCAATGCCTCTACGAATTCATTTCCTCTTCTAGGATTCTCTAGTAGCGCTTCGTCTACTGTGGCTTTTGTCCCTCTGGCTACGTATCGCAGCTTTCTCCATTCGGGAAAGGGTAAAAAATCTTCGATATGCTTTCGGACATCACGAGGCAAGGACTCCAGATAAGGAGGTGTCGATACAGAAGGTTCAGGAGGAGCTTGCTGCTGCAGCTGAGGCCCAGGAGGCTGGGCAGATTCTGCTGCAGCTGCAAGATCTTTAGCTGGAGGGAGTACAGGCGGCGGCTCTATTTGGGTAGGAGTGAAGGGATGTTTCACATAGCAGACGATTTGGCGGTTTAGCAAGTTGTGAAAATCTGCTCTCCCTGTAGTGGTGCAGGTCTGATAAAGAGCAAAGATTCCCAAGCTAAGAGTAGTGATGGCGCCAACAGCTGCCCATTTTGTGACAACCTCCCAGCAGGTCATTTGGCGGGAGTATTTTGTTATATCTTTCCAGCGCCCCGAACTATCTGGAGCAACGGCTTGCCACCCCTCTTGGGCCGGAGGTATATGATCAGAAACTTGTTGTGTGAATTGCATAAACATCTCGATAGAAGTGCAATTGTATCAAAAATGATGAATTGGTTAAACCGAAATAGCTTATACATATAGTGCTGATCTTATTCTTTTTTGCGCTCCTCCACCTGTTTATCAGCGCGCGAAAGAATATATGCGACTGAATCATTGGGTCTAATAGAAGTTACCCCGCAAGTAATTCCTGTTCCCCATTTAGCTTTATTGTTGGGATGCTTAGGATGCTCGATGGACTTCAACTGCTCGTACCTCTTTTCAATTTCAGACTGTGCATTGCTTAGCGCATCCTTAATAGCCTGTTCGGCTTTCTCATTGGATACACCCTCTTTCTTAGAAACGATAACAAAGCTAAATTCATCGCCTCCGTGACGAAAGCCCGCTACTTCAACGCCGAGTCCATTAAGGTGGTTTTGGACGGTTTTTGCAAGATCGGAAAACACCTCATTCGCTCCGGCTCGGCCGAGGTTGCTGTTTAAGCCTCTTAGATTGCGGATATCAACTTCGACATAAAAGGCTTTATTTTCCCTGTTTGCCCTGACTAAAGATAGAGCATTTTCGATTGTAGGAATATGATCAACTGCACGGCCCAGATGGGTCAGACGATCTACATCTCCTCCTCCGGATTCTTCGTATAACTTTGTTGCCACATCCTCCGGCAACCCCTTTTTTGCCGTCTCGATAAATTTTTCATACCTCTTTACAGAGGCTGACCATTCGGGACCGGATTGCGAATTGATTTTAGGGGCTTCAGAGGTGGCCGAAGGCTCTAAATTAAGCATAGGAGGCAAAGATGCTCCTGCTAATTCCTTTTCAACGGATGTGATCCCTGAATGCATATCTAACAGGTGACTTTGGGCATAAGTACTCATATACCCTTTCATACGAACTTTAGCATTTATAAGAGCTTTTGCTATCTCTTTTTCTTCTCCTTTTTCGGGATCAATCTCTGCAAGAAAGATGAGTCTGCCACCCTGACGAAAAGGTGCGATAGGAGCCCTGGTCGCTTTAAGTTCATCATAGACAATATCAACAAGGTTCTTATAAATGGGATTAGCTCCACTATGTCCTTCTGCTTCATTCAATCTAGTAAGCTTGATATCTACATCAATTTTTAAAGCAGTGGTCCCATTTCGTTTGGCACTTTCAAGCAAGGACTTCAGTGGTTCTTGCAGATCTCCGGCTATATGAAATCCCGTTAAAACATCTTTTGGAGATCCTTCGGTCAATTCGTACAGCTCTTCGCGCAAAGCAGGAGTAATGCCCTTACTACCAGCTCTTCGCATAAAATCCTCTTTATGCTTTTTTGTCGTAGCCATGACATCGCTTTGTATCCTACCCTTACCTCCGGCCGATTGCACTTTCTCTACCGGAATATGGAACAGGGGACGGGTCGCTTCCTTTGTGCGTGCTGCGACTCCGCTTGTAACTTTGGCAGAAACCTTTTGAACTACTTTGGGTGGTGTATTTATTGATTGATTATTGAGATTTTCCTTTTGAGCCCCTTTGAAGAAGTTGTCTGTTTTTTTAGTTACACTCGATAACCCTCCCGTGGCGATCACTTCATCACCACCGGGTCCTTGGAATTGTATAACCCCGCCCCCAAAGGTAACACCGCCCATTTTTACACCACAGTTAGACACGATTATCTATCTGTATTATAACAAATTATTATTTTAATAACCCTATAAATTCCTCCTTTTTGGGGGTGTTATTGCATAACACCCCCCGAGTTTGGGCAAAAATATGTCTGTTTGACCGATTTTTTCAGGTTGAGGAGGGAAAGAGGGCAAAATAGCTTTCTGAGAGCTGATCGGGGTATATATCGTTGATTCTTTCCCAGATTGCACGCAAGGGAGCTATGAGGTCGTCACTTCGAACATATTTTTGTTGCATCTGCAAGCGAAAAATGTTCATGCAGTGTATTATATAGGGGAACATATCTGTGGTATATCTATTGAGCTCGGCCATCAACCGTTCTAAGGCCGGTTCGTCATAGCCTGTGATATTTATCTTTTTAACAGCTTGGAGAATCATCTTCCATTTTGATCGTGGTAACCGGCATAAGGAATGTATGATCAAATGCTTACTAGAGAAGGAGAGCTTCTTCATAAGCGGCAAAAGCAATAGGCGATCCTTATGGGACATATCATCAAGGGTGGAGATGTCATACTCAGTTAATGTCTCGTGCCCAATAGTGATTTGAGGTTGGGTTTTTAAAAACATATACACCACGTCGACAATAAGCTGTCCATTCACTGTGCGCCTCTCTTGTCGCTGAATTTCATACAGCGCTCGCAGCACGAGCTCCGAAAAAGTGGCAGTTCCATCAACAAAATTATATATGTCATTGTCCATCATGCCGGCTGTAAAGTGTTTGAGATCTAAAAGATCGTGCTTGAATCTAGGCTCGAGCAGGCAGGCGCCATCTACAAAACGCTTTACCCAATCTACAATGTGTGCCTGAATTTGGCCATTATTGATCACCTCGAAGCTGTTGCAGTAGCTCTCCATACCGCGGATAAACTCTCTCAGAAATTGATTCGGTAAGTAGCCGTGAACATTCGCAAAGGCTTGCTGATCCGCACATAACGGATAGGCAAGCCGCTCTAAGCCTAATGCACAAGTCTCCTGCACATGCTTTTCTTGTGAAAAGAGCACCATCCGCAGCGGCTCACTAGCTAGCTTTGCAAGCGATGCGATAAGATGCGAGCCGTGCTCATATAGCACTGAGAGCTGCGCAAGATAGTCAGCCTCTGCCTGAAGGGGCTGCGTGTCAAAGCGCTCATTTGGAGGCATTCGCATCTCGATTGGATCGCGATCTAAAAGGCTTTTTTCGATTAATGAAGCGAACGTAATTTCATGCTCATTTATTTTTTTAATAAGAAGGGGCGAATTTGGTGCAGGCGATTTTGTTTTCTTGCACCATTTATCCATCTGCATAATGGCTTTGAGCACCTCTGGAGTAATTTCAGGCATAAAATGAAGTAAATGCTGTGAAGAAATAATCCCATAAAAGCTAAGGGCATCAGGAAAAGAGTTTGTACCATCGTGAAATTTAACGTTGAAAAAGTGGAAGATACTGCAAAGACAAGAAATCACCGCGGATGACATTTTCGGCTCTTCAACGGGAAGGGCATCATACACTTTGCGATAGAGAGCTCTGCACTGCTCCAAATCGGGCAGACTCACAGAATATGCATTAGCCAGCCCTTCCAGACGTGTCAGGGGGTAGTTTGGGTGGCTATAGGGTCTGCATGGAAGCTCTCCCGGAAAGCTCACCTGAACTCGAAATGCAAAAAGATCATTAAAAAGCTCTTTTAGCAAGGACCCATTGCTGGATAGAACTGTATCTCTATCCTGTTCATCCAGATGGATAACAAACCTTGCCAACACCTTAGAAAGGCCCTGTATGGCAGCGCAGGAGTTACCGTAGAAGGTCTCGTCTTTAAGGGCATGGCTAAATAATACCTTTCCTCCTTCAATATAGTCAATTTTGTCGCTATCAGCACTAACAGTATATCTCTTTCCCAAAAAGGTAAATTGATGAGGGCGAAGGTCCCCAACATCATAGGGCAACACCACAGTGTGCGCCCTATCCACGAAGGCCATTTGGAGCATTGCTGTCGAAGAAAGGTCAGGGCTGATACGCTTGAGCCTTTTTCTATTGCTTAGTAACGGAAAGGCAATATAGCCGTGGACATAGTCACAATCATTTCTAAGCTTGTCATCTTGATTAGTTATACCCGTTTTTGCTGTTTTTAGTAGAGCAGACTCACGCCGGCGCACTTCTGAGAGAATTTTTTTACCCTTTAGCTCTCTTGCAAGCAGAGTTTGTGTTTCCTGCGACAGCTTTTTGCTCAAAAAGTGAAAGATCGCAAGCTCGCCTATTTGTAGAGCGCATCTAATATGTTTAAGTGCAACCTCTTCGCGATCAGGAGGCGGCCTGTTGAAAATACTTAAGCTTGCGACTTGATCCACCAAAGATACTACAGGATCAAACGGCACCCTCATCTTCTTAAGGGCTGCTGGCAGTGCAGGTGTCTGTGGGGGCTTCCCTTCAAGCACTCCCCTCACCCAGTCAACTATGCACAAATGGTCCCAGGGCCAAAAGAGCGAACATATGACATCTGGATACTCTGGAAATAACATGCCGCTTCTTCTTAGGGGAAATTCTGTCCCCTTGAGCGCCCTGAATTTTTGTCTGAACAGGTGCGCATCAGAGGAAGCGTCAACGTCTATCCAGTCACCATTTTTGCGAAAGGTAATCTCCGTATTACCTACAAAGAAAGCCATAAACGCAGCCCTAATACCCCTTTAATATTTTTAATGAAAAAAAGAATATCATTTTTATAGAAAAAAAGCAATCAATTTATATTACGTATTGCTGGCAAAATAATTGATCTTACCCCCATACGCATTAGACTACGGGAGGAAAGAGAAGAACAGTAAAAACAACTGCATAAATATGGATGCTTCTTCCCTTGTAAACTATATCTGGCCAAAGATGCTGACAGTAAAAGATTGCAAAGGTCTTACTGTGGAAGCACCTCTCGTCCATTCTCAAGATAACAATCCTGATAAAGAAGCCCATTGCCTATACCTAAAGGTCGGCAAAACAACCATTGGAGAGGCCTTCTTTTACCTAGCAACAGACAAAGCTAAAAAGACGCACTATCTCTTTATTACCCATCTGCAAAATACCACTATTTCACCGAAAACCAGAACAAGGAAATTTTCTAAAGTAGGCTCGGCTCTGATCGAGACTGTCAAAGCGATCGCCAAAGAGATTGGCATATCCTCAATCAAATTATATGCCCAAACTCCCGGCTTTGCCCCTTCGCCTAACAACGACAATCTAGTTGAGTTTTATAAAAAAATGGGATTTACCCCGGATAAAGACGAGAAAAGTAATCTCTTCGGCCTGCCCATGATATGGAAAACGTGAGCTTTTTACTCTTCAAAAAAAACAGGATCCCGGCTACGCTATTGCTGCACTTATGTAAGGGGATTGTTATGCACACTCAAGAGATTCAAGTTGGCGGCATTTATCGCCATTATAAAGGCAAGCTGTATAAGGTAGTGGCCATTGCGGTTGATACTGAACTGGCGTGGATTGATGATCCTGCACAGATAACCGATGAGCAAAAGCGCGTGATCTATCATGGCATTGGCGAGGGCCATGCTCTTTCAACCGAAATAATCTGGGATCGTCCCTACCAGATGTTTACCGGAGAAATAGAGATTGACGGCGTAGCAACCAAACGATTTGCGCCAGTTTAAACCTAATTCAGCTGAAGGACGGGGGCCCTATACGTTAATGGGGCGCACCTTTCTGGAAAAAGCTATACCTATATACGTACCTAGTGTGATAACAGCAACAATGCCGGCAATCGCAAAATTTCCCGATCTATCTGTTAAAAGCACATCTGAAAGAGCTCTGCAGGCAATATCTGTTGCGTTAGATTCCGCTAAACACCTTCCATACGCTTCAGCGGCTCCTTGAGCCCCAGCAACAACCCCAGTTTGTGCTATAAACCCGATACAAACGGTAGAGGCTACAACTACAATGCCAATAGATCCGCAATTGTCAAGTAAAGAACGTGCCATTTTTCACCCCTCCGGAGATGTTGTTGAAACAAATGGAACATTTTGAATTAGTGGATCTCCTTCACCCTCATTCAATTGCTGAACCGGTCTTGTTTTCCAAAGGGCGTAGGTGAACCCGATAGCTGTGGCGCCAAAAAAGATATATAACCCCTTTGACGCTAAATCATGACGAAATATGCTCGCCCCAAGTGACATACAAGCTTCAGTATAATAGTGACCCGATTTATAACTGCTTGTTGGGCAGTATTTACCAAAAACCTTCAACATCGTTATCGACTGGTCCATCAGCACATTGGCAACACAAAAAGCTACTCCCGATACCACGGCAACCGCCCCAACGCCTACATTGCTCAAAACAGACGAATGAGTAATCCCACTGCAACAACCCATAACTTTCCCCTCAGATTTCGTAATATAGTATCAAAACAATCCTTGAACTGCTGTTTCTAGGATAATCAAGGGATCCATTTGCTTCAACTTAAAATCACCTACAAGGGCGTTGCCGACCCGTCTCTCATTTCTCACAGCCTCTACGTAATGGATAATTTCGAGTAAAAGAGAAGTTATGTGTCACGGCCGTTCTGACGTTATTCTCTCTACTAACATCTGAAAGTCTCTTTTCCTAAGATTGCCAAATTGGTCCTGCCTTTCCAGATTTACCCAATCCAATGGAACTGCCTCTTGCTGCCAGCTCTAAAGATTTTTCTTAAAGGTTTGAAACCATGCTGACTCTTGTAGAAACAGTTGTTTTAATCGTTCAATGGCCTGATCCGATAAGTTACCAAGTTGTGTTCCCACATACCATATCCCGTAAAGATCTTTATAAATCTTCTTCTTATCCACTCTTTTTGGAAAAGCCAGCCCTTTATTAAAAATCCACGCCTCGGGGGATACAACAAATCCTTTTTCGCCAGATAACGTAATAAAAGGCAAAGCATTCTCAAGACTTAACTTCAAATAACTTAAGGATTGTGCCACAACCCCCGCAATCAATACATTTTTTTCCTTGTCATTTCTAACTGAATCATCTGTTAGAAATTCTACAACTACATCTACTCCCTCGATAATTTTTTTATAGGACTCTGTTGCTGGGTCTAGATAATCTCTAAATGACTGTTGAAACCCTGACTTTAATAAAAAATTCGCAATATTATCCTTTGAAATTTGTGGTATTTTCCGAGGAATTAACGAATCAATATCTCTAGTTCCCGCCGGAGGGTTGCCCACACTGCGATCGGAAAAATAGATCTTATAAATAATAGGGGCATATCCTCCTGTGATTACGATAGAGGAACACCAAGGACCAAGCGATTTAAGAAAGTCTGAAACAATTTTATCTTCTTTATCAAAATCCATTTTTATGAACTGCCTCTTGCAAAAATTCTTTTTATTTCCTCAATATTTTCAGCGAGGTATTCAGCTTGTTCAATTCCCCTTAATGGGAAATGAAAAAGATCTAAATAGGTTAAAATGGGTCTCGTTTGATGAAGCTGTTTCACAGGTTGAAGACAAGAGCTAACCATGTGTTTGTAATAAGGCTCAATAAGCAGAACATCATATCCCCTATTTTGGGGTTCTAAATGAAGAACTTTTTCTATCGCAGATTTATTCTTTATATCAGGGACGTAAAGTTCTAAAGTCTCTAAATTGGAATTCTTACATTTATACAAGTCTGATGCCGAATGAAGCGCCATTACTGTTAGTTCAGTCAAATCAGACTTCCTGATCACCTCAAATAATTCCTTTCGGCCTCGATAGGAGGAACTATAACCCCACATTTTACATTTTTTCATGACATTATATGATTCCGTCCAACTGACTAGTAATGCCTTTGGTTTTGATAGGATGAATCTTTTAGAAGTCCCCAACCCCTCTGCTTTCAGATAACCATAAAATTCCAATTGAACAAAAACTTTTTGAATTAACCCGATACTTACACCTATATCTCTTTGGACTTCGCTGAGGGAAAAATATTTTCTATTAATCCCACTAATTAACAGCCATTCAAGAATCGATGCCGATTTATCAGCATAAACATTGATTTCTGCGTTTGAGCTATTCGCGTACAGGAATTTTTTCATAATTTTTCCTTTATCATGCTGGGGCTTGCTTTTCACTATATTGCGCTTTTCACTATATAATGAAAAGCGAAAAGTTTCCTCTATGGACGTAACTTGCTTGACATTGATCACCCTATATGTTATTTATTATTTTAAATAGAGCAGGGTTATGCCACGGATATCTGATAATCAGCATCTTAGAGTTAATAAACCGCCTGAAGAGGAGTCAAAGGTGGTTCTGTACGGCACAAGGCAGATTGTGCATGCCATTGCATCGCTCTCTCTTAAAGAAATTAGAGCAAATATCACATCTATTTCAAGCAGCATCGACAACATATACCAGAAATTTAAAAATAAATCTATTTTTTTAGATGCGAACGATATCTCTGACCTATCGCATGTAAAGCAAAAATTAAAAAAGGCAAGCTGGTTTAATAAAAACGCTCGTAAAACTATCAAAGAAATAGATGATATTACGGCAGCGTTTAAAGGCGTACAGGCATCAACGCCGCTGCATACGAATGCCATTTTAGGGATAAAAGAGCGTATCGAACAAGATCTTAAGTCTATCTCTGTAGATGCTCCCGATAAGGATGGTGACTCCCCTCTTGTATTGGCGGCAAGATGTGACAATGCAGAGGTTGCTCAAATACTGATTAAAGCAGGAGCAAAAGTCAATTATCAAAATCCAACCGGCTCTACTCCCCTCATGTCAGCTGCAGCCCGCGGAAGTACCAAAGCACTAAAAATTCTTCTTAATAGCGGAGCTGATGTAAACATTTCAGACCGCTATGGACAAAGTGCCCTTTTTAGTGCGCTCTTTAATGGCCAGACTGATGCCGCCAAAATCTTACTTGAAGCCGGCGCAAATCCCAACCTTGTAGACAAAGAGGGGCGATCAATCCTCTACCTGATAAAGGCGCTGAGGCCCAAAAACTGGAAGGCATTGCATCAGCTTTTTAAAAAGCATATTTCCGACGCCGCTGTCCGCTATACTAAACAGCATAAGCAGACCAAGCTCGTTACACACGCCTTTCAGCTGAAAGGCCAAAGCATTATCTCGGGAGTGCCTATACAATATGAGGGCGGGCAAGATAAAATAAATGCCAGCCGCATGGCAAAATCTATTGCCGCATTTGGCAAAAGCGACTCCTGCCCCTTGCCAAAAGAGTGGGCTGGCGAGCTTGCTGAAACACTCACGGATGCTCTTGAGGCAAATGAAGAAAAAACCCTACAAAGAATACAGGAGGGCAAACCTGCCCTCATTTTTACAGGATTTATAGGCCACGCAGTGTCAGTACTTATATGGGAAGATATCTGTATTATATGCGATAGGCGCCGCGGGCTCTCATCACCACTTTTTGTACATAGGTTTGATCCTAAAAAACTGACCGTCGAGGCAATCACCTTTCTTCAATCACTCAAGGGCAAAACAAAAGGTGACCATAAGATCGGTATAGAATCTACACTGCCAAAGATGCTCGGCTTCAAACCACAATCTCAAAATGAGCTAAGCCTGCAAAGAAAAGTAGCTCTTCCCTTTCAGATCGTTGGAAACTGCTCTTGGGCCTCAACTGAAGGCATTATAAAGGCCTACATGCTTCTCAAGGCAACAAAGGGAGCACCTGATAAAGTACCCTCTATCAACTCCACATTTTTAAGCTGGCAGCTTTTTCAGCAGATGCTGGTGCTAGATAAGTACCTAAAACATCCGATCGACCCCAAGTTGCTCTTTGAAAGCTTTAACAGCCTCTGGATTTTAAAAGCACGCTGCCCAAAAGCCTTTACACCGCCCCTATCAAAGCAGCTTGCCGATCTAGAAAGCAAGTATCTTACCACCCAGTCAAAAAAAGAAACTGCACGCTTTCGCACCAACAAAGCACTTTCCTCAATGTTCCCCCACATCAAGCCCCTGCGTATGCTTCAAGCCATCCTCGGCACCCTCTCCTTCATCTTCACCTTGCAAGTTAATTTGAAAAGGACTAAGCCTACAGAACGGTTGTCTCCGGGGAAAGGGAAGACAATCCATTGAAGCTCCTACCTGCTAAGCTAAACATATTTGCTAATAAATGACGGCTAACTTTATAGGAAAAGGAAATGGAGTATCTATGAGAAAAGACCCACCTTTACTTATTGCTGGTCTAGTTTTTGCAATAATCGCGTTAGCACATCTTGCAAGGCTTTGGTTTCAATTTCCAATACTCGTCGGCGATATTCAAATCCCTCTGGTTATGAATGTCATAGGCTTTTTTGTCACTGGCTTTCTTAGCCTATGGATGTTTCTTGCTGTTACGACAAAGTAGACATAAATACACTTTTTTGGTACGATTCAACAAAAAGGTGTGCTATGGAAAAAATTGACGTACTCCTCTGGACTATTGGTAGTGGATTTGCCTTAGTATTTGGCTTAATGCTTGTCTTGTGGAATGCCATGAATCAAAGATTTGATAATCTTGAAAAATCATTAGTCTCTAAAATCGATAAACTTGATGAAAAATTGACAGATGTTGACCGACGTCTATGTCGCCTAGAAGGAGCCTTTTCCTCCAAAGACTGTTGCATGATTAAAGATGAAAGAACTCTCAGAAAAGCTGAGTAAGTCGAGAAGTCAAAGGGAATCTCATCCTTAGGCTCTCACAGATCTGTAAACCTTTTAGGTTTGCATATGGTTTCACCTTGCAAGTTAATTTGAAAAGGGCTAAGCCTACAGAAAAAGGGCGGTAGATGGAAGAGCTTGCATCTCGTGCGCAGTGGGATAGGATTGGCAAAAGGCAGCATCATGGCATTGCCCTGCCGCTTTGTTCTATACGCAACCCTACCAGCCACGGCATTGGTGAATATCTGGACCTCTTGCCGCTTATTTCCTGGTGCAAGGAGGTGGGATTTGACACGATTCAGCTGCTACCGTTAAACGACTCGGGACATGACCCAAGCCCCTATTCTGCCCATAGCGCAATAGCGCTTCACCCCATCTACCTATCACTTGGCGCACTTGAATTTGCAGATGAATATAGAGATGAACTTGAGGCAATGAAGCAGTGCAACAGCTCAAAAAGGGTGCGCTATCACAAGGTGCTGGATGCCAAAGAGGCCTTTTTAAGGCGCTATGCCAAAAGAGCGCTTCCGGAATTTCGCAAAAGAGCCGAATATCAGCAATTTTTACAGCAAGAGTGGCTCGATGGGTATGCCCGCTACAGGGTTCTTAAAAAACTCAACGATGAAAAGGCGTGGTGGGAGTGGAAAGTAGTGCCCCAAGAGCTTGATGTTGAGGAGTTAGACTACCATAAACTTGTTCAGTATCTCGCTTTTTGCCAGCTTAAAGAGGTTAAAAAGGCTGCTGATGCGCAAGGCATATTTATAAAGGGCGATATACCGATCCTTATCAACCGCGACTCTGCAGACTGCTGGCAGCACCCTGAGAATTTTGACCTTACCATGTCTGCCGGCGCACCGCCGGACATCTACAGCAAAGAGGGCCAATACTGGGGCTTTCCGCTCTATAACTGGGATATGCTGGAAAAGACAGGCTATCGCTGGTGGGTAAAAAGGCTTAAATATGCTTCAAACTTCTATCATATCTACCGCCTCGATCACATTGTAGGTTTTTTCCGCATCTGGGCAATTCCTGAGGGCAAAAGTGCAAAAGATGGCTATTTCCTTCCAAAAGAAGTCGACCGCTGGATTCCAAGAGGTGAAGCGATTTTACGCATGATGCTACAATGCTGCCCTATGCTTCCTATCGGCGAAGATTTAGGCGATGTGCCGCCCTCCGTTCGCGACTGCATGACACGTCTTGGCATCTCCGGCACTAAGGTGATGCGCTGGGAGCGCTACTGGAATGGGGATAAGTCCTACATAAAGCCTGAAAACTACCCACAACTGAGCATGACAACCCTCTCTACGCACGATTCAGAACCTTTAGAGATGTGGTGGGATGCATCTGGCGATGAGGTCCGTGCCTTTTGCACAGCGTGCGGCATTGACTATAGCCCCCTTCTTACTCCCCAAACCAGAAAAGAGGTGCTCCTAAAAAGCCACAGGACAAACAGCCTCTTTCACATAAACCTTCTTCAAGAATACCTCGACGTCTTTGACGAGCTCACCTGGGAAGATCCCGATGATGACCGCATAAACATCCCAGGTAAGGTGCTCGATCGCAACTGGACCTACCGCTTCCTGCCCACCCTCCAGGAGATCATCTCCCACGAAGGCCTAAAGGGCCTTATGCGGGAGCTTTCTTAAACAATTATTCGCTTGTATAGATCTCGTTCATTTTTATCGACCAGTCTAAGAGGTCGAAGAGTCCCTTTTTGCTGTCGACAGTATCTACCGGCAGATCGAGCCTATTGAAGCAAGTGTGAAAAAAGGGATTTAGTTTGGAAGTAGTTATTCGTAGAGGTTTATCGCCAACTGCGTAGGCTCCCGTCAAAAGAAAAAGGAATTGGAAAGTTTTTGTTTCGTTGGCTTCTTCGAGCCAATCTCTGATCCATCCCTGTTTTTCGAGGGAAATATTCTCATCGAATGATAAGCTTGCAAGGATATCTTCTTTTGTGATTTTGCCTTGCAGCTTTTCTGCAAGTTCTTGAGCTTTCATTTTTTGAACTGACTCCCAAGAAACTTCTTGAAATGGAGCTTCTTTCATTCCTTTTGCGAGTGTGATGATGGGTTTGAGCTTTGGCATCAGGAATTCATCGACGACGTACTCTCGGACTCCCTGTTGGATTTGTGGAAGGTGCTGCTTGAGGTTTTCCTTTGTAATCCCTTTAAATTCCGAATCATATTCAAGGCATGCAGCGGCAAAAGCCTCTCGCAGCACCTTTTCCGGGGTTTCTTGGGTAAATGGAGCGGCATAGAGTGTCAGGTTTTCCATGTAGGCGCGCTCTTTTTCGTTCACGCTTAACAGGTCGGCGCATAAAGCCGAGAGCTCCTGAAAGCTTTTTTCATCCTTGACCAGTTCTTCCATTGGACGTTCTAGATAATCGGGCTGCATTTTTCTAAGGACTCTAAAAACACCTTCATCAAACATCATTCCCATGAGGTACTGTTGCTCGGCATTTAGGCAAAACATCATGAACTCTCCAATGTCATGGTATGTTTGCATATCAGCCTTGTCCAATTTATCCTTGAGCCCTTTTGTAAGCAGCGTCGTAAACTCCTGCCCCGGGCCGCCCGCATCGATCGAAGGTTCATCCAGGAACTGGATTAAGAGTCTCTTCGATGTACCTGATTTAAAGAGATCAACTAAATTGCGTAATACTTCTACAGGCCGATCTCGAAGGTCTTCTCTTGATATATCCATTCGGTATCCGTCATCTGATATATTCCCTCGTAAGCTATAATAGGCGCTAAGAAAACGCTGCTCAGCAACCTCAACATCTAATTCTGTCCTAGTTAGGCGAAGAACGCGAGAGCGTTCTCGCATGTTCATTGTATTTAGTGGAAGCCCTGTTGTTTGTCTAAGTATGTCCACGGTTTGATCTCTTGGTAGACGTAGGATTTCGGCCATTAGATCGATTCTATCGTCTCGAGATAAGCCTTGAAGAAGCCGGCTAGTGGCTGTTAGTTCCGTAAAGGACATAGCACAATAAAATGTTAAAGGATCGGGCCAACTGACTCTATCACGTGATGCTGCGAATTCTACGGGTTCAAATTCTCTCCATAGCGCTTCAAATGTGTCCAAGTACCTGCGTATTTCATGGCCGCCGCGCTGGTAAATTAAACAATGTACAAGGAGACATTCCTTACTTTCAATAGTCCTTGCTTCTTCCAAGAGCCTTCCTATTCTCAAATTCAGTTCTCGTGCATCCGGGGAATCGAGCATAGCATTTCCAAGTTCGAGAATTGTGGATTTTGCATGTGCAGTGTTAACCTGTTCCATCAATGGCTTTGTCAATTCTAACACCCGTTCGATTGAATCCGAACGTAAAAAATTTTGAAGCATATCAACAGTGCTTATATCTACTACAAGATCTTGAAGAAGGGGGCAAAGCAAAGGCAACACTCTTTCTTTTGATTCAAAAGATAAATGCGAAAGGGCTCCTACGAACAATTCGCTGCTATGCCAAGGCAATTGATTTATTGTGGAGAGAAGTACTTTTTTATCATCGATACGGGGTAAGTGCTGCAGGATGCTCATTAACTCGTTCTCATTTGGAAGGCCGGCTATAAGAAGAAAATTTATTTTTTCATCAACACTTTTATATTTTTTATCGATCCGCGGTAGCTGTTCAAGAGGGATTTTGATCATTACTTCCCCCATTCGAATTCGATCAGCGCGATCTGAAACATCTATTAAATTAAAGGTTATTCTTTCTAGGGTTTTTTCTCTTACGTCTGGGGTAAGGCGCGATAGTACTGCTAAAATAAGGAAACGCTGTTCTTTCGGTATCAGGGAAAGAGCAAGGAGAGTCTTCAACGGATTGATGCCCTCTTTTGAATAGCTAATAACGGCAGCGACCAGTTGTTCTCTCTCTTCTCTTGGTGTGTCAAGAAGAGGTTTTATGTACGCAGTGGGGTCAGTATGCATATCGGGTCGTGGCAAAGATGTCAATAATGCGATAAGCTCTTTTTTTTCCTCAAAAGACATTGTTGCAAAGCTAGCCATGATAGATTCATCAATAAATCTGAAAGCCCTCAATAAATATATTTTATCCTCTTTCTGAGAGCAGAACTCTAATAGTTCGAGTACAAGGCCTCTTTTGTCAGCGTCTATGTCGAGTAAGTCCGATAGGATGTCCAAATCAATAGTGGTTAGGGCAGTAATAACAGTTTCTCTCTGCCGGGGCGGCGCACTGCTGATGATCCCTTCGAAGCGCCAGTCCATCCTTTTCTGCTGTTCCAGCTGATTATATGCTTCAAGAATTTTTTTCTTGCTTGTGTAGTTTGTTACATTACTGATGAGTTCTCCTGCACGGTCTGAGCAGTGGGGAACTACCTGTGTAAGTTTTTTCTCACATAAGTGCACAAGTACGCCTGCTCTCCAAATTTGGTCCTCTGAGAGAAGGTCTTTGATGATCGCTTTTTTTTCCGCCTCTGTTTCTGTATGGGTGAGTAAAAAAGTGATGTTTGAGAGTATGTCATATTTCTCTAGGTTATCATCAATTCCTTCAAGCAGCGCCGCCGCCTCTTTATTTATAAGCACTTGAGTAAGTGGCTGGGTGATAACTCCTTTAAATATTTCCAGGCTTTTACGCTCTGCCTTTAGCGATGTCAAGGTGTCGACGAGGAGCTCTTCTGGGGGCAATAACGGCTCTTCCCCCTTGCTCAATTCTTTAACTTTCTTATTTAAAAAAGAAATCTGTTTTGCTGTAGCTTCTGTTTGATGTGCGAGATCTTCTTCGATTTTTTCATATTCTGAGAGAAAATAGCGACGAATTTTGTGTCCCGCCCAGTTGCTGAATTTCCCGGCATCCTCGGACGCCATTCCGCTGGCTGCTCTATCGAGAGCTTTCCAGAGAAAGCCAAATGGGCCAGAATCTGACCTCGGGGATACCATATTCTTTCCTTTCTTACACTTTCCTTATCTATATATATAAATTTAATTTATAAAAATAAAAATGAATATTTTTATCCTTTGAGGTGTGCTTTAGCGAAGATTTAACCCATTGCAAATATAGAGGGAATTGGCTACCTTGCAGTTTTTACGCAGGAGATTGAATATGATGGTATCGCACTTTATTGCCGAGGCGTTAAGCCTCTATTTTTTTGTGGTAGGAATAGCAATGATTGTTAATGCTAAGCGCTATGTAGGCATATTTACTGAAATTACTAATAGCTCATCGCAAGTCGTGCTTTCGGGGGTAATAGCATTAGTAATAGGCATTTTGATGGTACTTTCGCACAACATATGGGTATTAAGCTGGCCTCTTTTGGTAACTATAGCTGGATGGCTTGCACTCATCAAGGGTGCCTGTTTACTTATTATCCCGACCACCTTTTTGGCATGGTACAAACCTCTTTATAAAGCTGAACGAATACGTATCATCGGCTGCGTGCTTATCCTATTAGGCGTGCTTTTTGGCTTTTTTGGGTTTATTTAAGCCCCTCTAGGATCGGTCCTATGAAAAAACGGGGGCCTTATTCACCTTTTCTCAGAGAAATTTCGGTCAACGGCGAAAGCCTTTGGAGTATCCAAGCGACAGCGTCGCTGATACCGCAAAGCAACAAGGGGCATTTTTGGCGAAAAAAAAGACGAATTCTTCACAATAATACTCTCTAATAATTCGTCAGAACTTAGAGAGATTAAAAACGGGATCGAGTCCCAATAAAATAAGGAAGAATTCGTCATGGAAAATATTACCAAAAAAGCAAAATCTAAGCCAAGCATTAAAAGAAAAACTACCAAGGGAATAGAACCCATCTATACGAACGTAGCGGGAATCGATATCGGATCTCAATTGATTCACGTTGCAATATTGAATGAAAAGGATGAATACGAAGTCCACGAATTCGGGGCAACAACCCCGGATTTAGAAGCTATTGCTCAACATCTCATCAAGTCAAATGTAAAATCTGCCGCCATGGAAGCGACCGGTATATACTGGATTCCTCTATTCGAAATCCTGGAAGATCACAATATCAAAGCCGCTCTGGTTGATCCCAAAAGTGCAAAGAACGTGCCCGGCAGAAAAACTGATGTTTTAGACTGTCAGTGGATTCATAGGTTATACTCTTGTGGTCTTTTGCGGCGGGGCCTTTAGGCCGGCCAAAGCCAAAGAAGGCTTTAGATCATACATGCGACATAGAGGAAACATAGTCAAAGCACGACAGAAGTCCATTTTACAAATGGACAAGGCGCTGCTGATAATGAACATCAAGTTGGATGTCGCAGTATCTGAACTTACCAGTGTCACTGGAATAAATATAATTCGAGCTATTGTAAATGGAGAACAAGATCCCAGAAAACTGGCAGCATTGAGGAATAGACGCTGCAAAAACCCTGAAGAACTCTTTGTGGCGGCATTGACAGGGAACTTTCAACAGACACACTTATTTACAAACAAGCTTTAGAAACGTACGACTTTCACGGAAATCAATTATTGGAATGCGATAAGCAGATTCTCGCAGAACTTCAAAAGTGGGATACGGTGATAAAAGAGCCTTTGCCAGAAAAAACCAAAGACCATCCAATGTATACACTCGCCAAAAAACCTGATGAAAACGGATTTAATTTCGATATTGGAACTGTATTGTATCACAAAGTTGGTGTTGATCTCAGAGAGATCAACTCGTTAGGGGCGTTAAGCATAGCTATAATTATTAGCGAGTTGGGTGGGAAAGAAGGAATAGAATCGTTTAGAACTGAAAAAGATTGGACCTCATGGCTTACTTTATGCCCAGGGAATAATGTTTCTGGGGGTAAAAATCTTGGGGGACAAGCCCGGAAAAGCAAAAATCGGATAAAACGGGCGTTAATGGTAGCGACGATGTCCTTGTGCAATGCAAAGTGCGCTCTAGGGGCCTATTATAGGCGCATGGCGGCTAGAATAGGCAAAGCTAAGGCTTTTAAAGCCGTGGCGCATAAGCTTGCCAGATTGATTTATCGTTTGTTGAAAAACGGCGAGGCTTACGTGGAAGTTGGCCAAGAACAATATGAAGAGAAGTACAGACAGAGACTAATAAGGAATTTTCTGAAAACCGCCCGCGACCTAGGCTACGAAGTGGAGAAGCAAGTGGCGTAAAAAGAAAGACTTTTTAATCTACAGCAAGGAAAACCTGAGGGAATAAATTGACCGGCCGCACAATAGTGTTTTATACCTGTTTTGGAGTTTGGTCGGAAAAGTTGGCGATAATACCACTGGGAAGCCTAGCTATCCCGTTTAGAAGAGTGATTCATAAATCTGAACTTTTCCTCTCTCTTTTTTTTCAAATGATAGCCGTAAATTACCATTGGCAGAGGGATTTTTTTTGCCTCGATTTTTTTACAGAACACCTTCAAGATATGCTGTGAAGGCTATTGCATTAGTTACTTAGAAGTGCGACGATCATTCGTCGCTTTCACTTTGACCTAGCACCCTTATAACAAAAGCGCTCGGGGCTTAAAAATTGCTTTAATTCTATGTCTTAAAGTTTGTCATTCAAGGCTTTAGGAATAGTTGTAAAGGTGATTTGTGGCTTGGGCGGTGAGGCTATCAGGGTGTGTGGTCAAAGTGAAAGCGACGAATGATCGTCGCACTCCAGAACCTACGGTGTTGCGACCCGTAGCGTGACCGAAAAGGTGAACAAGGCCAAACGGGGTCAAAAACGGAAAACAGCTAGAGCATTGATTGTTAATATATTAAGATAGGCTTGAGACACACTCATGAACCTCTTTTTAATATAAAAAACAGGATCCCGCTTCGCTAGCAGGATCAAAAAGTAGACATTATAGCAATTTTCAGTTCCGGAGAGGCTGTGAGTCACGGTCTCCAGTGTACGAAGTATGCTTAGTTAAAGGCGAAGCTTCGCCTGCACAACGTCTACAGTCGAGACCGAGACCGTGACCGAGACCGAACGGTTTACCTCCAAGATGTTATGCGCAAGCTACAAATGGCTAAACTTGAGATCTTTCCCTTCGGGAGAGAAAAAAACAGCGGTCAGAGTTGCTATAAATTTCCTTAAGTTGACACCATCGGGGCCGGCACCGATTACCATACTTTTCACATGGGTTTTTTTTATAAAACCTAAGAAGCCTTAGCAGTAAAAGGGAAGCGTGCATCAATTCTCTGTGCCATGGCATCTGTTAGCACTGCAAAGGCATTTCGCATCTTTTCAGCAAGCTTTGCATACCATACATTCTTTGGAGATGAAAATGGATTCTTCTGTAAAAGAAGCTTGCCTACTCCAAAGTGGCCTATAACTGCAAAACCTGTTCCGGCAGCAAGGCCTAAACTGATTGGGTTTGGCCCTGTTGCAAGTACGCCAATGCCCGCACCGATTGCTGCGCTCTTAAGGATAATGCCTGAAAATTCAAGGTTATGCTTCGTGTGTATTCGCCTTCTGAGTGTTTTAATAAACTCTTCACCCTCTTTTCTTCCTGCTTCACCCTTGAGCAGGATATTTTTTGCCATTTCGTTAATCTTTGCATGCTTTGTAAGGCAAAGTGATTTACGAAGGCTTTCGTGATTTTCGATCACATACTTACAGGAATAGGTAAGGTCCTTCACAGACAGGTTTGAAAGAATGTTTTTTCTGTCCTCTTTTGTCTGTTTTAACTGATGGGTATCATTCCCGATCTCAATAACCTGGAGCGGAAAAAGTACGGCAGATACAATACCTGTCCAAGCAAGGGATGACGCAGGAATTTTCCCAAGGACCTGCATGGCTGAAAGGAGACCATTTGTTGCATTCCACAGGTCGCCAACGTTTGCAAGGGCATTAAAGGCGCCTTTTACCCGTTCAACAACAGATGATCCATAAATCATTTTGCTTACGTTACTTACTCCATGTAATATTGCGAAAACAATGCCAATCGGCCCGGCCACGTGACCAATGACTCCAAAAGTAATTTTTGCGACTTTGGAGACTGATTTAGTAACGCAATCGACTGCATCAACGATATTACGAACAGCACCAATAAACATAATGGAATATCGATAAATTGTTCCATACAGTTTATTCTCTTTTGGAAGTTCTATAATATTATTATTTACTTTAGGCATTGGCATGCTCCTTTCATTAAGTTTAAGAAAACATTATATATAAACTAAAGATTTTATTCCACTATTTTTTTAGGGTTTTCTGGGCAAAGCTCGCTTACCGGCCGGTATTCCTATACCTGGATTATAAAGAATTAAATAAAATCGTAGATAGATTGAGAAACCCAGGTTTAAAATATTATTTTTAATAAACCCCCTATAATGCTAGAATAAGGATATAGGGGGTAGACTATGAGCACGATCATGCCCGAAGGGGCTGCAGGTACGCCATCGGCTGGGGAACCAGTAAGTGGCAAAAAACTTAAGAAGGTAGATGCATTTCTGGCAAAGAAAATTGCCGAGCAGGCAGCGGCCGAGCCTGCCCATCCTTCCCCACATAAAACAGAAGTGGTTTCTCCCATGGAAGGAACAGTCGCCGCACTCTCAAAAGTGTTTGAAAATAGAATTCACGGCCAATCGGATGCCATAACTGCTATTCTCTCAAGCCTCACAAGCAAGCTTGTACTACAAAATGGCACCTACCATATTGGAAGAGAAAATACCCGCCTTACCCCTGAGAAGCTCAAAAAACTCGTAGAGCTTGCCGTACGATGCAAACAGGCATCACCCGAACTTGAACTTGAACCCACCCAGACCAAAATTACTCTTGCAGGGGGCAGAAAAAGAAGGGGCCATACTCTGTACGTCACAAAAGATCCTGCCGGCAAAGTGGTGAAGACCGAGCTTGTACTTTCACGCCTTGGCCAAGGTGGATTTGGCAAAGTAATGAGGGTCATAAACCTTGAAACCGGCACCATCTCTTACTCAAAAAGCGCGCGAACAGAACATAGCTTTGAAAAAGACGATACACAAGCAGGTTACAAACAGACGCTTGAAGATTGGGAAAACAATATCATCGCAGAACAGTATGAAACCCTTGTTGAGCAAGTGAAAAAACAGGGGCGGCCTGAAAAGAAGGCTCGCAAGCTCATAGAAAAGCTCTACGATACACGCGAAAAATTCCTCTCCAGAGCTTCCATGGAAGTCTTAAGTACAAAGCCAGTGGCTCCCACAGAACAAGCAAAAAATGAAGTCCTGCATGAATATAACATTCTTACGGCCCTTAACACCCCAAAAGGAGGGGAACAAGTGCCAGCAAGTATACAGCCAATGCCCACGCACAAGTTTATGCGCATAACAAACGCTCAGGCAGATCCAATAATAGGCTTTGCAGGAACAACGATCTGTGAAGGTGATGCAAGGCTGTTTCTGCATCCAGAATCGAGCATCTATGAAACGTTTCATAATGATAGTGATAGAGCTAAAGAGCTTCGTATAAACACTATAGGTCTGCTATTTGATGGAATGGCATACGCCCACCGTCAAGGGGTTTACCATCTAGACCTAAAGTCCGGAAACGTCTTTGTAGGCCGTTTTGACAGCGAAGGCAATATTGATACAACAAATGGAGAACTTCGCGCCTATCTTGCCGACTGGGGAGGAGCTTGCCAAAAAGAACACATTCTGACGGCTTACTTCTACGGCGGTACAGGCCAATTAATTGCCTATGACGATTTTATAGCCTATGAACAGGCAAAAGCGACATCCAATACTCAGACGCTAGAAAAGATCTTTGGGGCGCGCGATGTCTTTGCCCACGCTACAAACATGCTCATGATGCTTTCGGGAGAAAACAAACTCCCTTACGAATTACAAGCAAACAACTTCCCAAACGTCAAGAATCTAGATCCTTCCAAATGGGAACCATTTCTCTTGAAGACCTTCACTCCCGAACAAACGAAAGAGCTTACAAAACTCTTTAAGAAAATGCTATCGCCCAATTGGGAGGGCCGCGGTACAATGCAAGAAGCCACTGATGCCTATAATAGAATAACCAACCGCAATCATTGATGCTCGGTTTCAAGCCCCTCTAGGATCCGTCCTATGAATAATGTCTGAGACGCCTTTTTGGTTAAAACCTTTGAAGCCCTCTTTGCGCTCCAGGTTTTCCAGGTGGCTGCCAAGCGCCCCCTGCTCCGTAAAGCGGTGCGCCTGTTCAGATGTGATAAAGCCTTTGGCAAGCAGCCGTTCTATGCGCGACTCTTTTACCTTCCACTGCTCGCCTACTGTAAAGGCTTGACGAAGGTGGGGAAGATTTGTGAAAGGAGCCATCACATTTACGCCCTTGTTTTCAAGATCTTGTTTTAACTTGTCAAAGTTAAATTGTGCTTCTAGATGGTGCATGCCCGATTTTAGAATCGACTCGCCGTGAAGGGCGCACCACAGGCCTACTGTGCCAAGTTCAGAGCGCTCTTCAAGTATGCCATGAGAAAAGTCTATATCTATTTCATCCGGTGATAGATCTACATCCAAAAACAGCACAAGGCGCGCCTGCTTTTGTTCCATCACCTGGGCGCCCCAGCCGGCATCTTTTCCGGCGTAAAAGCGCTCGCGGACGTGAAAACCTAAAATTTCAAAGAGGCGGACAAGCAGCCTGAAGTAGTGTCTTGATGAGCGGAAGGTGTGGTGGTCGTGATTTGCCCATCCCAACCCCATGCGATCCTGGCGGTTTTTCTGGATTTGGCCGGCCGTATTTTTTGCCTGCCAGTAGCGCCGTTCTACATCAAGTACAATCCATGCTCCCATGCCCTGGCCAACGCTTTCGACGATCTCTTCAGCAAGGCTTATAGCTTGGCGAAACGCCTCCTCTTCTTCTACATCGCTCTCCTGATTGCGTGAGCGTGTTTGCCATTTTTCGTAGGCGGCAAGCACCTTGTCTACCTCGCCTTCGCGCAAGACAATAGGCTCCATAGAAAGGACGCCCCTTCTTTCTACAACGTAGACGAAGACTCCCTGCTCTTTAGAGATGCATGCTCTACGAAACTGCGAATAGGGCGAGCCTTCGATCCAGCAAGAGATGCCATGGCACATAAGAAAGTCGGCAATACTTTCAACGCTAAGGCCAATGCCCACGAAGGGATGTGACTGATCTTTTACCACAACTAAAGGAAGTTTTGCAGCCGGATGTTGAAAGACGCGGTAGAGGGGCGTTGCCACTTCAGATATAAAACCGCACGCCTCAAGCTCTTCTGCCAGCTGATCTGAATAGCCAACCTCAATATGGTCGACCCAGTCCATAAGGCGGGTGGAGGTCTCTTCATAGAGCCTCTTTTCAAAATCGCGCAAAAACGCATTCTTCGATAGGCACTGTATCACAGTCTTTGCTATCAACTGCTCCGCTCTTGGCTGACAGGCCCACTGAAAGGTCTTTTCCTCTTTTGTCTGCATAAAATCCTCCCCCAATTATTAGTTAGCACCCTACCTTATTCAGAAAAACATTGCCAGCAAAAAAATTGTTTTTTAGACCCAAGAGAAATTTCTAAATCACCCGTAAAAGGCATAGTGTTGCACACAATTATTTCTTGTCACCCAAGTTCCGAAGGAACGACTTAATAATAGCCCATGATGTAGCACCGAAGGTGCAAGTCGTGGGTATTTGGTAGAAAATAACCCGGAGTCGCGTGAGCGCGACTTGATGTTTTTTCTGTGCCATACCCACGGTTTGCCCCTCTGGGGCTACACCATGGGCTATTATTAATTCGTTCCTTCGGAACTGAAATTGCCACAAAGTCTATCAAGAAATAATTGTGTGTAACACTATGCGTAAAAGGGGTGTTTGCAGTAAGGACCAAAAGGACATAAAGGACGAATGCAACAGTCTTTTTTGTCCCTTATGTCCCTTATGTCCTTTATGTCCCTTGGGTCCTTCAAGGAGTAAGCTAGATAAAAATCGACTCAAGCGGTTGGAGGTCATGCTCGAGGGTGGCTTTGTCTTTGTGGGTGAGGAGGAGGTAGTCCACGCAGTTTAGGGAGGCAAGGCTGGCGACGAGCTCTTCGTCGGGTGCCGGGCCCATGACGGCGACGACAAATTCTTGCTTTGTGCCCTCTCGCTGCTGGTACGGATGGTTTTTAAAAGCTGGGCGTCAAGCTGCTTTGAAGCATCCAGGCCAAAGAGGAAAAATTTATTGCCGTGAAGGGCTTGAGAAAGGGCGGCAAAGTGCTCTTCGGAAAAGATTTTATGCTGGGCATGCTGCTCTATCATGCGGCGGGCTACCTCTGAGAGGGTTACACGCGCACAGCCCACCTTTTCAACTGCCACCTGGGCAGATATGTTGCAAGCTGAGTTGCCTCTTGCAGGCTTAAGCCGTTGGCAAGGGCGCAAGCGAGCATGGCAAGCACCGTATCGCCGGCACCTGTTACATCCTTAACCTCGCGCGGCAAGACGGGAAAGTCCTCTTGGCTGCCGTCCGGATAAAAGAGCGAAATGCCATGTTCAGAGCGCGTGACCATCAGCGTGTCAACTTTGACCAAATTAAAAATATGTTGCGCCGCCTCGAGGAGTGTTTTGCAGCTAGCCGGTGCTGCCGCAAAGGCTTCAGAAAGGTTTGGCTTAAGGACTGTAGAGCCTTCGTAGCGCTTAAAGTCGTTGCCTTTAGGGTCAGAGAGCACTGGAACATTGTGCTTTTTTGCTTCTGAAATAAGCGTGTGGAGTATTTTTTGTGATAAAAAACCTTTTGCATAGTCAGATATTGCCACAAGATCCGATGATGCAATAAGCCCCGGAATTGCCTGAATCACCTGCTCTTCGGTTTCAGTGGCAATATTTTTTTGCGGCTCATGGTCGATGCGTACTATCTGCTGGCTGGAGGCGATTATGCGCGTCTTCTTGGGAGTAATAAAGCCCCTATCTATAAAAAGGCCGGAGGTGTTAATACCCTCCTCTTCAAGAAGCCTTGTAAGCTCTTTTCCGGTTGCATCGTCGCCAACTCGTCCAAGAGAGATCACCCTCATGCCCATGGAGATAAGGTTTAGCATGACATTGCCAGCACCGCCGGCCCTCTCCTCCTCGCTCTCTACAAGCACCACGGGCACAGGCGCTTCAGGAGAGATTCGCCGCGCCTTTCCAAAGGTGTAGCGATCTAAGATAAGATCTCCTGCCACAAGAATAGTCTTTGGCAAAAGGCTTTTAAAGACGTATGCTAGCGTTACCATCGAGCGCCTTGTAGGAGGTAGTTTGTAATGTAGTCTGTGACCGCATCTTCAAGCGACATACAGGCTGCATGTTCTTTCAAGACCGATTGTGTTTTGGCCATATCGGCTTGGGTAAAGTATTGGTATTTGCCCCTTAGGTCCTGCGGCATTTCGATGTAGGCGATATTTTCAGGCTTATTCAGGGCAGAGAAAGACGGCTTTTGCAAGGCGGTTCCAGGAGAGGCCTCGCCTGTTCCAATGTTAAAAATACCGCATGCAGGGCTCTTCAAAAAGGCACATGTCATCTTGACGGCATCTTTTACATAGATAAAGTCGCGCTTTTGCTCGCCATGAGGGTATTGTTTCGGGCTGGTCGGATTCAAAAAGGCGGATTTGGCCCTGATTTTGCACTTCAGGCACCATGCGCACGATGGCTGACATCATGCGGCCTTTATGGTACTCGTTTGGGCCAAAGACATTAAAGTATTTTAAGCCGCACACCTTATCTAATACGCCTTGGCGCTGTACCCAGAGGTCAAACAGCTGCTTTGAATAGCCATACATGTTAAGAGGTGTAAGGGTAGGAATAAGGCTGTGATCGTCTGAAAAGCCAAGCTCGCCGTCTCCATAGGTAGAGGCAGATGATGCATAGATAAATCGTATGCCATGTGTTAAGGCAAATTCAGCAAGGCGGACTGTGTAGCGGTAGTTATTTTCAAGGAGGTAGTTAGCATCTTGCTCGACAGTGCTGCTGCAGGCGCCAAGGTGGATAATGGCTTCAATTTCCTGCTCTTTGCCCTTCAGCCATTCAAAAAAATTGTTTTTATGCAGGACATCACTGAACGTCTTGCCAACGAGATTTTTCCATTTTTCTGATGTGCCTAGGTTATCGACAACAACGATGTTGTCATATCCTAGGCCATTCAGATGGCGGACAGTGCATGAGCCTATAAAGCCTGCACCGCCCGTCACGATAATAGCTTTAGAACTATTCTGCTGCTGCTTCTTCATGAGCCGGAGCGCCTTCTACAAGCACTTTAAGGTGAATAGTAGCTTCAACGCCCTCTTTTAGACGAAGCGTAATATCATGCACACCTGTCTCCTTGATAGGATGCTTGAGAGGTACTGAGCGCTTTTCAAGCTCGATACCGGCCTGCATCTTCACAAGGTGAATGATGTCGTGGTTAGATACGCTTCCGTACATGTGGCCGTCATGGTCTACCTTCACTTCTACTGTAAAGGTGGCTCCCTGGAGGCGGCTTGCAAGTTCATCAGCATGCTTTTTATCTTCCGCGGCACGTGCCTTGCGCTCTTCTTGAAGGCGCGCCTGGCGGCGAACTGCGTTAGCATCTGCGACAAGTCCTAGCTTCTTCGGAATGAGGAAGTTAAAGGCATAGCCTGGTTTTACGCTGACGATTTCACCCTTGTTGCCAAGGTTATCAACGTCTTCTAATAATAAAAGTTTTGTTGCCATAAAGTATTTACCTCTTCCCTATTAACTTTCTGCTACGAATGGAAGCAACGCAACGTGGCGAGCACGCTTAATTGCTTTTGCCAAACGGCGCTGGAAATATGCAGAAACACCTGTAATACGGCGCGGCAAAATTTTGCCTCGCTCGGTGATAAATTTCGAAAGAGTTTCGATATCTTTGTAATCGACATCTTCGAAGTTCGCTACCTGAAATGGGCAGCGCTTTTTTTTGCGCATTTTTGGATCTGCCGGATCGGCAGTCATTCTTGCTTTAGAAGCACGTCTTGGATAGGTCCCAGAATTTGTGCTTGAACTCATACTTGGATTCATAGATTTACCCCCCACTATTGTTCTGGAAGTTGTTTAAATTTAATTTCGTCCATCACCTTGTCTGCACGAAGTGTGACAAAGCGGAGGAGGTTGTCATTCAGATGGTACTCCTGCCAGAGGTCAGTCATGTCAGAAGTTGGAAGGCGGAAGTACATGAGGTAGTAATAGCCCTCTTTTTGCCTTTCTATTTCGTAGGCAAGACGACGTCTGCCTTGGTCATGGATCTTCACAATTTCGCCGCCGCGATTAATGATTCCATTTTTGATTTTTTCAAAAGCATGGTTACGTGTTTCATCGCTAATATGCGCGTTTAGCACGTACATGCCTTCATAAAGCATCTGCTTTTCTTGTTCTGTTTTCATACTTTTTCCTTATTTGAATTTATATCGGTCGCAACGAGGTGAAAGTCTTCAGTAAAGAGCCTTTTTACACAGGTTGCTGCCTCTTCAAGTATTTGCGGAAGAGCTTTTGCCTCTTCCAGGTTAAATTCTCCAAGCACATGATCCACAGTAGGATCTTTTGACCTTCCTATGCCAATTCTTAGCCTTGCAAAGTGCGAGGTGCCAAGATGCTGCTCCAGGCTTTTTAGGCCATTATGGCCTCCTGAGCCCCCGAAGGGCCTCAAGCGCAGCTGCCCAAAGGGCAGGTCTAAATCGTCTACTACTACGAGCACTTTGCTCGGATCTATTCGGAAGTAGCGCAGCAGTTTTGCAGCTGCCCTTCCGCTCTCATTCATATATGTTGCCGGCAAAAGAAGCTCTACGCCTCCAACCTTTGCCCTCCAACCCTCAAATTGAGTATCTTTTTTAAACTGCACTCCGGCTTCTTGGGCAAGCTTTTGCAAAACCATAAAGCCCAAGTTGTGGCGCGTTTTTTCATACTCTTTGCCCGGATTGCCGAGGCCAATAACTGCCAACATCTATTTACTTCTCAAGATCTGTTACCTTTTAAGCACGCTCACAACAATTTCGTGCTGCTTTTCAAGTGACTTCACATCTTTTGGGATGCTGAGGTCTGACACTCTCTTGTACTGGTTTAAGCCAAGATCTCGTACGTCCACATCAAAGTGAGACGGGATGTTGCGTGGCAAGCAGCGCACCTTCAGGTGGCGAAGAAGCGTACGCAAATTGCCGCCTAGCTTTACACCCTGGCAATCCATCTGATTGAGGCAGTCGATTGGCACTTTTA
Source organism: uncultured Chlamydiales bacterium (assembly GCA_963826935.1). Lineage (GTDB taxonomy): Bacteria > Chlamydiota > Chlamydiia > Chlamydiales > FEN-1388 > SZAS-7. The sequence continues at coordinate 265,358 of CAWGYH010000005.1, read as the reverse complement.
CATCAATTAGTGTGTCGTCATGAAGCTCTTGAAAGTCAAGGTGCATCACTTCGTACGTCGTAGGCTTGTACTGAATATCTTTAATAAGTGCGCGGCGCTTTTTGCCTTTTGAATCTTTCAAAGCAAAAATTGTAGTTGGCAAAAAGCCAGGCTTCAATGTGCGCAAAATTGTTTCAAATTCTACAAGAGCACAGCTTGCTGTGTCTGCAGCTTTTCCTTTTGAATATATACAAACAGGAATATGTTGTTCACGACGGAGCTGTTTTGTTGCTCCCTTCGTTTGATTTGTTCTTTCCTTGATCTGGATTTCTTTGTCCATTAATCCTCCAATAAAATAAACTCTCTCGACCAAACCCGAGACCGAGACCGTGTCCGAGACCGAGACCGACTCCTGTACAACAGGTCGGTCTCGGTCTCGGACACGGTCTCGGTCTCGAGTGTCAATTCTTTTGATTAAATAAAACTATATTACTTAATCGATTCTTTAAAACGTTCTATCTGGCTAGCAATATGGTGTGCAAAGAGACTTGCAACCGAAATGACATGGATCTTAGGACACATAAGTACTTTTGAGTCAAGCCTGATGCTATCGCTTACATATAGCCTCTCGATAGGGCTATTCATGATCGCTCAAGCGCCTCTTCAACAAAGAGGCCGTGAGATACCACAGCAATAATACTTTTTGCGCCCTTCCCATGGCAGACACTAGCTGCTGACGTTAAGCGTTCCGGCCGTAGAACATACATCGTCAGCGAGAAGAACGATCTTATTTTTTACCTCTCCCATCAGGGAGAGCATTGTGACCTTGTGTGCATCAAGCCGTCTCTTTTCAATAAGCGCCATCGGGCTCGAAAGCTCTCTAGCAAGTTTGGCGACAAGTTTTGCACTGCCAAGATCTGGCCCAACTACAACAATATTTTCTGAATACTACCTGCTCTTTCTTCAGCGCTTCGGCAAATAGATGCCCAGCGCTTAGATGCTCGACCGGAAAGTCATAAAAGCTTTTTACAAGCTCTGCATGCAGGTCCATTGTGATAAGGCCGTTAACTCCTGCTAACTTTAAAAAGTCTGCAAAAAGTCTTGCGGCCACTGATACTCCCCCATTTCCTGCATCTCTGGCGAGAATAGGCAAGGTAAGGACATACCAACACAATGGCTCTTGCACCGCCTCTTCGCAAGGCATCGACAAGGAACAATGTTTCTATCAATAGCTCATTTGGCTGCTTTGCAATCGACTGGAGGATAAATACTTGTTTACCCACTACACGACCCACCAAGCTGGACGCGCATCTCGCCATCTGGGAAGCGAACTAATTGATACTGGAAAAAGAGGAAGATCAAGCTGCTTACTTATTGAAGAGCAAGATCCGGATGCGATGAGCCGGCAACCAATAAAGATCCGTTGCTCAAAAAAACCTCTTATGTCAAGTCAAATTGGGGTGGAAGGATTCGAACCTCCGCATGGCGGTACCAAAAACCGCTGCCTTACCGCTTGGCGACACCCCAGGAAAATGAAGAGTAGATCGTAGCGAATTTGCTGCTTTTTTCGCAAGCTCTATTTCAGAAAAAAAGGACATAAAGGACCAAAAGGACATAAGGGACCAAACTAAAAGCTAAAGGATAAAGGATAAAGGATAAATGCTTAAATTTTAGCCTTCAGCCTTTATCCTTTAGCCTTTAGCTCGATTTAGCTTTTCTCAAAAGAATCCTCTGAATATGCCTCCTATTAGCATAAACATACTCCACGCCGGAATAGAGGGCATAAGCTGCGCTTAGGAAAACGGCTATGGTGCTTAGCTCGAAAAGTGCTTCATCGCTTAAAAGGCCTCGAGAATGGGGTATTAGCAGCAGCGTGATGAAAAAGGCTGTTATGCCCTGGAAGACAGCCTTTATTTTGCCGCTAGGACGGGCGGCAAGGGCAAAGCCGCGCAGCGCACAGATGGTTCTTAGGGTGCTGATAACAGAGTCTCGGTACAAAAAGATGAAAACGAGCACTAAGGGCACATTTACAGGCGGCTGCGTAAAGGTTAAAAAGACCGAAATTCTTGAGATGCTATCTGCCATGGGGTCTAAAATTTTGCCAAGGTCTGTCACCTGGTTAAATTTTCGCGCTAAAAAGCCGTCAAAAGCATCGGAAAGCTCGTTTACACCAAGTAAAAAAAGTAATACATAGGGAAGGTAGAGCGAGGTGATGCCAAGCGCGTCCGGCTGCAGGTAGACCAAGAGAAATACAGGGCTAATAAAGATGCGAATGAAGGTAAGGCAGTTTGCCACGCTAAAGAGGGTTGCCCCGCCTAAAGGATGGCGAACGATGCGGTCTATGTTGCCCTCTAATTTCCGATTTGTATTCATACGTGCTTATTGTAGCCTGTTTTCATGATTTTTTTGTAGACATCAATATATAAAGCGCTTGATCTATTCCAGCTACAGTCGTAGCTCATCCCCTGCACAACAAGCTTTTTCCATCCCTCTTTATCTTTTTTCCAAAATTTTACCGCACGATCAAGGGCAGAATCAAGTCCAATTGCGTCAGGATAATCAAACAAAAAGCCATTTCTTTCTTCATAGGGCTTATCAGAATAGTCTATATCAATAACAGTATCCACAAGGCCGCCCGTTTTGCGAACAACAGGGATAGCGCCGTAACGAAGTGCAATAAGCTGCGTAAGTCCGCACGGCTCAAAGAGCGACGGCATGAGGTAGATGTCAGCTGCTGCATAAAGCTTATGGGCAAGATCCTCTTCTTGTGCAAAAAGTATGCGCACATCGGGGTCTTGAGCATACTTTTGCATAAGGTTTACAAAGTCAAAGTGGATGGCAGGATCGGGTGTTGTACCCAAAATAATGCACTGAATCCCCTTTTTGTGGGCATTTACCAGCGCATGGCTAATAAGCTCAACCCCTTTCTGCTGCACAAGCCTTGAGATACACACCACAAGCGGTTTTTCGGTTGTCTGTTCAAGGCCAAGCGCATCGCGAAGCGCTTGCTGGCTTTGCCGCTTTTCCTGATAGATCATGAGGCGTATAAGGCAAAGTCAATGTGAGGATCTTTTTCAGGATCCCAATAGCTGCAGTCAAGGCCGTTAAGGATACCTGAAAATTTATGTAAATTTTGTTTTAAAGCAAGCTGCAGCCCCCTGCCGCCCTCAGGAGTGAGCACCTCTTTAGCATAGGTTGGAGAAACAGTAGTTGTATAATCAGAAAAGACGATACCGCCCTTAAGAAGGTTTAAGTTCGAGCCAAAGTCCTCAAGCAGCCTGCCCGGAGCGTCATACCAAGCTCCTGCCAGGCCAACCTTATCTAGATCGGCAACAGAGCACTGGCCCTGATAGGCAATGTTGTGGATGGTAAGGACCGTGCGGGTCTTTTCAAAGCGTTTTTTAAAGGGCCCTTGCCTGATAAGAAAGCAGATTGCTGCTGTCTCCCAGTCGTGGACATGGATGATGTCCGGGGTTTCCTGCTGGAGCGAAAGCCAATCCAGCACCGCCCGAGAAAAGTATAAAAAGCGGTCGATATCATCGTGACAGCCATAAATAGAGCCGCGCTCAAAAAAGAGGCTTGGATGGTGGCTTTCAAGAAGGGTAAGACTTTGGTCGTGGTTTATGAAGGTGTGCCAGATGGTATTTTCATGCCACTCATCTTCAAAAAAGGTCCTCACCCCTGTCTGGCGGCACTCTAGGGTAAGATTTTTTGAATCGAGGCAGTCATATTTTGGGATAATTAACTCAACCCTATTGCCCTTATTTTTGAGCTCGCGGTTAAGCCCCATCATCACATCAGCAAGACCGCCTACCTTTGCAACAGGTGCAACCTCAGAGGCTGCCTGAACTATATACATATGATATCCTAAATTCGTACTGCTTCAACACTGCCCGCCGGTGCAGGAGAACCAAGGGCAATATCAAAGCTAATTTCCTTTCTAAGTCGCAAAATTCCTGCCAGGTTCAGGGCAAGTAGTGCCACCTGAACTATAGACATCACAATAAGCGCTTGCGTGGTTTCTAAAAAGGAAAAGATGAACAAAATGACAATAGTATAAAAATAGTATGATCACTCGGCCATACTTTGGGGCCAAATGTTCTGCCGTTTTCACCCCGGCGGCAAAGTAGGTAATAACGGTCGTATAGCCCAGTAGGAAGAGGAAAAAGGGCATAAAGTAGTGCATGTAGGGAAAAAACTTACCAAGCGAAACCTGAACAAGATGCATTGGTAAAATATTTTCTTGCCACGTGCCGGTAACAAGCACAAGCAGCACGCTCATGGTGCAGATCACAAAAGTATCTAAAAACACTTCAAATATAACAAGAGATGCCTGGTGCGACAGGATTTTGCGTGCGCGTTGCACTGTGAATGATTGACGCATAGCCCACTCCAATATCAGAGCTGTAGCAGCCCCTGCGCATGCCTTGAGAAATGGCTATAAGAAGAGAACTTCCGGCAAATGAGCCGACTGCTGCCATCGGGTTAAAGGCCGCATGAAATATGGTGTAAAAAACTTCAGGAAGGATCGAAGCTTGCTGGAAAAGCACATAAGATCCCATTCCCATGTAGAGTACAATAAAGAGCGGGATAATAGCGCTGCAGATAGAGCTAATGCGCCGCATGCCGCCAAGTGAAGAGAGCATACAAAGTACTAGCAGCAAAACAGTAACAAGCGTCTTATCCAGCTCAAAGTTGTAGGAAATGGCGTTTGTAACAACGCTAAACTGAAAAATCTCAACGCCGTAAAGACACATAAGTACGCAAAAGAGCTCCTCCCCAAAATGGCGAAAAGGCACGCGATAAAAAGTACATTGGACCGCCTGAGAAGCTATTATCGTTCGTCGGCACGCGAAAGCGAATACCCAAAAACACTTCAGAATACTTTATAAGGCTCCCGATAACTGCTGTAACCCACATCCAAAAGATAGCTCCCGGCCCGCCAATCTGCACAGCCGTAGTAATAGCCACCACATTGCCAATGCCAACACACCCGCCAAGCCCTGCAAAAAAAAGTGACAGCGGACTTAAGCCTCGTGAATTTGAAGTTTGACCCTCCTGATCCTTTCTAAACAAAACGCGAAGAAAGTGCGCGACAATGTGAGGAAAACTTCGAATCTGCACAAAGCGTGAGCGAAAAGAGAGGTAAAGTCCCGCCAAAACTATAGCCGGAAACCCCACATACCCCCACAAAAAGTTATCAATACCATCTAAATACTCAAACATGATTATCCAAATAAAAAATGAATTTTAACATCAAATGTTGTTTTTAATCAAGGGGTATTTCACACCTTTCACACCTACCGTGCCTGTGGCGGGGAAATAAGCAAATTTTACTCTTGATCTCGATCTTGATCTTGATCTTATTTTTTCTTCAACCTTACCGGGAGCTACATGTGCGAGGAGAAAGATCAAGATCAAGATCGAGATCGAGATTAAGAGAAAGAATGTCAGTGCGCCAGCCCATTCTTAACCAGGAACTGCTCTTTCCAGTAATAGCTGTCAAGAAGCCCCTCTACGGGCCTTGCGGCCATGAGGTAGGCAACATAGAGTGCCTCGATTGAGGCAAGGCCGGACTCGGGATCAGGACAGTCGTCCTGTCGCCTTGGGTAGGCGGTTTTAAAATTGTTTGGGATTGAGCGTCTGGGAAGATTTTTTAAAGCAGGAATGTTCTCTTGCATCTTTTGAGCAAGGCGCCAGGTGCCATCTAAGAGCACAAAGCCTTTTTGGCCATCTTGTGCAGTTAATGGCTCGCCCTCTACGTCGAGCAAAATATAGTCAGGACACTCTGTGAGGCTGCATTTAGGGTAGGTATAAAAGCAAAAGTCGGGACGACCTTCAAGCCCCCGCAGCGAACATTTTTTTAGATTTTCGCGCACATGGCGAATAATAATAGTTGGAGGATAAAGCGGCTTGTCATTTACACTGCCACTCGTATTAAACAGGAGATCACCCATGAAATTTTATACTCTACTTTGTGCCCTTACAGCGGTTTTTGGAGCCTATACTGGCGCCGCTTTTACCCTACATGCTACAACGAGCTCCAGCCTTCAGTCAACAATCAACTGGATGACAGACTTTGAAGCTGCAAAAGTTCAAGCAAAAGCAGCATCAAAGCCAATCTTTCTCTACTTTACAGGCTCAGACTGGTGTCCATGGTGCAAAAAAATGGATTCTCAAATCCTATCCACACCAGAGTTTCAGCAGGCTGTTGCCCAAAAAATGATCTTTGTAAAAGTCGATTTTCCAAGAAACTCTCAGCAAGATCCGGCAACAGTAAATCAAAATAAAGCTCTCAAACAGCGCTATGATGTAAGCGGCTTTCCAACAGTATGGGTCGTCAACGCAAATGGCGATCGCCTCGAGAAAATGGGCTTTCAAAATGGCGGCGGTGCAGCTTATGCCGAAAAAGTGATCGATCTGATCAACACGAAGAGCTAATTTCTCGGAAAAATCTCGAAAAATCTTCGAGTACTTCGTCAAAAGTGGGAAAAGTAAAACAACTTTTCCCATTTTCTTTTTGACTTCTGGTCATTTTCGGCCGTACATGAATGTCTACGCCAATTGAATCTCTTGCAGCAGTTAGCCTAAACCCCTCGCGCACCAGCCTTTTAAAGCGGTTGCGTTTGTGTGCATCGCCATACTTTTTTGTTACTGTGATGCCAAGGCGTGCATGAGGACGGTCGTTTTTTTTCCAGGCAAAGTATAGCACCTTGCCATAGAATACATTAGAATTTCTTGAAACCGATTGAAACTGGCTACTTTTACGCAGTCTACAAAAGCGCTCAAAATGGCCTGAGGTCATCCTCTCGAGTTATTTACGATCAGGCGCTTGCGGCCATTTTTGCGGCGGTTAGCAAGCACTTTACGCCCATTGCGGGTACTCATTCTTTTACGGAAGCCATGCTCTACTTTACGTCGTCGTTTGCTTGGCTGATATGTTCGCTTGACCATAATAATAAACCTTTATTCAAAAATGTTGGGTCATATGATAGTAGGTTAGCAAATTTGGGCGCAACAGAAAAATAAAGGTTAAAGGATAAAGGCTAAAGGATAAAATTTTAGCCCTCGGCCTTTAACTTAGGTCTTTTTGGTTTTTTCTGTTGCAAAGAAATACCCAAACCCCGTAAATTGTAGGCCTATTTTTTGTAGGGAATTACATGAAAGTACGAGCATCTGTAAAAGCTGACAAATCTAAAGGCGACATTATCGTTCGTCGTAGAGGCGTTGTATATGTTATCAATAAAAAAGACCCAACGCGTAAAACGCGTCAAAAGGGTCCTGCGCGCATTAAATAGTGAGGATACGAGCACTGTATGGCTAAAAAATCGGTTGTAAACCGTCAAAATAAACGTGAAATTATCGTAAAGCGTCACTGGGACAAGCGCCAAGCGCTTAAAACGCAAGCAAAGGACATGAGCCTCTCAGAAGAAGAGCGTTCTCTTGCCCGTACTGCACTTAACAAAATGCCACGCGATGGCTCACCTGTACGCCTGCGCAACCGCTGCAAGCTCACAGGCCGTCCACGCGGTGTTTTAAGCAGATTTAAAGTCTCGAGACTTAGCTTTCGCGAACTTGCTCTTATGGGCGCCATTCCAGGCGTTACCAAAGCAAGCTGGTAAGAATTATTAAGACCTAGAATGCCGCTTGGCATTCTATTTCCTTGCCCTGAGACACTATTGGCTTTGGCCTTTAGTGTCTCTTTTTTTTCCCTTCGCGCCCCCTCTTACTTGATCTTGATCTTGATCTTGATCTTTGTCTTGGTCGTAATCTCGATTTCAATGCGAAATATATGAGAAAAAGAAAAAAAAGATTAAGATCAAGATTAAGATCAAGATCAAGAAAATGACCATTGGCGCGGGCGCAGGGGGTCCCCTACGTAGGCCCACTCCCGCAATATTCCAAAGGAAGATGCCAATCCGGAGGCAGCGTTGCAAACTGAAACTGGTTGAAGGCGTAGCCGTTTGCTTTGCCGGTGTTAAAGCCGGTAAGCGCATAGGAAATGCCGCCAATAAGCTCTTTTTGCAGCTCGGGTTTTTTTGCATCGCGCGCCAAAATGCGAGCAGCTTCGGCACCTGTGCGGTCCTTTCCTGTTTTACAACTTAATCCGCACACGCCGCCAAGTGCCCTCGCGGCATCGTGAATAAAGTCTACACCCTCTATGTCCTTTGCTAGGCGAGAGCTCTCTTTAGAATAGTGCTCTCTAAGCGGCCCCAAAGCATCGAGCATTTTAGCCTTCTGTGCATAAGCTAAAAGGCTATTTAGCCCCTCTACATTGATCTTGTCTTGGTATTTTACACCTTGCTTATCTATAATTCGGCCAAGGGTTTGTCTCTCATTTACACCCTGCACAAAAAGAACCGGGCGAAGAGAAAATGTTATTGGCTTGACCATCTCCTCTTTGTAGAGCGTTAGAACAAAGTGACCAGGGCTTTTTATCTCCTCTGAAATCCCCTCGCTCTTTTTATCGCCGCTTACAACCACCGTAAAATGTTCTTTCATAAAGTCAAGCGCACCCTTCATATCTTCGCACATAGTGCGCTCTTTAGTTTGACCTGTGCTTAAAAAGCTTTGTTCCACATAAAGAAGCTCTCCTGCTCGACAAGCAGTCCTAAAAGCTTTATCATTATTCAGGATAAGCTCTAAGCCTTGAGTCACCTTAGGCAGCGCTTGGGCCACACATAAATCAATCCGAGACTGGCCATTAGATAACAAAACTCCACGCCCTTCTTTTATAAGCCTATCTAAACCGGGCCCCTCTTGGCCATGAACTGAGAATGCGCCGGATCTTACCACTTGAGCCAGCTCCTTCTCCTGGCTATCCTTTACCGTATGGAGATGGCCATTTAAGAGCATTCCTTGCACCTCGGGCTGTTTTTTTAATAAGCCAAGGCGAAAACTGCCTTGAGTACTTTCTAAAAACTCAATCTGAGGCTTGTAAAGATCTTTATCTCGCATCTCTAAATAGGCTTTCGAAAGGCTATTTGAAAGGCATGCTGATGTTTCTACGGCTTCTCGGCAAGCATGTGTTAAGGTTGAGGGAATAGTTTTGGCTCGCTCTACCTCTACACAGGTCAAAAATTCAGGAAGCTTCCTCTTAAGATTTTGGCTTTTTATGCCTTTAACAAACGCTTTTTTTATCTCACCTGCCATCGATTCGGGCTTAGATGTAAACAGAATATCCTTCACACTCTCATAAAATTGCTCTTCTTGAAGCTCAGGACATATTTTTCTCAGTGCTGCACGACAGCTTTTTAGCATGAGAAGAGCATGATCTAAAGATAACTGCTCGCCCGTTTGTATATTTGACGATGGTACATATGCGTCTAAAATTGCGTCGAGGGTCGAAAAATCGTGCTGGAGTGTCAGAAAAAGCAGTTCTGCGTGGCCCATATGAGCAGTCTTGAGTGGATTTTGTGCCAGCTTCTTCACTTTTCGTCCGCCTATCGCGGACATAAGCTCTTTAGCTGCCTCTAGGCGGCCAGTATCAGCCTTCACGCCTTCTATTTTGAAGGTTTTTGCCGGTTTAGAAGATTTTTTCCCGGGCCCTTTGCCAATTGCAGATTTTGGAATGCCACTATCCGGCTGCAGCGGCTCCCCTCCAGTTGATGAGATCATTGGTTTTCTCCCTATAAACCCCTAATCTCAATTGTATACTAAAATGTTTATATTTTAAACTTACTTTTTAGTTCGGGAAGGTCCTCTATCCTTTTCCAGTCCTGCATCCCCACGCACCAGACATAGGTAGCAAAGGTAATTTTCTGCTCTTGCAAAAGCTTTTGGAGCTCGGCAAGGGTTGTTGGGCCAAGGGTATTGTGCTCGGCATCCAGGTAGTGCCACGGCTTTGTAGACAAGGCATCATCAACGGGGGCTACGGGAGGCTTTGGGGCCGGCGTAATTGTGGTTGCATCCTCGCGTGTCACCGGAGCGTAAAAAAAGAGCGCTATGAGGCCAAAAATGCCGCATAAAAGGCCTATAACAAACCACCATGCAGGATCTCTTCCCCGTTTTTTGGCTAAAAAGGCAGTTAATGCCCCCATAAGGATGGCTGTGAAGAGAAGCTGTAAAAGATCTGGTGAATTCATGCTTGTCTTGGATCTCCAATTTGTCGTATAATAGTACCATAAACGAGGTGTTACGGTCATGAATGAAAAAAAAATTAAACTCGATCCGCTTAAAGTTGACACAAAAGAATTTGAACTTCCCGAAACAGAGTACATTCGCGATATTGACAACCGAGTATTTCAAGGAATTATTTTGCAGACTCTTGCCAAGATTCCGGGCATCAGCCTGCTAGAGGGCAACTTTATAGACCACATCCTCGGCCGTTCAGAGGGCGTAAAAGGCATCCACACTGAACAAGATCCAAACTCATGCTCCATCAGCGCAAAAGTGGAAGTTGCTATCGCCTACGGCGTTTCTATCCCGGAAAAAGCTGAAGAGATTCAAACTAAAGTTGTGCAGGAACTAGTACGAATGACCGGCCTTCGCGTATCGCAGGTACATGTAGTCTTTAAAGAGCTTATACCGCAAGAATCCAACAAAAAGCAAACAGCTGGCAAAGATAAGACGCATGCCCACCCGGCAAGCTATAGCGACATCTTTTAAGCTAACCTTGTAAACTCGGGTTAAGCTCCTTAATACCTCATTTGACCGTATGCTTGGATCGCGGGGGCTATACGATGCCTCTCTTCTTCCCACCTTGCGTTCACCCGTGTAGCAAGATGACTAGCGTTAGCTCTTACCTCTCGGGCAAAATCTGCAACACGATTGCCAACAGCTGCTATACCATCGCTTAGCTGTAGACAACAAGAGCCCGATTGCTCATATTCCTCTTCCTTTTGCCATAGGAGCGGCGAACTCACAACAACTCTGGGAGGAGGAGATGCGGGCCTAGAACCACCTTGATAGTAGGGCTGCATAGGTATGTCGCCCATTGAATGAACACGGCGATAAACTACTTCGGTTGATGTTGATGTTGTTGGTGTAAAGTAGTAGATCGTTTGTCTTGTTCCCTCTGTTTCATTTACCTCAACCATGGATAGATATACTGGTGTTTCTGATGCTGCTTGTGCTACTTGTGCTGCTGGGCTCATTAATGCCCCCTCCCTTAATTAGTTGCCAAACAGTCTACTAGAAGTGAGAAAAAATAACAAAAGAGAAATCGCTTTATTTTTGGTTTGTTATGCTAATACTTTAACTGTGGCTTTTCATAAACCAGTCGCGGATTGTTGCCGCATCTTTTTTGGTAATACCCTTTATGGCTTCTATCTCTTCTTGGGTTTTTTCTTTGAGCGCTTTTACGCTGCCGAAATGCTTGGATCAACTTTTTCTTTTTGGCAGGGCCAATGCCGGGGATGTAGTCAAGCTCGCTCGTAAGAGCTACCTTTTTACGGCGCGCCACCTGGAAGGCAAGGACAAAGCGGTGAGCTTCATCGCGGATGGACTGAAGAAAAAAGAGAATGGAAGAGTGCGGCTCGAGTATGATGGGAGCATCAGCTGTTGGAGTGTATACCTTTTCTTGGGTTTGGCCCTTATCGTGCCTGCCCTGCTCTTTTGCGAGCGAAATAATGTCGCACGAGACAATTTCAAGTTCTTTTAAGACATGCATGGCAGCTTTGAGGTGGCCTTTGCCGCCGTCGATGATGATAAGGTCGGGAAGGCTGTCATCTTCCTTGGCTTTACTATAGCGGCGAAAAAGCGCCTCTTTCATCATGGCATAGTCATCGCCCGTAGCAACGCTTTTAATGCGATACTTTCTATAGCCTGCCTTAAAGCGCTCGCCATCGATAAAGACAACGCATGATGAGACAAGCTCTGTTCCTGAAAAGTGGGAGTTATCAAAGCACTCTATCTTTTTAGGATAGCGCGAAAGTTTGAGCTTTTCTTGCAGCTCCAGCAGCGCCTTTTCGCGAAGGGTTTTAGCATCTTTTCGCTGCTTAAAGGCCGCTATGGCATTAGCTTGGGCCATAATAGCAAGCTGGCGCTTGTCGCCACGGATCGGCACATGAACATGGCAGTCGATAACTTCGCTTAAGACGTCGATATCAGGCACCGGATCTGAAAGATAGATATGAGAGACCTTGCTATTTTCACCAAGGTAGTGCTGCACAAGAAGCGACTCTAACAGCTCATCTGTTGGCTGGGCAGCCATATCATAGTCAAAATGGTGCGAGCCTACAAGCTTGCCGGTGCGCCACATAAGCTTTGTGATGACAACCGTTGCACCTTCGCGAAAGACCCCCCACACATCGCCATCTTCTCGCGAGACGCTATCGACGCGCTGGCCTTGGACAATCTCCTGCAAAAGCTCAATCTTGTCTAAAAGGCTTTGCGCCTTTTCAAATTCAAGAGCATCTGATGCCCTATGCATCTCCTCATCAAGTGCTTTAAGCACCTCTTGGTTTTGGCCGCGAATAAGGCGTATGGCAGAATCCAGATAGCTTGCATACTGCTCCTTGCTCACAAGGCCCACACAAGGGGCTGAGCAGCGCTTAATCTGATAGAGCATGCAGGGGCGCCGGCGTCTTGCAAATTCCTCATCAGAGCATTGGCGCAAGGGAAAGAGCCTTCCAATGAGATCATACATCTGACGAGCGGCCATAGCGCTCGTATATGGGCCAAAATAGGTGCCGTCTTTTGGGGCAGCCCCCTTAAAGCGCACAAGCTGCACCATAGGCCAAGGATGCTTTGTGGTGACTTTGAGGCTGATGTAGCCCTTATCGTCTTTCAAAAGAACATTATATTTTGGCTGATAGCGCTTGATAAGGGTATTTTCTAAAAGAAGCGCCTCTTTTTCAGAGAGGACGACGATGGTCTCTATCGTTGCAACTTGTGCAATAAGATAGGGCACCTGCACCCGCTCATCGCGCCCAGAGCCAAAGTAGGATTTTAGGCGATTTTTGATGTTTTTAGCCTTTCCGACATAGAGCACCTCGCCCTTTGCCCCCTTCATCAAATAAACGCCGGGAGCGTCCGGAAAATCAGCAAGCCTTGCTGGATCAAACTTATCCATTTACCACTTTTAACTTGGAGCCTCCTGCAGGGCAAGCTGGCCGCAGGCAGCGGCTATATCGTCGCCTTTTGTATAGCGGCAGGTGTTGATAATTTTTAAGCTGTCAAGCACCTCGCGAAACTCTGCCACGGCAGAACTTGTTGGTTTTTCAAGCCTTAAGCCATCTACAGGGTTGTATGGGATAAGGTTTACCGTACACTGCTTGCCTTTTAAAAGGACTCCTAGCTCCTTTGCCTGTTCTATGCCATCGTTAATACCTTTTAGCAAGGTATATTCGAAGGTAATATCTCTTCCTGTCGTGTCGGCATAGTTCCACATAGCAGCTAAAATAGCCTCAAGAGCATACTCTCGGGCATAAGGAATGATCTTTTGCCTCAGCTTTTGATTCGGCGCGTGAAGCGAGAGAACTAGGTTAACTTTAAGGCCTTCCGTTGTAAAGCGCTCGATCCCCTCTACCACGCCAACGGTAGACACCGTGATGCGCCGCTGAGAGAGGCCCATAAAGTTCGGGTCGATAAGCGCGCGAACTGAAGCCACCACTGCCTCGTAATTGCGAAATGGCTCTCCCATACCCATGTAGACGACATGACTTACCCCTTCACCCTTCTCTTTTAGCCATAAATCTATCTGAAATACCTGGGCAATAATCTCATAGGGCTCAAGATTTCTGATAAGACCCTGCCTTCCGGAGGCGCAGAAAGCACATCGTGCGGGGCATCCCACCTGCGACGATACGCAGACAGTTCGCCTATCGCCTGATCGAATAAGCACAGATTCTACAAGCTTTCCATCTTCAAGCTTCCATAAAAACTTGGTGGTCTCGCCATCGGAGGACTCCTGCAGGCGCGCAAGCTCAAGCAGACCCACATCTAGCTCTTGAGCCATAAGGGAGCGAAGCTCAACGCTTAAGTTTGTCATTTTGAGAAAGTCTGTTTCGCTTTTTTTAAAGAGCCATTCAATCACCTGATTGGCATTAAAGCTTTTTTTGCCTTTTGATACAAACCACTCTCTTAACTGGTCAAGAGACAACCCTAGTATTTTTATTTTCATATAGCCTCAAAGAAAGAAAGCATTATACCACAAACAGACATTTTTTTATTGCAAGAAATGGCAAGGTGCGGTATCTATTTAGCGTGAATTACATATAAAAGGAGGCCCTCTATGAAGCAACTGCTTCTCATTACTGCTATTTCGTGCGCATTTACCGCTAACGTATTTGCAGGATCGTCCTGCACAAGCTGCCAAGGTAAAGCAGCAAAAAAACCTGCCGCTCAAGGCGAACAAAAAGCAGCCGATCAAAAAGAAACTGATGTCAACCAGCTTTTTGCTGCTATGGGTGACACAATGTCAGAAGCCCCATCTCCAACAATGACAACCCCAGACGGCCAGCCAGCTATGACCCCAGACGGCAAGCCAGCTGACGTTCAACAGCTACCACCAAAGATGCTTCTTGCTGGCGGCACATCACCAAGCACAGCTCCAGGCCAAACAGGCGCCATGAAGCCAGATGGTGAGAAAACAGACCCTCAACAAGACGATGCAAAGCAACCACAACTCGTTGCTTAATTCCCCTTTACTGCCACAAAGCACTCCGGTTTGTGGCAGCCTTCTCCTCACAAAACATACCAGCCTAATTGACGATTTCTTACCGTGCCCGTGTGCGTGCCCGTGCCCGATTTAATTTGAAATTAAATCGGGCACGGGCACGGGCACGGCCGCAAACCTATTAATGTTACCGCATTATTTTGTTTTAACTCTTTAGTTTAAGAAGCGATCCCCTGAAATGGTGATGTCACAAGATTGTGATCTTGTTTTAGCGATAAGGCGGTAGATACAATCCGTCGGATAGATCGCCCAATCGGGTAAAAATGAGAGCCAGCCAATAAGAGCCCACACTCCCCCAAGCTTCCACGCTATCTTAAAGCAGGCTTTGCTATAGAAGTAGGCCCTGTCATCTTCGAGGTATACAAGGCTATCGGGAAGTGTAATGCCTTTCAGCCTCTCTTCTGCTGTTTTTCCCTGTAGAGGGGCAAAATAAAACTCTTTTTTATAATCGCACCTATATATCCACTTTACTGCCCAGTGGCACATGGCGCACCAGCCGTCAAAAAAGACAATATTCATACTACAAGCTCCGGCACTCTTTTTTTGATATCGTCAAACTGCTTCACAAGCTGCATAAGTTCATCCTCAGAGGCCTTTCCCAGGTGGATTTTCATCTTAACTGACTCGCGCTCATGCATCCAGTTGCGCTCTTTTATGCGCATTATCGTCTCTGTAAAATGCTCTTTTGCCTTTTCTCTATTAACTTTTTTATTTAAAATCTCTGACAAAAAGAGCTGAATGTCATCATGCTCTATATCCACAGTAATGCCTAAGAGATCAAGCGGTTTGTCTTCTAGCAGGCAGGAAAGCACTCTCGTATATACCTGCTTTGCAATATCAAGGCGAAAGTCCTCTGCGGTGATATTTTTGTGACACATGAGGGCAAACTCACTGCTGGATGGCCCCATGATGATAAGCCAGCGAAGAAGATCCTGCTCTAAAATGCGGTCCGGGTCAATCTCGCTCGTCGCATTTTTTGAGATGCTCTGCTTAAAAAAGAGGGTGCGGGGTTTTACAACGTCAAGGCCAAGCATCTCTTCAGGAATGCCTGTAAGGGAGCTTATCTTCTTTAAGCTTTCATGTACCATAACGGGATTATTCCAGTCGCGAACCCTCAGCACAAGCTCCTGGACGATGCTATTTTTTTCTGCAGGAGAGTCTGCGTGCAGGTTTTTAGAGTAGTGCTGCCAGAGGAAAGCTAAATACTCTTTTGCCTCTAAAAGCGCCTCTGTGATGGCTGCAGGGCCGCGTTTTACTAAAAGGCTGTCGGGGTCTTGCCCGGGAGCAAGCTCTGCCACACACACCTCTATTCCCCTCTTTTGAAAGAGGTTTCCAACTTTGACTGAAGCCTCTTGCCCTGCCGTATCGCCATCAAACAGCAAAAAGACGCGCGTGACGCCAAGTGAGGCTAGCTCATGGGCATGATCTTCTCCAAAGGCAGTTCCAAGAGCTGCGACTGTTAAGTCATAGCCGTGGTAGATCATGCGAAGGGCATCAAGCCCCCCTTCAACAATAATTGCCTGCTTTTGCTTGATGATGCGCCGGCGGCTTGCTGCAAGGCCAAAGAGAATGCGAGACTTTTTAAAAAGCGGGGTTTCTGACGTGTTTATGTACTTTCCCCCAAAAGTGCTTTCGCTTATCTTACGGGCAGAAAAGCCGATAGTTTGGCCTTGAACGTCAAGTATTGGAAACATCACGCGTTCAGAAAAAAACTCGCGAAGCTTGCCTCCACGATCCACAAGCAGGCCTGCCTCAATAAGATCGTCATCGGTAAAGTGCGCCTGATGCATATATTTTCGAAAAAGCCCCTCCTGCTTAGGTGAGAGGCCAACCTGAAAGGCGTTGATAAAATCAAGGTCGATGGTGCGAGAGGCAAGGTAGTCAAGAGCTCGCCTTCCCTCTTCCGTATGCAAAAGAATAGTTTGATAAAAGCGGCTTGCAGCATCGAGAGCCTCTTTTAAGCGCGGCTTATTGACGCTTTTCGTATGTGTGGAGCCCCCCTCAACCTGCTCAAGATGCACCTGAAAGCGCTCTGCCAGCTGCTGTACTGAATCGCCAAAGCTTAAGCGCAGATGCTGCATTAAAAACTGAATGGCATCGCCGTGCGCTCCGCAGCCAAAGCAGTGGTAGTGCGTATCTCCCCTATTTACCACAAAGGATGGCGAGCGCTCCTCATGAAATGGGCATAACGCCTTAAACGATGCTCCGGCACGCTTTAAATCGATATGCTGCGAAAGCACCTCGGCAAGGTCTATGCGGCTTCTAAGCTGATCTAAACTTTCTTTTGTAAATCGAACCATAACAGTGATTGTGCCACAGGTAGAGTTAGTAAACAAGACAAACAGGATAACTCGGCCTTGTACGTTTTTTGCCTTTTCGAGACCGAGACCGTGACCGAGACCGAGACCGAATGTTTTGCATAACTTGCAGCTAAGCAAAGCATCCGGTCTCGGTCTCGATGAGGGCAAATTTTATACAAAGTCGAGGTTTCAATCGGGCTTGGGTTCGAATTGGCATGGTCTTATTTGAGTTGTTTTTGTTATAGTTTGCCACTATGGAAGAACTTACCGGCTCAGTAGAACATCTTACCTTTCAAGATCCTGAAAGCCACTTTACGGTAGCAACTGTGCTGTCGCCGGGTCAAAGAAAGCCTATAATTGCCACGGGTGTGATGCCTGCGATCCAGGTAGGTGAAACTATCCTCTGCACAGGGGTATGGAAGCTCCATCCAAAGCATGGAATGCAGTTTGAGGTGGCCACCTATGAGCTGAGGCTGCCGCAGGACGCAAGGGCTATAGAGAAATTTTTATCATCGGGTGCTGTGCGCGGAATCGGGCCCGCCTTTGCCAAGCGCCTTGTCGAACGGTTCGGCAAAGATACATTAAAAGTAATCGATAAAGAGCCTAAGCTTTTAAGCAGCATCGATGGCCTTGGTGAAAAGAAAATTGCAACGCTCGTTCGCTCGTGGCAGGAGCAGAAGGAGCTAAAAGAGCTTTTTGTCTTCCTGCAGGGCTATGGTATAACGCGCGCCTATGCACGAAAGATCCTGCGCGCCTATGGAAGCTCGGCACTTCAAAAGATCAAGCAAAACCCCTACTGCCTTGCCAAAGAGGTGCATGGCATGGGCTTTCGCCTGGCTGATGCCATAGCAAAAACTATGGGCGTGCAGCCTGAAAGCGTTGAGCGCATAAGCGCCGGAATCGACTATGTCCTCTATGAGCTATCCCAGGAAGGCCATGTATGCCATCCTCTCGATCTTTTCATCACAAGGGCAAGCCTTACTTTAGAAGTTGCCCCCGACCTGATCCGCCAAGAGACCGGGCGCCTCTTTAAAGAGCAGCAACTTGAGCTTCAAAGAGTAGATGACACCCTCTACATATGGTCAAAACCACTTTTTGCAAGCGAAGTTGGCATTGCCAATGAAATGAAGCGCCTTAAAAGCAGCCCTTCACCCCTTCGGCAGGTAGATATAGACAAGGCGATCATCTGGTCGCAAGAGAAACTCTACCTTCGATTTGCCCCGCTGCAGGAGCAGGCGGTACGGCAGGTACTCCAAGAAAAGGTCTCCATCATCACGGGCGGTCCCGGTACCGGTAAAAGTACAATCACAAAAGCTCTTGTGGCCATCTTTGAAAAGCTTACAGACAAGATTTTACTTGTCGCCCCAACGGGAAGAGCCGCAAAGCGCCTGGCAGAGATCACCCACAAGTATGCCCAGACCATCCACCGCACGCTGAAGTATGACTTTGCAAAGGGGCGCTTTAAATTTGATAGAGACAACCCCTTGCAGACAGACCTTCTGATCATCGATGAATCGAGCATGATCGACACCTACCTTATGTACCAGCTTTTACGTGCCATCCCCTCTAGTGC
This sequence comes from uncultured Chlamydiales bacterium, assembly GCA_963826935.1. Classification (GTDB taxonomy): domain Bacteria; phylum Chlamydiota; class Chlamydiia; order Chlamydiales; family FEN-1388; genus SZAS-7. The sequence continues at coordinate 246,886 of CAWGYH010000005.1, read as the reverse complement.
CAAGGTGGTGATTATCGGCGATGTAAACCAGCTGCCAAGTATTGGGCCGGGAACTGTGTTAAAAGACCTCATCGCATCAAATTTTATCCCCACAGTGCGCCTAAACGCCATCTTCCGCCAAGCTCAGGGGTCTAAAATCATCCTCAACGCCCACCGCATTAATGAAGGCAAGATGCCCTTTACCGAAAATTTTGAAAAGAGCGACTTTTTCTTTGTGGAAGCAAAAGAGCCGGAAGATGTCAGACGGACAATCCTTGAGTTAGTCACCAAAAAAATCCCCCAGGAGCATCGCTTCGATGCAAAAAAAGAGATCCAGGTACTTGTGCCGATGCGAAAAGGAGCCTGCGGCATCGAAGTATTAAACCGCGACCTGCAAGAGAAGCTCACCCCCAGCGGCTCAAGCTTCGGCTTTCGCGTAGGCGACAAGGTGATGCAGCTTCGCAACAACTATTCCAAAGATGTCTACAATGGCGACATTGGCTATGTAACGGCAGTAAAATCAGATGAAGAGCAGCTCATAGTGCAGATGGACGATAAAGAGGTCACCTACGAATTTTCAGAACTTGACGAGCTAGTGCTTGCCTACGCTGTCTCGATCCACAAATACCAGGGCAGCGAATGTCCCTGCATCGTCATGCCAATCCACACCTCCCACTTCAAGCTCCTCACCAAAAACCTCCTCTACACCGGCGTCACAAGAGGCAAAAAGCTCGTCTTCTTAGTCGGCACCAAAAAAGCCATCGCCATCGCCGTCAAAAACGAAGAAGTACAGGAGCGCTACACCGGCCTAAAACATCACCTCAAATAAAGGAGAACAATGGCACACACATATGTTCAACTATATTACCACCTTGTTTGGTCTACAAAAAACCGTGAAATGTCGATTCCATCCCTTCTTGAAGAACGGCTTCACGATTATATCGGCGGCGCATTTAAAGCCAAGGAATGCCTCCCCATACAAATCGGAGGCATGCCGGATCACATCCACATACTTGTGACCATACCACCCACCTTGGCCGTTGCTGAAATCATTCGAAACGTAAAGGTTGCCTCCACAAAATGGGTTCATGAAACAAACCAACATTGTAAAGATTTTGCATGGCAAGAAGGATATGGTGCCTTCACAGTAAGCGCATCCAAAAAAGATACGGTTATAAATTACATCAAAAACCAAAAAGAGCATCACGAGGGACGAAGCTTCAAAGAGGAATTTTTGCTTTTACTTAACCAACATGAAATCGAATATGACGAGCGCTATCTATGGAAATGACAGTCCAGCACCCCCATTCGGGGGTGCATAGGGTGATTTCTTATGCACAATCCCAGGACACCTCCTTGCAGTCGGTGGCCTGGGCTAATCGCCAGCACCCCATTCTGGGGTGCTTTTTTTGGAGCGGGTCACCTTATACCCCCATTCGAGGGTCACACCCCTGAAAGGGGTGTTGGCGATTAGCCCAGATCACCGACCAGAGGGAGGTGCTCTGGGACAACAATCAAATAATACACATGCACCCCCGAACGGGGGTGCTGGATGAATCCATTAGAATTACAGACGAAAATCTCACTAGCTGCAGTTTAAACGAGCTCTATAGAAGGCCCCAATCACCGTTTCAGCATTACTGGTTTTTCTGAGCAAGTTTGTGGAGCAATCCAACATCAAATGAATGTGTGACTTTGAGCTGGTTTGAGGCTGCTCCAAAAGCCATTGCATTGCTTTCTATTTCGCCAAAATTTGTCACAACGCCATCTTCACCTGCCGTTAATCTATCAGCATACTCATCCTTTACACCTAATCTTGCCAGCCAGCTATCAAAGAGAATAGCTTGTCCCCAGGTTTTGGGAGAATTAATGTCACTTCCTTCAGGGCGACCAATTACAACAAACGCATGAGCACCGCTTCCGACAAGATCAACACGAGAATTCCAGTTGAACCCGTTGCGGATTTTTTCTACGATTTTGGCAATTACTGCTGCTGCCATACTATCGCACTGGCCAGATCTATTAGTAAGCAAGTCTTGCCCCAAAGCTACAATCTCCTCAGGGTTGTCTTTGTAGGATGCCGCGATGCGACGTAGCTCGCTTGGCTTTATAGTTGCATCTTGAGCAGCTAATCCGCCAAGCATCGATCTTGCTCCCGCAGCAAGCATAGCAAGAGTTCCTGCCTTAGTTTTCTCATCTTGGATATATTGTCCATGTTGCTTGACGAAGGGGTAGCTTGCGCCATCGCCTATAGTAGGCTTAAGTTCTTGAATCTCGCGGGCGATTGAGCGGATTACTTTTAAATCAGGCCTCTGTCTTGATAGGTAATAGCCAAGGGCGGTGATTGTGACTACACCGACTGCACCAAGCGCGTAGGTGAGCGGATATTCCTTAGCTTTTTCGTATGCAAAATCTGTGAGATTCGTAGTCAAGTTTGCTGCCATATTATAAACATTATTCATCATAATATACTGCCTTTTATTATTTATTAAAGTTAAGTTTATAACATTAATCAATAAAAGTCAATACTTAGTAACTAAAAAATTTGTATCTTAAAATTATTCAGTGATCGAGTCCGGCCCCAATGGTGTCAACTTAAGCGCTGGCCATTAAAACATTTTTCACAGCCTCTTCGGAACTCATAACATCTTGGAGGTAAACCGTTCGGTCTCGGTCTCGACTGTAGACGTTGTGCAGGCGAAGCTTTGCCTTTAACTAAGCATACTTCGTACACTGGAGACCGAGACCGAGACCATGGATCACCAATATGTACGTTAAGCATACAAGAACGGTGTCCGTCGAACCTTCAAATGTCCAAACTCGAGTTCTCTCCCGAAGGGAGAGATGGTATTTCACAATCTTTTCAGAACTAATATAAATTTTCTTAATGATCTTGATCTTGATCTTGATCTTAATCTTTCTTTTTTCGGTATTTTCTGAGTATGAGAGCTCATGTTAAGAAGAAGATCAAGATTAAGATCAAGATCAAGATCAAGAAAAATGTCTTAAGTGAACGGTATTGGGGTCAGGCCTAGCATTCGGGCATTTGAGAATCAAATAAAAAAACATAACTGCCTAAATATCAATACCTTTAAAGCGAATGTCCGAATGCCAGGCCCGATTTCAATCACATCTAACTTGCCATTATCTTTACAAATCTAATATAATCCAATCTAAAAAATAAAGGGGGTTTCCATGCATTCAATTAACACATATAAAGATATGGAACCATTTGCTGGCTGTGTAGTAGCTTACCAAACTGAATCCCCTTCTTTTTCAGATAGTTTTTCTTTTGATGATGAACCGAAAGTAAAATTTGGAACTGTCTCTAACATGACATCTCGTTTCCAAGGAGTTGGAAGTGCAGAAGATCGTACTGGATTTATGTTATATGAGTTTTTAAAACCTGCAAGCGCTATTACCCATCATGGTATGACAAAAACTGAGCTTGAACAGCATTCCTTAACCATGAGAGCAGCTTTCCCAAGTGAAATAGATAAACTTCGAAATGCCATTGATTTGGGTAAGGCAACTCATTGTCACGCATCTCGGTGGGGCTTAGACTGGGAAAAACTAAAAAACTTGGCCGAACAACATTTTGATAAGTTAATTTTGGACGCCTTCTAAAAAAAGATGGAGAATCTTCCTCAATAAAAGGATCCGGCCGCTTTCACATCTTCCGTGCAAGAGATCAAACTGGACCTTCCTATCCCTTCATCTGGGCCTTTAGCCGCGGTATAACTCTTTCTTGACAGAAACTTTATATTACGCCATAATTATCGATTATTAATTTTAAAAGGTAAATATGGCATATCCAGTAGATCACGTAAGAGCATCCCTTAAATCAGACGAAACTCGCGCGCTCTTTGATAAAGTTAACTCCCAATGGGAAAAAGAACTCCAACCAGACCTTCTTTATAAAGCTGTAGTACGTACGGCTAATAAGGGCGAAGAGCTTGAAGGAAAACCTTTACTCCTGCACACCCTACGTGTAGCACAAATTCTATGGGAAGAAGCTGACGTTCGCGACATTGCCCTTCTTGCCTGCGGTATTCTCCACCACTGGGAAGCTAAAGATCTACAACAAGAATTCCCTCCAACAGTTTGTAATGTTCTCGTAGAATGTAATGACGAGCCAAATTTTGCCAGGGGGACAGATGAAGAAAAAGAACGCGTTATTGCCCGCGCCCCAACGCTCTCATCCGATGCGTTAGTCATAAAGTTTGCCGACCGTCTTGACAGCATTCGCAGCGGTAAAAAAAATAATGCAGAATTAGACTGGGAGCAAAAGCTTGTTGTCGCAGTACGCGACCTTGATAAAACAAATAGAAAACTTATTTCTGCGGTAGGTACTGCCATCGAACGCGCAAGACCTTATGACTATTTTATGAGCTTTTTTGGCAAAGGTGAGCTTTTTCAAGCCCTTACAAAACTTACGACTGGTGATAAGGAACGTACAGGCGAAGATTCCCTAGCTGCTAGCCTATTTAGTTGTGATGCCGAAGTCGTTGCAAGGCTTCTTCCTGAATACGTAGACTGCCTTGGACGCCTTCGCGGGGCAAGCGAAAATTTCCCTGCACCAAAACCTAAATGGGTCGTTTTTGATAAGGGCAGCCCTACCTGGGTAAGACTTGCTTGGAAACTTCGTTTGGCTTGCGAGTATTGCGGCACAAAAGATTCTGAGACTAATCCCAAATATGCAGGCCTTATCCACAACAAACCCAGATATGAAAATTGTAAACTAGAAAAAAATGCTTCTGTCGAAAACTTCTTTGCCGAACATGAAGCCCTTATCGATGCTCACCAAGCAAGAAAGTTCGAAGAGTCTGAAAAAATACGAGCACTCATCGGTGACGATGTATTCTTTACATTCTTATGTGGAAAGGATTTTTCCCCTATCGTCTATGCCACCCCAAAACATCTTGCAAGAAGCATCTTTAAAGAACAAGATCCTGCAACATTCGCTGCCTACTTTGACCGCTATATCACCATCCTTCTTAAGCATCCAAAAGATAAAGTGGCCAAAGACTTACTCAAGAGGCTGGTAGAAGAAGCAGGCAAGCAAGATCAAGCTAAGCTTGACCTATTAAGTAAAGATGGTAAATTAGCGCTAAATGAGGCTAAACTGTTACAGGCTAAGTAAAAACCATCTTAAAAGAAACTATTGCAATAAAGAAAAATTTGTGATATAATTTTTCTTTTAATAGGAGTAATTATATGGCACCTATAGCATTGGGCCTTTTATATAGTAAAATTTCTGATTATATGCCTTCTAGACAAACTTTGACCTCTGTGGCAAATGAGGCTGTGCAGTTTGGGGTAGAGGCAGCAAGGCAGCTTGCGCCATACGTGCCCACTCTTCGCGTTGCATCGGCTACGCTATCAACAATAGGCATTGCTGCATCATTGTATAAAATTGGCCCGGGGCGGATTTCACGCTTTGTTTTTAGGCAAGAGGGGCAAGATAGGCTGTCGCCAAATGAAGTGGCCTCTTTAAAATCCATTGGAGCAATGGTATTTGTTTGGGGAGCCCTCTATGCGACAGAAGAATATATGAGAAGAAATTGGAATCCCGAAAGGCGCGAGTTTACAGAACAGGACTATGTTGACGAGGCAAGAAGAAACCTTGATCGCTGGGTAAAGCCAAAAATGACGCTTTCTGATCCCTTGGCACCTCTTAGAGGTGATTCATTCGTAGATAAATGCGTAACTAACCTTACCTATGGGAATGGGAATGCATATGGTAAGCCCCATGTCGTGGCCGATATCAAGTGGGATCCTGCGTGCTGGAATAATTACAAGGCACTTAACATTGAATATTCTACCTACAAAGCAGCAACAGAGGGCTCCCTTTCTTGGAAAGATGTACCGGTCGAACCATATTTTCGTGATATCGATCAGGCAAACTCATTTGTTCTTGTCCGTTTTTTAAATCCATCAAGTGAAGCTATACCCGCAGGGCAAGATAATGAAATAATGCTGTACTTACGAAAGCCTGAGGCCTGTTCTATGGCACTAAGTTGGGAAAAATCTTGCAATAGCTATAGCCGTTATCGCGATGTAATCAATAAGTTTGGCGGAAGATATGACTTTTGCGACCAAATGGATACATCTAAATGGCCTGATACTACTCAAAGAGTAAAAGATTTTTACACGAAAGAAACCTGCAAATTTCTCGCTCTCGACTATCCGGGTCATCCTCCTCAACATCCACCTGAGTGTGTTCAATAAAAAAACTGCGAGAGAGTCACGCAGCTTTTTTGTCTCCTTCACTCGTAAATATTGGAGGAATTTTACGTTTTTTAGTTCGCAGGGCCCATAAATCTTGTGCCATTTGCGCATTAAGCCAAAATTCTGGGGTAGTGTTTAGCGCTAAGGCCAGCCGTAGAGCTATCTCAGGAGTTACAGCCGCTTTTTCATTGATGATTCGATTTATTACCTTGTAATCGCAACCAATATGTGTAGCCAATTCTCTCTGAGAAACCCCCAAAGGCAACAAAAATTCCTCGAACAAAAGTTCGCCGGGGGATGTTGGTTTTCTCGTATACTAAAACATAATTTCTCCTAATGATAATCAGTTATCGCAACCTCATATGGCTGTCCATCCCACATTAAGGGATACCTTGCAAAGGTATTTTAAGCAAGAGCAAAACAAAAATGGGGTTCACAATTCATAGTTGGCTATTTATTAGCTAAAGGCTGTGAAGAATTGAGCTGGCCTGCTGGAGGTTTTCCAGGACTTGGGTCATGGCTTTGGGGTCCTTGAGCTGTTTTGGGGCGATGTCAACGACGTTTTTGAGGAGGGCTTCGGCAGCTTTGGCGTGAGGGCCCTGCGGCTTTAGAAGCAATAGGCCCTGGTAGTCTTGGACGCACAGCTGCATCTGCATGGCGACTAAGAGGTGAAAAGCCTTTTCATAGTCGGGCTCTTTGTCAAACTTGGTAAGGCCCATTATCTTTTGCTGCATACTTATCTGATAATCGATGCTTTTTACTAACTCCGGCAGGCTGTTTTCGCGGACAAGGAGGATGGTTTTTAGCCAGCTAAGCTCTAGAGAGATCTGAAAAAAGACAAAATCGCGCCTCGGGGTTTCAGAAAACCAGGCGGCCTTGTCATTTAGGTCCTTTACCACAAGATTTAAGACGCGCTCCCCATTTTTTTGAATAAGGACGTTTAAAAAGCCTAATAGCAGGTTAAAGTCTACTCGCGTCACATTAAGCGCATCACTATTGGCGGGCTCTTGCTGGATTTGATTCATACCGCTGTCTATCTCGTTAAAAAGGTAGAGCAGGGAGGCTTCGGGGCTCGTAAAGTACCATGAGGTCATGATCTCTTCATAGAGCTGCTTAGGATTTGGATTATCAAGGCTGTTTACAGCGTGCTCTAGGGGCGGTATCGCGCTTTGGATATTATCCTGCTTAATACGCTCTAAAAGCGGTGTCAGCGAGGATTTTATTGCAGGGCCATCAACGGTTTTTGCTCCGCGCAGGTTTTTTGCTACGAGGTAAAATATTTCAGACTCTTTATGGTACAATGCTCCAAAGAGGGTTCCTGTACAGAACAAAAATGCAAATAGATAATCTCTCACCCTTCCACCTTCTGACTTAACTTTTTATAATAGCGAAAGAGCATCTCATAAATCTGGCCAAAGCGCTTTGGGCAGATAAGCCCGCCAAGCCTTGGGGCTTGGCGTCTCAGGCGATACATCGTAAGAGGCACGTTGCATTCAAGCTCTCTTAGATCGCCTTTATGCGCATTTACCTGGCTTATAAGGGTGGTAAGGATGGCATGGGCATTTGTCCTGCCTATACCTCCCTGGCAGTGGATGCATATCGACTTTGCAGAGAGCGCAAGCTGGCGCTCTAAAAGATGCCACCAGCCATCCAAATCAGGCGCATGCTGCCGATCAGGCCAGTTTTCATAGTGAAGCTGTATGATCGTGCGCGAAGTTCCTGTTTCTGCATGAGTTACTTCAAACTGCCTCTCAACTATTCGTGGACGATACTGTGCAAGTTCATCGCTTGTTAGAGCAATATTTTGCTTTTCAACCTGTTCCCACCTATCTTTGGACATATTGGCCGCCGCTTTGCCCTCATAAAGAATCTCTGTTTTTTTGCACTCTACGCTGTATCCTGCAAGCTTTAAGCTTGCTATATGGTCCGGCTCATGGTAAGGGATCGCCTGCTCCCAGTCCCCTGCGGTATTTAGTGCAACAATCAACTCTACCCTCTCTTCGATCATAATCGACCAAAAGCGCGTCAGAGCATCGTTGCGGTCGTGACGAGGCGTTCCAATAATTACCATCTTGGGGCTTGCATCCAGCTGCATGACGCTATGTGGATAGGCTTTATCATTCAACGATACAAAAGTAGCATTGCCCTGGCGGACAGAATGGCGCTTATTAGAACAGCGGATGACCTTTGACTCTTGCTCTTGGCATAGCTTGTAGTTATCTCGCTGAATCTTAGGAAGAAGCGCTTCAAGATCAGCTAAGAGGAAAGCCGCTTCCTTGAATCTATCATCGCAGGGAGACTTTTTTCTCTCATAAACACCTATGACCTTTTGCAGCTCTTTATAGAAGGGGTCGGAAAAGTTGCGCTTTTCCTCTTCAGAAAGCCTTTCAAACCGCTTGAGAAACTCTCTAAACAGCCTTTTTGCCGGCTGCTTTTTTGAATGTTCATCCCGCACTTCATATAGCCCCCGTAAAAAAAGCTTAAAAAGCGCCTCTTCCTTGGTCCTTAAGAGGCAATCGGCAAAAAAACGAGACTTGACCTTATTTTTTTTCGTACATACGGGAAGGGTACGAAGGGCCTTATAGCTAAATATATTTTTAAATGTGCTTACTCTCATACACTTAGAGTAGCGTTAGGCATATTTTCCGTAAATTAAAAATCCCTTGATATTTCATCCCTCTTTAATTAAAATAAAGTTTAACACAAATATACTATAGATATGCAATGACCATAGATAATTCTACAATAACTTACCTAGTCGAGTTTGCAAAAGGTCTAGATGCCATAGATCCCAAGCAAAAACCGGAGCTAATCGAACGATGCGAAACGGTTAAAGCCAAACACAAGCTAGATGCAGATACAGTTGAGCTTGCAGAAAAGGTCTTAGTATTTATCCAGCAAGCCTTTGTTGAGCAGAAGCGCCACAACACAAAAGGCTGTAACTATGAACTTTTAGACACCCTTAGCTGCGAAAAGTTAGAAAAAATAAAAGAAAGGATCGCTCCAATTATCGAAGAGGCACTCATATTTTCTCCTACAAAGAAGACCCCCTCGCTTACAAAAAGAATAGAAAAGGTAAAGCAACTGCTTAACGAGCCTCTTACAGCTCCTGTGGATACTCAACCCGACATCCTCGGCTACCTAAAAGGGGCCTTGACATACATTCAAGAAACAGCCCAACAGGCGGGCGTTGCCGCTGTAAAAGGATATGTAGAGATACAAAGTGAAGCTGAAGAAGAATTTATCAATAATGAAACCAAAAGATTAAAAAAAGAAATTCAAGTCAAAACAAACAGCTTCGCTGCCGGAGAACTTGCATCTGTTTCATCCCAAAAGGTGTGTGAATTCCTAATGCAAGTTATTGTGAACTGCAAAGAACTAGACCCTATTGCCCGCCCTGCTTTTCTTAAGGACGAAATTTTTACTGACGAGAGCTGCTACACAACAGATCCGCAACATACCATGCTAGGACAACTTCTTGCGACATTGCTTACATCTGAAGAGCCCAAAGATTTATTTAAAAAAGTCATTGAGCTAAACATTTTAAAGGCTACTTCCAATATCGTAGAGGCTATAGAGAGGCTTAAAGACGAGCAGTCCTTCATGCTTGTAGACCTTTGCACGGCATGCTTACAAGAGGTGGCAGATGAAAATACCCCCCATGTGGGGATAGCAAATTTTGAAAAATTTTCAACCGATGGCACAGAGCTCATCTTCCGCCTGGCCTTTCCAAAAGGTGAACAAGACCTCTATTTCCCCTCAGTTCTCGGGTTGACAGACCAGTATAACTTACCCAATTTCCGAGGAAAAATTTTTTCTTTAGTAAAAGATGTTGTCAAAGAGCAGATAAGCACCTTTATGGAGGACTTAAAAGGAAAGCATGACATAAAGAATCTGCTCCTCTACGAAGGCTATAGCTCTCTGCTTCCCATTATCGAAGGAGGCCCAAAAAAGGCCCAAACGCGCCTTGCTGGAATATTGGCAGTTCCCGGTATAGCAACAGGAACGCTCTCTTTAGCCCCTCTTGGCATCGTATACATAGTCATGAAAATCATACTCGATAGCATTATAGGCATATTTACCAGCCCAAAAGCCCTTCCGGAAACTCCCGACAATCAAAAATATCCGCGCCAAGAGGAATTTAATAAATCATTAAAGGAGATCGCACAAAAAGTGATTGATGAAAGCGATTCATCATTTCTTCGCTACGTTGCCAAACATAAGCTAGACTCATCGATTGAAGAGTATGGCCCTAAAATTGCAGAGGCGATTCGCGAAATCGACTTCTTTAAAATTTTCAATACATCGTGTGAAAGCTTTATGACCTCGGTAGTTGGCCCGGGCGGCAAATGGGAAAAACAAAACGGCGAGCAGCACTATAGGGCGCCTCCGCTTAAAGTGCCAAAAACCCTTCTGGAAGAGAAAGAAAAAGAACAAAAAATTCTTAACGATGAGGCAACAAAAGCTCAGGAAGTAGATGAGCTGCAGCAGCAGTTTGGCAAAAAAATTGATGGTTTGCTGCAGCTTATCGCAAAGCCGCACCAGCTAGAACATACCGACCTTAAAGCAGATGAGATCCACACAGCTGCACAAAAGATAGCAAACAGCCTCCACAAACGGTGGGTTGCTTTTGCGAACGCCTGTATAATACGCCTGGTAAAGCTTTTTGCCTTCGCACTCGGCGCCAAGAAAAAGCTACAAAAAGTATCAGGCGCCTTCCACACCCGAGTAAAGCACGTACGCCAGGACATCTTCATCCACCAAGTGGGCCTTTCGCTACAGAATATACTGGAACCCAAGCCCTAGCCAGAGTTTATAAGAGGTGTTCGCACTCAAAGGCGGCAATCCAGCCATTGCATAGCGTTGTTAACCTATCAACCCCTGTACTTTTTAACCTGGTGACAATCCAGGGGTTAGAATTGCTTGGATATTCATACTCAAAGATAGAGTCCTTATAGGCTTCGACTGCAGAACGCTTAGTTTTTGGGTTGATACCGAGCGCAATAACCTCGCCAAGCGACAATTCTGTGGGCTGATTAAACTCAAGCTTAGGGTAATTGCTCGTATCTGCTGCAGAACTGAAGGAATCTTTGATAAACTCAAATGTTAATTGTTCGGGAGGAACTTCCTCGTGAACACATATTTCATAATTGCTTTGTATTCGCGCCTTTTCTTCTTCAATCTGAGGCAACAGGCTGGCAAGGAAAGTTGCAAGTATACGCGGATTGCTGCTCTGGGTACATTCCTTCTTAACATAGGTTCTAAATTTCTCTAACGGACAAAAGAGACTGCCATCATGAGATCCCCATTTAAGAGAGGCAAAACTCACGTTAACCGTCATGGGAGGAACCTTGCGCATAACATCAATAAGAGCCTCGGTATTTAAAAGCACCTCCTGTTCATCAGGATTTAGCCGTTCTTTTTTCGCCTTTGCCTTATTTAAAAAAGTCTGTAATTCACGCACCCATTCCCCTCCATAGCCTCTTTCCCCTGTGGTGAATTCATCCATTGAACTACCTGCGCTAAATGACATGGTAATTTGCTTTTTTTTGGATGCCATATCGTAGCGCTCTTCAAACCATCTAAAATACTCAGTTTTTGCTGCAATGTCCCCTTCATGATCACTCCATACTTTTCTGATGGATGTGACAAGCGACTCAAGTGCTTTAGGATAGGTGGCGCTAATTCCATGCCTTTGGAAGTGCTTATGATAAACACCGGAGGTGCCATGACTTATTTTAAAGGAACCAATATAGCTTTCCCAGAAAGCCTGGATTTGATCCTGTTCAGCAAGCGCTAGATCGCCATCTGATCTCTCTTGAGCTGCTCCAATCATGTAAGGCACCTATATGTATAAATAAAAGTTTATAACAAAACATAAGAAAAAAGTCAATTGTTGAATAAAAGAGGTCGCAGCCCCTTTTACAAATTTATGATCATAACTAGCCATAGGTTAGCGAAAAAATGCGTTTTTTTTCGACCGCAGGTCTTTGGAGTGCTGCGATTTTTCGCAGCTTTTAATTCTGCACACACCTTAATCTCAAGATCGCTTAAGGCTCACAAAGCACCTTTACCGATTCATGTAGATGTGTTTTGTAAGCTTGGGCGGTAATGAAGTAAAGGTGTGTGGTCGGATCAAAAGCTGCGAAAAATCGCAGCACTCCAAAGACCTGCGGTCGAAAAAAACGCATTGTTTCACAGCCTCTCCGGGGAACGAAATATCCAAACTCCAGACCTATGGCTAATACCTTAGGTTTTTATAATTCACGCCTTCACGTCTTCAGTGCGAGAGAGTAAACCAAGCCCTAAGATACCATACTTCCCGGAGGGAGCTCGTGAAGGTCGATAATCTGCATTTTGTCTTCAGGAGAGGAACCGACGAGGAGCATGCCCTGGCTTTCTACGCCCATGAGGGTAGTGGGCTTGAGGTTTGCTACCATGACAACGTGCTTGCCGATCAGGGTTTCCGGGGCAAATTGGTGGCCGATGCCGGAGACTACGGTCCGCTTTTCAGAGCCTAAGTCGACGCCGAGCTTTAAGAGCTTTTTACTTTTTGGGACGCGCTCGGCAGTTTCGATTTTTGCAACGCGAAGGTCAAGCTTTCTTACGTCGTCGATGCTGATGAGGGAGCTTACGTGCTCCGCTTCAGCCGGAACCGGGGGTACATGGTGGGCAGCAGTCTGTAGCATAGATATCTCCTTGGCAATCTGCTCATCTTCAATTTTTATAAATAGGGTTTTTGGAATGGGAAGAGATGCGCCTGCATGCAGCTTTTCCTTTCGTCGTTCATCCCAAGTAAAGGATTCCGTTATGTTCACGCTCTGCCAGATCTTATGGACGGTATCGGGTATGATTGGCATGGCGCATAGGGCAAGCATCTTTATGCACTCAAGGCAGAGGTAGATGGTGGTATTCATCTCAGCTTGTGTTGCTTCGCTTTTGGCAAGCACCCACGGCTTTTTATGGTCGAAGTAGACGTTGCCAAGCGCTGCTATTTCCATAATAAGGCTTGCTGCTTGTCTCACATGAAAGCCGCTGTAGGCCGCTTCAACCCTATCTACAAGGGCATTGAGTTCTTTTATAAACTGAGCGTCCCGCTCTGAAAGGGGTCCGCACGGCGGAACCTTTCCCAAACAGTTATTTTGCAAAAAGACAAGCGTGCGATGGATAAAGTTGCCAAACTTGCCTACAAGGTCGCTGTTGCAGCGTATTTGAAAGTCCTTCCAGGTAAACTCTGAATCTGAGGTCTCAGGTGCATTTGCAGCGATGGTATAGCGCAGCTGGTCGGCCGTATAGCGCTCTAAAAACTCTTTTAGGTCAATATACCAGCCTTCAGACTTACTAAACTGCTTGCCCTCGAGGTTATAAAATTCATTAGCAGGAAGCTCGTCGACAAGCTTGTAGGGCTGGTTTTGGCCCATGGTCATGGCAGGAAAGATCGCTGCATGGAAGGGTATGTTGTCCTTGCCCACAAACTGCACAAGGCGCACCTCCGGATCGCACCAGTACTCTTTCCAGCGCTCAGGGGTGCCGGCACGCTCTGCCCACTCCTTCGTTGCGCTTAAATAGCCAATAGGTGCATCAAACCAGACGTAGAGCACTTTGCCATTTACCCCCTGGATCGGAAGCGGCACACCCCATGTCATATCGCGCGTGATGGCGCGAGGGCGAAGGTCTTGGATATAGCTTTTTATAAAGTTTACGACATTGCTCTTCCAGTTTTTTGTGGCAAGCCAAGCTAGCAGTTTATCTTTAAACAGGTCTAAGCGCAAAAACCAATGGGTCGTCTTTTTAAGCACAAGTGGGCTTCCGGTAAGCTTTGAGCGGGGGTTTTTAAGGTCGGTTGCATCAAAACTTGCAGCACATGCAGTACACTCATCGCCTCGCGCCCCGTCAAAGCCGCATTTTGGGCAGATGCCCACAACATAGCGGTCGGCTAAAAAGCGGTTTTCCTGCTCAGAAAAGAGCTGCTCGGTCTCTTTTTCTTCGATGTAGCCATTTTTAAGTAAGTCGTTAAAGTACTGGTGCACAAGCGGCACATGGCCCGGCCATGTTGTTCTTGAATAGTGGTCGAACTTGATCTCCATCTTATCAAAAAGCGCTTTATTAATGGCATGGAAGTGGTCTACATGATCTTGGGGAGTGCGCTTTGCAACTTCAGCGCTTAAGCTTACCGCAATGCCATACTCATCAGAGCCGCAGATAAAGAGCGTGTCGTCACCTTGCAAGCGGCTGAAGCGTGCAAAAATATCAGCCGGCAAGTAGGCGCCCGCTATATGGCCAAAGTGAACCGGGCCGTTAGCATAGGGAAGAGCTGCTGTGATAAGAACTTTTTTCATATTATAATGTTTCTTCAATAGATTCGTAAATGGGTTTTTGTACTATAAGCACTTCTAGCTCTGTGCCCGGAACCTCTTTCCAGCCTAGCAGTACCTTTGTGGTGCGATCGACATATAAAGGCCCCGGCTTTTGCTGCGAAAAATAGCTGTCGATCGCTTGCGGCATAGGTCTTGGATCTGAATGTTCAGTCTGATAGCCTGCTAGCGACTCATGGCAGAGCTTAATAGTTGCCTTTTCATACTCGCTTAAACTGCCCCACGAGACAAAGCGGCCGGGATAGCGCTTTGGTAAAAAGCTCCAGTCAAGGCGCACAAAAGTGCCCCTCAAGACAGCATTCGGAAAGATCCTCCCCGTCTCGGGACAGACAGCTGCGGTGTCAAAATCAAGAGGGCTATTTTCAGGCTGTGGATGGCTCAGCATAAAGTCCTCGACAAAACCCCTGACAGAGGACGCGATGTCTATTGCCAGCATCATCGGTTTTTTGCTGTAGGGACTTAATGACCCGCGCTTTTTTGACACCCACCAGCCAAACCACAAAAGTCCTATCATCGCCAGGATAACAAGAAAAAAAGAGGCAATCAGTACAAAAACTGCCCCATGGCCGAGGGTCTCAACGTTGTCCATTTATCCATCTACCTTGTATCCAATTATCTGGCAGCTTTTGCTCTTGGTTTGCGCTCTTTTCGCTCTTCTTTAAAGGCGCGCACTTCGTCTTGAAAGGAGTTCTTACTTGAATCGTGTTTTTTGCCATCGTTCTTTTTTGGCTCTTCCACTTCTTCTTTTGGAATCTCTATAAACTGCTCTCTGTGGTGTGCAATTTCGCCAAGTATATTGTACGCTACATTTTGTGAGTCTCCCAACATCTCCGGCTCGCGGCCTGAACGGATGGTATTTTCTGCAAGCTGGATTGCATAGCGAACAAGCTCAAACTGGTTTTTAAACCGCTTTAGCAGCTGTTCATTTGTGAGTTGATCTTTATAATCTATATCCATACATTTCCTTTAGTTATCTGATTCTGTGCTCTTCTGCAACCACAATACTTTTCAGTGCCTCGTAGGCGGTCTGAAGATCATCATTTACGATGACGTAGTGGTAGGCAGTACTTGTTGCAATTTCGCGCTCTGCCTCGTGAAGGCGCTTTGCGAGAGTGTCATAATTTTCTGTGCCGCGCATCTGCAAACGGCGGGCGAGTTCTTCAAAGCTTGGCGGCAGGATAAAAACAAATGTTGCTGCCACCTGGCCCATCAGGTGAAGCGCCCCTTGCGTGTCTATCACCAAAAAGACATGCTTTCCCTCTGCTCGAAGCTTTTCAACCTGCCGGCGCGAAGTGCCGTAGCGGTAGCCAAAAAGGGTTATATGCTCTAAAAACTGACCCTCTTTTACCCTTTTTTCAAACTCCTCGTCCGAAATAAAATTGTAGTCGACGCCATCTACTTCGTTTGGCCTTTTTGCCCGCGTGGTGCACGATATGCTTCTTGCCACACAGCTAAATTCTTTTGTAAGCATATCCACAAGCGTAGTTTTACCGGTTCCTGCAGGTGCACTTAGCACAAAAAGAAGGCCGTGAGAGTGGTTTCCAAGCAATGTATGTTTATTCGACATTGGCAACTTGCTCCCGCATCTTTTCAAGTTCTGCTTTAGCATCTATAACGCGGCGCGAAATTTGCACATCTTGACACTTTGCACCCATAGTGTTTATCTCGCGAGATAGCTCCTGAATAATAAACTCAAGCACCTTGCCTGATTTTTTTGCCTTCATCTCATTGCGAAAATGGTCCAGGTGAAAGCCAAAGCGAGAAATTTCTTCTGAGATATCTACCTTGTCTGCCATGAGGGCAATCTCTTTGGCAATGCGCTCTTCAGCATCTACATCGGCCCCAAGAAGTTCGTCCAGAAGCTCTTTCAAGCGCTTATAAAACTTTGGTTTCACATCTTTTGCAAGGTGTGCAATCTCATGTACAAGGGTAGAAAGCGTATCAAGGCGCTTCATAAACTCTGAGTAGATCTCATGCCCTTCGCGCTCTTTCATAGCAACAAGGTCAGAGCATGCTGTGCGCAAGATATCTCGCAATTTTTCTTCAAAGTCTTCGCGCTCTATTTCAAAACTTGATTGAAGGACGCCCTTTTCGCGAAGGACCGTAAAAAAGAGTTTACCTTCATCTAAGTCATTATAGCCGATCTCTTGTGCAAGCAGCTTTCCTGCATTATAAAGGCTTTTAGCATAGCTGCTATTTGCAACCACGTGAACCGCAAAGTCCTTTAAAAAATGAACCTGAATGCTTATGTTAATATGTCCCCTTTCAATATGCTGCGAGATGATTTCGCGCACAAGCGGATCATACAGCATGCACTCAGAAGGCAGCTTTATATGAAGGTCTAGATGCTTTTTATTAACCGACTGAATTTCGACAGCTATTTCAACATCGCTATAGTTTTTTTTTGCTTTCGCAAAAGCAGTCATGCTGCGCAACATCTTCAGTCCCCCAAAAACCCTTGATCATAACAGGTGTTACCATAATTTTTCAAAGAAAATAACGGAGGTACCCAGAGAAAGGGACCAAAGGGACATAAAGGACATAAAGGACTTTTGACCTCGACTTTGTACAAAATTGCACTTATCGAGACTCAAGACCGTGACCGAGCCCGAGACCGTTATTTTTGGCCTACACGAATAGGCGGCAAAAATTGACGGTCTCGGTCTCGGTCTTGAGTCTCGAGCGTTAATAAGAGTTTTCTCGGACACGCTAGTCGCTTCAGAGACTTTTTCATTCACTTCGCCACAAGCCTCAAGCAACAGCTCTCTGCCACTAATTTAATTTCACGGAAGGCAAAAAATAGCCCTACCGGAGAAAATAAATCCCAGGAAATAAACCATTCGCTGCCTCTACAGTGAAACGAGTGCTGAAGGCAGCCTGATTCAAGCCGTCGAAAGTTGCAAATTCGAGTTGCCACCGTCCTTTTGGTCCTTTTCTCTTGAGACTACTATTTTATTATAACAGCTGCTACCATAATACCTTATGAAAATATTCCTATGCATAATACTGCTTTCCATTGCCCCAGCACTTCAGGCAAAAGTTCCATATGAAAGCCTGGATCCTACTTCGATTTCAGAGCATCTTGCCTACTATGAGCTCTATCAGTACCCCCCGGCGCTTGAACATGCCTGGAAGCTACTCTCAGGAAAAAGCGAGGGGAAGACTCCCCTCTCATTTCCTCGCAATATTGATGCCTTTATTGCGCTTATCAACCCCCAAGATGCGCAAGATGGATTTGAAATAGATGATGAGGCGCTGAAAGCAGTTGAAGAGGTTGGAAACACCCTTTACAACCGCAAGCTAAAGGGACATAAGGCAGCAACATTGGAAGAGGTGCTCGCTTTAGACTCGCACGATATTGACCTTGCTCGCGGGCTGCTTCTTGCACAGCTTGACGATAGGGCAAAAATTCGACGCTATGAAGCGATGCTCGATCTTATGGCGCTTCAGGTGCTTGCTCGCTGCCCAAAAGATGCCCCAAGCATCGAAAAGGTGCGAGCCCTAAACCAGCTTATCTTCTATGAAATGGGCTTTCGCTTTCCTGCCCACTCAACCTACACCAAGACGATCGATCACTTTACCTTTTTATCCCACGTCCTTGAAACAAGGCGCGGGGTTTGCTTGGGAGTCTCTGCCCTCTACATATGCCTTGCCGAACGGATCGGTTTAGAGTTTGAAGTGATAACGCCTCCCGGCCACATCTTTATAAAATGCCCCGACTGCAACATCGAAACCACCCTTCGCGGCGTGCATATCCATGACGATGAATATTTCGGCATTAACCTGATTGCACTTCCAAGAAGGACAAAAAAAGAGGTGATAGGCATGTCCTTTGTCAACCAGGCCTCTATACACCTCTCTAAAGGCGATTTTACAAAGGCTGTAGATTGTTACAAAAGGGCGATGCCCTTCCACCCTCACGACAAGATGGCAAAAATACTCTATGGCACAAGCCTCTTTCTATGCGATAAAAAGATGGAGGCAAAAAGCGTGCTAAAAGAGGCTATGGCTATAAATGAGCCATACCTTATCAGCCAAAATAGTTTAGCAGAAGATATCTACTATGATCGTGCAGATAGTGAAAGCCTAAAGCCCTTTTTCCTCTATGTTGACGAGACACGCAGCTCTGTCCTTCAAAAAAAAGATGCCCTCGAAAAGGCACTTCGAAGCAACCCAAACTTTCGCTCAGGCCTGTTTCTGCTCGCTGTAAGCTGGCTGCAGCTAAACCGCCCTCAAGAGGCCATCAAATGCCTGGAAGCCTACCATAACCAAGATCCAAACGACATCCAGGTAGAATATTACCTTGCCCAGCTCTACTACTCTCGCTTTGACGCTCCCTCTGCATGGATCGCCTACAACAGGGCAGAAAAGCTGGCAAAAGAGAAGGGCTGCCCCCTGCCGCAAGCGCTTATTCACTTCAAAACCCAGCTTTCTTTACGCGCACCATAAATAAGTGATCCTTGCAAGAAAGGGCATGTCGTCCTATGATGGACCTGAAGCGATTTTTGAGGATGTTTATATGAAAATCTTGACAGCTTTACTTCTCAGCTTACCATTTTGCAGCTTTGCCTTCGCTCAAGAGGCTCTGCCGACAGAGCAGATTATGTCGCAAGAGGATCGCCAAAATATGGGGCTCGACAGGATGTCGCCGCAAGAAAAGCGCGCCTTTGAAGAGTGGGTAGCCCGCTATACCCATCATGTGCTGGAACAGTCGCCAAGCTATAGACCAGGGCAAAATCTATCGCTGTGGGTACAGAGCTGGCCAAGCTACTCAAATCCCACCAAAACTAATCTTAGCCCGGAAGAGACCGAGTTAAGACAGCAGGCAAACCAGCTTGTCGACCGCATACGAAATAATGGTGAATATGTAGATTTAAAAGATGGCTCTTCGTGGCATATCTCGCCCTTTTTCCGCTATTTAACCACCCAGTGGCAAAAAAATCAGACTGTAGAAATACGAAGGGGCAGAAACAGCATGCACCCATGGCTTGTAAATAATGTGTCCTTGGGTCAAGTAGCAGAAGCTGATCTTACAAGCCAAGCTTCAAATACCGGTAAAAAAGAGCCTGAGTCGCCCGAATACTACCATGGAGCCGTTGCTGTGGGCAGCGTTACCCAGCAGGGCGACCTTCTTACATTGGGCGATGGCTCAGTTTGGAAAGTAGCCCCTACAGATATGTACAAGGTAAGAAACTGGGCTCCTGGCGATAGAGTGCGCGTAGAAAAGTCTGACAACTTCCTCTATACCTATCACCTCACAAACTTAGATAATGGCGAAGTGTCGCTTGCAAATCCTCGAAAATAAAGGAATCATTAGTATGAAAAAGCAATTTGCCCTCCTTCTTATGCTTGTGCAATCGCACTATCTCTTTTCGCTCTCACTTGGATCAATGGCAGAACAGGATCAAAAGCTTTGCGGCATTGAAAAGCTTTCTAGCGAAGAAAAGCAAGCACTTGATGCCTGGCTTGCAAAAGAAACCCCACCACCTACCCAAAAGCCAGTCCAAGAAAAGGGTAAAATCCTGCATGGCGAATTTGCCGTAACCGCCAACGTAAATCTTGGCCGCTTTATAACGCTGGATAACGGCCTTACCTACGATATCCCCTCGCGTTCAAGAAAAAAAACTATGGGCTGGAAGGTGGGCGACAAGGTGCGCCTCGTCGAGCCTGTACGGCCTACCAACTACAAGCTTGAAAATACAGCTCAAAAGAACACTATTGGCGCAAAAGTCTCAACCGCAAAAACAAAGTCAGAATAGCTATGTCATTTAACTTTACAGACTCTGTCACAGAGGCACTCCAAAACGCCTTTACAAGCAGCGAACAGAATGGGCAAACCGAAGTATCAGATGCCAACCTCCTCTTAAGCTTCTTAGAGCAGGAAGATGGCTACTTCCAAATGCTTATGAAAACGCTCAAGCTGCCCTACGAGGAACTTAGAAACCAAACAAAAGAATTTATTAAAACTCTTCCAACCTTCAGCGGATCATCCCAAAAGCCAAATGCCGGAAGAAGCCTGCAAAACCGCATCCAGGAAGCGGCAAACCTTGCTAAAGAGTGGACAGACTCCTACATAAGCGCTGACCACTTTTTTTCAGTGTACTGGAAAAATGGCGGCGAGCCGCTCGCATCGTGGAAGAAAAAATTTCGGTTAAGCCCCCAAGATATCGACAAAGAAATACTAAAAATACGTGGAGACAGACATATGGATTCCCCAACTGCAGAAGCAAGCCTCCAAGCTCTGGAAAAATATTGCCGCAACCTCACCAAGCAGGCCCAAGATGGCAAACTAGACCCGGTTATCGGCCGCGATGAAGAGATCAGGCGCACCATCCAGGTGCTGAGCCGCCGCACAAAAAACAACCCCATGCTTATTGGTGAACCCGGCGTTGGCAAAACAGCCATCGCAGAGGGCCTTGCCCAGCGTATAGTCACAGGCGACGTGCCCGATCCATTAAAAAACAAGCAGCTCTACATGCTCGACATGGGATCGCTTGTTGCCGGAACAAAGTTTAGAGGCGAGTTTGAAGAGCGCCTCAAAGGCATTTTAAAAGAAGTTGAGCAAAACGAAGGCCAGATCATCCTCTTTATCGACGAAGTGCACACACTTGTTGGAGCCGGCGCTGCAGAAGGCGCTATGGACGCGGCTAACCTGTTAAAGCCTGCCCTTGCACGAGGCACACTCCACTGCATTGGCGCAACTACATTAAACGAATACCAAAAGCATATCGAAAAAGATGCAGCCTTAGAAAGGCGCTTTCAGCCGGTTTTGGTAAAGGAGCCTACTGTAGAAGAGGCTATTGCCATCCTGCGCGGCTTAAAAGAGCGCTATGAGATTTTTCACGGCGTACGCATTACTGAATCTGCCCTCCATGCGGCCGTGCTCCTCTCAACTCGCTACATTCCCGATCGCCACCTTCCGGACAAGGCTATAGATCTTATCGACGAAGCAGCAAGCCTTATCCGCATGCAGCTTGGAAGCCGTCCGCTGCCGATTGACCAAAAAGAGCGCGAGCTCTCATCGCTTATTGTCGAGCAAGAGGCGCTAAAGCGCGAAGACAGCCCATCAGCCCGGGATCAGCTTACAAAACTTCAAGGGCGTATCGCCTCTATCAAAGAAGAACTTTCCGTATTAAACAAGCGCTGGGCTGACGAAAAGGGCATTATCACGCAGCTTAAAGAGAAAAAAGATGCCCTTGAACGGCTGCGCTTTCAAGAAGAGGAAGCAGAACGAAAGCTCGACTACCAGAAGGTAGCTGAACTTCGCTACAGCAAGCTTCCTGCCCTGCAGCAGGAGATCCAGCAGCTTGAGACAACCTTAAAAGATAAGTCAAGCCGCCTGCTTCAAGAAGAGGTTGACGAACCGCTTATCGCCCTTGTTGTCTCAAAGTGGACCGGCGTTCCTGTACAAAAAATGCTAGCAAGCGATGCTGAAAAGCTTATCCAGCTAGAAGCTACCATAGAACAGCGCGTTGTTGGCCAAGATATGGCTGTCGTTGCCGTCTGCGAAGCTATCAGGCGCTCAAGAGCCGGCCTGTCCGATCCTATGCGACCTATGGGCGCCTTTTTGTTCCTCGGTCCAACAGGAGTTGGTAAAACCGAGCTTGCCAAAGCGCTCGCTGAGCAGCTTTTTAACCAGGAAGAGGCCCTCATCCGCCTCGACATGTCTGAATATATGGAAAAGCATAGTGTCTCCAAGCTTATAGGCTCGCCTCCAGGCTATGTAGGCTACGAAGAGGGCGGCCAGCTGACAGAAGCACTTCGCCGGCGTCCCTATGCCATCGTCCTCTTTGATGAGATCGAAAAGGCAAACCCTGATGTCTTTAACATCCTGCTTCAGATCTTTGACGACGGCAGAATCACAGACAGCAAGGGCCGCCACGTAAACTGCAAAAATGCGCTCTTTATCATGACCTCAAACCTCGGCTCTGATCTGTTATTACAAAAGCAGCAGTCGACAAAGCATGCGCTTTCTAAAGAAGAGATCATGACGCTTCTAGACCCCGTCATCAAGACGCACTTTAGACCCGAGTTTATAAACCGCCTCGACGACATCCTCCCCTTCCTGCCTCTAAAAGAGACAGACATGGAAAAGATCGTGCTGATCCAGATGGCGCGCCTTGTAAAGCGCCTGGCCGAGCGAGAAATCCACCTAAACTGGGACGATGAAGTAATACTTTATCTTGCAAAAGAGGGCTACGACCCCTTCTTTGGCGCCCGCCCCTTAAAGCGGCTGATCCAGCAAAAAGTAGTCAACATGCTCTCCAGCGCCCTCCTAAAAGGCGAAATCACCTCGGGCCAAACCATCGAGCTCTACATGAAAAAGGATGAGATCCTCTTCAAAATAGAGACAAAATAGCACCCTCCCGTGCCTGTGCCCGTGCATGCCCCAACACTTTCCCTCTTGATCTTGATCTTAAAGCTGACACCATTGGGGGCAGGCACAGGCACAGGGTCAATGGTGTCAACTTGTGCGCTGGCCATTAAAACAATTTTCAGTTCCGGAGGAACGCCTTAATAATAGCCCATGATGTAGCACCGGAGGTGCAAGTCGTGGGTATTTGGTAAAAAATTATCTGGAGTCGCGTGAGCGACGGATTAAGTCGTCGCATGCGCGACTTGATGTTTTTTTCTGTGCCATACCCACGGTTTGCACCTCCGGTGCTACACCATGGGCTATTATTAAGGCGTTCCTCCGGAACTGAATTTACTATCTTGAATAGGCAGTCGTTTGATACGATGGCGTTAAACAAAAGGAGGCTCTATTCAAAATTTGCGTATTGCGTTTTACTGCCCAATCCTTCTCAGACACACTTTTACGTAGCATAGCGTCTGAACTGCAAGAAAAAACAGCCTACTTACGTACAGCTCCTAAGGAGCTTGCACCAGAACAAACCGACTGCTTAACCTCAATTCACTATATCTTTAAAAAGGCACTTGCCGCTGACTTTCCAGTTACTTTTATTGGAGACATGCCGCGCACCCTTTCCTCACTTGCTGGCTGGGAATTTACTGTCCTGAAAAGCAAGGAGGAAATCCGAGCCGGCGATCTCTACTTTGTTGGAAAGGTAGAAAAAACGCGGCTCATCAGCCATGTCGCGCTCTTTTTAAGTCAAGACGAGCTCTTTCACTGCACACAAGATCATAGCCGGGCTATTGTTGAAGATTTTGCCACCTTCCAGACCACCTACGAGCAGAAAGTGCGCAAGCAACAGATTCGCTATATCGACTTCAGAAACGAATCGCTTAGACAGCAGCATTCGGGCTGCTATATGAAGTGTTAGAAGGCAACCTTGCCTGCCAAGAATGCTGCGGTTTTTAATAAACTATCAACCTTTTATCCCTTTCCTTTCAAAATATATCCTAAATAGTATAATCTTGTTTTCCGTTTTTATTATAATAGGTGAACTATATGGATTATTTTGCGTTAACAGAAATTGATTATAACAAACCTCGATCAGAAATTGTTTATTATCATGATGCGAGCGAATCGAGCGGCGAAGGGATGGTAAACGACTCTAAAAATTGCTGGATGATTTGCGTGATTCAGGCACTTCGTGGATCTACCGTCTTTCGAGATGTTTATACACCAAAAGATAACGAACAAAATAGTCTCAAAAAAGAGCTTTTTGGGCTCTTTGACATCTCTGAAGGTAATAATGGCCAGAAAAGAAGGACTGTAAAAGCTGACGAGATTAGAAGAATAAAGAAGCTTATCGTAAAAGAAGGGCTGGCTGCAAATACCTCAAACGGCTACCACGAAGAGCCATTTTTGCGCTTCTTACTCAAGAAAATTGGTGCAAAGCCAATTGAATATGCAGCAGGACCAAAAGCTGCAAAAAAGAAACAGACTATTCTCACCATCGCTTTTTCAGAACAAAAAGAGCCCCGATCAGTCCAGAACTTACTAGAGAGCAAAAAAATAGCCTTTGGAAGCAAAAATAAAGCCCCCAAGTTTTTGCCTATCTTTCTTGATCGACCACATATCACACGTATCGACGAAAACAACAAAAAACATAAAGAGGCCTCAAGAACCCCTATCATCCCCTCCTACGAAATTACCGTACCGATCCTTCATAGCAAAGCTAAAGCGCGATACAGGCTCGCTTCAATGACCGTTGGAAGAGATAGCTACGGCCACGTCTACACCTACGTGATAGAAAAGGACAACAAGGATAAACTCATTTGGGTAGAGTATAACGACAAAAAGGTCACTCTCCACAAAGAGCCCGAAACAAAAAAGCGAAGAGCGCATTCAAAGCTTACGCCATTTGATGATGCCGCAAAGCATGCCACGCTTCTCTTCTACGAATTTATCGAATGAGTTTAACAAAAGGCGGCCTAGCTTAACATGCAAGTTTTTCTATATCTACTTGGATGGGCTCTTCATCGATAACTTGCTCAAGAACTGCTGTTTCAAGTTCTGTGTAAAGGTCGCCTATAGATTTTAGCCCCATGAGCTGTTTGATCACAAAAAGGCGAATGTCTTTTTCAGTTCCCAGGGTCATATTTGTGGCTGCATCTTTAAATTTTTCCCACTTTACCACTGTTGGGTGTTGCACACCAAATCGCTTAGCAAAGGCTTGAAGCGTCATTTCAAAATAGAGCCGGA
The DNA here is from genome assembly GCA_963826935.1 of uncultured Chlamydiales bacterium. GTDB lineage: Bacteria > Chlamydiota > Chlamydiia > Chlamydiales > FEN-1388 > SZAS-7. Next base: position 221,689 of record CAWGYH010000005.1, on the reverse strand, counting down.
TGAATCGAATTTCATTTCCTGTAAGCTTTGATGGTTTGTGACAAAGGTCAAAGAGAACAGATTTTTCTAACATGTTATAGTCAACATCAGGAACCCATTTTCCATGTAGCTTAATCATTGGCACATTGAGGAGCACTATGGGAAAACCACAGCCATAATCAACAAACTGCCGTTCTATTTTCCTTTCCATGTTTATCCTCCTACTTCAAAAGTTGTTATTATAATCATCATAGTTTTCTCATCGAATGAAACAAAAATGCGAAGCTCACGCTCATCTACTGTTTTTCCGCGCACTGCGTAATTCCAGGTTTGAAAACTTTCATCATAATCATCTTCTCGCTTTTCATGAAATCCATGGAGCAATACATGTAAAACCTCGCGGCGAGTAATGTTTCGCTCAATTTCTCTCTGTTCGAGATGTAAACAAGATCGATATCTTCCAGTCTCGATGCAGTCCTTAATCACCTCTAAAAGATTAGGAATTTTTCCCGGTCGTACGCCTTTTGACTTCATATATCATAGTCGCAGTTAGATGGTTATATTTTTTGTCCCCTATATTTTCTTATTGTACTTAAAGTACAATACATTTTCAAGCAGGATTTTTTAAAGGAGCCGAAACAGAGAGAGAGAGGGGTGCATATTTTACCGACATTCTAGCCCCAGAGCACCTCTCGCGGTCGGTGATCTGGGCTAATCCCCACCATGCCCCACAGCAGTGACATTTTTTCAAAATATACCTTGTTTTATATTATAATATCTGATATAGTTTTTTGTTAAAACAAGAGGTATTTTCATGAGAATTGAAACACACAAAAATTTGCAGAATGTAGGTATTGTTCTTAATGGTATTGTTAGTGCCATTCCGATTGTTGGGAGTGTGGCTGCTTTTATCAAGTTTTTAGTATATACTGGTAAGCTAAAAGGCTGTTCTCGGGCGATGGAAGGTACAGGCAAAAAAATTGATGAAGAGATGAGAAAAATACGTCTCGGACGATTTAGCTTGAGCCTTGGCTCAGACGATCCAAAAGGTATTTCACTTGCCGCTGCTGAACAAAAGCTTTATAAAAAGCTGCAAAAGAGTGTATGTTGGCAGATGATCCCCTTTTGGGGCATTTTAGATGGAAATCGAGAAGCATTCTGGCTATTACCAAAACTTCGTAAAATTTTGAGCCTCAAAGACCCCAATCAGCAGGTCGCCTTCTTGCGAAAGGAATATTATATTAAACCGATCGCTGATCCGGAAAAAAATCAGTTCATGGGCAAGGTGCTGATTGCAATAGATAATCTCGAATTGCAAGGCAGTGAGGATCGTAAAAAAATTCGATCGTCGTTTCTGTTTGATGGCACTACGGCTAGACACAAACTTTATAGAATGTGCAACAAAGCCTACGACTCAAAAGGCGACAAGAAACCTGTTACTCTTGTAAGGGAGTCGCAAAAGGCACTCGCAGAAAAGTACACCGCAGTATGTGAAGCACTAGAAGCCCACAAGCCGAAAAAAGAATTGGCTTTATTTCCCCAGTTTTATCCATCAAGCAAGCTTGGCGAACGTGTTCTTACCTACAACAAAGCCTTTGTTGAAAGTATGAAAAAAGAGGCTTTATAGAAAGCTCTTTTAGGTTTTTTATTTGAGGCTCTTGCGAGCGACGAGGGAGAGGAGAGCCAGGAGCCAGGGGTCAAGTAGTAGCGGCTTGCAAACGTACAAGCAAGATGCTATTTGCCAATGCGACGCAGACATGCCACGCTTCTCTTCTACGAATTTATCGAATATGCTTAATTTTATTGAGGCCATTTAGAGCTGCCACGCGATAGCCTTCGGCATAGGTGGGGTAGTTAAAGACCTGGTCGATAAAGAAGTCGATATGGGCGTGGAAGTTCATCGCCACTTGCCCGATGTGTATTACTTCGGTGGCCCCGCGGCCAATTACGTGTATTCCCAATAGCTCTAAGGTGTCGGCATGAAAAAGCAGCTTAAACATGCCTATATTTGAGCCGTCGATATGGCCTCGGGCAATTTCGTAGTAGTAGGCGCGGCCGATTTCATAGCGAAAGCCTAGCGCTTTTAGATCCTCTTCAGTATAGCCGCAGGTCGAAATTTCAGGGATGCTGTAAATGCCCATCGGATAGATGTGAGGGAAGAGATGCGTCTCTACGCCAAATGGATGGCGTGCAGCAAGCCTGCCCTGCTCCATACTTGTTGAGCCAAGGCAAGGCCCGCCAATTACGTCGCCAACAGCATAGATATGGGGAACAACCGTTTGGAAAAGAGCATTTACAGGAATGTAGCCTTTGCTATCTAAGCTAATGCCTGCATTTTGCATCTGCAGCGCGTCGGCATTTGCCTGGCGGCCAAGGGCATACAGAAGCACTTCACCCTCTGTTGTCGTGCCATCTTTAAACTCAACCACAGCTTTGTCGCCATCTCGCCACACTTTTTGCGGCTCCTTATTGCCAAGCACTTTTAAGCCTATCTCTGAAAGGGCTGTCTGCAGATGCATGCCTATTTCGCTGTCTAAAAGGGGCAAAATGTGATCGCGCTTGTCAACAATCGTAACCTGCGTTCCCAACGCTGCAAAAAAGCTTGCATATTCTGAACCTATTATACCGCCCGCCAAGCACAACCATGGTCTTTGGCACTTTATTAAGGGCAAGAAGGGTTGATGAATCGACAATCACCTGGCCATCAAAGGGCACATCGATGGGTCTGCGCGGCTTTGATCCTGTTGCTATAATGATAAAGGAGCCCACAATCTGGTAGCGGATGCGAAACTCATCGTCCATCACAATAAGCTGGTGAGCATTTTCAAAGCGGGCGGTGCCCGTAACTAGCTGGATGTTATTCTTCTTAAACTGGCGAATCACCATGTTCTTTTCCTCTTCTATCACCTTGTGGAGGCGAAAGTTAAGGTCTTGAATGGTCACCTCGTGGATGGGATGGTCTTGGCCATAGAAGTTGCGGTTGTTAAAGTCTGTCAGGTTGACAATAGCTTCTCGAAGCGTTTTTGATGGAATTGTCCCGGAATAGAGGCAAGCGCCGCCCGGAAAGGGCTCTTTTTCAATAACTACCACCTTTTTTCCAAGCTTTGCAGCCTGAATGGCAGCTTTTTGCCCTGCAGGACCCGATCCTATAACTACTAAGTCAGCTTTTATCTCTTCCATAGCGAATTTTCTCCCTTACTCTCTCTATATCGATTATACAATTTATTTAAAATTCAAAAATGTAGTAAGATAAAGAACGGAGGGCAAATCATGGCAAAAATCGATTTTAACAAAGTAGAGCTGAACCTGTCTCAGGCACTCTACACCATGTTCGTAAAAAAGCTGGTTTCGGGCAAAGAGGGCGCCCACAAGCGTGCTGTCATCTACTTTGGCTACCACATTCCAAGACCATCGCCGCCAGACTCAGTTATCGATGCAATTAACGAATGGAGAATTGAACAGGCCCTTGCAGAAACAGTAGAAGAAGCCGGAATGAAGTCAGAAGAACCCTACACTCCCCCTCCTGTTACCTCCCCGGACGAAGAAAAGGCCGAAGCTGACGTTCCAGATGAAGAGGAGGCCGTGCCGCCCCTGTTTATCCTCAGGAAACACCTCATGTGGTTTATACGCAAGCGAGTAGCCAATATCTACAAGCTGCTTAATACCACAAAAGAGGAGGTTATCGCCCTACGTAAAAAGAAAGAGCTTAGCCCTGAAGAAAAGAAGCGCGTGCAGGAAATACTTGCAAAAGCACTAGATATCAACCAGCGTCTGATGAAAAAGCTGGGGCTTGACTCCGACGAAGCGCTCATCCAAACCGAGATCAAAAAGCACAAAACAAAACAATTTAATATTAGGGAAACCTGGTTACCACTTTGACCCAGGCTGCTTTTACAAGAGTGTGTGAAGAACCATTGGGAAAAGACCAAAAGGACCAAAAGGACATAAAGGACAAAAGGGACCATGGCCACTGTCCTTTATGTCCTTATGTCCTTTATGTCCTTTTGGTCCTTTATGTCCTTTCTGGGAAAGTTATTGTTAGAATAACTTGCTTTTGATACCATTTTACCTCACAAATGTGAGGATACCTTGAGTTATAACGACGCCGCAAATAGCTTAGAAGCTGACCTCGAAGAGGCAATACTGCAGACGCTATCGACTGCCGAAACTGGGGGCAAAAATAATTCTATCTTTCCTGATACGCTCTATATTTTCCCTATAGCCAGAAGACCCTTTTTCCCCGGCATGGCAGCGCCTTTGATGATAGAGCCTGGACCCTATTATGAGGTACTGAAGGCATCTGCCAAAAGCGAAAATAAATTCATTGGCGTTGTGATGACAAAGCAAGAAGATGCAAACATTAACAATGTTGCATTTGGCGATCTCTACCACACAGGCGTTTTAGCACGAATCTTGCGCATTATACCCATGGAACAGGGCGGCGCACAAGTGATTCTCAACATGGAAAAGAGGATATCACTCGTCAAGCAGGTAAAGGGCGACAAGCACCTGCTTGCAAAAGTTGCCTACCACTCTGATGAAGTGCTGCTCAATAAAGAGCTAAAGGCCTATGCCATCAGCATTATTTCGACGATTAAAGAGCTTTTAAAGCTTAACCCCCTCTTTAAAGAAGAGCTGCAGATCTTTCTTAGCCATTCCGACTTTACAGAGCCGGGTAAACTTGCCGACTTTGCAGTTGCCTTGACAACTGCAACGAGAGAAGAGCTCCAAGAGGTTCTTGACACCTACGATATCCCAAGCCGCATCGACAAGGCGCTTGTTTTACTTAAAAAAGAGCTGGATCTATCTCGCCTTCAAAACTCGATCAACCAGCGCATCGAAACGACAATAAGCAAAAGCCAAAAGGAATTTTACCTTCGCGAGCAGCTTAAGACGATTAAGCGCGAACTTGGCATTGAAAAAGATGAGAAGATTACCGACCGCGAAAAATTTGAAGGTCGAATCAAAAAGCGCGAAGTTCCCGATGAAGTAAAGCTTGTGATTAGCGAAGAGCTTGAAAAAATTGGCACGCTAGAGCCCCAGTCTGCTGAATATGCCCTCTCAAGAAACTATCTGGACTGGCTGACAAACGTGCCATGGGGCATAAAAAGCCCGGACATTCACAACATTGCCGCCGCTGAAAAGATCCTTGAAAAGGACCACTACGGCCTTGCCGACTTAAAGCAGCGCATTTTAGAGTTTATTGGCGTTGCCAAGCTTTCAGGATCACTTCGAGGCAGCATTTTATGCCTTGTCGGCCCTCCCGGCGTTGGTAAAACGAGCATCGGCAAAAGTATTGCGCGGGCTCTCAACCGCAAGTTTTTCCGCTTTTCTGTGGGCGGAATTCGCGATGAGGCTGAAATTAAAGGCCATAGAAGAACCTACATTGGCGCAATGCCCGGCAAGATCATCCAGGCTTTAAAGGTGTGCCAGACGATGAACCCTGTCATCATGCTTGACGAGGTGGATAAAATAGGCTCTAGCTATCATGGCGATCCGGCATCGGCTCTGCTTGAAGTATTAGATCCCGAACAAAATAGCGAGTTTTTAGACCATTACTTAGACGTTCGCTGCAACCTTTCAGACATCCTCTTTATCGTCACAGCAAACATGCTCGACACTGTCCCTGAAGCGCTAGTCGACCGCATGGAGGTGATGCGCCTTTCAGGCTATATTATGGAAGAAAAGCTTGAAATCGCCAAGCGCTATCTCATCCCCAAAAATAGAAAGCATATGGGCTTAAAAGCTGGCCAGGTGGAATTTACAAAACCTGCCCTAAGGCAGCTTATCAACGGCTATGCGCGAGAATCGGGCGTGCGTACCCTTGAAAATAACATTAAAAAAATCCTCAGAAAGCTCACGCTCGAAATCGTCCGGCAAAATGAGCAGGTTTTGCCCAAAAAACGCAAAATCAAAAAAGAGGCAGAACTTCCTGTCAAGGTAAAGGCAAGCTATACGATAACGCCGGAAGAGCTTCCAAAATATCTTGGAAAGCCGCTCTTTCACTCTGACAGAATCTATGAAATCACCCCCGTCGGCATATGTGCCGGCCTTGCCTGGACCTCGATGGGCGGCGCGACGCTCTATGTAGAGTCGATTAAAATCCCGGGTGAGAAGACAGAGATGAAGTTAACCGGCCAGGCAGGCCAGGTGATGAAAGAGTCCTCTGAAATTGCCTGGAGCTACCTGCACGGCGCCGTCCACAAGTATGCCCCGGGACACACCTTCTTTGAAAAATCGCAGGTGCATATTCACATACCGGAAGGTGCTACGCCAAAAGATGGCCCTTCGGCCGGAATTACCATGGTTACCTCGCTTCTGTCGCTTCTTAGAGGCGAGCCGGTAGCGCAAGACCTCTGCATGACAGGCGAGCTTACCCTTACAGGCCGCGTCTTACCTATTGGGGGCGTAAAAGAAAAGATCGTCGCTGCAAAGCGAGCAGGCCTTAAAATTGTCATCTTCCCAAGTGACAACCTTCGCGACATCGAAGAGCTATCAGCAGACATTAAACAGGGCATCAATATCCACTTTGTCGAACATTACGACGAAGTGTTTAAAATTGCCTTCCCTGAGGGAGAGCTGCCTGCCATATGATCTGGTCTGAAGCGTGTAAGAAAAAATGGATCGACCCGAGCCAAATCGAAAAGAAAGCGGCCGAAATTCGCCGCGTACATAAATCGATTGCCACCCTAAACGGCTCTTTTGACCTTATGCATGCCGGCCACCTCTACATCATCTACGAGGCAAAAAAACAGGCCGATATCTTGATAGTGGCGATGAACACAGACGCCTCTATTCAGCGCTACAAAAGCCCCGACCGTCCCATCATCCCCCTAAAATACCGCCTTGAGCTCATGTCTGCTCTTGAATTTGTAGACTACGTCACCTGGTTTGATGAGACAGACCCTCGCACTATCCTCACAAAAATCCGTCCCGACGTCCACGTCAACGGCATTGAATATGGGGCAAACTGCATAGAAGCCGAAACGGTAAAGAGCTGCGGCGGAAGGCTCCATCTTGTAGATCGCATTGACGGCCTCTCAACAAGCGATATCCTCAAAAAAATTCAAAGGACTTAAAGGACATATGGTCCTTTAACAGCTATGAACTCTCGAGACCGAGACCGAGACCGTTATTTTTTGCCTCCTGTTCGTGTAGGCCAAAAATAACGGTCTCGGTCACGGTCTCGGTCTCGGTCTCGATAAGGGCAAATTTTGTACAAAGTCGAGTTGAAAACTTTGCATTAAATGTTTCTATCTGGCATCCTCCTCCAGAAATTTACTACGTACTATATGCGTCTCATATGGACAACAGATAACGCCGATCACTTCCGCACATTTTGCAGCTACTTGCATGCAAAGGGTATCGTTTTCACCACGGAAGAACAGATGGTTCGCGACTGGTCCTCCGATTCGTATGGCAATAGAAAGTATCTTCTCTGGATTACTGAGGAAGATCAGGTTGACACGGCTGTCAATGCTCTTGTTCGCTTTATCGACAACCCCTCTCTAGATGAGTTTACTAAACCGGAAGCAAATGATAGTGTAGCTCCAACCGTATACCTTGATGAACGATTAAAGATAAAAGATGAAGAAGTGAAAAATGAATTTTCAGGCCATGTGCGCCTTACGGCCTTTGTCATCTTGCTTTGCTCGCTTATCTTTCTCTATGAGCACTATACCAATCGTAAAATCAATACCGCCCCTCCCGAAGCAAGACAGGAGCTTTTAGAGATAACCCCTGTCCGAAAAACGCTTCTTTATGACTTTCCCCTCTCCTATGAGCTGCTGGACAAAATTGTGCTGCTTTATGGTCAAAATGCTCTTGCATCGCCCCAGGAGCTGCCGGAGCCCGGAAAAAGCTTTTACATCCAGTTCCTGAAGGAACCGATCTTTAACGGCTACTACCCCTACATTCTCTCGTTTGCAGAGGAAGCTCTCCATAAGCCCTACGAAAAAAATCCGCCTATTTCTGAGATGCCTACCTTTGAGAAAATTCGCGAAGGCGAGATTTGGCGCTTTTTTTCGCCGGCACTTTTGCATATAGACATGCTGCACCTCTTCTTCAATATGATCTGGGTACTCCTTCTTAGCTCGCAGATAGAGGCGCGCATTGGCGCCTTTCGCCTCCTTGGCTTTATGCTAATAGCTGCCTTCTTTTCAAATACCGCACAATACCTTATGACAGGACCCAACTTCGTGGGCTTTTCAGGCATTATCTGCGCTATGGCAACCTACATTAGGGCAAGGCAATTTGCAGCGCCTTGGGAGGCCTACCAGATGTCTTCCAGCACCTTTGCCTTTATCATGTTTTTTATAGGGCTGCTGGCATTTCTTTCTGTTGGAACCTTTATCTTTAAGCTCTTTTACAACATCTCATTGCCAATACAGATTGCCAACACAGCCCACCTCGTTGGGGCAGTTGTAGGCTATATTCTTGGCAGAACAAATTTATTTTCTTGGAAACTACAAACATAAATGATACAACCAATACTCTTTAAGGGGAGGACATATGCTCGATCAATACCGTCAAGATCAACACCTAGATAACGATCATCTAGGAGAAGGCCGCTTTCAGATGAGCCGCCGCAAAGTCGTTTTTACACTGGCAGGAGCCGCTCTTGCTCTTTTATTTTTTCTTTTTATCATAGGTGCTTTTCGCGCAGAAGATGAGATAGCAAGCGAAAAAGAGGTTACAGGGGCAGTAGCATCTGAACTTGTAGACCTTCAGGCTCGGGTAGAAAAGCTTGAGCAAATGGTAACAGGCTCTAACCTTATTGCGCAAAGGCCGCAAGCGTCAGAACCTAATAACGCTGCAATGAGCGACAACACCCTAAAGCAGCTTATCGCTTCAAACGTCTCGGACGACCAGAACTCATTTGATCCAGAAGTTATTGAAAATCAAGACTTTGGATCGCAGCCACAGATGACGCAAGTACAGCAGGCGCCCCCCGCTCCCGCTCCTGTCAAAGTAGCTCCTAAAACCTACGTTATCCAAAAAGGCGATTCCCTTTCAAAGATTTCACAGAAGTTTTATGGCACAACAAAGAAGTGGAAGATGATTTATGATGCAAACCGCGACCGCATCAACAACATCAATAACCTAAAAGTTGGCACGACAATCACCATTCCGGAAGACCCTGCCAAATAAATTTTTTAACTTATAGCCCGCTGTGGAGGCATTTTCGGGTGCCTCCACAAAATTTTGCTTGCAAAATCATCCTTTAAATACTATATTGAGCTTCGAGCAAAAAACTGCGTATATAGGGGCCCATGGTAGATACGATAAAACGAATAGATTCAAAGGTAGAGTTAGTAGGAAATCACTATCCTATTACCTTCACACAGCCTAAAAGCTTTGTGATACGCCTTGGTCGTACCGTCTTTCACCTTGGTCGTACCGTCTATCACATTGTAGATACCGGCAAAAAGCTCTACCTTATATTTAGAGACCGTGTCTATCAAATCCCCGATCTTTACCACAGCATTCGCTCAAGCCTTACACCTTCAGTCAAGCCAAGTTCCGTCGTATCAAATCACAGCTCTGATACTACGGATGAAACGCACGTTTCTGTAGAAGAGCCCAGAATCGAGATCCCAATCCCAACATGGAAAACCCTCTTTGTTCCGCCTCAGGCACGCACGACCCAGCCAAGAGTCTGCAAAAAGCCGCGCAAAGAGACCGATCGCATGCTGAAGATCTCAAGCAGGCACCTAAATCCGGCCGCTAAAAAGAACCACTTTGGCCAAGGCATTCCAAACGGCAGCAACAACTGCTTTATGGCCTCAGGCATCCAAGCCTTCCGCGTAAGCCCTACCTTTAGAAAGAGAATCCAAGAGGCAGAACTTCGCCAAAACCCTGTTATTCAAGAACTTATACATATCTATAACATCCTTGAAGGAAAAAAGGGAGAAAAGCAGCGCCCCCTCACAAGCGAAGAAATTAATCACTTCCGACGTACCTGCATAACTGCCGGCTTTACTTGTGACTCTGACTCTGTCCAGGAGGATCCGGCCCACTTCTGCCAGTTTTTATTAGACCAAGTGGGATTTCGCTTTTTTGATATGAAGCACCATAATGAGCACTCCCTTGGGATACCTGTAAACCAGCTCGATAACCTAACGACTCGCGACAACCATATTGTCTTCTATCCAGGAAAGACTGACGTTACTGAAATTCAAGACTTTATACATAAGTTTACCTATATCGAAGAGATAGAGCCTCATCATGTGTTAAAAGACCTTGCCGACAAGGGACTACTTACCCCTGAAATAGAAGCAAAGCTTCTTGCGATGAAAAAAGTGCAAGAGGTTCCTGTTACCCAAACTCGAATGCTCAAAATGGATCAAATCCCTCGCATGATGTTAGCCTATATCGAGCGCTTGCACTATGACAAGGAAACTCAAAAATATGTCCTCGATACAAGACCTATCGACAGTGAGCAGAACATAATTATCCCAATCGCTGATTTGCCGGCTAATTTTCGGGACACACGCGTGCGCTTTCAGCCGTTAAGCTATATTACTCTCCAGAAGGCAATTACATCTGATGCAACATCAAGCGTGAATAAAGAGTCTGGGCACTACAGCGCGTTTTGTCGCCACTACCTAGATGACAAACCGGTTTATGCGCACTACAACTCCGGCAACGTTACGGTTCATAAAGACTCTCCCACAGAAGCAAAAGAGTATATTGCTCAAAACGCCCGCCTCGTCATTCTAGAATTTAGAGATTTTGTTGAGATTACATGATTGTAGATTGCATATCTGACCTGCATGGCTTTACCCCAAAGCTTGCCGGCGGCGACCTTTTGCTTGTTTGCGGCGACCTTACCGCTCGCGACCTGCCTGAACAGTATGAGAGGTTTCTTGCTTGGCTAAAAGAGCAACCCTACCGCTGCAAAGTGGTTGTTGCAGGAAACCACGACGGCCTCTTAGAATCTGGCGATGTCACCATCCAAGGTCCCTCCATCCACTACCTATGCGACTCCATGATCGAATTTGAGGGTCTAAAAATCTGGGGCTCCCCCTACACCCCCACCTTCCAGTCGTGGCATTTTATGAGAGATCGCGGCCCCGATATAAAAAAACATTGGGACCTCATCCCTAGCGGCATCGACATCTTAGTCACCCATGGGCCGCCATTTGGCATTTTTGACAAAAATATGCAGCAAACACCCTGTGGCTGCCTTGACCTAAGAAAAGCGGTAGAAGAGCGAATAAAGCCCCGCCTACACACCTTCGGCCATATCCATGAAGGGGCAGAAAACAGGGCTCTTATTAACGGCACAATTTTTGTAAACGCAAGCTTTGTTGATGTGAACTACTTGCCGGTGCATCGTGCTGTTCGGATTGAAGATTTTCTGGAAAGGACAAAAGGAACCTAAAGGACTCAAAGTCACTATATGCATCAGGAAATAAAAAATATTTTATGCGTTTTCACTCCTGAAGCGGCTGTGAAAAATACGTTTTCTTCGACCGCAGGTCTTTGGAGTGCTGCGATTCTTCTCGAGCTTTTACTCCGACCACGTACCTTTACTTCCTTATCGCCCAAGCTCACAAAACATCTCTACCGATTCATGTAGATGTGTTTTGTGAACTTGGGCGATAAGGAAGTAAAGGTGCGTGGTCGAAAGTGAAAGCGACAAAAAATTGTCGCACTCCAAAGACCTACGGTCGAAGCTGGATTTTTTTCAAAGCCTCGAAAGGAGTGAAAACAAGGCCTATCCGCCTAAGTGTGAATAAGAAAAGACTTCTTAGCCAGATGCGCATGCCTTGGGCCACTGTCCTTTTCCTAAGCCAAATTAAGCTTTGCCGAATAAAGCTGAACCGCTCTTGCATGCAGCTTACAAGCAAAGTGGGGGCCTTTTTTAATTTCGATGAGAACTTGACCCGGGCGGCCGAGGAAATGGCCCTGCTCTGAGCCTATCATGCCAAGGCGAGTGTCTACCATCTGCTGTTTGAAGAGGTAGGCTGCAACGCCTCCCTGCATCGAGCCGGTGAAGGGGTCTTCATCTATACCGAGCAGTGGGCAGAAGGCGCGGGAATGGACCTGATTTTGTGTGTCAAAGGCAAAGGGCGTCAGGGCGCAGAAAATAACCAGGCGATCTTTTAGTGCAAAATCTTTAGCTTTTTTTTGGTCAATAGAGAGCTTCCCCAGATCCTTCAGAGAGGGCGATACAAAGTAGAGGTGGTTATTTGTGCGCTCAATCATGATTGGTTTTTGAATATCTAGTGAGTCTACCTCTATTCCTAAAGCATTGGCAAGTTCTCGATGGTCATATGGGGCTACCTGAAGGTCTATTTGTGGTAGATCGTAGGAGATTAAGGGCACCTCCGGGTTGGCAGCGTCAACAAACATGGTCACAGTGCCGGCATTTGTCTGCACATGAAACTGGTGCTGGCGCGCCTCATGCATGCCAAACTTTTGCGCCTTTGCCAGCGCAAAAAGAGCTCCTATGCTAGCGTGGGCACAAAAGCGCACCTCGTCGCCGCTTTTTGTAAAAAAACGGAGGCGAAAGTGTGCATCTTGGCTTGTGTGGGTGGCTGGAAGAACAAAGACCGTCTCCGAGAGGTTCATCTCCTGAGCGATCTTTGCCAACTCTTGCTCTGACAGAGTTTCTGCATCGAAGACAACTACTGTAGAGTTGCCTTCGAAGGGTTTACTTGTAAAAGCATCGACATGATGTATCGGATAGGATCTCATCACTAGTATTTACTCTTGCACAGTAACGGCCTGCCTCATTACATACTTATAAAGCTGCTTAAATTGCTTCCAATCTTCGCGTATGCTTCTACGCAGAGTTTTAATTTCTTTTGTATGTTTTTTGAGTTCATCCTTACTTACAGTGCCCTCATTTTTCTGCCTGTAGTAGTTTTCAATCTCTTGTCGAGCAAGAGCAAGCTTCTTTGTAATCTCTTCGCTTACGTTAGAGATGGTTTGGCTAAGCTCCTCCTTTCTTGCGATAAGAGAGGACTTAAGGACATCGAGTGCTTCACCCTTATGCTCTAAGAGCATGCGCTCTTTTACGTGGTATTCATCTACGCGCTTCAGGTTGTGGGCAAGGCCTAAACGATCTAACGTCCAGATAAGCCACTTGGTTGGGTCAAAGTGATACCAGCGGATGCCATTTCTGTAGTCGTTGGCAAAGGTGTGGTGGTAGTTATGGTAGCCCTCTCCAAAGGTAAGGAGCGAGATCACAAAGTTATCTACAGCCGTCTGCTCGCTGCTAAAGGTGCGAGCACCCCATGTATGGGCAAGAGAGTTAATAAACCATGTAGAGTGGTGCAGGCAAAAGAGGCGAAGCCACCAGGCAAGCACAAAGGCACCTAGGAAGTCGTTCAAGAGCCAGCCTACAGCTAAGAAGGCTATAATGTTTGTTGCGAACATCGTAGTTGCATAGTAATTATGCTGAAACATAATCATTTTGTTGCGAACGAGGTCTGAAACCACCTTATTTTCGATAGGACTTGGCTTATGGAAGAGCCAAAGGATATGTGCATACCAAAAACCCTTCTTGATGGAATAGGGGTCCTTATCGGTATCTACGTAGGCATGGTGGATTCTATGCTCATAAGACCAGCGAAGTGCAGATCCCTGGCAAGCCATGCTGCCAAAAAAGAGCAAAATTGCCTCTACAACCGGATGGGCCTTATAGGCCTGGTGAGAGTAAAAGCGGTGGTATCCCCCCGTGATGCTCATCCCTGTTGCAAAATAGAGCACAATCGTTGTTACCCACATTGCCCACGAGGGCGAATTATAACATAGGTAGAGCGGCAGCATAATCAAAAGGGCTACGTGGTACACAATAATAAACAGACCACTGTGCCAGTTAAAGCTTGCAATACGCATACGGATCTCCTAGGGGTAAAGGGCTACTAAAGCCACAAGCATATACGAAAGTGAATAGAATTGGAACCAAAAAAGCAAAAATTTTGCAAATTATTTATTTAATTCGCCTTTGCAGCATAAAACAGCCAAAAGCTTAAAACTGCCGTCACGATAAAGCCTAGGAGATTAACCCCGAATGGTGTTGGGGTATTGATCCCGAGCACAGGGTAGCCTAGATAGAGCCCTGTAAACAGAACAAGGGCCACAAGAGCAAAGAAAATGCCACCAACGATACAAAATGCTTTTTTCATATAAGCCGGATTGTGCACAAATCTTTATTTAACATCAAGAAAACGAAAAATTTGCTGGTCGAGCCAGAAGTAGTTGTACTCTTTTTCGGTATAGCCTTGAAAGCCTAGGTGGCCGCCTCTTTTGGTGAGCCATACTTGGACATAGGGAGATAAAGAAAGCTCTTCGCCCTTAAGAGGGATGAAGGGATCATCTTCGGCAAATAGTATCTGGCAGGGGTGGTTGATTTGGGATAAATAGTGCTTGCAGCTTGATTTTCTGTAGTAGTCGTCAGCAGAAGAAAAGCCCCAAAGAGGCGCTGTGATGGTATTGTCAAACTCATAGAGCGTGCGAATTGGGGTTTTACACCAATGCACTGCCTGCTGAGATAGCTTTTTTAGGTAGTAGCGGTGATAGAGTGTAAGCATTGGCTTTTGGATCGCGGCGACAGTTTTTGCAAGATCAAGCGGCGGGCAGATGGCGATTGTCTGGGCAATATGAGAAGGGGCCTCCCCTGCAAGTTTTAAGGCTAAATTTGCACCCAGCGAAAAACCGGTGACGTGTATCTCTTTTGTTGGATGGAGCTTGTGAAGTGCTTGTACGACGGCAAAAAGGTCATCACTTCTTCCTGCATGATAGGGAAGAGATGAGAGCCCCTCGCCTGATCCGCAACCTCTCAAGTTTACGCGAACTGCCATCATGCCCTTTTCTGAAAGCCTTTTTGCAAGACGCAGCATGTAGCTTGAGTTTTGACTGCCCCCAAGACCATGTACAAGCAGCACAATTTTGCTGAAAATAGCACCTGAAGTCACTTCACAGGAAAGAAAATCTCCGCCCCCTAATTCCACTTTTAAATTTGATGCCGTTATGCCTTTAGGAGCATGTCTGAAGGCACCAAGCAGCGTCTGCACATGGCATGAAAATAGCCCAGGAAGTGGTGTGAAGTCTAAATAGTGTGCTTGAGCTAAATTCGGCATGAGCATAAAGTGGTTGTGCATTTGTTTAGTTTGTTTGCTATTCTAATGCATTTAATAATAACATAAGGAATTAATAATATGAAAAAATTCTTAAGCTTAGTTCTCCTTGGTTCTATGATGCAACTTGCACATTCGCAAGCGTATGCAGGCAAAAATTGCGGTCAAGGCTGCAAAAAGAACAAAACAGAAAAAGCAGCTCATGGCTGCAAGAAGAACAAGAAAAACAAAGCAGACAAAAAGAAGCAGAACAAGGAAAAGTCAGCATCTGACAGCTCCTCAAGTTCATAATTTTCGCTCTTGGCCCCTTCGGGGGCCTTGTTTTAAAGGCTAAAGGATAAAATAAAGAAAAGGCTGAAAGATGAATGCTAAGTGCTATAATTTTAGCCTTTAGCCTTCATCCTTCAGCCTTTCGCTAGTTGCCCAGGATAGGACTCGAACCTACACACCTTACGGCACCAGAACCTAAATCTGGCGTGTCTACCAATTTCACCACCTGGGCAAAAATACTCCATCTAGTATATAACAAACGCACAATTTATGAAAGAAGCAGCTGTTACAATTATTTTTTATGATGGAAAGGTACTCCTTGTTAAAAGGCGCGATGTGCCCGTCTGGGTGCTTCCTGGAGGCGGAATTGACGATGGCGAAAGGCCGGAAGATGCCGCCCTTCGCGAAGCAAAAGAGGAGACGGGAATTGACGTTTCTATAGTTCGCAAGGTTGGAGAGTGGCTTGCAACTAATAAACTTGCCTCAAACGCTCATCTCTTTGAATGCAAGCCCACACATCATCCCGGAGAACTTTTACCTCAAAAAGAGAGCCAAGAAGTGCGATTTTTTTCACCTGCCCAGCTGCCTAAAACCTTCTTCTTTTTACATCGCGTATGGCTGGAAGCTGCCCTCAAAAACCAGCCAGAGCGCATTTACCTGATTACTGAGCTCACCTACTGGAACGTAATTAAAATTATGCTTACACATCCAATCCTTTCGTGGCGCTATCTTTTATCGCGGTTAGGACTTCCGCTAAATGACTGACAGCGCTATCCTAAAAAGAAAACAGGAAATTGTATGGTAAGAGCTGATCACTGGATACGCAATAAAGCAAAAACTGCAAAAATAATCGAACCTTTCGTAGAGCACCTTGTGCGCTATGATGAAGCCGGCAACAAGATTGTAAGCTATGGCCTTTCAAGCTTTGGCTATGACATACGCGTAGCTGACGAGTTTAAAGTTTTTACAAACGTCTACAACAGCGTTGTCGACCCAAAGCACTTTCGCGAAGATGCCTTTGTTGATATGACTACAAAAGAGTGCATCATCCCTCCGAACTCCTTTGCCCTTGCTCGATCTGTCGAATATTTTCGCATACCGCGCAATGTACTTGCATTCTGCATAGGCAAGTCAACCTATGCGCGCTGCGGCATCATCGTAAACGTAACGCCATTTGAGCCCGAATGGGAAGGCTACGTAACGCTTGAAATTTCAAACACCACTCCCCTTCCTGCAAAGATCTATGCGAACGAAGGTATAGCGCAAGTTGTCTTCTTTGAAGGCGAAGAGTGCGAAACATCCTACAGCGACCGCAAAGGCAAGTATATGAAGCAAGTGGGCATCGTAGGCCCTTCGGTATAAAGCAATGAAATATTCGCATGTTCTATTTGTAAAATCTTGGTGGGTATGGACATTTGCCATACTCTGTTTTGGGCTTTATGAACAGAGTGCGATGAAGCTTGAAAAAGAAATTCAGAGCCTGGACGTAGAAATAGAAAGCCTCTCAGAACGGATTGTAGAGGCAACAATTAGAAGAGAGTACCTTGCACTGCAGCAAGAGAGCTTTTCTGATCCTGCCTGGATAGAACTTACCCTGATACGCGCACTTGGCCTTGTTCCGGAAGGGTATACTAAAGTGTACTACAAGCCATGATTCTCTTTCTTCAGATAGCAGCAATTATTCTCCTGACAATTGCCTCGGGCTATTTTTCCTGCAGCGAAGTGGCCTTTTTTTCACTTCCTGCATCTAAAGTGCGCGGCTTTAAGGCAAGCGCAGATAGCCGCAAGCAGCTTGTATCTCGCATTCTTTTTCGCTCTAAAAGCCTGCTTGTTACCATATTTATGTATAACACGATCGTAAACGTGCTCCTCCAGAGCACAAGCTCTGACCTCTTTAGCCACGGCCAGTATAGCTGGCTTTTCAAAGTGGGTATTCCCCTCGTGCTTGTACTCTTTGTTGGCGAGCTTGCTCCCAAATACCTTGGGCTTATCCATAACGAAAAACTTGCGCTTCGCTTTGCACCCTTTATTGAATGGCTCGAGTGGTTTATCACTCCATTGCGAGTGGTAGTAACCCGCGTTGCCTACATGCTTTCCAGACTCTTTTTCTTCTTTTTAAAGTCAGAGCCGCCCCTCTCAAAAGAGGAACTTGCGCACATACTATCAAGCTCTGAAGGTAAAGGCATTTTACATAAAGATGAAGCAGAACTTATCTATGGCGTGTTACACCTTGAAGAAAAGCAGGTAAATGAGCTGATGCATCCCCGAAGTGAGATGCCCGTATACAATCTTGAAGAGCCCATTTCCAAGCTCATACATATCTTCCAGGAATCAAAATGCTCAGAAATTGCCCTCTTTGAAATGCCGCAGGAAAAGATGCTTGGCGTGATTCGAGCAAAAGATTTTTTCATTAGTCGCGAAGAAATTATCGAAGGTAAAGACCTCTTGCGCATACTGAAAAAGCCCTTTTATGTCCCGGAAACAATAAGCGCAAAGGCCCTTTTAGAACAGCTTGGCAACTATATGGGCGACACGGCGTGGGTGGTAGATGAATATGGCACCACCTGCGGCATGATTTGTGAGCAGGATCTTTTATCAGAGGTTGTTGGAAAGTCTATAAAGCCCGGACAAAAGCCTGAAGGCTACGAAATTATTTCTAAAGATGCCATCTTAGCCTCCGGCACACTTGCCCTTGACGATGTACGAGAGCTTTTTAACGTAGCCCTTAAAAGCGAATACCACATGGTAACAGTAGGCGGCTACATTACAGAAAAGCTAGGAACCATTCCCCAAGCAGGCGCCATCCTTGAAGCCGACGGCCTCTATATGCGGATACTCTCAAGCGATCATACGCGCGTAAGAAAAGTCTACATCCAAAAGGGGCGGCCATGACAGACAGCACCTACTGGCTCCTTGTCACCCTCTTTTGGACATGCGTCCTCTCCTTTTACTCTATGCAGGAGATGGCCTGCATCTCGTGCAACAAGCTGCGCCTTGACTATGGAGTTTCTCAAAAAAAGCGCACCGCCATATGGCTCCAACGCCTTTTAGATGCCCCGCAGCTGCTTTTTACTACGACGCTCGTAGGCGTAAACGTAGCTATGATGATAAGCTCTGAAAGTTCAAGACGCCTCTTTGAAACCTGGGGGTTTGACCCAAACCTTGCACCTCTTGCTGAAATCCCCTTTTTAGTGATCTTTGGCGAGCTTATACCGATGTTTGCCGCAAGGCTCTATCCCGACCATGCAAGCCGCTTGGGAATACCTCTTCTTTATGCCAGCGCAAAACTTTTAAGCCCCATTACAGCCTTTATCTCCTTCTTCTTTAAAAAGCATGAAGCGCCCTTTTTAAGCCGCGACGAGCTTCAGAAGCTGCTTGAAGAGCATCAGGCAGGCTATTTAGGCGATCAAATATCAAAAGAAAATGACTTTATCGCCAACATCTTCAGCCTGCGAAACATACGAGCCTTCCAGATTATGCAAAAGCTCGATACGCTCCTCTTGCTTTCGACCCACACAAACGTAGGCGAAGTTCGCAAACTCATAAAAAAGACAAAGCAGCCCTTCTTTCCTGTCTACCATCGCCTAAAAAACAAAATTGTAGGAGAGCTCCATGTCCAAGACCTCCTGAACGTGGGAAGCAACAAAAGTATCGACGACTATACTGAAAACTGCCTCTTCATCCCGCAAGATCTACCTGCCCTTGAAATAATCGACAAGCTCCAAAGCGAAAATGCCCAAGGCGCCGTAGTGATTAACCAAAAAGGCGAAGCAGAAGGCGTCGTCTTCCTTGACGACCTTATCGACGAGCTTTTTGGCTCAGAAGCAAAAAAAGAGCAGCAGGAGCAGGGCTACCTAGAAAAAACCGTCTCCGGCGAAACCACTATCCGCGAATTTAACGCAGCCTACGACACCGAAATCGACCCCTTAGACTGCAAAACCTTCGCAGAACTTGTAGAAAAAGTGCTTGGCCGCCACCCCCACATCGGCGACACCATCCTCCTAGACCCCTTCGAGCTCATCGTCAAGGAAACCTCCCTCTTCAAAGCCAAAGCCATCCAGATCCGCTCCAAAGCGCCTTAGACAAAAAACTCAGGTGAGGCCTAGGATTGTCTTTGCAAGAGCGTATAAAATAAGATAATATGGTATACGTTCTTATATTCATTTCAAGTTCTTCAACATTGCTATAAATTTCGAACTGTCGTAAATTCGTGGTCTATATATGTATTGAGGAGTGTATGGGATGCCGATATTATGATACCAGCCACAACTTCTCCAAGGCGAGATCAGCTACAAGCCCCTCTCATTCCAAAAGATTTTAATAAAAAAAATCTTCGCCATATTAAAAAAGCGCTCCTTTTTAGCCTTGGCCCTTCACAACTTGTTGGGACATTAGCTGTCACAAGAAGTACTATTGACCTTCTTTATAATTGCGCGGTTGGCATCCTTAACATACCAAAATGTAGAACTGAACTAGGACGAGATAAGCTTATTAACC
Organism: uncultured Chlamydiales bacterium; assembly: GCA_963826935.1. GTDB lineage: Bacteria > Chlamydiota > Chlamydiia > Chlamydiales > FEN-1388 > SZAS-7. The sequence goes on along the minus strand of CAWGYH010000005.1, from coordinate 201,851 downwards.
AGCTCCTGGAGGTGAAAGACAATACAAAAGAGCTTCTTGCCGCAGCTATTAGCATGCTACCGGCACTTGGAGTACTAAGCTCTGGACTTTTCTTAGCTGCAACGGGCGATCTACAGAAGGCTGAATCGCCTACCCTCTTTTCTCGCATTACAGAGGTTTATTCCAAAAATGTCCTAGGACATCTTCCGATCGTAAATAGCCTCGTCTTATTCCTAATGTATCCCTTACGAGGCATGTCACAACAAAACTACTTCAATGCCGTAAAAATCGATTTTAACCCCTATAACGCTGTTCTTTCCCAGCTGAATGCACAACAGGTTTCAATAACTGTAGAACGAGGCGATGGCAAAGCACACGCAATCGATACCGTTTTTATCGACACAAACTACGATCATAGTACAAAAACCATGGTGCTTTTACCCGGAAATTCCGCGTTAGGTCCATATATGGTTCAAGAGGCATCTGTATACAAATCCCTTGGCTGGAACGTGATGATGATGACCTATGGAGGCTATCCTGGAAGCGATGAGGGCCTCGCAACAACAGAAGCTACTACCATACAGGATATTCATGCCCTTATACGTGCTCTTGAGGCAAAGGGTGTTGATAAAATTGGCCTTCATGGCTTTTCACAGGGAACAAGCGTGGCCATGCATGGCACACAGCTTAGCCAAAGGATATGTTTTGTTGCGCTCGAAATGGGCTACACATCAGCTCCTGATGTTGCTGCAAATTATATCAAAAACCAGCGACTCGAAGCCCCCTTTTTAAAAAAAATACCTATGGCCTCTGTACGTGGGCTCGCCGCACGAGCGGTACGCGCAGGAAGACGTGTTCTTGGCGTAAAAGGTCTGGGCGGAAACGTTTATTACACAGATAGCTGCGATAACCTCACAAAAGCCGCAAAATACAAAGGGGTATTTCTTACAATCGGTGGAGACCAAGATATTATTATGGGAAAACATCGTGAAGAGAACAAGTTTTTAGACAACTTTGCGACCGACCTTTACGAAGCGCATGTGAGAGCCAACCCTCAGGCTCGCGAAACAACCGCCTTCACCAAAATCATAAACGCCTCACATACTACTAGCATACGCGATTATTTAGACATCCTACTCGCTGCGCTTAATGCTATCTAGTTTGGGGGGAGAGAATGGCGGCCAAGCCTCACAGTTCCAATTTGCACGGCCTTATCAATTGGAAATGTAAGGATTAACTCCATTTTTCTTGAATTTGACAAAAAAATGCCGAATGTATTAATGCGGTCAGTTGATTTCTTTAAACATTGGTTCAAGACACTCAAAATTGAACCTTAGAGGCAGTCAATAACCATATCTATCGGCAAGCCCAAACAAAGATTGAGTTGTGCATGATACATGTGTGATAACTGCTGTGCAAACGCTCAAGACGACCGCCTGAGCCATATAGTCAGAAGTACTATTCTCGCCGCTATTTGCATAAACTTTAAAAAACGATTTTGTTGCTATCAAGCCAGAATACCCTGCAGCGATAAGGCCTATTGAGGGCAAAGAAACAACTGCTCCAATAGCGGCTGAGACCATCGGATATCTATTATCATAGATCGCAAATCCGCTAACTGCTGCCACCGCAACCCTCACGGTAATTTTTGCCAAGCAAGATGGCCCCTGTAGGGGAGGTATAGGAATAGCTGCTGGGGGCAGAACTGCAATTAGGTGCGGCATTAATTATATTCCTATGTATATATTTTTTTATAATCCTACACGTTTTGGGATCATAGCATCAAAGTGATTGCCTGTTCGCATCACCTGCACGACGCTTGCTGCGAGCGGATAATCATTTAAAAAGCCCTCTCCCTGTTTCTGCGCCCCTGAAAGGAGCGGATCATCTATCCGCAAACAAATAGCAAGCGGCCAAAGCCCATTATGCAGTATCCCAATTTCAGGACGCTGTATATCCGTTCTGTCCTGCCCCTGTACGCGGCAGTAGGCCTCTTTGTCGTCTATCCGGCTATCTTTTTGCTTTTCTTTTTCTATCGCAGATTGAACATCGATGCTATCGAGAATAATCGGAGCAAGTGCATCAGCATCCCATTCCACTGTGGGGCGCCTCAGAACCTTGGTTCGCTCTTCATCGAGCTTATTTCGCACGCCATCTATAGCAAAGGCCCTCAAAAAGTCAATAAACGGCTGCATCCTCTTTTCATTTGTGAGGATTTGATAGAGCATATCCTGAGTGGGTGTTTGCTCAAGCTCCTTCAAAAGCTGGATCGTTTCAGCTTTGCCGGGAAGGTCTTTTTTACTTTCTATAAGTGCCAAACCTTGAGCGATTGCACTATTGTGCATAAGATGATGCAATACCCCTGAAGCATAAGAAAGATAAAAGCAGTTCCCCCCGCCTCTTGCGCGTTGGAAATAGAAGTTTTGTCCAAGGGATGTAAACTGGCCGTTAAGCTCCTTGCTTTTGCTATGATGCTGGTATCGTGCAGATAGGTCGGAGAAGTTACAGGGGAAGCCACAGGCTTCCAGGGGCTGCTCATCGTACGGTTTTACCACTATCTTTTGCAGTGCAGCTGTGATTTTGGGAGCATCCTTTGGCTTTTGCAGAACGATGTTGCCAGGCCGGATCTTCGAACCATCATCGTTTATTTCGTTCTTTGAACCGATTCTATGACCGTGCCCCGACCCTTGTCTGAGACATTTTGCAGCTATGAATTCGATAAGTGCAGCAACTGCACCTAACAAGGGAACCGCTTCAATAACGCCAACAGCCCGATGTCCCCATTTTGAGGCCGATGAGACCTCCTGGGCCGCAATGGACCAATGCCGGGTGACAAAAGCCCCCCCTGTCATTGTGAGCGCAGCAAATAGCGCTTCATCGCAACTTAAGCTGTAATTATTAAGATATATATTCATAGCATGATTATATCAAAAATTTGATGAAATGTCAATATTTGTCCGGGATGCTCTACAAAAAAATGGTCCCCGCAACCCCTGACATGAGCGATACCTTAGACCTTCAACTTGCTGGTTTACCTAGTGCGTTGCCCTTAGCATTACCCATTTTTTTCAAAACTTAGCTTTTCTGTTTTTTCCAGCGGTAGCTGGAACACAGCTTTAGCCCCATGTGCAATGGAAGGCCGGGAGGCCTGTAATGTAACGTGGGGTTCGGTCGTGTACCTTTGCTATCGAGCAGTGGTAACTGCGACACTGGCATGTTTCGCAGTTGCCACTGCTCTAAATGGACGTTGCACCCTAACCCCGTGTTCCACTTCAAGCCTACTGGCTTTCCGATTCACACGGGGCTAAAAGCTGTCCTCCAGCTACCGCTGGAAAAAAATAGAAAAGCTAAGTTTTGAAAAAAATGGGTAATGGTAAGGGCGTTGCCCTAGGTAATGTGAGGAAACGAGTCGCAGTCTAAAGTGCAATGTAGCGACCCAAAATTTCCTGAGACAGGTACACAAGTCGGGAAGAGGAAAACGCGCAATAAACCCTACCACTAAAATAAAATTTATTTTATACTGAGGATAAAGGTAACTGAATGTAAAGGGTACTCTTATGTCCGTTCAACCATCGAATTTATTTGATCGCTTCAATGAGCTTGCTAATGATTTTGAAAAAGTTCCTGAAAACTCACGTGAGAAAGATGTCTATTTGCATACCTTGGGAAGCAAAGACCATATGCGATTAGCGGTAAGTTACCAGGGGGGTAATATTGGGCAGCGTGTAATTAATTGGATTTCACGATTCGTTATGCGCAAAAGCTATGTGCTGCAAAGTGATTCCAGCACAGTTAAGCTTTTACAAGAAATTCATAATTGTAACCGTGAAACATTACTGGAGGCAGCTAAAGCAAGCCCAACTTTCAACAGCTTGAATGAGTCCGAACAGACGGCTGCACTTGCTAAAATAGAGAAAGCTTGTGCAGGTATAAATAAAATTCTTCAGTCCATCGAAGATAAAAAGGCAACCAGCCACTCAGAGCGGGCTCAAACAATTCACGAACTGTTTGCAAGCATCAAATTGCCGCCAATTAAGGGCACAATTCAAGCAGCACAAGCAGACGTTACAAATGTTGCAAATCTTCCTGCACCATCGCCAGATGCGCCCCCTCCCCCTTCTTTTCAGGAGCAGTATACACCAGCCCAAAAGCAGCGAGATGCTGCTGCCCTCCAATATAAGAGTGCCCAAGAGGCTCACTCAAAAACTACAGCAGATTTATATCAGGAGTTAGTGAAAAAGCTCAAAGAATCTAACCAACCATTGCTTGGGGATCTCAAGCAGATATGGAATAATGGAATATTTTTTCCGGGCACTTATGCAGAAAATATGCGTCAAAAACATACAACTTTCGAAGAGTTTATAGATAGTGTCAGCCATCCGAAGAATTCCTTAAACGCTCTTAGACATTTACTAGAAGCTTCCGGAAATAAAGCACACGAATTTTACCATGTCCTAGAAAATGCAGATCAAGAAGTAATGGATTCAGAGACCAAGATGTACCAAGCCGGGTCGAAGTTGGTGGATGCTGAAGTACAGGTAGTTAGTACAGCCTATAAAGCAGCTGCTGCTTCTCACAGCCTGTCAGAAGAGCGCACTCAACTTCTACAAGAGTTTGATGAGGCTAAAAAGAACTTGGATGATGCCGTCCTTTCGCAAGAGAGGGTGTTGAAGGCAAAACATGAAGCTACGGTAGGTATGCATGAGAAATATCAGGGGTTGATGACTCGTGCTAAATCGGATCCACAGTTTTTTCAGTCGCTTAAGGCGGCTTGGGATAAAGTAGATTTTCGTCCTCGCAATAGACCACCAACAGAAAAAGAAGCGCAATATGTACCCGTTAGGTACGCCCGTGAAAACCATGGGACTTTTGAAGAGTTCATGACTGCTGATTTTTTAAAAATGGGTCCATATGAACGCAAGACTCATATTTTAGCTTTGCATATCTTGCTAAAAGATCCCGGAATACCAAAAGAAGAATTACATAATGCATTCATCAATTTGGCTGAAGAATACAAGAAAACGGCACCAACCCAAGAACAGCTTGTAGAAGTTGAGGATGAGTATGAGGCTGCTGTAACAAAGCTGGGCGATAGCGCCTATGAACTCCTAGGAGAAGCTGTTGTCAACGACCCTATTGTTCAGCAATACCTAAACGATACCTTGGTAAAACTTGCCAATATAGAAAATAGTGAAGAGCGGGAAAAATCTTTCGCACAATTCACTTCTTTGATCGAGAAGGCCTATGCACAAAGTACGTCTGGACAGATTCCCGAAGTTATACAATCATTACTGAACATTTACAAAAACGTAAGCTGCAAATATGCCCTTACGGGGCGCCTTGTTTAGAATGTCTCTATGAACTACAAAAAAATGTCCTCTTGTCCAAGTCCACTCCACCCTTTTTCAAGAAAAAACCCCTTAGAATAATATATTTTCTTGATTCTAAATTGAATGTATGGTTTCGTCTTATCCCGAGAACCCTGAACCGTCTTGGTTAACGGTTCGATTTCAATTTTAAAATCCATTATTGAGGTAAAATATGCAGTTACGCACGATTTTAGCCCTTATAGTAGCATCGACGGCCCTTACGGGAACCACCTTCGCGGCTCAAAAAGCTGCCCTGGCAGCGCAGAACGGTATGAATGAAAAAGCAGCTCCGGGACTTCCTAAGAAGCTCTCATTTTTAGAAGAACGTAGAAAGAAGGATGATTCTTGCTCAAGTTCAAGTACAAGCCTAAGTTCTGATAGTTCAAGCTCATGCTCTCCTGTTGAAGGACCAAGGGGACCAAGAGGACATAGAGGGCCAAGGGGCCATGAAGGTCAAAGAGGACCCAAAGGATCAAAAGGAGGCCCTAAAGGGTCTAAAGGTTCAAGAGGTCCTAAAGGCTGTCGAGGAGCTACAGGGCCAACCGGTGCAACGGGTGCTACTGGCGCAACGGGTGTGCCAGGTTCTGCAACTGCAACGGGAGCTACTGGCGCAACAGGTGCAACAGGAGCCACAGGCTCTACTGGCGCTACTGGCGCTACTGGCGCAACAGGTGTACCAGGTTCTGCATCTGCAACAGGAGCTACAGGCCCAATAGGCCCAACAGGTGCAACAGGCGCTACTGGCGCAACAGGCATCCCGGGTTCAGCAAGTGCAACAGGAGCCACAGGCCCTACTGGCCCTACTGGACCAATAGGCCCCACAGGCTCACCAGGCCTTAGAAGTGCACCAGGAACTACCGGCCCAACAGGTGCAACGGGCCCAACGGGTGCAACAGGCGCTACGGGAGCCACGAGTGGAGTACTAGCAGGTGCTGACTTCTTTGCATTAATGCCGCCTGACAACGCAGCAACAATAGCAGTAGGTTCCAATGTTCAATTCCCGCAGGATGGACCTAACGTAGGCAGTACAATCACACGATTAACTGCAGACACATTCCAATTAGGTGCTATAGGCTTATATCAAGTTCTATTCCAGGTCAGTATAAATGAACCAGGACAGCTCGTTATAACTCTTGATTCAGGAGGTGGACCTGTAGAACAAGCCCATACAGTAGTTGGGCGAGCAACTGGCACAAGCCAGCTTGTCGGCATGAGCCTTGTAGCTACTTCTGTAGTTGACACAGTACTTGCTATCCAAAATCCTGCAGGGAACAGCACCGCACTCACTGTTACCCCATTAGCAGGAGGAACTCACGCGGTTTCTGCACATCTAAAGATTTTGCAGATCCAGTAAATCTATCTGGAATCATCCGGAATAGTACAAAGGGCTCTCACCTTAGAGGTGGGGCCCTTTTTTTATACAATCATGGGCAAGCAAGCCCCCCATTGGATTTTCCTCTATATCATATAATTCAGCTGTTATTCATAATTTATCTTGGGTTGACACTTTTTAAAAAATGTATTATTACGAAGATTGACCAAAAAACAGTAGTAAATAGGTCGATTTTTATAATGTACACAGTTAATACCCTCGATTTTCGTCCCTTAACTGGCCTTTCCTCTGGTCATCTTCAAACAATTGTTGCGAGTTTTCGCAAGCCTGTGGGGCCTCCGCCATCAAAAAGCTGGCATGTCCCCGTTGATAATGGGGATTTACTTTCCTGCGAAGTTTCCCGCCCCGCCTCTTTTAAAAAAATAGCTGTGCTTATCCATGGCCTTGGGGGATGCCATAATTCTAATTACATGGTGCGCATGGCCAAGAAGCTTTATGATAAAAACATCATGGCAGTTCGGGTAAACCTCCGAGGCTGCGGCTCGGGCGCTACACTTTCATCGCTTCCCTATCACGGGGGAAGAAGCCAGGACCTTTTGGCAGTAGTGCAAGCTCTAAAAAGCCAACATCCTTTGCAAGAGATCTATGTTATAGGCTTTTCATTAGGGGCAAACATCGCTCTGAAGCTAGCCGGAGAACTGGGAAATGATGCCTCAAAGCTTATTAAAACAACGATAGGGGTATGCGGCCCGCTTGACATCGGCCATACCGTGCATAGAATGCTCCAGCGAAAATATAGCTTCTACCATAACTACTTTCTCAAATTGGTACGACAGCAGGCAAAACCGTGGCTAAAAGCGCCTGTGCAGTCAATGTATGAGTATGACAATCAGATAATAGCCCCCCTCTGGGGTTTTTCAGGAGCTGAAGATTATTATAAACATTCAAGCAGCATCCACTACCTGCACAATATTCAGCATCCTGCCCGAGTGGTTTTTGCTGAAGATGACCCATTTGTCTCAAAAGATATTATTAAAGCCGTCCACGGCAAGCCTGTAGAGCTTTTTGTCACCAAACATGGCGGCCACATGGGCTTTTTGGGCAACACCGCAAAAGAACACAACTTCCACTGGCTTGACCCGCTGCTCCTTAGCTGGATAGAAAGTTAGCCGGACTCTTCTTGACTTAAGTTCTGCCATTTTGCTAATATGGTTGTATTATACAACTATTTGGCGAACCATGAATGCATTATCTGTAGATAAAATAAACACTTTAAGAAGTAGAGCAAGATGTGTGGTGAGGGAACTTGGGCTTCTTAATGACGCCTATTGCGATATAGGAGTCACCCTTGCCGAGCGCCATCTTTTAATCGAATTGGCCGGAACAAAAGCGCCCACGATGAAGGAAATTGCCGAACGGCTGCTCCTCGAAAAATCGACCATCAGCCGGTTGATTGCAAGGGCTGTAAAGAAGGGCTACATCAGCTGCTCTTTGGACGATAAAGATAAAAGAAAACGCTTTTTACACCTTACCGAGCTTGGAGAAAAAACCCTTAATGCTTTTGAGCAGATTGCCTTTAGGCAAACTCAAGGAGCGCTTCTCACACTTTCAGCAGAAGATGCTGAAGCGGTGCTCTTGGAGTAAGTTTATATGCCAAAGGCCTGCAAAACTTGCGCCTAAAGAATACAACAAGCCCAACCAAAGAGAAGTGCAGCATGCAGCTTCTGCCCGATTTTGTACTTGAGCTGTTGGAGCCTGATGATACAGCCGCTCTTTACGCCATCTTTCAAGAAGTTGTGGGAATAGAGGGCTACTTCCCAAATGAAAGCGGCTCGTTTCAAGAATTTCAAAGCTTGTTTTTTGCGCCAGGCTCTCAAGTCTTTGTCTGCAAGTCCAACACACAAGGCCAAGTAGTTGGCGGCTTTTATCTCAAACCCAATTTCACAGGAAGGGGCGCTCACATTGCAAATGCGGCATATATGATAAAAAGCTCTCATCGCGGCAAAGGCCTCGGCACGCGCCTTGTTGAAGCCTCCCTAAAAATTGCCTCCGAACAGGGCTACAGGGCAATGCAGTACAACATGGTACTGAGCAATAATACAAGAGCCGTAGAGCTCTACAAGAAACTGGGATTTAGCATCGCCGGAACCATCCCGGAAGCTATTTGCAACGCTGATGGAAGCTACCAGGATGGCTATATTTTACACAAAAATTTAACGGACACATCATGGAAAAAATAGAATTTTCAGATTTTATGAAAGTAGATGTACGCGTAGGAACTATTATTGCGGTGTATGACTTTCCCGAGGCAAGAAAGGCTGCCTACAAACTTGATATTGATTTTGGCGACTTAGGAATCAAGCACTCCTCTGCCCAAATCACCCACCACTACAACAAAGATGAGCTTGTCGGCAAACAGGTGATAGCTGTGTGCAACTTCCCTCCAAAGCAGATAGGCAAATTCTCTTCTCAAGTACTTACGCTTGGCCTGCCTGATACTGAAGGCGAAGTTGTTCTCTTAGAACCAACAAAGCCTGTTCCAAACGGCAGCAGGTTATTTTAAAGCCTTGAAAACGAAAAAATCGACCTGAAAATAATAGGGCGCTGCACTATAATCCGAACATTATTTAAATAAGGTGTGATACTATGTCATTTATTCATCCTCAAGCTGGCGTTAGCGATATCAATAGAATAAATCTTGCAAGATTACAAAAATTTGGTCCTGAAACCGATCCAGTTACAGAACTTGCATTGCACTGCTTTGATGCGTGTGAAAAATCAAAGCTTGGGGCAAGCCATTACATTAAAAAGTATGGGGTAAGTACTGCTGCCTTTCTTGGCACCTTTTCAATACCTGTCGCCTTAGGCGGATGGGCGCTGACATATATCATCCCGAGAACGCCTGCAGAAGCTCTTGGATTTGCAGCATCAGCCGGAGGCGCGCTTGTCTTTAACAAGGCATGTAAAACAACTCTTAACTTTTCGCCGCTTACTTATATGATTACAATTTCGGGCGCTCTACTTTTTTACGGTGCGGCCAAAGTAAGCGAAGCCACCTTTGGCTCTTACCAGGCTCTGGAAAAAGATATTCAAAGACAGTATGAATCGAACATAGAGAGAATAACCAGTAATTTAAAAGAAACATACGATGGCATGGCAAGCGAGCTTGTTTTACGTATCCCTTCAGCTCAATCAACTCCCGGCGAAATGATTGCGCTCCAGTCTCTTGCGACAGAACTACAGTCAAACCTTCCGCGAGTAAAACTGAGGCTATCTCAAATAGGGCTTCAGGATGCCACCATAAGCCTTATTTTGAATAACCTGGAAGAGACGATCCGCCTTATAAATGGTTTTTCACTTGAGCTTAAAGCTGATGATATTGCCTACAATATCGCTCTACTACTCACCGAAAAAACTGAGTCGGTATGCATACCAACAAAGGCCCTAAATGCTCTTGCAACAGCCAAAGCACACACGCTAGGTGTCGTTGATGCACTCAAAAAGGTTTCAGGATCGCTCCTCGGAGGGGTAGCGGGTTTTGGTGCGGCCTATGGGGCAGCCTACAGTATGGATAGCCATAAAATAGTAGCGATTGGCGCATCTATTGCCGCCTCTAGTGCTGCAACAGCCGCTTCCTTTTACTGGCGTACATGTAAAGAGCGCGCTATCTGCAAAATTGGCTCTGAAAGCTTTCAAGATGCCTGTCAGTTCACACGCAAGACCTACGATGCAATAGCCTCACACCTTCTTGAGAAGGATTCTTTACTTGCTAAACCCGGCAAAAAACGAAAAGAGCATCTAGAAGAAGTAAAAGCCTTACATGCCAAGATGGCAGCTATCCACACCGCATTTGCCGTCCATAACTTACCGCTAGAGACCACTGAAAAGCTACAAAATGCCCTTAACATTATCTTAAAGCCTAAAGCCGCCCCCGCTCCGCGTCGATCTGAGCGCACCAAACAGTTAAAAATAAAGAGCGCAGAAAGCTACTGACCGCCCGTTTTTGCGCCGGTGTATCCCGCTTGCTTTTTGATACATTCAAGATGCACTGTGCCTTCGCGATGAGGAACACCCCATGCATTAAAAAGAATGCCGTTTACCATCATATTGTGATAATCAAGCGCTCCTACTAATTTTTCTAATGAAGTGTAGGACGCATCTGTCAGCTTGCTATCGCGATCGCGCACAATTAGAGGAACATTTGCCATAACAGGTGCTATCTGTTTTTGAGTAAGATATTGCGCGCGCACCTTCATATAACCACCCTCTCCCCTCATCACCAGATGAGCCGCATTTTTTACATACTTATGAAGGATTGTACGAGACATCTCTGCAGTTATCGAAGTGGTCCCATCTACTTGCTGTAAGTCAAAGTCCTCAACAGCCTCCTGAAGCGCTCCATAGGCAGCTATCTCAACCCTGTCATGAATCAATTTTAGTTCCACCGCCTTAACAATTTCTTCAGGTGTAAATTCTTGTTTCAGCCGCTCTTCAACCTCTGCTTGAGTATATCCAAGATCTTTCAATTTCTGGGCAGCTTCCTGTTGAAACCCTTGAGCCACTAATTCATCAACCATATCCTTTACCGGCAACAGAGGAACAGCTCCCCCATTACCTAAAACAGTAATGCTTGCATCCATACCATATCCTATTAATTATTAATATTAAAAAAGCAAAACTATTTTACTTAATAACAATAATCATTTCAATATTATTTAAGTGTTTGTGTTATTTAAGCTTTTGTATTATAAAACATGTTTTAATAATTTGAATAAGGAGATGCTTTTAGCATTACCCATTTTTTTCAAAATTTAGCTTTTCTGTTTTTTTCCAGCGGCAGTTGGAACACAGCTTTAGCCCCCGTGCAATGGAAGGCCAGGAGGCCTGTAATGGAACGTGAGGTTCGGGCGCTCTACCTTTGCAGAGAGCAGTGGTAACTGCGACACTGATATGTTTCGCAGTTACCACTGCTCTAGATGGACATTGCACACTAACCCCGTGTTCCACTTCAAGCCTACCGGCTTTCCACTTCACACGGGGCTAAAAGCTGTCCTCCAGCTACCGCTGGATAAAATAGAAAATCTAAATTTTGAAAAAACGGGTAATGATCAGAGCAGCGCTCTAGACTACTCTACTCCAGATATGTAGTTATCAAGAACTTCGTAAAGCCTGGCAAGAGATAGGCCCTCAGTTCCAAAAAAGTTGGCCCTTTGCTTGCGCAAGGCGTAGATTATTTCTATAAGGTTTATGTTGCCAAGTGAGTCCATCTTGTCTATCGAGCGCTCTAAGGCATAGACTAAAAGAGTAAAGCCTGAGCGGCCCACTCCCCCCTTGCAGTTGATGGCGATGGGGGCATCTAAAACATTGAGCTCACGCATGCGGGCAAGCATTTTTTGAAAAAGATCGATATCCGGTACGGGCGTAGAGTCGCACCAGCCTTCGTAGTGAAGGTGGGTAAGCTCTTTGCCGTTTGAAAGGGTGATCGTTGTCTCAACAACCTTTGTATCGCGATTGATACCAGGTTTTCCATGATAGAGCACCTTCTCATCTGTCTTTACGACAAAGCTTCCATCATAAAAGCGCATATCAGATGTCGCCTCAGCCTTCCAAAAGCCGTTTAAGCGATCTGCCGTGTCATCAGATTCATGAAGCGACACAAAAACTGCAGAGCCTTGCGCCATGGCGCCTGATATGTAGTTTGCAGCACACTGTTTGTCGTGAGGAAGCCCTGCGATAATAAAGCGCTGCCCATCCTGCATGGTGATGTTAGTTGCATTTACGTATATGCCAAGCTCTTTTCCTGTGCGGTTGTAGTCATATGGCGGCTGCTCGACAGCTTTTGGGCCGCCAGTATATTCTAAGGTCTCTTTAAAGCTTATCTGCATGGCAGGATCTGCCACGGCCCTCCTTCTCATCTCTTCAAAAAGAGCAGCTCCCCTTTTACCCCTATCTTGCAAAAAGAGCTCTTTTTGCTCTCTGAAATCGGCAAAGCTACACTCCTCTTCCGGAAAGCGATCAAAGGCAAACCCTGCGGGATAGGCGGCAATATCTTTTGCACGCACCTCCTCTTTAATGCGAGCAGCCTCTCGTAAAAAGCCAAAAACTACCTGCTTTACCTCTTCGGATTCACGAAAGACATTCCCCTTGCTTGCCCAGGCCTCTTCAGCTGTTCTTACGATGCGCGGCGCCCAGGAGTTTTTAGGGTCTGACAGATAAGGCAGAGCTATTGCAAAAAAAGACTCAATAAATGGCTCATTCCTCTTGTCGCTTAAAAGAAGGCCCACAAACTTTGTTTCGCTCGGCCGCAACTCTTTTGACTCATGCTGCCCGAGGGCATAAAAGAGCTCATTGCTCTCTCCAAACGCCTCTTTAAAATCCTCCACTTTCATAGCGTGGCAATAGGCCATACTTGCCAAAAGATAAAGCACTAATCCTTTTTTCATACAAAACCCATTAATTTAGAAATTAATTATAATGGATTATCTCTAACAAGACAATTATAAAATAAATGCATCGGACTAAGAATAAACATTATAGCAATTTTCAGTTCCGGAGGAACGTTTTAATAATAGCCCACGGTGTAGCACCGGAGGTGCAAACCGTGGGTGTGGCACAAAAAAAACTTCAAGTCGCGTGAGCGACGGTTTAATACGTCGCTCACGCGACTCTTTTTATTTTCTACCATATACCCACGGTTTGCACCTCCGGTGCTACACCGTGGGCTATTATTACACCGTTCCTCCGGAACTGATATTTGTCCCAAAAGAAAGCGTTGTCCTTCCCGCTGTTTTCTATCCTTCAGTACCGAACTGATGGCCCTGGGCGATAAGGCCGTCAACGTAGCCGAGGTCAAAGTTTGCCGACACGAAGGCCGAGTGGCCCAGCATATCGATGTGAAATGGGATGGTGGTCTTTACCCCGCCGATGTGAAACTCGTGCAGGGCACGCTTAGCGCGGGCGATGGCAGTTGTTCTATCCTCACCTGTGACGATGAGCTTGGCGATCATTGAATCGTAGTTTGGGGGTATGGAATAGCCTGAGTAGCAGGCGCTATCGACGCGAACATGGGGGCCTCCTGGAGCCACATAGTACTCTAGGCGACCGGGAGAGGGGGCAAAGTTGCGGCTTGGATCTTCGGCGTTAATGCGCAGCTGGATCGCGTGGCCGTTAAAAGTAATATCTTTTTGTTCAAAAGGAAGCTTTTCACCGCGGGCGATGCGAAGCTGCATGGCAACGATGTCAACGCCTGTAAGCATCTCAGTTACGGTGTGCTCCACCTGCACGCGGGTGTTTACTTCCATAAAGTAAAAATTATGATCTTTATCGAGCAGGAACTCTACGGTTCCCACTGAGTGATAATCTGCCTCTTTGGCAATGTTGATGGCCGCATGGCCCATTTTTTGACGAAGTTTAGATGAAAGCACCGGGCTTGGAGCCTCTTCAATAAGCTTTTGGCGTCTTCTTTGGATAGTGCAGTCGCGCTCGCCTAGGTGAACGTAGTTGCCAAACTTGTCGCCCATGATCTGAATTTCGATATGGCGCGGGTTCATGATCATCTTTTCTAAGTAGACGTCAGGGTTGCTAAAGGAGGCTTCTGCTTCAGTTCTGGCTGCAACAAAAAGCTTTGCAAACTCCTCTTCATAGTGGGCGATGCGTATGCCTTTTCCGCCGCCTCCGGCTACTGCCTTGATAAAGACAGGAAAGCCGATCTCTTTTGCCATTTCTAAAGCATCTGCAACGTTTGTGACAATGCCGGCAGAACCTGGTATTACCGGGCAGCCAGCCTTCTTTGCTACCTCTTTTGCCTTCGCTTTATCGCCAAGCAGCGCAATAGAGCTGGGCGATGGGCCAATAAAATTAAGGCCGCAGCTTTCGCAGATAGCGGCAAATTTAGCATTTTCTGACAAAAAGCCGTAGCCTGGGTGGACGGCGTCGGCGCCTGTAATTTCACAAGCTGACAAGATGTTGGGAACTTTTAGGTAGGACTTTGCCGAGGGCGCCTCGCCAATACAGATAGCTTCATTTGCGTGGAGCACGTGCAGCGCTTCAGTGTCAGCCTGAGAGTAGACGGCAACGGTCTGCAGTCCCAAGTCGTGGCAGGCTCTGATGATACGTACGGCAATCTCGCCGCGGTTGGCTATGAGTACTTTTTGCATTACGCTGGTGTAATCCTAAACAGTTTTGTTCCAAATTCTACAGGGTGGCCATTTTCTACTAATGGAGCGCTGATAACACCGGCTGAGCCGGCTTTTACTTCGTTCATCACCTTCATCGCTTCGATGATGCAGACTACTGTATTCTTTTCTACGCGATCGCCTGGATTTACAAAGACTGGATCGCTTGGCGACGGAGCAAAATAAACGGTTCCTACCATAGGCGAGGTAACATAGATGCTCATGGCATCCTCTCTTTCCTCTTCCTGCGCTGTTTTCGGGGCATTTTTTTCTTCAACTGCCGCTACGGTATGAGTTTTGATATGGTTCTGAATCTCTTGGCGCATGGGGTTTTCTTCAAAGCCGGCTGCCATATCTGCATCAAACGGGAGGGCTAAATCTTCCCTTTCCAGCTCCAGTTTTACGTCCCCTTTTTCAAGAACCAGGCGCTTCATGCCCGTTCTTCCCATAGCTAGCATTAATTGGTTGATCTGCTTTATTTCTATCGTCATTTTGCCCTCTTATACTCGCTGAATATATTCTTCTGACTCTGTATCTACTTTAATGATATCGCCCACTTCAATAAAAGGGGGAACCTCAATTCGAGCCCCTGTTTCAAGCTCGGCCACTTTCGATGATGTATTGCCGCGTCCGCCTTGCTGAACAATATCGACACCCACCACCATAAGCTCCAAAAACTGCGGAAGCTCTACGGTAAAGAGGGTTGTTTTAAACATCTCGGCCTTGATCTCCGTACCCTCTTTGAGGTAGTTGACCTTGTTGCCCACAATGCCCGCAGGAACAAGCACCTGCTCTAAGTTGCCGATATCTAAAAAGAGGTACTGCTTGCCTTCAGGGTAGAGATATTCCAGTCGGCGCTCTTGAAGAAGCACCTCTTCCACATCCTGTGTGGGCTTAAAGTTCTTCTCAACAACCTGCGCGGACTCTAAATCGCGAAGTTTCGTCTTAATAAAGGGACTTCCCTTGGGAACGGTTACCTTCACTGCAGATTCGATGCGATAGAGTTTGCCGCTAATAGAAACGGTCATTCCAGGAGTCAATTGACTGGCTGCTACCATAAAAATCACCAAAATAGTTTACGCAGGGATTGTACTAGAGTCCGGGATTTTATTCAATGCTCTTATCAGACAGGGCAATCGGACAAAACGCACTCAAGGGGGCCCTCCCTTCTTACAGATGCCCGGAGGCATGGTAGTTGATCCTTACACACTTTGCAGTCATTGTAGAAGGGCTTTACAGACAAAAAGTTCTTGCAACATAATTCCCGTATCTTCTAAACAAAATGTAGCAAGAGCAATAACTAAGATGAGTAATCACGCTACGCCAGGCACGACCCGTTCCAAGATGATCTGGGTTATTGGTGATATATATTTTATTACTAGCGTTGTTGTCGCAATTCTCTTTGGGATGCTTGCTCCTGACATACAAAAAACCCTTCATTTTAGTGAACTGCAACTAGGTGTACTCAGTTCACTTTTTTTTCTTTGTTATGGCGTTGCGCAGCTCTTTGCGGGACGTTTAATAGATAGCGTAGGACCGCGATGTACACTCGCATTCTCAGCTCTACTCGCAAGCTGCGGTTTATTTATATTTTCACATGCTGAAAGCTTTACTCAAGCTATCATAGCACAAATTTTTTCTGGCATAGGTTTATCAACTTCTTATATAGGCGCCCTATTTCTTGCTGGCATTTGCTTTACCCCAAATCGCTTCCCAATTATAGCCGGAATCACACAGATGTCCGCCAATCTCATGGCGGTACTTGTTACATTTGGATTGGTCTTCTCCGGCGCTCTCTTGCTGGGATTTAAGTGCATTATGAATGTTCTTGCAATTGGTCTATTGTGTGTGGCGCTGCTACTATATGTGGTTATACAAGGGCTTCGGCTACCCCAATCGAATACCGTAAAGAAAACTAATTTATGGACTGACGTAAAAGGGCTACTACGTATCCCTCAATTCCTGCTAATTACAATTTATTTTAGCACAGGGTTCGGAGTGCTGCTGGCATTTTCAAATTTATGGAATATTCCAGATCAACTTTCTTATGGGCATTCAATAGAGACAGCCTCATTGATGAATGCCATGCTGCGTCTTGGAGGCACCTTTGGGGCCGCATTATCGGGTTGGTTGATGCACGTGACAAAGCGTGGATCCGGCGTTGCCATGTTCTATAGCACAGGCATGTTTCTAGCAAGTGCTGTTTTGATTTATGGGCCAATTTTTTCAGCCCCGGTTACCTTTTTTTTGCTCGCGACGCTTGGCTTTTTCTTTGGCGGCGCAATACTTGGTTTTCCACTGATAAGTCAGCATATTCCAGAGGCTCTCAGGGGCACTGGATTTGGACTTCTTGCAGGCATCGGCTATCTCGTAAGCGCATTTTTACAACTTTTAGTGGGCATCTTGCTTGGTAAAAACATCGAGTTGGCTGCAAGTATCGAGGCTATTCATACCTTCAAAATAGCATTAAGTCCATTACCAATAACGCTCGCTTTTGGCTCTATCTGCAGCTATTGGTTGCGAGATAAATAGGAGGTTCTGAACTATGGATGAACAAAAAACCATTGAGATAATCGACAGGTTACTTTCAGTTATTGAACATGAAATTGTCCCCCTTACGCAAAAAGGGGTCCGTGATGGCAATAAAATATTTGGTGCAGCGATTCTTCGCAAATCCGATTTATCCCTAGTCGTTGCCGCAACCAATAGAGAAACTGAAAATCCCTTATGGCACGGCGAAGTCCAGGCCATAAAAAAGCTCTATGAAATGCCCCAGAAACTCAGACCTTCTCCTCGAGAATGCATCTTTCTTGCAACCCACGAACCCTGTTCGTTATGTTTATCTGCCATCACATGGGGAGGATATGATAATTTTTATTATCTTTTCTCTTTTATGGATTCGCGCGATACATTTCACATTCCTCATGACTTAAAAATACTAAAAGAAGTTTTTAAATGCGATCATGGAAACTACAACCATGAAAACTTTTATTGGAAATGCAACAGCTTATTCACTTTAATCAACGCCTGCGACAATAACCATAAATTGAAATTTACAGCACGTGTAAATCGGCTAAAAGAACTATATAACGCAATGTCTAAGATTTATCAGGATTCTAAAGATAACACGGATATCCCGCTTAATTAACATCGAATCAACTTAAGCCCTGATCTTGATCTTGATCTTGATCTTGATCGTAATCTCGATTTCAGACCGAAATGTATGAAAAGAGAAAAAAGATCAAGATCAAGATCGAGATCAAGATCAAAAAAAGAGACGCCATTGGGGCAGGGGTCTGCGATTTCTCTTGAGCTACGGCCTCGACAACTGGCAAATGGGATTGTAGTGCTGCCGTGGACCATCTTTTTACAAAAACTTGAAATGGTGAGTTGAATGAATCATTCCCATTTGACAAAAAAAGTACACATGCGATATACTGACCCAAGATTTAACACTATTTTAGAGAGTATGAAACAGCAAAGCATAGCAAAAATCCTAGCGCTTAGCACAGTAAAAGCGGCTCCTTGCAGCATCAAGGGACCATCTTTTAGTCAGTTCATACCTGCCTATTTTTATCACCATTATCATTACGGGTTGCATTTTAGCCGCTAGGCAAAAAATGCTCAAAAACCCGGACCCCAATTTTACATTTTTTATAAACCGTGCGACCAAAAGGAGATGCACAAATGAACAGCAAAGTATGTATACCAATAAATCAGTCCGATCAAATTAAGATAGCCCTCCCTTCTTGCTACGCCCTCCCCTTCTTTCATTTTAGGCACTTCAGCCATTTTCATTATTTTAAGTAATTTTTTTTAGTTTCGCGCTTTTTTTGCGCTGAAGCTCGTTCAATTTTGTAAATTTTATTTTTTATTAATCAAGAAAGGCTCGACCTTTCTGTGTAAAGTTATTTTTTGGAGTATTACTATGTCTTTACTTATTCGTTCACTTTTGCCTTCCGAGGGGACTTTGGAGGCAAATGAAATTAACAGACGGTGCCTTATGCTACCGGATACCGCAAAACAGGGTGCCGTAAGACTACGCGTAGCTGAAGTTTTACTGCGCGTTCTTGTTGAAACAGTCGATGCAGTCATTGACTGTCGCTATGGAGCATTTGACCCGCTAGTCAAAAATTTTGGATGCCAAATTAATGCAAGAGAAATAAGCAGCATCTGTAAAAGGAGCACAAGGGAAAGCCTGGTAGTTGAAGCATTGCGCATCAAAAAATGCATCCAGAGCATGGACGCTATCATAATGCCGGAGCTTGACGGAGAAACCTCTTTTGCCGACTACCTTATTTCTAAGGCAAAAATAGGCCTTCAGATAGCGCCGGAAATAGCGCGCCTTGTGCGCATGCGGCTTCTTTGCATTGTAAATTCGAACATCGTAAAGCAGTCCCCAGATGGCCCTGTAGAGGTTCCCATTACACAGGTCTCTTTGCTCGCAAGCTATGCTGTAAGTGATAAAACAGCAACGAAGCCCATTATCGAGCTGATAGTAAACGGCCTTCAAGCAGAAGAGGCACAATGTGCCGCTACATACATTCGTAGATGTGCTCTTACAATACCACAGCCCAGGGGCGCCTATATAGAAAGAGCGCTTGTTGAAGCGCGCCTGAGCAAAGTTAAAGAGGACGGCCAAAAAAGGGTCATACAAACAGCCATAGTATCGCTGCCTCTCATGCACAATACAGAGGCGGTCTTTAGGTCATACCAAGGAATCGTTTGTGTGAAAAACAAACTCAGGCTCCTAGATCAGCCAATTCCGGATGCCCTACCCAAAATGCTCTTCTTACAGATGCCCGGAGCCACGCCGGTTGATCCTCGATCTCTTAGCAGCGAAGAGCCCGTAATAGTTATCAAGGGCTTCATAGACAACAACACAAAGCTAAAAGAGGCCATTTGCGAGGAAGGCGGCGACAATATGGAGGAGGGTTTGATAAACATCCTAAATGCTAACTGCGCAAGATACTGGCAGTTTGCATCCGGCGCATCAGCTGATCCACTTTGCGATAAAGAAGCTCAAAACGAAGTTGTACGCTTTAAATCAGTAGATTTTGAACGGGCCTACAGGTGCGTGAGAATAGATCACATCTACTGCTTAAGCCTAGGGGAGGCGCTAGATGAAGAAGCAACCTAATGCCCTATACCTCTTAAACTTTGTCTCTATGTGGGAGTGCTTTAGCTTCTACGGGATGCGGGTCTTGCTGGTCTTGTACATGGTGCACGAGCTTGGATATAGCGACGAAAAGGCCTTTGGCATGTATGCGCTCTATATCACGCTGGTAGAGCTTGGAGGCGTTTTTGGCGGCATTGCCGCCGACCGCTTCTTAGGGCTCAAGCGTGCTATAGTCATGGGCGGCATTACGATTGCCCTTGGCCACATTGCTATGGCTCTTGGGGATCTCTTTCTTTTGGGCCTTGGGCTCATCATATCAGGAACCACCCTCTTCCGCTCGAACATCACGGCGCTTTTGGGTCAGTTTTATGAAGAAAACGACCCAAGAAGAGATTCCGGCTACACCCTCTTTTACACCGGCATAAACATTGGCGGCTTTTTGGCGTCGCTGCTTTGCGGGTATGTTGGAGAGGTGTATGGCTGGCACTATGGGTTTGGCCTTGCGGCCATTGGCATGCTTTCAGGGCTTATTGTTCTGTTTTTTGGAAGAGGAATACTTGGGACAAAGGGCGAGCCTATAAGAAAGTATAGGGGAGCAACTAAGCTTGGATCAGCAGGGCTTCTCTGTTTGGCACCAGCTTGCGCGCTTATGCTCTTGTATTACGATACGGCAACTCCCCTGATTCCTGTGGTGGGGGCCCTTATAGTCTACATAATGTACACCCGAGTTAAAGAGTTTGCAAACTATAAAAGGCTTGGCCTTTACCTGATACTGCTTGTGCTCTTTTATGGCTGTGAAGAGCAGCTGGGCTCAACCCTCGTGCTCTTTGGAGAAAGGCACGTCGATCGTGCTACCTTTTTTGGGACAATTCCTGCAGCGTCGCTTATCACCTGCAACCCGCTTACCATACTTGTATTTGGGCCGTTTGTCTCGCGCTTGCTCCAAAGGGTGCACCTTCAAGGTGTAACAAAGATCGCCATAGCCTTTGGGCTGCTTGCCTCAGCCTTTTGCATGCTTTATGCAGGCTGCTACTTTGCTACAGACGAAAAAGTGGTAGCACTTGAGCTTGCGCTGCTCAGCATTCTGCTGATTTCACTTGGCGAGCTCTTTATTGGGCCTACAGTATTTGCTACGGCATCAGAGGTAGCTCCAGCCGGGCTTGCAGGGCTTACCATGGGCGCCGTGTCGCTAGGCTATTCACTTGCAAGCCTCTTTAGCGGGCTTTTAAGCAAGATGATGATCGTGCAAGAGGGCGACCAGTCGCTTGCTGTCTACATGAGAGGCTTTATGGCAATTGCCCTTATAGCGCTTTTTATTGCCCTCGTACTTACAAATACACGTAAAAAAGAGGTAACAACATGATACAGCTTTTACAAAAACTGATAAATGCCCGCGGACCATGCGGGCAAGAAAATGAGCTTATTGCCCTTTTACAAGAGGAGCTTAGCGGCGTTGTGGACAGCTGCTGGGTTGACCCTGCAAATAACTTAATTGGAAAAATTATTGGCACCTCAAAAGAGAAACCGCCGATAAAGCTCATCGCCCACATGGATGAGCTTTCGATGATCGTAAAGCGCGTCAATGACGACGGCACCCTGCGCGTAAACCCGCTTGGGGGAATTTTACCGGCAGCCTTTGGCCAAGGCCCTGTAGAAATATTGGGAGATAGCCAAATTTTGGGTGGCGTCCTCTCCTTTGGCTCGCTGCACACAAGTATCGAAAGCCCCACGCCTCACAAGCTTATGCCTGAAGAGGAGCGCGGCCTTGGAAGAGCCCCTCAGTGGGAGGATGTGTATGTTATCACCCGCAAAAGCGCTCAAGAGCTCAAAAGCTTAGGTGTGCACGCAGGCTCGCTGGTGGTTATTGCCCAACAAAGAAGGGCTCTTTTTTGCTTTGAAGACTGTATAGGAAGCTATTTTCTTGATAACCGCGCAGCTCTTGTTTGCTGCCTTCTGGCGCTAAAGCAGCTAAAAAAGCCACCGCAAGATATCTACTTTATTGCAAGCAGCATGGAAGAACTAGGAGGCATTGGCGCCTCCTATGCCGCTCGCACGCTGCCGGGAGACCTTGCCCTTGCTGTAGATGTAGGCCCTGTTGCACAAGAGTATGGAACTGAGCTATCATGTGATCCTATAGTCGTCTACCAAGACGCAAGCACTCTTTACGACCTAGCAACAAATAGGCGCCTCTTGTCTCTAGCTACCGCTAGAGGCATCCCCGTCCAAACCGCTATCTTTACAAATTACAGCTCAGATGCCTCACTTGCCCAACTGCGCGGCCAAACAGCAAAAGCTGCACTGCTTGCCATCCCGGTAGCAAACACCCACGGCTTTGAAGTAATGCACAAAGAAAGCCTCCCCTCCCTCGCCAACCTTCTAGCGGAGTTTTTACAGCAGGGAAGAGGCTGACAGGAAATGAGGGCGCTCCGCCAGCATTTCCTGTCAGCCTCGAAAGGCCAGAGGACTAATGATGTCCTCCATGTCCTCCATGTCCGTGTCCATGGCCTCCATGTCCATGTCCGTGTCCTCCATGGCCGTGTCCGCCATAGCCGTGTCCTCCATGGCCATAGCCGCCATAGCCACCGCCACCCCAACCCCAGCCGTCACCCCACCAAGGACCCCATCCCCAACCATCGCCATCGCCACCATACCAATGGTGGCCTCCATGATAATGACCACCACCGTGACCGTGACCACCATGGCCACCACCGTGGCCGCCACCGTGGCTATGACCACCACCACCATGACCCCCGCCATGGCTAGCTAAAACAATACTTGCTTGATGGTTGTTGTTAGCTGATAGGCCAAAACCGGTCAGCGGATTGAGTGCCGACCCTAGAAAGAACCCTATAAAGAGTATCCATCGATTATTCATGACTCCTCCTTGGAGAAAAGAGATCTCTAACCTCCCCCCACTATTATTATAAAATACTAAATATATAATAGCTATTAAAAAGAGACCGTACCTGTTTACGTTTTAAGCAAGTACACCACAAGAATGATCCCCACTATCACAACAAGTGTGGTAAGTGTTGCTGAAAGCACGGGCGAAGGCAGGTAGCTCCTCTCTTCGATTTGTTTGGTCGTTTTTCTATATTGGAAATAGGAAAATAACCCAATCAATGCCCCTATCCCTACAATGCATATGCCAAATAACGAAGAATAACTTTGCAGGACGCTTGTGTGGGGCACTTCTTCTTTCAATAAAAAATACCCAATTTGCCTAATGAAATAGGCAAATTTTTCAACAACAAAGCCAAAGGCCATAAGCCCAATGCTAGTTCTGATCCAGGCTAAAAAGGTCCTCTCATTTGCTAAGTGGTCCTTAACATCGCCCTGAAAGCTCTTTTCACATTTTTTGTCCATGTTTGAAACATATATTATTTTTTAGTATATGTCGATAGCATTTGTTTTGTTATGTGGCTTGCTCTAGCCCGAGTTTACAAATCAGGCTAGACAATTCAGTTCTCCCAGAGGCTGTGAAAAATGCCACGCCCGAAGGGAGTGGTCTATAGTTACTTTTGCGAGTGAGGCCGAAGGCCTCTCTGAGGCTGTGAAAAAATGTAGCTTCGAGCGCAGCTCTTTGGAGTGCGACAATTTTTTGTCGCTTTCATTTTCGACCACGCACCTTTGCTTCCTTATCGATTAAGGCTTACAAAACACATCTACATCAATCGGTAGAGGTGCTTTGTAAGCCTTAAGCGATCTTGCGATTAAGGTGTGTGCAAAATCTAAAGCGGCGAAGAATCGCCGCACTCCAAAGACCTGCGGTCGAAGAAAACGTATTTTTTCACAGCCTCTCTGGAGTGCGGGGCAGCATGCACCGCTCTGAATTGTTGAATAAAACCTTATCAAAAAAAGGCTCATGGCGTAGTTTGGACTTATTTTTGCTTAGACGCTGTTACAGTAAGAGTGTAGGAAAATTGAGAGCGGTGCAAGCTAGCCCCGCACTCCAGAGACCTATAGTTCTTCTGCCCTGGGATCTTGACGAGCCGTTGGGGGTGTTGTAGGTGAATAGTCGATGTCGATAATGTAGGGATCCGGCGCATCCGAAACGCACATTCGAAGTAGAGGCGCCATCAAGCCGCTCACGCCACCTACTATCATCCCTGACGCTAATCCTCCCAAGGGGCCTACCTCACATCCCATAGCAGCGGTAGCGTCTCCAAACCCTGCGCCAATACCTATGCCAACAGGCACTCCTGCAGAAGACCCAAGTAAGGCTCTACAGCATATTGAGGTATAAGCGCAATGTTTTGTGTTTGCCGAGATTTTACTTACAGCCCCTGCAATAGAGCCTGCTAGTAGGCCCTGAAGGCACCCCATTCCTACCGTGCAAGGAGAAAAAGTTAGGTTGAATAACACGCTGCAGGCTCCCCCAATGCAAGCCCCGGCAATCCCTCCGCAAAAGGCTTCCACAGCAACAGCTTTAACCTTTTTTCTTGTTGGACAGCGGCTTCTTGCGGGTGCGCCATCTGTGGCAAATAACGCTGTTCTATCAGTTCGAGAACCTAATGCACGAAGAGCAGAGGCCATATATAGATCCTGTAGTTGAATTATTTATTTTAAGTATAGTTACTGAACTAGCGTTTTAGCATCTATCTTCATTTATCGCGAGTATATTTCTACAAGGTGGCCCCCTTTATTATCGTTAAACAAAGAGAGTGGTAATTTAACTTTTTTTCCAGCGGTAGCTGGAGGACAGCTTTTAGCCCCATGTGAAGCGAAAAGCCAGTAGGCTTGAAGTGGAACGTGGGGGTAAGGTGCAACGTCCATATAGAGCAGTGGTAACTGCGAAACATGCCGGTGTCGCAGTTACCACTGCTCTATAGCAAAGGTGCATCCGAACCCCACGTTCCACTACAGGCCTGCCGGCCTTCCGTTGCACGTGGGGCTAAAGCTGTGTTCCAGCTACCGCTGGAATAAAACAGAAAAGGTAAATTTTGAAAAAAATGGGTAAGGATTAGGACTATGCCCTGGGCTTCATTTTTGATCTTGATCTCAATTTCAGAGCGAAATGTATGAAGAGAAAAAAAAGATCAAGATCAAGATCAAGATCGAGATTAAGAGAAAAATAGCTTAAGTTGACCTTTCAGTATTTTACTTTTTCGATGAAGTTGGCGGTGGCGCTTTGGCGCATGTCGGCGACGGCTTGCTTGAGGTCGGGGGCCTTAAAGAGGGAGGTGCCGGCTACGAAGATGTTGGCACCTGCTTCTGCCGCGAGTGCTGCAGTTTCGTTCGTGATGCCGCCGTCTACTTCGATGTCGAAGGGAGGGAGGGTTTTGGTGTCGTCCTGGATGCCGCCTTGGCGGATGCCTAGGGAGTTGCAGATGTGGCGGGTGAAGCGGATTTTTTCTAACACTTCAGGCATAAAAGCTTGGCCGCCAAAGCCCGGGGCTACCGTCATAAGAAGCGCCATGTCGATGTGGGGCAAAAATTTGGGGATCATGTCGTTGGAAGTTTCAGGCCTAAATGCAAGGCCAGCCTTTACGTTGCAGCGCCTGATGAATTCAATTGTCTCCTCAACGTCTTCCGTCGCTTCAAAATGGAAGGTGATCATGTCGGCGCCCGCTTCTACAAAGCGCTCGATATAGTCAAAGGGGTTGTACATCATCAGGTGCACATCCAAAAACATCGTAGTTGATCGGTTTATCGCCGCAACAACTTGAGGCCCGAGGGTAAGGTTTGGGACGAAATGGCCATCCATAACATCGATGTGGAGCCAGTCAGCGCCCGATTCTTCTACTTTTTTTGCCTCTTCAGCAATGTGGGCAAAGTCGCTTGCTAAAAATGAAGGGCAGATCTTGATAGGTGATGCTTTTTTCATAAAATTTTCTCTATAAATTGTAGTTCAGCACTGTGGCTTATCTCGTTTTTATCATAAATTTGGATAATTGAAGAGACGTCAACTTTACAATCGTGAAAAATCTCTTCGTCATTATAACATACGGCAGCTAAATATGTGCCTTTTGGAGGCAGTGTAAAGCCTAATGGGTCCCAATCTGTTTCTGAAGTCCTTCTTAATTCAACCTTGTAGGGCCGTCCAAGCAGTCTTTCAGCCTCTTTAAAGCTTCCTTGAGTGATTGCATGGCGGATGCGCGATGATGAAACCGGAAGGCCGTCTAAACAAAACTTCTCTACAAAATTGGTGCTAAAGCCTGTAGCTTGTGTTTCTAAATAGCTTTTATTGCCTATTCGGCCCTTTCCAAAGGCCACATCTTCACCCACAACAAGGTGTGAGAAGGGAACCATCGCCCGAATCTTTTCTAAAAATGCATCAGCTGAAAGCTCCTTAAAAGCCATATCAAATGGTATATCAATAATCGCTGTGAAGCCGCAGGAGGCAAGGAGCTGAAGTTTTTGCCTGTCGGAGGTAAGCCACGAGGTGGGCTCCTTCGGAAAAAGCAGCTCGCGAGGATGGTTTGAAAATGTAAGAAGGGCAGACTCTAGCCCATATTCTTTAGCGATCTGGTTTTGCAGGTCGAAAATATGCCTGTGGCCTAGATGTACACCATCAAAAGTGCCAAAGGTAAAGACGCAGCCTGCTGTAACTACAGGCTTTTTTTCTAAACGTGTAAAAACTGGCATATAGGAATTTCCGGATCGCGAAGATCTTGAAAGTTTATACAATCTTTAAGAGAAAACCTGCCGGAGCCCAGGCGCCTGAGCGATATAAGATGTGCAAGGGAGCCAAGCGCTCGTCCAATATCTTCGGCAAGGGATCTGATGTAGGTGCCTTTAGAGCAGCGCACCTCTATTTCAACCTCAGGGTAGCTATAGCGAATAAGGGTAATTTCGACTGTAACCTTTACAGCCTTGCGCTCTATCGTTTTACCCTTTCTTGCCAGCTCATAAAGCCTGACTCCCCCCACCTTCTTTGCCGAAAACATAGGCGGGACCTGCTCGAGTGCGCCCTGAAAGCGCTCTATAACCTCAACAACCTGCTCGTGGGAGGGTATGACATCTGATGTTTCAACGATAGTGCCTTCACAGTCAAAAGAGTCCGTCGACTCTCCTAGCTTCAGCGTGGCCAGGTAGTGCTTATCCCCTTCCAAAAATTCGCCTGCACGCTTAGTAAAGTTTCGCCCTACAAGCAGCACCAAAAGCCCGGTCGCAAAGGGGTCAAGGGTTCCCCCATGGCCGATTTTTTTTACGCCAAACTTGCGCCTTGCCGCTGCAACGACAGCAAATGAACTCATCGAGGCCGGTTTGTCAACTAACAAAATCCCTTCAGTCATCGGTAGAGGGTCTGCTTTCGCGTTCTTTTTTAACTTTGTGGAGCAGCTCTTCGATGCGCATCTGCTTTTCAAGACCGGTGTCGATCTCAAAAGTGAGCGATGGGAAGTGCCTGATGCGCATTTTTTTGGATGACATCATGGTGATCTGGTGCGCCTTTTCATTAAGCGCTGCAAGCGATTTGAGCTTGTCGGCATCGCTGCCGATGATGCTTACGTAGACGGTAGCGTAGCTAAGATCTGCCGTAATCTCGCAGCGAGTTATGGTAATAAATCTATTAATGTGTGGAGCATGGTGAATTCCTTGGTGGATAACCTCGGAAATCACCTCTTTTAATAGTGAATTTAAGCGCGGGACGCGTCCTGATGCCATTTTTTACAATTCTTGTGTTAAGTAAGTAATCTCAAACGCTTCAAGAATATCGCCTACCTGGTAGTCGCTATAGCCTTGAAGAAGGATGCCGCATTCAGCACCTTTTGTCACCTCGCGGACGTCATCTTTATGGCGCTTAAGGGAGTTAATCGGTCCCTTAAAGACCTGCTCGCCCGCACGGATAACGCGAATCTGGTTCGATCGAGTGATGGTTCCATCAAGTACCTGGCAACCGGCGATAATTCCAAGCTGCGATGATTTGAAGGTAGCTTTTACTTCAGCTTTACCGACATCGCGCTCTTGAACAATCTTGTCAAGCAGGCTTAGCATCATGCTCTTTACATCGTCAATAGCGTGGTAGATGATATCGTGCATGTATACCTTTACGCCCTGCTCTTTTATTGTCGCCTCAACGTGTGACTCCATCTGCGTATGGAAGCCAATAATAACCGCTTTTGAAGCAATAGCAAGCTGAACGTCAGACTCTGTAATCATGCCAACGCCGGCCGACAAAATATTGGCCTCAACTTTTTTGGATTCGATCTTCGCAATAGCATTCTTTAACGCTTCAGCAGAACCCTGAACGTCTGCGCGCAGGATAAGGGTAAGTACCTTTTTAGGAACTCCCTCTTGCGCCTGCTCAATCAGGCTTTCAAGGCTGCCGCGACGCTTTGCATGGAATGTTGTAGTGCGTTTGCCCTCTTCGCGAACTAAAGAAATCTCTTTTGCTTCGCGCTCGTTTTTCACGACGATAAACTCTTCACCAGAATCAGGAAGGCCGGAAAGACCGTTAATTCGAACAGGTGTTGATGGCCCGGCCTCTATTAGGTCGCGGCCCTTTTCATCTTTCATCGTTTTTACGCGCGCCCAGTTGTAGCCAAATACAAGCGAGTCGCCAACGCGCAACGTGCCATTCTGCACAAGCACAGTAGCAACAGGGCCCATGCCCTTTTCAACTTCAGATTCGATCACGGTACCGCGAGCCCTGGAATCAGGGTTCGCCCTAAGTTCTAGCACCTCTGCCTGGAGGGCAAGCATCTCTAAAAGCTCTGGAAGGCCCTGTCCTGTTACGGCAGATGTATTTACGGTAATGGTTTGTCCGCCCCAAGCTTCAGGCAATAGCTCACGCTCAGCAAGCTGGCGATAGACAGTATCTTGGTTAAAAGCAGGTTTGTCGCACTTGTTTATAGCAACGACGATAGTAGCTTTTGAAGCTTTTGCTTGTCTAAGCGCCTCTTCTGTCTGCATCTTTATGCCTTCATCACCTGCAACGACGAGCACGACAATATCGGTAACTTCAGCACCACGCTCACGCATGTGTGAGAAGGCTTCGTGGCCCGGGGTGTCAAGAACTGCGATATCCCCTTGCGGCGTTGAGACCCTAAAGGCGCCAATATGCTGGGTAATAGCTCCCACTTCGTGCTGAGCTGTATTACTTTTTCGGATAGCGTCGATGAGGCTTGTTTTGCCGTGGTCGACGTGGCCCATAAAGGTAACAACAGGGGGGCGAATATGCAGCAGGGAGGGATCTGTTGCTTGAATCTCTTCGCGAAGCGTTTTATCGGTAATGCGAATGCGCTCTTCTTCTTTTGTATCGATCTGGATATCACAGCCGAATTCATGGCCAAGAAGCTGAATGATGGTCTCATCTTCAAGCATATCGTTAAGCGTTAACACCTGCCCTTGTAAAAAGAGCTTAGCAATAAGCTGAGACGCTTTAAGCTTCATCTCGCTTGCAAGATCTTTTACAGAAATTGGTATGCGTACAGAAACTTTTGCAGGACGGATGATCTCTTGCTCAATATTTTCACGAGCATGCTTAGAAGGCCTTCTTTTTCTCCAGCCCTCCTCCTCTTCATCGCCTCGCAGGCCGTGGCGGATGCGCTGATCAAATTCTTTTGTATCGATTTTGCGAAGAGGCTTTGCAGGGGTCTCCTTAGCCTTCATCTTCGAGCGGCGGAATGAATCTTCAAGCTCTTTGTCGGTAAATTCTTTTTTCTCAGGTGCATGGCGAGCCTCTGGCTTTGCCTGAGGAACTGCTGATTGCGGACGGGGCTGAGGCCTTCCAAAGGGTGAAGGAGGACGTCTATTATCAGGAGCTCCGGGGCGCGGAGCATACCCTTGGGGGCTGCGTGGTGGATATTGGCCATGCTCGCGAGGAGGAGGCCTGGAATCGCGAGGTCCATGATCGCGTGGTCCTCGCTCTCGTGGAGGATAGGGTTCCCTTTGCGGCGGTGCGCTTCGTGGTGGATATGATGGCACTTCCCTATTTACAGGGCCAAGTTTAGGCTCATGGGGCCCGGGCCTTTGCTGCTGCGGTGCAAAACGCTGCGGAGATACTGTCTTCCAACAGCCGGCAGGACGGGATGCCGATGGTTGATATGGAGGCCTTGCAGGAGGCTGCTGGGGTGCTGGTGGTTGTTTCTTTGGCTCTGGGGGCGCAACTTTTGGAGCTTCTCTGAAAACAGGGCCAAGTTTGGGTTTTGCCTCTGGTCTGGATTCCGCTTTAGGTTCAGTTTTTATTTCTGTTTTGGGTTCCGTTTTTGGCTCAGGTTTTGGTTCTGCATGAACCGGTTCTGCTTTTGCTATGGGCGCTTTTGGAGCTTCTGCTGGAGCTTGAGCTTTTTGAGCATGAATTTGCGGTTTGTGCTCTTTTTTAGGTTCCGGCTGGACCTCCTCTTTAGGAGCTGCAGCCTTTACTGGAGGGCGCTTTTTCTTTTCAGCTACTACCTCCTCAGAAATGGTGGGTGCCTCTTCAGCTTCTTCGCCCTCTTTCTTTTTAGAAAGCTTTGCCTTTAAGCTGTTTAGGTTAATCGCCCCAGCGATCTGGACGTTTTTTATATGAAGCTTTAGATTTTTAGCCAATTCTTACTTACGCCCTTGTTTTACGGATTTGTTCCAAGATTCTATCAGCCATGTCAAGACTAATGCCAGGAATTTCTGCAAGTTTCTCAAGCGAACTTTCCAAAATTTTCCTTGGCGTTGTAAAGCCTTCTGCGACAAGCTGGTCAATTACGAGTGTGCTGATACCCTCTAAGTTTGCAAGAGGCTCATCAAGTGTTGGGTCATCAAGCTCTGCAAGGGCTTGACGCTCAATAGCATCGATACGGTGGAAGTCGCTCATCTTCTGGATTTCCAGGTGAATATCCAAAAGATCGCCAATTAAGCGAACGTTAAGGCCTTTTTTGCCAATAGCGGCGCCAAAGTCTTCATCCTCAACTACAATAAATACTTCAGATTCATCTTCATTTACGCGGATTTTGCGAATCTGAACAGGCGATAGTGCCTGCTGCAACAGCTGCAGCTTATCTTGAGCGTACGGGATAACATCTATCTTTTCGTTGTTAAGCTCGCGCACGATGTTTTTAACGCGGATGCCGCGCATGCCAATGCAAGCGCCAACAGGATCTACCTTTGGATCGCTTGATCTGACGATAAGCTTTGTGCGATAGCCCGGCTCGCGTACAATCTTTTCGATGGAAATCGTGCCGTCAGCAAGCTCCGGCACCTCTTGCACAAGAAGCAGCCGTACTAAGTCGGGATGGCTTCTTGAAAGGACAACTTCAGCTCCTCCCGAGTCAGTATCTCGCACCTCTTGCAAGAGGGCAAGCACCTTGTCGCCTACTGAGTACTTTTCAGTAGGTGGGAAGTTTCGCTTTGGAAGCACCCCTTCAACCTTGCCTAGATCAACAATAACTGTCATGCCACCGGCTACGCGCTTCACTGTGCCGGAAATAAGTTGGTTTATGCGGTGGCGATACTCTTCATAAATGACGTCGCGCTCTGCGCCGCGCAATTTTTGGGAAATAACCTGCCGAGCTTTTTGTGCAGCAATACGCCCAAAGTCTCTTGGGGTAACTGACATCGAAACAACCTGTCCCATCTCGCAATTAGGGTCAAGCAGCACATAATCTTTGTATGCAACTTCTTGAACAGGATTTTTTACCTTTTCAACGATTGTTTTGTCACAATACACCTCAATGTTGCCAGTCTTGGAGTGGATCTGTACGGTTATGTTTGTAGCCCCATGAATGCTCTTCTTTGCGGCCATCAAAAGTGATTCTTCAATCGCATTAATTACTATTTCACGTTTAATCCCTTTTTCACGCTCGAGATATTCAAAAACTGCAACAAGGTCTTTATTCATCGTTATTTTTCCTGAAAAAATGATTCTCACCCTCATGTATACGCACAAGGGTGAGATTTAAAATTTCTATTCTTATTCTTCTTGAACGTGGTGCGTTAATGCATCAAGTTCTTGAGCAATAGTATCTTGCTTTGGCTTGCCTTTACGCTTTGCAGCGCCTTTCGATCCAGACACAACGATGTCGTCGTGGCTGAATTGGTTGCTATCTACCAAAAACTGCTTAATAGACAGGGCTATCTTCTTATGTTCCGGGTCGATCTTGATGACGACAGCTTTTACATCGTCTCCGCGAGCTACCACATCTTCGATCTTGCCAAAGGGCTTGTCAGAGAGCTCTGTTACGTGGATAAGGCCTTCAATGCCGTTATCAAGCTCAACAAACGCGCCAAAAGCGGTAATTTTGCTGATCTTGCCATTTACCATCGACCCTACAGGCATCGTCTCAACGATTGTATCCCATGGGTTTTGGCTAAGCTGCTTTACGCCAAGCGTGATCTTTTTATTTTCTTTGTCTACTGACAAGACGACGCTTTCAACCATGTCGCCCTTCTTAAGCACTTCTGAAGGATGTGATACCTTCTTGATCCAGCTTAAGTCAGAGATATGGATAAGGCCCTCTACGCCAGGCTCTAGCTCTACGAATGCACCGTAGTTTGTAAGGCTCTTAATTTCTGCTTTTACATTGGTGCCGATAGGATACTTTCTTTCGATATCATCCCATGGATTGTGCTCAAGCTGCTTGATGCCGAGGGAGATTTTGCCCTCTTGCTTTTGGATAGAAAGAACGACAGCTTCAAGCTCTTGGCCGCGCTGGACAACTTCGCTTGGATCTGCAACGTTTTTCACCCATGACATCTCAGAGACGTGGATCAAGCCTTCGATGCCAGGCTCAATTTCCATGAACGCGCCGTAGGGCAGAAGGTTTGTAATTTTACCGCGCACATGGGTTCCTGGAGGATATTTCTCCTCGATTTGATCCCATGGATTGTCTTCTTTTTGCTTAAGGCCTAAGGCTACGCGGCCTTTCTCTTTGTCAACGCTCAGGATCATCACTTCAACTTTTTGGCCAAGCTGTACCATCTCAGATGGGTGCTTGATACGGCGCCATGTCATATCGGTGATGTGAAGCAGGCCGTCGATGCCATCTAAGTCGAGGAAGACGCCAAAGTCTGTGATGTTCTTCACAACGCCAAAGCGCACATCGCCAACGCGGATGTTTTCTAAAAGTTCTACTTTTTTGCTAATGCGCTCAGCTTCGAGAAGCTCGCGGCGCGATACGACGATATTTTTGCGGTCGATGTTAATCTTGAGGATTTTGAATTCGTAGATTTTGTCAAGATACTCATCGAGGTTTTTGATGCGCTTGTTGTCGATCTGTGAGCCGGGCAAGAATGCCTCAACGCCGATATCGACCATAAGGCCGCCCTTAACTTTGCGGATCACTTTACCGCGGACGATGCTGCCCTCTTTACAATGCTGGAGGATAAACTCCCACTGGCGGAGGCGCTCTGCCTTTTCGCGTGAAAGGACGATCTGTCCATGTGAGTCTTCTGCTTGGTCTAAAAAGACTTCAACTTCGCCATCGAGCACAAGCTGAGATGGATCTGAAAATTCAGAAATTGGCACAATACCTTCAGACTTAAGACCAACATCTACGATCACGTGATCTTTTGTGATTTCAACGATGCGGCCTTTCAGAATTTTGCCGGGTATTACTGCCAGCATATCTGAATCTGGGGCTTCTTTTGTTGAGCCAAGCAGCTTCTGAAAGGTCTCACGATCCTTTTCTTCGTAGCCGACATCATCGACTAGCTTGTTGGCTTCCCAGGTGTATTGACTGTTTTTTGACATTTAAAAGGTTCTCCCGATATTTAGTTTGGAGGAGAGGATAGCAAAATAAAGTGATTGGTGCAATATTTATATAAGGGACAAAAAGGATGAAAAGGACCCAAAGGACCAAAAGGACATAAGAGACATGGGATCTATAGTCCTTTATGTCTTTTATGTCCCTTTGGTCCTTTATGTCCTTTAGGTCCTTTTTTAATGGTACAAAATCTACTTGCATCTCAGCTCAATTGGCTTTACAATAACCCAAACTTTGGAACTCGTATGCAAAATAGAACCTGCGTAATGAAATTTGGGGGCGCCTCGCTTTCTACCCCGGAACAGTTCGATGTAATATCAGAACTTATTTTAATTAAGGCGAAGGAATACCCCAGAATCTGCATTGTCGTATCGGCTATGGGTAAATCGACTGATGAGCTTATCCAGCTTGCCTTAAAAGTGAACCCAAACCCGCCCCAGCGCGAGCTTGACATGCTCTTAAGCGTGGGCGAGCGCATCAGCATGTCGCTGCTTGCTATGGCGCTTGCAAAGCGCGGAAGAGAAGCTATTAGCTTTACAGGCAGCCAGTCAGGCATAATCACCTCTTCGCGCCATGCAGAAGCCAAAATTATCGATGTTACCCCCTCAAGGCTTATAAATAGCTTTGAGCAGAATAAAATTGTCATCGTCGCAGGCTTTCAGGGTGTAAGCCGCATTAGTAAAGAAATTACTACACTCGGGCGCGGCGGATCCGACACAACGGCTGTTGCCCTGGGCATTGCCCTACATGCGGAAAAGGTAGAGTTTTATAAGGATGTACCGGGCTTGTGCTCGGATGATCCTAAGACAAACCCTGAAGCGAGTCTCTTTTCGCACCTAAACTACGATGAAGCTATAGACATTGTTTCAAAAGGTGCAAAAATTTTACACCAACGCTCTCTAGAGCTTGCCAAAGCAAACCAGATTCCCCTGCACATCTTATCATTTAAAGAAGAATTTAGACAGTTTGGCGGCACCTGCATTGGAAGCCATAGCCACACTCAAACCACACCCATCTACGAACAAGAGGAAGCACTAGTATGATGAAATCATCACATAAAACTCTCTATGCACTATCCGGCCTCGTCTGGTTCGGCGTTGGCATAATGCTTTTAAACCTTGGCCTTGGCTTTCTCATGCAGGGCTTTCAAAGGGGCACATTTAACGAAGAGGGCTACTCCTCGCTCTTTACGTGGTGTGGAGGGCTTACCGGCCGCTTTGACTATGTAGCAATCCTCTTTATCGCAATATCTCTTGCCGTAGGCTTTGCCAAGGGCCGCTTTGTCCTGCAAAAAACCGCCCTAAGGTCAGCCGATCGCATAGCAAAGCTTACAAACCCCACCCCAATTACCAACCTCTACACCCGCTCAAACCTGGCCATTATTGGGGGCATGATGTGTCTTGGCATGTTTATGAAGGTACTAAACCTGCCTGTAGATATCCGAGGCGCCATCGACACCGCCGTCGGCTGCGCCCTGATGCAAGGCTCACTTGCCTACTTTCAGCTTATGGGCCGCACAAAAAGCAACGAGGCCGCCTGACTATCTTGTTATTTTGGGGCACAAGCTGCTATCTCTTCCTCGATCTTCTGTTTGATCTGGCGTGCCTCTTCTGTTTTTGGATCGTCAAGTAAAGCTAAGACTGTTTTGCCATCTTTATCTGCCAAGGTAGGATCTGCTCCAAGAGCGAATAAATACTCAACTAAGGCAACATCACAGCCTCTTTCTACAACATAGAACAGAACTGTTCTTTGGTTCTCATCTCGTTTATTGACATCCGTTGCAACATCCCAAAACAGCGTCACTTTGTCCATCGTCCATCCATTTTTTACGGCGTACATGAAGGGTGTGAGGCCTCCCGGCAATTTAGGATCATTGATTCCAATCTTGTTGGCTTTGATAAGATCATCGAGGACTTTATGATCAATTGTCCCATCTTGTAGTTGCTTCATGCGCAAATTGGCTATCGCCTCCACAATCTTCTCTTTGATCTCGCGCCCGGCTTCTGTTTTTTGATACTCAAGATTATCAGGATCATCAAGTAAATCTAAAGCTGTTTTGCCATCTTTATCTGTCAAGGTAGGATCCGCGCCGAGGTCTAATAAATAGTCAACTAACATAATTGCGCTGTCATCAGGCTTTTCCACAAGATAGAATAGAGCTGTTCGTTGATTCGCATCTCTCGCATTGACATCCGTTGCTGCATCATGAAACTTTTTCACATGGTGCACTTGCCATCCTGTTTTGTTTTCTACGGTGTTTTTTACGGCGTACATGAAGGGTGTGCGGCCCTCCGGCAATACCGCATCATTCATTCCAATCCCTTTGTTTGCAATATGCATTTCGAGAAGAAAATGACCAATTGTCCCATCTTGTATTCCTTTCTTTGCCACATTAGAAATCTTACTGCGAAGTCCTCGCTTGTATTCATCATCTTCTACGGGAAGAGAGGGATTTGAAGGGTTAGCTTTAGGAGCGACATTCTTTTTAAATATTTCTTTGATTGCGTGGTCGATTGCGGGGTCTTTAGATTGGGCAACCTGAATGACCCTGTCTTTTAGGTCCGGGCAAAAGTAGCCAAATGATATTGCCTTCAGGATAATCTCCCAGAGGGCAAGTTCTCTGATTTCTATTTCGCTTCCGCTCGCAACAAGGCGCGTTTGGTTCCACCAGGAGGTGCATCCTGCCTCTTTTTCACGGATGTGCAGCAGGAAAAAATCTTCAACGTCTTTAACGCTCTGAACTGTCTTTACCATAGCTTAACCTCATGTCTAGTTTTTTTCTAAAGACCTCTTCAAGGAGAGGATCTTTAGTTTTTAACCATACAAGAAATGTGGCAAAGCGGTCAAACTGTTCTTGAATATTGATGGAAGATTTATGGATAAAGGTACCGATGTCTACATGTATTGCTCGCGTCTCTAAGAAGGCAACATTGTCGCGCTCAAGGCTGCCAGAATCAATATCGTAGATGCCTCGCGCCACATCGTTTGCGATAAGATCAATCAGCTGATCAAAGCGCTTATATACCTCTTCATACTCCTTCATATCGATGAGTGCAGAGATGGTCGGTATCACAAGTTCTGCTCGCTTTTGAATGACAAAGGGCACGTTGTCTATATTGATGCTGTGCTCGATGCCAAGTTTGTCGATAAGCGTAACCTTTTTCTTAACCTCAGGTTTTGTAGAGAGATGAGCAAAAACAACGCCCGTCTCATCAGGGATTTCGCATGCGGCAATAGCACAGCTTGCAAAGATACCCTCAATTTTTTCCTGTTTATATGCTAGGCGCGCCTGTCGATGGCTATCTAAAAAGGCCGGAAGGGGCATGCTCTTATACCACTGGGGCACATCTATGCGCTGGCATTTTATAAATTTTAGCACATACTTGCCGTCATCGCTTTCAAAAACAAAAAACTGCCTCCCCTTCCCAAGGTAGGTAAAGGGCTGATCAAGAAGCTTTTGAGCCTCATCTGGGCGGACGCGACACGAAAGGGCTTCATAGGACTTTTTAGGCCAGCTGCTCAGGTGAATAGAGCGTTCATAAAAGCTTTCCACAAGCTCTTCATAGCCCCACAACCCCACAAAAATAAGCGCTATAATAAGCAAAAAAAGGCGCTTCACTTCTTATCCTCAAACGACTCTATCACTTCGGCTTGGCTCTTTTCAAAGTGTGTAGCAAGAGCCGGATAGCGGGCCAAAAGCCACTTGTAAAGTGGTCTTAAGCGGCGAAGATCGAGTATAAAGCGCTCTTTTGTTCTGATGGTATCTTTATAGACAAACTGGCCGATATCGATGTATACGGCCTGGTCGGCAACGTAGCCCACATTATTTTTGTAAATCAACGCACCGTCAGTATCTAAAATCCCCTTTTGAGCTGTTGCCTTGAGGAGCTGAAATAGCTGGTCTATCCTCTCTTTTGCCTCTTCAAGCCTCTCTTCCTTCATAAGCTCTTTAATCATCGGCTTTACAAAGGTGGCCTTATGCTGCAGCACAAACTCGGTATCGTCTAACGAGACCTGGTACTCATTTTCCTGCAGGTCTACTAAGAAGGCCTTGCGAAGCGGCCCCTTTGTCTTATTCAGCTGCACAAAAATTAGGCCGGTCTCCTCCGGAATATCCTGATAGGCAATTTTCAGCGATGAGAAGAGCGAATCGACCCTTACTTTGCGTTTTTTAGCCTTTTTCTCCTTTATTTTGGTAAAGATATCCCAGTTTGGGAGGTAGTCAAAAAGCACGGGCGGATGGAGCCTCTGATGGCGAAAAAACTTCAATACAAACCGTCCATCGCTACTTTCAAAGGCATAAAACTGAAAGCCATGGCCAAGATAGTAAAAAGGCTGAGCAAGGATCTCATTGACCTCTTTCAGCTTCTGATCTGTTATAGGAAAATCCCACTCAGGGCTATTTGGAAGCTTGCTTTCTATTCTATCGACAGAAAAGCCATCATTTCTATCTTTATAGAATAAAAAGCCTTGATAGCCGCCATACAGTAGGGCGATAAGACACAAAATTTTAATAGTAAAACGCATACTTCCCCGCAAAATCGGGCAGTATCATACCCAATCTGCCTATTTTACTGCTGCATTTTGAACTTGAGTCTTTTTCAATTTGCCTCAAGACAATTTCAGTCATGGGAAAAAAATGAAACACAGAGGCACAGAGAACACAGAGAAATAAGAGAAATAAAAAAAATAATAAACATCAGAATGAAAAGTTTGTTATTTTTTTATCGTTCCTATCGTTTTGTATTTATCCTGCCCGATCCTGGTAATCCTGTTTTCTCTCTGTGCTCTCTGTGCCTCTGTGTTTCTATTTTTGCTGATTGAACACGTCCTGAAATTTGAAACCGGAATCAAGCAACTTTTTTGGATAAACCCTTTGGCTTGAAAGGATGGTCTCTTCGGCTAATTGGCCAAGGATTATGCGCAAAAACCAGGCCGGTATTCTAAAAAAAGCTGGCCTGTGGAGGCTTTTTGCAAGGGCTTTTGTAAATTCTTTATTTGTAAAAAAATGGGGCGATGAGGCGTTGACGGGACCTGACAGCTCGTCATGCTGCATAATATGCTCTATAGCCGCTAGAAGGTCGTCTATAGAGATACTGCTCACCCACTGCGTCCCTGATCCTAAGGTTGCCCCAAGGCCCAAGCGAAAGGCTTTAACAATTTTTGCATTTGGCGCAAGCACCATGGCCATGCGCAGCAGCACTACGCGAACATCTGTAGCTTTTTTTGCCTCTTCCTCCCACTTTGCACAAACATCGGCTAAAAAGCCCTCTCCCCGGGCATCCGCTTCAGTTACATCTCGATCGCCAGTATTGCCGTAAAAACCGATAGCTGATGCCGAAATAAAGAGCTTGGGCGCTATTTTTGCACGCTCTATTGCCTGCACAATAAGCCGTGTTATGTCGACTCTACTTTTATAGATTTCATCCTTTCGACCCTGAGTCCAGCGCCCCTGCACAATAGATTGGCCGGCAAGGTTTATGACGATTGCAACGCCATCGAGCAAAAGATGCTGAATCTCCCCTCTTTTCGGACAGATCACTTCATAACCCTTTGCCTGTAAAAATGGGACAAGATAGGAACCGATAGTTCCAGAGGAGCCTATCACTACAACTTTACTCGTTGCCATTTTTCATCTCTTGAAAGGCCTCTAAGGCACGCATGCGCGAAAAGTCAAGCTCCACGATGGGCGGGATGTAGCCCTTTATTTTTTGAGAATGGATCTCTTGAATTGAGTGGTTCCTCAGCTCCGGCACCCAATGCTTAATATATGTAGCTTCCGGGTCAAACTTTATACCCTGCAGGATGGGGTTAAAGATGCGAAAGTAGGGTGCTGCGTCGGCGCCAGAGCCTGCCACCCACTGCCAGCCAAACGTATTGTTGGCAAGGTCAGCATCAAAAAGTTTTTCCCAAAACCAGCTTGCTCCCTCTTTCCAGGAAAGAAGGAGATTTTTTACTAAAAATGAGCCTACGATCATGCGTACGCGGTTATGCATCCAGCCTGTTGCCAAAAGCTCGCGCATACCTGCGTCAACGATGGGATAGCCGGTTTTACCCTCTTTCCACGCTTCAAGCTGCTCAGGATCCCGTCTCCAGGGAAAGCGGCTAAACTCCTTTCGTAAAGGCTCTTCAGGAGTATGTGGGAAGTGATAGAGAAGATGTGTTGCAAACTCGCGCCATATAAGCTCGCGATAAAAACTTTCATTCGGTGCATTCTTTGCCAGGGCTCTTACTGAAATTTCGCCAAAATGAAGGTGGCTGGAGAGCCTTGAGGTGCCATTTGCAGCTGGAACATCACGCCCCTGGGCATACTCTGCAAGCGGCCCCTGTATAAATTGCTTTTCAGCTAGAAGGGCGCCCTTCTCCCCCGGCCTCCATATATCCAGGGGCGGATTTCTTGTAAGAAGTGCAAGTCCTGCAATGTCAAGCGTCTCAAGCGTGCCTAAATAGGCCTTAAGCTCTTGCGGCGCCTCAACAGGTTCGGGCGGCGTCTTTTGCAATATCGCTTTATAAAACGGCGTAAAGACCTGATAGGGCTTTGCCTGCAAGGTCTCCACCTTCCACGGCTCAAAAAGTACATTTCCGATAAATGACTGTACTTTGAGGCCCTGCTGGGTAAGCGCCGCATAAATTTCTTTATCCTTTGCAATGAGGTGAGGCTCATAGCGTCTATTCCAGAAGATCTCCTGAGCGCCAGTATCGCGAATAAGATCCTGCAGCACATCAAGGTATTTACCCTTTCGCAAGATAAGCTTGCCCTGCACGCTTAATGAGAACTCTATCAACGAATCATGCAGCCAGGCCCTTGATGCCCCGCCAAGCAAATAGGGCTCCTGCTCCTCCTCCGACCAGATAAAAACAAGAACTACAGGCCTGCCCAAACGACTTGCCGCAAGCAGCGCCGGGTTATCATGCAATCGAAGGTCATTTCGAATCCACACTATGGAGGGGTGCACATATCACCTACTGGTATTGACATTACAATCCTGCCTAAAGCCATTTTTTGCAACTTAATCTTATAGCTCCTTCGTGCCCGTGCCTGGGCACGGGCACAATGGTGTCAACTTAAACTCTTTGGACATTTGAAGGTTCGACGGACACCGTTCTTGTATGCTTAACGTACATATTGGTGATCCATTCGGTCTCGGTCTCGGTCTCGAGTGTAGACGTTGTGCAGGCGAAGCTTCGCCTTTAACTAAGCATACTTTGTACACTGGAGACCGAGACCGTGACCGAGACCGAGACCGAACGGTTTACCTCCAAGATGTTATGCACAAGTTACAAATGTCCAAACTCGAGGCCCAGGCCACCGCAGGCGTCCTGGGAATCAGGAATAATAAAAATGCACACCCTTCGGGCGTGGCATTTTTCACAGCATCGAAGGAACTTATAAGCTGCTGTAAGGGTATTTTTTTAGTATCGTCCTTAACAATTAATCGCTCTACCGATTAATTGTTAAGCTTTCGGTCTATTGATTATTCCTCTGTCTTTTGTATCGCCTCTTCTTTGATGACGACACAGGAAAGGGGCGCAATAGTGACGTGATAAGTCGTGTAGTAAATAAGCTTTTTGGTATCAGGGTCAACTTTAGGTTCAATTTTGGATTCAATTTTGGGGTTAGCGTGAGTGCCGCTGCCGCCAAACTGGGACCAGTTGCTGTTGAAAACCTCCTGGACGCTTGCCGCATTTTCAGCTTTGATCTCAAACGTTTTGGGCTGGGTTGCTGAGAAGTTGTGAAGACAGGCAAATGACGCTTGAGGACCTGCTTTTCTTCTGTAGGCTATGAAGCAGTTCGTGGGGTCGTTTTTTTCTAGCCAGACGATCTCTTTTGCCTTGGCATCTTTTTGCGAAATATCTTCTACCATATTGGCATCATTTTTCCAGAGCTGAGGGTACTGTTTGTAGAGATTCGTCAGAGCAAAAATTGTTGCCTGGATCGACTCGGCGCCTTGTGGATTTTTTTGGTTTAACAGGCCCTGCTGCTTGCCTACGAGATCTGCCCACTGGACAGGGCTTCCCACTTCACTGCCCATAAAGATAAGCTTTTTACCCGGCAGGCACATCTGCAGGCTAAATATAGCTCGTGCATTTGCAAATTTTTGCTCCTCAGTTAGCCCAGGGGTCATTTCAATAAGGGGCGAGCGGCCCACATCATCATGAGAGATACCCAGTACCATATTGCGGCTCTTATCGCCCTCAATTGCTTGAATGAGCCTGTTGTAGTACATAGAGCGATTTTTTGGATTTACCTTTAAAAAGCCCATAAGGTTTTTAATCAAGTATATATTCCACTTCATGTCAAAGCCATAGCCGCCATGGGCTGCGGTTTTTGTCACGTCTAAGGAGCCTGAGGTATCTTCAGCGATGGTAAGAACACCCGGAAATTCGATGTGGATTACCTCGTTGAGCTCTCGCAAAAACTTGCGCGAAGATTTGGGATGGGTAGAGCCGAGTATAGGCTCTACCGCATCAACCCTAAGGCCATCTATATGCAGCTCCTTAATCCAGTAGGAGGCGCTTGATATAAGAAAGTTTCGAACCGTCTTTTTTCTAAAATCAAAAGGCTTTACTCCCCACTTCACCATAAAAAAGCCGCGAAGAGAAAAGAGGATCGATGCCTTGGAGGCCTCAAACTGGTTTGTCCCATCAAACTTTGTAAGGGCGTAGTCGTCGATGGCAAAGTGATTTGGCACCCAGTCTAAAATCACCCCGATATTATTCTGGTGGAGATAGTTAATCATAAATTTTAAATCTTCAAGGCTGCCCATGCGGCTGTTTGGAGAAAAGTAGCTTGTTACCTGGTAGCCATGAGAGCCTTCGTGAGGATGCTCTAATATTCCCATCAGCTCTACATGGGTAAATCCTGTTGTCTTGCTATGCTCGACAAGCTTTTGGCCAATTTCTCTGTAGTTGAGATACTTTCCATCATTCATCTTCCATGAGGAGGGGTGTAGCTCATAAATGCTCATGGCCTGGTTCATTCCGGTCTTTGCACGTTTTTTTTGCCATGCAGCATCATCCCAGCTAAAGCTTCGATCTACCACCTTGGATTTTGGCACTTCTCCCGCCTTTTTTACGGGTGAAACTGCGATGCCGTAAGGATCGATCTTTGGATGTGAATCAACAAGGTATTGATACTGCGTGCCAAGAGGTATCTTATCCACAGAAAGCTTCCAGATGCCCGCCTCAGCTTGATCCATCAACAGTATCTCTTTTTGCTGCCCTGCATCATCAAAAAGAAGTAAGGAGACTGTCTTGGCAGAGGGCGCCTCTACGCAAAATGTGGTCTTTTCCGGGCTATAGTGTGCACCAAAGCGTTCATACTCAAGATGGCTTACGCTGCGGGCAAAGGGCGTTGGCATCTCCTTTCGTATCGATTCCGGCAGCAGCTTGTAGAGCGCCTTAATTTTATCCAATGCGCCCGTATAAAAGGCTTGCAGGTAGCTCTCTTCCGGGGGAAGATCTGTTGCTGCAATGACGTTTAAAATTCTGCGAAACTGCGCCAGGCTAAATAGGGAGGGCGCCTTATTTTCTTGGCGAAGAGATGCCATCTCTTTTGCCTGTTCATAGACAAAGCGATACTTGTCTACCGGAGAGTGGCCAACGCTTGCACTGTTCCAGCCGCTTTTTTGTGCTTCGAGCATAGTTCGCTTCATGCGCTCTTTTCGTGCAGCGGACGTCTCATTGTTAAAGTCTTCAATTGCCTCTTTGAGGACAGCTTCCAGCGTCTCAGGGCCGCTATTCTCATCTCGCGAAAAGAGATAGCCGTTATAGTGAGGGCTTGTCTTTTGATGCACTGTGTCTACAAAGCCTCCTACGTTGGATGCTACAACGAGCGAGCCAAAGAGCCACGCCTCAAACTGCACAAGACCGCACGGCTCAAATCGCGAAGGCAAAAAGACAATATCGGTTGCTGCGCGAGCAAGAGGCCCCATAACACCTTGGTAGTATAACGGACCCTCTCCCCCTTTTGTTTTATAATCCTGAAGAATCAACACCCCGGATGGATATTTT
Source organism: uncultured Chlamydiales bacterium (assembly GCA_963826935.1). Taxonomy (GTDB): domain Bacteria; phylum Chlamydiota; class Chlamydiia; order Chlamydiales; family FEN-1388; genus SZAS-7. Next base: position 158,244 of record CAWGYH010000005.1, on the reverse strand, counting down.
TTTTGCAGATCATCCAATAGTTTTTTTGCTTCAGGCTCCTCTTCACCTTTTCCGGGAATGGAGTCTGTACCCATAATAAGCACCTGCCCGCCATCACGTAAAACGGCCTCTATAGCCCGTTCAAACATATCAAGCCCCTTTTGAGCCGGGTCGAAGCGGCCGATAAAGGTGACTAAGGGCTTTTTCGTATCAAAGCTTATGTTGGGAAATGTTTTTGTAATCCAGCTCTGCAGCTCTTCTTTACAAGCTAGCTTTTTTTCAAGAATGTCTTTTGAGTCTGCTCCATAGGTAAGATCTAAGGGCTCCCCTGTTGCAATCTTTTTCCAACCTTGAAGTTGCTTTTGGGGGTCCCACGCTTCCGGGCGTGCTCCGTTTACAATGCCGTAGAACTTTCCCTCTTTTGCCGCTTCTCTCATAGCAAATGAAATACCCTCTCCCGTATCTATGGACTGGCTTTCGACAGAAAATTCGGTCGATACCGTAGTCACGCAGTCTGCCTTTTTTACTGCATCTACCATCAGGTTAACGCTTCGGTCGGCGATCCCTGCCTCTTGCAGCCCGCGTATCACCTGGTTGTAGTTGTACTGATCAGTAAAGTAGCGCCCCTGGGAGGCTTGCTGGTTGTTGTGGTAGGTAAAGACTATCGGGGCTATTTCTTTATTTTGATTTCTCAGCTTAAGCTCAACGCCTGCAACATGCCAGTCATGCAAGTGGATGATATCAGGCTTTGGAAGTTGCGTAAGAAGCTCAGCTGCCAGGCTTGAAAAGGTGACAAATCGTGTCTTCATCTCCTCATCTGTTCCTGAATAAATATTCTTCTTTGTCGAGGTAATTGTAAAGTCCGGATGGTCGATAAAATGAACCTCAACCCCTTCAACATCAAGGGTAAAAACAGAAAAGGAATCTCCGCTTTGATCGTGGTAAAGAGTTCTAGGGGCGCTTTCAAGCCTTTTCAGTATACTTTCAGGCAAAACGCTAAATTTGGGATAGATAAGGCGCACTTTGTTGTCTTTATGCTGATTTAAAAGGCCGTGACAGAGCCCCTTTAAGGCTTCAGCAAGACCCCCTTGTTTACAAAGGCCGACATATTCAACAGCGCACATCGTAACGCTTATGGGCTTTTCAAGCTCTTTAGAATACTTTTCAGCAAGGCGCTCCGGGTTTACTTCATAGACCGAAAGGTCTAGGTCCACCTTATCGGCAATCTTGCGAAACACCCCATCGATCTCATCTATCTTTGCATCAGCGTATTGAATAGCCTCATGTACCGAAGCAAATTTTACCTTCTCGGCAACATCGGGATTTGCAAATTTTGCGCTCTCGACAGGCTGCAGATTTTGCTGGATGGCATTTAACACAATAAGATCGTCAAAATAGCCCCTTTTTTCAACTAAAAGCTCGGCAGTTTGACGAAAAACGTCTTTACCTGACGCATCCTTACAGCCTTGTGCGACCTGTAGAAGCTGCATTACATTACTGTAGGCAGGGTCTTTTGACGACACCCCTGTAAAGTGCAACATGCCGATAAGCATTTTTTTGATTTTCTTAGGAAGAGCGCTGTAGTACTTCTGAGCAAGATCTGTCTGTGATTCAGCTAAAAGCTGCGGCATAAGCTCCAGCCCTTTAACAGCAGCTTCATGCCGTATAGCCTTTACCCGCAATGCAAGGCGCTCTATAGTAGGCTTTTCGCCGGCAGTAAGCATGAGCTTGTTCCCATTCTTAAATACATCGATAATTTTACGGTGGAGCTTTAAGAGCTGCTTTGCTTCGACGTTTACATCTAATAGCTTTACCACTTTTTGGCGGAAATTGTTCGTAAAGAGCGGGATTTTCGTTATGATGCGAAGAATTCTTTCTAAGTAAATATTTAATATAAGGGCGTGAAGGTTTCGTGCTGCAGGAACTACTTCAACAGCCAGCTCCTGAGGCTCTTTAGAGCTTGTAGCAATCTTAAAATAGCTATCAATTCTGTTTTGAATGTCCAATTCTCGCTTAAAATGGCCATCAGATTCTAGCCCGGTAGGCATAAAAACCCCTAGTTATAATTAAATATTTTATATACAGAGCGACAGCAGAGAGGTCAAGTATTTTTTAATTTAAGTCTTATGCGTATCCAGAGATACAAATATACATTAATTACAGGCACAGCAAAGGTGACATGATTAGCTAGCTTCTCAGCGCAAAGTTTATTCGTAAATTCACCTCGATTTTACAAGTTAGTAGATTTAGAAATCAAGCGAAATTACTGAACTAAATTATAGTTTAAAACATAGACATTGTATACAACAAACGCCTTATTAGTACATTTCTGGGGAATGAACGTGAGAATTTTAGGGGATTTTTTTTATTTGCACATAATATCAAGGATCTGGTATAGCTTACTGTAACAGAGATTACGGTAACCAGGGTTACAATCATGAGATTTTATGGACGTGGCCAGGAGCTGAAGCTCCTGGAAGAGAGCTATCAAAGGATAGGTAATGCTGCCGAGATGGTAGTGATTACGGGAAGACGAAGAATGGGCAAAACACTTCTTTCCCTCCATTTTTCAAAAGAAAAACCCCATATTTATTTGTTTGTTTCAAAAAAATCTGAGACCCTTCTTTGCTCGGAATTTATCAAGCAAATTAAGCTTGTGTTTGATGTCCCCATTTTTGGCGAGATCACACAATTTAAGGATATTTTTGCACTACTGTTAGATCTTGCTAAACAGAGACCATTTGTTCTTATTGTTGATGAATTTCAAGAATTTTACAACATTAACCCATCAATTTATTCCGACCTTCAGCAGCTGTGGGACCTTCATAAGTTTGAAAGTAAAATTCAAGTACTCTTTTTGGGTTCAATTTATTCTTTAATGCATAAAATTTTTGAGGAGTCTAAGGAGCCATTATTTGGCAGGGCAAACCGCATGATTCACCTACGTCCATTTTCAATACAGGACCTCTCTATCATTCTTAAAGAGCATGCGCATCCAGAATTGAAGTCGTTATTTGCCTACTACATGCTGACAAGCGGCACCCCAAAATATATTGATCTGTTTTTATCCGAAAAAACGTTTACCACTTCTGATATGATCGATTTTGTACTTTCAGAGAATTCCCCTTTTCTTAATGAAGGTAAAAACTTGCTGATTGAAGAGTTTGGTAAAGAATATGGGAACTACTTTTCAATACTTGAGCTTATATCTGGAGGCAAAACGAGTCGAAGCGAGATAGAATCTGTTTTACAAAAAGATGTTGGGGGATTTCTTGAAAAGCTTGAGAAAGACTATTTTATCATTAACAGGTATAAACCTATCAACGCAAAACCTGAATCAAAGCTCATCAGATATAAGATAAAAGATCATTTTTTAAAATTTTGGTTTAGATTTATATATCGTAACCGCACTGCTGTAGAAACCAGCAATTTCGAGTACATCAAAAGAGTGCTGGATGAGAGCTTGCCCACATTCAGCGGAATTACTTTGGAGCAATTTTTTCTAGATCTGTTTGCAGAGTCTCATCAATATAACCAAATAGGCTGCTATTTTGAGCCCGACCACACGAACGAAATTGATCTTGTTGCCATCAACGACCTCGACAAAAAAATGGTTATCGCCGAAATTAAAAGAACCAGAACAAGAATTCGCCTGGACGAGCTAAAAGCCAAAGCTAAAAAGCTGCTAGCATCCTATCCTGAGTATGCCGTCGACTTTGTCGCGCTTTCCTTAGAAGATGCTGCCCTATATTTGCGCATATAATACACTTTAAACAGGCTTTAAATGAGCTGGCATTAAAGTTTTTTGCAATTTAAGTTTTATGCGCATCCAGAGATACATAATCTGCTTCTGCAGAGTGCAAAAGAGCGATTTTATGCGATCAGAAAGCCTTTTTTGTACCCCATTCAATCGGGTTTTAATCGAGGCCCCTTTTAAGGAGTAAAAGTACTTGCTTGTAAGCTTTGCTTCTGCCTCGTTAAAGGCAGGGTCTTTTGGCGTAAACACCTTGTCATAAAAGGCGTTGATTTCAGCCACCTGGTTTGACCAGTCATAGCCCTTGGCTTCATCTACAAGTCTTGTGACAAGTGCATTTCGCTCTTGCGGATTTAGCCCCTTATACATCTCTAAGGCCCGTTTTATCGCATTCTGGGCATTCTTATCGCGATTTTGAAGCGGGTTATAACCAAAGCTGTTAAACTCACTTGATACACCATGCGGCTTCATAAAGTCTGCTAAGCCCCCAACACCTGAGCAGATGGGGATGCTTCCGGCAGTAATCGCCTCAGGGAAGACTAGGCCGCACGACTCTCTTTCTGACGGAATAAGGCTAAAGTCGCCAGCTTGTCGTATAAGAAGCCCCTTCTTGACACCTTCATGCAGTGCCCCCTGAAAGTCTCTGTCGGTATAGACCCTTAAGCTACTTTTATACTTACCATTGGAAAGATCTAAAACGGTTTTAATGGGCGCGGGGAAGTAATCACCCTGCAGTGTGCCCATGATCACACACTGGCCGCCATTTTGCGCAATCGCTTCAACCATCGCAGGCAGGCTGCTGATCCCTTTTTCCTCTGCAAAGCGGCCAACGTAGACAAAAAGAGGCTTTGTAGGATCTGCTATAATTCCTGCTTCATAAAGCTTTCGCTTTGTTGCCTCTTTGCCCTCCACGAAGTTGCCTCCCTGGACAGCAAAGGATTTGTAGACGGCAGGACTTGATATATTCCAATCATCGACGTTAATACCGTTCGTAACCCCTGTAAGGCGCCCTTGGGCCATCTTATGCCGGGAAATATCTGCCATATCAACTGTTTTGTCTTTTGAATCAAGCGCCTGTTTGGCAAAGGCTTTTGATACATGGATAATGCCATCGGCTGCAAGCCAAGAAGATGCCTGGGTGTTTACATGGTGCACATCTTGAGGAAGCGCTACCCCTATTTTGCGATAGCTGTCTGCCGGCATCACGCCATGGTCTTTAAAGGTGTTGCTATGAAAGTGCAGAACTGAGTGAACCGCGCTCAAGCCTGCGACACTACGCTTTTCATTATAGCGCTGCAAAAGGTGTGTAACCATCCCTAATGTCCAGGAGTGATAGTGCACTCCATCAAACGATTTTGTAGTTTTTAAGCCTTGATAGCAGGCCCCTACTGCGGCTACTGCCGAGGTAAAGTAGAGAAGACGATCCCACTCCTTACTCTTTAAGGTGTTGTTGTAGACGTTAGTATTTTCTTCGATGCTAAAGATGTTTGCAAGCGAGGGGTCCGGCTTGACAAGATACTGCGGCACGCCATTTTTATCCGGTTTTTGGGTCCAGGCTTTATAGACAGAGCTTTTTACTGTTTTGCCGTTATATTCATGCTCGATAAAGCCTACAAAGGTTGCACCTTGGTATACGTTATCTCGCGCATACATAATATCATAAAAGGGGGTCACTATGCGTGCGTCAACGCCCTGCTCACGCTGCTTTAGGGGCAGGGCCGTAGCAACGGCGTTTACGCCTGTAAAGCCTACCTTGTGATACTCTACGCAGGCGTGCAGGATTCGTCTTGTGGCTGAGGCTTCTTTTGCATTTGTAGCCTCGCTAAATCGCTTAATAAAGGGGTTTTTGCCAGATGCTCGCTTCAGTTCCTTTTCAAGGCTCTGAGGGACAGCCAGGCCTATGGGTAGAGGCTCATTTTCACACTTCCTAAGGAAGGCATCCTTTAATTCGAGGCGTAAAAGTGCTAAATCGCTTGAATTAGGGGCTTTTTCTAGCTTCTTTTCAACGTCAGCTAGCATCTCAAGCAGCCTAACAGGCGCCATTGCATTCAGGCTGTCATGGAGTTTAGTTAAATCTTTGGTTAAATCTTTACTATAGCTAGTTAAAAGATTGCTAAAATCTTTAACAGAATCTACGCTCATATATACCCTTTAAATAATTTAAAATATATTATATAATATAAACTATTTATTTGTCAAGGAAAAGTGGTGAAGGGACACCCCTCACCCACGGCCCTTTATGGAATCTGTGTAAAGCTCCAGTCGCACTGCCAGTATTTCCTTTTGGCATTATCACTCTGAAGAATGTTATTGATCGTGCTTGCTTCACCTGGGTGGAGGGCAATAGCGGGCGTTACAACGAACGCATTAAGCTCCTTCTGCAGGTATCCTAATTCAACATCGAGCGGTTCAAATGCTTTCTTTGGATCGTCGATCTTGCTGAGCTGCTGCACTACGCGCCTGTAGGCGCTTGCACTTACAGCATAGGCAATTGTGGAGGAACCACCATTTAGCCTTGCTAAGCGCTTAGAGTCTGTTTCCTGCGGCGCCTCCCATGGGATTGCCATGAAGTGGAGGATATCCCAATCTTTTGGAAGATCGCGCATTGCTTCGTAGTAGATGCGCCCAACGCCCTGTTTTGTCATCTTTTCAGAGAAAATTCCTATAGGGCGCTCTTTTTCGGTCACATCTTCCGAACGGATGCGTCCAAAGAGCGTGTCGTCTTCAACCACCAAAATGCTTGAATATTTTTCCATCTCGAGCCGAGCTACCTGAAGCTGTTCATGTGTTGCTGTGGGCTCCTTTTCAAGCGCCCAGAGCTTTTGGCACGCAGCATCATACTTTTCTGACGCCTCTTTGATAAGGCTATAATGGCTCATATAACAGCCTGTTTGGCCCATGTGCTGGCGATCAAGTCTTTGTTGCCCTTCAGCAGTCTTCGTATCAATATTTTTGTAGTTACTCTGCATACGATCCCACACCTCTTTCGGAAGGTTTTTTCCTAAGCAGGCGCTATAGCGCTCATAGCTACTTTCATCTGATCCAACAGAATCAAATTCAGCTTTCACAGCTTCAAGTCGGTGAGAATCAATATCCAGGTTGATAAAACGAACGTTTCCAAAAAGCTTGTTAAGCTGCCACTGGCTATCCATCTGCTCATCTGTCATGGTTGCAAGGGCCTCTTGGGCAATAGCTTTATGGTCTATCCTCGCCTTGAGCGCTTTAGTATGAAGAGCCGGAGAGCGGGTGACGAGAACCACATCTTCTTTTTTGAGTGATCTCTCATTGCTGTGATCCCACCATTGGCAGGCTACCGTGTTCCAGTTCTTTTTATAATTTCGATCGCAGTATTTGACCGCATGCTCTTTTGCAACGCCCTTAAGGTTCAAGTGGCCAAATGGAACTTCTGTAATGCTGTTCCACTCAGCATCTGTAAATATTTCATTGGGCCATGACTTTTTTGACTCGGGAAAGTCAGAGCTAATCACATACCCTCCCTGCTGCTTGTCATGTTCCATAGGGAAGATGTCGATAGATGGGAAGGTAACAGTATCCTGTTCCCATCTACCTGTTGCTGGATTATAGGCTTCAACAACCTGATCCTGTTTGGTGCCCTTGATCGAGCATATCTTATAACCACACCAGAATTTCAGCAACTTAAGGCCTTTAGCCTGTAATTTTTCTGTCGCTTCAAACAGCCTTGCCTGGTCTTGATGGTTGATAGCGATATCGCCGTCATCATCCCATGGGATCATACCGCCATGGCGCACGCTTCCTAAGAGCGAGCCTCCACAGAGCGTGTAGTTGATGTTCATCTCGCGCAAGATGGGATCGATCTCCTCAAAAAGGTCGTAAATACCATCCACAGTTTCCTGTGTGGGCCGCTGGAGAATATGGTCTGTTTTGACCGCAGGTTTTACAGAAGGCAGCATTGTGCCGGCAGGAGCAGAGATTACAGGCAATGTCTCTTTGCTGCTGTTCGTGCCAGGCACAGTTTCCTGTAGAGGCCGCTGAAGGTCTGTTTTGACAGTAGGTTTTATAGAAGGCACGATTGTATCACTAGAGATGATGGACGATGTCTCTTTGTTGCTCTTCATGCTAAGCATGGTAGAGATAAACTTTGGATTAATCATCGCAGGAAAAGGGCCGCCGACTATAGATGCAAAGCTTGAGCCTAAAGATCGAAAGTAGCAAGCCGCTCTCTCTCGATTAAAGATGGCTTGATTCAAGCGCCTGTTCCTTACAGAAGTCACAGTGCCTTCGCCCACGTCCATAAGCCCTGCTGCCAGCTTCATCCCAAACATAGCACTTTCAAAAAAGGGTAGAGTTATCCCCAGCATGCGGGTCAGCACCTCACGCTTAAAGAAGTTCTTGTCCCCTCTAAAATTTTGAACGGTTGCAATATAGCTCTGTTCAGAATTATTAATTGCTCCATACAGTCTCGTATTTAACTCCAGTCCCACAGTAAACCCGCTTTTATTAAAGATTAATGAAATTTAAAACAGAGAGAGGGGGTGAACCCCTCTCACCGCAAGACCCTTTATGGAATCTGCGTAAAGCTCCAGTCGCACTGCCAGTATTTCCTTTTGACATTATCGCTCTGAACTACGTTATTGATGGTGCTTGCTTCACCCGGATGGAGGGCGATAGCAGGCGTTACAACGAACGCATTAATCTCCTTCTGCAGGTATCCTAATTCAACATCGACCGGTTCAAAGGTTTTCTTTGGATCGTCGATTTTGCTAAGCTGCTGCAAGATGCGCTTATAGGCGTTTGCACTTACAGCATAGGCAATCAAGCTCACGCCGCCATTTAACTTTGCTAAGTTCTTAGAGTCTGTTTCTTGCGGCGCCGCCCATGGAATTACCATGAAGTGGAGGACATCCCAATCTTTTGGAAGATCGCGCATTGCTTCGTAGTAGATGCGTCCAACGCCCTGCTTTGTCATCTTATCGGAATAAATTCCTTCATGACGCTCTTTTTCAGTCATATCTTCTGGACGGATGCGTCCGAAGAGCGTGTCATCTTCAACGATCAAAGTACTTGAGTATTTTTCCATCTCGGCACGAGCGGCCTGAAGCTGCTCATGTGTTGCTGTGGGCTCCTTTTCAAGCGCCCAGAGCTTTTGGCACGCAGCATCATACTTTTCTGACGCCTCTTTGATGAGCCTATAGTGGCTCATATAACAGCCTGTTTGGCCCATGTGCTGGCGATCAAGTCTTTGTTTCCCTTCAGCGGTTTTCGTATCGATCCCTTTGTAGTTACTCTGCATACGATCCCACACCTCTTTCGGAAGGTTTCTCCCTAAGCAGGCGCTATAGCGCTCATAGCTACTTTCATCTGATCCAACAGACTCAAACTCTGCTTTAACAGCTTCGAGTCGGTGAGAATCAATATCCAAATTGATGAAGCGGACATTTCCAAAGAGCTTATTAAGCTGCCACTGGCTATCCATCTGCTCATCTGTCATGGTTGCAAGAGCCTCTTGGGCAATAGCTTTATGGTCTATCCTCGCCTTGAGCGCTTTACTATGAAGGGCCGAAGAGCGTGTAACAAGCATCACATCTTCTTTTTTGAGCGCCTTGTCACTGTCATGATCCCACCACTGGCAGGCTACTGTATTCCAGTTCTTTTTATAATTTCGATCGCAGTATTTCACCGCATGCTCTTTTGCAACACCCTTAAGGTTCAAGTGGCCAAATGGAACTTCTGTAATGCTGTTCCACTCAGCGTCTGTAAATATTTCATTGGGCCATGACTTTTTTGACTCAGGAAAGTCAGAGCTAATGACATACCCTTCTCGCTGTTTGTCATGTTCCATAGGGAAGATGTCAATAAATGGGTAGGTAACCGTATCCTGTTCCCATCTACCTGTTGCAGGATTATAGGTTTCAACAACCTCTTCCTTTTTGCTGCCATTGATCGGGCATATCTTATAGCCACACCAGTGTTTAACTAGCTTTAGGCCTTTGGCCTGTAATTTTTCTGCCGCTTCAAGCAGCCTTGCCTGGTCTTTATGGTCGATAGCGATATCGCCGTCATCATCCCATGGGATCATACCACCATGGCGCACGCTTCCTAAGAGCGAGCCTCCACAGAGTGTATAGGTAATGTTCATCTCGCGCAAGATGGGATCGATCTCCTCAAAAAGGTCGTAAATACCATCCACAGTTTCCTGCGTGGGCCGCTTGAGAATATGGTCCGTTTTAATAGTGGGTTTTGCCGGCGGCAGAGGTATACCGTTAGTGATTGAATCAGAAGTGACATGCTGTGTCTTCTTGCTGTTGTTGAAGTCAAGAAACCTAGAGATAAGGTTTGGATTAACCACCGTAGGTAATAAGCCGGCGACTATAGATACAAAACTTCGGCCTAAAGATTGAAGATGCAAGCTTGCGCGATCTTTATTAAAGATAGCCTGATTCACGCGCCTATTCCTTACGGAAGTGGCAACGCCTTCACCCAGGTCCATCATCCCTGCGGTCAGCTTCATCCCAAACATAGCTGTTTCAAAGAAAGGTAGAGCAGCACCAAGCATGCGGGTAAGCACCTCACGCTTCATAAAGTTCCTGTCCCCTCTTAAATTCTGAACAGTTGCAGCATAGCTTTGCTCAGAATTATTAATTGCTCCATATAATCTAGTATTTAACCCTAACTTCATAATAAACCCTCATTTATAAAAAATTACTTAAACTTAAAGTAAAGTTTACTATAAATTACTATTTTATGTCAACTATATTTTTGATTGACTGCTGAATTTCGTTAGATTTTGCAGGCAGCCGAGCAAAGGTATGATATCTTGCGAAACCTGATCTTGTTGAAGGCTCGAGGGGTTTAAGATAATAGCTTTTCCCGTAAAAGCATCACTTGCTTTAATAAAACGGCTATTGCCCCCGCCAACAACAACTGAGGCAATTTGTACTTTTAACACTGCAGAGAGATCTCTGGAGAGCGCCTGGACGCGCGCTTGATAGTAGGAAGCTTTCTTTTCAGGAGCCGTCGCATCAATCCATGCAACAAAATGCCTTCCAAGCAAGCTATGCACACTCGAATTGGGGATTTGCGCCTTCTTTTGCTCCCCTTCTTGCTCTTTAACCGTTTTTTCAAGTTGCGTAAAGGTCCAGCCGCCTCGCGCAAGCTCCACGCTTACATAGCTCTTTTTACCTTTGATTAAAGCAACTCCCACACCTGTTCCAAGGGTAAGGACAAGGCAAGGAAAGGCAATCGGCTCCTTTTTCAATTTTTGGTATTTATAAGCCCCTTTTGCAAACGAGATAGCGTCGTTATTCACAGCAACTTCACAGCCGGTCACTTGGCTGCATAGTCCTTTAAAATTCCTGGGGTAGCCTAAAGAATTGTTATCATCTAAGTAGTTACCGCTGCCATCGAAGGGCCCCAGAAGTGAAAGTGAGATTGCCCTAGTCTGTTTTAGAAATGGAGCAAAAGGACCTTCGCTCTCTTTAAATATGGCGGGAACTTTTTTTCGCAGCTCATAGCCACCCTCGCACTCTTTTGTAACCACTGCCTGCAATTGGCTCAAGTTTGTAATCTTTCTTGGCAACAGACCAAACTTAGCCCTCGTCCCGCCAATATCGACACAAAAAACCATATTTTGTTGAGAAATTTCCGGTACTGACATAGTGCAGTGCTATTCCTTACGTACTTTTGAATCCAAAAGCCTATCGTAAGGGACCACAGAGTGTCAAGAAAGTTTAGTCGCAATTAACGCAAGATCTTTGGCATCTTTAGGAGCAGCGTCGCGAGCGTATCGGGCCTCTTTCAGCCGTTTTACGGACTCTAACGTGGCAAATTTGATGCCTTGATACCAAAAGTGATTTTTGGGATCATAAATAATATCGTCAGGGTTTAATCCATACTGGCGGCTATGTTCATTGTGGCAGTCAAACGGATCAGCTAATTTAGGTGGCATACCATGATATAGGAAATCAAGATCATTGCAGTCTCTTAAACCATATGCTGCCAGCACCGCGCTGCCATCTACGCAGATGTCGTTAGGGTCTATGCCTTGGGCTGCAATCTCTTTCTTGAACTGCTGCAAATAGCGCTCAAACCTCTCCATGTAGCCCTCGCTTCTGTTGTTCAGAAAATGGATGCTGTTCGTGTTTAATACGGCCTGCGCAAGCTCCAGCGCCTGTCCGTGATTATCCGTAATATGGACCGAGTTTTTTCCAAACCCATATAGTTCTCTGATCGCTGTTTTCAATTCTACGATTTTTTCAAGTCCGATATCACTTTCGAATAAGAGCATCTGCATAGGGCCAAGCGCATCTCTATCCGGGAATTTTGCCCAGGCACTGTTTTCGCAGCCTTTGTAACAATTAGCCGCTGTCCCAAGCCAGCCGGGATGTGAATCGCGGTAGTAGGAGGTCACCACAAAATTTTTTCCTCCGGCGCGATTCAGGACAAACTCTTTGCTGTATGCAATACTACCCCCATATTGGGCAATCAACTCCCTCACTCTTTTGTCCTTATCTTCGCTTCTCGAACAGGGAAAAAGCGCTAAAGTATACATATTTTTCTTTAGTTCGCAGTATTTTAACGCCATGGCGTCCAGATACTTCTCTTCAAGGCCGCAGCTTTGAGACCAGTATTCGTAGTTCCAATTGCCGCACTGTTTTTGCACCAGGCTTTTAAAAAATTTTACAGGCTTTTCATGCACAAAACAGGCTGTCAGGCGATGGGCTCCATTAACAGGCACCCCATCCTCACTTCCCACAGGCACACCTGGACGGCTTTTGTCGAAACCATCCCTGGCGATGGCGTCAAGAATCCCATTAAAAGTACCTATAAAATCTTCTTTACATGTTTTAGGCAACTGGGGCCCTATTGCATTGGGATCTCTACTTTCACGGAACTCGCCCCCTCCCCACGCTCTAATATGGGCAAGGTAGATCTGCTCGCCCCATCCGCATGCAACTCCTTTCTTGCGCAATTCGGCATAGATAATTTTAGCCATCAGGTCGAAACGTTGCGGGCAGAGAAAGCTGCTGGCAGGCCTCTCGTCTTCGGCGGCCTTATTGATAGAGGCAGGCGTGGCAAGAGGCGCTTCTGCAGAAGGAGTCTGGGGAACAGTTTTGTCTTGTACAATGAATATATTGCCAAAGCGGCGAAGTGCTAAAATAGTAATGGCCGAGATAAGAGGAATCGCAAGTAATAGGCCGACAGAAAAGTGCTTTACGCGCGATGCTACAGAAGATGTGCGCTCCTGCAAAGAGCGTTGCCCCACTGCATTGGTTTTGTTGTCCGCCGAGGAAAAAGCCGTACGGAAGTTTTTTGTAGCCTGCTCTTGTGCCCATATGAGTTTCCAACTCATTCCTGTCAGAAAATTCGCATCTAAATAAGTATTTATCTGCAAATTCTTAACGGCGCAACCCACAAAACCCCCTGTTTACAAATTATAAAAAATCAATATAAAGATGTTTACAATTAATGTAAATGATTATTTAGATATCTGAAAAAATTGATGCAATGTTTAGAATTCAATAAAACAGGTCATCGAGTTTGATCTGACGTTTTTTGTGCAAGATACTGTCATAAATCGCCAGTTTCTTGCGCATAATTGCGATATAGCCTTAGGATCCGCTCGAGCTGGCACTGTTCAGTTCCGGATGGGCTGTGAAAAATGCGCGCCCGAAGGGTGTGCTGGAATCGATTTCTTTTCCAGCACACCCTTCGGGCGTGCATTTTTTTCGCTATGTTGTTCCCAGGGCACCTTCAGTGCCCTGGGCTATCTGCCAACACCCCTGTCAGGGGTGACTCTCTTAAAATTACAGGTCATCACAGCAGATGTTGAAGCCGGCAAGGACGGAGCCGTCACCCGGCGCCTCGGCCTGGGGGACGTTGATGCAGTTGGTGGTTATGTTGTTACAGGAGCTGTTAAAATAAGCCTCTGTAATGGTGGAGGCTGCAATGTTTATGCCTGTGTTGTTGCGAAATACGCTGTTGCCGGAAAGGTGGTTTCCTGCATTATCAACCACTATAATGCCCGTATCTGAGCAGCCAAAGACTTGGCAATTCATAAGGGAATTTGGACTCGTGGTATTAAATCGCACGCCAGTTGAGCCTCCTGTTATAGCACAATCTTTTACCATGCAGTTTGCGCCATTTAGCATCTCGACAACTATTGAAAGGGACGTCGAAAGAAGGCAATCCTGGATGGTAACATCTTCTGCCTCTTCAAGAAGCACTGTACGGCTGTTCATGCCTGTGAACAGGGAATCTCTTACAATCACATCTGCAAAGCCAGCACATGCAGTATATCCCACATGAAGCGCTGCCGGAGAGTAAAAGTCATCAGACAGGGCCGTTGTCTCTACAACAACGTTTTCTATAAGAGCTCCTGTTCCGCTAAGCAAAAAGAGCCCATCACATTCCGGAGTCCCCGAAAGTATTGCTGTGAATGTCGAATTGAGCACCTCAAGGCCTAGCACCGCGTTGCCGACAGTGCAGTCGCCAAACTGAGCCAGGTAGAAAGAAGAGGTGGGGTTGGCCTCAACCTGGCAGTGATCGATGAGCAAGCCGTCGACTTTCTGCACATTGAGCGTGGCAAGCCAGTTTGAAAATTTCGAGTTTTTTAGCGTGATATTTTGTGATGCGCCGTCCACATGAAAGGCGGTATTGACCCTATTTACCGCTTGAAAGGTGGGCGATTCAAAGAAACAGGAGTCGACGGTCACACCCGTAGAATCTGTAATCCAGACCCCGGCGCCATCCGTTGTGCTGTAGGGCTTGGGTGCAGGAAGCGTCTCAACATCGCTACTTTCATGGGCTTCAAAGTGCGAATTTTGCACAAGCACACCTAATGAATTTTCAATCCAGACACCTTTTGTGGTGTTCAAGGTATAGACATTAGAGAGCGTGGCCTTATTTACCCCCGAAAGGTGAATAGCCGCACTTGTAGCTGTTTTAAAAATTGAAGCGCCCTGGATGATGTCATTTTCAAGGGTAAATTCATCAGAGCCTACCACAAAGACACCCTGAGCGTTAGGATCTGTCAGAGTAAGGCTGTGATTATGGAAGTTTATAGTCACATTAGAGGCCATCACCGTGATTGCAGCATCCGGTCCATAGTAGACAAGATCTTGAGTTACGCGGTATTTACCTGACTCTGTGATGACAATGGGCAGCTGGCTGATTGTCATCATGAGACCGCATGGATTATCAGTTTCTTGGTTAAGGTTATCCACAATGGTAGTAATATCCTCCTGAAGCGTTTCACAGCAGTCGTGAAAGCCGCACTGAAGGTGGTCTACATTTTTACGCACATCGCATCTCATTTTCTTGTTGTGAGATGCCTGTAAAGAGAGAGTTCCTAAAAGCATCGCAAGCAGGCATACGCTTTTCTTAAATGCATTGATCTTCATATTTAATCCTTTTTTTACCCATTTGTACAGCAAATGTTAGAACCTACTACGACAGCATCCGATGGAAGCTGAGAAGGGCTCACGGCTCTGCAGTCATACGTTGTATTGTGGCAAGAGCGGTTATTGTAGGTCTCTGTCGTAGACTCATCGTTTAAGATGCCAACAGAGTTGCCATTGACGCTATTGCCCCTAAGATGGCTGTAGGTAGCTCCCGGAGCGACAAATATGCCATAAAGAGCATTGTCCGTAATATCGCAATTAACAACTGCGTTTGTAGTAGCTCCTGTCTCCAAACTTACGCCTGAACCATTCTCTCCTGTTGCGTTCACAATTGTGCAGTCGGCAACAATAACGTGAGAAGCAGCTGCATCAAAAAATACATTAGCTCGAGTAGCGTCTGAAAACTGGCTTTTCACAAAACGCATATTGGAGCCGCTTTCGATATAGAGGCTGTAGTCGTTTGTTCCTGTCACCAAAAGGTTAGTTGCAGCTATATCGTTAAACTGCAGCGCCGGTGCGCAGCCGCCGTTCACATTGCAGCCTATGTGGATAGCTGCCGGATAGTAATTGCCCGCAACATCTGTTGAGGCGGTATCTACAATCAGATTTTCAAGCAGGCAGTTAGAGCCTTGAATAAAGCGCAGGCCGTCAAAGCCCGGCTGGGAGGTTTTCTGTTCGAAGCTTGAATTGCGAATGATGATATCATTTGCCACTTCTGCAACCCCCTTTCCGCCAAAAAGAGCAAGAGCCTCTTGTGAATAGGACGAAGCTTGAGCCAGCACATTTTCAACTAAAAGATCCGTTACTTGATTCGCGTTGATCGATACAAGCCAGTTTTGAAAATTGCTATTTACACAGGAAACATTGCTCGATTGACTGCCAATATAGAGGCCGTTTGATGCACTGCTATTGGTTGGCGCTTGGGTGCTTCCTTCAAAGCTGCATCCGGAAATTGCAACGCCATTTGATGCCTCCACCCATACCCCTGCACCCTCTGTCTGGATATTGATAGATGCTGTGCCGACGTGCGCTGAAAAGAGTGAATTGTCGATCGCTACATCGGTAGCATTAACAAGCTTAATGCCCTTCGTAGTATTGAGGGTATAGACATTGTTAATTGCAGCCTTGTCAACATACTCTAAAACTATGGCAGCACTTGTTGGTGAGCTAAAGGGCGATACCCCCATAATTACATCATTTTCAAGGGTAAATTCCGTTACGTTTTGAGAGTCTGATCCCAGTACAAGCAGCCCAACTGCAAGAGGATTGTTAAGTACGAGGCTATGATTGTGAAAGTTAATGCTTACGTTACTTGCTGTTACGGTAATTGCAGCATCAGCTCCATTATAGATAAGATCAGCTGTTACGCAGTACTTTCCGGGCTCTTGTATAACAATGGGAACGCTATTGATAGATTGCGGCATATCACAAGGAGACTGCGTATTAAGTAAACCGAGCAGGTTTTGTAGCTCGTCTTGGATAGTTTTTGAGCAGTATTTGATCTCTGAGTCCAGCTCGCTTAACTTATCGCAAGCGTTGCAGCTTGATGATGATGACGATGAGGATGATGAACTATCGCCCTGCCGCTTTTCCTTTTCATACACAAGTTTCTTCGTTGCATGCATGACCGCATTTGCTGCCTGCTTAAAAGTTTTGCTATCTCGCTTATCCTTTGCCTGAAGCACCTGCTGCACATAGTCAATAACCTCCTGCACATTTTTTTGGGTCGCTTTGTCTTTGACCGAGCGTGACAGGTGGACAAGTTTTGGAAGGCTCGCTTCAAGCGCTTGGAAATCCGGCTCGCCGGCAAATGCCGCCTGGGCTGTGATAAGCCCTAAAAAGATCGATTTGAAAAGAATTTTCATGTTCATTTTCCTTTATTTACAGTTTTGATACTGAACAGCATACGTTAGATCCGGCAAAGACTGGCGTATCGCCCGGCAACTGATCTTGCAAAACAGCATTGCAATCCATATTCCTGTTATTGCAGGAAACGTTAAAGTAGGCTTCAACATCTGTGGAGGCGGAAAAATCGATTCCATTGTAGTTACCAAAGACGCTATTTCCCGAAATATTGTTGCCGGCGCTATCCAGCACCACAATACCTGTGGTTGCAGCGCCTGTTATCTGGCAATTGATGATGGCATTCTTTCCCGTTGTGTCCAGCCGGACGCCATAATCCACTCCATTGATAAAACAGTTCTTTACCACGCAGTTTGCAGCCCCTGTCATCATGAGGGCAGTCAAGTCATCCGATGTGATCTGGCTATCCCGGATGGTGACATCTAAGCCATTTTCAATCATCACAGTGTATGTATTATAGCCAGAGAAAACTGATCGTGATACTACAACCTCGCTAAAGGCAAATTCCCCATTGCCAATGTGCAGCGCACCCGGAGTTGTCAAGCTTTCAAAACATACAGTATCAACAACAACATCCTCTATTAAACAGCCGGAGCCTTGTACAAGCATAATGCCATCAAAATCAGGCGCTTCTGACAGCGCTTTGTTAAAGATAGAGTTACGGATAATGATATCATGTGCCACGCTGCCTGCCGCCACATCGCCAAGCTGTACAAGATGATTTTCGGAGTATACATTTGCAATGGCCTCACAGCCCTCTATAAGAAAGCCATCAACGCTCAATGCGTCGATAGATGAAAGCCAGTTATAGATTTGGGAGTTTTTCAACGTGATGTTTGAAGATCCTACCACATAAAAGGCAACATCTGTCTGATATTGATCCTCTAAAGTTGGCGCTAGAAACACTGTCTTATCAACGGTTATACCCGACGAATTTTCTATCCTTACTCCCCCGCCGTTATTTGGATTGGAGGTTGTTGCAAAGGGGGCAACCGGAGGGATAAAATCAGAGCTTTCGTGCGCCTCTAAAAAGGAGCGCTCTATAAGCACATCAGATGAGTTTTGAATCCAAATACCCTTAGTGGTGTTCATCGTGTAGAGGTTCACAAGATGAGCCTTTGAGACATTTGAAAGGTAAATTGCCGCACTTGTATCTGTTTGAAAGAGCGATGAGCCCTGGATGATGTCATTTTCAAGGGTAAATTCGCTTGCGTTTTGCACAAATATGCCTTGTGCATTTTCGTTGGTTAACGTAAGGCTATGGTTGTAAAAGTTAATGCTTACGTTATTGGCTGTGACGGTGATTGCAGCAAGAGATCCGTTATAGACAAGATCTTGTGTCACGCAATACTTTCCCGGTTGAGAGATGACAACAGGCACTTCACTTATCGCCATCGTAGCATCGCAGCCAATGGTATTTTCGAGCGCTTCAAAAACTTTATCAATATCTTTCTTGACATCATGGCAGAAGGAACTTGCTTCTGAGTCAAGTTCGGATACCTCCTTACAGACATCGCAAGAAGAGTCTGACCTATTGGAAGCATCGACCGTTCCAAGTGCTGCCAGAAGGCTAATTGATATTTTTAGGAAATTGCTTTTCATAAATGTAATCCTTTCTTTTAAGTGTTGCTGCAGCAGACATTGCCGCCTGCAACAATTGCATCTGTTGGAGTGGTATCTACAAGTGGATTAACACCAATGCAGTTCGTAGGGTTATTGCAAGAGGTGTTAAAGAAAAATGCTGTGGTAGGCTCGGAATTAAAAATGCCTACAATGCCGTTCTCGAAAATACGATTGCCTCTGATAAAAGTATCAGTAGCACCTGCTGCTACAACGACACCACCGGCTCCATTGTTAGCTATTTCTGAATCTATAATTGCATTTCCTACGGCTCCAGCATTAATAAGAACGCCATAACCGGTGCCGGGAGCATTTCCCATTACAGAATTACTGATTATGCAGTTTTGAGCCGCTGCATCAAAAAACACATTTGCTTGAGTCGCCTCTGTAAACTGGCTGCGAGTGAAGGATACATTTGAACCATTCTCTACATAAAGGCCATTAAAATTTTGCCCCGTTACAAGGCAGTCTACGCCGTAGATGTTTCCAAAACCTATCGGCGGATCACAATCGCCATTTTCTTGACAGCCAATATGTATTGCACCTGGACTGTAGCCGGCGACTATATTCTCTGTGACTGTTGCTACGACAACATTTTCTAATAGTGCTTCCGAGCCTTGATAAAAGAGCAGCCCATCAAATCCCGGCTGGGTATATGGCTGCATAAATGTCGAATTTCGTATGACCAGATCGTTTACAATCGAACCACTAAATACATCTCCAATCTGCACAAGGGATGCAGTTGAAAACTGTGATGGGATCGCAAAACAGTTTTCAATGTTTATGGCCGTTGCACTATCGACCCAGATTGAAATCAGCCAGTCGCTAAAGCTGGAATTTGTTACAGAGACGTTATTGGATCCGGTAATATAGAGACCATCGGCCATTTGGCCCTCTACTGGCGCGGCTGTGATGCCCTCAAAGGTGCAGCTGTCAATCATCACACCTGTAGAGGTCTCTACCCATACTCCTGCGCCCATAGTGTGAGGGTCTTCTGACACCAAGCCTGTGTGGTTTTGAAAAAGTGAATTTTCGACTAACACATCGTTTGCGTTGATCATCTCAATGCCAAAGGTGGTGTTTTGCGTGTAGACGTTGCTGATAGTTGCCTTATTTACCCCGTTCAGGAAGATTGCGGCGCTCGTGGATGATCCCGTTGGGCCTGAAATGATGTCATTTTCAAGCAAAAACTCATTGCCCTGTACTTCTATACCAATAGCCGCAGGATTTGTTAAAGAGAGGCTGTGATTATTGAAGTTAATCGAAACATTGCTTGCCGTGACAGTTATGGCAACAGCAGTCCCGCTATAGACAAGATCTTCTGTTACACAGTACTTTCCAGACTGTGAGATTACATATGGAACAGACGCAATCGCAATTGAGGCAGGACATGCAGACTCTGCAACTATCTCCTGCAAAATAGCCTGAAGATCGCGGTGTAGAGAATGGCAGCAGTGCTTAATGTCAGATTCAAAACTACTCAGTTCTGAACAGATGCTGCAATCGGATGAACTGCTGCTGGAACTCTTTTTGGCCTTTTCTTCTAATTTACTTTGCTTTAAGTGCATTTGTGCTTTTGTGACTGCCGCTAGAGCTTTTTTTGCAGCTTCCGGAGTGCTAACTTCTTTTGCAAATGCTATGACCTGGCCCACCTGCTTTTGTAAAACAGGGTCTTTAATGCGGTTTGAGAGGCGAACAAGCTCCGGCAGCTGTCTATCAAGTTCGTTTTGTTCCTTAAGTGCCGCCGCCTCTAGGCCACCTTGTACACACACTAGCCCAAGTAGCCATGCGAAAAAATAAATCTTTTCTTTCATCTCATGTTCCTTTCTGTAAATTTTGAGCAACCCATATGCAGGATGAACAAACAAAGGATTTTTTCCTAGAAAGATTTATCAAAATCAGCTATCTTAGTGAGAATTTCCTCGAGGAAGTAGAAAAATATGGCAGAGCTAAACGAAAATACAATCAAGTACCTGGCTGATCTTTCAAGGATCGCTGTTTCAAGCGAAGAAGAAGAGTCGCTGCTTTTGGATTTAAAGAAAATTCTCGCGTATGTTGAGCAGCTCAACGAAGTAGACACCTCTGAAGTTGCCCCCTGCACCTATGTGACAAAATCGCTTACGCAAACTCCCCTTCGAGAAGATGCTGTCCATGCAACACTTTCTCGAGATACCTTTCTTAAAGGCGCGCCGCTGCAGATTAGCGGCATGGTACGCGTACCACCAGTATTAAAACAAGAATGATATAGATCATGATTCATACCTACTCAGCAAAACAGCTTGCCGCCAGCTTTAAAAACGGCACTCACTCCGCCAGGGAGATTGTGGAGCACTTTTTTTCAAGAATTGAGCGATTTGAGCCTCAAGTAGACGCCTTTTTATCTCTTTCTAAAGAAAAAGCTTTGCAAAAGGGCGCTCTGCTCGATGAAAAACGTGCCCAAAAAAAGCCTTTAGGAAAGCTTGCAGCCATTCCCGTTGCCGTAAAGGACAATATTAACGTGCTGGGCGAGCCATGCACCTGCGGCTCAAAGATCTTAGAAAGCTACAAATCCCCCTACAATGCAACGGCAGTGCAGCTTATTGAAGATGAAGATGCCATCATCATCGGCAAAACCAACTGCGACGAGTTTGCCATGGGATCATCTACCGAGCACTCGGCCTATAAAATGACTAAAAACCCCTGGAACCTTACCTGTACGCCGGGCGGATCATCGGGAGGATCAGCCGCAGCAGTAGCTGCCCGCCTATGTCCGGTATCGCTTGGAAGCGACACGGGAGGCTCTGTTCGCCAGCCAGGCGCTCTATGCGGCATTGCAGCCTTTAAGCCAACCTACGGCCGCATCTCGCGCTACGGCCTTGTCGCCTATGGCTCGTCGCTAGACCAGATTGGCCCTTTTGGCACATCTGTTGAAGATATCGCCCTGCTTATGGAAGTTATGGGCCGCCATTGTCAAAAAGACTCTACAAGCATTCCGCGCGGCCCCGATGCCATCTGTCAAGAGCTTATCAAGCCTGTAAAGGGGTTGAAAATTGGAGTGCCGTGGCAGTTTTTACAAGACCTTCGCCCCGAATCTATGAAAAACTTTCAAGAGGCTATGAAGACGCTTGAAAGCCTTGGCTGTGAAATAGTGGAAGTTGACCTCTCGATCCTCAAATATTCGCTTCCAACGTATTACATTCTGGCAACGGCAGAAGCATCTACCAACCTTGCCCGCTTTGACGGCATACGCTATGGCCTGCGCTCTAAAGCGGCAAAAAGCCTCGATGAGGTGTATGACCTTACGCGCGAAGAGGGCTTTGGCCATGAGGTAAAAAGGCGCATACTCCTTGGCACCTTTGTGCTGTCGTCCGGCTACAAAGATGCATACTATCGCAAAGCACAAAAAATGCGCACCCTTATCATACAAAAGTATGACGAGGCCTTTTCTCGCTGCAACCTTATTGCAACGCCTGTAAGCCCAAACCCCTGCTTTGAGCTTGGCAGCATTAAAGACCCGGTCCAGATGTATCTTGAAGATATCTATACGATAGGATTAAACCTTGCGGGCCTTCCCGGCATTAGCGTGCCTTCAGGCTTTACACAAGAGAAAAAGCCGCTTGGCCTGCAGATAATAGGTCCTCAAGATGGCGACAGCCTGACACTGCAGCTTGCCTATGCTTTTGAACAGGCAACAAAACACCACACGACACTTCCGGAGGCCTTTCGATGACAGGAGAATGGGAGCCAATAATTGGCCTAGAAATTCACGCCGAGCTTAACACCAAGTCAAAGCTCTTTAGCAGCGATGCCAACCGCTTTGGAGATGAGCCCAATACCAATATCTCTGAAGTAAGCACAGCTCAGCCCGGATCACTTCCCGTCATCAACAAAGAGGCAGTGAAAAAAGCAGTGCAGTTTGGCCTCAGCGTTGGTGCAAAAATTAACCTTGTCAGCCAGTTTGATAGAAAGTCCTACTTCTATCCTGACAACCCAAGAAATTTTCAGATTACGCAGTATGAAACGCCCATCATTGTTGGCGGCTCGGTCGTGGCTGTGGTGGATGGGCAGGAAAAGAGCTTTGATATCACCCGTGCCCACATCGAAGATGACTCCGGCATGCTCAAGCACTTTTCTACCTTTGCAGGCGTTGACTACAATAGAGCAGGCGTTCCTCTTATCGAAATCGTCTCAGAACCCTGCATGCACAACCCAAAAGAAGCTTCTGCCTATGCTATGGCCATAAAGGCAATACTCGAATATATCGACGCCTCCGACTGCAATATGGAAGAGGGCTCCCTTCGCTTTGACGTAAACATTTCGGTCCGAAAACGGGGTGAAAAGGGCTTTCGCAATAAGATTGAAATTAAGAACATGAACTCCTTTTCAAACCTTGAGCTTGCTGTCGATCACGAGATCTTCCGCCAGATCAAGCTCTATGAAGAGAGCCCCGATGTTGACCCGAATGAGGTGATCAAGCAGTCCACCTACCGCTGGGATCCCGACCAGGGCAAAACCATCCTCATGCGAAAAAAAGAGTATGCTGACGACTACCGCTACTTCCCGGAACCTGACCTTTTGCCGCTTGTTCTTACTCAAAGCTATGTCGACGACATCGCTAAAACGCTGCCTGAGCTTCCCCTGCAAAAGGAAAAGCGCTATGTGCAAACCCTTGGGCTGGCTGTAGCCCAAGCCTTCTTTTTAGCAAGCGACAAAAAGCTTGCCGACTACTTCGAAGAGTGCTTGAAAGGCACATCCAACGCTAAAGCCCTTGCCAACTGGATCATCGTAGAGTTTCCGGGAAGGCTCAAAGAAAAGAGCCTCCTGCTCTACCAAACCCAAATCCTGCCGGAGCTTGTAGCAGAACTTGTAACGCTTATCGATAAAGGCGACATCCACGGCAAGATCGCAAAGAGCGTCGCCGACGACATGGTAGCCTCCCCGGGTAAGCGCGCAGGCCAAATCGTCGCCGAAAACCCCGACTACCAGCCCCTCAACGACCGAGGCGCCATCGAAGCCCTTGTCGACACCGTACTAGCCAGCAACCAAGATTCGATAGACAACTTCCTTGCCGGCCGCGACCGCGCCTTCGCCTTCTTAGTCGGCCAGGTAATGAAAGCCACCAAGGGCACAGCTTCCCCACAACTTGTAAACGAACTCCTCAAGGAAAAGATCGCCAAACTTGCTAAGGCGTAAAAAAGGACCAAAAGGACAAAAAGGACCTTGGCATAAGTCCTTTATGTCCTTTTGGTCCTTTATGTCCTAATATCAGGCCTAACCCACATCTTTTTGTGGTTCACGGACTTGAGGCGCTGGTCGAGGACCGCAGAAACTTAAACCCAAGGCTGCAAAAGCTAAACCTGCACAAACAAAGTGTATTGTTCCTAGCGGTTGCAATTTAGTTACGCATACATCATAAAGCATGTTAGTGGCATTTTGGCACATTCCAGAAACATTCGGGTATGTTTCTAAAAGGATTTCCTTAGTAACACACATGCAACTATAATAAGCATTGGTAATAGGATGCATTAGTGGCTCTGATAGTGCTTCGCTAGATGCTGCGCCTCGAACGAAAGCATACACGCCATAATCTACGCAAGTGTGAATTGTTGCATTAAAAAAACTCATAGTCTCCTCCAAATTTTTTAATTAACTTTAGCATTTTATTCTTTTAAAAGCAATCCATTTTAATCCTTTATATTAAAAAGACCAGAAGCAGTAAAGAAGGCATCTTGGTGAACAATTAAACCTACTGTTGCCCCTACAAGGTAGTAAAAAGGGCCGGGCCCAATGGTGTCAACTTAAGGAAATTT
This sequence comes from uncultured Chlamydiales bacterium, assembly GCA_963826935.1. Taxonomy (GTDB): domain Bacteria; phylum Chlamydiota; class Chlamydiia; order Chlamydiales; family FEN-1388; genus SZAS-7. Next base: position 133,858 of record CAWGYH010000005.1, on the reverse strand, counting down.
GCATTAGCTTTGAGCACAGTGTTACACACAATTATTCCTTGATAGACTTTGTGACAATTTCAGTTCCGGAGGAACGTCTTAATAATAGCCCATGGTGCAGCCCCAAAGGGGCAAACCGTGGGTATGGCACAAAAAAACCATCAAGTCGCGTGAGCGACGGCTTAATCCGTCGCTCACGAGGCTGTGAAAAATGGATAAAAAGGAAGAAAATAGGGTAAGCCCAACTATTAAAATTTTGGGCATTTTTTTTCGAATGGTCACAAATCTTTTTTCGGCATCGATTTTTTGTCTATAACTTCATCGTTTTTTCCTTTTTTTTACAGTCTCGCATTGTTAATACCGTAAGGGATTTCTTAGAAACTTATTGGCAGTACTTAAAAAACATCATCATGTTATGAGTAATCGCATAGAGCAATGCCGTCTGCTTTACCTTCTCGAGCCCGCGCACCCAAAATTCCCTCATTCCTAAATTCTTTGTTGACGCGTTTGCAAATTCTGCTGTACAACACCTTTTTTTATATTTGACCTGCGCTTCTTCTGTTCCCATTCTCTTTCTTAAATTCATCATTGCTTCATTATCAGTTTCGCGAGGGGTTAATGCATCATATTTACCGTTAGCAACAGGAGGACTGTAAAAAGTGATATGAGGAAATGCTTTTGCCGCTTCAGCAGCGTCTTTTTTATTTGCATATCCAGAATCACAAAGCCAGTCCTTAAGTATCTGACAGCCTATTTTTTCAAATGTTGCTGTCACTTGCTGCATCATAGGTGCTAAGGTTCCATAATCATTCGTATTGACTACTTCTACTGCCACGATTACTTTTTTATCTGTAGTAGTTGCAAATTGAACATTATAAGCGGCTTGAGTCCCTCTATCTGGCATTTTCATTCTGCGTGCTTCAGGATCAGTAAGAGAAATTCTTAAATTTTCTTGATCCTTTTTTGTAAATGAGTTGTGGCTAGCTTTACCGGAAGCAATACGTTCTCTAACGTATTTCTTATATTCAGCCTGTGCCTTTTCTACACGTTCTTTTCTCTCTTGTGCAGCGCGCAATTTTGCCGCCTTCTCGCGAATACTAAATGCACCAGGATTTGTTTTTAACTCATTTTCAAGTCTAGTTATATGTGCGTTAGCTTCTTCCAAATATTCATCAAGTTTTGCTTTTCTCCTAAAAAGACCTTTTGATGCATTTGCCTTTACTTTTGTGCCATCTTGGGCAACAGTATCTGGTTGCCAAAGGCCTGATTGCCAAATTAGAGCAATTGATTCTTGTAGCAAGACCCGAAATTTATCTGCTCCACAAGTACGGAAATCTGCTAGAGAATGGTAATTCATAGGAAGACCGCCACAGATCCAAATATATGCGTGATGTTCTCTGCATAAACGATCTATTTGTCGTGCAGAGTGAATGTTTTCTAATGTAGCATAAAGCCATAATGCCATCAGAACGCGAGGGTCTTTAGTTCGCGGACCTCCACACCCTTCAGGAAGTTTGATTTCATCGAGAAACTTAGAAAAGTCCATCTGACAAACAAATTCCCAAACATCCCTAGCCCGATGATCTTCAGGAATTAAGTCTTCCAGACAGGTAATTTGAAACTGAATCTGATTTCGAGAAGGCTTGTGCAAGCTCTTACGGATGTTATTTGAATCTGCATTTTTCTTTAATTTTTCTGCGAAAGGTAATTCTAGAGGAATAGGGCTCACAATAGCTCCTGGGGTGCATTATAATGCACTCCATTTTGCCATATTTTTGTGTTTTTAAGCAACTGATATTCAACGATTTATCATTTTTCACAGCCTCTCACGCGACTCCAGGTTATTTTTTACCAAATACCCACGACTTGCACCTCCGGTGCTACATCATGGGCTATTATTAAAACGTTCCTCCGGAACTTGAGTGACAAGAAATAATTGTGACCTCAAAGCTAATACAAATTTCCTTAAGTTGACACCATTGGGGCCGTGCCCTGCGATGTGCGATTTTTGCGAATCGCACATCGCAAGGCACGGCCCTTTTCATTTACGTTACCTGTAGCAGGATCTCCAGCATCTATTTACAGAGTTAAGGATGCTTTGCCAGAGTGTACTTTGGCGAGGTGCTATACTTTTTTTGGTATATTTCGAGACAAATTCTAGACGCATCTGTAGATCAGCGTCGATTGCTGAACGTGCAGCAACGTTAACTTTTTTAATAAGTCTTTGGATATTTTTACGAGACTCTGGGGTATCTATCTTCAGGCTTTCGTGTATTTCCTCAAGAGGTTCTAACAAGGTGCGCCTGATAGAATTTGAATTTGTTCTAAGAATGTCGACAATATACATAGAGATAAGCTCACGGCATCTCGCAAGGCTAGGAGTTGCAATATAGGCTTTATAGCGGGTGCAAAGGTCCTCAATGACCCTCTCCTTTGTCTCAAGAAAAAATGGAGCCGTAGTATCGAATTGGGCAAGCCGGCTTTGTAAAACATCTCGCGGGGCGTAGCATCTTCGAATCTCTTCTTCAAACTGCGTTTGCAACTTCTCATACTCTTTCTTTCGCACCTCTGGATTTTGATGATGAAAAAGAGCAGTAACTAGCTCTGTAAGTCCTTCTGAGATTGGTTTGTCGACATTTGAGAGTGATTTGTTGGGCAATTTAAGGTGGAAGTGGATGTCCCCGAACTTTTTGCTAAAAAAGTTGTCGTGAGCCATCGTATGTTCAGCTTCACGCCCTGAAAGAAGCTGCCATTGCAACATCTGGAGCACGGGATTGAGCTCATCTACTATCTCTTTTCTACAATAGAGAGTGACGTATGGCCCATTTACCTCTATGCTTGTAAGCAGAGGAGCCGGACCAAACATTGCACTAAAAGAGAAAGATGGCAATCTATAGTCAAACATAAAATAATTTTATATGACTAAACATTAAAAAGCAATGACTTTACACTTACCTACCCTGCTATTTTTTTTATTTGACATTAGTGTGATAATATCGTCCATTTACAATTATAATTAATTAAAAAGTTGTAGTAATTAAATTATAATTAATGTAAACTCGCTGTTTTAATAACAGAAGAGAGGAGTTTTTATGCAACCAGTAATTCACGCGAAAGTAGGCCAAAAATTTAGCTCTCAAGCCGGAGACTATGAAAAAGGTCGCGATGCTTATGGCCCACAAGTATTTGATCAAATTGTCAAAGAAGTTGGCACGACTAAACTCGAAGAGGTACGAGCACTTGACCTAGGTTGTGGAACAGGTATTTCCACACGAGCTCTCTATGAAAAAGGGTTTATTGCCGTTAAAGGGCTCGATATTGATTCGGGCATGCTTGAAAAAGCCAAAAATAATAAGGCAAAAACAGTCCCTGAGCAACACTACTTTCAAGGTAATGTTGCAGACGTTAGGGCCATTTTTAAAGATGAACAGTTTGATCTCATAACAGCATTTTCAGCCTTTCACTGGTTTTGTACGGCCGAAGCAGTTAATGAACTGAAATCTGTACTCAAACCAGGTGGAATCTTTGTGATAGCTTCAGGGGGTGGGGATGTAGATCAAAATAAAAGAGCTGGTGGCTCCCAAGCAAAATTTTGGAAGCTTATTGAAAGCATTAAAGGAAGCCCAGTGCACAATCCTCGTGAAAATTACGAGCCTGTAACAGTGCTTGAACAATGTGGCTTTGAGGTTAAAAGCTATATTTTTGAAACACCGAGCAGTCAAGACTTTGAGAGGGCTGTTGCAAAACGACGTTCCTTTAGCGGTTGGTGCAATATGACCGACGAACAAAAAGCAAAAGGCGAACCTCTGCTACAAGAATTTGTAAGACAACAAATTGCAGAGCAAAATCATCCAGACGGCAAACTTCACACAACAAAGAAAGAAAGTTGCCTGGTTGCCAGACTTAAGGAGCTCAACTAGACCCCATTTTGACCCCATTTTTGATTAGCAATCACTCCCATTTTGTTGTTACTGAGGCATAAAAAACAATCGTTGTGCGATTATCTTCAAATCATTTTGAAATGTCCGGCCCCGGCCCCAATGGTGTCAACTTAAGAAAATTTATATTAGTTTTGAAAAGGTTGTGAAATGCAGATTCTCTCCCGAAGGGAGAGATGGCGATTAGCCCAGATCACCGACTGGAAGGAGGTGCTCTGGGAAAAATGGCATAATAAAATATTGCACCCCCGAAGCGGGGTGCTGGACCATATCGGGTTTGGATAATATCCAGCACCCCGCTTCGGGGGTGCATATTTTATCCACACGGGTTCCCAGAACACCTCCCTCTGGTCGGTGGTCTGGGCTAATCGCCATCTCTCCCTTCGGGAGAGAAAAAACAGCGGCCAGAGCTGCTATAAATTTCCTTAAGTTGACACCATTGGCCCCGGCCCTTTTCACTTGAGGTTGAGTTTATCGACATTCACGCCATACGTTTCGGCTATCTCGGCACTTACTTTGGCTTTATCTTTATCACCCATAGCAATATAAATTTCTGCTTCCACGAAATAATTTATGCCGAACGTAGGATTAGCTCTTATAGCCTTTTGAATAGTTTCTAAAGCCTCTTTCTGCCGCCCTAAAGCTAATAGGTTTCGTGCCTGAATCTCTCTGAATTGAGAATTTGTCTCAATCCCATATTTTTCAGCCGCCTCTTCAAGGCAGATTATTGCACCATTGTGATCTTTAAGATTCATGAGTGCATTGGCCTTTGCAAAAAGAAGCCTTGGGTTATTAGGCTGTACTCTTAGCTTTTCATCAACAGCTTTAATCGAAGGATGTATTGGAAGTTCGACAGGAACTGGTTGTTCTGCAGAACAAGAATTTGCATTTTGAAGATAGGCAGCGAGTCCCTTTTCAAATCCTTCTAAGCTTTTTACCTCCTCCTTAGGGGTGGCTACGATTTCTTCTAATTTCTTAACTGTCTCTTTTAACTTTGCAACTTCATCCATGAGACTATTTACGCGAGTTTCAAGAGTTGATTTCTCTGCTTCAACGAGACGAATAGCATCTAAAACTGCTACCCCTTGCTCTGCTATAGTTTTTAATGAATATAATAAACCACCTACACCTGATGACATAAAATTGTCCTCCTGTTTTAATTTAACGGACTTGTATCACGTTATAACATTTTAGTAAAAACAATAATGATCGGGGCCGGGCATGGATTCTCTTGATTTGCGGTGATCTAAAGTTCTGAATCGAGCGAATCGAATACCCTTTTACAAGAATGCAACTATATAAGAGATCCCTTGTCATATAATTCTATACGTGATAACATATAAGTAAGTGGGAAATATATGTTATTGCATATGAAAGACGATGATAAAGGATATATTGGCGAGGCCCTGAAAAGGGCCCGAATCGCAAAGGGCTTAAGCCAAAAGGAGCTAGGCCAAAGCGTAGGCATGCCCCAAAGCCATATTTCGAAAATTGAAAGTGGACTCGTGGACCTGCAGATATCTACACTTACTGAGCTTTCTCGCACTTTGGACTTAGAGCCCATGCTCGTCCCTCGTCAGCTTGTTCGCACGCTGCAGGCACTTATGAAAGGTAACACAAGCAAAGAGCCTCGGCCAATGTATCGTTTGGATAAGGATGAGGATGAAGATGAAGCATAACCTTGCTACTATAGTCGTTTTTTTGCATGATGAACCCATAGGGATGCTTACAAGTCTTCCTGATGATCGAATCCTCTTTACCTTTAGTCAGGAGTATATCGACAATCCTCACCGCCCTACCTTGAGCCTTTCTTTTAAAGATGAGTATGGAAATCTCATCACTGATTTAAAACCCACAAGAACACGTCTTTTGCCCTTTTTTGCAAATCTTTTGCCAGAAGGCTATATGCGTGAATATCTGGCATCGCATGCAAAGGTAAATCCAGATAGAGAATTTTATCTTCTGCAGGCTCTAGGAAGCGATTTGCCAGGAGCTATAAAAATAGGGCCACTTTCGTATGTGCCGGAGAGCATGGCTATCGACAAAGGGCTTTTCTCAAAACATGCTGAGGAGGCCGATGGGGCGCTTCACTTTTCCCTTGCTGGTGTGCAGCTGAAATTTTCTGGAATTTGGGAAAATGGGGTGGGTCTTACTATCCCAGCGCATGGCGTAGGAGGGGATTGGATAGTAAAACTGCCTTCCCCTTCATTTGTAGGCGTTCCTGAAAATGAGTATGTGATGATGGAGCTTGCCCGCCTTGTGGGAATAGAGGTTCCAAAAACAGCACTTGTTTCACTTAATCAGATTAAGGGGCTTCCTAAAGATATTACCCACTTAGGAAACCACGCATTTGTCATCAAGCGCTTTGATCGTCAAGAGGACGGTAAGGCTGTGCATATGGAAGACTTTGCACAAGTCTTTGGAGTATATCCTGAAAAGAAATATAAAGCCGCAAGCTACCGCAATATTGCGGAAGTTATTTGGACGGAAATTGGGGCGTCTGGACTTGTAGAATTTATCCGTCGGTTTGTTTTTAATGCACTTATCGGTAATGGAGATATGCACCTAAAAAACTGGTCTCTTATCTATCCTGATAAGCAAAAAGCCGAGCTTGCACCTGCCTACGACTATGTCTCAACTCTCCCATATCTCTCAGAAGATAATCTGGCACTTAATTTTGCTCACTCAAAAGCATTTAGCGATTTGACACTCGAAAAATTTACCTATTTCGCAGCAAAATCTCATTTGCAGGAGAAGCTTGTGCTCGACACTGTTCAAGACACTGTATCGCGCTTTAGTAAAGCTTGGGAAGGTGTAGGAATTTTAGGGATACATGAAAGTGTATATAATACTATTTCTCAGCACTTACTGAAACTACCTTTGTGGACGTTGCGCTGAGCCTTGAGTCCCCATTCTAGTTATGCCTAAATTTATAGTAAGCTAGCCGCATAGCCCAAGGTAGCTCCAACTATGCCACATCCAATGACTCGGCGAGCTACGTTATCTACCGAATAATAGCTTTCATTCAGAGAGCATCCCACTGCTATCCCTAAAGCGGTACCTGCTGCTACATAACCCTTGGTGTAAAAACTAAGTCCACCCAAAACACCACCAGCTGCAGCAGAAAAAATACCTGCAATAAGTATAGCCCTAGCCAAAGCTTTCTTGTCTGGCACATTATTTTGACCGCCCGGTTTTATAGGTATAGTTGCCAGAGCTAATCCAGCTCCGCCGATAAAACCTAAGCTAGCGCCAGTACTGACATATTGAAAGAGTGTATTCATAAACAAATCCCATTTATTATATTTTATTTTCTTCGAAAAAAATTGTTGCACCATCATATGGACGTGGCGATCAGCTTTTCGGCTGTTTTTCCCTCCGAGTGTCAACCGTATTTCATTGTGGTGCTCTGTCCAACCTCGATGATATAACCGTCAGGATCTCGGATGTAGCAGCGTATCTCGCCGTACTTGGGTATCGGTTCTGTGATGAACTCGGCTCCTCGACTTTTCCATAATTTATGGCACGCCTGAATATCTGCAACGCGGATATTCAAAAAGCTGTTAATGTGATTCGGGTCGGGGACGCTGAGGATTACCGACGGCTTGTCCACGGTAGGCCCGCCTCCGACGTTGAAAAGGATCCATGTATTGGCGATCTGAACGTATCCGGGTGCTCCATTGCTGTCTCCTCTGCTCAGAATGCGAGCGCCGAATACCTTTTCGTAGTATCGAACCGATCGGTCAATATCGGAGACGGTGAGAAAATATGCGACAGAAATACCCTCCTGCGGGGGCATCTCATAGCTCTTCTGTTCGATTTGTACGCTGTTGATTGACGACTCCAATCCTGATGCATTCAAGAGCTTCAAAAGCGTTTGAGCCGCGGACGTCGATGATGCAGGGTTCTGGCCAGTGATGAGACGGCCGTCAGTGACGACGAAAGACTGCCAGTTCATCTTCTTCTCGAATATGGCGCCAAGGCGCATCATTTCATCCTCGACCAGGAACGGTACAACGTGGGTGAGCTTCATCTCTTCTTCCTCGCCGTTCGTAAAGCCGGTTACATGTTTCCCCTTCACGAGAGGCTCGCCCTTGTATGTGACATGACGAAGGACACCAGGTGCGTGGCAGACCAACGCCACCGACTTTCCGGAGTTATAGAATGATTCGATCAGAGCTTTCGAAACCGGGCTCTCGGCCAGGTCCCACATAGGACCGTGTCCGCCAGGATAGAAGACCGCGTCGTAATCTTCTGCTTTCATATCCGCCAGCCGACGAGTGTTAGCGAGCGCCTTCTGTGCGCTCTCATCTTTTTTGAATCGCGTCATAGCGGAGGTTTGGTTTTCCGGAAGATCGCTTTTCGGATCGAGCGGCGGCTGCCCGCCTTTCGGTGAAGCAAGCGTCAGATCGACCCCGGCGTCTTTGAAAACAAAATAGGGGGCCGCAAATTCTTCCAACCAGAATCCTGTTTTTCGACCGGTGCTGCCGAGTTGATCATGCGAGGTTAAGACCATCAAGATTTTCATATTTTTTCCTCCGGTTGAGCTAATATTTTATTTACTGGTTGGCCTTCTTGCCAATCGCCATATTCTTTGATCAATATAGGTTATAGATGTAGATGTCTAGAAAAAAACGAATTATCCTGCTTGTTGCGGACCATAACTCTTACCACCCTGGACGATTAAAAAATTATTTTATGTAAAGGCATAATCTGATACACCAAAGTTATGTATTGGATGGTACTTTCAGGAGTCTTAGGGGCGCTTTCAAACCTTTGCATGCGAAAAAGCATGGACACAGGGGGCTCCGTCTTTGTCTTTTTTTTCTTCCAGTTATTTATGACTTTCGTAGTACTTTCCTTCTTGCACCCCATACAGGCAAACTCTTATGACATCAACTGGTTCACGCTGTTAAGCAGCCTACTGGCAGGCATTCTTCTTGGCAGCGTAAAGTATATGGTTGGCTTCGCAGTTAAAAAAGGGCCAGCAAGCCTTACCTTCGCCTCAGTAAATTCGGCATCAGTTGCTCCTGCATGCATACTTGCGCTTTTATTTGGAACAAGCCTTAATTTTTCCTACACGCTCAATCAAGTAATTGGCTCCATCATCGTTGTCGCTGGCCTCTTTTGGGCAGCAAGCAAGCAGCGCTTCGTGCAAGAAAAAGCGCTATGGATTCTCTTTGCCACTTTAGCGTTTGTTGTGCAGGGGCTCTTTTTGCTTGCAACCCAGATGCATATTCTTTTTCTTGAGAACTGCCATTTATGGAATATAAGCCGCGAAGAGCTCCAGTCCGAATGGTATGTGCCGCTTATTTTTTTAATAGCATGCCTTATGCATATTGCCATTTACGCATTTCAAGAAAAGAAGCTTCCTGCTTTGGCTGAAACTATCTGGGGCGTCCTCGGCGGAGTGTTAAACGGTAGCTGTGCATTTTTTTTTATGTATGCTATTGCCAGTAGCTCTGGCCTAGAGCGCGCCTTTATCTTTCCAACGTTTTCTATAAGCCTTATTATTGCCTGTAATATATGGGGACAGTGGCTCTATAACGAACAGGTTCATTGGCGAGCCAATTGTCTTGCGCTTTTAGGGGTTCTTGTTGGGTCGTAAGCTTAGGAACAGTGTTGACAAATAAATCCCTTTGCTGGATTTAGAGGAATTGATTAGGAGCTTTATATGACAAAACGAGTGGCTATTGTTACTGGTGGTTCAAGTGGTATGGGATTGGCATTAACCCGCGCACTTCTTGAACGGGGCTATAGTGTGGTTGCAAATTCTCGCACAATTAGCAAATCTAAAGATCTTCAACCATCAGAGAATCTTGTTCTTGTAGATGGCGACATCGGTAAAAAAGAGACAGCAGTTCATGTGGCAGATGCCGCGCTGCAGCATTTTGGGAGAATTGATCTACTTGCCAATTGCGCTGGCCTCTATATGCCAAAGCCTTTTACGGAATGCACGCCTGAAGATTTTGAATTGATGATCCACACAAATATTGGCGGCTACTTCTACATAACGCAAGCAGCAGTGGTGCAGATGCGCAAGCAAAAGTCTGGCCATGTTGTGAGCATTTCAACAGTGCTCGTAGATCAACCATTAGCGGGAGCGCCTGTATCGCTGCCTGTGCTCACAAAGTCCACGATGCCAGCTTTAGCCCGAGCTTTGGCAATGGAGTATGTTGCCGATGGAATCCGGTTCAACACCATCTCACCAGGCATTGTAGACACTCCTCTGCACGCAAAAGACGATCATGAGGCCCTAAAAAAACTGCATCCCATTCCACGACTTGTGCAAGTTTCTGAAATTGTTGATGCAGTATTCTATTTAGAAGGCGCCCCCATGGTAAATGGCGAAAATATTCGCATTGACGGAGGCGCGCATGCTGGGGCCAAGTGGTAGGGCTACCTATCTTCGTATGATGCATTGTAGCAAGAAGATCACTTGCTTTGAAGACGAAATGGGGAGATACGGTGATCCAGAAATTTGATGCCATTGTTATTGGAACTGGCCAGGCAGGCCCTTTCTTAGCGAAAAGTTTATGTCAAAAAGGATACAAAGTCGCCATTATTGAACAGGCTCACTTCGGCGGAAGTTGTATAAATACTGGCTGTACACCTACTAAAGCGCTTGTTGCCAACGCTAAAATTGTCCATTCAGTGCGCAACAGCAAAGCTTTTGGAGTAGATATTGATCATTTTCAAATAGATTACAAGGCAATCAAAGCTCGGAAAGATGCCTTAGTCAAGGCCGGCACAGAATGGGTGAGAAATTTACTGCAATCAACAGAAGGATGCACAGTATTAGAAGGGCATGCATCCTTTGAAGGCCCCAATCAAGTTAAAGTGGGAGACAACCTTGTAGAAGGAGACAAGATTTTTATCAATGTTGGAGCTCGGGCATATATCCCGGCTATACCCGGACTTCAAAAAATTCCCTATCTCACCAATAGTTCTCTTTTAGATGTGGACTCTATTCCCCCCCATCTTTTGATTTTAGGCGGAGGATATATTGGTCTTGAATTTGCACAAATTTTTCGCCGTTTTGGCAGTCGAGTTACTGTCATCCAGAGAAATCCCTTCATTATGCCCAAAGAAGATCAAGATATCTCTAAAGCAATACAGGAAATTTTGGAAAAGGAAGGGATTGAGTTTTACACAAATGCGCTCAATTTTAAGATTCTTCCCGATAGCCAAGAGGGACATATTCTCGCTCAACTTGAACAAAATGGAAAAAAGCAGGAAATTTCAGGCACGCATTTATTAATCGCTACAGGGAGAATTCCCAATACAGATAACCTAGGACTAGATAAAGCGGGAGTCTAAGTGGATAAGAGGGGATTTATTACAGTCGATGATCAGCTGCGCACATCTCAACCACACATCTGGGCTCTCGGTGATTGCAATGGAAAAGGAGCTTTCACCCATACATCTTATAATGACTTTGAAATCGTGAAGGAGAATATCTTAGAAAATGGATCGCGAAAGGTCACTGATCGCATTCCCATTTACGCGCTTTTTACTGATCCACCCTTGGGAAGAGTAGGGTTAACCGAGCAAGAGGCGCGACAAGCAGCATGAAGATGTTTTGGTAGCCAAACTCCCCATGACGGCTGTTGCACGAGCCAGAGAAAAAGGAGAAACCGAAGGATTCCTAAAAATTGTAGTGGAGGAAAAAACGAAGCAGATTTTAGGCGCCTCCTTTTTGGGAACATCCTGCGATGAGGTTGTCCAGTTAATTGCTGTGATCATGGTCGCTAAGGTGCCTTATACTGTGATAGAACGAACCGTGCTCATTCATCCCACAGTCTCTGAGCTCATTCCAACACTTTTATCTAAGCTTGCTAGAGAGTAAGCTTTATGTTAGCTGTACCTCGGATGCATGCTTTTGAAGCGCTCGTGCACTTTGCTTAAGCTTACGTGGGTGTAGCGGTCGGTGCTTGAGATGTGGGAGTGGCCTAGCATCTCTTGGATGACGCGAAGGTCTGCGCCTCCATCGAGAAGGTGGGAAGCAAAGGAGTGGCGCATCATGTGCGGGAAGATGTTTTTTTGGATGTTTGCCTTTTTGGCATAAACTTTAATAAGCTTCCATACGCTTGTGCGATCTAGCGGCTTGCCTTTTAGCGATAAAAAGAGCTTTTTTTGCTCTTCAGAGTCAAATCTATCGCGCACCTTGGCAAGGTAGTCGTCGATTGCCGCTACTGCTCGGGCACTTATGGGCACTATGCGCTCTTTTGAGCCTTTGCCAAACACCCTCACCTGGTCGTCGTCAATGTCATAAATGGCCAAATTGCAAAGCTCTGAGACGCGTATGCCGGTTGCATATAACAGCTCCAAGATGGCCCTATCGCGTATCCCCTGGTTTGTAGAGGTATCAGGCTGGGCAAGAAGCGTATCTATCTCGCTTGAAGAGAGCACCTCGGGCAGAATATGCCACAGCTTTGGCGTGTCCAGCAGCTTGCCAATATCATGCGGATGCTTCCCCTCGCGCTTTAAAAAGCGAAAAAAGACCTTGAGGGCGATGAGGGTGCGCGCAATGCTGCTTGAAGCAAGCTTTCGGGCCTGCAGCACTGCCAAAAAGGCTATAACATCATCCCTATCAAGCGATACAAGCTCCTTTCTTCCCACATGGTCGAAAAAGCTATGCACATCTCGCCCATAGGCCTCTAATGTATTGTTTGACAAGCCGCGCTCGGCACGAAGGTAGCGCAAAAATTCATCAGTAGGAGTCGATGAGCTGTTCTTTTTTTTCTGCATAATGGTCGGCAAGCTCTGGATAGTAGATCTGAAGCCACTTGTAGAGTGGCTGCAGCCGCTTTAGGTCCTTAATAAAATCCTCTTTACTACAAGCACCTTTTACAAGGCGAAGCTTGCCTGTGTCAACGTAAATCGCACGCGTATCTAAAAAGCCGATATTGTTGTTGCGAACAAGGCCCGTATCGGCATCCATGACCCCCTTTTTGGCAGCATCAAAAAGCAGCATAAGCACCTGATCGACTCTTGCTTTTGCCTGAATAACCCTGCCGGAGCGCATCAGGTCAATTATCGTAGGTTTGACGTGGTGGGCTCGTTTTTGTATAACAAACTGCGTAACATCCGGGTCAATCACAACGGGGTTTTCATCAACGTCTATGATGAGCGGTTTATGAAAGATATTGCTTGTGGGGTTGAGGTGTACATAGAGGATTCCTGTCTGCTCGGGAGCTACGTGGTAGGAGAGCATAAAAGCTTTAAAAAGCTCATCCTTTCGCTTCAGTATCCGTTTTCCCTTATAGTTTTTTAACAGTGTAAAGGGAAAATAATTAGGAAGTTTTTGAAACTGAGACTTAACAGTGAGCGGCTTTTGAAGTAGAAATTTTACCACATACTGCCCGTCATAGCTTACAAATGCTATACACTGCTTTCCATGGCCAAGATAGTAAAAGTGCTGGCTAAAAATATCGTTAATCTGCCGAATTTTTTCAGGAGCAAGAGTTACATTCCACTCGGGATCTTCAACAAGGTGGGCAGCAATTTTATTTTCAAGCTTCTTACTCGCTTCAAGTTTTTTGGGCTTATGCCAGTGCAAATATGTGGTAAATAGCACGCACAGCAGCAAAAATGCCCCAAAAGCTATCCCTAGACGTTTAACCCAACGCATTCTCTATACCCTCAAATAGGGCCTATTATAGAGGAGTGCCTATTAGAGATCATCACAAATGTCAATCAGCGCTTGGCCTAGGGGGAAGGGTTCCGCTGTCGTTTTAGCCCGTTTTGCGGCAAAGAGGCTGCCTGTTTTGTCGGCAAGCTGCTTGCCAAGCTGCACGCCCTCTTGGTCGAAGGAATTAATACCCCAGATAAAGCCCTGGAAGGCAATTTTGTTTTCGTAGTAGGACAGGAGCGCGCCAAGAGAGTAGGGAGTAAGCTTTTCTGCCAAAAGCATCGAGCAGGGCCTATTTCCCGGAAAGAGCTTGTTTGGATTTGGGTTTTTCTGCCCTTTAGCAAGGGCTATAGCCTGCGCAAAAAGGTTTGAAAGCAGCTTTTCTTGCGAGGTTGTTCCCCTGAATTCAAAATCAAACTTGCCTTGCGATTTTTTAAAACCAATAATTTCAAGCGGTACGATGCTGGTTCCCTGGTGGATAAGCTGAAAAAATGAGTGCTGCGCATTAGTTCCCGGCTCGCCCCAGATAACAGGGCCGGTTTGAAACTTGCAGTTGGTCGCTCGTCTATCAATTCTTTTGCCGTTAGACTCCATATCGCACTGCTGCAAATGGGCCGGAAAGCGATGGAGCATGCGCGAATAGGGAATTACCGCGACAGTTGGATAGTGTAAAAAATTGCGGTTCCAGATGCCTATGAGGGCACCAAGGAGCGGCAGGTTCTGCTTTTCATCTTTTTTTAGGGCAACAAGGTCCATCTCGTGAGCTCCGCGGCAAAGGTCAAGAAAGTTCTCATAGCCGCAGCTAAAGCCTAGAAGCACCCCGCCAACCATAGAGGTGGATGAATAGCGCCCCCCTATATAGTCCCAAAGGTAAAAGCACTCTCGATAGCGCTCGCGATTATCCATGGGCGTTCCGGGTTGCGTGACGGCAACAAAGTGCTCTTTTTCATTTAATTTTTTCTTTTTATACTCATTTCGTAAACACTCTTCGTTAGTCGCAGTCTCCAAGGTCGTTCCGGACTTTGAAATTACCACCACAAGTGCGCGAGTCAGGTCTACCCCATCTAAAACCATACCTATGTCATCCGGGTCGACGTTGCCGATAAAGTGCACCTTGCGATCGCGCCTTGCGTAAAAACCAAGGCTCTCATAGAGGGCTCTTGGCCCAAGTTCAGATCCGCCGATGCCCACAAAGATCATATCGGAAAAACGGCCCTCAATGTCATGTAAAAAGGCCTTTAACTTCTCATGCTCTATTAGGGAGTTTTCACGGCACTTGCTGGCGTTAGGGGCTGTTTGGGGATTATCAAAAAGATCGCGCAAAGCTGTGTGAAGGGCTGCCCTTCTTTCGCTGTCAAAGCCTGCAATAAAGTTTACCATTTCACCCTGCTGCATGCACTGCATCTGATCAAGTGCCTTCCTCTCGCGGCTAAGCAGTATTAACTCCTGTATGCACTTATCATTTACCCGTTCAAACCCATACAGAAGGCTATATCCGGCCCCCTTTGTTTTGTAAGAAGCGAGCCTTTCCGGGGTAATAACCCCCTCTTGAGTCATATCCAGAGGCTGCGTTGCCAAGGACAACAGCGTATTATAGGCATTCGTAGCATCAAATGGGGGAGTTTCCAAAAATATACTTTGCCATACTGCCTGATCCATAGTCTCTCCTAGATAAAACCTTACAATATCGCCTTCCAAATTAGGAGTAAAGCCAAAAAACAACCGTGAGAAGACCACCCTCTAGAGCACCCCTGAAAGGGGTGTTGGCAATTAGCCCAGGCCACCGAAGGTGCCCTGGGAATCTAGTAACAATAAAAATGCACGCCCGAAGGGTGTGCTGGAAAAGCAATCGATTCCAGCACACCCTTCGGAGGCTGTGAAAAAATGTAGCTTCGAGCGCAGCTCTTTGGAGTGCGACAATTTTTTGTCGCTTTCATTTTCGACCACGCACCTTTGCTTCCTTATCGCTTAAGGCGTACAAAACAGATCTACAAGAATCGATAGAGGTGCTTTGTGAACTTGGGCGATCTTGTGATTAACGTGTGTGCAGGAAGCAAAAGCGGCGAAGAATCGCCGCACTCCAAAGACCTGCGGCCGAAGAAAACGTATTTTTTCACAGCCTCTCGGGCGTGCATTTTTTTCTCTACGTTATTCCCAGGACGCCTTCGGCGGCCTGGGCTATTCGCCATCACTCCTTTCAGGAGTGAAATAGCATCTATTGTTTTACATAACCGTCAGCAAGGCCCGGAGCTGTGCTGAACCATGGAGTGCCGCTAAAGAAGATGGTGTCGCCATTGCGGAATGCGCGATAGCTTCCGTCCGGTCGTTCAAGAACCATCTGCCCGCCTTTTGTTCGGAAGAAGTAGGTAATGTCGGGGTTGCTTTTTGCAATAACCAGAGCGTCTTCTTCAGAGATGCCGTAGGCAATGCCGATAACGTTGTTCCAGTCTGCGCCTTTGTACTCGGCAACATCCGGCACAATGGTAAAGAGTGCATCTGACTGAGGCTTACCCACTACGTCTTTATATGAAATAGTTGGAATTTGGCTTGTTATGTTATTATTTAATTTAAGCCTTTCATACGATTTTTTGTAATAAGGCCGTGCGGATAGATTACCAGCTGAAAAAGCAGCTGCAACAACTAATACTATATAAGCTATTTTATTCATATTAAACTCCTGTTATGTAATGATACATTCATTACGCCGTCCAGCCTCTACCAACGATCCAATAAACTCAACTGAAATAAATTCTGAACTCCTATATACTTTTTAACCACTATGATTAAAGCAAAAGACTTTCGTATACCTTTTACATGGGAAAACCGCCGCATTGTCATTCACGATGGGGTCTGGTTTTTACCCCCAAACCTTAGCGATGACCCATTTGTCTTTACCGGCTGGAATATGCTCTTTCAAAAAGAGCAGCCGGTTAAAGTTGAATACTGCAGCGGCAATGGCACCTGGATTGTCGAGCGCGCAAAAGAGGATACTGCAACAAACTGGCTTGCCGTTGAAAAGCAGTTTGAGCGAGCCCGCCTTATCTGGGCCCGAGCCAAAAATGCAAACCTTACAAACTTTGCAGTGGCCTTCGCCGAGGGTGTGGAGCTTACGCGCCGCTTCTTTCCGACAGGATCTGTTCAGGAAATTTTTGTGAACTTTCCGGACCCCTGGCCAAAAAGACGCCATGGCAAGCATCGCATCATCAGGCCGGAGTTTATTGCAGAACTTGCCAGAATTTTGCCATCAGACGGCATCGCAACGCTGGTTACCGACAACGAAGACTACTCGCAAATCATGATTGCTGAAATGCTAAAAGAGCCTCAATTTGCAAGCCCGATCGGCCCTCCCTACTACATAGAGGCAGACGGCCGCTACGGGACCTCATATTTTGATACGCTCTTTCGCGAGCAGAAAAAACTTATTCGCCTACACCGATTTGTGAGGAAATAATGGACGACGACGACGATGATATCCTCCCCGTTGAAACCGACCCAAAAACCCTTGCAATCTTTGACCAAAAAGTGCCCGGTGAGCATGTTCCTGAAGGCTTTAGCAGTTTCACAGTGCATGTAGACCTAAAGCCCGATAGCCTACTTGACTTTCAAATAGCCAAAAGCCACGCTGATGCAGGCATCATGCAAGGCCTTAAGGTCTGCTTTGAACTTGACCTTGGTCTCTTTGAAAAGGGATTTAACCAGGTGCAGTATCAGAGCCACCTGCTTGCCCTTGATGAGTTTCGAAAAAACCTCCTCACACCACTCTGGGCACATACTGCTGCACTTATTTTGTATAGAAGCCGCACGGCTTTTGCAACGACTGCTGAGCGCGATATTCAGATGGACTATCTAGACCTTCTAAGACTTGACCTTCCCGATGATATCCCGGTGCTGCTACTATTTTCTTGCAAAAGCATAAGGGATAAATCCCTCTTTGCTCGCCTATTTAGCCCCGAGCGCTACAGCCGCTTTGTTCTAGCTCTTGAAGATGCTCCCGTTCTTCTTACTGCCTGCTGCTACAATAGCGGCAAGGCACTTTTGGGATATATCGGAAGGGATATTGCACACTACACACCCTCTGAATGTACTGTCGGCATAGTACTGCCCTGTCAAAATATTGAAGCTGCCTTTAGTTTACAAAACGATTCCTTTAAGATTGTATCCGAAGAGCTTTTAGCGACAGAATGGGAGGGCCTGGATAGGCTTATTACCCAAAAAGAGTGCCTTGCCCCCACCACCATACGCCTTCTTGAAGGCTTTCAAGCCGCCGGCGGAGCTGTTGACTATATATCCTAAATAGCTGACAATTGTCCCCTTTTATAAATGGAGTTTACTATGTTGTTCAGAATTGCTTTACTACTTTCTCTTTGTGCCGGAGCCCTTCAAGCAGATGAAAAGCTTGATATTCTCTTTACCCAAGAGATGATCCACGCTCGCATCGATGAAGTTGCACAAGAGCTCAACGCCAAATACGCTGAAAATAAAGCGCAAAATGATCCCGTCATCCTTATCATGGTGATGAAGGGCGCAGTATGTACTGCATGCGATCTCATGCGCAAGGTAAACTTTCCTCTGCAGATTGAGTATGTAAAAGCATCCAGCTACGGCCTGCTTGGCACAAAACCGGGCGAGCTTACCCTAAAAGGCCTTGAAAATGTCGATATTGCTAATAGAGATGTGCTGCTTGTCGATGATATTTACGATAGCGGCCAGACCTTAACAAAACTCACGTATGCCCTGCAGGAAAAAAACCCAAAGAGCCAAACTAGCCTTGTTCTTTTATCAAAAAATCTTGTTAGAACTTGCGATAAATTGCCCCCAAACTACGTTCTTTTTGACATTGAAGACCTCTTTGTTGTGGGCTACGGACTTGACTATAAAGAAAAGTACCGAGAGCTTCCGGGCGTGTTTGTCCTTACACCGTAGTTCTGGCTTGACCTAAAAACCACCGGTAGCATATAAATATGTGCCCAATGGCGATCGTAGCTCAGTTGGTTAGAGCGCTGGATTGTGGTTCCAGAGGTCGCGGGTTCGAACCCCGTCGATCGCCCATTTTGTTATAGACACAAAACCCTTCTTTCTTCCACTCTACAGATATGTATTCAAAACGATTCGACAAGAAGAAAGCACCAAACTGGCTTGAAAGGCATCCTGAAGTGCAGGGCATCTTATGGCTTGCCTGTTCACTATGCCAGGTTTTGTGCCTTATAAGCTTTGATGCAAGCTTTCCCTCAGCAAACCTCCTCGGCATTACCGGCCATGTTGTTGCCGGGGCGTGGTACTTTACCTTTGGAGCCGCCTCATACTTCATCATGCTGGGCTTTTTTTGGTACTCCTTGCGCCTTATGTTTATGCAGGATCCCCCAATTGGCAAGTGGCAGCTTATCTCGCTGTTTTTGTCAGGATCGCTGCTTGCAATTATCTTTTCCGCTATAGCCTCACCTGATTTTGAGCAGATTTTAAGCCGCTCTTTTGGCTTTGAAAGCGCAAAAATTAAGCTTGGGGGCATGCCCTTTCACTTTATCTACCAGTTTGGCTTTACAAAGCTTTTGGGTGCGATTGGAACGCTTCTACTTTCTAGCGTCGGCCTCTTTTTATCGCTTGCCTACTTTATGCAGATGCCCTTGAAGAGCTGGCTTCTGGAGCTCAAGGATCATCTTTTTAACAAAAATGACTCTCCAAAGCGCGTGATCCGAGATAAGACTATAGAGCTTGACATCACCCCGAGAAAAGAGAAGCTCCCCTCCTATAGAAAAACCCCTCAGCTTGCCCTGCCGATGCAAGATGATGATGCTGAAGATGCTCTGTACGGCATGGTCCAAAAGCAAGCTCTTGCAGCCTCTAAAGTTGAAAAAGACAAGACCCTTACAACTACTAAACCTGCAGCAACAAGAGATATTACTCTTCCCTCAGTGGACCTTCTCAACACAGTGAAAAAGACAGATCAGTCCAACCTTGTAAAAGAGCTTAAATCAAAGGCAGACCTTCTCGAAGAGACTCTTTTAAGCTTTGGCATAGAGGCAAAAGTTGGCCAAATCCACTGCGGCCCTACCATCACCTCTTTTGAAGTGCACCCGGCAGTTGGCGTAAAGATTGGCAAAATTAAAACACTAGAGCATGACATTGCCCTAAACCTCGAGGCAAAGGCAATACGCATTATCGCCCCTATCCCCGGCAAAGCTGCTGTGGGCATAGAGGTACCAAATGCACATCCCCAGGAGGTAAGCTTTAAAGAGATACTTCTTGCCTACCAGCAAATGGGAAGCCCATTTCGCATTCCCATGCTGCTAGGAAAAGGGGTAAATGGCGACTTGGTGATCGCAGACCTTGCAAAAATGCCCCACTGCATCATCGCCGGTGCAACGGGTTCGGGTAAGTCGGTCTGTATTAACTCTATCGTTATGTCAATCTTAATGTGTGCAAAGCCTGATGAAATACGCCTGCTGATGATCGACCCTAAAAAGGTTGAACTTACGCAGTATACAAACCTGCCGCATATGCTTGCACCCGTCATCACTGAGCCCCATAATGCAACTTTAGCGCTAAACTGGCTTGTAAAAGAGATGGAAAAGCGCTACGAAATCCTAAAGCTTACCGGCCAGCGCAATATCGAAGCCTTTAACAAGCGCAAGATCAACCCTGAGGTCGAAAAGAGCTTTCATCATGTAGATATCCCTGAAAAGTTCCCCTACTATGTGGCGCTTATCGACGAACTTGCCGACCTTATGATGGTAGCAAGCTCTGACATTGAAACCCCTATCGCGCGTATTGCCCAGATGGCGCGAGCTGTCGGCATACATATGATCCTGGCAACGCAGCGCCCCTCTCGCGAGGTAATTACAGGCCTTATTCGCGCAAACTTTCCTGCCCGTATTGCCTTTAAGGTAGCAAGCCGCGTCAACAGCCAGATTATTTTGGACGATGTCGGCGCAGAAAATATGCTTGGAAATGGCGACATGCTCTTTTTAATGCCCGGAAGCTCCCAGCTTATCCGTGCGCAAGGCGTCTTCGTGCGCGATGAAGAGATAACAAAGGTTGTAGAAAGCATCACAAGCCAAGCGCCGCCGCAGTATCTTATCACAAGTTTTGACAACCTCCCCGCCCCGTCAGGTGATGATGATGAAGATGAAGCTGAAGATACCCTCTTTGACGAAGCAAAAAGTATTGTCCTTGGAACAGGCAACGCCTCAACAACCTTCCTGCAGCGCAAGCTAAAGATAGGCTACGCAAGAGCTGCCAGCCTGATGGACATGTTAGAGGCGCGCGGCGTCGTCGGCCCGCAAGAGGGCTCCCGCCCCCGCAGGGTGCTCTTCCCCAAACCTGCCGGCAGCCAAGACATCGAAGACGACGAGTTCTAGGCTAGTTATTTACCGCATCTATTAACTCAAGTGCAATCTGGCGATTACTTGCATGACCCTCGAGCCTGTAATGAGCAGCAATTAACGGACCTTGATACAGTTTTGCATGAAGGGCAGGATCGCTTTGCTTTATTGCATCAAGATTAGGTAAAACGCCTGCCGCTTCGGCAAGTCCATCGGCATAATCGACATAATTTCCGTGGGGAAATTGCGGCCTTGGCTGTTGATTTCGGATTTGGCGCTCGGCAGCTATTCCTGCTGCCATTGCATCTGGCTCTGGGGCAGAAGCGAGCTTTGCAAATACGTGAACCGCAAGCCTTGCCTGCAGCTCCATAGTTGCAAAATAGGGCCCTCTATACATGCCGACAAAGGCCATATTTGGAAGGTCAGGATGAAAAACACACTTATGCAGCAAGAGCGGCTGTAGATGATCTTCAGGCATATATTCAAGCGACTTAAGTGTTGAACCTTCAAGAAAAGGCAGTGAGCATTCATACCCTGTAGCAAATACTATCGCATCTACAGGAGTGCTTCGGCCACCCTCACAAACAACTCTATTGCCAGCAATGCTTTGAACTCTGGACCGCACAAGTTCTATTTTTTTTGCTCTTACTTGGTCAATATATCCATCTGAGATAACCACGTAGCAGGGATCTTCCGGCGACAAAACCTCAAGCTCAGGGGCCACTTCATGCTGCTTTGTGAGCTTTTTAAACGCTTCAAAGGTTCGTGCATTTTTGACCGCTTGGGCAGTTGTCCTCGATCCTGCTGCTGCAGCACGGCTGTAAAATACTAAATCTACAGGACAAGTGCCCGAAGCCGCAGGTAATTCACGCGGAAGCACCCACATAGCCTTACTGGCTATATGGATTGTGCGCCTGGCCTTTGTGGATATGTCTGCTGCAATTTCCGTGCCGCTATAGCTATTGCCAATTACAGCTACAACTTTATCTTTAAAGTAAGAGGGATTTTTGTATTGCTGACTATGCATCCACTCTGCCGTGCAGCTTTCAATCCCATCAATCTGCGGAATAACGGCCTTGCTAAAGATGCCGCTTGCGACGATAACAAAATCAAATTCCTTAGCACTATGCATCCCTTCCTTCAGGTATCTGACGAGCCATTTATCGCCATTTCGCGACACTTTTTCAGCTTCTGTTTGCAAATGGATGTGGGGCATGATCCCCTTGAGCTCAGCATACTGCGTTAAATAGTCGCACACCTCTTTTTGGGTGGGAAAATTGCCGGATGGATTTGTCCAAGCCATATCTGAAAAGGCACATGAATGGTATGAGAGGTTGGTGCGCATGCCTTCCCAGACAGATCCGCCGTTTGGCTTCCAAAGACCGCCCACCTGATTTGATTTTTCGAACACAGTGGGTGTTAGGCCGCATTCGAGAGCAGCTTTTGCCGCCGCAAGACCAGAAGGCCCGGCTCCAATGATTGCAATAGATGTCATGTCCAATCTTCTTTATATTTTGTAAAATTTGTTTCGATAGTAAAGGCTTTTTTTGGCCCTTTTACGTCATAGCATACACGAAAACTCTTCTCGTGAAAAAAAGTGTAGACCGCTTTATACAGATCACAAACGCAGTGGTGGTCAGCAGTTGCAACTAGCGGGAATTGGCTGTTTGTAAATTCTAGGGTATGAAAATGCCTTCCATCATCAAAGTAGACAGAGATCCCTTCGTTTTCATAGCGATAGATGTAGTCTTTATATACCTTATGAACCTGGCCTTTTAGGTCAAATACGCCGTCTTCCCTGTAGGAGAGTCTGTTTATAACTCCCGGAGATTTAGCAAAAACGGCTATCCCTTCAATTGTTCCTGCACCAGAAATGGTGCGCCGAAAGCTCCATGTACCTGCAAGACGTTGAAAAACATGTAAGCTACTTGTCACTGATGCGCCTTATAAAAGAGTTAATTATACAATCAACCCCTGATCTGCTACTGTTGCGAAATGGTACGACCAATCAAGCTATAGGTCAAGCGAAAATGCAACCAAACCGTCAAGACCATCACGGCCTGAACCTAATATGACCCCAATACCATTTTTGCTGCAAAGTTGCTTTTACGTTGACAAAGGACCCCTCATTTGATAGATTTTTTTGCCTGCAAACACACCCTGAAAGGATTTTCGATGAATGCTCTTTATGCTGCCGGCGCCTATATGCTCTCTACCTTAATTCCTACTGCACAGGCTCAATTAGAGCTCTCTTGCCCTCCTGCGAGGCTGCAGAACGCGCTCAATAAAATAGCTGAAATAAACAGCCAGTTTCCGCAAAATCGAGAAGTGGGCCTTCTCTTTTATGAAAAAGCACAGTGGTATCAAA
The DNA here is from genome assembly GCA_963826935.1 of uncultured Chlamydiales bacterium. Taxonomy (GTDB): domain Bacteria; phylum Chlamydiota; class Chlamydiia; order Chlamydiales; family FEN-1388; genus SZAS-7. The sequence continues at coordinate 110,620 of CAWGYH010000005.1, read as the reverse complement.
TCGTTGAAAAGTGTTTTAGAATACCTATTGTCCCCTCAAAACAGGGCGAATTTTCTCTTCCAGCTGAATTGTTTGAACGTTTTGCATTTAAGATATGGAATGGTCCGTTTAAACTAAAATATATAGCTCATGTAGCAGAAGCAGACAACTTTGTAGCCCAAGAAGCTACAAAAGAAGTTGCCAAAAGGGCTGGCGAGGCTGCAGTCAAAGGTGGCACTCAATCGTGGCTTTTAAGGCCAATAACATACGCAGTCGATCTTGTCGGAACACGAGCAGCCATAGCCATCTGCGTCACCGGAGCAGCTCTGAGCGGCTTCGGGATCTACAAGTACTGGTGTGCGAATAAACAAAAAGCCAGCTAGGTGCTGCTTTAGCGTTAAACAAACCACTGAAAAGCATTAATTTGATAATCTCTGAGTTAATAATTTATACAATATTATGATGTATTATTTATTAATATATGGTATAATCCCGATTTAATAATATAAAATAAAGTAAAATACTATGCTTCCTGTACCAGACCGATCTGTATTCCAATCTCCTATGCCTCCTCCTGACCGCAGTCCAGAGAAGGAAAACAATGAAGCCTCAAACACTCCAGAATCACCTTTATTATCCGATCCTTTTGCCCAACTTGCGCTAGCAAAGCCAGCACAGCCGAAGTTTAGCGATAGCGGCCATGCTGAGAAGAAAGATAAGCTTATACAAGCCATTAAAGACATTGGAAGAGGGTTTCATGGCCTTACGGATGATCAAATTAAAGCTATTGCATATGAAATTACTGATAATACCTATGAAGATAACAGCCAATCCGAGGAAATCCAGCGCACAGATAAAAATCCCCCCTTTTTGCCTCGTACAGTTGTGTATCAAAATGATGAAAAATTAGCCCATGTATTTTTGAAGACTAAGGGTCATCTTCCCGAAAGCCTTGGAGGATTTAGGAGAGGAACGCGATCTCTTACAATTTCATTAGAAACTTTTGAAGCTGTTCATAGTTTTCAGCTGGTCTCTCACGATCACAAGAGAAATTCTAAAATAGCATTTAGAAAACCTTTTGAAATAAGGGTTGTTACGTTACTAAGCGCAGAAGAATACGCAAAAATCAGTCACCTTTTTGCTGAATGCTGCACCCATTTTCTCTATACAAAAATAAAAAAGGAGACAAATGAACGCATTCCAAAAACCTGCCTCATTGTTCCATATTGTCCCCATACGTTGCATGATTTATTGCAGCCTGGGCAGTCTAGAAGAATTACTACTGCCGACGAAAAGCTGCGTGTGATTTCTGATATTGCTTATGCGATTATGCTTCTTCACAGGGCAGGCATTATTCATGGTGATATAACAACAAAAAATATTACTATCGATCAAGATGGGCAACCTAAACTTATAGATTATGATTTTGCCTTTATGGATAAGAGGGAACAACCACTTTGGTGGCCAGGATTTTATGCTACAAGAAAGTATAGTGCCCCAGAACTGCTCGAGCAACGCGCACTTGATGCTCCAGCTGCTGACGTATTCGCGTTTGGCTGCACGATACAAGAAATACGTTCTTCTGAGTCTTTTCCTTGGATAGACACCATTAAACAGTATTGCGCGAGCTTGCCACAAACAAAACTTGATGACACAGAAGAAAAGAGGGCCATTTCTAAAGGTATTTTAGAACAAGCTCTTAGTGAACAACGTATGATTAAGCCATTAGCCGATAAGGCCGCCGGAATGATAGGTCAGCCTATAGACAAGGAACTACTCATCAAAAACCTTAGCTTTTTTGGAGCGTACCCTGACACTAAGGGAAGGCTAACTGCCAAACATCTTTTTCTGTTAATTAAAAGCGAAAATAATACTAAATTACTAGATTCGCTGGAATGATTGGGGCTTGGGGTGAACTGTCAAAAATTTCAAAATTTCGGCGTAAAAAAACAATTTAATTATTTGACCATAAGTGTTCCATCATCCTGCCTATCCCATACCTGACCCCAATACCGTTCACTTAAGCCATTTTTCTTGATCTTGATCGTGATCTTAATCTTGATCTTCTTCTTAACAAGAGCGCTCATACTCAGAAAATACCGAAAAAAGAAAGATTAAGATCATGATCAAGATTAAGATCAAGAAAGGGCTTAAATGAACGGTATTGTACCTGACCCCAAGATCAAGATACACCACGCGCAAAGCTTTAATTGAGCGGTGTCTTCTTATTTATCTCCTACAGTCTTTTTAAATATGCCCTGTAATTTGGCATCTAAGCTCTCAATCAGTTTCTGGTCGGTAATTTTTATTACAGTATGTCCGAATGGCAGAGTAGTAAGGCCTAACATATCCATTCTAGGAGTGTAGTCAACTGTTTTACCTGCTGTATCCTGAAGCAGGAGGTAGCCTTCATCAAGAAAATCATTACTACTGCTAATTACTTTGAAATGACCTTGCGCTTGCTCTGGTATCTTCTTATCCTGATGGGTAAATTCTACCCAATCTCCGGGCTTTAGGCCAGATTGGTGGATATCAAATGACATAAACACCTCCTTTCTCACACAGCTTCATTTTAGCAGTAAGGCAACAATACTGTAAATAAATATTTAAAACATGGTCTGACAGGCAGCAATAAGATACTGACCCTTTTAACCTAAAAACGGCACTTGACCTCAATATTGACATATATTTTCTTGACGGAAATTCAGAAGTAATTTAAGAAAAAAATTACATCTAGAATCAAGGGCCCCAGTATGTTTTTAAAAAGATTATCGTCAGCAGCTCTCGTTATGGCAGCTATCACCTTGCATCAAGAGGTGGAAGCCGCAAATCACAAAAACTTTGAGTTTGCCGCGACAGGTGACTTTGATTACACCGATCCATTAGCTCCCGGCTATTTACACACCTGGCAACACACCCAAACTGTCAACATTATTCACGACATTAACAAATCGGCTGCAAAATTCACTTTAGGCGTTGGAGACTCGGGGAATTCGTCTGCGAAAACACAAGAGTACCTTGATATCAAAAAAAGAGAAGTTTTTGACCTATTCGAACGTCCATTTATCACCACACTTGGAGATAACGATTGGTCGCAAACACGTTCGGTAACCCCTCCTTTTTTTACACAACTTGAAGCATTACAAGCATCTAGAGCCACCTACTTTTCAGGCAATAAAAGCTTAGGCAAAAAGAAATTTAAAGTTGTTAGACAAAAAGGTTATCCTGAAAACCAACGCTTCTGCTATCGCGATATCGTTTTTGCAACATTTCATACTGTGGGTGAATATGACTTAATAATACCTTTAGATGGAGTTCCCCCGCAGAATGTTATAGAAGCTGAATATATCAAACGAAGAGATGCTAATTTACGATGGATTCGTAAAACTTTTGCCTGTGCAAAAAGCAAACATGCTAAAGGCATCGTTTTTTGTACGCAGGCAGATCACTGGTATAGAGACACCCTGACACCTACCTTTTACAATGGCTACGTAAATCAATACAAAAAAGAGCCGATTGATACAGTTGCCGCTTCCAACTTCCAGTACTATTACGAATTAATGAGGGAGGAGTGCCTGGCATTTGGCAAGGTTGAATTTGAAGAGATCTTCGTTTCACAAACTATAGGATATCAGCCTCGACCTGTAGGAGGCAAACCCGTATTAGTTATATATGGTGATTCACATAGATTCACAATGGACTCCCCTATGATCTATCCTCCCGGCGGTTTTAAAGGAGCAAACCAAAGCGACCAATGGGATGCCTTTCAAGCCTGGGATATGCCTAATTATCTAGAACTGCAAGTACTTGGCAGCCCACGTCAAGGCTGGGCTAAAATAAAGGTGGACTTCGATGATCCACAGCTTTTCTCCATAGGTAGAGGCCCTATTCCCAGGACTTTCTAAGATGGAGACGGCTGCATTGCACACGGCCGATTAAAAAAGGCGGCCATACGATCCGAAATCCTGTAAACTGCCTGGCGAATTTTGAAGGCGGCCGTCTGGATCTTGCATTCTTTATCCGGCTCATCAAAAGGATTGCTTGGAAGCATAATCTTTTTTCCTACTAATACTGTAAGTATACCAAGTCCCACAACACCGGTAAAGATTAGCGTTACTGGATTTGCAGCTGTTACTATTAAGACTATCGAAACAGCTAAGGCGCTCACTCTCGTTACTACGTGAGCAAGTGAAAATCCAAATTGCGTATTGATTCGACGACGAATAGTTTTAACAAACTCTTCCCCTGTTTTTAGCGCCTCGCTTTTAATTTTTTCATCTTCGGTTGCCACACCCTCAAGTATCTTATCCGCACGCTCGCCTAGCTTTACACTCTTTACCACTTTCAATGTTTTGTGAAGAGTTTTACTATTTTCTTTAATATGCTTACATGCTGCAGTCAGATTTTCGATACGCTGCTCCTGAGAAAGCGTTGTATCTGCTTTTTTTAGATGTTCAAACAGCTTCGATCTGCTGTTATATAGAGAAACAGCTTCTACTGTAGCTTTAATGCTCTCATATGCATTCCCTACTGCAGCCACAGTCGCAAGCGCTTGCTTTACAGCATCACTTGTTATGCTAAATATTCCAACCCCTTGAGATCCCTTAATCAAGTTGCTAACTACAAGGGTAATGAGAATAAAATCAGTGCCTATCGTATTATATGCAGTTTTAATAGCGCCAGTAATTCTATTAAAAATTGCCCTCTTATTTACCGCTTCAACCATACACCCCTCGCTAAAATTAAAATATATCATATACTATATAGCAATTAATTGCAATAGGTAAAATTTGGGAGGAACAGGCCTAGCCTGGCGTGAAAGAAATGGGGTTAAAATCCTTAGGTTAAATAAGCACCCGACTGAGTAGCAGGTGAGCGTATTGCCGGGTTAATGGTGAGGGCAGATCCGACCTCTTGGCCAAGGCTTGAGGAGGTGCTGCAGAAGCCGGCGCTGGAGCGCGAGTAGCGAAGGCGCGGGTAGACCATGGCCTTTACATCCACAAGCTTTTTTTCGCAGGCAAGAAGGGCGCGCGATATGTCGCTTGAATAGGAGCGTTTGAGCTGCGCAACCTTTTCGCAGTAGCCCTTTGCAATGCCTAAGAAAAAGGAGTTTTTTGCAACCATTCCCTTTAAGCTTCTATGCTTTTTTTTGGCATCTTCCCACTGCTTTTCTAGCTCTATATCCAAAAAGTGTGCCACATATTCGGCAATTTCGACGTTGACTTGGCTTCCCACAATTTCTAGGCAGATAGCACCTTGCGCGCGGGAGAAAACTACGGTAACAAAGAAGGTATCCAAAATATTTGCAATGGCGCGCATTTTGGCGCTCTCCTTTTTTTGCATCAGAACTCTTGCCATCACCACCCTTTCATCATCAACGCTCGGGCTAGGATCAAGGTTATGCTTTAATAAAAGCTCTTGCGATTTTAGCATAGCCTGCTCAGCTTCGTAGGCGTTGCTGCTTGAAGAGAGCGCCATAAGCTTTTGCACCTTGCGGAGGATGCTATTTTCAGTGGGCTCAAGTATATGGGAGCCATCATCTAAACAGGTTGTTGCCTTATAGACTGATTCGCCCCAGCCGAAATTTTCACAAATTTTTCGAAATTCAACGCCATGCGGCAACAGACCCTCGCCATGCTGGATATAGGTAAGATAGTGGGCAATTTCATGCCTTATGATGTCGTAGAGCTGCTCTTTGGGAACATACATAAGCCTTTCGTGAAAGCCAAGCTCAAAAAAATCAGAGGCAAAGTAGCCCAGCATCCTCTTATTGCAATAGATCACCACTTTAATGGGATAGCTAAAGCGCTCCATCTTGTCGTAAAAACGGTCGCTATGCACCCGCAGGCCCACTTCACGCATCAAAATGCATTTAAGTGCACGTTTAATTTCCGCAATAAATCCAATTATTTTTGTGGAATAGACAATCATCAGTGCACCTCGTTTATACTATGATACCGTGTTGCCCATAATTGACACAAGGTCACCTCTAAGAATCGCAGTAACTGCCTCAGGCTGTTCCATTGGGCTCATGTGGCCGCAATTTTCTATGATGCTCAAAGCGGCATTGGGTATGAGGGTGGCTAGTTCTTGCTGCTCTTCTAATATAAAATTTTGATCTTGCGCTGCGTGAACTACTCTTGTGGGGCAGGCAATGTTTGGCAGCAGCAGCAAACAGTCCTCGCGCATCAGCATAGCCTCTTGCTGTGCTATAAAGGCCTCTTTTCCTTGTGACATGAACATATTTTTTACCTGTTTTACCGCCTGAGGGTTATATACAAAGCGGTTGACAATTGCATCTACAACCTCCTCAAATGCTCCCTCACGCACTTTACGGATCATGTTTTTTCGCCGCCAAGCCTTTTCAGCTGAATCTGGGCGGGCAGTACTATTTAGAAGACATAGCCTTAAAACACGAGATGGGGCATGGCGCATCACCTCTAAGGCAAGCCAGCCGCCCATGGAGTGGCCTGCAAGGCAAAAAAGCGGCGGAGCTTGTTCTAATATGGCCTGCACCATCTTTTGAGGACTATTTTGGGCGGACGAGATGGCAGTTATAGCCGCAATATCCTGAAGGTGGGCTATTTGATGCTGCCAAAGGGTGCTATCTGAAAGAAGGCCTGAGAGCAACACTAAAGGTATTTTCATGCATCAAATTGCTTTCATGGATGTTTAACCTTTTAGCCTTTTAGCTTTTTTCTTGCGAGTCTATAACCCGGCTATGGGCGCTAATGTGGCTAAAAAACTCTTTATTTAGGTTTTGGAAATGGTTGAGCTTTTCGCGAATGCGAGCTTGCGCCAGGCTGATCTCATCTTTAGACGCCCCTGGAGGGCTTTTGTCAAGCACCTTGCTAAGTTCTGCAAGCTCGTGCAAGATCTCATGCTGACGCACCTGCTTTTGTTCGAGGTCGCTTTCGGCACTTTTAAGTCTAAGAGCCTCTTTCATCTTCTTGGCATTATCTACCAGCTGATCGAGGATTTTCTCCATCTGTGTGTAAAGCTCTATTTGTAAAGCCATCGGGAAACCATTTTATAGTTGTATCTAATCCACTCGTCACGATACAACATAAGGCAAATTTCTTCACCACTTCTTTTCTGGACTTATAATGAAAGGCTTTTGTCCCTTAGCTTCAGGCTCTAAAGGTAATTGTATATATGTTGGCACCAAAAATACCAAGATCTTAATCGACGCCGGTATCAGCACAAAGGCTATAGGCGAGAGGCTCAATGAGCTCAATGTCGATTTAAGCGAAATTCAGGCCATCCTAATATCGCACGAACATAGCGACCATATAGCAGGCCTGAAGGTGCTTGCAAACCGCTTAAACATTCCGATCCTTGCAAACCAGCTTACTGCCAGGGCAATATGCGACTACCTGCACGCAACGCCAAAATTTAAAATATTTCTTACAGGAGAAACCTTTGAATTTGGCGACCTGGAAATTCACCCCTTTAGCGTACAGCACGACGCTGTAGACCCTGTAGCCTTCACCTTGCGCTTTGACGGCCTAAAGGTAGGCGTCTGTACCGACTTAGGCTTTGTAACATCGCTTGTCCAAAAGCAGCTAGAAGCGTGCGACCTTATCTACGTAGAAGCCAACCACAAGCCTGAAATGGTGCACGCCTCAAACCGCCCCATGATCTACAAGCAGCGCGTTCTTGGCCGCTCGGGCCACCTCTCCAACGAAGCGTGCGGCGAGCTTCTATCACATGTCGCCCACGAACAGTTACGACAAGTCTACCTTGCCCACCTTTCAGGCGAATGCAACAGCCCTGAAGTTGCTTTGAACACAGTAAGCAGCATTTTGCAGGGACAGGGCATTGCTCTATCAATCGCAGTGGCTCATCAAGATAGGCGCAGTACGGCAACGTTATTTTAGACAAAAAAAGGACATAAAGGACTTAAAGGACTAAAGGACAGTGGCCATAGTCCTTTATGTCCCTTTAGTCCCTTAGGTCCTTCCAGTCTTTTTTATTTAGCAAAAAGGTCTTTCAACTTATCGAAAAAGCCTTTTTTTTTGGGAAAATTGGCAGGTGTTTCAACTGCGGCAAACTGCTTAAGCAGATCGCGCTGGCGGTCTGTCAGGTTGGTGGGGGTTTCTACCTGAATGCGAACGAGCAGGTCCCCTTTTCCTGAGCCGTGGATGTTTGGAAAGCCTTCGCCTTTGATGCGAAGCGTTTTTCCGGATTGTGCGCCTTCTGGAATGGTGACTCTTGCTACGTGCTCGGTAAATGAGGGCACATCTTTTTTGCAGCCGAGAGCCGCTTCTGAGAAGGTGATTGGAAGGTCGATTAGAATGTCATCGCCGTGGCGCTCGAAAAATTCATGCGGCTCAACGTTGATGTAGACGTAGAGGTCGCCTGCAATGCCGCCGCCTGGAGCTGCATCGCCATAGCCTGAAAGCTTGAGGCGCATGCCGCTATCGATACCGGCAGGAATGTGTACATTGACACGTTTTTTTGCTTTGACGCGCCCCTCGCCATTGCATGTTTTGCAAGGATCGGTGACGATTTCGCCCTCTCCATGGCACTGTGGGCAGGCCATAGACATGCTAAAAAAGCCGCGCTGTTCAAAGACCTGGCCTTGGCCATGGCAGCGTGTGCAGCGCTTTACGCCGCTTGGCGAGCTCGACCGTTTGCCGTGGCATGTGTCACAGACGACATAGTTAGTAATTGCAATTTCTTTGTCAACACCGCGAACTGCCTCTTCGAAGCTTATGTTCATGTTGACGCGCTTTGATGCGCCTTGCTGGCTGTATGCACCGCCATGATGACCTTCAGAACCACCCATGCCGCCGCCGAACATCTGCTCAAAAATAGACTCTCCGCCAAACGCGCCCATAAAGGTGCGCATAGCCTCATCCATCGACGCATAGTGAGCTTGGCCCCTTCCGGCACCCGCTTGTTGTTGGGCGTGGACGGCATCTGCTCCGTAGCGATCGTACGTAGCGCGCTTTTTATCGTCGCTAAGCACTTCGTAGGCTTCAGAGATCTCTTTGAATTTTTTTTCGGCTTCTTTGTCGCCCGGGTTGCGGTCAGGGTGAAACTGCAGGGCTTTCTTGCGATAGCCCTTTTTGATTTCATCCTGGGAAGCCCCCTTGGCGACTCCTAGCACTTCATAGTAGTCGGTCATAATCATAGATTGTAATAGAGCGGATTGTTAGGCGCGCTGCTTTCTGTATTTAATTGCTGCTTTTGACTTGGCGCGTTTTTTCACTGAAGGTTTAGCGTGGAAGCGATGTGCCTTCACAGCCTTCATAACACCTTCTTTGTCAAGACGCTTCTTCAGAGCTCTGAGCGCCTTGTCGATTGAATCGCCAGGTCGAACCTTTACACTTGTCATGTATATTTCCTATAAGGGTTAATAATGTGGCCAATATATTACAAAACCGGCAATATATTTAGCAACCTTTCCGTTGGACTTTCTAGCTTGCATTATCGTGACCGAGACCGAGCCCGTGACCGTGACCGATTGTTCTGCCGACCGTTAGAGGGGGTAAAGCAACCGGTCTCGGTCACGGTCTCGGTCTCGGGTGTACATCTGCCTGTATGCCTTTTTCCATTTCAGCCTGCGTCAGGCGAAGGTACGCCAGAGTTAGCGCTCCATCCATACTATACTCCTTTCTATCAAACTTTTGTTTTGATTCAATAAAAAGTTGTAAAGATGAAGGGCCTGTTTCAAATACTTTTGGTAAAAAATGACCCGCAAGGCGCTTCCGAATAGGCTCCCAAGCGGGTGTTACAACATAGCCCACTCTGCCAAGCAACTCTTGAAATGAATCCACTGACACAAGCCTATCATCGCCAATAAACGTAATTCCGGCTGCAGTTTTATCTGCCAAAAGCGTGTAAATGCCGCCAATTCTTGCATCAATTGCCACAAGATAGGGTCCCAAATACTCAAGAGGCGGAATAAAGCCGCGCAGGCTGCTTATGCCAACAAGCGGGATCCGGCACCCATAAGCTATTGCTTTTGCGCAAGCTGCTCCCACGCGAATGCCTGTGTAGGAGCCGGGGCCGATGCCTGCTGCAACAAAATCAAGCTCTTTTGGCGCTCTACCCGATTCGGTAAAAAGCTCTTTGAGGAGCGGCTCCACGGTGCGAGAATTTGAAAGGCCGATGGGAAGTGATTTTTCTCCGATCACCCCTTTATCGTCACACAGGGCTAAAAGTCCATGGGCTGTAGCTGTTTCAATAACAAGATGCATTACGTTACTATGATGGTTTGCGGGACTATAAACTGCTCTACGCAGTTTACAAAGTAGCGGTCGGTCATCCCGGCTATATAGTCTATCACTTTTTCACTATCTGATGATAGCTCAAGATATTCCTTGGACTTGCTATGCAAGAAGTTTTTGTATAGCTGGCTTTTTTTGCCAAGCGTTTTGAACTCGTTAAAAATCAGGTCATAGAGCATTCTGTAGGCACTTTTTATCTTTTGTGATTCGAGCTTTAGGCCCGGGTAGTGGTAGATCCTTTCAAAGTTAAAGGCGCGAAGCTTTTTTAACGCCGCAAAAATCTCTTCTGAAAAGCCTATGTAGGGCATATTTTGCGAGGCCGTAACAAGATCTTTTGCTGCATGCTTTATAATTTCATGATTATGCCTGCCAAGGGGCGTTTTAGGAATGTCTTGCCGCTTAATGATGCCAAGCTGGATGGCATCCTCAAGATCTTTTGCAATGTAGCTTACGCTGTCGCACATCTTCACAAGGCAGCCTTCAAGGCTTGCAGGCTCTAAATCTTTTTCAGGCTCTTTTTTACGGCTTTTAAGCTCGTCGTAGTGCTGCTTTAGGCTCTTTTTGACAGGGCGAGCAACAGGCTTTTTCATGCCGCCGTCATGACACAAAAAACCATCATACACCAAAAAGCCAAGATTTAAGGGCTCAATAAGGCGAAAGAGCCGGCATGACTGGCTAGAGTGTGAAAAGGCCCCAAGGCCTTGTTCTGTACAAATTTCAGAGAGATAGCCCTCCCCTTCATGACCAAAGGGCGGATGGCCAACATCGTGGCCAAGCGATATAGCCTCAACAAGGTCTACATTCAGGCCAAGAATGGCTGCAACTCCCCTTGCAAAGCTCGAAACAAGCTGCACATGGTGGCCGCGATGGGTAAGGTGGTCATTATCAACTAAGTAAACAACTTGCGTTTTGTCGCTATAGCGTTTAAAGGCTTTAGAGTGGATGATGCGCTCGACATCCTCTTTATAGGGCTGCCAGAAGGAGGGTTTTTCCTTCTTCTCGCGTTCATGATTAAAAGTGGCTTTTTGCAACTTCCGGGGTGCCTTTTTGGTAGTTATCGACTAGAAGAGTTTGAATTTCGGCGGACGTTTTCAGCTGGAGCACGCGCTCTGCTAGCAAAATAGCCTCTTTTTTATTTGTTGATCGGACGATATGTTTGATAAGCGGCAAAAATCGAGAAGCGACCGACAGCTCCGTTATGCCAAGGCCAATCAAAAGCGGCACAAAGCGCGGATCGGAGGCAATCTCGCCGCAAACGCAGACAGGTACATTTTCATGCTGTGCTGCCTGCACAATAACCTTTACAAGGCGCACAACGCCGGGATGTGTAGATGAAAAGAGGTCATTGCCGATGGACTGGCGATCAATAGCAAGTGCGTACTGAATAAGATCGTTTGTGCCGATAGATAAAAAGTCGCACTCTCGCGCCAATAGATCTGCGATCATAGCGGCAGAGGGAACTTCAACCATGCAGCCAAGCTTTATGGTATGGGGCACCGGCCCTCCCTCTTTTAACAGCGCATCGTAGCAGCGGTAGACAAGATCTTTTGCTTCGCGAAGCTCGCTTACGCTTGACACCATGGGAAAAAGGATGCGCACATCGCCGTGAGCTGCCGCTCGAAGTACAGATCGTATCTGCACCTGAAAGAGCTCTTTTTCTTTTAAAAGAAAGCGAATGGCGCGCGCACTCATTGCAGAGTGCTGCTCTTTTGATTGGGGAAGCCCCGTAATCACCTTATCCATGCCAAGGTCAAAGGCGCGGATGACGACAGGAAAGCCTGACATATGCTCTACAAGGCTTCTATAGACTTCATACTGCTCCTCTTCGCTTGGAAAGCGTCCGCGGCCGAGCACGAGATATTCAGAGCGAAAGAGGCCAACGCCTTCTGCACCATACTGCTGCAAAAGTGAAAAGTCATCAGAGAGCTCAACATTTGCTGAAAGGCGGATCTTTTCACCATCCAGAGTAAGCGACGGGAGAATGCAGGAGCTTTTAAATTCATCGAGCCTTAGCTGTATATGCGCCTGCAGCGTTTTATATTCTTTTATTGTTTTTTGAGAGGGGTTTACAATTACCCTGCCCTGAAGGCCATCAACGATGACAGTATTTGCTTTTTGAAGTGTAGCAGTTTTCTTAAAGTCAACGTTGGCAACGTAAGGGATGCCTTTTGCCTTTGCCACAATTGCCATATGCGACATGGCCCCGCCAAACTGCGTGACAAAAGCCGCCACCTGCTTTCGATTGGCCTCTGCTGCAGATGAGGGAGTAATACTTTCTGCAAAGACGATAGAGTCATGCGGGATTGCTGTAAGGCAGTCGCGTTTTTCTTTGCTCAAGTGGTCGAGAATGCGCTTAAAGATGTCCTGAACAATTTCAAAACGCTGCTGAAAGAAGGGGTCCTGCATCTTGCGAAATTTCTTGCTAAAGCCCTTCATGACCTTGTTCAAGACAAATTCCGCATTTTTCTGAAGAGTTACAATCTCTTCTTCTACTTGCGCATTTAAAAGCGGATCATCGGTAAGCTGAACATGGGCATCAAGCACCTGTACGCCATCTTTTATCCCTTCAAGCTCTAAGGAATCCTTTAAGCTTGTAAGATCGCGCTTTGTGGCCAAAAGTGCCTGTCGGTAGCGCTCTACCTCGTTTTCCACTTCAGATGCTCCAATTGCTACCTCGCGTATTTCTACATCAAGGCAGTCCAAAAAGAAGGGCTTGCCGATAGCGATACCGCGAGAAAGCGCACTTCCCTCGAGGAAAATCTCAGAACTTTTATTCTCCAAACTTTGCTTCGAAGGCATTTACCAATTTATCCATTGTTTCTTCCGCATCATCACCATCAACAGTAATGGTTACAGCTGCATTTTTATGAACCGCTAACATGAGAATACTCAAGATGCTCTTAGCATTTATCGTCTCGCGTTTATGCGTAAAGAGGACGTCAGACTTAGTCCCCTGCAAAAGCTTTACAATATACGTTGCTGGACGAGTATGAATGCCAAGATCGTTCTTCACGCGAATTTTTTTGACGATCTTCTTCACTGATACTCCTTTTTGTTGTCTGTTTGCAGTTTCATTTGCCCCAGATGACAATTTATTGCAAGCACAACATTCATTCTCGCCAAAATAGCAGTAAAAAACAAGAGATCTCTATCTGCATTGTCGAGACCGAGACCGAGCCCGTGACCGAGACCGATTCTTGAGAGCAAAATGCAAAAAAATCGGTCTCGGTCACGGTCTCGGTCTCGGTCTCGAAAGTTGAAGTGTCTCTTATCTAAATTTTTAACCTGGGCAAGAATGTGAACAACGCGCTATAATTTTCCCTTATTTAACGGGTTTATACTATGCTAAAAGTGTTGCAAAGCTCCAATGAGCCGGCCAAGGTTTCTGTTAAAGAGCGCAAAAGTTCTCCTGAGTTTGGTTTGGGAGGAAATAAGGTATTTTTTATCAGTCTTGGATGTCCCCGTAACCTTGTGGACACTGAGGTAATGATAGGGCTTTTGCTGCAGGCAGGCTATGAAGCAACCGACAGCCAAGATCAAGCTGATTTTATCGTCATTAACACCTGCGGCTTTTTGGAAAGTTCGCGTCAAGAGTCTTTAGACACCATTGGCGACTCAATTAAAAATAGAAAAAAGGGTGCTAAGGTTATTGCTACAGGCTGCATGGTGCAGACGCATGCCGACCTTATCCGCCAGCACTTTCCTGAAATCCACTACCTGCTAGGCTCCGGTGACGTGAAGGAAATTCTTAAAGCAGTTGAAACAAAAGAAGCCGGAAGCACTGTCACCTCAGCCAGAAGCTTTATCGAAATGGGTGAAGTTCCCCGCATTCTTTCTACCCCCAAACATTATGCCTACCTCAAGATCGCAGAGGGCTGTAGAAAACGCTGCGCCTTTTGTAAAATCCCTACCATTAAAGGCCCCCTTAAAAGCAAGTCGATAGAGCAGATCACAAAGGAGGTGGACATCCTCTTAAAGGGCGGTGCAACCGAGCTTATTTTGATCGCACAGGATCTTGGCGACTGGGGCAAGGATATGGGCTATAAGGGCTCAAGCGGGCTTGTAGCACTCCTTAAGGCTATACTTAGCGATTCAAGAAAGTTTCATTTGCGCCTGCTTTATCTCTATCCTGATGAAATTACCGATGAGCTCATTGCGTTAATGAAAGAAGATGAGCGCATACTCCCCTACCTTGACATGCCCATACAGCATATTAACGACGACATTTTAAAGGCGATGAGGCGAACAACCAATAAAGAGCAGATCGTCTCTACCATCAAAAAATTACGAAAGGAGATCCCCCACATTGCCATCCGCACAAGCTTGATGGTGGGCTTTCCCGGGGAAGAAGAGAGCCATTTTGAAGAGCTTTGCACCTTTATCAAAGAGTTTCCTTTAGATAATGTAGGCATCTTTACATTTTCAAAAGAAGAGGGCACCCACGCGGCAACCCTTGAAAACCAGGTTGACAACGAAATCAAGCAAAAGCGCTTTAAAATACTCTCTGAGCTGCAGCTCAAGCAGGTAAAAAAGCATACCAAAAAGTATATTGGACAAAAGCTCTCGGTGGTGGTGGAAGGGTATCATCCCGAATCGCGCCTTCTTATGCGCGGGCGCCATGACGGCCAGTGCCCTGAAATTGACGGACAAGTTATTATAAACGACGGACGCAAGGTAACGGCCTTTGGAAAACGCTATCTTGTTGAAATTACCGATGTATCTGATTACGACCTTATAGGAAAAGTTATATGAAAGACGACTATAGAAATAGCGAAGAGTACATGAACCGCCTGCGAAAGCTCCATGAACTTGAGGCTCTCGGCATAATGCCCTATCCGCACTGCTTTCAGACCACAAATGAAGCAGAAAGCTTAGGTCAAGAATATGGCACAGCAAAAGTTGGCACAAGCGAAGAGGCTGAAAAGGGCTCTACCCCATTTGTGACTGTTGCAGGAAGGCTTATGCTCTTTCGCGCTATGGGAAAAAATGCCTTTGCCCATATCCAGGATAAAAGCGGGCGCATTCAGGTGATGTTTAACCGCGATGCTACCAAGCTTGCAAACTACACGCCAGGCGAAGAGGGCCCCCTCAAAATTATTGAAAAGAAGTTTGACATTGGCGACATTATAGGCGTGGAAGGCCACCTCTTTCATACACAAAAGGGCGAACTTACGATCTTTGTAACGAAGGTCACCCTTCTTTCAAAGAGCTTGCTTCCCCTTCCTGAAAAGCATAGCGGCCTTGCCGACAAAGAGATTCGCTACCGAAAGCGCTGGCTCGACCTTATCTCCCACACAGAGGTGCAAAAGACCTTTCGCGATAGAAGCACCATCTTGCGCCTCGTCAGAAACTTCTTTGAAAATCTCGGCTTTTTAGAAGTTGAAACCCCGGTCTTACAAAATATCTATGGTGGAGCTGCTGCCAAGCCCTTTATGACCCACCTTAATGCCCTTGATCAGCAGATGTTTTTGCGCATTTCTCTAGAAATCCCCCTTAAAAAGCTGATCATCGGCGGTATGGACCGCGTCTATGAGATCGGCAAGGTTTTTAGAAATGAAGGGATAGACCGCACCCACAACCCCGAATTTACGATGCTTGAAGCCTACGGGGCCTACTGGGACTATAACGACATGATGCGCATCACGGAAACGCTTTTTGAAACGGTAGCGCTTGCCCTTCACAACAGCACCGTCGTTACCCTCTTTAACCCGGAGACTGAAACTTCGACTGAAATCGACTTTAAAGCTCCCTGGAAGCGCATGACGATGAAAGAGAGCATCCGCCACTATGCCGGCCTTGACCTTGACAGCCTGTCCGACGACGACATGCGGGGCGTTCTCATCCAAGAAAAGATGGATCCAAAAGAGCTTGCAAAGGCAACGCGCGGCCTGCTTACCCAGCATATCTTTGAAACAAAGGTAGAGCAGCATCTCATCCAGCCACACCACATCATAGACCACCCCATCGAAACAACGCCGCTCTGCAAACCGCACCGCGACCCGCGCGACAAGGCCCTCGGGCTCATCGAGCGCTTTGAAAGCTTTGTGATGACAAAGGAGGTCACAAACGCCTACTCCGAGCTCAACGACCCAGTCCTGCAAAGAACCCTTCTCGAAGGCCAAGCCGCCCGCAAAGCCGCCGGCGATGAAGAGGCCAACCCCCTGGACGACGAGTTCCTAGAAGCAATATGCCAAGGCATGCCCCCAACCGGCGGTCTCGGCATCGGCATCGACCGCCTTGTCATGCTCTTCACTAACAGCCACTCCATCCGCGACGTCCTCTACTTCCCGCTGATGCGCCCGCTCGCCCGTGATGAAAGTTTAGAAGGTGATATGTAATTTTTGGTGATATTACGTGAAAAATATTGTGCTTGATAGTTCTTGGAAAGAGGTTTTAGAGGATGAGCTTCAAAAGCCATATATGGGGCATCTGGCTGCTTTTGTGAAGGAAGAGAGGCTCAAAAGCGGTCCCATATACCCGCCAAAAGAGCTTGTCTTTAACGCTCTGAATGAAACGCCTTTTGATAGAGTACGAGTAGTTATTGTCGGACAAGACCCCTACCATGGCCCAGGACAGGCGCATGGCCTCTGTTTCAGCGTGCCTCATGGCATCGAGCTGCCGCCATCATTAAAGAATATATTCAAAGAGCTGCGGGACGACCTTGCTATTGCCCTGCCAAAACATGGCTGCCTTCTCAAGTGGGCAAAGCAGGGGATACTCCTTCTTAATACTACCCTTACCGTCCGTGAAGGAAAACCCCTCTCACACGCCAAACAGGGCTGGGAGCAGTTTACAGATGCCATCATCAAAAAAGTGGCAGAAAAGAAAACGCCCGTTATTTTCGTCTTATGGGGAAGAAACGCCCAAGAAAAATGTGCATCTATCGATAGTCGCCATCCCATTTTAAAAGCTGCACACCCCTCCCCGCTTTCCGCCCACAGCGGCTTCTTCGGCTGCAAGCACTTTTCGAAAATAAACACCCTTCTTGATACACCCATCGACTGGACGCTCGACTAGCCCGAGTTTACAAGTTAGGGAATGTCGATTGATGCAAGATTTTGATTCAGAATGGCTTAAAGATGGGGCCGTATTACCTACCCGGGCCTTATTCACCTTTTCGGTCAAGTTTCACGCTCGCCTCAGTATATTTACAAAAAATAATTGAAACACAAAGACACGAAGCCACAAAGAGCTGTGCGTTGCTTATAACACTTGCCTGGCACAGCTAATGGCATTATTTGCGAAAATAATGCCCACAGGGCATGCCGCGGAGCGGCAACGCTTCGCCCTGCCGTTAGGTTGAGTCTATAAGGATATAATCATGCACCGTATGCTTTTTCAGCCAACGTCTTGTTTCAGGGCGAAGCGTTGCCGCCCCGCGTCATGCACTTTTGGCCATTTTTCATATGAAAAATGGCCAAGAAACGTGACCTACACATCATTGCAAACTTCGCGAAGCGCTTTGTGGCTTTGTGTCTTTGTGTTTAAGTTATTTTCGTGACCGAAAATTTCCTGAGACAAGGTAAACAAGGCCCCTACCTGGTAAACTGCCCCATCTTTAAGTCATTATGGATCAAAAGATTGCATCAAGTGGCGTTTCATAACTTGTAAACTCGGGCTAGCCTGAACTTACCCTCCGAGAGAGCTTGAGTTGACACCATTTGGGCCGGCCCCAATCCCCTGATTTAATTATAAAAAAATATCACTTCACAATAATATGTAGTTTGCATAAAGAGGTGATTTTTACTCCTATAAAATAGCTTTATCGATACAATTAAATAATGAACCCAGTAGATCCTTCTCCAGCAGTCTTTGTTACAGATACATTTCTTGTCAATTTGGACAAACTTCCTGACACGGGATTAGGGAAGGATGCTGATACTATTAAGAGGCAGGCCAAGTCGGTTGCCTCACTCATATTTGAAACGTCGCTAATACACCCATCTCCGAATGACCAATCAACAAATATACCAGGGTTTGAACACGAACCGAAAAAAGGCCGGGCAACTTCCTTTTTAGTACACGAACGGTATGTGCTTACCAGTGGCCACGCTGTTTGCTATGACGGTGAAAACCGCCTAAATGTTGATTACGTGAGACAACTTCGAGTTGTTTTTGATTATGTAATGGCTGATAAATACGGCTATAGGCCCATTGAAAGTAGTACCGTTTATAAAATAAAAAAAGTAGTTGACTTTAGTTATACAGCGGATGCCGATTGGGCCCTCCTCAAACTTGATCGAAAAGTGCTAGATAGGCAACCACTTGAGCTCGATATGCAGGCAGATCGCGATGTAGAGCTGCTCGATAGCGTGTATATGATAGGTCACCCGCGAGGATATCCCCTAAAAGTTACCTGCAAGGGCCAAGTAATCCATACTGCTGATACTGATAATTTCAAAATTGCGATAGCTGCTTTTCCGGGTAATTCCGGATCGCCGGTATTTAGTGAAAAAACTGGCAAAGTCATTGGTATCGAGAGAGCAACTCAAGGATGGGTTACTAATATTAAAGGCTCATGCCTGCAACGAATATCGGTGGATCATCTCTCCGCCACGAGCGTGCAAGCAGTGCCTTTTTTCGCGCGGGTTTTAAAAGCAGGTTCACTTACTAGCGCTCACAGCTATCTTATGCACAAAGAGCAAACCAAACATCCAGACGAAAAGAAGGCGGAACTAAAATGCACTACCCTCTTAAAAAGCCCCGTTGAGTTATGCCCTACTAACAAAGTGTACTCTCTTCTTGCTACCCTTTGTACAAAGTATCTTCAGGGTAATATGAAATCGGGATACTACTTTCTGTGGTGTCTCAAAAAACTAACTGGCGCAACCTTTACTATGCCAGCAACTATCAACCAAGGCTCTGTAGAACAGCTACTGGAAAACCTGCTTGCCACACATGGGCACATACAGCAACCTGATCTATTTATAGAAACTCTGCTAAAACCCGAATTATTCTTCTCCTTTCCTCTTTTTTTACAGATTATGGATTTTATCGACAGAACATACGTTCAAAATGGATGGGAAAAGAAGCTAAAAGTAATAAGCGCCTACCTATTAAAGTTTTCGCCGCAAGAAAAGGTGGATCTTGTAGGCAAACTGCTGCAAGATTCTCATCCTGAGGCTACGTTGCTTGGAAGTGATATGCAAGCGGCAATGCTTGCAAAAACGCTTATTGTGGCCCATACAAGTTTACAAGCCGTGGCGCAACGTACCGGTTGGACACCAAAAGCTATTGAGGAATTCTTTGAATGGCCCTTTTGCTGCATGACCCGTGTGGAAAAATACAAGTCACTTGCTGTTACAGTAGTGCCTTTCAATGGCGTAAAGAAGGTGTTGGTTTATGATGATATCATGATGGGCATCTATGTGTCGCCTCATAGCGAGAAGATCCTGCCTTATCTTCTTGCATACAGCATGCGCTCGGATGAACTTGTTTGGGGACGCCCCCTTGACCTTAGAACGGGAAGGACGCACCTTGGGCGCCTTGGAGAGCTTGTTACGCTTTTTACTGAGGATACTTTTGTTATCCAAATTCTTGATCCCAAAACAGGCACACAGATATCAACTGTGCACCTGCCAATAAAACGAAATACAAGATACCTTGAAGCCTGCCTTGTGGAGCGCGGCTGGTGCTATATGCGGATAGTGGATAAATCCGGACGCCACAAAGTGGTTGCAGGGCCGCTTGCGGATGGCAAGGTGGATCTTCAGCAAGAATGGGACCAAGAATTCGATAGCCCAATATTTCCTTTAGGCCCATATGCTGGCTATTACATGCAAATGAACAAAGGCCTTGTTGTGATGGCCCCTAATGGCAAGAAGGTAAAGCTTGAGCGATGCATTTCGGCAATTGTAAAAGGATCTATTTTGTATGGGGTAGAAATAACAGAAAATGCAATATCTATACTTACGAAACGAAAACTTTTGATAGGCCCTGACATTGTTTCAAAGCGTGAATTTTGTGTGTCGCTTATGACAGGTTATGCGTATCCTCATATACAGTGCATCTCTGACAACGGAATTGCTGTACTTACATCATATAATACAAACAATAACACAATAATTTTAGTAGATACTAATGCGCGGCAGGTCACGTATCACAATAACCACCAACAAAATTATGCAATAAATCCTACATCTGGCGAGGCAATACTTTATAATGGGCTTCAGGAGAAACTCCTCAAAGTATCCGTAGCCGGCTTTACACAACTTGATTCTTTACCTACGAATATCAGCCAATGGCCAAAACTCCTTCACATTAACAGAAATGGCCATCTGTACATAATGAGATATGTACATTATCTCCCTGGGTTGGTTCTTTAACCAAATCCAGGCTCTTGAAGAATAAAGGTTGTGAAAAGGGGACCGGGGGCCCCGGCCTAGGATGTTGACTTAAGCTCTTTTTCATACAATAAGTATTCTGTAAGATTTGTCCTTTGTTTCGAGCCCGTTTGAGGGCGACTGCCTATAGCCCATAGCGACTAGAGGGAGCTATGGGTAATGCGAAAAAAAACATGAGCCCGTCAGGGCGACTGACTTCGTGCGCTGGGTTTCAGTCGCCCTTAGGGGCTCCCTAGAATGTGTTCTTGTTCCCCACAGCTCCTTATCAGTCGCTATGGGCTAAAGGCAGTCGCCCTCAAACGGGCTCGAAAACAGCATTTCAATCAAGGACAAATCTTGCAGCAAAGCTATTATGTGAAAAAGAGCTTAAATCAACATCCTAGCCCCGGCCCAATGGTGTCAACTTAAGAAAATTTATATTAGTTCTGAAAAGGTAGTGAAATGCAGATTCTCTCCCTTCAGGAGAGAAAAAACAGAGGCCAGAGCTGTTATAAAATTCTTTAAGTTGACACCATTGACCCCGGCCCCTTTTTAGTGTTACACACAATTATTCCTTGATAGACTTTGTGGTAATTTCAGTTCCGGAGGAACGTCTTAATAATAGCCCATGGTGTAGCCCAAAGGGGCAAACCGTGGGTATGGCACAAAAAAACCATCAAGTCGCGTGAGCGACGGCTTAATCCGTCGCTCACGCGACTCCAGGTTATTTTTTACCAAATACCCACGACTTGCACCTCCGGTGCTACATCATGGGCTATTATTAAGACGTTCCTCCGGAACTTGAATGACAAGAAATAATTATGACTAACACTATACTCAAAACTAATGCAAATTTCTTTAAGTTGACACCATTGGCCCCGGCCCCTTTTACTGTTCAAACGCCGAGGCCATTCTGTTGATTTGAGCTTTGGGGATTTTGTAGGAAAGGGCAACATTCCTCCAATCTGAAACTGCAGCCGCTACCTCTTGTACAATCTTTTGCGCATCTGAATATCTGAGATCATAATATTGGAATGTCTCAAGCACTAAAGAAAGTGAGCCTGTAGTATCGGTAAAATCGATAGCAGTTGACAGCACCCTTGGCCTTATATCTGCTGGTGTAGGATTGAGGTCATATGCCGGAGATAAGCGCCAGCCAGCCGGCCCAGCATACAAAAATGCGTGATTTCGCAGGTGATCGTCGACGTTAGAAATCAACACATTAAAAACAATCCGGCGCCATAACTGATGAAGGTCTTTTTGCGGTGCTGCACTTAACTGACGAATGGCGTCGGCTATTTCAAGATAGCTATGGAGCTCTCCATCTTTTGCCATAAGGGCGCTCATCGCGGAAAGAAAAGGAATTCGCATATTCGCTTGCCTATCAAACCTTCGAGAAATGAGAATTCTTTGGCGTCCAACCTTTTCTAGTCGCCACTCAGGCACTTGAATATTAGCCTTAGCTGCCAGCGTAAGCGAAACCGCCTCCCAGCCGATAATATCAATTTCATCGTCAAACTTTGGAAATTTCGCTATTGCTAAATGGCCATCCTTATCTCGTACGGTGGCTTTTGGCCTTGCGCCGCCGAGGGAAGAGCCGGGAGCGAGCAGCAGTTTTAAATCTTCTTCAGAATCAGAATCTTCTGACACATGATTGGCAGCAGCAAGCAACCTATTTACAGAGATAAGTGGAGGGATATGCTGGTTTTCATATGTTGTTAAAAAAGGGCTCTGTCTCTCTCTTTAAAACGTAAAGCCCCAAGCCGCGCTTCATCGGCGACTAACAGTAAAAAATCACTCTCACGTAAGGCTCTTGCATGTCGCTGTTCTTTTTCAGCCTGCTTTCTTTCAGCTCGGCGCATAAGCATGCGTCCCCAACGATCCGGTGCAGAATCTTCTAAAGCACCAAACAGTGGTTTATCAACAGATGCATGAAACGAACCTGGAATAAGCTGTAGGGCAGGATCTAAACTAAATCGATCTGGAGCATGAAGCCATTTGCGATCATATTCAAAAGTAAAGCTCTCCTTGCCATTACGGTAATGTACCCACAACTCCCCGACTTTTGTGGTTACGCCTTGCAAATCGAGATAAACAAGTATGTTTTTCTCCATTTTTACTCTCTCTTAGGAATGCGTATACGTTTAGGTAGCTGTTCACTTTCCAATTCCATGCCAATCTGATCAAATTTAGGGTCGGCTAGATCTCCAAATCTCTCTACCATCCCCATCACAAACAAAATTCGCGCGTACGCCCCGGCGCTCACACCTTCATCTCCCTTTTCGATCTTGTCTAGGGTTGTTCGGCTAATGCCGGCTCTATCCGCTGCAAGCTGCATAGGAATACGTCTTCGCTTTCGTGCATCGCGCACATCTCTTCCAGCTTTTGCATAGCGCGTTTTACTGGAAGCGGTGTGGATTTAATGTCCATAATTCTACCCTTTATTGATTTTAATGTATCATATTGCAGACATTTAGTAAAGGAAATTCAACTGAGTGAGGAGGTACGGCGCACCTGCTGTTGACTCATACTGTAGCAAAGAGTAGATTATTGTCTGATTTATATTCGGAAGAGGAACCATGGTAAAGGTAGCTTGGCGGTAGTTGTTTCATTGCAATCAACTACCGCCAAATGGTAAAATGACCATTTGGCGTAAGATAAGCAGTGTTACAAAAGCTGTTACGGAATCAAGATTTTTCGTTCAAACAATCAACTTCGCACAGCATTTTTTTGAGTGGTAGTAAATATACATATCAATGAGTTTACAACAAAAGGTTTAGTTCATGAATTACGTCGCAAGGGGAAGCGGCCAAGGAGGTACCCGTGCTTAAAAAATTAACGACGAGACTGCTTTTTACTTTATTTGGAGCGAGCTGTTTTGCTGGCGTTGAAGAACAGAAACCGGAATCTGCTGCTAAAAAAAAGCTTGTCGTTATAACAGGAGCGACCAAAGGAATCGGGCTGGGACTTGCCGGAGAATTCAGCAGCCGTGGATGGAGAGTAGCAGGCTGTGGGCGTTCAGCTAAGGACGTTCGCGAGGTGCAAAAAAAATATGGGCCCGAGAATCTGTTTTCTGTTGTTGATATCACAGATGATGCTTCTGTTGCCCAGTGGGCTAAAGAAGTCGCCTCAAAAATGGGAACACCCACCGTCCTGATTAACAATGCAGGATTAATTAACCATCCAAAAGTACTCTGGGAGATCTCCTCAGCTGAGTTTGCTGATATTATGAATACCAATGTTATCGGCACGGTAAATGTCCTGCGATATTTTGTTCCGTTGATGATCCAAAAAGAAGAAGGGTTAATCATCAATATCTCTTCTGGATGGGGTGTGCAAGGAGAAATAAAATTCTCGCCACACTCCTCAGAGTATGGGTGGGGAAAGTTTTCGCCCTATACCGCGTCGAAATTTGCTATCGAAGGGCTTACGCAATCGTTGGCGCAAGAGCTGCCTCAGGGCATAACTGTTGTAACGCTGGCTCCCGGCACAATTAATACAGATATACTGAAAAAAGCCCTTGGGCAAGAAGCCAGTCAATATCCAACAGCCGAAGAAAGAGCGAAAATTTTAGTTCCTTACATACTGAATATTAAGCCCAGTGATTCCGGGAAACATCTCTCAACAAAGATGCTGTAGCCGTTTTTAGGTTTAATCATCAAAAAGCTCAGGCCGGGTCTATACGGCTCGCTGTTAGATAGGCAGTACCAGCTGCTAAAAATATTGGGCCGAGCCAAGAGAAGATCGATTTTGACAAATATAACATAACATGTTATACTATAGATAAAGGGGGCAAATATGAATTTCAACATCTATGTAAATAAGGCTATCGGTGAGCAAATTGCGAAAATAGCTAAAAAGCTTCATCGCAGCCGCAACTCTATTATTTCAGAAGCGCTTGAAGAGTGGTTAGGAAAATATACCTCCTCTGAATGGCCGGCTCATTTTTTTGATTTTAAGTCCATAGACGATGTACCTGACTTTAAGGCATTTCGCGCCGAACTTGGCCCATTCGAAGATAAGGATCCATTAGAGTGAACTATCTACTCGATACCTGTGTTCTTTCTGATTTTTTTAAAAAAGAACCATCAACCATTGCACACTTTCAAAATGTAAGCCCAAATCAGCTCTATATCTCCACCGTTACTATAATGGAAATAGAGTATGGTTTACAACTTCACGCCGAACGAGAAAAGAAAATTCGTCCACTCTGGATCTCCCTTCTAAAACTTATGCAAGTTGTACCCTTTTGTCAGGAGTGCGCTGCAAGCACCTCTGTATTGCGCGCTCACCTAAAAAGTTCAGGTCAGTTGATCGGCCCCTATGATCTTCTGATAGCGGGCACGAGCCTAACTCATAAGCACATACTCGTCACTTCTAACATGAAAGAATTTACCCGCGTACCAAACCTCGCAACCGAAAATTGGCGAACATTGCTTTAATCTAAAAACGGGGTCAGGCCTGGGTTGTCAAAAACTGAAAATTTTTGGCATAAGAACAGTTTTAATAATGTGTCTGAATCTCTTCCAGAAATAAGAGTCAGAAAGTAATCATTATTGTGCATGTTTTAGAGCCCTTTGGGCGATTGATTATAGCCCACAGCGCTCAGAAGGGAGCTGTGGGTAAATGTAAAAACCTTTTCAGAGCCCGTTTAGGGCGACTGAATCGCGGCGTCAATCGCCCTCAGACGGGCTCTACGGTAATTTTCTCGACCCCCATAGCTCCCGTTGGTCGCTATGGGCTATAATCAATCGCCCAAGGGCTCTAAAACATAGTAGAACATCATTTTTCGAGCTCTTATCCGAGGAAGGAATTCGGACACATTATTAAAATCGTTTTCATGTCGAAAACTGAAAGTTTTTGACAGCCCAGGTCAGGCCTCCCAGTATCACAGTTCAAGGGATGCAACTGTGATACTGAGAGGCCTGATCCTGTTTCGTTTTGACCCCGTTTTTGTGTAGGTCATTGACAATAAAGACTATGTGATATAAAATCTTGCAACTTTTTTCAGGTGGTATATGCATAGACTCTTTATATTACTCGCGCTTCTATTTGCTTCAACTCTTTCGGCCAAGTCCCCCTATAGGGTAGACTTTCGCGATCAGGTGCCGCAAGAGGCAAGTGCTGCTACAAAAAAGGCCTATGAGCAGTATTTAGACGCAGATTATGAGCTTGGCCATTTTGGCACAAGTATAACGGAATGCATCCTCCACTGCAGCTATGTACAGGATGTACTTTATAGCTACCTTCACAATGCCGAAACAGAAGATGAATACCTTCGGGGCATGCAGCTCTTTTATAAAAATACGCGTTCGTTAAAAAGCGTCTGCACCTACATAACAAGCGTCTTTAACTTCTATACCGCGACAAGTGAATTTCCCAAGTACCAAGAAGTTGAAATTGCCTATAACGGCCAGGAGATTTCTGGCTTTTTAAATACTTTTAAACAAAAAAATGATCTTTCAAGCGAAGAGCGATCGCGCTATTTTGAAGAAGAGTATGCCCACTTTTCAAAAGATGCTGTTACCTACCCCTTTACGCTCGATGCTACGGCGCTGCTAGAAATACGAGCGGAAACAGTCTATAACTTTGTGCTGCTTCCAGATGGCACTGTTCGGGCGGCATTAGAAAGACCGGGAGATAGGGAGTATCAGGTGGCAGGAGAGGCGTTTGTGGAAGCTTTTCGCTATCCAAACCACACTATTTTAGCAGGAGCGGCAGATCAGGCTGTGGTGACGGCAGGGGCATTTGTCCTGCATAAAGTAGGTAATAAAAAATTATTTATTGTCTCTTCAAAATCGGGCCATTTCCAGCCCACCTACAGCTCGCTTGAGCATATGCGCGAGCACCTTGCAACGCTTGGCATTCACCTTGCGACTGTGCTTGCGCTGCCCGATATTAACATGGCATCCTCGTTAATAAAGACCTACAAGGGTGCAACAGTCCCCCTTCTTTTGACTCAAGCAGATGCAAGCGAGCTCTTTTTATTAGCAAAAGCGCGCTGGGAAGCATGCTACCGGCAGCTTGACCGATCGCTCCTAGAGCAGCTTGCCTCCGGCGATCTCTCCTGCCTGGATGCGAGCGTGCAGGCGCTTTTAAAGGCGCAAAGAGCAGAATCTACCTACATGCGATCATGCTATAACCTTTTTTCTCAGGAGCATAAGCCATCTCTTCACTTTGGCGAGTTTGTCAAGCGCTTTGGGAAGCTCAAAGATGCCGTAAAGCGTTTTGGAACGGCTAAATTTAACCCCAAGCGTGTAAAAGATGAGGCTACAACTCTTCTTCAGCTTATCGATCAAGAAGAGGAGCCGTTTATTCCGGCAGATGATGCATCGCTTGCTGCCTTCATAAATGGCAATTTTGCAAAAATCCACGCCCTTTTAGCGGCTAACAGCCTCGATCGCGAAGAGTATCACGACTTAAAAAAGCTTTCGCGCGAGACCGGCACGCTCTTTATGTACATGGCCGAAGCGGCAAAGTGCAACGCAAGAGGCCACTTTGTCTTTCGCTCAGCAGCCGATGGCTTCTTTCAGGTAAACGACTTACTTGCCCAGATAGACTATATACTCGATGAGCAAGATGCTGAGCGAGTAAAAGTGCCCAGAAAGGTTGCCAATCAGCTTATAAAGTATATCTCGCGCATTGGCGCTGCCCCCTCTACGTTTACCTTCATACTCGACCCAAACGAGACGCGCTGGATGGTCAACAGCGCAAAAGAGCTCTACATTACCAGCTCTATTCTTGAAGATACGCTCCGTTTTATGGATGATGACATTGACCTTACACTGCTTGCGCGAGTTCTTAAGTTGGCGGTTCGCGAAATAGAGTGCGCCCGAAATACCCTCATCTTCCTCGACATCACGCACAAAGCACCTGATGAGTATGAGACCTTCTTAAAAGCCACGCACGATCTCATCGCCCACGTCGAAAAACAGGATCTCGATGCGATTAAAAGCGTTGCCCGTGACTATATGGACCTCTGCTACCACGTCCCAAGCAAAGGTTTACAAAAGTGGGTTATGACCGACCAAGAGAGCTTTTCACAACTCCTAAAAAGCAGCATCACTCCCCTGTATGACCTTCAAGAGGGTGCGTGGCTCTCTCTTGATAGAGCAAAAGAGATAGCCCTCAAGGCTCAAGCCCTCTACGACTTTGCCAACCTAAACCGACATAACGGCATCTTCCGAAGAGTCGAACCAGGCGCCCTTCCCATGATCTGCTTCGACCGGCTAGAGACCGCCTCCTACACGCTCTGGAAGCTTCTTGATGAAGCAAGCGATACCAGCCAAGTAACCCCCCAAATGGCCGAGCTTTCCAGCTTCATCACCTCAAGAATTGAATAACCCACTTGTTGATGTACAGGGTGCAAACGGGGTCAAACGTGGTCAAAACGGGGTCAGGCCTCCCAGTATCACAGTTCAAGGGATGCAACTGTGATACTGGGAGGCCTGACCCCGTTTTAAGAAAATTTATATTAGTTCTGAAAAGGTAGTGAAATGCAGATTCTCTCCCGAAGGGAGAGATGGCGATTAGCCCAGATCACCGACTGGAAGGAGGTGCTCTGGGAAAAATGGCATAATAAAATATTGCACCCCCGAAGCGGGGTGCTGGACCATATCGGGTTTGGATAATATCCAGCACCCCGCTTCGGGGGTGCATATTTTACCCACACGGGTTCCCAGAACACCTCCCTCTGGTCGGTGGTCTGGGCTAAATGCCATCTCTCCCTTCGGGAGAGAGCTCGAGTTTGGACATTTGTAGCTTGCGCATAACATCTTGGAGGTAAACTGTTCGGTCTCGGTCTCGGTCACGGTCTCGGTCTCGACTATAAACGTTTTGCAGGCGAAGCTTTGCCTTTAACTAAGCATGCTTCGTAACACTCGAGACCGTGACCGTGACCAAGACCGAGACCGGATGGATCACCAATATGTACGTTAAGCATCCAAGAACGGTGTCCGTCGAACCTTCAAATGTCCAAACTCGAGTTCTCTCCCGAAGGGAGAGATAGTATTTCACAACCTTCTCAGAACTAATGGGAAAAGGGGGCCGGGGGCTGCGATGTGCGATTTGTACGGGAGAATCGCACGAATCGCAGTATCCGGCCCTTTTCACTTTTCATTGTGTCAGGCCTGACCCCGTTTCAATTAAACATTTGGGGGCCGGACTTCCTGCCCCGCTTATTCTATTTAAAGAAAAACACTCCTGTGCTATTAGTAGGTAATGATAAACTTAGTTGAGTTTACATTTGATTCTATCGGACACCTGAAAGAGCTTAGTTTCAGCAGAAAAAATATTAAAAGCGATCTGAGGATCATAGCCAGGGCCGCTTTAGCTATTTTACTCTTACCGATTGCCGCTCCCATGGCCCTTTTTCGAGTAAAAAAGAGCATAGATCACAACCCAAAAATTTGCATTGTTTCATATAATATCTTAGTCCCTCATTGGGCCTCACAGCAAAAGCCTTGCCTTGCCAATGAGTCCTGGCAAAGCCGCTGTGAACGGCTTACAAGCCGCATGGCAGAGGAAAATCCAGATATTATCGCTTTGCAGGAGGTAGAGCGCTTTCAGGACGTACAAAAGCAGATGAAAAGGCTGGGCTATCAGGGAATCTTCTCTTCGAGAAACAATGGCGAAGAAGAGGGGTGTGCAATTTTTTATAAAAAAGGGCGCGTAAAGGTACGCTCAAATGAGACCTTATTCTTTAATGATGGTACGGGCCGCCTTGCTCAGAAAGTTACGTTTAAAAATCAACAAAACCAAGAATTTGTTCTTTTCAACACCCATATTCTCTACCACAGCAATGAAGAGCTGCAAAATGCAGAAGTAAAAAAAGTCTTAAATGCCGTGCAAAACGAAACCAAGCCATCTATCGTTTGCGGAGACTTTAATCTTACCCCTCAAAAAATGAGCATTCAATTGCTCAAAAATAACGGCCTAGTCGACACTTTAGAGCACGAAAAAGAGGGCAGCTTTTTTATGGAGGGCGATGACGCTACAGGTCGACGCATAGACTACATATTTACATCAGAAAATATTTCAGTTATTACCTCAAAAGTATTAGGGAAAGCCGCTTTACTACCCTCTTCTAAAGAGCCCTCCGATCATCTTCCCATCATGGCTGAGCTTGAATTATAGTAAAAGGGGCCGGGCTCTGCGATTATGCGATTTAAACTTACTCATCAACGATGTCCTGTAATCTAACATCCTTCTGCTTTAGCGTTTTTTCTTATAAAGAAGATAAGAAAAAACACAGAGGGATTGCAACAAAAATCGCATAATCGCAGAGCCCGGCCCCTTTCACATGTTTGCGTATGCCGTCCTGCTCTCTACATGATCCGTATTCCGCTATCATTACTTATCAAAGCTTCATCGTTATGATAACGCTTAAATCCTGCATGGACAATAAGGGCAGAGTTCGTTGGGTTCATGTTAGGAAATACAATACGACAAGCATCTCCGATTGGATAACATAATGATACCCATTTGCTATTACTTTCCGGAACGTCAAGATTGACAAGAACTTCCTCTACTTCTTCCAAAGCTTTGCGAGGCACATTCAAACCATGCATTTCTTGGTGAAAATCATCACGGTCAGGATTTTGAACCAGATTAGCCCATGACATCCCCTTAAGGTCAAATGGCTGGGATTGAGAAACATATTTTAAACTTACAACCTTACCAACCGGTAACTCTAATTTTGCACGTGCATATACATTTGTGCCTTCCCTATAATGAAAGACACGAGCGTGAAGTTCGATTGTTTGCACATCCGCTTCTCGTATAGATTGCATTATATATCTCCTTTAACAAAAAGCTATTACAAATTTATTAAATAAAAGGGGCCGTCTAAAAGGGGCCGGGCTCTGCGATTATGCGATTTAAACTAATTCATCAACGATGTCCTGTAATCTAACATCCTTCTGCTTTAGCGTTTTTTCTTATAAAGAAGATAAGAAAAAACACAGAGAGATTGCAACAAAAATCGCATAATCGCAGAGCCCGGCCCCTTTCAATGTCCATAATTCTACCCTTTAGTGAGTGCAGACATTTAGTAAAGGAAATTAATCCCCTTGGCCTTTTGCCGAAAGCATGCGTGAAAGCCTAGCCCTGGGTACAACAAAGAAAAAGGCTACACCAAAGCCTAAGAAAAAATAGTTGTAAAGGTAATTTGCAGCTTGGGCCGTGAGGCTGTTAGGGTACGTGGTCAAAGGGAAAGCGACGAAAGATCGTCGCACTCCAAAACCTACGGTGTGGCTACCCATCACATGAACAAGGCCCAAACGCAACATTGCACTTTTCTCTGTTCTCGGATACGATAGGTTTTGATTTTTCTTAGGAGGGAGTGTCAATGCATCCAACAGATAAAATATCGCCGTTCTTGTCGACTTATTTTTTGCCAGCAGTTGCAATGCCAAAAAGAACAGAGCTAGATTTCATACGTTCATCGATTTTGCATAACCGCCCGTATACTTTCACTTCCATACCACTTAAATGGACACTACCACATATTCAATTTTCCTTTCTGATTGATGAGCTCTTTTACCCCCTCTCAATTACCTCTCGCATTATGTCCAAGCTCATGCAGTGGAGAAATACCGAGATTCGCATCTTTACTGACGAGATGATTCATGTCGCAAAAGCTGCTACAACAGAACTTTTACTGCCCGCTCTTACGGTAGCAGCGGTTGTAGAAAGTGTGGCATATCTTGCTCTTTTTGGCGTAGGGATGTGCGTAAAGCATATTACTGATAAACCTCTTGAGTGGAGCAAGGCTTGGGCTAGCAGCCTTTTCACCATACGCTGGACGGTGAATATGCTCTATCACAACCTCTACAGCAGCAAACTTCCTGTTGAGGAATATGATGCAAGAGAATTTATTGGAAGAAGTTTAATTCCAGGATTTTAAGATTGGTTTGACTGTTGATCGGTCAAAGCCATCTTTTGTAAGCTGGATATAGCGGCGGCCAAGAAGGTCCCAGGCGTGATCGTAGGTAAGGCAGATTGGAACAACGTAGCGCTTTTTACGGTCGATAGCTCTTGCAGGATCATGCATAAGGCCTTGCAGATGGGCGGATCCAGTGATAAGGAGTGCCGATTCCTCAACGTTATCTACCCATTCTTTAATACCCGCATTTCTCCTATTCATGCCCTTTGTTGAGATATTATCTTTCCGGATGTGCGACCGTTCGTTATCAACCCCGAGAACCACCATTCCTAGCCTATTTGCCAGGGCAAGTGGCGCGTAGCGATGGCGCTTTTGATTTGATAATTGAAATATACAGGACATCGTGTGCTCTGCCAGCACTGTAGTAATGCCAAGACCTTTTGCCACTTTTAAGGCGATTTTTTCAACGACAGTACCTCGATATTCACAATGTGTCTCTCCCAAGATGATGAGAAGAGGCTTTTTTTGCTTTTTGCTTTCCTCTAAGGCATAGGTGAAGGCGTGCTGTAACACCCCTGAAATCTTGCCCATAAGCTCTTTTGATAGCCCAAAGCGCTTTTTTACCTCTCGAGAAAAGGCGTTGTGCTTTACGCCATCTGTTTTTGCCATGTGCAGGAGGTTGGTTTGCTGCTCATTTAAGAAATAGGGATCTGCACCAAACGCTGCCAATTTGTCGATGAGCGGAAGACTCTGTATTTCAGCTGCCTCAAAAATTGGTGTATATCCCGAATTATTTACTTCATTAATACACCCCTTCAGCCCCGCCTCAAGAAGATGGTGCAGGGTTTCACCTGATGGCTTTCTTCTAATGGCAAGATGTAAAAGTGTAGAGCCATCGCTCTCTTTTTGCTTGGGATTTACGCCATTTTGAAAGTAAAGAGTTATAAGCGCCTGATTGCCTGCAGCTGCAGCCCGAAGAATGAGCGATAGCGCCCCCTCTTTTTCAAGTATGCTCTTTAGATCCGCCCCTTTGTCAATGAGCATTTTTGCGCATGCTGCATGGCCTTTAGTTATTGCAAGAGCAAGCGGGGTTCTTTTCTTGTCATCCTCTAGATCTCCCCCAGCTTCTCGAAGGAGCACCTGCAGTACCGACTCGTGCCCCTTTAAAGCTGCCCAGTGAAGCGCAGTCATGCCCTGTGAATCAGCAAGAGCAGGATCTGCTCCAAGGCCAATTAACCCCTTTACATGGTCTACTTTACCTTCTCTACTTGCTATATGAAGAGCGGTTTGCTCAGAAAAGTCTCGCTGATCTACCTTTACACCATGCCGTACGATCGCATCGGCAAACTTCCACGCAGCACGCTCTATGGCAAGCAAAACTTGCGCTTTATCATCGCCAAGAGATGACCTATCGGCATTATAATTCACTAAAAGAGCTGCCACCTCATCCTGATTCGAGCCAATGGCAATAGAGAGAGCGGTATGGCCATCACCATTTACGCCGTTAATATCAGCACTATTTTTAAGGGCTGCTTTTACTTTTGCTGCATCGCCGTGCTTTGCCCCA
Source organism: uncultured Chlamydiales bacterium (assembly GCA_963826935.1). Taxonomy (GTDB): domain Bacteria; phylum Chlamydiota; class Chlamydiia; order Chlamydiales; family FEN-1388; genus SZAS-7. Next base: position 77,629 of record CAWGYH010000005.1, on the reverse strand, counting down.
TAAAAAAGCATCTCTTGCGGAGGCAGCGGCGTAAATGCTGCTGCAATCACCTCTGCAGCATAGCCAATCCCCTCGCGCAGGCGGGAAAAAAGGCTTCCGGCCCAACTCGCATCTACTCTATGTAACGGCAACATAATTACACCCTTTTAACAGTAGCTCCCGCGGGCGAATCTTCTACACAGTAGCCCTTCTGCAGGAGTTCTTTTCTGATTTCATCGGAGCGCTGCCACTGTTTCTCTTTGCGTGCTTTTTGCCGCTCTTCTACTAGCTGCAAAATATCTGCCGGGATTGCCTCGTCAGGCAGTTTGCAGACGCCGAGGACAGTATCCATCTTCATGATAATCTCAGTAATTTGCTCTATATCTTGCTTGCCAAGAAGGTTTGCATCGATAGCGCCATTTACCTCGCGAATAAGCTCAAATAAAAAGCTTAAAGCTTCAGAGATGTTAAGATCATTGCCCAACGCCTTTGCATAGCCCTCAAGAGCTTTTTTACCTACACTCTGGCCATCCTTCCACGCTGTACCCTCTTTTGGCATGTAGTTTTTTAAGCGGCGCATAAAGTCGTGAATACGCTGAAGTGTTTGCTTGGCAGCATCAAGCCCCTGGAAGGTAAAGTTTAGCTGCGTGCGGTAGTGGGTCTGCATGAGCATAAAGCGCAAGGTCGTGCCATCGTAGCCTTTATCCAACATGTCGCGCAACGTGTAGAAATTTCCAAGGCTTTTAGACATCTTTTTGCCATCTACAAGCAGGTGCTCGGCATGCACCCAGAGGCGCGAAAAGAGCTTTCCTGTGCAGCATTCTGACTGCGCAATCTCATTTTCATGGTGCGGGAAGATAAGATCTACGCCGCCGGCATGTATGTCTATAGTATCGCCAAGGATGGCCTTTGCCATAACAGAGCATTCAAGATGCCAGCCGGGACGGCCCGGGCCGAAGGGGCTTTCCCAAAAGATATTGCCATCGCGCTCGGCATCGTAGGCCTTCCATAGCACAAAGTCAGAAGCACTCTCTTTTGCATACTCATCGTTATTTATACGCTCTGATGCCCCCTCCTTAAGATCTTCAAGGCAGAGATGGGAGAGCTTTCCATACTCTTTAAAGCGCGATATGGCAAAGTAGACGCTAGAGTCTGCCCCAACGTAGGCGACATTTTTAGAGATAAGTGTTTGGCACATCTCGATCATCTGGGCAATATAGTCAGTTGCTGCCGGATAGTGCTCAACTCTCTCAATATCCAGCGTTTTTAAATCCTGAAAAAACGCCTCTTTATAGATCTTGGTGAAGTCATTGAGGGTCATTTTGCTTGCAAGTGCCCCTCGTATTGTTTTGTCGTCAACATCTGTAAGGTTCATCACCTGTTCAATCCTAAAACCAAAAAATTTGATAGTGCGACGAAGTATATCTTCAAACACAAACGTTCTAAAGTTGCCGATATGGGCATAGTTATAGACCGTTGGTCCGCATGTGTAGAGTCGCACTGTTTTGCCATCTAATGGAAAAACCTCTTCGAGCTTTCTTGATTCGGTATTATAAAGCTGTAGTGTTGTCATACTGTTAACATTTTGTTAAGTTCACGATAAGCTACCTTGCCGGTAGCACTTTGAGGAATAGTTTCGAGGTGAATCACCTTTTCGATCTTTACAAGGGCGCTTATGCCGCCTTTTCGAAGCAGCTGGTTGATATTCTGCGGCTCTACGTCATACGTGCTAAAAAGCACAAGCGCCACCTTGCCTAGAAGATCGCCCTGAGGTATAACGACGAAGGAGTCAGGCTTTGCATCCAATGCTATAGATAAGGCCTCCTCTATGCTTGAAAGGCTTATCATCTCCCCGCCTATTTTTATAAAGCGCTTGAGCCTTCCTGATAAAATGAGGTTGCCTTCAACGTCAAGCATGCCTAAATCGCCTGTCTGGTACCAGTGCGTGCCTGCAATATCGACAAAAGGATCATGAAGCCCCTTGTTAAGGTAGCCGGAAAATACTGAGGGGCCGGAAGCTAGTACCAGGCCCACCTGATTTGGCTCTTTTGCAGCATCAAATTTTTCGGGATCGACTATGCGAAGCTGTATGCCCGATAGCGCCTTTCCAACTCCTTTTGAGCGATCGCCTGAAACGTTTGCAGAAAGTACTGGCGAGCACTCGGTAATGCCGTAACCCTCAACAAAAAGCGCCTCCGGACAGTACCTTGAAAAGGCTGAAAAGAGCTCATCCGGCGCCTTTTCAGCCCCGGAGATGATCGTTCGAAGATGCGACAGGTCTACACCCTTAGCAAACTGCATAATATTTTTTAGAAACGTTGGCGCACTGCAGAGAACTGAGATCTCCCATCGCTCGATAGCCTTTGCAAGCCGTTTGGAGTCGGTAGGATTTGGGTAGTAACAAACAGCCATACCGGTTAAAAGCGGAAGCAAGCCCGTCACACTGAAGCCAAAAGAGTGAAAGGGCGGAAGCATGGCAAGCAGCTTATCATCCTGATAGAGATTTACCCGCTTCACAGCAGCTCGCAGGTCAAAAAGTATGTTGTGATGCGTTAAGGGAACGCCTTTTGGCATACTTTCGGTGCCGCTTGTAAAGAGCACAACAGCTTCGCTTTCTGGATCAATCTCGGGTGCAGAGATTGGCCGAAGGGCGTTGATATTGGCCATGAGAAGGCTAAAAAGCGAAATATCGGCCTTAAGTTCTTCTAACACGACCAAAAGAGGTTCAATTAAGCTTATGTCTACATTTTCAAGTGCATCCAAAAAGGTCCAGGAACTTATTACATGCTGAATAGCTGACACCTCTACCACGGTCTCAAGATGCTTTCCACCCACTGTCCAGTTGATCATCACGGGCGCCTTTTTTGCCATGTAGCAGGCAAACACAAGCATATAGGCTATAGGAGATGCCGGCATGAGGATGCCGATACGCTTTCCTTTTAGCTTTGCAATCTGCTTTGCAAGCAACAGGACACCCTTTTTAAAACGAAAGTAGGTTATAGGTCCCGCACGGGGGTCTGTACAGGCTATTTGAAAGAGGTTTTTGTCGCATGTCTTTAAAAAGACCTCTAGGATAGACTCGCCGTCTGTTAGCTCTAAAGGAGTGTGGGATCGCACCTTGTTCCAGCCCTTCATATTCCACTCTGTCTCTTCAGCCTCTTCTTTTTTAAAGCCGCCGGATGCTATCAGAAAGAGACTGCCAACGGTCGTGAGGTGCTCGGGGGCTACGCCGCTTACATCAAACTGCTCTTCTAAAAAGGATACAAGCTCGGCATGATCCAGCGAGTCTAGCCCCAAATTATCAATAAGCGTAAGATCGGGTAAAACCTGGCTTTGGGGTACCTTTGCAAGGGCAGCTACCTTTTCAGCGACTCTCTTTTTTACCTCTTCAGGAACGTGTGAAAGGTCATTTATTTCATTTTTTGGCTTTTCAATCTCTACAAATTGCTTGTTCCAGAAGGCATATGAAACAAGCTTTAACGGCTCTCCGTCAGGTCCGAAGGGCTTATTGTACCAGTTTTCTAAGTAGCGGTTAAAGTCTTGCTTGGAAGCAGTTCTTGGAAAATCCTTATCTGCTACCTCAAACTCAACTTCCACCTCGCGCTTAGGAATAAAGAAAAGGAAGTTTTTAAGAGCAATCCAAGGCGCATTTTTAAGCGTCTGTTTAGTATATGGCTGGCCGCCATTGGTTGGCGCGCGCGAAAAGCCCGACCCCCAAAGGCCGGTTATGCGCACAAGAACAATTGGAATATCGGGATTTTCTGCCACAAGCTTATGTACGCCAAAGGCGCCGCCTACAACCTCTTTTGCCTGAAATTTTGTGGTGCCTGAAGGGTATATTAAGAAGCGATCGCCCTTTTTTAGCCCCTCAGATATGGTTGCAAGGGCACGTTCTGCACGCTTCAGCTTAAGCGGGCTAAAGCTTGATCCAAAGTTTGGGATCGCAAGCGCATCTAAAAGCCTCACCACCCAATGAAAGAGCGGATGGTAGTACATGTACTCAATAATTAAGGGCCTAATATGAAACTGCTTCATAAGCGGAAGCGATACAATAAGCGGATCGACAAGCACAGCAGGATGGTTAGGCAAAAATAGGCAGCCCGAAGAGCCATTTTTAAGAAGCTCTTTAACACTATCTAGCCCCTTATAGCGCACGCGGTAGCGAAAGCGCAATAAAACAGCCGTAAGTAGAAGCAAAAACCAGCGAGCAACCTGCTTCATAACCCTCCATAAAGTAAAGGAGTATATAAGTTGCAGGATTAATAAGCGATGGCAGATACTAGCTGCCGTGTCCTTTATTAATTATAAAAAAATATTTTAGGAGAATTAGTATGACCGCAAATATTACAGCTCTAGCTGCTGGAATTCCAGCAGGCAAAACACTCGATGTTAACGGCTACATTGTTGACCAATCAAATTGGCTCGGCCGCCAAATAGAACGCTGCATGCGTGGAGAAGGCAAAAGGCTGAAAAGCGCAGTAGAAAATTTTGGAAAAGACCTTCAAGAGTACTTAGCTGAAACTCAACCAGGAGATACCACCCGAGTGATGACTGCGACTTGCGCCTTTAACAATGTGAATGCATATCTGAAAAATAAGGGATATGATCCATTTGTAGTTGAGGTCGAAATTCCTTTAGCTACCAATCAAAAACAACGTGTTGTATTCATCTACATGTCAGTGGTTAAAGATGTTAGTGATGATACAACAGTTAATCCAAAGCATCCACCAGCTCAAGAAGGTTCCCCAGAAGCTAAGTTACCTGCAACAAAGGCGGAAGTTGATGCCTCTCTAGCTAAAGCTACGCTATCTACAACGTCAGCTCTAGCAAACTCCTCTCAAGATGCGTCATCTGAAACGCCAGCTCAAGTAGCTACCTCTAAAGCTGAGTCATCTGCAAAACCAAGTCAAGAAGATACCTCTCGAGCTACACCACCGCAGACGCCAGATCAAGGAGGTGCCCCTCAAACTGCACCTGGCGCACCAATGAAGAAGCCAAGAGGTGAAAGAATATCCGCTGACAAACGGGCATTGAACGAAGCTCGAGATCAAAAATTAGGCGCTGTCAATGAAACCCGCACGAGAACCCCCACCAAAAAATTAAATTTTACCTAATCACAAGCCGCCCTCTCATTCATGAGAGGGCGCTCTTCTCAAGAGTTCCAATGCACCTTTCTCTACACATTCCTTTCTTAGGAGAGCGCTCCAGCTCTGTCACTAAGCAGATAGACAAATCCTTCAGCAAATTGCAGCAGTGCATGACGTCTAATTGGGTCTCAAATGGTGATACGCAGTATAAGCTCTGCGGACTTGATGAGGAAAAGCTGCTGCTTTCACGAATTCAAGCTGCAAGCTCCACCCAAAAAGAATTTTATATACTCGATATTGGTGCCGGTAAGTTTCAATGGGTAGAGCATATGGTGAAGCAGATCAACCAATGTGAGAAAATTCAAGGAATTACCGTACACATTATTGGCGTACGTGCTGAGCGATCTTTAGAACCAACCGAAGTTCAAATCGACAAATGCGTCTTGCACAGGCTTGGCGGTTTTAATGCTGAAAATCTTTTAAAAGAATGCGCCAGCCGAGGATTATCACTTGCAGATCGAGTCGACATCATTGTGTCCAGACTCTGCTTTCCTCACCTTGCAGACCCCGTAAGGACATTTATACAAGCCTATACGCTCCTAAAACCAAAAGCCGGCATCATGGCTGTCGATGGATTTTTTTATGGAATAGAAGGCGAATCAAACGCAGTGAGAAGCTCAAGAAGAATGGTTGCACTTCTATTTCGACTTAACGCCCAGTTTTTGTGGAAAGAGTATGAGCATCCAAACGCCCTAGATCACTTTGCTATCGTTCGGCCAGAAGGTGAAATTCCAACACTTCCAATGCGATATGGCGACTGGAAAGAAGCAAAATTTCAGAATTGGGAACCTGTTTACACCCACTACGGAATTACCCACTTTCACCTCGATGCCAAGGAGCCTGAGGGCACTGAACAACACCCCCCTCGTGAGTATGGCGGCAACTCGAGCACCCTCTACGACCAACTCACTCCACATATGACTACAGCTCCTCTCCATTTTGAAATGATCGATCGAAAAAATTTCTAGGATATTCAGACGATTTCACAAAGGTTATCGACAATTCACGTGTGCTAAGTTCTGAAGAGGCTGTAAAAAATGCCACGTCCGAAGGGTGTGGTGGCGATTAGCCCAGATCACTGACCTCGAGGGAGGTGCTCTGGGGCCCTAATGTTTGTAAGAGCACGCCCGAAGGGTGTGCTGGAATCGATTGCTTCTCCAGCACACCCTTCGGGCGTGCATTTTTATTATTCCTAGATTCCCAGGACGCCTTCGGCGGCCTGGGCTAATCGCCACCACACCCTTCGGGCGTGGCATTTTTCACAGCCTCGTCAGAGAAATTTCGGTAAGACGGCGCAAGCCTTTGGAGTGCGACGATCATTCGTCGCTTTCACTTTGACCATGCACCCGTGCAACAAAACCGCTCGGGGCTTAAAATTGCTTTAGGAATAGTTGTAAAGGTGATTTGCAGCTTGGGCGGTGAGGATATTAGAGTGTGTGGTCAAAGTGAAAGCGACGAATGATCGTCGCACTCCAAAACCTACGGTGTGGTTACCCATAACGTGCCATACGGCATTTCAGGGCTGACTTTGGGCCTCAGGGCCCATGACCATCCCCACAACCTTTTGGAGGAGGGCTTTCATCTGGGCGTAGGTGACTACGTCGTGGACTTTGGGCAGCTCTACCCACTTGCCAGCGGTGAGCTCTTCGCGCTGGATGCGAACGTCTCCGGCTACTTCGGCTACGAAGTAGTTTACCGTTTTGCGGATCGGTCTTCCCCGGCTTGAAAACTCGTAGGATTCGACAAGGCTCTCTTCTGAAAAAAGACGGACGACTGAAAGGCCGGTCTCTTCAAAAAGTTCTCGCTTGGCGCTCTCCAAAGGGGTTTCATTTCCCTCAGGGTGGCCTTTTGGCATGGTCCAGTGGCCGCCGCGGTGGCGGACAGCGAATGCAAACCATTTTCCCCCGATTTTTTGGAGGGGGATTATTCCATATGACTGATCGTATCGCATTATTTTATTTTTTTATTAACTATATCGTCCTAAGACAATGGTAGAGTTATGTCCACCAAAGCCAAAAGAATTTGATATTCCAATGTTTATATTTACCGCTTCTTTCTTTGACGAGGTTCTGAAAGGAATATCTTCCGGGGTCTCTAAATTAATCGTCGGGTGCGCAAAGCCAGTTCGGATGGCCATAATGGTAGCAGCAGCTTCTAGGCCGCCTGCAGCACCAAGCGAGTGGCCAATCATAGACTTTGTGGCATTCATGAGGATTTTTTCAGGTTCAGAAAAGACCTTCTTTACGCCCGCTACTTCACAAAGATCGCCCACCGGAGTAGAAGTGCCGTGAGCGTTAATATACTGTACATCCTTTTCAGAGACACAAGCATCCTGCAGGGCGCGAACAACGCATAGGCGAACTCCCTCGCCATCGGATCTCGGGTCTGTCATATGGTGCGCATCGCAGGTAAGTGCGCCGCCAAGATATTCAGCTAAAATTGGCGCACCGCGCTTCAAGGCGTGATCAAGGCTTTCTAAGACAAGGCACGCTGCACCTTCTGCCATCACAAAGCCATCTCGATTCTTATCCCATGGACGAGATGCCTTTGCAGGCTCGTCATTTCGTTCAGAAAGCGACTTCAGGGCGCAAAAGCCTGCAAGACCTATTGGAGAAAGGGGAGCTTCAGAGCCTCCGCACACCATAAGGTCGGTATCGCCATTGCGGATATGTTCTGCTGCTGCAATAATGCAGTTGTTACTTGTTGCGCAGGCAGTAGATATTGAGTAGTTTGGCCCCATAAAGCCAATATCCATAGCAACAAGGGCAGATCCCATGTTTGTAAGGATGAATGGAATAAGAAATGGGGTAATTTTGCGAGGGCCGCGATCTTTTAAAATTTTTACATTATCTTCAAAGGTGCTCATCCCGCCAATACCGGAGCCGATAATACAGCCGCAGCGGGTTCTATCGAGCCCTTCCAGGTTGTTTGGATAGAGTCCAGCCATCTCAAGTGCACGTTTTCCCGACACCATGGCAAAGCTAATTGCGCGGTCGACTCTTCTTGCCTGCTTTTTATCGATATAGTCGCCTGCCTCAAAATTCTTCACCTCAGCAGCAATACGGGTAGGATACTCTTCGCAAGGAAAGAGCGTAATGGGCCCGACACCACTCGTGCCGGCCAGTAGGTTATCGTAAAAAACATCAACATCTTGGCCAAAACAGGAAACAATCCCCATCCCTGTAACCACAATGCGTTTCTTTGCCATAAACATCCTCTAAATTTAATCATAGAGTATAGCTAGGAATGGCTTATATTACAACCCTTACGTTTTCGTACAAATCGGCACATCCACGATTTCAGCATTCTGCCAGAGCTGCTCTAGCTGGTACTTGTCGCGTAGATCAGGGATAAAAAGATGTATTACCACCTCAGAAAAATCCAGCACCACCCAGTCGCCCTGACTTTGGCCTTCTACGTGAATCGGCGATCTTCCCTCCTCCCTCATCACTTCAACAAGCTCCTTGGCAAGCGTCTGAACATGCTTTTCGACGTTGCCCTCGGCGATAATGAAGTAGTCGGTAAGGGTTGAAAGCTCTCGCACATCTAATGTCAATATATTAAACCCTTTTTTGTCATAAATAGCCTGACAAAGCTGTTCTAATAGTTGACGATCCCTGACAGATACATTAGACATAGAGCTTGTGATGTTGAATATATTTATAGACATTATTACTCAGTAAATGGCCGCAATAAAGTTTTGATTTGAGCCTTTTGCGAACGTCCGTAGCACTTACCTCAAAGTAGGGGGTGTTGGTTATCCCCGGCTTCAGCCACTTTTGTAGCTTGGGCTGTTTTACTGCTAACGAACCAGTTCGCCTTGCAACAAGCGGCGCGGTGTGCTGCATAAGCTCATCGATGTTTTTCCACGAATGTAGGCCCTTGAGACTATCCTCACCAATGATAAGGTAGAGCCTATCGCCGGGTAAAACTACCTTTTTGGCTATAAGCTCATGCACTGTATCGATAGTATAGGATGGGCCGGGACGGCGCACTTCAAGAGTTAACACCTTGCAGTAGGAGAGGTCCTTAAATGCCTTCCTAAGCATATTTACGCGATGTTTTGCCTCTTGAGGCACTTCGTTTTTTTTATGGGGGCTTCTATTTGCCGGGATGACTAGGATAGCATCTAAACCGTGAGCCTCTTTTAAAGCGACAGCTAGCTGAACGTGGCCTAGATGGACAGGATCAAACGTTCCGCCAAAGATTGCTATTTTTCTCGCCATTAGCATCCGTTGTAAAGTTTTTCTACTTAATCCGCATAGTAGTTTTTTTCATAAAAATGGACAAGTGTTTTTATTTGATCTGGGGCCATCCCCTCGTACGGGCCACCTTTTTGAGCCTGGAATCGGCAAATACGGCGACCGGTTGGTCCACACCCTCTAAGAGCGCAAGGTCTTGAATACTATCACTATAGGCAGTAGTAGTCCTGGCCCGAGCTCTAAGATGGGTATCAAGATAGGCTCTTTTTTCCGCTCCCGTGATAATAGCATCAATTGCGCTATAAAGGCCATTTTGTACGCTATAGGTTGTGCCAATAGCCTTATCTATACCTAGAAAGGAGGCAATCGGACGCACAATACATTCTGGAGAGCTTGACATAAGCCAGATTTCAGCTTTAGCCTCTTTTGCTGCCTGCAACCTTTCAAGAAGCTCCGGACGAAAAAGCGCCGGCAGCTCGGCCTCTAAAAAGCGCTCAATGCGGCTTTGGATAAGCTCTGGAGGTCTATTTTCTAAGATAAACTGAAAGGCAAGCCTGTGGATATCTTCTGTAGATGCAAGGCCGCCTCTGTGGGCTAGATTAATCCCTATCAGGGAGAGAAGCTTTAAGAGGGATATATCCCCTTTTTTATATAAAAACTTACTAAATTCAAAGCTTATATTGCAGCTTAAAAGTGTGCCATCCAAGTCGAAAATGACAAGGCTCACTACTACCTCTTGCTTTGAATCTTAGAGATTTTATCTTGGATGTCAGAAATTGCAGATTCCACTTTTTCCAGGCGTATCTTTTCATTGAGGATCATATCGTTATACTGCAAGGCGCTTGCAAAATCAAGACCTGACGAGCCGCTGCTCTCCTTTCTCCAGGAATCGATCTGTGATTTGATCTCTTGGCGGTTTGTTTTTCGCTCCTTTAACAGCTCTTTAAGCTTTGTAAGGCTTTCACGGTCATCATCGGAAAGGGCAAGCAGCGACTGCTCTTTTCGCTCAGCAATAAGATCGCGCACGTTGCGGATAAGCTTTTCAAATTCTTGCTTTTCGGCCCGGCCAAAGTTTTGGCTTTGAGCTGCAACTTCTTTTGTAAGAGGCTCTAGAGCCCGATCAAGGCCTTCAGCATCAAGTGAATTTGTGCCCTGGGATAGTGTTTCAAGCTCAAGGCGAAGTGCATGTACTTTTGCCCTCTTTTCTTGATCCTTTTTCACAACTTCTTCGCGGCGGCGAGCATCTTCTGACTGGGTATGAGCAGAAAGCATCTGGTGCACATCTCGCACCATATCGCGAAGCTCGCGGATTTCAAACTTGCCAAGAGATGTTCTTCGCATGCGGTTTGCTATGTCATCAAGCTTATGCTCATGCGCTTGAAGCGTTCCCTCTTTGGCTTCAAAACTTGCTTTTAGGGCTTCAAGTTCCGCTACAAATTCATCTCTATGCTTTTTGTAGGCCGACTTTTGCTCCGAGGCTGCCTTTCTTCGCTCTTTTACCACATCTTTTATGCTGTCCCAGCATTCAGAAAGGGTTTTTCTTGTGGACGAAAAGGCTTCGGTATTGAGCGTTAGCACCTTGGCAATACTCTGCAGATCTTTTATCTCGTCGCGAATGGAAAAGAGCTGCACGGTCTTCATCTCTTCAACAAAAGTAGTCTTTATAAACTGATCCACATCCTCTATAAACATCTGAGAGATCTTTTGGATAAGCTCTTTTCTGCGAGGAAAGATGGAATCTCCAAGCCGAGAAAGCCTTTCGAAGAACTTATTTTTCTGGCGGATGCGCATTTCTGTTTTAATAAGCTCTTTTCGAAGAGCTGATGTCTTCATAGCATAGGTATTTAAGAGGTTAAGCTCGCGCTGCATTGCAGCATACTCCGGAAGATGATGCTCCAGGCTCACGCATGGAGGCTGAAGGTCAATTTCAGGAAGATCCTCTATCAGCTCACTTAGCCTGCCAATTTCGCTCTCAATAGCCGCAACTGCCATTTCGATCTGCTCGCAGGCAAAGGCGCTTTGCTCGTCGAATATTTCTTTAAGCTTTCTTGCTTCGCGGCAAAGCTCACTATAGCGAGCCCAAAGGTGTACGCGGCTTGTGGGATTAATATTTTCCTTAAAGAGATCGAGGCAAATTCTTCGAGCGTCCCAAAACTCTTTAAAGTGGGGCACACCTGCTTGAGCAAGCCTTTCTTGCATAAACTGGATAGCCGTATCAAGCTTTTTCTCGGGCTCATGAGTTGCACGCAGAGTCTGTAAAAACTGCTCAAAATCAGCAAGGCTTGCTGTCGTCGGCGCAGGATGGTCCTCAGGATGAGGCACCTCTTCGATATGTTCTTGTATGATGATAGGCTCTTCAGTTGAATTGGCGTTTTCTTGACTCATATATTGACACTTTGATAAAAGTTATAGTCTGTAAGAATAGAACCTTGCTCTAATAATTTCAAGTCTGGTGTTATGATTAAACGATTATCTTTTGATGAAGGCCTTCGCCTCTTTCGCTTTGCTCCAATTGAAGAACTTCAGGAGATGGCACAAGAAATACGCTTCCAAAAGCACCCTAGGAAGGCAGTCACCTTCGTTTTGGATTCAAATCCAAATTATACCAATATATGCGATGCCGACTGCTCGTTTTGCGGCTTTTACCGCAAAAAAAGTGCAAAAGATGCCTACTTTAAGAGCGTAGATGAGGTAATGGAGCACTTTGAATTTGCAAAAAAAGCTCATCTTACTACAGTTCTTTTGCAAGGCGGCGTGCATGAAGGGATCACCGTAGACTACCTTGTCAGTCTCGTTAAGGCAGCTCGCGAGCGCTACCCCGAAATCCACCCCCACTTTTATAGCGCCATCGAAATATGGAACGCCGCAAAGGTATCGGGCTGTACTGTAAAAGAGGCGTTAGAAGCACTCTGGAATGCAGGCCAGCGCACGCTTCCCGGCGGCGGAGCAGAAATTCTATCAGAGCGCGTGCGCCTTGCCATCTCCCCCAAAAAAATGGGCCCCGGCGGCTGGATGGATGTGCACACCACTGCCCACCAGCTCGGCTTTAGAACGACTGCCACTATGATGTACGGCCATGTTGAAGATCCCGAAGACATTCTTATACACTTAGACTCTCTTCGAAAAGCGCAAGATCAGTATGGCGGCTTTAGCTCCTTTATCCCCTGGAGCTATAAGCGCGATAATACAGGCCTGAGAAGAAAGGTAAAGGGCTGGGCGGGCTCTGACAGCTACTTTCGCATCCTTGCTGCCAGCCGCATCTACTTAGACAATTTCGACCACGTAGCCGCCTCATGGTTTAGCGAAGGCAAAGAGACCGGCATGAAGGCCCTGCACTACGGCGCCGACGACTTTGGCGGCATTATCTTAGAAGAAAATGTCCACCGCGCCACAAATTTCATCAACAAAACAGACCACAACGGCGTCCTGCAGATGATCCGCGAAGCAGGCTTCGAGCCGCTCCAGCGCAACAGCTTCTACAAAATAATCCGCTCCTACGAAGGCGTTGAAAGCGTAGAGGTGCCCCAAGAGGGCCGCGTCAAAGAGGACGACAAAGTTGCTATCTTAGAGCTTAAACCCTAAAAGCAAGAAAATCTACGGCAAAACAGATACATATATGAGATCGCCCGGGCGATTACCTAAAGGAGCCTTTTTTCCAGCGGCAGCTGGAGGACAGCTTTTAGCCCCACGTGCAATGTAAGGCCGCAAGGCCTGTAATGGAACGTGGGGTTCGGGCGGATCTTTGTAGAGAGCAGTGGTAACTGCGACACTGGCATGTTTCGCAGTTACCACTGCTCTACATAGGCGTTGCACCCTTACCCCGTGTTCCACTTCAAGCCTAACGGCTTTCCGATTCACACGGGCTGGAGTTTAAAAGTTACTGAAATTTAAAATCCTCCATGTTTGCATAAACCTATTATTTTTAATGGTTTATGCAATTTTTATTTGAGCAATTTTTGTATTACCCTATTTTTTTACACACTTTCTATAGACAAAATCATGAAAATGTATTACCCTTATTATCTCTGAAAAAATTAGCAAAAAAAGGACGGCATGACTTGGCATCGATTATAAAAAAAATTAAAGCAAAAAAGGCCTATTACTATGCTGTGGAGTCTAAAAGAGTAAATGGCAAGCCAAGAATTGTGTGGCAAAAGTATCTTGGCACGCTCGACGATATAGTACGAAAGTGCTCTTCGCCCTCTGGTGAGGTTGCAGAGGTGGATATCTTTTCAGCTGGCGGAGTTGCTGCCATGCTGAGGATGGCTCAGAAACTGTCTTTAATAGAAATAATCGACAAAGAAGTTCCCAAACGAGATCAAGGAGCGTCTGTAGGACAATATATTGTCCTTGCAGCACTCAACCGAATTTTAGACCCTTGCAGCAAACTTCAAATGCCCGACTGGTACAAACGGACCGTTTTGCATAGGTTATGGAGGTATCCTGAGGAAATGTTCACAAGCCAGATGTTCTGGAATCATATGGATATGATTGATGAGAAAAATATCGATAATATTCAAGAGGCTATAACAGAAAAACTAATCCATGATTTTGGAATTAATCCACGAGGGCTTCTCTACGACACGACTAACTTCTTCACGTACATTGCCACTGGAAATAAGCGAAATACAATTGCTCAACGAGGTAAGAATAAAGCTAAAAGAAATGATTTGAGACAGGTTGGGCTTGCCTTGGTGGTTTCAAAGGACTTTCAAATTCCACTTTTTCACAAGGTGTACCAGGGGGATAGGCCTGACCGAGGAATGTTTGTTAAGGTTGCAGATGAACTTGTGGAATGGCAGAACAAGCGTGTTGGTCATGCAGAAGATACCACATTAGTTTTCGATAAAGGAAACATCTCCGAAGACGCAATGAATAGGTTAATTGTTGGCAAAAAGCACTATGTCTGTGCAGTGCCTAAAACCACCTGCCAAGAGCTCTTTTCAACCAGTACAGATGCGATGAAAATTATTCCAGGGCTTCCAGGAACACGAGCATATGCTGAAGTCATCGAGATTTGGTCTAAACGTCATAAGGCAGTCGTAGCCTATTCAGAAAGCTTTTTTGCTTCCGAAATGGCAGATCTTATGGATAAGTTAAGAAAATACGAAGAAAAACTTCATGATTTAGATCTTTGGCTAAAAAGTGGTCCCCAACGCCCTGTAGACGAAAAGTACTATACTGAAGCGAATGTTCAAAAGAGAATTAACGAGATCCTCACGTATCCACGAGCCCAAGAAGTGATGGGGGTGAAAATCATAAAAATAAACGGCAAATGTCGTTTAGAATATGGAATCGATCAAGACAAGCTTAACCATATGATGAAAAACGAACTAGGAAGAACACTTATTGTGAGTACGAGATTAGAATGGGATGAAGATGAAATAATATCCAACTATCGAAGTCAGCAAGGAATCGAAAATGTGTTCCGTCACATGAAAAATAAAGATTATCTCCACTGGCAGCCTGAGTTTCACTGGACAGATAGTAAGATCAAAGTACATGGCTTATATTGCGTTCTGGCTATGTTGTTGGCCAATTTAACCCATCGTGAGACAGTCCAAAAGGGCTTAGATTTAAGTTTGATAGAGATGATAGACGAATTGAACGACATTAGAGAGGTTGCTCTCATCTCCAAGGAGGCAACTAAAAAATCAGAGAAAAATCAACTTGCTATGTCGAGGATGAGCCTGCGTCAAAAGAAATTAACCGAAATTCTAGAAATCCCAGTGGCTCTAAAAGGGTAATACGGTTTTTCTCTCGTATTTGGCCCATAACTTGTAAACTCCAGCGGGGCTAAAAGCTGTCCTCCAGCTACCGCTGGAAAAAAAGCTATTACCCCAAATGCTTAGATTACCGGTTCAGGCTCAATTGTGGGGTTGCTAGACTCAAAGTCGTTGATGATGATGTCCAGAACCTCTTCGGTGGAATGTTCTGCGAGGTTGAGCCAGCGAAAGCAGGGCTCCTTGCGAAACCAGGTGAACTGACGCTTGGCAAGATGGCGAGAGGCTGTCTTGAGCTGGGTTACATACTCTTCGTAGTGGGCAGCTGTCTGGCCTGTGTCTAAAAAATCAAGGGTTTGTCGGTAGCCGATTGCTTGGCTTGCTGTGCGGTTTTTGCGGATGCCGAGACGATCCAGATTTAGCACCTCTTCTAAAAGGCCGTAGCGCAGCATATCGTCGCAGCGCTTTTCTAAGCGCTTGTAGAGGATTTCTCGCGGCCAGTACAAAAACCAGGGCCTAAAATCAAAAAAAGACTGCTGCTTTCTTGACTTCCATTCAAAGGAACTTACCGGCCTGCCGGAAATTTCCATGATTTCAAGGCCGCGAAGTATCTTATGGCGGTCGTTTGGAGAGATTGTTTTTGCATATTCAGGGTCTAAGCTTGAAAGCTTGTTATAGAGCAGCTCTATTCCAAAGCGCTCCTCTTCTTTCTGAAGGGTTTTTCTTACCTCGGGATCGCATCCTGGGCCCGATGGCGGGCCATAAAGCAGGGCATGGATGTAAAAGCCTGTTCCACCAACAATGATTGGAGTGCGGCCGCGCATCAAAATATCTCGGCATGCCTGCATCGCCTCGTCGTAGTAGTCTTTGACATTAAGAGGCTCGCTTATATCGCGGATGTCGATCATATGGTGGGGCACCTCCTGGCGCTCTTCCGGAGTCGCTTTTGCGGTGCCTATATCCATGCCGCGATAGACCTGCATTGAGTCGGCAGAGATAATTTCAGCGCCAAGCTTTTTTGCCAGCGCTAAAGAAATAGCCGTTTTGCCGGCAGCTGTGGGGCCTGCCAAAACAATCACCTTTTTAGAGCCAAACTCTTCTTTTTGAACGAGTTTTTCCTGGACAGTGATTGCTACGCCCTCAAGTACGCGGCCTATATGTCGATGCGTCTTGTGGTGGCTCGGACAGCGCGTTGTGGTAGATTCGAATTTCACCAAGTACCTCTTATCGAATTTCAGTATAGACCACTTAGCAATTTTTTTTGACGAAAAATGATCAAATGTTCTATAGAACGATTATCTTTAAAATAAGGAGATATTTATATGGAAACAGCAGGTCCTAGCATCGTTGCTATTATCGTAATGGCGCTTATCTATATGGGTATTGGCTGGTACTGGTACTCGCCAAAACTTTTTGGAAATATGATCGTTTGCCCTTCAAAAGTAGAAGGCAAAGAAAATGAGTGCAAAGAATGTTGCTGGATGAGCTACGGCGGCGAGTTTGTTTTAGCTCTTATCATGGGCTATGTAATGGCATCTTTTGCTATTGCTATGAACTCAGACTCTATCTGGTCAGGCATCAAGCTCGGCTTCTGGGCATGGCTTGGCTTTGTAGCTACAACACAGTTTACAAAAATCCTGTGGGCACATAGACCCCTCATCAACTTCTACATATGCGGAGGTTTTTACCTAATCATGCTCGTATTGATGGGCGCAGTATTTTCCGTGTGGCGCTAAACCACTTTTTGGCGCGCCAAGAGGCGCGCCAGTGAGGATGTGAAAAGATGCAACTTCGAGCGCAACTCTTTGGAGTGCGGCGATTCTTCGCCGCTTTTGATTTTACACAAACCTTAGTCGCAAGATCGCTTAAGGCTCACAAAGCACCTCTACCGATTCATGTAGATGAGTTTTGTAAACTTGGGCGGTAAGGAAGTAAAGGTGCGTGGTCGCAAGTAAAAGCGGCGAAGAATCGCCGCACTCCAAAGACCTCCGGTCGAAAAAACCGTATTCGTATGTATGCCAAGGACAACATCATGACCTACACCTGCCCTATGCATCCAGAAATTCGACAAGAGGGCCCCGGGATCTGTCCTCTTTGCGGCATGGCTCTTGAGCCAATTGATTCACAAATTGATGATTCAGAATATCGCAACATGCTCTTACGCTTTTGGGTAGCGCTTCTCTTTACCCTTCCTATTATTTTTGGAAACCTTTCCCCTTTTATTGAATTTTTACTTGCAACGCCTGTGGTCTTGTGGGCAGCGTTTCCTTTCTTTTGCCGGGCATTTACGCGCAGGCTCAATATGTTTTCGCTTATCTCTCTTGGCGTCGGCACAAGCTATCTCTATAGCGCCATCGTAGTACTTATGCATAAAGAGCTCTTTGTCTACTTTGAGGCAGCATCCGGCATTACGACCCTTGTACTTTTAGGGCAGCTGCTGGAACTTAAGGCAAGAAGCCAGACAAGCCATGCCATAGCGGCGCTCCTAAGCCGCCAGGCAACGAGCGGCCACCTGATACGAAATGGCGTTGAGGAAGAAATAGCGATTGACAAGGTGCAAGTAAACGATACCTTACGCGTAAAACCTGGTGAAAAGATCCCCGTAGATGGAATTGTGATAGATGGCTCAAGCTATATTGACGAGTCTATGATCTCGGGCGAGCCAATGCCGGTAGAAAAAAAGCCCGGCGACAAGGTGATTGGCAGCACCATCAACCAAACAGGCAGCTTTTTAATGCGTGCTGAGCGCGTTGGAGGCGACACGCTTCTTGCCCATATTATAAAGATGGTGCAGGAAGCCGAGCGAAGCCGCGCGCCCATTCAAAAGCTTGCAGACAGCGTTTCAAGCTACTTCGTTCCTGTAGTTATTTTTATAGCCATCATTACCTTTGTTGTTTGGAGTATACTACAACCAGACATTGCTTTAGTAAACGCCGTAGCGGTGCTCATCATCGCCTGCCCATGCGCCCTTGGCCTTGCCACACCTATGTCGATCATGGTGGGGGTTGGCCGCGCAGCAGAAATGGGTGTGCTTATTAAAAATGCTGAAGCTCTTGAGACGCTTGAAAAGGTAGATACCATTGTGCTGGACAAAACCGGAACCCTCACTTTAGGAAAGCCTCAAATTTCAGAGATGTCAGATGAACTTCTGGGCTATGCTGCAGCAGTTGAGATGCAAAGCGAACACCCCATTGCCAAAGCAGTTGTTGCAAAAGCAAAGGAAAAAAACATTGCTATCCCAAAGGCCTCTAACTTTTCCTCCGTAACCGGAAGGGGCGCAAGTGCAACTGTAGAGGGCAAAACGGTCTTTGTGGGAAAGGGAGATGATGGAGCCATTGCTGTTACTGTAGATAATACCCTTCTTGGCTCATTTACTCTTTTTGACCCCATCAAGCCAACAGCAAAAGAGGCCGTAGAGCACCTTCACAAGCTAGGCATTAAGGTAATCATGCTTACAGGCGACAATATAAAAACGGCTCAAGCGGTAGCAAACATGGTGGGAATCGATGAAGTATATGCCGATGTCTTGCCTGAAGAAAAGCTGCAGCTTATCAAAAAGCTGAAACAAAATGCTACTATTGCAATGGCAGGAGATGGCATCAACGACTCCCCGGCTCTTGCTGCTGCAGATGTCGGCATTGCCATGGGCACAGGAAGCGACGTTGCCATAGAAAGTGCCGGCATCACCCTTGTAAAGGGCGACCTTACGGGCATCATCCGAGCCATCACCATCTCGCGTGCGACTATGCGAAATATCCGCCAAAACCTCTTCTTTGCCTTTATCTACAACATCCTAGGCATCCCGATTGCCGCCGGCATCCTCTATCCGCTCCTTTTAAACCCCATCATCGCAAGCGCCGCCATGAGCTTAAGCTCACTTTCCGTCATCTGCAACTCCCTTCGCCTAAAACGCGTTAGTAGAAAAGATATTTAGAACGTGTCCTGCAGCCAATAACGTGTATGGCGAAGCTCGCCGGTTTTTCTTAAAGCATTTTTGTCTACGAGGTCTTGAAGGTCGCGCGTGGCAGTTGCCCGGGAAGCTTTTGTAATTGCGATATACTTTTCCGCACTGAGACCGCCTACAAAGCCTTCAGGCCCTTCTGCAAACATTCTTAGGAGGACCTTTTCTTGGCGAGGATTTATTTTACCGGAAAGCGAAATAAGCATCTTCGCTTTGGCCAGTACAAACTTCAGATACCGCATCGACTCTTCTTGCGCCTGCAAGATAAGCTCAGCAAAAAAATCGACCCATGACTGTATGTCGATGCTGTTATTACAGCGAGCAAGCTGGTTATAATATTCCTTTTTTCGCCGCTCGATGCACTTGGATACTGCGATGAGTATAGGCCTTTCAATACCATCTGAAAGCGCTTTTTCGACAAGAAGCCGGCCGATTCTACCATTTCCATCCTCAAACGGGTGTATACTTTCAAAATAGACGTGGGCCACACTTGCACGAGCGAGGATGGAGTCCGTCCCTTTTGACCTGTTATACCATTCAATGAAACCATTCATTTCTTGTAAAACTTTAGATGAAGGGGGAGCCTCATAAAGCACCTTTCGCTCATCAAGACGTCCTGTAACAATCTGCATAGGATCAGCATGTGTACGATAGCTGCCTATATCTTCAAGACTATGCCGGTTTGAAAATAGCATTCTATGCCATTCCCACAGCATCTCGTGGGTAAGGGGTTGGTCGTATGTTTTATAGACGCTATAGAGGGCTTCTGCCATACCAGCTTCCTTCTCAGACTTTTTACTCGAGGGTTCCAGCAGCCCAAAATGCTTTCCAATCGAGGAGCGCAAGCTTTCTCGTTCTAGAAGCTCTCCTTCAATTTTTGAGCTTTGCTGCCCCTCTATAGTCAAGATTTCAACTGCAAACTGATTTTGGTCATCTTGGGAAATATTTTTTAAAAAGGCAAAGCTTGAGCCCGATCCCAGCAAGAATTTGCGCTCTAGTGGGGCGATTGCGCTTGAATCAAAATGAAATTTTGGCCAATCAGGCAGCTGCCAGTTCCAGATCATGAGTTATAGAACCTCTCTCTATAACTCATTTTTATAGCATATTTTGAGTTATAGAGCAAGTTTCTATAACTCAAAAAAGATTCAATTGACAAGTTTTTATTTTGAATATAGAATCAAGATTAAATGGACTATGGAGGGAAAATGGGCCTTGATATCAACCTTTCAGCACTTGGCAACATCCCGGAAGCTGAACTCATAGATCAGATAGGAAAGCTCGCGTATCATCTAGATAGGCCAAACCAGGTCTTTGAATATAATGGACGCCTTGTAACCCATGAAACATCCCCCGAGGCCACCACCCCTGTCTCTGAACAATCCCTGCAACAGGTCATTGCCAAAATAGGCGAGCTTCGCGCCAAGCCAGGATTTACCGCTCCCCCAAGCCTTGCTAAAAACCAAGCCACATTAGAAAAGTGGGCAAAAGCCTCTCAACAACGTGAAGAGATGCCGCAAGGACATAGTCAGACCTGGGGCGAAAACAGCCTCCGAGCTCTTTTAGAAGTCATCCAAAAAACTTTTCAGTAATTGTCCGACTTAAGCGATACACCACTCTTCTGAACCTAGCCCTCTGGAGAGCTAGTAAAAAAAATGCCACTCCCGAAGGGAGTGGTGGCGATTAGCCCAGATCACCGACCTCGAGGGAGGTGCTCTGGGGCCATCATGCCAGTAAAAACGCACCCCCGAAGTGGGGTGCTGGACCTTATGAACGTCCAGCACCCCACTTCGGGCATAGTGTTGCACACAATTATTCCTTGATAGCCTTTGTAGCAATTTCAGTTCCGAAGGAACGGATTAATAATAGCCCACGGTGTAGCGCCGAAGGTGCAAACCGTGGGTATAGCATAGAAAAAACCATCAAGTCGCGTGAGCGACGGCTTAATCCGTCGCTCACGCGACTCCAGGTTATTTTTTACCAAATACCCACGACTTGCACCTTCGGTGCTACGTCATGGGCTATTATTAAGACGTTCCTTCGGAACTGAAATTGCCGCAAAGTCTATCAAGGAATAATTGTGTGTAACACTATGCCACTTCGGGGGTGCGTTTTCTTCTCCTACACATGATTCCCAGGACGCCTGCGGCGGCCTGGGCTAATCGCCACCACTCCCTTCGGGAGTGGCAATTTTTCACAAGTTCTACGTAGGACTTTAGCTTTTTGCTCTAGGAATCTTTGACAGGATCCGGCTCCACTTCTTCCATCCCCTCGATAATCTTAATGCGCTTATCTAGTGGTGGATGGGTGGCAAAAATGGAAGAAAAGAAGCTTCGGTCGTCTAGATAGAGGTGTGAGTAGGCCATGCCTGTTTTGGGCATATCTTTAACCGTTTCATCCTGGATTTTGCGAAGGGCGCTGGCAAGCCCTGCGGGGTTGCGTGTAAACTGAACGGAGGAGGCGTCGGCAAGATATTCTCGCTGGCGGTTTATAGCTGCCTTTAAAATCGAGCCGAAGAACCAGGAAAAGGCCCCTACTGCTATTAAAAGCAATGCCGCTAGCTGTACTGGGTTTTGGCCTCTAGAGTTTGAGTTTGAGCGGCCAAAGCCCCCGGAAAACTGCAGTATGCGCATAGCCAAGTATAAGATAAAATAAAAGCCCATCAGCATAGCTGCAAGGCGCAATCCTATCGTCATATCGCCATTACTAATATGCCCAAACTCATGAGCCACAACAGCCTGCATTTCATCGCGAGAAAGGAGCTCAAGAGCTCCCCGGGTAACGGTAATTGATGCCTTATCTTGCTTAAGGCCCGCTGCAAAGGCATTAATTGCCTCGGCATCGATAATATAGGTGGTTGGTATTGGAAGAGATGCTGCAATGGCGCACTCCTCAACGATATTAAGAAGCTGGGCCTCTTTTGGACCATGCGAAGCATCAGCCGGCCGGCCGCCCATCGACTCAGCAACGCTCTCTCCACCAAGGGCCATATAGCTCACATATTGAACGCTGGCTGCAAGGCATGTGAAGGCTATAAATACGATCCCACAGTATGGAAAAAGCGGGTTATAGTCCTCTTGCGCAAAATAGCGCATACCAAATTCAAGAATAGTCGCACCAGCAAGTGTAAGCAATATAAAAAGGCCAAGGTATATAGCGGTTTGTTTGCGGGCGCGACTCTGCTCGCGCCAGAAGTCCATCGCCATTAAAACGATACCTTCACTGCCTGTTTCGCCTCGGGCTCTGCAACTTCATATAGCTCGGCCGGATGGTGCCCAAGTGCTGCAGCAAAGAACACGGTCGGCACTGTCTGCTGCGCTGTATTGTACGAGAGAACCTGGTCATTATAGGCCTGTCTTGCAAAGGCGATTTTATTTTCGGTAGAGCTTAGCTCCTCTTGCAGGCGCGCCATGTTTTCACTTGCGCGAAGCTGAGGATAGTTTTCTGCCAAAGCAAAAATATTGCCCATAGCACCTTTTAAGGTGGCCTCTGCAGTAAGCACCTCTTTAAGGGAGCCCTCTGTTGGGCCTCCCTCTTTTTTCAGAGTATCTAGCGCACCTTGCGCCTGATTGCGAGCATTGATAACAGCTTCTAAGGTCCCCTTTTCATAGCCCATGTAGCCCTTTACCGTTTCGACCAGATTTGGAATAAGGTCATAGCGGCGCTGAAGCTGCACATCTATTTGACTCCACGCATTTTTTACCTGGTTGCGCAAACGCACAAGCTTGTTATAAATGCCTGCAGCAAAAAGAGCGATTACGACCAAAATTATCACAAAAATAAGCATTCCTGACATAGTATAGCCTCCCAGTACTATATATCTAAAACCCTATCAATATCCTTTTTCAAAAAATTTGTCAAAGGTATATCGCTATTAGGGCTATGGCCTACGTAGAGGCTGTGAAAAAATCCAGCTTCGACCGCAGGTCTTTGGAGTGCGACAATTTTTTGTCGCTTTCACTTTCGACCACGCACCTTTACTTCCTTATCGCCCAAGCTCACAAAACACATCTACATGGATCGGTAGAGGTGTTTTGTGAGCTTGGGCGATAAGGAAGTAAAGGTGCGTGGTCGGAGTAAAAGCTCGAGAAGAATCGCAGCACTCCAAAGACCTGCGGTCGAAGAAAACGTATTTTTTCACATCCTCGTAGTAGGCCTTTAGCATAGTCCATCCAGACCATAGCTGGTTCAGGCCACAACAACAAAAGATTCTATTTTTTCCTTCACGGATGGGCAAGAGCCCACTATCTCTTGCATAGGAAGATCATTTAAAAACCCTTTTGCCATGTAGTACTCCATAGCAGAATTAATAAATTCAGTGCCTTTTGGCTTAAAGGAGGAGTCCTCAAGAGCATTTTCAATAAAGAGAGCTGCATCCGCAAGTGAAGAGACCACCTGATCGCTTAGCGATTCGACGAATGGGTGAACAAAGTTTTTTACCGCCATTCCAAGAATAGTAGTCTCACTTTTGTGGTAGTGTGTTTCTGGTGGAGCCCAAGTGACAACGGGGATTTTATGCACTTTTGCCCACATCATTTCTGCGCCTACGCCAAGACCGCGCCTAGCTCGTGCGTCTACTAAAACAACATCGGCGCAAAAGACCTGTGTCATATCCCTTCCAAATACAGACCTTTGATCAGAAAGGTCATCTGTTCTAAATGCGGGATTTAAAAAGGAAATCTCCTTTCCTTTCAGATGCTCTCTAAGTTCTTGTAAATGGGCCTCTGTCCAAAAAAGCTCATTACCAGTTTCATGTCCTTTTTGAATGCTTCCTGCCATATAAATTGCTATAGATTTCATAATCACGGACTCTCTTTTAAATTAATTAATTTTCTCTGCTACATCTTTCTTCAGCAAAAAACCCTTTTTAACTGCCGAGGTAAGCAGCGATTGAACTAATTGCCATAGAGGTTCGGATATTTCTTTAATAAACTGCAAGAGATTTAGCTCTCTTTCGTAAGAGGCCTCTTTGCACCTCCACGTTCCCCCTTGCGAAAAGTAATTATGCAACACAGGCTGCATCCTATCGAGGCATGCTGCAAATTTTGCATCTGCTGTTGCTGTAATCGAGCAGGCAAATTTAGCATAATGGCTACCCCCAACCACATTCAGAATAAAACTGCCCGTTGTGGATGGACCGGAGGGCTTGTTTGATAAATGGCGACGTGTTGCTGGGAATAGCTCCTATTGGAAAAAACTCTAATGCATCGCATTTGTCAGGTTCGTTGTTATGGATAGTGCCCTCGTAGGCCTTGACGGCAAACATCACGTCGATCTGCTCAAAGGAGAGTCCATGAGGCATCTGATGATAGCGATGCATCACATGGCAAACTGAAAGGTCTTCCGGTTTAACATCGATGTTTACCTCCTCCTTTACCTCGCGAATAATGGCGTTTGTCAACGGTTCTTTCCCGTCGTGGCCTCCCATGGGAAGAACATACATCCCATCGTCGGTTCCGGTCTGAAACCGTCTAAGAAGCAATACAGAGTCATCTTTAATAATAAGTGCAAAAACTCCAACCTTGAGCTTAAATCTCGTGGCTTCTTTTTCCTTAAATGTTGCTATAAATGCTTCCATCTCTCCTCCAATATGTTTCATTTTGGACAAATCATACGACTTGCAGGAAATTAATCAAAATTAATATACTTAATCGCAACTATAAGTAAAAGTTATGCTAAATATCGTCTACCTCAAGTATTTCTACGATGCCGTCAGAAGCGGCAGCATCTCGCAAGCGGCGCGCTTTAACCACGTGAGCCAATCCGCTGCAAGCCAGGGCATTGCAAAGCTTGAATCATCCCTCGGCCACACCCTCATCACCCATCAGCCAAACCGTTTTCGGCTAACCGATGAGGGAAAAAAGCTCTTTGAAAGCTCCAAAAGCATCTTTCAGGCCATTCAACGAGCCGAAGATCAGCTCTCAGGCAACCAGCAGGCAACTCTTACCTTTGCATGCTATCACAGCTTTGCCTTAAGCCAGCTTCCAAAGCATATTATGCGTGCACAAAAGGAGCTGCCCCACCTGCGCTTAAACTTTCGGCTGGGCAACTACTTTGCCATTAAAGATATGATCAAAAAACAGGTAATTGACTTTGCCATCCTGATTGATAATGACGACCTTTCTCCCTTTGACTGCTACCAGATCCAAGAGGGAAGCTACCGCCTTTTTGCTGCCAAAGGGGTAAAAGAGCTCTCCAAATTGCCCTTTTTGCTCGACAACGAAGAGCGAGCAGAGACCGTCCGCCTCAAAGAGCTCTACAAATTGCTTTATGGCAAAGAGATGCCGGTTTTAATGGAGGTGATGAGCTGGTCTGTAGTTATGCGCCTTGCCGAAGAGGGGCTTGGCATTGCCCTTGCTCCAGACTATATGGTGGAGGGCTTCCCAAATCTAAAACCTGTCCTTCCAAAACTTAACCCCTCACGCTACAAAATCTACGCCGTATTCGAAAAAAACAGCCGCCCCTCTCCTCACGAAGAGGCCTTTATCAAGCTGCTGCAGACTTAAAGCTTATGCTAGTTACCTCTTTGCGAGGAGTAGGGCGGTTGCATTATTGGCCTCAAGCTCTTGCCAGTTCGGAAACTGCTTTCGAATTTCCTCAGGCATCGAAAATGTGCGCCACTCAATATCTGTGAAACCAGCCTCTTGCAATAGGCTCACGTAGGTTTCAGGAGCCCAGTAATAGAAGGCAAAGTTGCAGATATCATGGCCTTCTTGATCGTAGAGAAAGATGCGTATTTTGGACCCTTCAACAGCTTCAGGGCCTTCCCATACAGTTGCATGATTGGAGTTAGGAATGCGCCGTATAATGGGCTGAAGGCAGCAGAGAAGTGCAACTAGCTTGCCGCCAGGAGCGAGATGGCCAGCCGTTCTTTCAATCATTTTTGCGATCATTTCCTTGCTTTCTGCATAGTGATAGAGAAAGGTAGGGGTTATAATGTCAAAGGTTTGCCCGAGATCAAGCTCTGCCACATCGCCCAACTGGTAGGAGATGCCAAGCGGATCGCCCGTTTCAAGCGCTCTTGCTCGCTCGATCTGAGCAGGAGAAATGTCCACTCCCGTAACGCGTGCTCCATTTCTTGCTAAAAGACGCGAGCTAAAGCCGTCACCGCAGGCAAGATCCAGAATATTTTTCCCTCTGACATCTCCAAGAGCGCTCATGAGGTTGATGTAGGGAAGCTGGGCTTGCGGATGCCCCTTTGCCGCATCCCTTGTGTACTGAGATACGAGAGCAGTATCATACTGTTTTGCGAGTTTAACTGTCTCAAAGTTTCCTGCTGGCAAAATAGAGCTAGCTTCTCTAAATGTCTGCATATACATCTCCTTAATTTAAAGGGTTCGGCATGTATGCGCACCCTAGTAGTTTATGAAAAAGTTTTGGCAACTTTGGATCAGCAAACCGACCTTCGATAGCAGATGTCATAAACCTTTTACTTACAGAGCTGCTTTAGAAGAACCATTACAATATAGTATTGGCTGCTCAAGATAATGTACCATTTTTACTGCCACACATCACTCCTGTTTTTTATTAAATCGCTTTAACATTATCCAAGGACACATAATTAAAATACAGTATAACATACGGTAAATCGAAAATGTCAAAAACAAGCTGGGCCTTTTTTCTGGCGAAGAGCTTATAGAATGTGCAAGTTTACTTAAGATCGCCGGCCTGCTCGAATAAAGATCTTGATTCACGATATATAGAATGGTGTGGTATGGGTGGTACTTATTTGAGGAAATCATACTATGTTCCAAAACAGACTCAACATTTGTCAGGTTGCAGGAATTAAGATTGGGATCGATTTTAGCTGGCTGTTTATTGCTGTTTTACTCTCCTGGTCGCTGGCAGTGGGCTATTTTCCCTTAGACTATCCCAACTTGAGCGCTAGCACCTACTGGCTGATGGGTATTTCTGGCATGCTGGGGCTATTTGTCTGCATACTACTGCATGAACTTGGGCATGCGCTTGTTGCAAAGCGCTACGGGATACCTACGGCGCAGATTACGCTCTTTATTTTTGGCGGGCTTGCAGAGATAAAAAAAGAGCCCCAATCGCCAAAAATTGAATTTTGGATAACGATCGCAGGGCCGCTTGTAAGCTTTGCTTTAGCCTTTATTATGTATGTCGTTACGGGGCTGTTAGTAAAGAATCATGCCCCCTCAAGCATAGCTGCTGTCACCTACTACCTTGCATGGATAAATGCCTTAATTGCTGCTTTTAACCTTATTCCGGCCTTTCCGTTAGATGGCGGCAGGATCCTGCGAGCTATTCTTTGGTGGTCAAAAGACAATCTTGCATGGGCTACTGCCGTCTCCACACGCTGCGGGCTTATCTTTGGAACGTTCCTTATCTTCCTCGGGCTTTTTATGGTTATCTTTTCAAACATCATAGGCGGCTTTTGGCTGATGATTATTGGGCTCTACCTGCGCTATGCGGCCTATTCATCGCGCACACAGTTTTATGTGCATAAGACGCTAGCTGGCGAAAAAGTAGTCAATTACATGACTAAAAACCCAATATCGGCCCCTCCCGACATTACTGTGCAGCAGTTTATTGATGACTATATCTATAAGTCGCACCATCACTTCTACCCCATCACAGAAAATGGGGATCTTTTAGGCTATGTAAGCCTTCGACAGGTAAAAGAGATTCTTCCTGAAGATCGCCCTAAAGTTCGCCTAAGAGCCATCATGGCAGGGCGCACGCAGTTTGAGACGGTAACGGGCCAAACATCGGCAGAAGATGCCCTATCGCTCATGAATCAAGCCCCGGAGGGCGGAACACTTTTAGTAGTTGAAGGAACAAAACTGGTCGGACTTTTGACCCCTCAGGACATGCTAAAACTTATTTCGCTAAAATTAGAACTTGAAGGAGGCGGGCGTTAAGGACCAATACAACTGTCCTTTAGGTCCCTTATGTCCCTTATGTCCTTTATGTCCCTTTCAACCTGATATCCTAAATATCTTGTAAGACTTACTTCACCAATGCGATGTTAGGGCATCGTAAATCGATGATCTGCTCAGGACTTTGGGGGTTGATCTTGTCAAATGTCGCCTCTAACAGCAAAAACTGCTTTAGGGCTTCTTTGTAGGTTCTTGGGCTCATGCGAAGATACTGGGTTTTGGTCTTGTTTTCGACCACCACAACAACCTCCTGCAGGCCGAGGCTTTTGTGGTAGGCGTTGTGGGTGTCGATCGTTTGGATGCGATAGCTTTTTGGGAAGGACTCTTCAATAACTTTGAAGATGCTGAAGGCAAGATTGGCCTCTTTTGACTCTAAGGGCTTGTTGTAGGCGATATCTTGCAGCCCTAAAGCGAGCTCCGGGAGCTTTTTGGGGGTGAAGTAGGGCCTTATGGGAAATAAGTAGCCATCACTATCTATTGCTACATTTGAAAAGTCGGCAAGCAGGGCATAGGGCTTTCTTACCTGGTAGTCTATGTGGACTATGCTTGGAGGATGGCGGCGCACTTGCGCCTTTTTGATGACAGGGCAAGCAAGAAGGCGCTCTTTTGCAGCTTTAGGATCGAACGCATAGAGGTTTTGAGGCTTATCGCGGCTTAAATCTAAAATTTCGGCAAGCTGCCACGCTTCAAGGCGCTCTTTTTGGGGACAGGACTGCACAATCGCTACAATATTATAACGAGGATTTGCAGATCGCGCCTTAACAATCTCCCTATGGACAACCCATGTTAAAAAAAGGGAGCCCCAGATGATAAAGACAGAAAGGATTACGTAGCCTATCGCCTTCTTAAAGGGTATTTTTTTCTCAGATGCGCTGTACATGCTCGATTAACTCTTTACCCACTTTTGTTACATCTCCGGCTCCAAGAGTTATTACCACGCAGCTTGTGGGAATGCTATTTGCAAGACCTTCTACTAACGTATCTCGCGGCATGTAGATGCAGTTTGGGGCAGTTTTTTCTATTTCTTTTATAATCGACTCAGTCGATACGCCCTCCACAGGCGCCTCTTTTGCACTATATAGATCTGTCACCACAACGATATCTGCATCGTCAAAGACATTGTCAAAATCCTTCATCACATAGCGCATGCGGCTGTAGCGGTGCGGCTGAAAGACCGCAACAATAGAGCGATCGCCGACGGCTTGGCGAAGTCCCTTTAAGGTAGCCTTGATCTCTTGCGGATGGTGGGCGTAGTCGTCAAAGGCTGCAATGCCCTGCACCTCCCCCTTCTTTTCAAGGCGCCTTTTTACACCACTGAAGGCAGCAAGAGCAGCGGCAATCGCCTCTTTACCTACCCTTAAGCTGTGCGCAAGGCCGAAAACGGCAGCGGCATTGAGGGCATTATGCTTTCCAGACAGGTTGCAGGTGATATTTTCAAAAAGCTCATCACCCTTTTTTATGTCAAAGTGGGTCTGAAGGCCCTTTTGCGAGAAGTTGACAATCTGGTAGTCGGCCCCTTCCAGAAAGCCGTAGGAGCTCCCCTTAATACCCATCGAGCGAAGGGTGGCATCGTCGTAGCAGTAAAAGAGGTATTCAGGCTTTTTACAGCCATCTATAAAGGTCTTAAATGCCCCCACAAGGTTATCCCATGAGCCAAAATGAGCAAGATGGTCGTTGTCGATATTTGTGACGATAGCCCCTTCACAGCTATACTTCAAAAACGTACCATCGCTTTCATCGGCCTCAGCAATAAAGTAGGGGCTTGTGCCGTGGGCGGCGTTGATCTGTTTATCCATTAAAAGGCCGCCTACAGCAAAGCTGGGGTCCTTTCCTGCTGCCGAGAAGACATGCGCAAGGAGGGAGCTTGTAGTTGTCTTGCCATGCGTTCCGGTAACTGCAAGCACCTTGTAGTCCTTCATAAGCTCTAAAAGCAGGTCTGAGCGGTGAAGAAGAGGGATATTGTGCTCTTTAGCATAGACAAGTTCGGGATTTGCTGCGGGAATATCTGAGTTGTAGATAACAATCGTTGCTGCTCCTACCTGTTCAGCTTTGTGGCCGATAAAAACGCAAGCTCCTGCCTCTTCCAGCCCCTCTGTCACATAGCTTTTGCTTGCGTCGCTTCCCTGTACGCTAAAGCCCTTTTGCAAAAGAATGCGCGCAAGGCCGCTCATGCCAATGCCGCCAATGCCAATAAAATGATATATCATCCGTTTTCCTCTAAAAATTTCAAAACTAAGTCCGGAAAGCGACTATTTTGCATAGATTTTTCAGCCTTTGCAAGGGCCGATTTGCAGTCTGCAGCTGCAAGGAGCTTTTCAAGAGCTTCTGCCACGCGCTTTGGCTCAAGGCCCTTTTCTTTAAACCAGATGCCGCCGCCAAGAGAGGTTACATACTGGGCGTTTTTATCCTGATGGCCATCAGATGCATGTGGAT
The DNA here is from genome assembly GCA_963826935.1 of uncultured Chlamydiales bacterium. Lineage (GTDB taxonomy): Bacteria > Chlamydiota > Chlamydiia > Chlamydiales > FEN-1388 > SZAS-7. The sequence continues at coordinate 47,284 of CAWGYH010000005.1, read as the reverse complement.
AGGGAACATAGACTGCAGGCACTTTGCAGGCTACAGCTTCGGCAATCGTCGATGCGCCTGACCGGCAAAGGGCAACATCAGCAAGCCTCCAGGCGTACTGCATGTTATGTTCAAAGTTCTGAACAACTGCTTTGATATTATGTCTACTATACTGCTTTTGTAAAAGCTCTGTCGTCTCTTGATTTCCTGTAAAGTGAAGCAGCTGAAAGGGCAATTTACAGGCAAGATCTACGAGGCCGTCTGCAGCAATTTCGTTAAGCTTTTTTGCGCCGAGCGACCCTCCAAAAACAAGAACTGTTGCCAGATCCTTTTCAAGGCCATAGTAGGCTAAAGCCTCCTCTTTTGTGGGGCAAAAACCCTCCATAAACTCTTTTCGAAGAGGAATATCGGTAAGAAGCACATTGCCCTTTAAATGCTCTTTTGAGCCGGGAAAGAATACCCCCGTCCATGCTGCAAAGCGGCTAAAAAGGCGATTTACCTTGCCGGGGATGCTATTTGCCTCGTGAAGGATGATGGGAATTCTGAGGATGAAGGCAGCACATAGCACAGGAAAGCTGTGATAGCTTCCAAAGCCAATCACAACATCGGGCCGAAATTTTTTAAGCGCACGAAGGCTTGTAAAAATCCCTTTCAAAATTTTTAATGACGAAAACGGCAGCGCTTTTGGGTTAATAGGCCCGCTCTCTACATCAACAAACGAAAAGGCGCTGGAATTAAAGCGCTGATTTGTGGATAGGCCCTTTGCGATAAAGAGAAGTTCGATTCCGGGACATTTCTGCTGCAGCTGGCTGCATAAATTTTGGGCAGGAAAGATGTGGCCGCCAGTTCCCCCGCTTGCGATAACTACCCGTTTTGACATGGCGCCTCTTGCTTTATGCGAGCATGATCTATACTCATTAAGATGCCAAGGGCCGAGACATTGGCAATAAGCGACGATCCCCCCTGGCTAAAGAAGGGAAGATTTAATCCTGTTGAGGGAACAAGCCCGCTTACCACGCCCAGGTTCAAAAAGGCCTGAAAGCTATATAAAAAGGCGATAATAGAGCCGATATAAAGCCCCACATTATCCGGCGATCGCATGGCTATGCTAAAGGCAGTAAGGCCCAGCCAGATATATGTTGCAATGAGAATGCAGATGCCTAAAAAGCCATACTCTTCAGCAAATATTGCAGCGATATAGTCGTTTTGCGCTTCAGGCAGGTAGGAGAGCTTTTGCAAACTTTTACCCGGCCCTTTTCCTAACACGCCGCCGGATCCTGTGGCAATTTTTGCCTGGTGCGGCTGGTGGCCCTTGCCCTTCAGGTCAAGTTCGGGGTGAAGGTATACCTGAATGCGCTTTGCCACATAGGGCATCTGCAGGGCAAGTGTTCCGCCAACGACAGCACAAACGGCAAGCGGAACAAGCCAAAAGCGCCAAGGAACATTTGCCAAAAAGCAGACCACTGCAAGCACGCAGCCAAAAACCCCTGCCGTGCCATTATTTGGCTCTAAGAGGATAAGCACCATCGGTATAGCAAGTATGGCAAAAAGGCGATAAAAGCCCTTAAAATCAAGCTGCCCCTCAATTTTTGAAAGGCGATAAATGAGGTAGATCGGCCCTACAAACTTCACAAATTCAGATGGCTGCAGGCTAAACTTGGCAATACTTATCCAGCGCCTTGCGCCGTTTACCTTCATGCCAATACCCGGCACAAAGACTAAAAGCAGCATGACCGACAACAGAACAAGTGCAAGAGGCGATAGCTCCAGTATGCGCCTATAGCCTATGCGATAAAAGGTGTAGGCGGCGCCCGCGCCAATCAAAGTATAAAGTATTTGTTTGAAAAACGCATTATGGGTGTTGCCATACAGCGCAAGATCTATCGCCTCAGCCGACGAGGTATTAAAGATCATCACAAGGCCAAGCACATACAAAATAATAGCCGCTATCAAAAGCTGGCGGGACAAAACCATACTTGCTCTAGTTTTTGGCGAGATATTCTCATGAAGAGGCGATTATTTCAAGAGGCTTTGAATGCTTTGAATGAAAAACCGCGAAGATACGCAAAGACACGCGAAGAAACGCGAAGATAGCATGCAGATATTTACCAAGAGAGCTGGTGCTAGAATTGCGTGCAGAACAAGATGCGGAATTTAAAAAGTGACCTTGTCTGTGAAGAATTTAGTGTCTTGCTCTAATTATTTTTGTTTCTATCCCTCGCTGGGGCAAGTACTTTAGCATTCTTGTATCTTCGCAAATGCGTGTTATGGTCAGAGATTGCAGTGCCGGGAGCTGGGTGACGAGCTCGCAAATGCTGTCGTCTGAAAGCGTGTATGTGCCCAAAATGTCTAAGACCTGTAGCTCTTTCAGGCGTGTCAGGGCCGGGAGCGCGGCATCCGTAATGCCGCTATGATGTATACAAAGTTTTTTAATGCGAGGGTGTTTTTCGATACATTGTATCGCTGTTTCATCCTTAAAATAGCAGTTCAGGGTAATTGTTTCGAGGGAAGAACATTCGAGCACTGCAGTCGCTGCGTGCTGGCTTTTCAGTGTAATTTCTTTCATGTTTGGATAATGAGCACAAAAATCCTTGAGATTTTTTTCTGATACCCAATTTGATAGATTAGCTGTAAATGATTGTAGGTGAGGAATATGTGTGGCGATGGCTGTGAGGCATTCGTTGTCAAGTTCTTCCTCGCCCTCAAGCGTTAATGCTGTAACAGATCTCAGATGGGGAACGAGGAGAATGATCCTTCGTGGAGTCCAAAATCTTGGGTTGATATAACAGCTTTCCAAGGTGGCAAAGAAGGGGGGTGGTGTTTTCTGTAGGAATTCAGTAAGTGATATGTCGCATTCTGGATATAACGTTAAGTGACGCAGCTTCATCTTGCTGCACGCCTGCAGCCGGATTAGGGCGGGGCGTGCATCAACAAGGGTTAAGGTGTGTAGTGAGGGGAAGTAATCTCCCATTTTTTCAATAATTTCAGGGGAAACAAGGGTGTACCTGGTGTCAATTTCCTCAACTTCTGGTAAAAGTTCTTTAAGAGGAGTAAGCATGGTGCCATCAAAAACAGGACGAGTTGCATAATCGTTATCTTTTCGCACTTTTTCGCTTAGAAGGTCGTAGAGCTTGAGTGTCGCAAAGATCTTGGGATCAACGCTACGCATCTGATTGACGAGTTCTTTTGCAGCTGCAGGATTTGCTTCAAACGTTTGGCAGGCCACGCGCAGCAGCCTTGATTTGAGTTTTTCCCTAAAATCGCCTTGAGCTACCCTCAGCACCCGGATATGGGCATCTTTGTCGCCGTACTCTATACTGTTCCAGAAATAGGCAAAGGCTTCTATCATATAGATATACGATCCTGCCTTGATCTCTTTGGCAAAGAGATAAAGTTCTGCTTGCCAAGAAGCATCCCCGCGCGGTAACTGGCCAGTTGCAATGAAGCTGCGCATAGCAGATACAACGTTGGCTGGGGCATGTTCAGAATAGGCGGGAGCGCGGGCTCGAATGATCTGTGGAGGGAGTGTGTCTGGGTTGCACCATGTAAAATCATCAGGCAGCATATGGTGAATCTGGAGACGGTCTATGGCCTCAAGGCAGAGGGCTAGGCAGCCAGCTGCTGTATCTATGCTGCTAAAGTATTTTAATAGCTTGAAGATGTTTCCATACTCGCTCTTGAGAATAGCGCCAAAATCCCCTTGCAAGAGGGCGACGGATGAGTCAGAAGGAACTAGAAGCGAATTCAGGTGTAAGGCGTCAATACAGGCCAAAATCCTTGTACGATCCCTTCTTCTACCTAGCTCAATAAGATATTCGAAAGAGGGCTCTGGCTCAGCTTGCATAGTGCGCAAGCGTGATGCTTCACCTGTGGAAGTAATGGACATGGGTATTCTCGCTTGGTTTTTGCTTTCCGGTATAGCTTTTGAGCGAATAAAGAAATAGTAAAAAGAAACCCTTATTTATGAACACTGTTCCTAAAAACGTATTGAAACGTGTTTATTGTGTTTCGCTCTCTGATTGACCGCCCGGTCTTCGAGATTGTGTCTCTCCCGGCTATGACTTAATTTATTGTCTCGATCTGGTGGTGGATGCACCAGATTTACGGTTTCTAGAGTCCTGCCCGGAACAGTCATGGATTGCTCCATTTCCAATCGGCGATGGAACCTGCTTAGAAGAATGGTTTTTACTTGGCAATAAGGCGTATATTGCCCGATTTCTGGATCGCCATATCTTCTGGCATAGTTCAGTGCGGCAACCCGATCAGCCATGTCCTCATGTCCACAGTGTGTACACGTAAAACTGTCACCATTGCGATTTCGATGAGCCATCTCTCCCTTCGGGAGAGAGCTCGAGTTTGGACATTTGTAGCTTGCGCATAACATCTTGGAGGTAAACCGTTCGGTCTCGGTCTCGGTCACGGTCTCGGTCTCGGTCTCGATTGTAGACGTTGCGCAGGCAAAGCTTCGCCTTTAACTAAGCATACTTCGTACACTGGAGACCGAGACCGTGACCGAGACCGAGACCGAATGGATCACCAATATGTACGTTAAGCATACAAGAACGGTGTCCGTCGAACCTTCAAATGTCCAAACTCGAGTTCTCTTTCGAAGGGAGAGATGGTATTTCACAACCTTTTCAGAACTAATATAAATTTCCTTAAGTTGACACCATTGAAAGGGGCCGTTGAAAGGGGCCGTGAAAGGGGCCGTGAAAGGGGCCGTGCCCTGCGATGTGCGATTCGTACATAGGAATCGCACATCGCAGGGGCCGGCCTAGGATGTTGATTTAAGCTCTTTTTCACATAATAGCTTTGCTGCAAGATTTGTCCTTGATTGAAATGCTGTTTTGGAGCCCGGTTGAGGGCGACTGCCTTTAGCCCATAGCGACTGATAAGGAGCTGTGGGGAACAAGAACACATTCTAGGGAGCCCCTAAGGGCGACTGAAACCCAGCGCACGAAGTCAGTCGCCCTGACGGGCTCATGTTTTTTTTCGCATTACCCATAGCTCCCTCTAGTCGCTATGGGCTATAGGCAGTCGCCCTCAAACGGGCTCGAAACAAAGGACAAATCTTACAGAATACTTATTGTATGAAAAAGAGCTTAAGTCAACATCCTAGGTCGGCCCCTTTTATTGTGACCCCGTCGCCTACATGAATCTAACCCTGCGTTTGCAAAGCCCAGCGTCTTCAAGCTTCTGAAGCTCTCTTTGAATAGACGTATCTAATAGCACGTGTGCTCTACCCAGCTCTAATACTTTTTCTTTTTTGGGCTTTAGAACAACCACATTTCTTGGCTGTAAAAATGTAATAAAACCATCTATAGGAGGATTTAGAAGCACACTCTCCCAATCAAAATACACAGGGTGATTTGGACAAGCATTTTTATACAAGTGTGCTCCGCCCGCAATAAGAAACGTTTTTTGGGATACTTTTTTGGCTTTTCCAAGTGATTGGATCATACAGTCCGTTCTTGCTTGAAAAGTCTCTGCAGATACTTGACCCATAGTAAAGTAATCAGGAGTATCTACATTCCTAAGATCGCAAGCACTCTGTACAATTTTGTCAAAAAGTTCTTTTTTTTGAATTTCTGTGTCCGAGCAATTCAAATATTGATGCTTCAATACCTCCATTTTAGCTCTTATTATCGCCGATAGCTTTATGTTTTGAACCATCTCTTCTGAATCAAACATATTTTCAAGTAAATCATCCCAGCCGAATACTGAAACTGCAGTGGTGATATGAGCAGTTAGAGCATGCTCTTGAGGTTGAATTTGTTGCATTGAAGGCACTGACTCAGCCAAAACCCTATGCTTTGCATTTGAAAATGTGTTTATAAAAAGAGAGTTAACTGCAACATAGCCTACCATACTATGCTCATCAGCAAGTAGAAATTCTTCGACCTCTTCATAATTTGAAGAAGACTGTACACCATCTCCTGTAAACATTACATCGTAATAAGTTTTTATAAAATCTGTAATGCTAAGGTCCATACTACTCCCACGTGAATAGTTTTGATCACTTATACTTGTTAAATTCACTGTAATACTCCATAAATTTATTATTACTATTATATAATTACATTAATTACATATTAATTCTATGATTTTCGCTGCTTTATTGATTACCGTACAAAATACGGGATTTTTTAGAAAAATGGCAAAAATGGGGTCAAAAAATGGGGTCAGAGATAGCGGCAGAGAGCTCGAGAGAGAGCCGGTGCCTTGGCTCGCAAGAGCCACAAGCATTCAGGAACTATTCGCATGCCGCTTACGCGGCAAGAAAGCTATGCCTCGCGAAGCGTTTTCCTCTCGAGCTCTCTGCCGCTATCTCTGCGGTAAATAATATTTTTAAGATTATGCTAAACAAGGATCTCTTCGCGCATCTTCGCGTGTCTTTGCGATCTTCGCGGTTATTTTTTATCGGATACGAAGCTTTTGGCCGACTTTTAAGTTTTTTGCCTTTTCTTCGTCGAGGGAATTTAGGCGAAGCAGCTCATCGGTTTTGATGCTGCACTTTTTGGCTATTTTCCAGGGGCTGTCGCCCTCTTGGACTATGTAGAAGTCGGACGTTGGAACCAAGGCTTGAGCTTTTGCGGCAGGAACCTTAAGGACCTGTCCCACCTTTAGCTTTGCGCTCTCCAGATTGTTGAGCACGATGATCTCTTCAACTTTGACGTTGTGCTGCTTGGCAATGCGTGAAAGCACATCGCCCTTTCGTACGGTAACCTCAGTGGTTTTTGCAAGCGGCTTATCCAGCTTCTCTTTTTTTACTTCTGGCTGCCGGGCAGGCTCTGAAGGCACTTGAGCCTTTACAGCGTAGCTTTTTAGAATTTCGTCAATTTCGTCAATTGGCTCTTTTGCAAGTATTGGAGCGGGTTTTGCAACCTGCGAAACCATTTCGACAGATGCTACAATGGGTTCTACTTTCTGTGGAAGGCTATTTTGTGCGTTTCTTGTAGATGTAGCAAAAAGGACTGCCAAAAGCGCAATGTTCACAAGCATTGCGATGATAATCGTATCCTTCCGGCTTACCCTCACAGACCTGTGTGGAGCCTTCTTTTCTTGAGCAAAATCGGGATGGATGCCCGCGGCTGATAGCTGCATTATAGTGTCCATTTATTATTAATTGTACATTACTAAAAAAGATCTTTTAATACAACTGCTTTCTTCCTCGTTCTGCTTCATGCGTCTGGGTTGCCTGCCGCGCTATAGCCCTCACTAAAGCAATGATCACCTTTTGCTCTTCTGTAAGAAGATGCTCTCTAGTATCTAACAGTCTTAAAAAGCCTTCAGCATTATGATAGCATTCTCGGCGCACACACATAAATATATTCTCAAAGATTGCCTGGCTGCTTTCTCTCTCATGGTCGCCGTGGGACAGGTGACTTGCCAAACTATTTAAGGCATCGGCATCTCCCAATTTTGCGCGAATGCGTAAAACAGCCTCTAGTTTTACTCTCTTCTGCTTGCTCTCGTAATATTTGGTCATATCCGTAAGCTTTTTAAGGAGTTGCGGATCCGGGTCATGGTGCCTGGAAATGCTAAAATCGCGCTTCAAAAAGCAAGGGCCTTCTAACGATGCCCTGCGATTTAATAGTTGTACAGCCCTTTCGGATAGCTGCTTTGCCACTTGGTAGTTATGAGACTTAAGATGCTCGTCTATGGCCATACGGTAAAATTTTCTCACAACCTTGGGTGGCAGCTCCTCTTCCAAAGGTCTCTTTATGTGCATGGGAAGAGCCTGCTCTGTCTTAGTAGAGATGGGGGGTAGGAATCGGCCTTCAGGAAGCTCACTCTCTAAATTAAAATCACCTTTTAGCAAACGCACTTTTCTCTCGTAATATTGCGCCTCATCTTCGGATTTCTTACTCCGATACATTGCGGCAAGACGCTCTAACTGCCCCAGCCTCTGTTGCTCTGGTAAAAAACAGAGCTCAGCCAATTGCATTAAAGAATTTCCTTTATTGAAAAAGTTATCGGCCTCTTTAGATTTGGCCTGCTTTAGATGCAAATAGGCAAATAGACAGACAAGGTCAAGTTTTAGGGAAGGTCCGGGTGAATAAGATAGCTCATTGTAAAGAGACATATCGATTGGCGTAAAGAGGAATGCCCTCGCTAAATATCTAGGATCTTTAGTACCTAGCTCCTCAAAAACTGAAAGAGCCGAATTTTTTTTTAAAAAAGCGAGAAATTCTGCATAAAGCCCTTGATGCTCAACACTGTGCGTTTTAAGGTATAATTTATGAAGCTCGTACTGGGCCAAAACATACTGCTTCTGTTCAAGAAAATACTTAAATCGTTCGCATTCACGCACTGCAGGATGGCAAAAAAATGCTTCCGTTCGTTGCATAAAAGTCATCTTTCCATCAACTACCCGAGGCAGATACCCCGAAGCTAAAAACCACTGTATCGTTTCGTCTGTATGAAGGCGCTTTTCAGGAGGCAGCTCTTTACAAGAGGGTATGAGTAATTCATACACTTTAGGCTGCTTTGCTTTATCCTTCTCGTGTGAGCTCTCATTCGTAGTCACTTCAGCGCTTTTTCTTGTAAAAAGGATCATCTCCTCTTCGACTACATCCCCATACCACGCAACATAACGCGGATGGTCCATGCAAAAGAAAGCCGTTGCTTCGTAAGGATCGCATCGCACATGCACATCCTGCACTCTCGCAGTAACAAGCGGGACAAGAGGATCGAAGGCCACATCTTCGATGCGGGAGGCCATGAGCACGGCTTGCGGCTGAGCAACTGTTGGATGAGCTCTTTTATAAAGCCTGCCAAGAACAGTAAGCAAAAATATAATCTTTTTTTCACCCTCGGAAAAACCTTCAAATCGAGGATAGATTGCCTCAAGATTTGCGACACAAAAAAGGATATCTTGATAGGACCCTTGCTGCGCGTTTGAGATCGCCATACGCAAATAAATCGCCGCCCTTTCTGCATTTCTCGTGGGGTAACAGAATACAAGCTGCGAGGCAGAACCAACATCTTGATAGATTTTATGCATAAGGAGCGCTACAGCTTCTTGCTTGCGCGTGTTCTTTTTTCGGACATATCTTGCAAGTAGCTGGCCAAGTAAGTCGCGAACATTCTCCTTGCGTGCCATGCGCAAAAGGATCTCCCTCTTTAAAAACGCGAAAGTTCCCGGCAGGCTTTTTTTTGCCGATACAAGAGCCTCAAGAGCCTCCTCTAACTGTCCCTCGCGTTCAAAATTTTCAACCGCTATCAGATGAATATGCTTTTCTTTCGTCTGATTTTGCCCGCCCCTCACAGCATGCTTTTGAAGTTTTTGAAGCGCTTCATCTTTGCTTTCAGGATTTGATAATGACTGGAGGTAGATGTGATAAAAGAGTGGGTCGCTTGGATTTTCTTTATTAATTGCTGCTCTGTATACATCTTCGGCAACCTTTGGAGCTCTCCTTCCTAAACGGCTTAAGATGTAGCAATAATGATTTATTCTCCTAAGCGAGGAGGCATAAAGAGTCCCTACGCTTTCTAAAATTTCAAGAGATCGCACATCGCACATAAGTGCTTTTTCAAGATTAGAAAAGTACTTGTTTCGGTTATCCTGCTTGCTTAAGTCAAGCAGCAGGTCGCAAGCCCCTGGATCTTTTCTAAAGAACAAAAAGTCTGCATAGAGCTGCTTTATAGATATTATGCCAGGAGACATCTCATAGAGAGCATTTATACACTCAGAAGCAAAATCGAACTTTTTATCTTTGAGATTTTTCTTAAATGCCTGAAGGAGATCTATAGCAAAAAAGTCAGAAAATCCCTGCATGCAGCTGTCACAGTCAGCTAACAGCTGGTTGAGCTGTTTAACATACAACTCAGATCGCCGCTGCTTAAAAGTGATTTCTTGACCCATGCGCGTGGGGACAAAATCTTGCTCCAAATACCACTGGATTGTTCTTCTTCTATCAATTGCCACCTCAAATGGCATGTCAGGATGGTTTTGCAGAATTAATCTGTATACATTAGCTCCAGGAACATCTTCAGTTTCAACAAACACCTTTTTTTTAGTGTAAGAAAGGCGCGACTCAAGTCCAAAATCAGGACCGCCAAATGAGTGGCCGATGAACCCGCGCGATGCATCCAGTCCAACTGGTATGCTCATAACGCCCTTACAAGTTCTTGAAACCTATTTCCCCGCTCTTCAAAAGATGAAAACATGTCCCAGCTTGCACAGCCGCAAGAAAGCAGCACCACATTATCATGTTCTGCCAGGCCGGTAGCAGTAAAGACCGCCTCTTCAAGGCTTTTTACATGCACGGTTGGCACAGCCTGCTCAAGATCCTGCTCAATAATAGCTGCCGCCTGTCCCAGCAGCACTACAGCCTTTACCTTGCCTTGAAAGGCCTTTTTCCAGGCAGTGTAGGGATAGCCCTTGTGCAGCCCCCCCGCTATAAGGACAATAGGCTTTGAAAAGCTTTCAACGGCTTTTAAAACAGCTTCAACGCTTGTTGCCTTGCTGTCATCATAAAAGTGAACGCCCTTGCATGTCGTCACATATTCGAGGCGATGCTTGGGCTTTATAAAGCTGTCGTAGGCCTTAGAGGCCATTTCAGGATCTACTCCAAGATGGCGCGTAAGGGCATAGGCTGCTAAAAAATTTTCGGTATGATGTGAAAAGCTGTCAAGAAGAGCTAGCTGGAAGTGCAGCCTCATATTTACCGAAGCGATAGAGGCCTTTACCATCGGTATAGAGGTCGCAGCTTGAGTCAAACCCAAAGGAGAAGGCCCCCTTCATCCCCTTTTGCCCCCAAAAAGCTCCCCCCTCTTTCAGCAAAAGAGCAATGCGCTCCTTCACTCTTGCATACTCCTCCATGGTGCCATGTCGGTCAAGATGGTTTGGAGTTATGTTGAGAATGCAGCAAGCGTCAAGCACTTTAGAGGAGATAGTCTCAAGCTGAAAGGAACTTAGCTCCACCACAAAAGCTTTAGAGGTATCTTCCAGCTCAGTAAGTATGGGCTTGCCGATATTTCCCACAGCTTCTGCCGCCACGCTGCAAAAGTTTAAAATGTGCGTCGAAAGGCTCGTCGTGGTGGTTTTGCCGTTAGATCCGGTAATGCCAAGCGCCTTAAGCGTTGGGTGGCCCACAAGCCTTCTAAAGGCAAGCTCCACATCACAAAAAACATCGATTGAGTGCTGCCTGCAGCTTACTGCAACAGGATGCGAAAGTGCCACCCCTGGCGAAATCACAACAAAATCAAGGTCTCTGACACGATTTGCAAGCTCGCCTGCCGGCAAAAATGTTATGCCATCCGGCGCCGTCGTCTGCTTATCGTCCGTTGCAAAGACCGTGCAGCCCTCTTTTTGAAGAAACAGCGATGCCGAGAGCCCGCTTTTACCGAGTCCAATCACCCCAACTTTTTTCATACTTCACCTACTGAAACTTGATAGAGGCAAGACCTATTAAGCTTAATAAAAGGCCGATAATCCAAAAACGTATGACAACTTTGGATTCAGGCCAGCCCTTATATTCAAAATGGTGGTGCAGCGGCGCGCAGAGAAAAATGCGCTTTTTGTCGCGAAGGCGAAAGCTTGCAACCTGCAGTATAACAGAAAGCGCTTCGACAACAAATATTGCTCCCACAAGACCTAAGAAAAATTCCCGCTTTAAGAGCACTGCCGTTACTCCAAGCACGCCGCCCAAGGTAAGAGAGCCTATGTCGCCCATAAAAAGCTGGGCAGGGTGGCAGTTAAACCACAAAAATCCAAGGCAGGCACCGCACACTGCAGCCATATAGATGGCAATTTCGCCGCTTCCCTGAATGTAGAGGATGTTTAAGTAGTGAGCAAGGTCTTGGTTGTTGGCAAGAAATGCAAAGGTGCCAAGGGCTCCTGCAACAAAGATGCAGAGGCCTGTGGCAAGGCCATCAAGGCCGTCGGTGAGGTTTACGGCGTTCGTTGAGCCAACAATGACAAAGCAGTAAAAAAGCCACATAAAGAGAAGTCCCACACCGGAAAAGATGTAGATTGGGTCCTTAAAGAAAGGTATATAGAGCCTGCTTGAGTAGTCCTCAAGAGTTAAAATATGGCTAAGCTTTACATCCGAAAAAAATTCCTTTACAACCGGCGGGTCAAACCAGCTGCCAATATTTATAAGCTGGCTAAAGGATGGCACCTGGAGGTATGCTGCAATGCCAAGGGCGAGCACAAGCTGTACAGCCAACTTTTTTCGGGCAGACAGCCCCTTAGGATTTTTGTAGTAGAGCTTTAAAAAGTCGTCATAGCCTCCAAGAAACCCTAAGACGATGGTAGTGACAAAGAGAATCAAGGTAAATACGCTCTTTGGATCCATCCAGAGAACAAGAGAAAGCAGCATGGAGGCGATCATCAAGATGCCGCCCATCGTCGGTGTGTCCTTTTTGCTTTTATGAAGCTCGCCCAGTAAAAAGCCATCCCCTTCGCGAATAGGCTGGCCGATCTTCAGTTCATAGAGCTTACGGATAAAGTAGGGCCCGGCAAGCAGGCAAAAGAGAAGGCTTGTCATCGCAGCCAAGATAACGCGCGTTGAAGTGTAGCCAAACACTGCGGGCACATGCCAGCCAAGAACTGTTTGTAAATAATCTTGTAACCAATAAATCATGAATAATCTCTGTTAATCACCGTTAAAATAATCGAGAACACGCCATAAACCATTTGATCTGGAACCTTTTAGCAGAACAAGGTCATTTGGTTGAAGATCATTTTTAAGCGCGGCAATAAGTGCAGCAAAATCGGTATACCAGAAGACGGGTTTATTTGCCTCCTTCCAAACCTTGTAGATTGGAGCGCACTCCTCGCCCAGGCAGTAGACGCGGTCAACGCACTCAAGAGCATGTGTGCCAACGGACGTGTGGCAGCTTTCTGAAAAGCAGCCAAGCTCGCGCATCTGGCCAATGACTGCTATTTTTCTTGTGGCTGCGGGCATGCCCTTTATGTAGCTTAAGGATGCCTTTAATGAGGGCTCTGCCGCATTGTAGGAGTCGTCAATAAAGAAAATACCGCCCTTTTCGATGCGCTCTAGCCGCTTTTCAGGCAGTTTTAGGGAAGGGAGAGCCTTTGAAAGCTCATCGGGCGTCATACCGCACTGGCTTGCCATAGAAAGCGCTGCAAGGGCATTTAAGTAGACGTGAGGCGCCGGAAAGTCGGTGTAGGCAAGGGCATGGCTGTTAAAAAGCAGCGCCTTCTTTTCAACCTCGAGATAAAAATCGGCCGTCCTCTCGCGCATAGAATAGCTCATAGACTTGCAGTGAGCAAGCCTTTGGAGCAGAGCGCAGCAGGGTGAGTCGCGGCTTACAATGCAAAGATTTGTGCGAGGATGAGAAAAGATTTCAGCTTTTGCTTTTGCAATATCATCAAGTGATTGAAAGTTTTCGGCATGAACGAGGGCAATTTCAGTTACTAGCGCCTTGTGAGGAGGAATAATATCAACGAGCCGCTTGATGTGGCCGGCTTGAGTCATGCCCATTTCCACCACCAAAAACTGTTCATCGCCCTCTACATTGTTTAGAAGCGATACCGACATCCCTACCTGCGAGTTTTGGTTGCCTGTAGTGCATGAAGTTTTATACTTACTCTTTAAAAGCGCATACAAAAACTCTTTTGTAGTGGTCTTGCCAAGCGATCCGGTAACTCCAATTACCTGAGCTGAAGTTTTGCCCACATGCCACTTTGCAAGCTTCTGAAGGGCAGCTAGCGGGTCCTTAACCTTAACAAGAGGCCCTATATCTGCATGAAAGCCATCCTGAACAATCGCACAAGCCGCTCCCCTCTTAAACGCCTCTTGCACAAAGTCATGCCCATCAACTTTTTGCCCCTTTAAAGCAACAAAAAGCTGCCCAGGCTGCACCTCGCGGCTATCTATTGCCACACCCCTGCACTCCCCATCAATTCCGGGACAGTGCAACACCTCACAAACTTCACTAAGCAACAGATGTTTCATACATAGACTCTATTTTCTGATTATGCTGCAAGCAGCATACAAAGTACCCTCACGAAAAGCAACTATTTAAGTCCTTCGTGCCGCCAAAAGGACAATGGTTACTGTCCCTTAGGTCCTTTTGGTCCTTTTTGACATTTACTTATTGAGCTAAAAGATCACTCTAGATACTATTGTTCCCGGTGGCATGGCCAAGTGGTAAGGCAGAAGCCTGCAAAGCTTCGATCCCCAGTTCGAATCTGGGTGCCACCTATGTTGTTTCTTATCTCTACTCCCATTGGAAATTTGGCCGACATTACTCTGCGGGCATTGGATACGCTTAAAAGCGTAGACTATATCCTGGCAGAAGATACTCGCCATAGCTTAAAGCTATTACAGCACTACGAAATCCAAAAATCGCTTGTTTCATTCCATCAGCATAATGAAGAAGATCGGCTTCAAAAGGTACTGCAGGACCTTGCTGAGGGCAAAAAAATTGCACTTATCAGCGATGCCGGCACTCCCCTTATCTCAGACCCGGGATTTTTGCTTGTGAAGGCAGCTCGCCAGCAAGGATTAGCTGTTACGGCACTTCCTGGGGCATGCAGCATCGTTGTGGCCCTTACACTTTCAGGATTTGAGCCAACGCCCTTTCAGTTTGTAGGCTTTTTGCCGAAGAAGGCAGGCGATCTTTTAAAGCGGCTTGAAGAGCTTTTAGACTATAAGGGAACCTCCATTTGCTATGAATCGGCCGAAAGGCTGGAAGATACCCTTAAAGCAGTTGCAGAGCTAGATCCGACCTGCAAGGTCGCCATTGCTCGAGAGCTTACAAAGCGCTTTGAAACCATTATAAGCGGCACGGCTTGCCAACTTCTTGAAGCGCAAAAGAAAACTCCTGCTATCGGCGAACTCGTATTGCTTATTCAGGGCAATAAAGAGGAAAAAGAGACGCTCTTTTCAAAAGAATTATTACAAACACTTGTTGATGACCTATCAAAAAAAGTTTCAACTAAAGAGGCAATAGCGCTGGTCGCCTCGCAGCTACACATCCCCAAACGTACCGTTTACAACGCTATTCACCGTAATCCTTAAAACGGCAGTTGGAGATGTCGAATCAACGCAATCTTTTGAGCCAGCGCCACTTTCAATCGGGGGCGCCTTCACCGTTTGGGAATGTTCGCCCCCGTTTGAAAATGACTCTGACTCAAAATCTTGCATTGCTTCGACATCTCCAACTGCCGTTTTAAGGATAATTTGGCACTTGTCTATTCAGTTTGCTAAAGCACTTGCAGAATTTACCTCTCTACTGTATAAATAGAGGCAGAACAATAAGGAGTCTACCCATGGCAACAACACCTAAGGAAATCATCTTTGACGAAGAAGCACGACAAAAACTACTCTCAGGAATTAAGAAACTGGCAGACGTCGTCGCCTTTACACTCGGCCCTAAAGGGCGCAACGTAGGTCTTGAAAAATCTTGGGGCGCACCGGTCATCACAAACGACGGCTCAAGCATTGTAAAAGATGTGGAGCTGAAAGATGTGTTCGAAAATATGGGCGTGTCGATCGCTAAAGAAGTTGTTCAGAAAATTAAGGAAAAGTGCGGAGATGGCACCACAACAGGTACGCTTCTTTTAAGAGCCCTTGTGGAGAACGGCATTCGCTACATTTCAAGCGGCGCAAGCCCTATCGGCTTAAAGCGCGGCATGGAAAAGGCACTTGATGCTATCCTCAAAGACCTCGAAAAGATGGCAATCCCTGTAAAAGATTCAAAAGATATTTTTAACATCGCGAAAGTATCGGCATCAGGCAACGAAGAGATTGGCAAAACCATTTCTGAAGCCATCGACAAGGTAGGCAAAAAAGGAGTCATCACCATCGAAGAGGCAAAAGGGACCGATACCTCAATCGAAATCGTGGAAGGCATGCAGTTTGACCGCGGCTACTTAAGCTCATACTTCTGCACAAATGCAGAAAAGATGTCTATAGAGCAGTCAAAGCCTCTTATCTTCCTCGTAGACAAAAAAATTACCACCGTCCATGAAATCCTTCCAATACTGCAGCATGTAGCTACAACCGGAAAAGAGCTCCTAATCGTTGCTGAAGACATCGAAGGCGATGCCCTCACAACACTTGTAGTAAACAAACTGCGCGGCACCCTTCGCGTAGCTGCCGTAAAATCCCCAGGCTTTGGCGATCGCCGTAAAGCGATGATGCAGGACCTTGCTGCCCTAACGGGAGCCACACTTATCACAGAAGATGGCGGCTTTTCACTAAAAGAGGCCGACGCTTCCTTCTTGGGATCAGCTGACAAGGTACAGATTACAAAAGATCACACCACCATCGTCAACGGTGCAGGCGACAAGAAAAAGATCGAAGAGCGCCTAAGACAGATTGAAGCAGAAATCAACAATACAACCTCAACATACGAAAAAGAAAAACTTGAAGAGCGAAGAGCAAAGCTGAGCGGCGGCGTTGCCGTTATCCGCGTAGGCGCTGCTACCGAGCCGGAACTTAAGCACAAAAAACAGGCCTTTGAAGATAGCTTGAACTCGACAAAAGCCGCTATTGAAGATGGCATTGTTCCGGGAGGCGGCGTTGCGCTTCTTCGCGCATCAAAAGCAGTAGCCCACCTAAAACTAGAAGGCGACGAACTCCTCGGTGCAAAACTGATGAGCGTTGCTTGCGAAGCTCCCCTTCGCCAGATCGCCGTCAACGCCGGTGCTGATGGCTCAGTAGTTCTCGGCGAAGTGCTAAAAGGCTCAACAAACAGCGGCTTTAACGCCCTCACCGAACAGGTTGAAGACCTCTTAAAAGCAGGCGTCATCGACCCTGCAAAAGTTGTAAAAAATGTACTTATTTTTGCAACTTCTGCTGCCGGCATCGTCCTCATCAGCGAAGCCCTCATCGCCGACGCAAAAGAAGAAACCGAAGAATAAAGCAAGTCACTGAAATTGGCGCTCTCAAGCGCCAATTTCCTCGAGTTTGGACATTTGCCCCTCTCTACATTCAGTCGCCCTACCGGGCTCTGGCTGGTTTTCGCTCATACCCACAGCTCCCTTCGGTCGCTATGGGCTATAGGCAAACGCCCTACGGGCTATTCTGAGACTGCATTGGGCAAGAGCCCGTAAGGGCGACTGCCTATAGCCCACAGCGACCGAAGGGAGCTGTGGGTGTGCACGAGGAACAATGGAGCCCGCCAGGGCGACTGAATAAAAACGCGTGCAAATGTCCAAACTCGAGGAAATTGGCGCCCTCAAGCGCCAATTTCAAGGACAAATAAAAAAAGCAACTTGTCGAAAATATATTCCTTCGCTACCATGCAGCATGTTTCAGGACCTCTGTTACCTGGTATGAAAGATGCGAAATTTAGCCTGTCAAATATTGCTTTTTATCTGTTGCTGTGCGGGTCTTTTTGCCTCCTCCCACGAAAAACATGATCAATCTCTACTCTACCCGGGATCGCTCGTTATTTTGCCGCAAGATGGCCGGAGGGTTTACTATGAAGCCTTTAATGCAGCCAAGAGGGAAATCCGAATAGAGATTTGCGTATTGGAAGATCCTCTTATACTAGCCAGTCTCCAGAAAGCATTAGAACGAGGAGTCTCTGTCAGGGTTATTGTAGACAATGGTAAATATGAAGCGACACCTGACGAGCAAAATAACCTTGCCACCTACCTCACTTCCAGCGGCGGCAAATTGCATCTTAGCAACCCTATCTTTCCCCGCAGTTTTCCAAAAGTTGTCCTGATCGATGATCAATACGTGTTAGTAGGCAGCGCATGTCTTGACAGCCTCACCTTCGCCCAGTATCGCGACTATGTGTATGTTTCAAAGTCCTCTCATCTCATCAAGAAGCTCTCTCAACTATTTGATAATGATTGGAGCTACTCGGCTATGCCCGGGCAGCCATTTCGGGCCTTCAATCCAACTCCGCCAATAGATTCCCGCACGCTTATGATCAGTCCTGTCAATTCAAGTGATGCACTCGTTGCATTCATTCAAAAAGCAGCAAACACATTAGATATAACATCAGAGCTTTTAGGAAATCCAACTCTTGAAAGCGAGCTGTTTGCTGCTGTGACAAGAGGTGTTCGAGTTCGTCTTATTGCTCCGCAAATTGTCAATAATGCTGACAGCCACACCCAAGCGCTGCAGATTGCATCGCTTAACGCCCTCAAAGCAGCCGGAGTTCACGTACATATCACTACCGATCCGCAAACCAAAAAATGCCCCTACATGCATGCCCGCACTGCCATTGCAGATAAAAAGCGCGTCTATATCGGATCAATCAGCTTAAGCCCCGACTCCATCACCTTCAACCGTGAAGTTGGCATCATTCTCAAGAAACAGTGCGTTGTCGCCAAAATGTTAAAGCAGTTC
This sequence comes from uncultured Chlamydiales bacterium, assembly GCA_963826935.1. GTDB lineage: Bacteria > Chlamydiota > Chlamydiia > Chlamydiales > FEN-1388 > SZAS-7. Next base: position 29,015 of record CAWGYH010000005.1, on the reverse strand, counting down.
ACTACGGATTACCACTGCAAAAGCACTGCTTTCAAGGTAGCCACACCGTAGGTTCTGGAGTTCGACGATTCTACAAAGGACCAAAAGGACATAAGGGACATAAAGGACTATGGTCAATGTCCCTTATGTCCTTTTGGTCCTTTAGGTCCTTTGAGAAAAGCTAATGATAGAGCCATATTGTTGAAACAACGCGGCAACAGTCGGAAAAAGAGGCTCTGGCAGTGTGCTATCACAAAACCAGTGCCATCCTTCACATTTATGCGGCTCTCTGTTTTCAAGAGTGCCTGTGAAGCTATAGACAAAGACATAGTGGGTAAGGTAGTGGTTGCCATCAATGACATTATGACCTGAGTGGCTTACATGCATCTCTGTAGCATGAAGCCCGGTCTCTTCATGAAGCTCGCGCCTGGCGCAGTCAAGAATCTCTTCGCCAGGCTCTAAATGGCCTCCGGATACAGACCAGAGGCCATTACCTAACTTTGACAGCCTTCTGCCAAGCAGTATCTTATTATCCTGCAAGACGCAAACTGCAACGCCAATTCGCACGAGATTATCATTTATCATACACATTAAATACTTCGTTGATTTCAACGATTTGGAAAAGGTCGTTACAGCGAAGAATTACAAGCGCATTCCAGGTACCTGCTTTTTCTGTCGGCAGCAGATAGCGCACAACAATGTCGCGCCCATCTCTTCCCGGTATAACATCAAGCAGGTCAACGGTCCAAGATCCAACATTTTCGCCTGCAGCAATAAGCTGGGGAATAAAATGCTCTGCCCCCTCAAACCAGACGGCACCATTAACAATTTTTGTGCACTCAGGCGCAAACAGCGAGGCTACCTCCTGATCGTAGGTACGCTCTTGATCTGTTCCAACACTGTCCAAAAGATCGATATAATTTTGCGCGACAGTATCTAACCGCTTTGTTGTCTCTTCTTTATCGCCTACGCTAATAGACCAAAAAAGATCCTGGGTCAGCTGTTTGCTATTGATGAGTTCGATCATCTTTTGCAAACTGGCTACGGAACTTTCACACCACTCATCATAAGAAACTGACGGTGATGATCCTGCTACTGGTATCGATGCTTGCAGCTCTTCCAGCTCCTGGCAGTCCCGAGAGAGTACATTTACTTCGAGTGAAACTTTTTTCACTCCCTCTTCAGCCTCTGCCGCAAGCGGCAAAAAGCACAAAAAAGCCAGTATGGATGATGCAATTTTCATAACTATTCCTTAAATAATAAATTTTTTATTTCTTACTGGCTGCTAGCATATCAGCAATTTTTTTAGCGTAGGCTGCTCCGCCGCCCGCCTGATAGCCCAACTGGCCAATTTTATTGCCGTTTGGATCAAGCAGTATGACAGTAGGAAACCCTTTGACGCCAAATTTTTCATAGAGGATTTGATTTTGCTTTTTGAGCTCTACATCTTGCTGGGTATTATGCGGAAAGTCGAGCATAACAAAGATCATACTATTGCCCGCTTGCTGCTGAAACTCCGGATCAGAAAGTATTTGAGAGTCCATCTTCACGCACCATGGGCACCAGTCAGAGCCTGTAAAGTAGAGAAAAAGCGGTTTATTTTCGGCCTTGGCATGCTGCAAAGCTGCACTATAATCTGTCGTCCAGTTTAAGCCGGAACTTTTTTCTGAAACGGCAGCCGCACTATCGGCATAGGCATAAGAAGTTCCAAAGAGTGCTGTAAGGGCTAAAAAGAGCGTATAAAATTTCATCGGAATTCTACTCCATATAATGTTTAGATGAGCCGAAGTTTATCGCTACCCTCTAGATCTAGGCAAGCATAAAATTAGGGTAGCCAATTGAGCATGTTATTCCAAAAGCGGGTGAATATATTCTTTTCCTCTGATTGCGCCCCAGAATCCGCTGCGAAAAATGAGGGATTTTCTACAAGCTTTATAGTCTCTTCTACAGAGGTTGCAAGCTTTCCCATAGTACTTGAGGGGGCACACTTTTTTCTTACATCTTCAAGCAGCCCTTCGATGGGATATTCGAAGTGGCCAATGGAAGCGGGCCCATCTTCTTCGCCGTAGGCAAAGACTGCGAGCTCGAAGACATCGGCAAGAAGAGGATACATCGCCTTTGCCAGGTTAAAGTAGGTAGGCTGCACCTCTTCAAGAAGCCGATCTCGAAATCTAGCAATATCTACTGGAGATTTCTTTGCTTCTTTGAAGTCTAATTCAAGCTCGAGTTTGCGAGGGGTGGAAAAAATGGTTCCGCATGAGTTAAAAAAATGCTGTATTGCCCTGATCTGAGTATTTGCACCTGTGGCATCCTTTAGCCGCGCGTAACCTGTTAAATAGGCATCTCTACTTGCCAGGCGATCATAGAGCGCCTCTTGCTGCAGCACTGTAAGGCGGGGAAAGAGCTGCATAGCAACGCGAACTCTATTGTCGCCGGCCTCTTCAGTATTAGAGCAAAGATCGCCGAATTGCAAATGGCTTTGCAACGTGCGCCAAAAGGGCCTATTTTCCTTACTATATTCTGATAGACTTGCAACAAAGTGCTCTTGGATCTCTTTAAAAGTTAATCCGTAATCATGTGCAGTACGCATCTCTGTTAATGAAAACTCTCGGGCTTTTTCTGTTATAAACCCACGAACCTCAGCGCGCACATGGTCCGGAAGGTGGCGCATGACGGCAGAATCGGCTCTTTCTGCCCATTTTTTTACTAGGCTATCGCGCTCCTGGCTGTGCTGCAGGCGCTCTACAGTCTCATCAGAGAGCGGCATATCCCTGCCAGGCGATCCTAAAAGGCATGATCTAAGTGGAATAAGGTGGCTTTGTTCTTTGCCAACAAGCTGAAACTGCAAGTTGTTACTCTCTCCAAGCGCTTGATCTGTGTCAAAAAGCACAAACTTCCAGCTGGCCTCAAATGCCTCTTTAATCTCCTTGGGCAGGTTTTCGAGCTTTTTTTTCACTGTTTTTCCATTGTCTTTGTATGTGATGGCACTCATCGGGTCAATATCGTCATTAAGGTATGCAAGGATGAGGGCGTTGAGCGATACAGCTTTCCCATCCAGCTTAAAATCAGAAAAACGTTCGAGATTTAATCTAGCAATATCAGGCGCTACAGCTAAATTGTCCCCATGCAGGTCAAGTAATTGAAGCTCTGCCGTAAGGCAACCAATAAACTGCGCATCTGGTGACAGTCTTTCAAAAACCTTCTGCTCTGCAAGCGGCATCTCCATAAGGTCGCCCATAAGCACCATCTGAACAAAGGGTTTTGCCTCTACATCTTCCTCTTTGAACTCGAAAGTGCCCACAACGGCCCCCTTGGCCATTATATTCAGCAGTTCGTCTACATTGTGCGACTCCTCTTTTGCTATTAGGTCCATGCGCTTTAACACTGCCCCATGCTGAGGAAAGAGAAAAACCTCTTGAGCCGAGGCTACATTAGGTTTAAGTCGATTAATATCACCAACTTTTTTAAGCACTTCTTGCCCTACTACGGCAGCTTTTCCCTTTTCGGCTGCTGCCTGCACCGAATAATGGATCGGATGGTTACGAATAAATATTTTTGCTTTCTCTAACAGCGGACGAACCGTTTCCTCATAAATGTTTTCATAATGAGCTTTCACCGCAGAATCAGAAAGTTCTACAATCTCTCGCACTTCGCTTTCGAGTTTAAAAATAAAGGGAAGGTCTGCACTTGTTACTCCTTTACGGTGGCTTTTGTGAGAAAGTTTCTCTATGGCGTCGTCAACAAAATCTTTCTGAGCCATAGAGACGACTCTTTTTGCCTCCCCTGAGGAGCTTAAGCCCTGCCTTTGCCGCTTTTGCTCACTTTCTTGGCCCGCTAAAGCCTTTTTTGCGGCCCCTGCGGAGCGAGTTTTTTTGGCCTTTTTAGCCTCAGGCTCCCCTCTCTCAGCATAGTCCGGACGAAAAGGCCCCTCTATGTTGTGTCATATATCCACCCCCTGCTAACCTTAGTATATCAAATTATAACTTTACATTATAGGCCATTTTTTATACTAAATTATTTACATTTAAGCGGCATTCAGGTATCGTTGTTCCTTTTAGGAGAACTAGTACAGATGACATTTAAAGATTTTGGCTTGATGGCAGAGTTGCTTACTGCAGTTACAGAGATGGGATATAGCACGCCCACGCCAATTCAATCACAAGCAATCCCCCTTATTATGGCAGGCGGCGACCTTATGGCCGCATCGCAAACAGGCACCGGAAAAACAGCCGGCTTTACCCTTCCGCTACTCCATAATTTACAAAAAAGCGCAAAAGCCGGCGGCCCCCGCCTTGTACGCGCACTTATTTTAACGCCTACTCGCGAGCTTTGCATGCAGGTGCAAGAAAACGTAAAACTGCTCGGCAAGTGTTTGCCGTTTCGCTCAATCCCTATTTTTGGCGGCGTCAATATTAACACACAAATTGTTAGAGTTAGACAAGGCGTTGACATTATCGTAGCCACCCCCGGCCGGCTGCTTGATTTAATCAGCCAAAAAGTTGTAAATCTTTCTCATGTAGAAATTTTGGTGCTGGATGAAGCAGACAGGATGCTTGACATGGGCTTTATCCACGACATCCGCAAGATCCTTAGCCTGCTGCCTAGAAAGCGCCAAAACCTGCTCTTTTCGGCAACATTTTCCGACGACATTAAAAAACTAGCTAGCGGCCTATTAAATGCCCCTAAGATGATCCACGCAACAAAAGAAAACTCTGCTGCCGAAAGCGTAGAACAGACCGTCCACCCTGTAGACAGCAAAAAAAAGCGAGCGCTTCTCTCTCACCTTATCAGCAGCAAAGATTGGAAGCAGGTACTTGTCTTTACCCGCACAAAACATGGCGCAAACCGCCTTGCAGAACACCTTGCAACAGATGGCATACCCTCTTCTGCCATCCACGGCAACAAAAGCCAGTCCGCCCGCACCAAAGCATTAGATGATTTTAAAAAGGGCAATGTACGCGTCCTTGTCGCCACCGACATCGCCGCCCGCGGCCTTGACATCGACCAGCTCCCCCACGTAGTAAACTACGAGCTGCCCAACGTGCCCGAAGATTACGTACACCGCATCGGCCGCACCGGCCGCGCCGGCAACAACGGCGAAGCGATCTCCCTCGTCTGCATAGACGAACATAAGTTCCTGCAAGAGATCGAAAGGCTCCTAAAACGCAAGATCACCCAAGTGATCATCCCCAATTTCGAGCCCGACCCCAGCATCAGAGCCGAACCTATCGTAAACGGCCGCCCCCATCAAAGAAGGCCCCAATCTCCCCAAGGCCCCCGCCCTGCCGGCAAACCAAAAGTAGCCTACGCCTTCAGAGGCAGAAGGTAGGTTTTTTTTCGACCGCAGGTCTTTGGAGTGACTCACTTTAGTGAGTCTTTTTCTAGGCCGATTTATCGGCCGTTTTGCACACACAGACGGCCGATAAATCGGCCTTAAAGAAAGACTCAACTTATGTGAGTCACTCCAAAAAGACTATCATAATTTCCCCAAAAAATCATGTATCTTAATCTTAAACATTCATTATTTACATTTAATTGACACTAAACTAAACTATCGCGAAACTAATAGGAAAAAACATGTCTTGTATTTGTTACGGTATTGGCCGAGTTTTCTACGCAATCGGATGGTGTTTTGACTTTAGTGAGCCCAAACCCGAAAAACCAACCCATGAGGCAAATAAATCTTTAAAATTTATTGGCACAATTCCAGAAGCTGTCAACCGCCTTATTAAAAGCATTAGCGAGGCAAATTCAGATCGCCAAAAACTTTTTGGCTGTAAAGTCAAAAATGGCTTAATTCTTACCGGTCCCCCAGGTGTAGGAAAAACATTGCTGGCAAATCACATTGCAGTACAAATAGGCTCAGCCTTCATGGCAGTACGCGGCTCTGAACTTAACAGCAAATTTATCAGCGAAGCCATGAAAAAGGTGCACGAAATTTTTGATAAAGCTATTGAAAAGGCAAAAAATGATCCCTCAAAAACAGTCGTTCTTTTCATAGATGAAATTGAAATTATTGCCCCCATTCGAACCACAGTTGAAAAAAACGATGCAAGCATAGCTACAACGCTCGAAAATAATAACCGAGTGAGTGCTTTATTAGAGCGCCTTGAAGGCCTGTCTCACATGCAACAGAAAGGTGCCGAACGAGTTATTCTTGTTGGCGCCACCAACATCCCCGAAAACCTCGACCCTGCCTTCGTAAGTCGCTGCAACGTAGAAAAAATCCCATCCCCAAATCAAAAAGCAAGAAAAGAGCTCCTAACGCTCTTTCTAGAATCAAAACCAACCCTCAATCTTGCCCCCACGGTTGACAGAATTATCGCCCAAACCAACGGATGGACCGGACGCGAGCTTAAAGACCTCGTAGAAGACGCAGCCTGGATAGCCGCCGAAGACGATGCATCTGTTGAACACATAACAGATAAGCATATTACAACCGCCTTTGATAAAAGAAAGCAAACAAAAGCCCCGCCCCTGCCAAAAGAATACGCGTCAATGTTTCTCTGATGGAAGAGATATGCCATTCTGCAAGTAGGATTCTAGCGTGATAATTTCTCCATCTATTTTTAATTCTGCCATACCCTCTTTCAATGCCCGCTCTTCACGCTCGCGAGTAGTGATAGCCTCTTGCTTCCAGACAACCTGAAGGAGTTTTTTATGCCCACGTGCTGTTTGTACAACAAAATCAACTTCATTTCTATTTTTTGTGAGGTAGTACTGTACTGTACAGTTTTGGCGTCTGAGATCCAAATAGATAACATTTTCAAAAAGCCTACCCAGATCATCTTCATAATCGAGCGTCATGGCCCTCACTAACCCCGGGTCAATAGCATAGATTTTTTTAGGATTGGTCTGCACCTTTCGAATGGACTTGTCGAAAATCGGCACTGAAAATGCAAGATAGGCATCTTCAATAAACCCTGCATATTCATAAAGAGCGTCCTTGCCAATCTGATACCCCTGGCTTTTCAGATCATTATAAAATTTGTTAATTGTAAATGGCTTGCTAGCATTGTACACCATTGACGATATCATGTATTTTATGATCGCTGGAGTTTTTACGGCGTGCCGCTCTATAATATCTCTAAAAATGGCAACATCGAGATATTCTTGAAGCGTTTGCTGACGTACGTCAGCACTATAGGAAAGTACTTCCGGAAATCCCCCGACTGCTAAATACTGAAGAAATAGCTGCTGCAGTGTATCTTCAGTCTTTTTATCGAACAGAGTTACATCGATAGCTATTTTTTTAGCACGAAGGAATTCATGGAAACTATAGGGCCAGATTTCAGTGGCAAGAGACCTGCCGCGCAGGTTTGTGGCAATTTCCTTACTCAATAGTTTCGCAGATGACCCGGTTAAGAAAATTTCAGCATTTTTACTATTATGTAAGCGCCGAACAACTAATTGCCACTCTTCAATGGTTTGAATTTCATCTAAAAATAGATAACATTTTTTTTCGTGATTTTCAGGAAAAAGCGTATAAAATGCATCAACAAGTTTTCCCAATTTCTGTTGATCTAATGGAAGTAACCGATCGTCCTCAAAATTAATATAGAGAATTGAGCTTCTGCTCACACCCTCCGAGAGCAACTTAAGAATATGCTGGTAAAGAAAGTAGGTTTTTCCGGCACGCCGCATACCGATAACTACCTTAATTTTGTCCCTAGCATCAGGAAATTGCGCATCTCTTGTTACCAAGTCTTTAAGAGACGCTATCTTATCATAAAATTCCCCTAAGAGAATCTGTAGTATCTTTATTTCGTCCATACCCAAAACCTTCCCTACTTCAAGGATAGTAAATCGCCTATCTTTCCTTCATTTAATGACAGTTTAACACATATCTTTCATTCACGCAAGGAAAAAATGCCACTCCCTTCGAGAGTGGCATTTTTCAGCCCGTTTGCCCTATTTTCTTACGAGCTCCTGTGCCCTTTTCTTTATCGCCTCGGTCTTTATTGCATTTACACAAACCTCAGCGAGATCTGATTTTTTAAACCATAACAGTTTTGAAATATGACGATACACACGGCAATCAACTTGTAATTGCTCTTTTTCGTTTTCAGCTTTCAAGCTCAATATTTCATTATTAAATTTGTCTAATTGCATATCAGCTATGTCCTGTCTGGAGTGAGCCACAGATTTTTTCCAAGCATTTGAAGAGGTACACATATCAATCAAAGCCAATAATTGGGCAGGCTCATGGCCTTTCGCTACAGCACACGTAACAATATCACTAAATGCACTATCAATATCTTTAGCCAGCTGAGCTTCAGAAACAAATTTAGAAGTACTCAATGCATTCACCGCCTCAATTGCCTCTGTAAACTTACCCATCATCGATAACGCCCATGGCATGGCCGCGGCTATGCGGCATAGAAAGACTTCATCGTTAGACCCAGACAAAAAATCTCTATAGTTTAGCTTTTTATGTACTAGCAAATAGGTAAAAAAATTCAGTTCCTGCCGACGGACAATCCCAAAGAGTTCTTCATGTGGACAACTTTCTAATTTGCTAATTAACTCCCTTACGTCTGATCGTGAGCAGGCATCTGCTACAGATGCCACTACTGCTGCATCAGGCATACGACCTATATACTTATGAAATTCAGAGAATATGAAACGATGCGCACTTGCCCGGACTCGTTCAGAATCAATAGCATTCCTCACTGCAACTGCCTTCGTAAAATCACCTTTTGCGACCAATAAAAGGCACATAAAATCAAATATTTTATTTTTAAGGTCAGGAACTTTTTGTGAAATTTCATCAGTATGCAGGTTTTTATTTATAAAAACCTGAGCAATATACTCGCCGTAAAAATCCTCATGGTTAGGCCCCCGCCTCAAAACATCTATCATACACTCTAACTCTTGATCGGTAGATGTTTTTGTTAAACCTTCTACTATTTTTTGCCTCGCCCTATAATCAAACTGACCGTACCAAAAAGCAATCGCAGAAAGTAATACTTTCCTTTTCGCTGCATCGGTTACGAGAAAAGCCAGTTTCATAGCTCCAAACATGTTCCCTAGATCAAGTAAATTTTTTACCACATCGCGTAAAATAATATCTGTTGCAACAAAATCCGCTGCACCTTTTGCCACATCGAGCGCTCGCTCATATTTATTCAATTTGCATAATCCCGTACAAATATATCTTATAGCAAACCCCATGGGCTTCTTACCAATTATTTTAGCTGCAACGGCCAAAGCCTGATCAGCATCAGGGTTGTTATCAAACAGAATATGTGAAGCTTGTAGATAGGCATAATCCATAGTATGTCTACTAGCTGTTTCACCAATCCTTTCAAGCATCCCAAGCCCCCTATCAACGCTGCCTTCCCGAACATAGAAACAGGCAAGTTTAATGTTAACATGAGAAATTGCATTACCCCTCACCGCTTCGTGCTCGATTTGGTTAGCTATTGCCAACGCTTTTTCAATTTGTCTTTTAGTGGGCTTAGCCCTAATAAAAAATTGAGACATCCCTACGCATGCCAACGCAATTTCAAATGATACCCCATCCCTTTGTACAGCAGGAACTGCAACATCCAGCACCAGAAGCGCTTTATCAATTTCTCCAATTCTCAACAATTCTTCACAACACTCCCTAGGTGAGATCGCATACCAAGCTAACCTATTATAAATAATCGATAAGGAGAACAGATTTTGAAACAAAAATGGCAACTTTTTGCCCGAATATTTATCACGTAGTTGTTCAAGTTCAGCAATAGGTAGCGACTTACACATTTCTATAATAGGATCTCGCAAACGAGAAATGTCTGCTTTGTGTGTTGCTAAACTCGCGCCCTCTCTAAACTTAGCTTTTTCGTCGTTGCTGATCGATAGCACTGCAAGCATCGCTTTTTTTTCTTGCTCATCAACTTTCCTTGGCCACTGCATCATAGCTTCAGGAGTCAGTAGTTGATCCAGGTCTCTCTTTAACGAATCCAGGAAGTTGCATATCAAATTAATATCGTCCCGTTTTACCTTGGACACAACAACTTCATTAAAAAATCTACCCACCAACCTAACAACTTGCAATTCCGGGGAGGTACAATTTCCCAAAATGTTATCCATTTTATCTTGTATACCACTAAATGAATTGGAACTTTCAGAGCCTGCATCTGCTTCAAAAGAAACGCCTTCTCGGGAGCCGATAGCCCTGCTTGCTACCTCGTCAACCTCGACAGCCCCTTCTCTGTTTATTTGCGTAACCGGCTTTGCACCAATATGACCCCCTTGGCTCTGCTGCATCCGTTCTGCCTCTATAGATGAGGGGCCAAGAGGAGGCCGCGTAGCGTCAAAGGAACCCCCACCCACAGCACGAAAATCACCAACGCTCATAAAACCCTCCGATATTAAATTTATTTCTATTACACAAATGCCGAGTCTCCAATATCAAAATAGCTACCAGTTTAGCATAAACTATTATTACAAAGAAACTTAATTGTCTGCAAAGAACCTCACGGTTCCTTTAAAGAATGGGGCCTAATTCATCTTTTTTCAACGAAATTTCGTACCAACGACGAAGCGGTTTTTTTTCGACCGCAGGTCTTTGGAGTGACTCACTTTAGTGAGTCTTTCTTTAAGGCCGATTTATCGGCCGTTTTGCACACACAGACGGCCGATAAATCGGCCTAGGAAAAAACTCACTAAAGTGAGTCACTCCAAAGACCTGCGGTCGAAAAAAAATCTTAGTGACTCCAAAACCTACGGTGTGGCTACCCATAGTTGAGGAATTCGCCCTACGCAGTAGGACATCTTTTAAGAGCCGCAGCTTGAATGAATGCTTTGATTAAGGGATGAGCGATGCCGGTAAGGGCGGAGCGCTCCGGCTGGTAGAGCGTTGCGATAAAAAATGGATGATCATCTAGCTCTACAACTCGCGCGTTGCTGGAAAGATCAGTTCCCGTAATACGCAGCAAGGCCTCTGCTTCTATGAGCGGCTGGTAGGTTTGATTGAGGCCAAAATTACAGTTGAATGGTTCAGTAATTTCATGTGCATTATAAATTTTTTCAATTCGTGATCCGGACTGAAGGATAATCGTACCCTTTGTACCAACAAGTGAACAGGTAAGCGGCGTGATGAGCGCAAGCGTTGCGCCGGGATTAGATTCTGTATGATCACTTTCTGCTAAACCTAAGACATTTCTTGCATATTCAATGAGTACATGCTGAAATCCTCCACATGTGCCAAGAAAAGGAATATGTTCTTTTCGAGCTATAGCGATTGCCTGCAGAGCGCCCTGCATACTTTTATATGGACTGCCCGGAACGCACCAGATAGCGTCGTAGTTTGAAAGTTGAGGCGACAGCTCCAGCGATGAAGTATCACGCCAAGATGCTTGGGCTGTGACACCCAAAGCCTTTGCCGCCAAACCTATCGCTTGAGGAATAGCCTGATGAGCGATGCTCGAAGAATTATAATCACCTACAAGCGCGATATTGATCATGAAGCCATCCTATTTTTAAGAAAGTTGATAACGAAAGTTGGTTCAAAGAGGTCGTTATGCCCTGTATGCGGGACGAGGTGCAGCGTTTTAGGTTCTTGAAAGGCATTAAAAAGTTTTTGCGACATAGCAGGCGGGATAATGCCGTCGTTTTCGCCGTGAATAATGCATACCGGCACCTGCACGTTGCTTGCTTTTGCTAGAGAGTTATATTTATCTTTAAGAAGCAGGCGTATGGGAATAAAGGGATAGTGGTAAGCCCCAACATCCGCAAGCGTAGTAAAAGGGGCCTGGAGGATGATTGCCTTTATCGGAAACTCCAGGGCCATCTGAATTGCTACTGCAGCGCCGATGGACTCTCCAAATAACACCACATCCTGTCCCTTCAAAAACTCGATACTTGCCCTTGCATCCCGATACAGCCCCTCTTCTGATGGCTTGCCGGGATTTGCACTATAGCCGCGATAGGTAAGAAGAAAAACCCCAAAGCCTGCTTTTATGTAGGGGCGCACAAGGCTTGCTCGATAGCCTATGTGGCCGGCATTGCCATGAAAATAGACAACTGTCGGAAGATGTGCCTCCTTTGGCGGGCAATACCAAGCCTTAAGCTGAAGGCCATCCTCGGTTGTAAGCGCAACAACCTCCATTTCCGGAACCCCTGCCTCTTGCGGAGTGATGGTAGAATGTTCGGGAAAGTAGGTAAGGCTTCGCTGAAACCAATAAAAAAGCCCCACAACTGCAAAGCAGGCTACGATGATAGCGAAAAAAAAGTACAGCATATTGAACAGCCTTTGCCTTTTGTGAAGATTGAGTATACCATTTGCCATTAATAAGGCTAGAAAAAAATAGAAAAACTAAGTTTTTAAAAAAATAAGTAATGGTAAGGCCGATGCCCTGGGCTTTTAAAACTGGTTTTTGCCGCTTTCCTTTTTTAATTGCCATTAATGGTTTGATCATCTATAATTTCTTTTTTATAATAAAAATAGGAAATAAATAATGACCCAAATATCAAACAGCGCATTAGTAGAGGTAGGTTTCGCAAGTTATTTTCAACATAACTGCTTAGATACTGGGGCATTAATGGTTTCTTTCTTCTACGTCAAAACAATTTTATGCGTGTCTACAGGCCCTTGCTCTGGGAGCGTATGAATAAACTGTGGAAGATGCTGCCCATGCCAATTCCTCGGGATGCCCTTAGCACTACGGTGTTCCCTGCTCTACAAGGAAAAATGACGGCAGAGACAAACGCAGCATGTGAAGGGATAAGCGAGATGATGGCTGCAAGAGATCTTCCTCTCATGGCAATTGACGATCCATTAGCTCCGTTAGCAAGACGTCAAGATTTTCGCGAAAAACTTATGCCTCTTCTCCAACTTATGGATCCACTCGATTTTGTTTATTATAAAGAACATACTGAAGATGAAGTAAGTCTAAATTTTATACTATCTACTATACGAACGACTACTGGAAGCCAACCCAGAGAATCCTCAAACAAATAAACTCTATATAACGACTATTGGCCGTATGCTTGCATTAGCCTATGTCGACAATGGGCGTCTAGTAAACGCATGGAACGGCCTCAAACAACAGTGGCGCAATATGAACTCATGCCAACAGGCGGAGGTTCTCGTGACGCTGAGCAATTGCTTTGATGCATATGCATATAGCGACGCGCCCCATAAAGGATTGCCATTACATGAGAGCATTTGTCGCAAGCTGAACCTGCGGCTGGGCAGATGACAGGATGCGGCAAGGCTTCTCCTATATAATTGAAGACAATGGCAAGTTCAAGACGAATATAGTTCATGACCAATCCGGAAATTAGGTAGAATTTTCACTATACTAGAGGCCATTGCTAATCCTACATTACAGTGCCAACGTGAGCCACTTCTCGAAGTTCATTGTGAGACTATCGCCCAAATACTAGATTCTTCAATAGAAGAATATGAGGATGAAATTATTGAAAAGTACCCAATAAGAGTGCTAGAGAGCAAGCTTGCCTACTCTGAGGGAGAATTTTCCTACACTGTCTCCTCAAGAGCAGGTTAAAGCTCTATGGGATATTGTCTAAATAGTCTTATAGAATCCAATAGGTCCACAATTGCCAGCAATAAGGAAGTTTCTCGAGGATGAAACGCTTTCATGGGCGAATACAGCTTTAAGAGACGCCTGCCTCCATGCGTGTGCAGCACTAGAGGCAGAACATCAAGGTAATCAAAATTATCTAGACTGAGACTAAAAATGATGCACTATTGGAAATGATTAAAAAATTTGTTTATCCCTCGGCTTAACCTGTACTGCTTTTCGAAAAGTACTGTTCTACTATTCAAGAACTACTCGGTTGTGCGACAGAAGATGAAGGTAGAAAAGCGTTATGAGTGCTTTCGAAATGCAAGTAGCTAACGCACTATTTCAATACTGTACACAAAACTGGAACAGCATGACCGCTCTAGAGCAGACCAAGACTTGTGCTTGGAGACCTCGATGTAACACAAGTTTAGATGCTATGTCGAAATATTTAAAATATTTATTGTCTGATAAAACATTTGTATGGAAAGCTCAAGAGATGCCACTGGTCGCATCTCTTATGATTAAATTATCTGAGGATCTATCTTAGTTCCAACCTCCCCTCCCAGACTACAATCAAACAATCAGCGCGTCTGAAGCATTTAAAACGTGGTTCAAAGATAGCGGAACTAATAAAGTATTTTTCGTTAGAACGGCATTTGATGCATTTAATAAATCTACCCAATCTGAGAATGATTTAGCTGTCCTAGTAGATCTCTTGACATTAGAGCGCTTGAAAGATTGCCCAAATCTCTTATCTAAATAAAGAATTGGCTACGTGCACGGGCGCACGTAGCCAATGGTGCCGGACCATCTCGCTTTTATTGTTTATAAAGATCAATTAATATATAATCTGCGGCTATGGTAAACGGAACTGCTGCATTAATAGACCCAATTTATGACTACCTTCTCTCGATTGGCGTTGATAGGACCAGGCCGGACCATCTGGTTACGGATAGACTCAAGCTTGTTCCAAAGAATCAGATACAATACGGACTACTGGCCAAATGGTTCGGCTGTATGAGGCACACTACTGAAGGCAGCACACACCTACCGCATGTTTTAGCTAAACTAAAATCTATCTTAAAGGCAACCGGTCAACAGACAAGACTATTCATACGCACCCGCTTTGTCTACATGACGCTTCTAAAAATTTCTGATAGGCGTGACCCGCAACTTAAAAATCTTGCAGAGGTGAATCGCGTAAACTGCGCAGAAAATGTCGACAAGCAGCAAACGAAAGACCGAGTCGGGCAAGTTGTGAGAGACTATCTTACTTCAGACTCAATCGACGAATGCTCCGACATGCTAGAACGACTCAGGATCTCTGGTGGCAAGCAGATATCCCCCCCGGAAAAACTCCCCACACGTAACATATCTGCAGCCTTTGCCTTTTGTGAAGATTGAGTATAGCATTTGCCATTAATGGCTTGATCGTTTATAATTTCTTTTTTATAATAAAAAATACTGAATAACTAATGACTCACATATCAAACAGCCCATTAGCACATGCAGGTTTCGCAAGTGATTTTCAACATAAGTTAGGTACTGGGGCATTAATGGCTTTTTCTTCTACGTCAAAGCAATTTTATGGATTCTACAGACACTTCTTCTGGGAGCGTATGAATGAACTGTTGAAGCTTGCGCCCCTGCCAATTCCTCGGGATGCCCTTAGCACTACGCTGCTCCCTGCTCTACAAAGAAAAATAACAGTAGAGACAAACGCAGCATGTGAAGAGATGAGCGGGATGATGGTTGCAAAAGATCTTCCTCTCATGGCAGTTGACGATCCGTTAAAACCGTTCGCAAGACGTCAAGACTTTCGCAAAAAACTTATGCTTCTTCTCCAACTTATGGATCACCATAAATGTGTTAACTATATACAAAATCTTGAAGATGAATCAAGTCTAAATTTTGTACTATCGACTATAGAACGATTACTGGAAACCAACCCAGAGAATCCCCTAACAAATAAACTTTATATAACGACTATTGGCTGTATGCTTGCATCAAATTATGTCGACAATGGGCGTCTAGTAAACGCCTGGAATGGCCTTATACAACAGTGGCACAATAAGAACCCATGCCAACAGGCGGAGGCTCTCTTAACCCTGAGCAATTACTTTGCTGAATATAGCGATGCCGCTCACCCTAAAGCATTGCCATTCATGAGAGCGCTTGTCGCAAATGAACGCGGCTGGGCAGATGAGATGATGCGGCGAGGCTTCTCCTATATAGTTGAAACAATGCTGGTAAGAGACGATAATTTAACCGAAGACCAGCAATTCAACCGATTCCAGAAACTGGATAGAATTTTGACTATACTAGAGGCAATTGCCAATCCTGAGTCACTTTTCGAAGTTCATTGTGAGACTATCGGCCAAATACTAGATTCTTCAATAGAAGAATATGCTGATGAAATTTTTGAAAAGTACCCAATAAGAGTGTTAGAGAACAATCTTGCCTATCTGAGGAAGAATTTGCCCACACTGTCTCTTCAAGAGCAGCTTAAAGCTCTATGGAATTGTGTAAATAGTCTTATAAAACCAATAGGCCCCCAATTGCCGGCAATAAGGAAGTTTCTTGAGGAGGAATTTCAATGTGCGAATACAACTTTAAAGAGAGCCTGCTTCCTTGCGTGTACAGCACTAGAGGAAGAAGATGAAGGAAATCCCCATGAGCTAACTAAGACTAAATTCTGGGAATTAGTGAGAATGTTTAAAATACTTGTTCACCCCTTGGCTCAACCTGTACTGCTTTTCGAAAACTACTGTTCTACTATTCAAGCACTACTCGACTGTGCGACAGAAGATGAGCTAAAAGACGCTCTGGATGCTTTCGAAATGCAATCAGTTAACGCATTATTTCAATACTGTACAGAAAACTGGAACAGCATGACAGCTCTAGAGCAGGCCAAGATTTTTGCTTGGTGGAGCACCGAATTAGAGAGTTCAATGAGTTCAGATGATGTATTAGGAATGCGTAAAAAATTTTTAGCCAATAAAACATTTGTGTGGAAAACTCAAGAGATGCCATTGGTCGCATCTCTTACAATTAAATTATCTGAAGATATAGTTGAGTTCGAACCCAACACACCGGAAATAAGAGCCGACCTGATGGAATCATTTAGGAGGTGGCACAGGGACAGCGGAATGAACAAAATATGTTTCGTTAACATGGCGCTTGCTGCATTTCATAGATCTCCCCAATCTGAGAATGATTTAGCTGTCCTAGTAGATTTCTTGAAATTAGAGCGCTTGGAAGATTGCCCAAATCTATTAACTCCATGAAGAATTGACTACGTGCATGAGCACGTTTCACGTCATCAATTACTCGACTTTCGTGTTTTCACATTCTCAATCCTCAATTTTAGTGACAAAATCCCCCAAATATAAGATACTTACTCTATAAAAGTGCCATCCGGCAACTCAAAGAGGACAAAACATGACCACCGACCACATCCCCGCAGACCTCCTACCCTGGGTCGAAGCCAAAAAACGCCACCGCCTCGCCCAAGTACACATCCAAATGGCCCGCGAGCTCGGCATGGACCCCAAATCCTTCCGCAGACTCGACAACCACAAACAAGAACACTGGAAAGCACCCTTGCGCCAGTACATCTGCGAGCTCTACCAAAAACGGTTCAAAAAAGCAGCCCCCGACCGCGTACTCAGCTTCGAAGAAATCAGTCAACTAAAGGCCCGAAAAAAAGAAGTCGCCATGCAACGTAAAGCCCGTGCAAAAACGAGTGACGCTACCCCAGACAGCGAGGAACCCTTCTCATAAAATTGATTATATATTAACATCTTAGACTTCAGCTTCAGTAGAGTATCCCTCTTTACAATTTATTCTTTTCCTTGACAAAAACATAGTTACTACACATACTATATTGCATTATGCATACTTCGTTTGATTTATTTGTTAATTCATTTGAAAAATTATCAGTAGCAGTGCCTGCTCTCGAACCTTTAGATCCACATACTATACCCTCATGGTATACCAGGCTTGAAATGGCAGTTCAGCTTGCCGCGCAGGTAAAGGCATTGCACAAGAGCGGCAAGGCACATTGCGACATCACTTTAGAACAAATTTTTTTAAAACAACCTGATGAAGCGGTGCTTGCACGATCACCGAATGAAGCTTTTGATGGTAGTTATAAACGCGATGATGTTTCCGCATTAGGCGTTGTGCTTAATGAGCTCCTATTTTTGCAAAAGGCCGGGAGCGCGACGCGGCCAGATACAAACGAACTCACAGCATACAGACAGTTACTAGATGAACAAGAGCTTCTTAGCGATGTTGATGCAGCAAAGTTTCTTTTTCAGTTAATGTGCCATCCAGAGCCAGATATGAGGCCGACCATGAATGAGGTACATACAAGGCTCATGCAGATCTCTAAAAGTAAGGCTACCACCGTCTTTGCCTGCACTCCTGAGGGACCTAAACCCCTTTCCATTAATTTAGAGGATCTTCCTTCCACTGGGCGTACTATTGAAGGCATATTTAAGGGATGTGTTCACAATGCTTATCTCTCTCGCAAAAAAACAGGCCTTGATCATAAAATAATTTATTTAATGGATTGGATTATTCTTTTGCCTAGAAAGCCACCGCAACAGCCGGGAAAGGATGCGGCAGCGATTAATCGAGAACCCATAGTATTAAGGAAAGATGCATCTGGATGGTTCGAAGATATCAGCTTTTATGTCCGCTCGAGCAATAAAAATAGTGGTCAGCATGCCTATAAAAGCCTCTTGCGAAAAGAGCGAGCGATATGCGCGCTCTTAGAGCCTCATGTGGTCCTTCCTCGGCAAGTGCATGTGCTTACCTTTGGCTCCAATCGCGACAAGATACTTTGTTTGTATGAAAAAATACGCAATTTACAATCCTACCTACGTACTAACACAGAAGTTGATCAGAACAGCCTTACACTTGCTTGCAATATTATAGATGAGGTCGATCTATTCCAGAAGCGAGGGATTGTCCTTAGAGATATAAGCCCTGACAATATTCTTGTTTGGGCTGGTTTTGAAGTAACTTTTTCCAATTTTGACAAAGCCGTTAAAAAAGACCAGTGGCCCTATCTTGACGAACCTGTAGCCGTTGATGCTTATCGCCCTCCAGAGTGTTTATTGGACTCGAGTGACAGCTGGAAAAATGCTCTAACATACTCCATAGGCTGCAACCTTCTTCTCATACTCTCGTGCTCTAAACTGCCGTGGGATAAAGAAAATAAGCTAGAAATGCTTGCTAAAAAGATGGGCTACCGGGGTGAATCACAGGCTGCCAAACAAACCCTTTTAAATCCCAAAGCTCCCTTAACAGATAAGGTGACCATTATGACTAACCTGGCTAAATGGATGGTTCATCCCGATCCCAAAGAGCGCACCCCTTGGAAACAGGTTATGATAGTAACACGGTCCTTAAGCCCCCAAACACAACGGCGGGATATCTCTCTGTGATTTACCATTCGCTGTGACACACTGCATACATCGCATGCTTTATCCAGCCAGATCTCAAGCATGTAGGGAGTGAACTCGAGTTTGGACATTTGTAGCTTGCGCATAACATCCTGGAGGTAAACCGTTCGGTCTCGACTGTAGACGCTATGCAGGCGAAGCTTCGCCTTTAACTAAGCATACTTCGTACACTGGAGACCGAGACCGTGACCGAGACCGAGACCGAATGGATCACCAATATGTACGTTAAGCATACAAGAACGGTGTCCGTCGAACCTTCAAATGTCCAAACTCGAGTTCTCTCCCGAAGGGAGAGACGGTATTTCACAACCTTTTCAGAACTAATATAAATTTCCTTAAGTTGACACCATTGAGACCGGCCCCAATGGTGTCAACTTAAGGTAATTTATATAGCTTTGAATGCGCCGTCTTCAGCCTGTAGGGCTGGGTTATAAAAGCCTATGGCATCGCCATAGGTATGGTAAAAAACAAAATTGGCAGGCTGTAAGCCTGCGTTATAGTAAGCGCTGAAGGTGCGCA
The DNA here is from genome assembly GCA_963826935.1 of uncultured Chlamydiales bacterium. GTDB lineage: Bacteria > Chlamydiota > Chlamydiia > Chlamydiales > FEN-1388 > SZAS-7. Next base: position 9,520 of record CAWGYH010000005.1, on the reverse strand, counting down.
TTATATTGTTGTATCCAAACATGTTGTAGTCGAAAATCGCACCTTCAGTGCTTGCTATAACGCAGGCTTACAGCCTGCCATATAATTTCTAAACTACCTATGGCGATGCCATAGGCTTTTATAACCCAGCCCTACAGGCTGAAAACAAAAACTAATATAAATTTTCTTAAGTTGACACCATTGGGACCGGCCCCTTTCATCGAGATTAAAGTAGATAAAAAGAAGCGATTGCTATATATTCTTGTTGTTTAATAAGGAGTTTTACATGCAGCCAGAACCCACAATTTTATCTACCATGAACAGTTTTTTCTATCGTATTTACGACCAAAGGCCAAACGTCTGCGAAGAGAGCAATAGAACTATTTATTCATGTAGCAGGTGGCAAGGTGAAAAAAAAATTTCCGTTATTATTAATCGTAATAGTGGATGTCACATTGACATAGAAGAAATACCGTATGAATCAAACTGGTATTGCGTTCAGATTGCAATTGATCAGCTATTCAAATATATTAAAGAATCAAAAGCATTTGATTTGGTATGCGTTCACCTGCCATCTGTAAATATACCGACTCTCGGAAAGTTGATACCTGCGTCTTTTACTATCGCTGACCCCGATAAAGGCGGGCTTGTAGTAGATAAAGAGCAAAACAAACTCCGAATATATCAATGGATTAATCCGGATAAAAAATATCCAGGCACTATAAACGCACAAGCCCTAATACTTGACATGGCCTCTAGAAAATGACAAGTAATTGGGAAGAGGTGACCAGGGCCCCTTTCATTTTGATCACTCATTGATCTACGTACACACCGGTTATGTCCTTGAGCCAAGCTTTTTGGAGTGACCCACTTTAGTGGGTCTTTTCGTAGGCCGATTCATCGGCCGCATCACAATAGCACTATTTTGGCCCGGCCGATGAATCAGCCTACGAAGAGACTCGATAAATCGAGTCACTCCAAAGAGCTTCGCTCAAAAGGACAAATCTTGCATTGAAAAAGCGCTTAAATCAACCCCTAGGGCCCGCCCCTTTCATTGGTCACACATTCGATCATTCGCACAAGCCATGCAAGTCACAACACCGGCACCCCCTCCTATCCCAGCTATAAGGGCACCCCATACGGGTAATATGTTAATTTGCCTATCATATGCAAGGATACTAACTATAATTCCTCCCACAAAAATAGCACTCTCTATGCCTATAAGAACCCCAATTGCGACCCGTTTTATACGTGCGTTTCTTTCCGAAGGCTCTCTGTTGCCTGGCACCTGTGGCTGCAACGGAATCCTTTCCCCTGCAAGGGGACTACCTTCAGCTAGTTTAGCTACCATAATACGCTCCTTTTTTTGATCTACCGTATATGTTACGGTTGTAAATTTCCAATTCTGGCATGCTTGTTTTTATTATCTCGACTTTGCAACTTTTTGGCGAGTGATTTCTCCTCAGAGGGTCTTCAGCTCTAATTTAATTTCTCTGGTCTCTCGAGTTTATGCTTTGAAATGAAGAGCCCAAACAGTAAAGGCATCGTCTAGCTTAACAAGTGGAGGGTAGGCTAACTGTGCAGCCAAGTCCTGATAATGGTATGTGGCAATTGGAGTGAAGTTAAGCGTTTGCATGATTGCTGCTGAATAGGCATTTGTTGTTTCACAAAAAAGCGTGGACATCTTGTGCTGCTTACATAATGCGATTTGTTGTTCTGTCAGCGCCGAGCCATAAGCGTGGCCGCGATGGTCTGGCAAAATGGCAATTCCTGCATTATGCATGGCAAGAGCGATTGGCTCGCCGATTTCTTTTAGATATTTTTTTTCTGCAACCACCGCCATCTGGTGAATCCTAATAAAAATTTGAGTTTGGAGGTTATATCGATACGGGTCAAGGCTCTCTATATGTTCCCAATAGATTGCGGCTTTGTTAGTAGAACAGTGCCCGATGACTCGATCGCCCTTATAAGCAACGAAAGAGAGGTTTTTGTCTGCCTTTGGCAAACTGGACGAAACGTCAGCCCCCGGTAAGGCAATAGATGTTAAAGGCTCAGAGGCGCACGCGAGGGTGTAAAATTCTGAAGGTGGCAGCCCAATTTGTATGGCAGGCTTGCCTACTGTGTTATATTGACGCTGCTCCTTTTGCTCCACACATCCAATAATTTCAGTAACGTATCTTTTTAAAACACGATTGTGTGGATTATGCTTCATGGCCTCAGCGATTTCCATATAGGGCTCTATGCCCTCTATTTCCATGAGCGTAAAGCTCTCATCTACCATCACACCATCCAGTCGCATATAGCTTGGCGGTTCAATGCCTTTTTTATAAAAATAAAATGCAAGCTTTTCATTGAGCCTTTCGGCCTGAAATCGCGCATTATAAATATCTTGCGGCCGGGCGCGAAGATCGGGTCGAAAAGTTTTTTTAATTACTGCCAATGTTTCAGCTATAGTTTCATTTGAAAGAGCAAAGGATCTTCCGCCATAAAACGTCTGACAGCGCTCTTCATCCATTGCAGGCACCTTAATAAAAAAATGGGAGAGGCCGCCGCCAATAAACACAAAGGAGAGCTCCCCCATTTGCTGAACTTCTGGAATAAACTGCTGGACGATAACACCGGCATGTTTTTCCTTATAGGTCTCAAATAGGTGAGAAGCTTCGTCGAAATTAGAGAATGTGACATGTTTGTAGCTTGCGCCGCCCGCATCAACTGCTCCCTTAATTATAATATCGTCCGTAAAAAACTCCCTAAGAGTTGCCCTCGAATGAGGCGGCACAAATGTTGTTTTAGGGATCTGCCCCACTCTTGCCTTTTGCAGTTCAACAAGATATTTTTTATTGAGATTCCATTTCATAAATTTGGGACTATTCAAGAGTTTAACATTTTCTCTTTCGAAAAGATTGAATAACGAAATAAATTCTTTGATTCTGCTCACATATCCCCATACAGGACCCACTACAAAAGTCCTGTTTGCTTTCCAGTCAACGCCAGGATCTGCCCAATCAACTACGCCAACATCATATCCCCTCTCTTGCAACTGAGGGATAACGAGAGACAGCCAAGGATATTGGCGGCTTGAAAAATAGTCCATAGAACCGGGATTTGAGCAATCGCCCTTTGTTTCTGATCCCGCAATAAAGGTTATGCTTTTGATTGGACGGGGTGCAAAAGGGGTGATCACCTGGCGCCGAGGCAATAAGGCTTCGTAACTCATAATATATTCTCGAAGAAGCACTTCAAGCTCTTTGCCATTGTTATTTACATCAGCAAGGTACTGTTCGAACAAGGTGAATAACTCAGTATGATCGGATCTGTTTATGACTTTTTCATAAAGCGTGCGAGAACTGGCTGAACTACCAGTGCCAACCCAATTCCAGTACTCACTTGTAAGCGTGTAGTCCTCTCTTACCCTTCGAGCAAGACCAGAAATAAGAGCGGCTTGATCTTTCAATGCAACAAGTTTATCATAGGTAATTTTAAAGTCATGCCAATGTTGGGGCCTGCGAGTTAGACCCCTTACAATTTCTCCCCCGGCAATGTGAATAACGGCGCCTACAGCGCCTAAGTCGGCGGCCGCTGCAACACCAACTACTGCAAAGCATACCGAGGCGGAAATTGGATCCATATTTGTTCCTTTGGATTGTTTTATCGCCTTCGAACTGTAGCATATTTATTGTGCTTGTTCAAGTATCTAAAATTTACGAGAGCTTGAAAAAATGGAAGCCTCTAAGACATTGCTTATTACGAACTTCCCTAGCAAGGCTTTCATCAGTTTGATTTTACAAAAAGGCACTAGTTTTTGTGAAATTGACCCCACCCCAGGCATAGTATGCCTTTTTGGTTTTATTGTACGCACGGCCCCTTGAAGTAGCCTTTCCAAGAAATAATTGAAATATTTTATATAATATGCTAATATACCATTAGAGGTGTTGTTTATGTCTATATATGATAAAGGCTATGAAAATATAGGTAGGGGGCAAGAAAACCTCCCCTCTCTTGCCAATAAGCCCATAAGTCCGGGACACCAAACCGATCAAACGATCAAAACAGTTGCAGGCAAGAACTTGCCAGGTTTTACTCCAGAAGCCACCCTCCAAAATCACGATATTGTACAGTTACACACTGCATCAACAATCGATCTTGCCGTCGTAGCCAAAAAGATTGGTATCGACGTCTCAACATTAAAGCAAAAGTATGTTCAAGATGGTAAGCTTGATGTTGACAAGCTGGTGACCGATCATCAGCAAAAGATCGAAAACCTGGCTTCATTTCAAACGACCTATCAGAAAATTGCAGCAAAATTCGAAATGGAGGGCGGGCAGCTGGTTACAAAAAAGATGCCGTCAATGGAGTATGTGGATGAGAAGCGGCTTGTCGAGATCACAGATACGCCGATTGCAACAGGAATTAATCAAACCACCTTAAAGAAAGCCTTGGCGGTAGCCTTGATTCATTTTATGGCAGGAGAGGTCCACTCAGAGCATACACTAGAGGGCGGAGGATCAATACAGATTAACATGCCGGATAAACCGGGGAAAACCGCTGTGAAAGTGAGCATGACTTTTGGTGAGTCGGTAAAAATTGGCACACATACACGAAATGCCGCTATAGGCGCTGGCGCATTTGGAGAAGTTCGCTTAGCGATGAATTTTAATAGAGGAGAGCTTCAGGTTCAAAAGACTGCTAAAGAAGGAGCAGGTGAAGAGCTTAAAAAAGAATACCAACTTCTCTCAGAATTAAATCCCAATAATGACGTAGTGGGAATCCAAAAAAAACCTCGACAACTTACCAATCTATCAACCGGGGCAATGTCCCATCTTGTTCCCCTCTATACCTGCGACGCAAGTCAGCTTACAGAAAATAAAAGCATCTTCTCGAATATTCCGCTAAAAAGCCGTGAAAACTATGCTAAGCAGCTATTAGAGGGCCTTGCATACCTTCACGATAAAAAAGTGCAGCATGGTGATTTGAAGGTTCACAATATATTAGTTGGTTATGATGAAGATAAACAAGAAAATGTTATGCACATCGCGGATTTTGGCGGTGCGCGACGCTTTGATGAAGCTTTTACTAAAAACCCTACAGCCCCATCTGCTGCAACCTTTATGATGACTCGAGAAGATTACTCTAAAATGATCACGACTGATCCTACTACGCCGGAAGGGCAACGGCGGGAATATGCTCGCGATGTATTTGCAATGGGAGCTATTCTCTATGAGATTCTTACCGGAGAGCCTCCCTATATGGCTCGAGAAGAAAGCCCAAAGGATCATCGGCTCGCTCCCCCTCAAGATGAGTGGATTGAAGAGGCAGCTAAAAAATTAGAAGGTCTTGGCCTTTCGGAAGGAATTGCGGAACTTGTGATAGATATGCTGAGCGAAGATCCTATGGTGATAAGAAACGCTAAAACAAAAGAAGTTGTCGACACAATTTTTCGTCCCACAGCTCGTGAGGCTTTCACCCGCCTAAAAGCAGCTATAGAGCAAGGGTAAAGCAGAGCGAACAACCCTTAAAACAGCAGCAAGACGCAGGATCCGTCCCTTTTTATTAACCGAAGTCCTCCTGCGAGGCTGTGAAAAAATGCCACTCTCGAAGGGAGTGGTGGCAAATAGCAGGCCGCCGCAGGCGTCCTGGGAATCACGTGTAGAGATAAAAATGCACGCCCGAAGGGCATACGCATCAGGCTATCAAAAAAAAGTGCCGTTTTCAGCCTTTTTCAGCCTGAAGGGCTGGGTTTTAAAAGCCTATGGCATCGCCATAGGTGTATTATGGAGTTGAAACGGCAGGCTGTAGGCCTGCGTTATAGCAAATTTTTAATATTCAATAGTTTGTTGCAAAAATTTACTTAACGCAGGCCTACAGCCTGCAACATCGTGTTTACAGCATACCCAGGGCGATGCCCTGGGCTTTTAAAACCCAGCCCTTCAGGCTGAAAAAGGTACTTTTTTTTGATAGCCTGATGCGTATGCGCCCGAAGGGTGTGCTGGATACGTATTCGATTCCAGCACACCCTTCGGGCGTGCGCATCAGGCTATCAAAAAAAAATGCCGTTTTCAGCCTTTTTCAGCCTGAAGGGCTGGGTTTTAAAAGCCTATGGCATCGCCATAGGTGTATTATGGAGTTAAAGGGCAGGCTGTAGGCCTGCGTTATAGCAAATTTTTAATATTCAGTAGTTTGTTACAAAAATTTACTATAACGCAGGCCTACAGCCTGCAACATCGTGTTTACAGCATACCCAGGGCGATGCCCTGGGCTTTTAAAACCCAGCCCTTCAGGCTGAAAAAGGTACTTTTTTTTGATAGCCTGATGCGTATGCGCCCGAAGGGTGTGCTGGATACGTATTCGATTCCAGCACACCCTTCGGACGTGCGCATCAGGCTATCAAAAAAAAAGTGCCGTTTTCAGCCTTTTTCAGCCTGAAGGGCTGGGTTTTAAAAGCCTATGGCATCGCCATAGGTGTATTATGGAGTTGAAAGGCAGGCTGTAGGCCTGCGTTATAGAAAATTTTTAATATTCAGTAGTTTGTTACAAAAATTTACTATAACGCAGGCCTACAGCCTGCAACATCGTGTTTACAGCATACCCAGGGCGATGCCCTGGGCTTTTAAAACCCAGCCCTTCAGGCTGAAAAAGGTACTTTTTTTTGATAGCCTGATGCGTATGCGCCCGAAGGGTGTGCTGGATACGTATTCGAACCCCAGACCACACCTCAAGCACAAATAAAATTTTATTACATGTTGTTCTTGTCAGCATCTGAAAATTTGTCAGCCAGACGAGCGGTCTCTCCCTGCAGGAGGAATTCCATAAGTTCAAAATCGCTCTTTTCGGCAGCTACCCAAAGCGATTTTGAATAAGCATCCTCCGCAACGGGCTTTATTGCAAGACACGCTTTTCCCATCTCTTTTTGGTTGCAGAAGAAGCAGGCTGCAACTGCTCGGCCTTCAATGACATGTGATCCCTTTTTTGAAAGGACAAACGTAAATGTGTCCATTTTGCCAAGTGCGGCGCATGCAATAATTGCCTCTGAGATGCTGCTTGCCGTCTGCTTTAGGCGATCGAAAAGAAGCATGAGTATGTCATCGCTATCATGTAATACTGCATAAGCCATGGCCGCGAGTGCGTCAAAGTCATTTCCGCATCGTAAATTAAGAAAATAGCGCACCATTCTACTATCGCCTATTTTTACGGCTTTATCAAAGGCATCCTGCAGTTCAACTGCCGGATCGTCTTTTCTAATTAAAAGCCGCACATAGTCTAGCCTTTGGAGTTTTGCCGCTTTTGTAATGGCCTGAAAACGCTGCCCGGGTGTGACATGCTTACTTTTTATAAACTCGATAGATTCTCTATCGTCATGTTCGATGCAGGAAGGCAGCAGTGCTCCGGCATTTTCAAAGAGGGCTGCACATAGATCGTCCCTTGCCGGATCAAAGGCATAAAGCCCAGCGGCTTGGCATTTAATAAAGGCCATTGTTTTAGGGATGTCCTCTTTTTCATAATGAAAGAGATCTACAACGTCAGGGAGTTTATCACTGCCTTTCTTGCGTAGAGCAAGTTCTGCAAGCGTCATCCGTGGGGCGCTATCATGGTTAACAAGCTGGTAGACTAACGACACTTTTTTATTACCATCAAATCGAACTCTAAGAGCAGGCGTGCAGCGCGTGGCACTGGAGTTTGTGGCTTCAAAGCCATCTTTTGTTTTTAAGAGGATGTAGTAGCAGGTTTTTGTAACGACGAGGGTTCTTTCAGAATCACTATCATCACTTCGTCGGCAAAGAATAGGCTGGCTGGAGCATTTAAGGCGCCTGGCAGCAGCCTCTGCACGAATAAGAGTATTTGGGTCAATCTTGTTAGAGAGTTTAAGTTGCCCAAAGAGCGTCTGCACTCTTTCCACAAGCATGCCCGGGGCGTCAGCGGGTGTTTCTAATGAAAGGGCTTCTACCGCCCCATCAAAATAATTTGTTGCTTGCAGCGACACCGGCGCATGATATTTTATTAAATAGTCGTATGAGCTCATAAAAGGCAAGCGATGATAACATATTTTGCATTTCACGTAAAAAGGTACTTTATCTTTTTTACCGCAGCCGACTTTATAGTACTTACTTTCTATTTAATCACAATTTTCTTAGAGCACTTCATTGATTCAGTTTATCAAACAGAGCAGCACGAACGATCAAGGCACATGTTCGCGGCCCCCCTGAACATGTGCTTTTCTTACCCGTTTTAGTTGACAAGCAATGAGAAACATGTATATTATTACTTAATTTAAAAGAGGGTTTTACGACATGATAGGCGTAAGTTCGGAATATAACTTTGCATTTGAAGATTTAAGTAAAATGAAAATGGCGGCATCTAGCGATATTTGTGAATTTGAATTTGTTCCCGCCTATACAGCTACGACGTGCGAAATAGTTAATTCACTCGCGCCTACTGTTTACCGAAATGTGCAATCCCCTGATGTTGTGAGGTTCTCCCCCAACGAGCAGGTTGTAGCAAAAGTGAAAGAGCTCATGGGCAATACCACGCTCTATCGAATCCCTCGCTCATACGATCCCAATGCTGGCTATTATGAAATTCCCTGTACCCAGTGTGTGCGTTTTTTTGAAGCAATAGTGTTACTGCAGGGCGAAGGGAAAACTGTTGCCCTATCTCGAGATGTGTTTCAAAAAACAATTGAACAATTAACAGAAAAAAATTACCTCACAAAGGAGCAGGCCCAATCCTTAGAAGAAAAAACAGGCTTTAGTTTTGTGCTAGATAGATATGAATCTCAGGTACGCCAATCAAAAAATGCAGATGGAGCCCTTTCTCTTGCCTACTATTATCGAAAAAAAGAGGGTAGTTCATATGATGAAACCCTTTACTGGCTGACAAAAGCAAAAGATTATTTACAGGGTAAAAAAATAGGGGAAGTTCTAGATCTAAAGACATTTTTTACACCCTGTAAAACGATATATCGTGCCGGATTTTTTGTAACATCCGGCAGCGATGATGAGCTCATAAAAGCGGCATCTCGGAGCCCAATTCAAGAAGTATCATTATCTCCGTTTGTTGATTATTCTTTTGCAATGGCAACAAATATAGGCGCATTTTTAGCACAATCTACTTCTGTTCATACCGTTAACTTAAGTAGTGCTTGGATCCATTCCGGTGACAGACTTTCAGCCCAAACTATAGGACCTATTGCCGAAGCCCTGAAAAGCAACACAAGCATCCGTAACTTGGACTTGAGCGATACACGCATCGGCGATAAAGGTGTAAAGAAAATAATTTGTGCTTTTAAATTAAATCCCTTATCACCCGTCGAAAGTTTGAACTTTTTTTGTTGTGGGTTGACTGACGACGGCGCTGAGAAGTTGCGCGATTTTGTCAAAGCAAATGCGTCAATCACATGGGTTAATATTGCGTACAATAGTGTGAATAAAGCGCTTACAGATGAAATCTCTGCCATTTTAGAGGAGAGAAATTCGAAAGAAAGCGAACCGGATCCCAAAAAACAAAAAGTCGAATAAAAGCCCGAAAAAGAAGTCGCCATGCAACG
>CAWGYH010000004.1:0-107106 GCA_963826935.1 uncultured Chlamydiales bacterium | reverse complement strand
AGTCGCAATGAGGCTGTGAAAAATGCCACTCCCGAAGTAGGGTTGGACCTTACTTTTCGAGCTTGACCGCAGGTCTCTGAGGCTGTGAAAAAATGTTTCTTCGACCGCAGGTCTTTGGAGTGCCGCGATTTTTCTCAGCTTTTACTTTCGACCACGCACCTTTACTTCCTTACCGCCCAAGCTTACAAAACAGATCTACATGAATCTGTAGATGTGTTTGTGAGCCTTAAGCGATCTTGCGATTAAGGTGTGTGCAGAATTAAAAGCGGCGAAGAATCGCCGCACTCCAAAGACGGTCCGGAGTAGGCACATCCTTTACACTTTAGGGAAGGCACATCATTTACACTTTCTGGTATAATATCTTTTTTAATAAAGGGATGTTCATGGCATGGAAGGAAGTACAGGTTTTGGAACAAAGAAAACTATTTATTAAGCTATATCTTGAAGATAAATTAGATATGGCTACGCTTTGTAATCAATTTGGAATTAGCAGGCCAAGTGGTTATAAATGGGTAGAAAGATATGAGAAAGAAGGGTTCGAAGGGTTGGCCGATAGGAGCAGAGCTCCTATAAATCAAGCGCTAGCAATCGATCCTATTCTTGTAGAAGCAATCTTGAACCTAAAATTAGAATGGCCTGAATGGGGCCCGAAAAAGTTGAGGGGTGATTTAGTTGCCAGGAACCCAACAATAATATGGCCTTCTACCAAAACTATAGGGCACATCTTAGCAAGAAACGGTCTTATACATGCTCGGAAACTTCGGAAACGTTTTCCCGTAAAAACAGATCCACTATCTCATGCCACCGAATTTAATAGAGTTTGGTCTGTGGATTTTAAAGGCTGGTGGCTTACAAAAGATGGGCATAAATGTGAACCACTGACGCTTGTAGACAACTTTAGCCGTTTTTTGCTGCGCTGTATAAAGCTAAATAAAAATGATGGAGATCATGTCTGGGCTATTCTAGAAGCAACATTTCGTGAATATGGTTTACCCGATTATATGCGAAATGATAATGGACCCCCTTTTGCAACATCGGGTGTGGGAAGGCTTTCAAGGCTTTCTATAAACCTCATTAAGGCAGGGGTAATACCTGAATGGATAGATCCAGGCAATCCCCAGCAAAATGGCCGACATGAAAGAATGCATGGCACGCTGCAGCGAGAGGGTGTTTTTCCTGAATTAGATTTAGTGGATCAACAAAAGGAATTAGCTAAATTTCAGAATTATTACAACTTTAGAAGACCTCATGAAACATTAGGTCAAGTGACCCCAGGAAGCATCTACAGTCCATCTTTGAGAATTTGGAACGGGTGCCTGAAGGCACCCGAATATGCCGATGAATTTAGAGTGGGGAGGGTAAGGAGCTGCGGAAAGATGCCTTGGAAAGGTGGTGATGTATATGTAGGAAGAGTATTAGCTGAAGAATTAGTAGGGTTATTAGAAACAGAAGAAGGGCTGAAGATGTATTTTGGACCTGTATTTCTGGGGACAATCAGACACAAAAACGAGTTGGAAGTCCTTAGACGGCCTGGAAGAATTAGGAGAAAAATACCGGTAAAAAAGGTGTAAAAAGCAGGACAACAAAGCACTGATAGAAAAAATAGACGGGCAGTGATAAAATAGTAGGCACAGAAAACAGGTTGCTTCCGAAACTGATCGATACGTGACGTTAGACGGATGTAAGCTGAGGGATTAATTGGGGGCTCTGCCCCCAAACCCCGGACAGAAAACAGATTGCTTCCTCTACTTCACTCAAACGCTCAGAAACCGGATATAAACTTGAAATATTAGGGAAAACAACATACTATTATTTATATTTAAACAATTTATCATGCTATAGGCACCGATAAAAAGTGTAAATGATGTGCCTTCCCTAAAGTGTAAACGATGTGAGTTCCGGACCAGACCTGCGGTCGAAGAAAACGTATTTTTTCACAGCCTCTCTGGTGCGGGGCTAGCTTGCACCGCTCTGGATTTTTAACTGGAATCTTATCATAAAAAACCTCAAGGCTAGATTAGTGAGCTCATTTTTGCTTTGGTGCTATAGAGGTAAAAGTTGACGCCAAAATTGATTCAAGAACAAATTTGCTACCGCATCCCTTGCATGAAAAAGCGCTTAAATCAACCCCTAGGGCCGGCCCCTTTCACCGTGAGACTATACCGCATTAGGTGAAAAGGGCCGTGCCCTGCGATGTGCGATTCACAAAATCGCACATCGCAGCGACCGGCCCCTTTCACCTTTCACAACTTAAATACTTCGGTTTTCCACGGTATTTTCCCAGTTGAGCTCTGGCTTTTTGAGTTTTGCGCATGCCGCATTATGAATGTTTTTGATTTTGCGGTAACTTGCTTCATCTGTAATGGTTAGGGTTCCGGAAGCATTTTGTTCTTTGCTGCGCCTTGTCCAGGTTGCTGCAAGGTTAGCTTGTTCATTTACGCCATCTCTATAATAAAATTCGATTGAGTCGGCGTAGGCAAGGTAGGTATCGTTGATGCGTTGCGGTAAAAGGTCTCCTTTTTCGCGAACATCTTTTTCGGTTGTTTGGATAAATTTTTTGTCTCGCTCCTGGATAGAAGCCCAGCGAACATCATCTGATGCAGTAACGTGGATAAGCCTAATCTCATAATCATGCTTTTTCAAAAATTCTAAGAACCTATAGGTAAATGGGCCTGTGGAAGTTGTACCAAAATAAAAGCCGTAGCCTTCTCGAATCAGGTTTGCAAGGACAAGGTGTGTGATGCCATTGGATGCAGGCCGCCATCTATTATAGAGATCAAGGCGCGCCTCTTGTGAGCCGTCACTTGCAGGCAAGTTCGGCAAGATATGTTTCTTTCATGCCCACTTTCAGGCAGACATCATCCGGATCAATATAGGCAAAATCTCTACCTTGCGCACGTTGTTGGCGAAGCGCATCCACCATTTTCATTGTTTTGCCGGCACCAGGCGCACCCGCTGTCATTACGGCAACTTTTTGGCGAACTGGATTTTGAGACAGCATTTCATTCCAGATACTGAGAATATCAGCGTCCCGGCGTGCACACTCCTCAGGTGTGTATTCTTTTTTATAATCAAATGAATTTCCAGATAGATAACTTTCTAAAACATTCCTAGCTAAAGAAAAGGAAAATTCTGAGTTATATACTCGATCCAATTGTAATATAGTATTGCCTTGCATAGGAGTGCCCCCCAGGATAAAAAATATGATTAATAGAAGATTTTTCATAACCATAAATAGTACACCTTGGGCGGGAGGAAATCAAGAAGATTTCTAGAAAATAATTCGTACACGATACTTTTTGTTGTCATCAACGTAAGGTCCATCAAATACTCTTGCAAATTATTGCATTAAACAAGATAATAAATAGTTTTATGAGGAGTTAATTATGAACGTTTCTGGTTCTATCTATAGATTAGATCAATCACATCCTCTGTATGACTTATTTACACAATCACAAGTTGAAAGAGATAGGGCTATACAGGCTCAGGTTGATGCTTACCATCAACAGAGTAGGTATAGATTAGATCAATCACATCCTCTGTATGACTTATTTACACAATCACAAGTTGAAAGAGATAGGGCTATACAGGCTCAGGTTGATGCTTACCATCAACAGAGTAGGCATTTTTTAGAAACCGCAAACATCATAAATGGATTAGTAGCTGTAGAGCTTTTTGTTTGTCGCTGGAAAGAGGCAACTTATGATGAATATGATCGCAGCTTGTACCCCTCTTGCAATATCTGGGAAGACCAGGCAGAAGCCCAAGCTTTTGAAAATAAAGCCAAACGACGGGAATTTACGCTTACAAAAGAGCGCTTTTTTAAAGATGCTGAAGGATTTTACTACAGCATTGAAATAAAACCATCAGGTTTTCAGAAAACAAAAATTCTTGTTTTTCGCAAAAACATAGAGCACCCTTATTAGGCTGGGTGAAAGGGGCCGGGGTATGCGATTCTCTCGATTTGGGTTGATCTAAAGTTACGAATCGAGCGAATCGAATACCCCGGCCCCTTTTACAGCCGATAATCCCCTAAGATTCCCGCATTAGAAAGTGGGAATGAGACATAACTGAAAAGGCATAAATACTCAGGATCAATCCAGTCTTCGCCTTCCAGGATAATTCCCGACTTTTTCAGGCCGTTTAAGAACACTGCGCTTGTGTAGCAGATTCGAATAACTGGTTCGTTATCGCGAGAAAACAGTATTTCTACCCAGTGGATAACGCCGTCGAAGATATGAGGGACACGGGTTGGTTTCAGCTGTATTCTAGACTGGATTTGCTGTAAAAGTTCCGGCGCTGCATCAAATAGCTGCTGCTTTTCAGGGCTGCTTACCCAAAATGCTCGTATTGTATTTATTAGTAATGGGTTATAAATGCCCGGCGCCCGAACGTCCAGATTGGTTTCTTTGATAAAGAGACAGCCGCCATCATCATAAAATTCTAGCTTGCGAGGCTCTGGCAGCGCATAGTCTGAAACCAAGCGATTCACGCAAGATGACGCCACATCAAATGGGTGATCAATTGAAGCAAAAGCTTCTTCTTTTATACTTTCTGCTTGGTAGTTTATATCCATAAGTAAGAGAATTATGCATGTTATTATTGTTTCATGCAAGTGCATAAAAATGGCTGTCTGGCTGAAGCAAATCCTCCGATACTATGCAATGGATGAGGTTTTTATGGAAGAAAGCGCAAGGTATCTGAACGTGAGGAGATTTGACGTGCAAAGGGCCGTGTCCTGCGATGTGCGATTTGCAAAAATCGCACATCGCGGGGCCGGCAGTTTTATATCGAGATTAAAGTAGATAAAAAGAAGCGATTGCTATATATTCTTGTTGTTTAATAGAGAGTTTTACATGCAGCCAGAACCCACAATTTTATCTACCATGAACAGTTTTTTCAATCGTATTTACAACGAAGGGCCAAACGTCTGCGAAGAGAGCGATAGAACTATTTATTCATGTAGCAGGTGGCAAGGTGCAAAAAAAATTTCCGTTATTATTAATCGTAATAGTGAATGTCACATTGACATAGAAGAAATACCGTATCAATCAGACTGGTATTGCGTTCAGATTGCAATTGATCAGCTATTCAAATATATTAAACAATCAAAAGCATGTGATTTGGTATGCGTTCACCTGCCATGTGTAAATATACCGACTCTCGGAAAGTTGATACCTGAGTCTTTTACTATCGCTGACCCCGATAAAGGCGGGCTTGTAGTAGATAAAGAACAAAACAAATTCCGAATATATCAATGGGTTAATCAGGATAAAAAATATCCAGGCACTATAACCGCGCAAGCCCTAATACTTGACATGGCCGCTAGAAAATGACAAGTAATTGGGGAGAGGTGATCAGGGCCCCTTTCACTTCTATACCGTAGCATTGCTTCAGCGGCGCAAGATTTTAAATTAAGATTTTAAATTACTTGAATTAAATATGTTTAATTAGTACAATAGTGTAATAAAGTTTATTTTTTAATAAAAGAGGCTTGAAAAAATGTCTATCCCTTCTTTAAAAACACTATGTGCACAAAAAATAGTCAGCGATCACAATCTTTATGATGCCAGTCTTAGAGCAAATTTACCCTATGGGGTCCTGAACATTGTTAAAGCTGCGGCAGTTGAAAGTACGTGGAGATGGTGTGAATCTTCAGAAACTAACACTGCGGAATCGACCTTTGATCTTGCTCCAAAACAATATAAAGATTTTACATTATTATGCCCTGCCTACCAGGTGAAAGAGGAAGAATTTGCACCTTGCCTCAATCAAAAAAATCATGAGGTTTCTAGTATTGAAGAAGTGGTGGAATTTGTAAGAGAAAAAGGAAGTATAGCAGGTAGTTCTATGGAAATATGCTCCCTTTCTTTAGAACGGCATCAGCGATTTATCAGTTTGAATTATCATATACCAGATATTGAAAGAGCCACCAGTCGCGGTTTTGTGGAAATTGCAGGACTCTCCTTACCATATAAAGCCCGCCAAACTGTACGCGTTACTATGACATCTCTAGCAGAGATAAATAAAAATGTTAAAACTCCATGGAGTCAAGAAACATATAAGAGAGTTCGCGATTTTGCTATTTATTATGTAAATCAGCTTGCCATTGACAACTCAGACCGCGGTGTTTTTTCGTATTGCTCCCTAACAACAGATAATCGCCTATACTTAGCCAAAGTCGCAAAAGACGACGAAGAGGCCAAAGAGTTTCTATTTGGCAAGTATGATGGGCCATCTCATTGGCTTTTGCAGCACGACTAGCCTGAGATGAAACGAATGGGTTAAAATTCTCGGATTTTTCTCTTAAAATCCCCCCCCAATTTCTGCACCGTCTTTTTTTATCGTTTTTATCGTTATATCGTTCTAATCGTTAAGATTTGCCATACGCGCATGAGAAATTCCAACGATAAAAACGATAAAAAAAGACAGTGCAGAATTTAGAAGGCAAAACATCTAATAGGTGTTCAAAAGGATAATAAGCAAATGAAAATTAATCCAGCAAGGATTTTGGTTTCATTGTATGAAATGAACCGGCTATAGTACACTATTTAATAATTCACAGGCAGAATCATGGAACCTATATTTTGTTTTGATACAGAAAGAACTAGATACGGACAGATTGTTATTCAGTCAATGCAAGAAGTACTTGCACATGCCAAGAGCGAGGCAAATACTGTCGGGGATCTAGAAAAAGGCATCTGGTATGCTGAAGACTATTGCAACGCACTTCACAGGTGGGGACAAAATAGACGCATTCAATGGTTTCAAACGAACCAGATTTTCGATAAGGGCTTTGCCAACCCAAAGTACTTCGACCGAAAACCAGGATCTGGCCTTCACTTTATCGTAAAGAAAACGATATCTGCAACCCAAGCCCTTCAGGCGGCAATTACAGGCGTTGGCATCTATGATTGCGGAATGGTATGTCAAATTGCCCGCTATCGAGCACTGGAACATATACTTGGCACCGAAAAATTTAATCGCCTCTTTGACTCGCACGTTGAAGGTGCTCGATTGAATATAGGCTATCTCGAAGATGATCACCTGCAGCCCATGAGACTATTTATTGATTTTCCAACGAAAGAGCGGGCAGAAAAAGCGCTACTAGAAGGAACGCTACATACCATGCAACAGCTTGAGGATTTACCTGTACAACTTGGGCAGCTTGCGTATGTGCATGGAACTCCTGAATATCCTAAAAAACATGCTCATGGACCCGCAGGAGCGTTTAACCTCTTTTGCTCTCAGGAAACAAAAGGTGAGCAAAAATTTTTAGGATTCGGCCTTGATCCAAAAAGTGTTTCTGCAAAGAGTGTCTATGATCGCCTAAGCGCTGAGCATAACCGTCCTCAGAATTTTCAAAAGCTCATGACCGAAAGAGACTTTCGCGATTTACAAGCCATGCGCGAGCAACATGGTTTCATACAATACGACTCTCATACCTCTGATTATGTCTTGGGCTTTATGCCTGATAGCGTACAAGACTTTAAAATTGCCCTCATCTGGAAGCTCGTTCACACACCAATAGACAAAATTCAGCCGGCTCTTTTAGTAAATTACCCTTAAAACAGCAGACCATTGGGGCCGGGGTCTACGATTCGCGCGATTTGCTTGATCTTAATGCTGAATCGAGCGAATCGCAGACCCCGGCCCATTTCACTTTAAGTACCTCTTTAAGTAATTCTGGGCATATCATGTCAATAAACGATCATGCCGAAAAACTTATTGCCAATTACTATCAAAACACCGATACTTTATGCCTTAACGTAATATCATTGATATATTAAAATATAACGGTGCAACTAGTAGATTTTAACCAATAAATGGACGACCCCATGAAACGCCTTTCCCTATTATTTCTGATGCTTTTTCTCCCATTAAGACAACTTTCCAGTTCAGTGGCCAATACATCCAACAATTCGGAAATTGCACAACTCACATACACGGAAGGAGAACTCGCAGAACTGAGTAAATGGAGCAATATGACCTTAGACGATTTAACTAAGGATGCTTTAAATTGTGATCGAGCAGCGCTATACAATCTGGGCATGTGCTATCTTACAGGTATACGAGGATTTGTTATCGATGTAGAAAATGCCAATTCCTTTTTTGCACAGTCTGCATCTTTGGGCTTTGCTCCAGCTTTGGATAAATTAAAATCAATGTACATAGAAGATAAAAGTGACCCGCTATTAGCTTTGGTTTATCTTAATTTGGCTGCCTCCTTTAACCATCCTGAACTTGTAACCCCCTATCACAAGATTCGAGCTAAGGTTTCAACTGCTGCAGGAAATGAAATAGTAAAAGAAATAGAAAAAATCGCGACAGAAAAAAGAAAAACTATTGAGCAAAATATAAGTGATCATAAGTCTAAAAAAATCAAGACACCTTTAGACCTTATCACTAGAGACATTACTGATCTTGATTGCATATATTCTGATGCCTATTGGCAGCGGATTGCTCAGACTAGTAAAAAATCAGAAAACAAGACTACTGAATCTTCCACCAAGCAGCAGAATACTGTCAATTCCATGAAATAGAAACAAACACATGAAAAGTAAAAAAAGCTGAATTCGTTGTTCTTTAGTTATTTTGAGTTAATAACAAAATTATCTTTCATAAATACATATTCATAGACGGTCATTTCAGGAAAGTGTTTTTTATAACATGAGTAATCATATACACTAAATGCCAAACCTAAAATTATCATAAAAACATATAACATCTGAAATCCACCTATTTTGATAATTCGCAATAATGTTATAGATAGCTTAAAATTATTGCAACTTAAAACAACATCTGACACTTCTCGAAAAAACACGAGAGCTGCTATGCCAAAGCTCGCGCGTGAAAATTTATTCCACTAGATTATATTGATTACATAATAGCCGTCACCCGTTATAATGTACGCGGAAACAACAAAATATTCAAGTCGGGAAATGGAGGACTTCAATGACAAAAATACAACCATTTTCTGAAAGCCAGCTCAAGGCCCTTGCAGAAACACTTGGTGCGTGCAAAGGGCCGTGCAAAGGGCCGTGCCCTGCGATGTGCGATTCGCAAAATCGCACATCGCAGGAACGACCCCCTTACCCCAACATTCGAAAAAATAGGAATGTTTTTTATTTGCATCTACTTTATAATACCTTACACTAAAATAGCACGAAATATGTATTGCGACAAAATCAGTAGTACATAACATATTAGTTTGTGATAAAACATTCTATTGGATACATGATGCAAAAAATAATTTGTTTATTAATTATTACATTGTCAGTAAGTGGATGCACCTACAGGAACATAGAGAATTATAACACTCTAGAACAACAAGACAACAAAATTTTAACTGCAAGCGTTGGCAGCACGATTTTCAGAATGAATAGATCCGCTGATTTACCAAATATCTATGGTAAAGCTGATATTTATGGAGGCAAAGTTGATAAAGGGTTTGCCGAGTTGAAGTTGAAGGCTATCAAAGACGATGGGAAAATAATTCTACAAATAACCGATCTAAATAAGTCAACCACTGAAACCACTATGGATAGGTACTTACATAGTAATGTAAATATTTCAGCGAATAACACGATAAATATGGAAGAAGCCCCTCGTCCAGATACGACAGTTTTTGAATTCGACCCCAAGAAGGAAAAAAGCCTCACAATTGGGATTATAACTGTAACTTTTATCGAAGTATCTTCATACAACATCAAATATCAACTCAAAAAAGAGAAGTAAGAAACTAACTCTGCAACATCTCAAAAAGTCATGCCACGTTCAAACGTTCCCTCTGGAAAAATGATGAGCTGAAGAACCCGTGAAGCGAACCCTTAATCAGTTAATAAAACAACAAAGGATACAAAAAATGACCCTTACAAAGTCAAGTAAAATTTTAAGAATCTCCTTGCACGTAATACTATTCGGTTTCTGCTCATGCAATTCTGACAATCAAGGAACGTATGATAAAGGCTATGAAGCCGCTTGGAACGGCGAATCAGCATCAACTTCACGGTGGGTTAGCGAGCAAGAAAAACTGGGCTACGAGGAAGGCTTAGATGATGCGAGCATGTATGATGAAGGGTATGATGATGGGCATGATGGCAAACGTCCAAAATACGCTAAAGATCCCTTCTATATGGATGGCTATAAAGACGGGAAGAAAGATAAATAGTAAAATTCCGACCTTTTATAAAATAACCAATAGATAGGTAAACCCAAATACAAATGTCAAAATATATCTTATCTCCACTGTTCTGCATACTTCTCTTTTCTTGCTCAGTGACACGCTCTTATTATTCTCCCGAAGTTGACGTCGCTTGCACATCAAAAAAAACAGAACCCGCCCTACTTCTCCCAAGTCCTCCGCAAGGGCTAGTATACAGAATCGGTGTCGTTTCAGTTAATGGAAATGGGTTTTCTAATCACTCTGATGTCATCGATAAAGCAAGACAAAAAGCCTCAGAGGTCGGTGGTGATTTTATAGTACGAGAAAACTTTGGAACAGAATCCAGTACATTCTACACTCCCGGGCACTCTACATACCAATCGAATAGCTCCTTTAATGTTCAAGGTCAAGGCAATATAAACTCTTACCAAATTAATGGCTATGGAAGCCAACAAGCATATGGCTACTCAGTGGGCCCAAGCGTTGATACGTATTATTTCCCTTGGGCGAATTTTTCTGTTTGGGCAAAAGTCCCTTGTCACTTAGGCATAGAACTTAGTGAAATCTACATCGTTGGCATCTATCCGAATACCGATGCTTCAGCATCAGGTATAGAAGTTGGCGACCAGCTTTATGCGATCAATGGGTATCAGATTTATGACAGAGAATTGATAAAGCACTTATTTGCCGTCCAGCCTGGCGATAATGTTATCCTTACCATTCAGAGAAAAGGACAAAGGTTTGATTGCACTGTGACTGCACTACCTCCGGTGCCTCCAAAGGTGATAAAAGGATAGAATGCAAGAGGCCAGAGGCCTGCTATTCTCTCGATTCAACATTTAGATCAACGCAAATCGAGCGAATCGCAAACCCCCGCCCTCCTTCATTCCTTACAACCCCTACCACAGTATATCAATTACGTTGCATTTATGGCTTATCCATCACTGCACCATAGTTCCGTAATAAATTGATTAAACATTGCCGGTAACAAATTTGCTGAAAAGTAGATACTTTCTTAGACAAATCCAGCGCATACCCGATTGGTGAATCCTTAAAAGCCTCATTAAGAGCCTTTCCCTTCGCTAAAGCATCAGAAATCCAAAAATTAGGATCCGCTCCATTTTCCAACAGAAAATGAACTATTTCAAGTGCAGGCGTTTCACAATCTGGCTTTAAATATACTTTTTCCACTTCCCCCCATGTGTACCCCATAGCTAGTTTTACAGCGTCAAAGCTATTAATATCACATCCATAGTCAAGAGCAAATCGTACTAATTCGATTTTTTGACCCAAAATAGCGTCATGCAACATATCGACCAACCTTACATCAGCTCCACGCATAATAAGATAATCAAACAGCTGAACATTCCCAGTACAAAGGGCGTAATTTAATGGCCTACCGTTCTCTTTGTTGACATCAACTCCCATGTCCAATAAACGACCCACTAATTCAATTTCACCAAAATAAGCTAAATAAATAATCGGACATAACAATCCTGTACCTGATGTGGTATCAAATTCAATTCCACTGTCTAACAATTTTTCTATCAGTAACACTTGCTCAGCCTCAAGCTTTTTTTGCCTGTTGTTGAACCAAGCGATTAACAAAATGCGTTCTAATGCATTCGCTTTATAAATAGAACCAGGATTTGTTGCGTAAAGACCATCCTTTTGATTTATATCTATCAGGAAATCGCAAAGAATATTTGCAGATTGATAGTCTCTCATTTCAATCGCATAATTTAAAGCCGACCACCCTAACCGATTATTATGGTAAGCAAAAGCTTTTGTTACTTTTTCAAAATCCATGTCTTTAGACGCTTTTAATTTACAAACATTTAACTCACACGCCAGATTTGCATATGAAGAATGTGAAAAAACCAACAGCACGACAACTATTATTAGTTTACTAAAAATATGCATGAAATAATCCTTTTATAAAATTTAGACAGCATTTACATTACCACCAGAAAAATGTACCATTATGAGTATTAATAAACCACTCATAGTGTGTAGATGATATCTCTTTTTCACCTAGCCTGTTTGAAAGGGCAAAAAGATGAAAGAAACCCACAACATGAAAAGGACAAAAGCGCGCATCAATTTTGGCAGAAAAGATCGGCAAAGGCGCCATGAACCGCAAGGGGCCAAGGTCTGTGCGAGGAGCTGGGGTCTCGAGATTCTCTCGATTAGTTCATCTAAAGCATCGAGAGAATCTCGAGACCCCAGTTACTTGCATTAGCACTGAAAAATTAGAAATTATAACTACTGTTATTTTCTAAGAATAACGGCCTACCACTCATAGCAAATTGACTCTCTCCGTATGTTCATCTTGCATTTTCGCAATGCGCACATACTCCTCTGCTACCTTTTCGAGCATTTGTGAAACAATAGGCGATTTAAAACGTATAGCATTAGACCATAAACGAAATTCACTCGCCAGCTTACGCTCTCGGTCACCACCATCACCAATATTTCTAAAAGATTTGCCAAATTTTTTAAATAAACCCTCTATAAAACCTAGCTCGATATCTGAATTTAGATAAATATTTAATATGCCTTGCACTGCAGTAGGAGGCCACATGTAATCTACATCTTGCGGTGCATACGCAAGCATATGTCCTATATAATAATCACACTCAGCAAGCAGACCCTTTTCCTCTGAGAAAAGACGAACGTCGCATATCCACCTTTCCAATACTGCAGAGTCAATGACACCATTATTTACACCTGGCATATAATGCCAAGACGAAAGAAGCTCGCCAGCTCGTTTAACAACCTCATAATTATGCCCTTTATCTTTATGTCCTACAATTTTCAATTCATTTTTAGAACTCAATGAAGACACAAGACATAGTAGTTCAATAAAAACATTAGGCTCACTGGAGATGTACTTATGCAATGTCTTACAAGATCGTTTCGAGTAAATTAGAATCGGAAAATATTGCCATTCCAGCTTAGCGATCTCGGTTTCATCAACACCACCACGCCTGTCCAGTTCCGCCAGAAGCTCGACCAATCCATGCTGATACAAAATAGCATTCTTACGGTTAAGTTTATCATCCAACCCAGTAATCGCTTCTCGCAGAATTTCGATAATTTGAGCGCTTGAAATATTTTTATGAGCCCGCGATACCACAACTATCAAATCATAAGCACGTTTATATTTTAAAAACTGTTCGATAATAAAGGGTAGATCATCTATAGCATGTCGTGGAAATCCCGGTTTCATTTTCAACCAATAGTCGCGTTCTACATCAGCACCAAATTGAACAATACGATCCCATAACCGACGTGATCCTTGCATAGTCAAAAACACAGATAAAACCATCATCATCGGCCACGCTTCATCAACAGCAGTATCTAATAAAGCGAATGCCCACTCTTCATCGCGACCAGCAGCCTTTTCATTTTGGAGTATCTGAGCAATAACCCCCCGTGCTAGAGATTGTAACTTTGGCTCTGACGATGCCAACCCTTTACGAAGCAGCTTGTTTTTTTCATCTTCTTTTAGACTAGATTCTGCAATTGCGAATCCCACACTCTCAGGTTGCTCGACAGCTTGGACTAAACTCACCATTCCATCCAGACCCGAGTTCGCCCATATCTGTTCAACCGCTTTGCATCTTCGAACTCCTGATTCAGTCTGATATGTTTCCCAACCGCCATCCAGCTTATCAGGGAGTTCTGCTAGGTTACAATTAAATAACCAGGCCACCTTGGCGATTTCATCTTCTGGAGCCAGAGATGCATAGATTGGATCTAAAACTACAAGTCTTTTTTTCCGAAGGTCAGATTCTGCATCAAAATAACATCTATTATTATGCAGCAGTTGACGTAACGCATTCCAACAAGAAGCCTTAGTATTTACATTAAATGAATGTGCTTGTAAAGACAACTCCTGCGCCGCCTGTTCGAAATCTTCTTGTGGAAGTTTTAGGAATATCTCGATTAACGAAACCCAACGACTCTCATCTTTCGTACACTCGTTTAGCAGTCGTTTTGCAGTAGACTTGGAGACTTTAGACATCTCCGTATAGTTTGGCTCTGGTAGTTCTTCCGGAATCTCCCTCCATCTAGGTTTTGATGATGGACATAAAGACTCGTCTGCACTGGGGAGCAAAGTCAACACGAGCTTCAAGTAAATTTCCGGCTCTTTTTCACGTATGCGGTCGAGAACATCCATTCGGCCATCAAAGTCAACACAGGTCTGTGGCGTATTCCAAACAAAAATATTGCGCAAACTCTTAAATGGACAATTAGCATAACTCTCTCTTGGTGGAAAAAGACGTCCCATAGCAGCAAGAATCAGAACTACTGGTAACAAATATTTCGGGTCCCAAGCGAGACTTTCAAGTGACCATAGAAGGTTGCAGTAATGTATATCTCCTAGCAGCCCCTCATCCACCTCAAAAAGTTCCATAATAGGAGGATTAATTTTAAGAAGACTTTTTTGAACAGCGGCAAGGAACTGTTCTGGTGCAGCCTCTGAAAAAAGTGTTAGCTGTTTTGAAAGTGACCACCAACGAATGGCATCAGCATCATCAAAAAGAATCCGGACAAGATTATCGGCCACCTGCGCGGAACCTGTTATTTTTGCTTTCTCCCCAAATAGAGAGATAGCCAAAAGGGTCTCCCCAAGGCCGGTTTGAAGAAAGCTCGAATGTTGTGGTAATTTATCAACAAGACCGGCAAGGCACCGCTCTTCAGGAGCCATAGTAAAGCGGGGATCTGGGGCACAGAAAACTTCCTGGGCAACCTCGACGAATTTTTTCAAATCAACTGGAGCGATTGCTGGGGCTAAACGAAACAATGCATCACGTGGAGACGCAATTTTCCATACAGATCCAGATTTACGTAATGGGCTGTCCGGTAAGGATGAATAAATTATCATCTCTTTTTCAAACTCTTCATATGGCTTGCCGGAAAGACGTTGTAGGGCTTCTCGATCTGCAAGCCGACTTCCGTCCCATGCACCAGCAAGAAATGCGGGCAAAATTTTATCTACTTGTCCTGATTTAGCCCAGTCTGGCGACACCCGTTCCGTTGCTGATGCATATAAACGCTGAAAAACAGCCAAGCTACAACCAATATCACGCGTAATGCTTCTAGCACCGTTACAATCATATCCCATGCACCCAAGCGCAGCATAGGTGTCAATCCTCGAAAGCAAGGGAAGACGCACAACATCACCAGGAACTCCCACTTCTGATCCATATACTGAGCAGACGTGATGCCCTTGGCTAATGAGCCAATTCACCAGCGCCGCATCAGCACTTTCAAGAATCAAATATAATTCTGTTAGTGTCTTTCCTAACATACGCGCCTGCTCGGCATTACTAACTACAACACA
This sequence comes from uncultured Chlamydiales bacterium, assembly GCA_963826935.1. GTDB lineage: Bacteria > Chlamydiota > Chlamydiia > Chlamydiales > FEN-1388 > SZAS-7. The sequence goes on along the minus strand of CAWGYH010000004.1, from coordinate 91,588 downwards.
TCGACTCAGAATTTCTGCCTGAACATCCATGGGAAGATAAGTGATTGCCGCATAAATGAAGACCTCAGCCTCGCCCATCGATTCCGCCTGTAACGAAAGCTGTGATGGAGCCTCCCGCGCCCATTTAATACATTTTATAGCCTCGCTATCGCGACCAGAAAGTACGAGTTCTGGTACCATCGGGCGTTCTGTTGCTACCCTCCATTCAGCCCATACGCTTTCAAGATCACGCAGACCAGTGGGTCGTTTGCCAATGAGCTCAGAGAACCAGCAGGCGACTGCTGGAAACTGCGCCATCCAATCAACAAGATCAATAGCATCATAGGCTAGCACTTTCCCCCAAATTCCTTCGCTATTCTTCGCCTTTTCCCAATCATCTTTATTTTCCCAACGATGGGCGGTAATGAAAACAAATGTAGCCTCTGCCGGCACAATACTACGTGGGTTCTTAATGTGCGATTTGTAGTCCTTGTCTGCTTTGCCTTTTATACCCTTATCCTGCACGGTCATTTCCCAGCCTGAAACACCTGCAGGGACATACTTCGATCCTATTCTGGTATCACAACGACCATCCCATCCCTTCATTGAGGAAGCACTGTGGCTTGGAAACCGCAACCCGACTGACTTTCCCCTATCCGCATAAATAAGACGACAGATAAGTTCTGGTAAAAGTGTTTGACTATTTTCGCCTTGACTAGCCCAGGTTTCAATATCGTTAACTTGAATCCATTGAAATGGCGCACGCCCATACGTGGACTGCAATATAACGTCCTTCAATACTGGGCCTGCTATGCTACTATCAGAAAATACAATTCCGGCCCCATTCAAAGCTTCAGTGATTAACTGTACGTTTGTATCTCCAAGTAAATGAACACCACGCTCAATATGAGCCACAGCAGATTTTACGACACCACTTCGTTGAGCAAGTTCATGTTGAGTCCAACCAAGTATTGCTCTGGCTGACCTAATATTTTTTGGGGTAATCAAGGTATCATCTCTTTTCATTTCTTTATCATAACATAATGACAGACTAATAGCAATACTGCTGAAGAGCACTTATGAGCACGAAACATGATAAAAACCCAACATGAAAATCGCAAGCGTAAACCATGTCAAATGGAAATGGGTTCAGGATTTTTCTTTATTTTCATAAAAACGGGCCGGGGTCTGCGATTCTCTCGATTCAGCATTAAGATCAACGCAAATCGTGAGAATAGCAGCCCCGATCACCTTTACTAGAGTTCTTCAGCCTTTAACTGCAATATTGCCTTTAATTGCTTAAGCTCATCGCGTTGATTTCTGAACCAATCTGTCGACCATATACGATGAATTGCCCAACCCATTCTTTCCAACGCCTGCTGACGCAGGCGATCCCTATCACGCGCACTACGCGAACTATGATATGTTGCACCATCGCATTCAATAGCCAGCATATGCTTTCCGGGTTTATGTGGATGTATAACAGCTAAATCAAGAAAATATTCACCTACACCCACTTGAGAATCCACTTCATAACCCCAATCTTTTATATATTTTGCAACAGAACGCTCAAAATCACTGCCAAAGTCCCTGCCTATAACTCTGTTATAACTCAGATTACCCGTCTTCGCGAATTTAAGATACTCTTTGAAAACTCGAAGCCCTCTAGGACTTTCTTCAGTAACACGTATCTCATCTGGATCTAGAGAAGTAAAAATCACAATTTTCTGTTTTGCACGTGTAAATAGGACATTAAGTCGACGATGTCCATTCGCCTTATTAATGGGTCCAAAATTCTGATTAAGCTTTTCAGATACTGACAGTTTTTCTTTACCATACAAAGTGGATATAAAAATTACGTCTCTTTCATCTCCCTGAACGTTCTCTAGATTTTTTACAAAAAATTCCTCAAGGGTACCACTCCACTTAGCTCGAAATTCCTCCATTGCAGTGCTTTCCGAAAAACGAGCATTAATCAACTCATTTATCAGCTCTCTTTGAGGTACGTTCATCGTAACAATACCAATAGAACGATCCGGATGATCTCGCATGGATATTTCAACAGCATTAACTAGTTGACTAGCTTCTTCATGATTAATTTTATCCCCTCCTCGCAGGTACTGCGCATCTTCCACAAAGTGATAACTAATACCAAGGGTAGAATCAGCAAAACTAGGAGAAGGAAAGATTATTAAATTATTATCATAAAATTCATGATTTGAATAATTAATTAGGCTTTCGTGTTGAGAACGATAGTGCCACCTGAGTCTGCGCATAGGTTGATATATTGTTGCCGCCAAATCAAGAATAGACTCTTCATTGCCTATATCTTCATTTTCATCCTCATCCTCTTCAAAATCACCACCTTTCTTCCAGAAATCTGTTGGAGGCAGCTGCTTGGGATCCCCAACCACAATAACTTGCTTACCTCTGGCAAACGTCCCAATAGCATCTTCTGGCTTAACTTGAGAAGCTTCATCAATAATTATCAGATCAAAAGTTAAATTTCCTGGTGCAAGATACTGAACCACTGAAAGCGGCGACATCATGAAACAAGGCTTTATTGATTGCATAGCCTCGCCCGCATTCAACAAAAGTTCACGAATAGGACGGTGCTTTCTCTGCTTAGAAACCTCAAGTTCAATTAGAGCTTTACCCGTCCATTCACGGCGCGACCCCCTTTTAGTTCCCGGATCAACAGCTCTCTCCATAATTTTTGCTGCAGCATATTTTCTATACAATCCAATTAACTGTTTATCAATTTCAGCAAAACGGTTACGCAAACTATCAATGTCATGACACTCCACCTGATTAACCATAGGATACTCTCGTTGTGTCGAAACAATAATTGATTGATACAAGACAAATTCAATAGCAATGGGAATAAGGACAGGTTCAATTTTTATACGTAAAAGAAGCTCAGCAAGGGATTTAATTCCGTATAGAGCTAACTTATCCTCTAAATTCCTAAGCAGAGCCCACCCTTGAAGATGATCTCTCATTCCATACACTTTCTCTAATTTTTCTATAATAGCAACAAGTGAACATTTAAGCACATCTCCTTTCCCAAACCAGACCTTAGTGCTAACTTCACCATCTTTTATTACCGATTCTAATTCATCTACGGCTTGAGGCAGCATTAGTTTTAGTCGAGACAAAAGATTTTCCAATTCGGCAATTCTAGATTCTAAACTTTTATCCTGCACATATTTAATTAACTGGTCTGAGATAGCTTTACTAGTAAGTTGCGAGTACAACTGGCATGCATCATGAATATCATTTAAAGGAATTGAATCAGTACAATCAAAAATTGTTGACAAGGGAATATCAGCTACAGCTTGCCTCAACACCTGCAATTTTTCTACTATCTTGCTGATTTCGATGAAAGGAATATTTGCACATAGAACTGTCCTAGAACAAAGTTCATAAATACGTTGCATCTGATATTTCTTTGATGCCAGGATATCCTCTTGCTTTTTTGAAGCTTCTTTCAAAACTTCATATTCTTCTAACACCTTAATAATATCTGCGATGAACAAAGATTCAGCCGGATTCATAACACCAATTTGTCCACATAGATCAATCGCTTCTTTCAGAACCTTAGATCGCTCTATCAATGTATGCGTACTGAATTTAATCTTCTCCTGGTTGTCAACAAAAATACAATATAGTTCATACACTTCTTCTGCCCGTTTAAACAGGACATCACGATGGTAACCCACTTCGATAGCAGCTACACGTAAGCGATCTAATTTCTCTTCTTCTTGCTTCAGATTTTTTATTTGATCATCAATGAAAGGATACTGACTGTGTATCGAGAGGTCCTCCAGACATTTTAATAAATCTATATTTTCAAAAGTTTGCATAAACGAATCTAACTGATCCAAGCTAGAGTGAAAAATAAATTCCTTTACAGACACCAATATAGCGTCGCTTCCTCTTAATAGTTGATTTATTTTTGCACTCCAAAGAATCACACTAGAAAACCACTCTAATCGGGAGTCACCTATTTTGGATAATTCATGGATAAAGACAGAAAAACGAGGGTCTTGATAAAATTGGTCATATTCATTTTTATAATTCAATACCTGTTCAAATAATGCCAACACCACATGCTTGGTGCAATTCATATCGCCAACACAGTACTCTCGAAACACCTTTTTGGCATCTCTCACATCTTTTTTAAACCACGAAAACATCCCTGAATGTTTTAATGCTGAAATGGATTTTTTTAGAAGGCTAATATCAATATCAAGGTTAATACGCGACTCAAGATCCAGGCGTTTTTTTCTTAATGCGTAATATTTATTGAGTGCATCTTGTAAATTATTATAATTCATTTCATCACAAGTTGCCGGTGTCCTTATTCTCAAAACATCTCTAGGTGTGTTTAAAAGATAGCGGTAAGCTTCGCAAAGGTTCTTTAATGTCTTGATAGGTAATTGCCCGTTCCAGTCGGGCAAAATAAAATGAATAATATCTAGATGTGCTTCTTTATATCTTTGCTTGTCTTCTCTAAGAGCAGCTTTTTCAGAGCAGAGAAAATCAAGATCAAATAATGTAACTTGGGTATTATTCAAAGTCTGTACAATAGATGTAAATGCCTCTAACTTTTGTGTAAAGTCCCCTGGGGGTGCATTTTGTAACGCAATGTAACGCTTGAGTTCATTCTCTGTATTTTTTTGTTTAATCAAATATTGAGGCAACGACTCTAATATTTCTTCAAAATCAGAACCAACAACCTCACCTTCATTTTCAAAGACAGTGCGAATTATTTCTGATAATTCTTGCCATTTTGAATAATGAACAAGTTCGAAACCCCCTTTTCTTGTTAATTCCTGGAGTCCTTTAAGGCTGTTTATAAGCTCGGGGTTAAGAGTAGATTCAGGTGGTATATACGCCCTGCATTTTTTTTCACAGGTTTGCCATTTTTGTTGAATTTCCTGAAAGGCATTTAAAGAGTTTGAAAAGGTATTTGCTGCAAAATCCGCGGGTAATTCATTTAACTGTCCTGTTTGCAAGACAGCATCAATTTGAAAAGAAGTCCATTCCTCGAATCCCGCTTGAGACGCCTCATTCCAAAGCTCATTCAAGCGATCTATCAATTCTTGCAACCCTTTATCGCTTAGCATTCCCGAAATTTCAAGAAAGCCCCGCAAATCATCTACAAGAACATTGATGTAATGTTTTTGTTGAGAAAAGTTAAGAAGGAAATCAACGTCTTTTTGGTCCCTTATTCGTATGAACAGCTCAGAATCGTATATTTTTGGATCTGTTAAGCAATCGAATAAGGTCTGAAGTTGCTCCACTATCTTATTAAGATCTGATAAGCTGCAGATATTCAGCCCTCTCATATGGGCCTCTAACCAACTTACACAGTCCTTCAAAGAGGACAGACTGTTTTTTAATTGATTTATACGTTGTACAATTTCTTTAAGTTCAAAACCGCCATTAAATTTAGATTGAAACCCATACCAAGGATGACTCTTTATTTCACCAAATTCTTTGTGAATTTCTTGAATTAAAGAAATCCACTGATTAGCGCATTCCTTATATTTAAATAATTCCGCTTCAGTCACGCGAAATGCATTTTTTAAATAAATAGATTCAACACCTTCTATAAACTCTAAAGGCAATTTATCCTTCCGTTCATGATACATCCAATAATAGTCATGAAGTGTACGGTCAGACACCCCCAGACTCATTCCCATAGTCGATGCATATAAATTTAATTGGTGTTTTAACTCTCTATGATCATCAATCATCATAGCAAGTTTTTTAGTGAGTTTATAAGAGCCTTCATTCCTTAATTCTAGACGCGCTTTTAACTCTTCATAAAATTTACCTTTCTGAACTTTTGTTGCATGTAGCTCAAGACAAAAATCGCCCAATCCTGCAGCATCTAATCGGTTTCTTACTACTTGTAGAGCTACCTGTTTTTCAGCAACAAACAATACGGATTTTCCCTCAGCCATAGCTGCAGCGATAATATTCGTAATTGTCTGCGATTTACCCGTTCCTGGAGGGCCTTCAATAACAAAACTTTTTCCAGTCATCGCATCAGCAACCGCGCTTAATTGTGATGAATCGAGGTCTGAAATAATAAGAGGGACTGGAGAGGCTTGATCTGTTTCATCAAGATGCTCATCCACTGCAAAACCTGCAGGTTGCACCGTCTCAGGCCCTACAAAAAGATCTTGCACCAAGGGCTGATCAAAAATTGGATCATCTATTGGCCAAGTATTAGGATCAAGATCATAATACATCAAAATTTTTGCAAAAGAGACTCTGCCTATCGTAAGTCGTTGCTGAATCCTCCAGCGAGACTGGTCTTTTATAATCTTTTTGAGTTCAGAAAAATATGCCTGTACCGTTACCGCCTCATGGATACATGGAAGCCGAAGCCCAAAATCTTTTTGTAATCTTTCGTTCAGTGCTGGGTTATCCCGGATTTCATCGCCTGTTGAATTTAATAAAAACACTGACTGTTGACGTTTATATTGCCTTTCTACATAAATGGGTACCATTAAGAGCGGAGATATAATAGGCTGTTTCGAAGACGCACTTTCATACCATTCTAAAAAGCCAAAACATGCGTGCATACAATTGACGCCCGTTTCCTCAATATAATGCTTTTGCACCTCGAGAAACCCATTCCTTTCAGAAATATCTCGGCTGCGGGATTCTAGCCAAAGGCTTTGCCTGTGCCCACTGCGAAGGCTGTAACAAGGACTTTTTCATAGCGTATTCCTGTAAGGCGAGAGGGGTTTGCCCAAGCTGCAACCAACGTGCCATGGTAGAATCTGCCGCACACCTGGTAGAGAGCGTGCTGCCCCGGCTTCCCTTTAGGCAGTTCGTGATGAGCTTTCCCAGGAGAATACGCTGTTACCTAGAAAACCACAAAATCCTCCAAACAGTTCTCAAAATAGTCGTAGACGAGATTCGCAAAAGGCTTATTGCATGTAGCCCTGCTGTCAAAAACTCTCATATCGGCGCCATAAGCTTCATACAACACTTCGGCAATACGCTAAATTACCATCCCCACTTTCACCTGATTGTAGCAGATGGCATTTTCAGCCCAGAAGATGGCCTGCAGTTTCACGAAGCCGCCCTTACCCAAGATGATATTACTGACACGCAAGAAGCCATTCAGAAACGAGTGCTCAAATACTTTTGCAAACGACAATTCTTCGATAAAGAGGAAATGCAAAAGCAGCTCACACACGAGAATTCCGGTTTTTCCTTAGATGCTACAGTAAAAATCCCGGCTTATGACAAAGACGCCTTAGAGCGCTTAATAAGATACTGCGCGCGCCCACCCTTCAAAAGCGAAAACATTCGCTTTAATGGCCCCTGGATAAACTACCGTCTTCCGAAACTATGCCACACAGGCAAAAGTTTTATCCAATTAGAACCAGTAGAGTTTATAGAACGCATATCTCACTTCATACCATATCCCAGACGTCACAGAAGGCATTATCACGGCGTTTTCGCACCTTCATCACCATTACGTAATCAAGTTGCCGCTAACGCACAAAAGCGGCTCGATGCTGCCTCCAAAACTAGGCAGGAAACTGATGAGAAGGTCACGAAGGCCTCTAAGGGATGGGCCCAACTTATAGCGCGCATTTACGAGGTAGATCCATTAATATGTGCAAATTGCGGTAAGAAGATAAAGATCATCACCTTTGTAACACATCCTGAGCATATAAGACGTATCTTGAGAGGCATAGGATGGCCCATAACAATCCCAGAATTTGACCCACCACCCGAGGAGCACTGCGACGACATCTGTCAGTTGAATCCAAATACATCAGATGGCTTTCCAGAACCCGAACATTATGATACGGGACCGGATCCACCTGCTGTAGCAGATATAGACTCTCCCCACTGGGACGACGATTCTGATCCCCCACATTGAGAAGAGTAAAAAATACTCAAAAAACCGCTTAACCATATATGTGGAGACGTTCTTGGCATTTCAAAAGCGACTTATTTTAAAAATATCTCCATTAAGCTTTAGCAAAAATCATAAATTTGGCTCTTTTCAGATCCAAATTACTGCGCTCGGGCCCAGGAATTTCAAGCTATGCTGCTGTTTTTCCCCGGGGAAAAGCAGCAGCATAGCTTGAAATTCCTATTCCTTAGACATTTAAATTGAAATAATCTGGGTTTTTTAGTACTTAGAGGAAAGCATGAGGGGTATATTGTATGTCTATGTCATGGCCCGAGGGGCGCGCCCATAGTTTTGATGAGTTTTTGGAAGGGTTTCATCAGTTTTTCCCGGAAAAAAAACCGCAAGGGACGGCATCTGATGCAAAAATAGACGAAGTAGCCCTTGCGCGCTTTCTTAAAGATAATCGGGAGTATCTAAGCTCTAAGCATATCTTCAGACCTGAAACTGCTGGCCATTTTGAAAAGGTTATCCATATCTTTGAACAAACGCAAAGTGGTAAAAAAGAGGCAGAAAATGTGCCTCTTGAAGCTATCAAACAACTCACAACTCACCTTCAACCATCGCTTGATACTGTCTCAGGGGGAACAGGCGCACCAGTCCTGAAAAAAATCTTAGAGAAAGCAGGAAAAGAAGGAAAAGCAGGCTTGGGACGCATGTCGCAAGTTTCAAAAAAATGGCAGACGCTCTCGCAAGATGAGCTCGTAAAACAGATCAACGAAGATCCCGAGATTCCTCTCGTACAACATGGACTGGCTTCATATAAGAAGGTGTTAGCTTTTGTAGAAAAAAATGGAAGTAAGTTAACTTGTCTTAATCTGCTAGGTCTTTTTGATCTAGATAACGAAAAATTCAAAACATTACTCAAGCTTTGTCCGAATCTTACCGATGTTTATCATTATCCTGACGAGGAGCATCCTATTCATGATGATGCGTTTGCCCTTCTCAAAGAAATGCCCTTGAAAACTCTTAGCCTGATCAGTCATGAAATTACTGACGATGCTATTGCCGAGCTAAGCAATACGCAGATTACAAGACTCGATCTTCTTGCCTGTCATATGCTTACCGACAAAGCTGTTTCCTATATAGAGGGCTTACCTCTTACGGATTTGGAACTATCTGAGAGTATAGGAATAAGCGAGGAAGCACGCGAGAGGATAGTGACGAAAAGCATAATCAATAAGCTCGTTACAGAAAACCTGATGACCAAAGAAGAAGCGACGAGCATTCCCGCCAACATACTTCCCTATGTCGTGTCGAACGAAATAAGAGAGGTCTTACGAAATAGGTATATCACTCCACAACAGCTTGCGGAGTTAACACTTGCAGATTTCACATACAACATAACCTATGTATTAACTGATGGGATTACATTGTTGAAAGAAAAACTTGTTACGCTAAAAGAGGCAGTAAACATGCCTCTAGAGCATCTAAAAGCACTAAATTCAGACTATGGAAAATACGCAATAAAGAATCGGCTCATTCGCCCGGAAGACGTACATGCTATACCGATTGAGAATCTTAGGTTTTTACTCAGCGACAATGAGGGCATTCGTCTTTTGCAACTAGGCTATGTCACTCAGCAGCAAGCAGCGGATCTCTCAATTGAAGCATTAAAAATACTCAGCACGCGTAGGGGTATCGCCACATTACAGCAACATCTTCTTACAGCAGAACAGGCCTCCTTTTTGCCTGTGGGACATCTTAAGTTTTTAATCTCTGAGAGGGGTTGGAAACTACTCCAATCGGAAATCATAGTTCCAGAGCAACTCGTTCATATACCTTATAATGATCTTTGGGTTTTGTCTAAAGATAAAGTGATTACTCTTTTACTTGAGAACATTCTTTTATTAAAACAGGTGAAGATGTTATCATGGAGATTTCTCAATGAAATACTTGAAGAACCTTTATATACTTCTTTGCTTGAAAAACGCATAACGCTACCAGATGCTATTATAGAGCACATCAATAAAGAGCATTCATTTAATTTTAGTGACTTAAATATGAAAAACTACGATCAGGTCTTCGAGTTTCTAAAGGAGCATGGAAATAAGATAACCTGTCTCAATTTACAGGGATTTACCCAAGACGAGATTGATAATAACCAATTCATAACATTACTCAAGCTTTGCCCTAATCTTACAGCTGTTATTGTAAACGGACTCTCTCTGCAAAAAGATGCCTTTCTTATGCTTCAAAAACTGCCATTAACGACTCTTTACTTATATCAATGTAGAGAGATCACTGATGATGATGTGGCTCTTTTTAAAGGGATGCAGATTAGAAATCTTTCACTTGTGGGTTGCGAAAATGTAACCGAAGAGATAGTTCCGACTTTGAAAAACATGCCCCTTGAAAATGTCGATTTAGTAGGCACCGCAATCAGTCAAAAAGCAAGGGAGGAAATAGACTTTCAGACTTACTGCAATATCTTGGTAAAACGCGAAAAAATTTTGACACAAAATGAGGTAGAAACCATTCCTGTTGACACACTTGATGAGCTTGCGACAGACGATGGGATTTGGTGTTTGCGTAATAAGCTCATTTCACCCGAGCAAGCGGTTACAGTAGATCGTTTCCTCTTTACAGACGTACTAAATTCCCCTTCTGGAAAAGCTGTCTTAGAAAAACACCTTATTTCATGGGAGCAATTAATGAAGATCCCTGATGATAGAAGGATCGACATTGATTTTATACTGGAATATCTTCTGAATCATCCAACTAGTAGTATTGAGGAAATCTTAACTATACCTCTGCCATCTCCGCCACCTCCGCGAAGGGCAGAGGAGCCTTACTTTGACGGCTTGTTCGACGATGAATTTATGTAAACCTAGGATCTTGGCGGATGGTGTCAACTTAAGCTATTTTTCTCTTAAGCTTGCCCAAGCTGCAACCAACGCGCTATGGTAGAATCCGCCTCGCATCTGGTTGAAAGTGTGCTACCACGGCTTCCCTTAAGGCTGCCATTACTGCCTTGCAAAAGCTGATCTAATAAACGTCGCGGAGGTAGCGCTTTTGTTTGCGAAGGTCGGCAAGGAAGCGGCGGGCGCTTTCATCTGAAAGAGCTAGCGCCTCTTTAATGATATTTTGAAGACATTGGTCTACATCCTTGGCCATGCGGCTTGCGTCGCCACAGACGTAGATGTGGGCGCCATTTTGCAGCCATTGCCACACTTTTTCACGCATCTGCCAGAGACGATGCTGGACGTAGATCTTTTCCTCCTGATCGCGAGAAAAAGCTTCAGAAACTGTAAGCATGTTTTTATTGATAAGATCTTGCCAGAACTCTTCGTAAAAGAAGTCGCAATTGCGGTGGCGCTCGCCAAAAAAGAGCCAGTTTTGGCTCGAGGGATTTTCACGGGCAAGGCGCTCTTGCATAAAGGCCCTAAATGGGGCAACGCCTGTTCCCGGGCCTATCATAATCATAGGGACCTGGTTGTCCTGCGGGATCAAAAAGTCTTTTGTCTGCTGCAGGTAGATGGGAATGGGTGTCGACTTTTCCTTTACCATATCGCAAAGATAGTGCGAGGCAACGCCAACTCTTTTCCTGCCATGCACTTCATAGCGCACCCTTGATACAGTAAAATGGACCTCGCCCGGATGGGCCATATGCGATGAAGCTATAGAATAGAGCCTGGGCAAAAGCGGGCTTAAGTTTTGCACCAAATCCTGCGGCCCTAAATTGGCTTCAGGGTGTTCTTGCAAAAGCTCAAGGACATTGTGATTTTGAAAACGGGGTCAAAAACGGGGTCAGGCCTGGCATTCTGGCATTTGAGAGATATAAGCTCTTAACTCAGCAATTTCATCTTGCAGCTCTCGACAGGATAATTTTTTAATATTAAGACGCGCTACTTGTTTACTCAGACTACTAGCATCTCTATCTAATAGGGCAGCAAGCTCTTCTAACGTAGCGTTACTCTCCTCGCATACCAGTAGTGATAGAATGGCACGAACACTTGCCGCTTGGCGGTGCTTACCTGGCTTTTTTAAAGTGATGATATCAATTTGATAACGTTCACAGGCGGCTTGAACAAGTTCAGGAATGCTTAGCTGAGGTTTTATAGGGTTTTTCTCTTTTTCTTTAATGGCCTTAGCAAAGTCATCGTCTCCGAAAATTCCTTCATGCATACCACGTTTAAAATCAAATTCTTCTGGAACGTTAATTCCTGCACAAACATAGCTGTGAAAATTCGAAATTGCTTCAACAGGGCAGTCAGCACAGCTGCTCAATAACACACTTGGATCTAACCATACCAATTTTGCATTTCCTAAGTAAGCATTATGACTACTCCACCGATATTCCTCGGGTTGTAGGACCAATCCAGCACGTACCGGATTGAGATGGATATACCGAACCAATTGCTTTAGGTAACGATTGCTATCAACAATAATCGACTTAAACCTACTTTGAAATAAATGCCCTATACGCCTTTGCTGCCAATTTATGTATCGTGTGTAGCGGAATGCAAGATTTTGCATGATACGTGATAAAGGAACTTGATCAACTTGAATAGCTAGGTGGATGTGATTGGTCATAAAACAATACGCTAGCAGGCGATGACCAAACCGTTCAATTCCCTCCTGAATTAATAGACTCATTATGCAACGATCTCTGTCGCTGAAAAAAATCTCTTCACCATCATTCCCCCTTAGCATAACGTGATATGTTGCCCCTGGGGCATGATAACGAGCTCTTCTTGACATGATCTGTACTCCGATCTTTTATTTACCCCAAGTCATTGTGAATAGTACATCAATCATGAGATAAAGTTAAACGGCAAATGCCCGAATGCCAGGCCTGACCCCGTTTCCATGACCCCGTTTCCACCACCCGAGGAGCACTGCGACGACATCTGTCAGTTGAATCCAAATACATCAGATGGCTTTCCAGAACCCGAACATTATGATACGGGACCGGATCCACCTGCTGTAGCAGATATAGACTCTCCCCACTGGGACGACGATTCTGATCCCCCACATTGAGAAGAGTAAAAAATACTCAAAAAACCGCTTAACCATATATGTGGAGACGTTCTTGGCATTTCAAAAGCGACTTATTTTAAAAATATCTCCATTAAGCTTTAGCAAAAATCATAAATTTGGCTCTTTTCAGATCCAAATTACTGCGCTCGGGCCCAGGAATTTCAAGCTATGCTGCTGTTTTTCCCCGGGGAAAAGCAGCAGCATAGCTTGAAATTCCTATTCCTTTCCTCGGACGTAGCTGAATTCTTTGGTCGCGAGTCAAGTGGAATCAGCAAGGCTGCTGCACGCTTAGAATTTCGCATGCTAACTTCTGATGCTCTTAACAAAAAGTAAATAATCTCATCGCGGAATGGAATGGCAGGGGCGAAGTGTCATTGTGTCAGGCCTGACCCCGTTTGTGACCCCGTTTGTGTCGGTTACCTGTATGTATGATATGTGCATGACAAGAAAAAATGCAAAGTGTCAGCGCAATGCTTGCGTATAGTTTTTTCATAAGCTCTCCAAAAGGTAAAGCGTAGTGGGAACGGGCGTTTAGAGTCAAGGATAAACACAATGACACTTCTGCAAGTCTTGCTCATTGTGTTTTTTTGATTCGGTAAAGAACATGGCATGAAGGATAGGCTTTCAGACTCTAGAGTAAAAAAGCTAAACCACCAAACTCTCCCAGGCCAAGAAGTGGCCAAAGCTCTGAGCAAATTTTCTTAAACTCTTTATCCAACCTAAAAGCGTTGTCGCCAACCAACTTCATATAGGGCCTGTGTTTGCTCAAGGCCTCGGTAAATGCCAGTGAAAGCTCTGCGTGTTCAGCGGAAGTTAAAGCGCCCCCTATTCGAAGGAATTCAATGGCTATTTTCAGTGCGGCGTTAAGGCTTTCGTGGGTTTTAAACGCCTTACGATCTGGCTGAATAAGTTGTCGAAGATAGTCTACGCTTGTATCGTGCACTTGTGTTATTGAAAGTATATTGAGACGCCCCATAGCAAGTAGCTGCTTAGCAAGCATAATTCGGCTATCTCCACTGTTACTAAATGCCGATCTCAATCTGCTGATAGCTCGTTCTTTGTCAGCGCTAGCAAGACTCTCTACTAGGTTAAGATTTGTGCCTTGAGCTACAATAGCATCAACTATTGCATCAACAAGATCGTCTCTTGTAGGAAGCCGTACACCTTTTATATCCTGCACCAATGTAACAAGATCCACGGGTTGTACGCTTGCATATAGATCCTGCCAAACTTTTGTCATATGTGTGCACAGCTCGTTACGTAGTACTGCTTGAGGTTTATCTTGGTTTTGGGCAATAGATTCTAGAGCAGCTTTTGCATTCAATAGCAGAGCTTTTGTATTCAATATATTGCGCAAGGCTACTATTAATGCTTCTAGTTCCATCTTATCTTTAGCAGTTCCAAATTCGCCCAAAGCAGCAAATTCATACCATTTTAATGCAGCCTTTATGTCTTTAGTCATGTATACACCATGTTGATACATGTAACCTAAGCGATATTGAGCAAGTTTATACCCCTCTTGTGCAGACCACCAGTAACAATTGAAAGCCTCTTTTAAATTTACATCTACACCAAGTCCGTTTTCATACATTGTACCTAAAATATATTGGGCTTCAACATGACCCTTTTTTGCAGCACTGCGATACCATTTAAAGGCTTCTGGCAAATTTACTGGTACTCCATTGCCCTCTTTATATAAAGCCCCAAGTTGTGCACATGCCTCTACATGACCCTGCTCTGCAGCACTACGGAGCCATCTCAGTGCAACGCCTGAATCTGCCACAATGCCTTTACCCTCTTTATACATCTGATATACGCTATACTGAGCATCACAATTACCTTGTTCTGCCGCAAGGTGATGCCATTTAAAGGCTTCTTCAAAATTTACCGGCACGCCGTCATCATCAAGATATAATTTTCCTAAAGCATATTCCGCTAGGCAAATACCCTGCTCTGCAGCAAGACGATACCATTTTATCGCTTCCTCTAAATCTTTAGTCACACCTTGGCCATTTTGGTATAGTAAACCTAGTTTGTATTGTGCCTCTGCATGGCCGGCTTGTGCAGCAAGACGATACCATTTTGCCGCTTCTTTTAAATCTCTTATATCTTGATCAGTTTGATATACATAACCCAAATTATATTGAGCCTGATGAAAATCTTGATCGGCAGCACGCTTAAGCCATATTAGTGCTTCGCTTATATCATTAAGGTCTCTGCTTCTATCGTATAATATGACACCCACTCTATTTTGAGCCCTTGCATATCCCTGACAACCCGCACGAAGACTCCATTTTAAAGCTTCGTCTTTATTAGAATCAGAATGCAGGGCTCCCAAATTGGCCTGCGCATAAACATAGCCCTGTTCGGCAGAAAGGAGAAACCATTTTGCAGCTTCTAGTAAGTCTTTCTTTAATTCTTTGCCTTCATAATAATACATACCCATGCAATTTTGGGCTGGGGAGTAACCTTTTTCTGCAGAACTGCGAAAGCGACGTATCGCATTATCAACAACTCCGAGATTCACATAATCGACGCCTAAAACATAATCTACTTTTGGATTATCCTCATTTCTTAGCCATTCTAGTGCAGTGCCATAAGCAATGTTATAATTACCTTTTTTTAAAAGAATACGCTGTGCTAATTCAACTTGTGCACCTACATGGCCACCCTTGGCAAGATGAACAATATCCCTTATTCGGTCTTTAATATTTTGCCACTGTTCATCATCTTTATCATAATGCAGGGGGCTAAAAAAAATTGCAAATTGAGGTATATTACCAGGCGAGATAGTCAGAGGAAATATTCTATTTTCCCATGCGGCTTTTATGAGGGTGGCACTATTCCAATCTCTGCAGACTAGCCTACAGTTTAGGAAGGTGTTATTAGATACATTTGCAAAAATCCGGCGTAATACATCGCCTGAAAGACGTGGAAGTACATCCATACCAACTTCTTTAACAGCATGAATAGAATTGTCAACCACTTCCCCACATTTTACCCGATTGTCCCTTATACCGCTATTATCCAGTTCACTAAATGAAAGTTCGTTTTTACAGTGAATGTACTCTGAAAATATAATATCCTCGTCCAATTCCCGATTGTTCACCATAGCAAGAATGCCACAAAAACCGTTGATAGATACTCCTGGAACTTCGATTACGCCATTAACAGATTCTTTAAAAACCTGAAATGAGTTGCGTGTGAAAAATTTTCCACAAAGTGAAAGGAAAGCTCGAGTCACTCCTTCTATTATTTCACCTGTGTCAAAGCGGAGGGTAAATTCTTCTGTGAGTGCACTGAGTTCCACTTTATTTACAACTAACCTATCCAGAACATACCCCGAGTAAACCCAAGGCAATTTTTGAAAGCGATCAATTTGTAATTCAGATACATCCATACCTTTGATCATATTCCAAAAAGTATCTTTATCCATCGTTTTTACATGTTCTTCAGAAACCCGATGTTTTAGTCCACAACCACCCTCACTTGGTTCCTCAATAATATCACCCGATCCCCAAATACATGGGAGCAATCTGTCTAAAGCTTCGCGAATGGGAGTAAGAAGTGACCGCGGTTTAACACTTTTTAAACTCGACCTAAATTCTGCCAGAGCTTTAGCAGAAGAATGGGGCGTTTTGACTGCATCCATAAATTGCAAAACTTTTTGAGCAAGTGGCCAATTTATTTCGTACTGTGCATTTTTACTCAATAAATCTCTTATAGCCAATGCCCTTGAACCTACATGCAATTCAGGATCTTTAACACATCTACGCGCTCTTTCAGGAACTTCTAGGGTCATTCTTTCAATTTGTTGACTTATTAAATCTACGCTCACAAATACCTTATCTTATAAGTTGCTTAAACAACATTAATATAACTGAAACTAAATATAGCTCAATAGAGTCTAAAATACAATTAAAACCATTTTGCGTCTGAACTTGAAAGTCTCTTCTCCCACAACTTAATTGCAAGAAATTATAAAAATTTTGAGCGAAGCTCTCGCCAATAGCGGTGCTTTGTACCGCTTTTGCCGCGATAATGTCCTAAATAACTTCCTGCTGAGGATATGCTTTAAACCCTTTTTTTGCTAAGACGATTACATAGTTATGTTCGCGAAAAGCGGTGCAGACCGCTACTGCCGAGACCTTCGGTCGCTTTAAACGGGGTCATTTAAACGGGGTCATAAAACGGGGTCAGGCCTGGCATTCTGGCATTTGAGAGATATAAGCTCTTAACTCAGCAATTTCATCTTGCAGCTCTCGACAGGATAATTTTTTAATATTAAGACGCGCTACTTGTTTACTCAGACTACTAGCATCTCTATCTAATAGGGCAGCAAGCTCTTCTAACGTAGCGTTACTCTCCTCGCATACCAGTAGTGATAGAATGGCACGAACACTTGCCGCTTGGCGGTGCTTACCTGGCTTTTTTAAAGTGATGATATCAATTTGATAACGTTCACAGGCGGCTTGAACAAGTTCAGGAATGCTTAGCTGAGGTTTTATAGGGTTTTTCTCTTTTTCTTTAATGGCCTTAGCAAAGTCATCGTCTCCGAAAATTCCTTCATGCATACCACGTTTAAAATCAAATTCTTCTGGAACGTTAATTCCTGCACAAACATAGCTGTGAAAATTCGAAATTGCTTCAACAGGGCAGTCAGCACAGCTGCTCAATAACACACTTGGATCTAACCATACCAATTTTGCATTTCCTAAGTAAGCATTATGACTACTCCACCGATATTCCTCGGGTTGTAGGACCAATCCAGCACGTACCGGATTGAGATGGATATACCGAACCAATTGCTTTAGGTAACGATTGCTATCAACAATAATCGACTTAAACCTACCTTGAAATAAATGCCCTATACGCCTTTGCTGCCAATTTATGTATCGTGTGTAGCGGAATGCAAGATTTTGCATGATACGTGATAAAGGAACTTGATCAACTTGAATAGCTAGGTGGATGTGATTGGTCATAAAACAATACGCTAGCAGGCGATGACCAAACCGTTCAATTCCCTCCTGAATTAATAGACTCATTATGCAACGATCTCTGTCGCTGAAAAAAATCTCTTCACCATCATTCCCCCTTAGCATAACGTGATATGTTGCCCCTGGGGCATGATAACGAGCTCTTCTTGACATGATCTGTACTCCGATCTTTTATTTACCCCAAGTCATTGTGAATAGTACATCAATCATGAGATAAAGTTAAACGGCAAATGCCCGAATGCCAGGCCTGACCCCGTTTTTTGACCCTGTTTTGATGACAGGCCCAAGTTACACTTGTTAATAGTACATCAATCATGAGATAAAGTTAAACGGCAAATGCCCGAATGCCAGGCCTGACACCGTGTTGATTTAAGCCCTTTTTCAAAGAATAATCCTTTATGTAAAATTTGTCCTTGAGCTTTAGCTCTTTGGAGTGACCCACTTTAGTGGGTCTTTTCGTAGGCCGATTCATCGGCCGCATCACAATAGCACTATTTTGGCCCGGCCGATGAATCGGCCTACGAAGAGACTCGATAAATCGAGTCACTCCAAAGAGCTTCGCTCAAAAGGACAAATCTTGCAGCATAACGTACGGTTGAAAAAGGGCTTAAATCAACCCCCTTGGGCCGGCCCCTTTCACGTTTCATTAGGCCGCTTGACAGATATGAGAATATAGTATACAAAAAGATATTTCAGTAAAATGAGCCGGGGAATCCGATTCTAAAAAGTGTTGGGGCAGTGCTTGCATTAGCATAACTTGCCCTTGAGTTATGCCTAATGCAGGCACGGCCCTCGATGGCCTAACATAACTAAGAGCTCTGCCTAAACAGAGCCTTGTCTAGTTTGTTTTATCCAGCCTTTTTTATTTGCGCTTGCCAAATAAGTTGCTAAATGGATTGCGTGAGAGCTCTATACGTTCATGTTCTGGAGGTTCGTATCCAAGCCTAACAGCTTTAGCTATATACTCTTTGATGGTGGCAGTATTAGTTTTAAGGTCTTCTTGCCATAACCTAAATGCATACATATTTGCAGCGCGTCCTTGTACCGGAGCGGTATGCTCTTGTCCACCGTCTGCTGCTTTTTTGTAATAGGCTTTTGCTTCATCGTCATCTCGCGGGCCGCCTATTCCTTGGGTTGCCATGTCAGCATAATGTAATGCTGCTTCTGCAACTATTTGGAGCGGATCGTCTAAGTCTGCAACCTTTTTATAATAGTGTCTTGCAGTTATCAAACTTTGAGGAGTGCGTGCTTTTTCGTTCCTAAGCGCGTGTTTGAAATGCAGAACTGTTGAGTTTTGAGGGGCAAATGCACACGCTTCTTCTATGTTTACCTCTCCGCCTAGCCCTTTATACGCCATATGCGAATATTCCTGGGCTGCCTGGTGTTTATAGTTAAGATTTGTATAGTTACTCTCAGCCACTGCTTTAAAGTGTTTTCTTGCTAACGGTAGGTTACCCTCGCCTTTAGTATCTCGCGCATCACAGGCCAGCAAGTACATGGCATATAGCCTTGTATCGCCTTGACCATTATCTACTGCGATTTGCAAATACTCTCTTTTATAACCTTTACTCAATTTTAGCGCTGATTGAGCGTGCCCTTGTTTTGCTGCTGACTCTAAATAATATATTGCTTCACGTGAAGCCATGGCAGCATCATCGTTCATGCATGCAAATTCATACGCAGCATCAAGATCTCCATCCATCGCACGAGATCGTAGTTGAGCTTTTGCATCTTCAATTGACCGAACAGCAGTTTGAACCTTTACAATGGTGGTCTGAGGAGTCGCTGCTACAGCCGCTGCAACAGTGGAGGGTTGATTTTGACGAGTTTCAATCTCCTTATACCCCATAAGTTGAGCAAGTCTTCGACAGACATCAGCAAATTCTTTATCAAAGGCGGTCTCAAGACAATAGGAATCGTAAAGTTCTTTTGCACTTTTATTCCGTAATTCAGGATGTTGAGAGAGTAGTTGTTGCTTCTCTCTTTCAACAGTATCATCCGAAGGCCCTGAAAACCTCATTGAAGCAGGGTGTACCATAAATTCCTTCTAGTTGGATTTTAAGCAAAGTTCAAGCAGATAAACATAGGCTATTTTGAAATTATTAGACAGCAATTATATACTTGTCAATGCTCATAGGGCTCTACGCTCAGCCTCACGAGATGTTAATCAAAACCTGAGCTTCTTATCCCAACGTGACGGCTCATAATGCTCTTGGGCATTATGGCTTTTAAGCAGGTCTAGAAGGGGCTGATTGTGGGGCGCGCGCTCAAGGACTAACGAGAGCGGGCTGATGATAGGATGGACCCAGCCTTGTTGGCGCCATTCAAAGTGGTAGGGTAGAGCCGAATCGGCATCGGCCATAGCTGCCCAGTCGTAATCGGTCCATGAATCGTGAGCAACAGATCCTTTTTTATATTCAGAACTTGAGAGTTTATTAACATCTGCACCGCGCTCGATTAGAAGCTTTACTGCATACATATCGCCATTTGCTACTGCATAATGAAGAGCTGTTGCCCCATTATCATCGCGCGCGTTAAGCAAGATATTCTCGTCTTTCAGCAAAAGAGCTAAAATAAGGGTTTTGCCACTTTTTGCTACTTCATGAAGAATTGTTGTATGATCAAGGGTATGTATATGGGGAAGGTCTTTACAGTAATAGGCCGTCCAGTCAACTTTTGCGCCAAGTTCCATTAAAAGGTCTATCATACGCAGATTCCCTTTTTTTGTGGCAAGTAAAAGTGGGTTTTCGATGTTAAAGTCATATGGCTGCATGGTGGCAGCCAGCTTTTTTACTAAAGCCATATCATTTTTTTCAATTGCCTGCAGTAAGAGTTTACTAGGTGATGCTGTCGGAGAATAGCCTTGTGCTGTTCGCATTTCTAAGTCAGGGTCGCCTGGCATATAGCCCTGCTCAACGAAATAGGCGGTAATAGCATCTTTATCTAGGGCCTTATGATATGTCCCGGGAATCTAGGAATAATAAAAATGCACGCCAGAAGGGTGTGCTGGAGAAGCGATCGATTCCAGCACACCCTTCGGGCGTGCATATTTTACAAACATTAGGGCCCCAGAGCACCTCCCTCGAGGTCGGTGATCTGGGCTAATCGCCACCACACCCTTCGGGCGTGGCATTTTTCACAGCCTCGAAGGAACTGAACATTGTTTTAATGGCCAGTGCTTAAGTTGACACCATGCCGGCCCCTGGGCTGCTAGATTTTATTTTTTTTGAATTCAATATCCCTGCCTGAACAAAGGGAGATAAAATCCTTTCAGGGGAACTGCAACCACGATGTGCAGGAGTTGTTCTTAAGCAGCCAATTTTTGGCCAGAGGATATGGCAATTTCATGTATAGGAGAAAGAGCTCTACTTCTGCTTCGCACAACAATATCGATTTTTTGCTCACCAAAGACTGGCCAAATAAGCTTTCGCATGTTAAGTTTTGCTGCAACTGTATTTTTCTCAAGGTCTGTTTCTATGTATAGGTCGATGTCTCCCCCTTTTTTTGAGTCATCTACTCGAGATCCAAACAGCCAAATATCTGCTGTTTCACCAAAACAGAGGTGAGTTGCATAAATAAGGGAGCTAATTTGTTGCTTTGTAAGCCTCATGCTTTGCCCTTATGTAAAACGAGTAATGGAAACTGATTCATGGTAAAACTTAATTTGCTTTTCATGTACTCAATCACCTTATCTAGTGTCACTACTAGTTGTAACGTATGCGCATATGCTAGGTTGAGGATTTCTACTTTTTCTTCATCTGTTTCTGGATAGTCATGTGAAAAAAGATTTCGAATTTCTCTTAACTCTTTCCACTCCTCAAAAGAGTGTAAAATTTCTCTTTTTTCCATTTTATTGAGTATATCCAAATTCGATCCCAGCTCTTCCTCTTCGAGCATTAATATAGATCTAAATGTTTTGTTACCTAAACTGTCTTGCACGTCACAATAACGCACTCGAAACGCATCAAGTTTATCTAAGTCATCAGGGGTTAGTGAATTCAAAACCTCAGCTTTGAGAGGAAATAGTTTTGCTGTCCTATCATACGACATCATGAGCAATTGTGCTGAGCGATACGCCTCATTAAAATTCAAGAAAAAGAGATTTGCAAGATTCTTGTCATAATCCATAGATGCTAACTCATTGCTTACATAGCCTTACTCTATTCCTTTTCGGATTTCTCTACAACTAGGAATTGTCGTCCTAAAAACACAAATCCTCTTTTCCTGCTTCCAATGATCTGAGCCGGCCCCAATGGTATCAACTTAAGAAAATTTATTATTCGATAAATCTTGTGGGCATCGGAGCCAAAGGATAGGAAGGCGAGTGAGGCCTTCGGCCTCACTCGTAAAAGTATAAACTATCAACAAAGGCTTTGTTGCACATTTTTTTTAGGATCCTCATTGCCTTGCAATTCGAGAGATTAAATTGGTCCATGTTTGAGACACTTTTTTAGTTTTCTCTACAGCCTCTTCTCTTGTCTTAGGGGCTGTCTCAAGCCTTTTTTGTGCGTGAGCATAGTGCTCCTGATTTTTTGTTTGAAAAATTCTTGTTTTTGGAAAAGCAGGTATGCTAACGTGAAATTTTGATAGGAAAAAAGAGTGGTCCAAAGGGATGACTCCGATGTATAACAAACAGAAAAATGCGAAGGGATACATGATGAATGCTTTAACGGTAAAGGATGCAAGAGGTTGTACGAAAACGGCGCAGGTTAAGGTTTCATAAGAGTGAGAGAAGGTAACAGCCTTAAGGCTTTTGCATAATATAAAACGAGAGGGCCTGTCTGTATCCGACGAGATGCGTGTTGTGAGGGGTAAAGCCAAGCTCTTGAAAGTCGCTTGTGTTTACGAGAGAATCGGAGTGGCCGGCAAGAATTACGAAGCCCCCGGGCTTTAAGTAGGAATGGCAGGTTTTAAGAACAGCTTTGGCCTCCTCTTTCTTTTCAAGCACGCATGTTGTAAGAGCACCAGAGCCTATAAAGAGGTCCACAGAATCTGGGGCAAGATCAGAATAGGTGTGATCTTTTACAATATCTTGAGGGACTATCTGAACGCAGTGTTGCTGCATGCTAGAGAGATTTTCTTGGGCAAGCTCACGGGCGACGCTATTTAGTTCTAGAAGGTGGTAGGATACTTTTTTTTTGCATGCTGATAGGATATCGTTTGCAAGCATGCCGTTTCCTCCGCAAAGTTCAACAACTGTAGGCTTTTCAACTCTCTCAAGAACCTGAAGTGCTGCTTTTTTTATCATCGGATGGATAACAGTGCGATACTCATGCCATGGTGGGCTTGCAGGAATCAGGGCATTAAGTACGCGAACTACTGCCACTTTGATCCAGTCTGGGAAGCATTGTATGAGGTAGGAGCACTCACCCATCTGATTATACCAGCCATACCAGAACGCGTTGTCTCGCTTTGTTTTGCCTTTGATGCTCTCGTTTTCTATTATCTCTACTCTATTCCCATTAAAGATGCGCGGCATATTGGTGCTTAAGAAAAGCGCAGATTCGTCGCGCGTAAGGGTAACTTGCCTTCTTTTAGAATCCAAAATGCGATCTTTATCTGAAGGAAGGATGACAAAGGTTTGATGGAGCTCATATTGCTCATGCTTACCTTTTTGCTTTAAAGAAAAACGCACGACGCTATTGGCAGGCGGCGCGTGTACCTCAGCTTGGGAATCAGCAAACTTCAAAGTTAAAAATTCAGCCAAAAGCCCTTTCATTTTACTTCTAAATTGCTTACTTTCAGCAGGATGCCTTGAGATAAGCTCATTTGCCCGGGTAATATAAGCCTCATTTTGAGGCTTTACCCAATGCGAAGCAAGACGCCGGGACATTTCATCAACTAAAGGTAACATAAAACAACTTTATCATGGTTTTATTTTATTTACCAGAAATTTACTTGAAAACGGAGTCAGGCCTGGGGTGAAACGAATGGGCGATTTTCGAAGAAACCGTTGTCGAATTCTTCCCCATAAATTTTGCTCCATTTGCTGAGTTGGTCCTACGTAGAGCTTGTGAAAAAATGCCACTCCCTTTGGGAGTGGCATTTTCAGCCTCGTAGTAGGACACTGGAGTTTGGACATTTGGCTTAAGTCACTCCAAATAGCTTTACGTCAAAAATCGAGATTAAGATCAAGATAGCTGACTACCTGAACTAGAGACTTAAATCTACTGAATTGCTATAACTATTGCTTGCTAAACGGGGGATTTATATGGACCCAGTACATACATTCACATTTATTTCTTCACCTGATGAAATGAATGAAGGTGAACCAAAAATTCTGACTGGCAGTTTCATCTGCCCACTTTCTGGTAAGAAGATTAATGTACTCATAGAACAGCACCAGCGTAACTGCTTAACGACGACACGATCCTATCTTATGGGAAGGGTCAAAGATGTAACAAAGAAAATTACTTTGTATGATAGATGGGCTTTACAAAAAAATTTACTACAGCGTGGCGAATTTAAAGATCCTATAACAAAAAAGTTATGCAAATCTATTACCTATTATAAAACAATGGATCCTGGGATCGATAAATTATTTGAACAAATTTTCCGCCGCAAAAATTTTTGGGATTTATAGCAGATTGATTATGTCATCAAATGTTTTGATCCCAAAGAAATGCAAGTTCGCTATGACATTATTTGGAGAGGACTAAATGAAAATGAAGAGGTGATGGGTTGGCTCAATTTTTGAGTCTTTTGTTAAATGCAGAAACAAGAATTGTTAAATAATCGCAAATATGAAATAAAAAAATTCCACCTTTGAATGATGTTTGGGTGTGATTGGTGTTAATTGTGTGAGTTTGGCTTATTAATTCTAAAAAGAGAGCAACACTCAAAACCGAGGTGCTTTTTAGAGCCTCGGTTGGTCAATACCGAACTTACCAAGCATATAATGGGGGCGGGCTTGACCCCAATCTTACATGGTCACTGGGTACCCAGTGACCATGTCTGGCCGGACTCGGCTCCTTAAGAATCGCATTATCAGATAGATGGCCGCTGTTTTAGACCGTGGCGAATTCCTTTTAGAATCTGCCTTCTGATTTCAATGCCTGGCGAAATAATAGATAATGGCCATTCTACAGTTTGGGTTTGCAGAGAAATTAAAAGGAGAGGGGGGATGTTGCCTAAGGAAATGGGGACGCAAATGTCTCCTGCAAATTTTTCTACGGTTAGTGCTTCTAGTTCTGAGTCAAGTAGAACAATGGGTTTATTTGGTAAAAAAGAGCAGCCATCTTGGCATGGCTCTTTCCAAAGAGATGTGCTTGAGGCAGTGTTCGGGAATATGCCTAACTTGGCGCACGCTTCATTGTGCGACATGGCATGAAAATCGCGAAGGTATTGTATGGGATCACCCCTTCTCTGGCACTGTGTGCAGTAGTACTGGTTATCAACATCCCAAATGATAAATGCATCTTGTCCGCAGCATCCAGGGCAATAGGAGAGACACTTAGATTTTGTGCTCTTGGGTACTTTTGTAGGTCTTAGGCCATCCTCGCGAGCCATTTCTAGAAGCGAAATTGTTTTGGAACTATTGTCTTGATTTGGTAACATGGTTTTTTCCTTTTTTGAGTCATATTGTCGTATTAAGCTTGTAATGTGACTCAATTTAGGTGCCCTACGTTTCCGCGTAGGGCTTTTTTTTCCTAACATTTGTGGTCACATAAAGGAAATGTAGCAAGACTTTGCTTTTTTGTGAAAGCTTTTTCTTATTTGACTCGCATCAGGTGATTGTTATTTAGAGAAAGATTCTCATAGCTTGTTTGTTGTCAACTTCTTAGGACCAAAAGATGATTCTGATGTTTTTTTCGAGGCCTCATTAAAATGCCTGAAAATTGTCGCTTCACTTAAAAGTTGATTCTGGTTGCTGAGAAATATTTTTCCATGCCGACGATTACCCATGAGGGCTTTTATATCATTGAAAACGTGTTCTGGATAGCGCGTGACATCAGAAGTGCGCTCTAGGCTATTCCAAGTAACACATAACTGGTCAAAATTAACGCACTCGATTGTTAAGTTTAAAACCGGGTCGAGTGTTCTATTTCCACCAAAATAGAGGAGTTTTGCCACAAGCTGAGATTTTTCATTTGGCAGTGCGTCTAAAAAATCAAGGAACTTTGAGAAGCTTAACAACCTGTTCCTGACTATAATTGGGTCTTGATCCACCAAGGCAGCCATGTATCCATAGGTCGCAGTAGATAGCCAATTCATGAAGTCTATGTATGCATCCACAGCGGTTTCTCTTCGTCTAATTGTCCATTCACGCGTACACCGTATTGCAGAGAGGATTTTTTGGTGATCAAAGTTCTTTGCAGACTCCAGTGTCCACACTTTGCCTGAGTTGTCATAAGTGCCTATGAAATCATTATGGAGAAGGACTTTTGCAATATCAATGATCGAGGGATTATCCTTGGAAACTTCACTTATCCAAAGCATAAAAGAGGTTATAAAAGGGGCTGTAGCTATGGTGTCGATATACTTTTCATGGTGGGCCTTTAGCTGAGTCATATCCTCCTGTAAAACCTTAAATTGATGCAGTAAGTGAGTCCCTGGCACTTTTTCTTGCGCCATTTCACAGAAACTATCGAATAGCTTTTGATTATTAATTTTCTTTGGCAGGTGGGCCTGATCAGCAGTTATTGGACCCCATGAAATTTTTCCAAAATTAGCCACAGGCTATGTCTCCGACTATTATTTAATTGAGGACAAAATCATATCATGTTGATGGATTTATGGGCCTAAAAAAGACTAACTTACATCCTAGTCTGAAGTTGCACCTGGCAGGTGATATCGTTTCGATAGTAATTAATTTTGACCCCTATTTAATGATATGAAAAAAGCCATTGCAAATAAAATATAGCATGGACTAGACTAGACTTAGGTAACAAGGAGGATAAAGATGTATCACGTACACCATACTGTTAACATACATGAAGCTAAAACACATTTTTCTGAGCTGGTAAATGCAGCGACAGAAGGACGGGAAATTTTTATCGCAAAAGCAGGAAAGCCGGTTGCCAAACTCGTCCCAATCATCGCAAAAAAACCTAAAGTTCGATTTGGGGTTCTTAAGGGTAAAATACACCTGGCAGATGATTTTGATGCACCGCTTCCTGATGATTTAATAGATTTATTTGAGGGGAAATAGTGCGCATACTCTTAGATACCAATGTGTTTATTTGGTGCGTTTTAGACGATGCCAAACTCAAGCAAAAGACTAAAGCTTTGATTCGTGATGCTGACGAAAGATACGTGAGTAGTGCTTCAATTTGGGAAATAGCCATAAAGAAAAGTTTGGGGAAGCTGGACAGTAACGACGAAATTGGCAATTTGACGGATGCTATTACAGAAAGCGGATTTCTGGAACTTCCAATCACTGTCAAGCATGCCGCTGCTGTATATGGGCTCGAGCAGTTCCACAGAGATCCCTTTGATCGCCTCTTGATTGCTCAGGCTATTTGCGAACCACTTATTTTTGTCACGGCAGATGCACAATTAGAAAAATACTCACATCTAGTCAAAGTGATTTAAAGAAGCGGGGTCAGAACCCGTTTTAAAAGAAGTCGTCAGGCTTTTATGGCCAACCAGCCCTTTAATTTTGAGTGGTTTCGAGCCATCTTAACAAAGAGTTCGTATGAGGGTTTTGGTTCTGCCATAAGCGTCTTTAGAATATCTTCACCACTTGCATCGACCAGATCAAGGGGAGTTTTCTGCTCACAATTTAGAGCATTTCTATCAAGCCCGGCTTGAAGCATAAAAAAAACTTCAAAATAGGCAAGGGGATTACCGGCTAAAGCGTCCTCAACTGCTCTATGCAACCTGGTAGTTTTTGTACCGGGTGTCACGTAACCAAGTACCTCGATATGCTGTTTATAAAATGTTAAGAGTTGTTGGAGCACATTCACTGGATTACCTGTAACGCGCTTTACAAAGTCGGGTAGCACCTCTTGTTCAAATTCAATCACGCAATCAGGCATTTCTATCCAGTCGATACAGGTATGCATGTTATGCTCTCCCAAGAGCTGGACGAGTCCTTCCTTAGATGGATCCTGTAAACCAAAGAGCTGCATTAACAGGCTGTTTTTAGATGCAATAACAAGTCTTTCTGCTGTTTGCCCAGCCTCATTCTCAATATCGGTTTCAGCACCTGCTTCAAGAAGGGCTGCTATCAATTGTAAAGGCTCCGGATCCTCTCCGTTCACAAGCTCAATCGCTTCATGTAGCAGGGTATTTCCTTGGTCATCCTGTATAGTGAGAAGCTCTTCTTTTGCTTCGAATAACTCGATCAGACCTTCATAACTGCACTGATAGTGATTGCTAAGATGTTCGGTAATAAGCGTAGGCTTTTTTTGTGCATCATTATGTCCACTCACAACCTGAACTGGGCGAGTTCTTGGGGATAGGAGAGGAGGATGACGTCTCTCTTCAGGGTCTATAGGTGCCATGAGTGGCATTAATGCGGCGATTCCTGCCTCAAGGTCTGCAAGCGCACTACGATCTGCCTCGCTTAATACTACTGAAGATCGGGATCCGGTGAGAGAAGATGCTGCATTCATAAGTCCTATTTCTCCTTTTGATTATTATATAATTCTGCCAGCGTGTACAACGTACTATATTGATTTGCGACGCTCACGCTTGCTCTTCGCTGCAAAGAGAGGCGATAGACGATCTTTTCGATGCTCAAGGGCTTTTTCTTGTCTATAGCCTCAACAATAGCTAAAGCCGCAAGGAAGGTGCCCGTTCGACCGATGCCTGCCGAGCAGTGTACTGCAAGAAGGCTTTTTGGTTGTTTAAGCGCTTCTCGAACCTCTAACACTACTTCCAAAAGGCGCTTTGGGTCTATGCCATTATTATCTGGCCACTCGGCGATGTCGAAGGCTCGTATGCGATAGCTTTTGCCCTTATGGGGAATATGGAGGTGATCTTCATCCAAAATATCTTCCCAGTAGGGGCTGCATTTTTCCTTTTGCGCCTTCGTAGGCATCTGTCAGGCGGACAAGGTGAGTGACTCTGAGAGACTTTAAGAGGGTAAAAAATCGCTTTACTTCTTTTGTCCTAGGCCCTTGAAGTGCTACGTAGGGCCTATTTTCGATAAACATGGTGCTGGCGTTATAGTATGAGGCACTATTGTTGTAGCCAAAGGCGGCCCCGTTTGTATAGCGCACATGATCATTTGTGATAAGCGGCTGGGCTACAGCATATTCAGGCAGCAACCAGATATCGCGACGAATCTTATCAAGCTCTTCAAACTCCTGAGCAAGCTCACTGTCTGTTCGGCCAGGGCTATAGGGCACAAATTCCCTTCCCGCGCAAAAGGCATCCCAACGCTGTATGGCCTCTTTACGTACATCCGCAAAATGGCGTTTTACGTCCATGCCAAAGGCGTCTAGCTGCAAAATGAGTAGTAAAATAGTAATCCAAGTAGTCATGCGCATCAGTATACTCATGAGCGCACTGCTTGTTAAGCAAATTGTTACGAGCCCCCAATCCAGAACGAGATTTTAAAGGATGATCTGGATGAGTTGTTCTTGTTACGCATCTCGGTCGTAAGCGAATCTGGGGTATCAAAGAAGATAACAATCTGACTTTTCCCGCTAAATTTTGCTCCATTTGCGGAGGTGGTCCTACTACGAGGTTGTGAAAAAATACGGTTTTTTCGACCGTAGGTCTTTGGAGTGCGGCGATTCTTCGCCGCTTTAAGTTCTGCACACACCTTAATCGCGAGATCGCTTAAGGCTCACAAAGCACCTCTACAGATTTCATGTAGAACTGTTTTGTACGCTTGGGCGGTAAGGAAGTAAAGGTGTGTGGTCGGAGGGTCCGGAACTCACATCGTTTACACTTTAGGGAAGGCACATCATTTACACTTTAGTCAATATTTAAGTTAATAAATAATTTAATGACTTGATCTACAGTTAAAATAGATTTGACAATTAAAAGGGGCCTGATCCTTTCATTCATTTCAGCCTTTTTCACTTGTTTGTCAACTGGGATACTGTGAGCCCTGACTCCGTGATGACTACGTGACAAAATAAATCCTCACTTTGGGACGGAGTGGTGCTGCAACGTTCTTCGTTCGAGACATTTACGAAAACCTGCATCTGAATAATGGGGGTTGAGCGCAACTGTTTTGTCAAGAAGTGCGTTTTGATCAACTTCTATTCCGTCCGGCAGAATATATGTTTCTCCATCAGTTAAATTGAGATAAAGCACCCAGTAATGCTCACATTCATGTGGCTCCAGTATAATTGCTGTTCTGAGCATTTCTTTTGGTGTCATCTCGATGCCGCTTGGCAACAGTATTTTCAGGTTCCTGTTCCTGCTCGCCTTAGCAAGGCTGCAATAGGCCCCTGCACAGTTGGGATCTATGCGAAGAGCGTTAAAACAATACTCCCTTGCGTAGGGCAGGGGGACCTCTAGTGACAGCAATACCCAAGCTTGGGCATTATTTGGATCAAGTTTAACATGTTTGTAATGAACGGCATAATGTATATCCCAATTAGCAGGAAATGCCTCCAAAATTAGCGGCGCTGCCTTCGTAAATAGGTCAAGACTCTTGATGGCCTTTATCGCATCTTTAGCACTCTGCGGGTTAGTTAGTTGCAGCAATACCTGCCCAAAACTGGGGCAATTATCTCCGATGCATCTAAGTGCAACATCGGCAATAATCCACGGTTTTGACCGAAGATACTGTAAAAGGCTCCGCACGGCTACATAATCTGCACTCTTAAATGCCTTAACAAGCTCGAGAGCAGGATCCCGCCAAAGCACCAAATTTCTTAGTTGCGTAGTAACAACATCAAGAGTTGTAGCCTCTTGAA
The DNA here is from genome assembly GCA_963826935.1 of uncultured Chlamydiales bacterium. Taxonomy (GTDB): domain Bacteria; phylum Chlamydiota; class Chlamydiia; order Chlamydiales; family FEN-1388; genus SZAS-7. Next base: position 60,851 of record CAWGYH010000004.1, on the reverse strand, counting down.
TCGGAAGCCTTGCCAGCAAAACAATCCGCATGGCAAGATGTTTTTCCAACGTTTTTCCAGTCAGGTATCTGCAGATATTTTGCAATAGAGCAACAGGATTTTCTGCCTCAGCCTTTTGCCCTTCGCACCAATTCCATAAATTCCCAAGCTGCTTAGATAGTGGTCCCATAGGCTACTATGCTATCTTAAGCCGCCATATTTCGTCAATCGTGGCCGGGGTCATGCTCGGGGTCAGACCAGTTAATCTGACAATTTTTATTATTGTCAAAAGATTAACGGATTAACTGGTCTGACCCCGAGAATGACCCCGAGCACTTTACCGTATTGTTAAATCCCTCTATTTGGTATAGGGTAAAATATGAATAAGCACCTAATTTGTTTACTTGCTTTTATTTCCTTGATTATATTCCAGTTAAGATTATCTGGAGAAGAAAAGCCAGTATATCAAGGTACTGCCGAAGTTGTTTTTTTTGGAACCTCGACGTTCCATGACTTTTCTGGAAAGGGGCATTCAAAACAATTTACTGTCTATACAACTAGGGATGAAAATACCTTTGGTTGGACTGTTGAAATTCTCATAGAGCAGTTAGGTACAGATAATCGAAAACTCAATAAAGCTATGTATCGGATGTTTGACACTGATGCTTTTCCTGTTATAAAAGGATATTTCAATGGGATCACTCTTAAGGATGCAAAAGAGGTGCCTTTTGAATTGACTATCCGAAATATGAGTAATACTGTGCTGGCCCAGTTGGCTAATGTGGAAGAGAGTGAGGGTGCTCTTACATTCACTTTGGAATATGATGTTTCTTTGAAGAACTTTGATTTAAAGCCACCATCCCTTCTAGGTATTATGAAGGTAGGGGATAATGTAAAGGTAAAAAACTATTTTGTATTAATCAAGCAATAGAAGCGGATAATTAAGCGCAAGCCAAATGTCCGAATGTCAGCCCAGGCCTGGCTCTCTTCATTCTGTCCTAGGTCTTTATATGATCCTATAATTTTTCTTCTCGCCAGATCCTGAGCCCCAGAGTCACTTGCGGCTCTACATAGGAAGGCCATATCCCGTAAACATATGTGCGGGAGGCAGGTCATATCCAGTAAAGGCAATAGAAGGGGGGGTGCATATTCCCTCTGGTTGCTCAGATTCAGAATCAGGATTTGAATCGACGCTATGTACGTTTGGTATTGCTTCAAACCTTCTTAGGGCCTCCTCAGCATCGATTCTTTCGTTTGGATCCTGTTTTTTCATGTCGTTAATTAATGCTCGCATTGCATCTGATGGGTCTACGCTTCCAAATAAGCCTTCGATAATCTTTCCTGCGGAAAAGACGTCCCCTTTCAGGGCAGTTCTATCCAGTGCATAGAGTTCCTGGCAATAAACGCTCACGAGAGAATCCTCTAACAGCTTAAACTTTTGCTGCAAAACTTTGCAGGTCTCGAGATCGAGGTCTCGTTTTGCTTTGGCTTTCTCAAGCTCCATTTTGGCATATTCAATATCATCTGAGTGGATGGGGGACTCCTTGTTTTCAGTCACCGCAAGTTCAGAATTTTGATATTTGGTCATCGCTTTATGAAACCTTGCTTTTTCTAATGAGTGGATGAGGGCCTCCTCTTTTTCAGTCACCGCAAGCTCAGAATTTTGATATGTGGCTATCGCTTCATGAACCCTTGCTTTTTCTGACTTATATTCTGCCGCTCGGGGGTGATGTGCTTCTATTGTTTCACCCATCCTCACCAGCATCTGCAGTATTTCAGGAGCAAAGTAGGGGAAATCTCCTCCAAGGAAAAACCGCTCTTCAGGAACATTCAGATTTCTTGCGCAGCCAAAATCGGAAATTTTAGCACGTCTGTTGCCTTCTTCTCCGGTAAGTAAAATATTTGCTGGTTTTAGATCAGAATGGAAAATGCTATTCTTATGAAGCCAGGTAAGCCCGGATAAAATATCATGTATTATAGCTTTTCTTTCACTGGCAGTAAATTTATTAGTGTCTTGCAAACTTCCACTTTTGCAAAGTTCCATTATTACCCCAATTTTTTCAAAGGTATTTGATTTATCCTTATAAGGGGTGACTGCAATGCATTCGATAACGCCAGCGGGTTGGGATTGGCGGCTTAAAGTGGCTAAAAGCTGCAACTTACTTATCTCATTTGCCGCAGTCTCCTTATCCTTTGCTGACTTGAGAGTCATTGTTGCAGAAGCTGCTTCTTTGATTGTTACACTGGAACCCTGTAGTGATAAATCAAGCGCCGTTTTCACTATTTTGGATTCGCCTATGCCTAGCCTTTCCCCAAGTTTGCTCTTCAATGAAAATACTATTTTTTTGCCACTAATGGTGAGAGGTACTGCAAGGCCTGTATCGCTCGGTCGCAGGTAGCTGTGCTGATCTGTGAGATATTTTTTATTTTCTAAGGTGTACCGTAGCAGGGATTCCACTGCTGCTCGCGAGGCTTGCAGAAATCGCAGCTTCGCCTCTTTAAGGAATTTTAGAGCGTTGGGAAGCTTGAGCTTTACATTCTCTTGTGCCTGATCAAACTCTTGTCTTGCAGTTTTTAACTCATAGGCTATGGCCTGCTTGTATTTTGCCTTTACAGCTTTTTGGCCATGAAGTTTTATCATTACTGCATCGACTACTTGATCGAGTGTCTCCGCGGTAAAGGTATACTCATCTACTGCCTTGCGAGGGGAGATGACGCGCGATGCACCATTTTCGCTCGCAGGTGATGGGCCAAAATTAAGTTTGCGACGAACGGCAGCTGCCGCATCAACCGCCGCAAGCATTAAACCACCGAGCTCTTTTGATAATCCGGGAGTGTTGTCGACTCCTCTTGGGCTTGGATATGCACTGCTCCCAAGGCTATTAGGAGATCCGTGAGAAGTTGGGGAATCGTCTACTAATATCATGTGTTTATACCTTTAATTATTAATTACTTACAGTTTACTAAGATATTCTATTTTAGTCAATATTTAAGTTAATAAAAAATTTAATGACTTGATCTACAGTTGAAATAGATTTGACAATATTGGAAATTTGAAAGGGGCCGGCCCTAGGATGTTGATTTAAGAACCTTTCAAAACTTAATCTTAATGTCAGATTCTGTCCCCCGTGCCTGTGCCCGTGCCTTTGCCTGTGCCTGCATTATTTAATTTTTATTCAGCTAGGTCCAGTTTCGGGCGATTCAAAAATGCGCCCCTAAAAGGGGCTTTAGCGGAATAATTGAAATTAGCGGGCACAGGCAGAGGCACAGGCACAGGGGACATAATTTGACATTGAGTAGACTTAGCAAAAGGAGCTTAGATCAACCCCCTAGACCTGACCCCGTTTTTGACCCCGTTTTCCGTTTTCAGCCCCTTTCATTTGAGTGCTACTGTAGGTTCTTGATTGTTAATTGAAACTGTCATATACTCGCACAACAATTATTAAGAGGTAATTATGAATTCATCAAATGAAATAGGAGCGCTTCCTCGGGTTTCGACTGTAGTGCCTGAGAATAAACAAGACAGTGTGAATAACAGTACCTCTCCACCGAAAGGTTTTGATCGGCTTGTTCGCGAGCTGCCAAATTATGATATGCTCCTTCGGGAAGCTGATGCTGGGGCTCTTTGTAGTATGCTTGAAAAGGCAGATTGGGAAGCAATTGGAAAGGTCTACAGAAGTGCGCCTCAAAAGTTGCCGTATGATGCCTTAAAGGCGTTGCATAGCGGAAAAATAGCTCTAGAGCAGTTTAGCACCTGTATGTTCTTCTTTTCAGTTATGAAGGACTTTCCACAGGCAGAAATCCTTACGCAGCCTCTTTTTACCTCTGATGGCCACTTACATCCGCAAGCAGAAGCGTATATCTGCCAGACATTAGAGCCTTGTGGCGCTGGCAAAGATGATCCTGCTTTTCTTGATGATGCAAAACGTGCCACGTTCTTTGAATTGATGAAAAACCAACCTAAATCCGAGCAGGTATTTTTTTATATTAAAGTTGAGAAGCATGATGCTACTTTTACTGAAGAAGAGCGTAAGCAATTGACATTCGAGAATAAAATAACTATTACTGGGGAGATATACTACATCGGTGTCAACGTATTTCGCCAGTTTGTGCAGGAAGAAACTCGCTATCTCATGATCCCAAGTTTTAGCATGCTGCAGCAATTTTTACATGTCTATGCAAGGCCTGGGTCTGCTGTGACGATCACTCCTGTAGTTGGCCTTTCAACGACCGACGATATGGTAACCAATATTAAAACAGATGCTCGCGATATGTCCCTGCCATTTCCTGGGGTCGACTTGCCAAAAAGTGCAGATCAATTGCTTGCACCAAACGACATAGATTTTATCTACCATGACTTTTATCACTGCATCATTGCAAGCGATGTACCAACAATGTTCAGGCAGGCGTTTGGAACCTATGCAGATGTATTGAAAGAGTGTGAGGCGGAGTTTACCAACCAGCTGACAAAACAATTTTTTCATATCTATTTTGAGCGTATTATCGACATGGAACACACGGTATTTCGACAAAATATGCGACCGATACAAAGTGGTTGTTTGATCCGTGATCCTACGCTGTCCCAACGATTATTATTTTCCATAGCTCGCAACAACAATGGCTAGTACCCGAATAGCATTAGAAGAGGAGCGAAAACAGGAAACAAGTTGCAAGGGGTTTTCCGCTGCAACTTACCAATTTGGCCTGTCAATTGGAGTTGCTTTACAGCAGGAACGGGTGATGGAAAAAGTTGCAGCAAAACTTCATCAAAAAAAATTTTGCGAGAAGTTTGATATTTCCCACTCTGACTTAGTGTTATTTTCAGCTTTAGCAACCGCTTTAAAAAGCGTGTATATACAGATGTTTACCGAATTCGAAAATAACCCACTTCTGTCACCCGAAGAGAAGAGTGCATTAGAACAAGAAGTAGAGCTTAGTGGAAAGAAAATGACCTTAAAGCAAGCAAATATTATCATGCTACAAGATGGAGAAAAGTTGGATCTTGCCACACAGCTTCGTGGATGTAGTGAAGAACTACTGAACAATCTCTCTCAAAAATCTGGACATTATTCCGAATTTTTATAACATATGATTGTCATAATTACCATAATTGAGTCGCGCGATTTGTAAAAGACCGGATCCTGCGATTCGTGCGATTTGACTAACGGAATCGCACCAATCACAGGATCCGCCCCCTTTCACCAATTACGGTATTGCATAAAATCCAAATGTGCTACAGTCGTTCGTTTATGTACAAACAAGGGATATAATCATATGGATCCAGCAGTCTTACGCCTTATGTCCGGTCTCTCAGGCGCCATTTCAATTTCTACAGGTGGAGTCGAGATGACACAGAGCGATAGTGGTGTCTCTCTCTCATTTGGTCGCTCGAGCCCTGATCTTGAAAAGAAGATCTGGGAGATGTACCAGCAAAGGGTTGTGACTCTGGACTCTAGCGACAAAAGTAAGCCAGAAGAGCTTCTTGAGCAAGCTATAACCCATCTGACTCAGGCCGCTCCAGACAGTACTATCACCGGTGCATCGTTCATTGAAAAAGCGCTTGCTATCCAAAATCAGCTTCGGGCTACACTTCTAAAACAAGTAAATAAAGATGGGCGATTCAAAATAGAGGGGCACACTTGCCATGCAAAACTTGATCCCGCAATACGAACTCTTACACAGGCTCTATGGAATCGCTATCGTGGTTGCAGAGATGAAAAGCGCCTTGACGAGGCGTGGGTCGCGCTATGCCCAATCCTTACAACATCTCAGGCAAAGTCTGCCGTGTGGGACCTTGCAAATAGATATGCAGAACAGAAAGAGCTCAGTTCTGCTTTTCGCATCCTGGAAGAATCAGGCAATACATTAGAAGTAACTGTTAGCGCCACTTCCTTTTGCAATACAGTGATGGCCCACTGCGATGAACAAACGCTTACGGATCACCTCGTAAAAATGCGCACCGATACTGGTAAGAGCTCCCTTGCCCAGGCTTTTTGCCAAGCCTATGTGAGTGCGGGAAAACTTACCGAAGCAAAGAAAGTGGCATTGAAAATACGACCAGATGCAAATGGAGATGACCCCCTTATCGCATTAGCAAATGCTTTCTGGTCAAGAGGCTCCTTCCAGGAAGCCTATATTATTAGGCAGGTACGCTCATCCAGCAAACGCAATGACTGGTTTACAGAGAAAGCCAACCAAGTATGGATTGAGGGAAATCGACCACTGGCCGAAGATTTAATTTGGAACATTGACTCCGATTCAACAAGGAAAAACTGGTATGAAGAAAAGGCGACACAGTTGTGGTATGAAGGCTCTCGTGATGCGGCATTAACCATGATACGCAATATTCATAGCGATACCACCCGCGATGATTGGTATAAGGATAAAGCCACTGAACTCTGGTACAAAAAAGAGATGCAGCAAGCTTACGAAATTGTAGATTGCATCATATCACCTGGCACCAAAAGTAGGTGGATCGAATCCCACCCACAATAGCTAGTCAAAAGATTAGCTGAGTTCTTATGTCGAGACAAATACTTGCGGGAGATTTTCCAGACTTAAGTCTGCCATGTGGGGACCCCCTTGCAATTTTTTGGGATTTAACGCTAGATAATTAAATGGGCCGGGGAAAAGGCCCAGCCTAGCCCCAATGGGTGTCAACTTAAGATAATTTATATTAGTTTTCGTTTTCAGCCTGTAGGGCTGGGTTATAAAAGCCTATGGCGATGCCATAGGCTTTTATAACCCAGCCCTACAGGCTGAAGACGGCGCATTCAAAGCTATATAAATTACCTTAAGTTGACACCATTCGGCCTGACCTGAGCTGTCAAAAACTCTCAATTTTTGTCATAAATACAGTTTTAAAAATGAAGCTGTATCCGTTCCTAAAATATCAACCGTTTTCGCCGCGGTAGCGGCGGTAGATCTGAGCCCCGTATGCAGCAAAGCGGAATGCGGGGTAAGAAATCAAAAAAATAAGAGAGCCCCGGCAGGGGCGATACAAATTTAAAAAGACACCTGAAAACTGTTCCGAGGCATGTTTCACCCCTACCGGGGCTTGATATTTTTATATTCTTTTACCCCGCATTCCGCTTCGCTGCATACGGGGCTCAGATCTGCTGCCGCTACCGCGGCAAAAACATGACCCACATTTATATTGGAAGATATCCGGACACATTATTAAAATCACATCTATGTCAAAAATTGAAAGTTTTTGACAGCCCAGGCCTGACCCCGTTTCGACCCCGTTTTTAATTAAACCTAGAACAGGAGTTTATTTAGTAAGGGTTTCTAGGATTTGAAGCGCCTCTTCAGGGGTGATTCGCTCTTTGGGATCTTCTTGGAGCATGCAGGTAATAAGATCATGTAAGCAGGTGATTTCTCTGGGGCGCTCGGGAAGTGCTGCAATCTCTTGTTCCCAAGTCTGTAGAATTGTGTTCATTTTTTCAGTTAAAAGAACTTCACACCGCTTTATTTGTTGAAAAAGTATCCCTAGGTTAGGTGATATCCCAAATTGTGTAAACCAGTGGTGAACTCTAGCTAGTTGTTGTTCATTTAGCGTCTTGTGCTTAAGAGCAGCTCTGAGCGTAGCTTGATCCTCCAGGTAAGTGTCATATTTATACAGCGCGGCTTCATGACTAGGCACATGATGGGCACATAGCAACAGCAGGACAAGTCCAATACCCCAGGTATCTGTTTCATAATCTATCATAGGCTGTTTTGCATTGAGATAGTACCAGCGGACTAATTCCGGTGCTAGCGTATGCAGCGTTCCGATTACTCTTCCGGCGGCTTTTTCATTATTTTTCAGATGTGCATGCCCGAGATCAGATAGCTTTACAACATTCTCATATACTAAAACGTTTTCTGACTTGATATCGCGATGAATTATTCCCCGGTATTTGAGTGTCAAAGCGGCCATAAGTAGAGTGCCGGCAATAGCCTTCTTCTTCTCAAAAGGCAAGTTGTGCAGCTCGTTTTGCTCATGCATTTGTAAAAGATCATAACGCGCCCTCTCCTGAAAGACTAGCTGTTCCTCGTTGTTAGAAAAGAACCCATAATTTTTTGGAAAGAGATCCTTGTGAGGAAGCATTTTCATTATTTCCACGCGCTCTCTTGTGATCTCATTGTTTGGCAGGACGATAGCAACGACCTCTTTCATCTTCTTAGCGGTACCATCAGGAGAAAAGCGACATTTATATGCCTTGTAAAAGTGTGATCCTTGGGCTCCTTCAAACGGTAACTGTTCTGATGTTAAAACTAAGACTCTTCGCTTGCCATTTTTTATAGGCCCTATAAATGCAACTTGATCATTGAATTCTGCGATCGCTGTTTCGCCTGCTTGCTGCACAGCCTCGCGTAACTCATCCGAAACTTCAGGATAGCTGTTGTCTGTGTTGATGCTAAGACGTTCCAATCGATCTATTATAGGTTCCATACATTTTCCAATATAAATAAAATCAGTATAAGAAAATTAAGTAAATAATACTATATAAATAAATGATAGTGTCTTTCGTTCGTAGCGCTTTCTTTGTTTGGGGATATTCCCCTGCAGTCCGAATTGCTGATTTTCCTTTCCCCCTTGCCCACAATGTTAGTATGGTGTATTTTTTTAACGAAAGGAATTCACTAAACAATATAAAACGAGGTTTTTATGCAAGCTGTTAACTTTGCAAAATTTACAACTGCCGCCCAGTGGACGACTCATCTTAAAACACTGGCCACAAATGTATGGGGACGACTACAAACAGATCCATCCTTCGGTCAACTCAAATATGAACAATGGATTGGCTTTGGTGAGAACGATACAAAAGGAAAAAATCTTACAGATAGTAATATTATTCCACTAGCAGTGGCTTTAGAAACAAATCCAGGGCTGAAAGTATTTTCGTTAGATTTATCAGGTAATGAGATTACCGATGCAGGCGCTAGCGCACTTGCCAAGGCACTTAAAGTTAATAAATGCTTAGCAGCTTCCCATCCTACCGGAGCTAATATGCATGCACTGAATCTTTCTAACAATAGGATTACCAAAGAAGGTGTAAAAGCACTAGCTGAGGCGGTTTATGAAACAGGTAGAGGAATTCATGCTATTGGTATCTACGACAATCCCATTACTGAGAACGACTTTATAGAACTTATGCAAGATCCAAAAATTGCTGCAATGACTCGGGAGTTTCAAGCACAGCGCTTTATTTCAGCGGCAAGACATGGCATTATTGATAAGCTGTAAAACTAAATACATGCTTATACTCATTGTGTAAAAGGGCTAAAAGGGGCCGGATCCTGCGATTTCGCGATTTGACTAACCAAATCGCGCGAATCTCTAGACCGCGGCCCCTTTCAATTCCTAACAATCCGCTAGTTCATATTCTCTTTATCGTGATTGGGAGATAGGAGAGTGGCAAGTAGTTCTTTAGCCTCTTCATAGCCATGATTTACGGCTTTGGTTAACCATAGTATAGCTGTTTTAGGACATTTTGCTACGCCTTTACCTCGATAGTAGATGTATCCAAGTAACCATTCAGCTCTAGGATATTCCTGATCGGCGGCTTTGGTGAGCCAATGGATTGCATCTTGGTAGGATTGGCGCACACCTTCTCCCTCATAATAAAGAACTGCTATACCATATTGCGCTGAAGCGTCTTCTTTTTCTGCGGCCTTTATAAAGTAGCGAGCTGCTTCCTCACATGATTGTGGCACGCCTTCACCATTTTGCAGCATTGTGGCATAAATGCATTGAGCCTTTGTGTGGTCGTTATCTGCGGCTTTTTTCATCCAAAGGGCTTCGTCTTCGTATGATTGTGGTACACCCTCACCATGGAAGTAGCAAATCGCAAGTTCATATTGCGCGTCGATATAGCCTTTGTCTGCAGCCTGTCGAAAATAGGACACCGCTTTTTCTGCAGATTTCTTTACTCCTTGACCATTGAGAAACATGATAGCTAGATTATACATGGCAATTGGTTCGCCGCAGGCTGCTGCTCTTTCGAATGCAACAGCTGCTTCCTTATATAACCCATCCCTATGATGCCACTGCCCAAGTAAGCTAATTTCATAGCTCGCAAGATCATCATACCTATTGTCACGGACATATCTTGGAGGTATCATTCCTGTTTGTTTCCTATCTTTGGTGAATATTTAGGAAGTAGCAAGTAAAAGGGACCGGATCCTGCGATTCGTGCGATTTGACTAACGGAATCGCTCCAATCGCAGGATCCGGTCCTTTTCACTTTTCATAAATTTTCTTTGCTCCCCACTCTAGAGTCCTCTGTGTTCTCTGCGGTAAAAAATAAATTTCACAGACTTTTACTACAAAATGTTGTTCTTTGCTATTTCCCGGTAAGGGGCACACATGGGCCTGGGAAGCTTATCGTTATATCGTTCTAACCGTTGAAAGCAGCCTATCCCTAGAACCTCATTCAGCCTTCTCGATTAAGTGAACGGTATTGGGGTCAGACCAGTTAATCTGACAATTTTTATTATTGTCAAAAGATTAACAGATTAACTGGTCTGACCCCAAGTATGACCCCAAGTATTACACAATCTCCTAAGGTAATATAAGCCGTAGCCCTTCTAAATCTGCCACGTTAGAATCTAAGAAAGCGTGGGTTTCTTCAAGCAAAAGTTGGCTTTTTTCATAACTTGACCAATCTATGGTGGATGTATATTTCTGTGCAAAGTCGAGTGTGCGTACAAGAGGCATAGGTCTTGCAGATTGAGACATTGTCTTCAATGCTACAAGATAGTTGTTTCTGTAGACAGTCGGTATGATTATGCGCATTTCAGAGTTAGAGATGAGTTCGGCATTCATCATTACGCGAGCTACCCGGCCATTGCCATCGGTAAATGGATGCACCTCTGCTACCAAAAACATCATAAAGGTTGCACGATGAAAGGGTTCTTGTAACGTTTGATAAATTTCAAAACCCTTTTCCAAAGTCCCTTTGACGAGTTCAGGGCTTACAAATTGTGTTAAACCTGCCCGATTGGCCATCTTTTTGAAAAGTCCGGGATTTTTATCGGGTCTTCCTTCCATGATTATGTGGTGTCGTGATGTAAGGAGCGACAAGAATTCATCCGCTGATTTTGCTATTTTATGCGTTTCCCTATCATCCGAAACAAGACGATAGGTCCCTATAATGTCATGTGCATCTTGCGGGCGATCTTGAGGAATTTTCCCCTCAAAGATTATTGTATGGGCCTCTTCAATAAGAAACTCTGTGCCCTCAATAAAATTAGAGAAATAGGCTTCGTAAAATGCAAGATTTGCTACAGAGTCTCGGGTTTTAATAGGACGAGTATTGGGAGCATAAGAAACTAAATAATCACGCAATTGTATTAAATAAATCGAGACGCACTGAATCATAAGGAGCCTGTTTTGATCTTGCTATCGCGGCGCTAGAAACCAGTTTTGTTTCTTTAGTTCCAAGTAAGGTGCCAATCAGTTGATCTATTTCTTTAAATTCAAGGTTAAGTGAAAGTGGATTTGCAAGTGCTCTCATCTCTTCACGCAGCTTATTGAGTTCATTTTCACCGTTTCGTTGAAGCAATTTTTCTAAACGCTCTTCAATGTCATGTCGAGACAAAGTTCTTCTGTTCCCACACGCGAACGAGAAATTTTCATATTTTCTAAATAGGCGCGCGCTTGGGAAGAGAGATGCAATCCATTAATAAAGGGTGTATCGCCCTCTTATAAACCTATCCCTTTTCGAGGTTTGATAGTAATACCGGGCAACTTAAGTGTGCCTTTTTTATTTGATATGAGGAAAACCGAACCATCAGCAGCAGGCGTATTTTCAATGGCTGTTCTATCGGCAATAAGTGCACCTGGAAAAAAGGAGGCTACAATTGGCCATAGATGACGTTTTACAAGTTTTTCAGGTGATTCGATGAGGTTTTTTGTATAAAGACGAGAAGCAAGCTTTCGTAGGTTTCCTCGAGCTACCTCCTTTGAAACAAAGGAGCTGATCTCTGATGTCGAGACAAATACTTCCGGGAGATTTTCCAGACTTAAGGCTGCCATGTGGGGGACCCCTTGCAATTTTTTGGGAGTTAACAACCTCATTTTGTAATTTTTTGGGATTTAACGCTAGATAATTAAATGGGCCGGGGCTCTCAACTGCATAACGATTGAAAAGGCCCGGCCAGCCCCAATCACAAGCTGCGGTTTTTCAGAAGCTAAAGAGATTATGTTTAAGACCCAGCAGAATGGTAATGGCGCACGCCAAAATCCCATAACCTGCAGGACACCACTAAAAAGAGCACGCCGGCCAGCGGAAATACCAATCCCATCCAGAGGGGATATGCTTCGTGGTGTAGCATTGATGCTACGGGATAGTAGCCTACACACGCAAGCGGTATAATGAAGGTAAAGGCAAGGCGAAAGTATTTTTTGAAAATTGAGATGGGGTATTGGCCGACGGCGAGGCCGCCATATGTTGTGATGTTCATAATTTCGAGGCTTTCAATCGTCCAGAAGGAAATTGTTGCCTGGATGACAAAGAGCCCATAAAATATGCAGGCTGCCCCAATGATGCTTAAGACAATTATTGGAATGTGCAGCGAAAGGAGCGACAGTTCAAGTGTGGTTATTCCCCAGGCGAGGACAATGAACCCTTGCAAAAAGCGCCCTACGCGAAGTATCTGAACATCGCGCACTGCCACTTGAAGCAGCGTTCCCATTGGCCGAAGCAGGTAGCGGTCAAATTCCCCGGTGCGGATAATTTGTGAAAAGGTGTCAAAGCCGCGGGCAAAGGCCTCCGCTGCAGCAAAGCCCATGTGCATGATGCCGTAGATTATGGCAACTTCCGGCAATGTCCAGCCTTTTACCATTTTAAATCGGTCAAACAGCACCCAAATTCCAAAAATATCAACAAAAGTTGCCACAAAGTGGGCGCTGGCTAGCATCAAAAATGAGGCTCGATACTGCATTTGAGAGCGAATGCATACGCCAACGAGTTTCCAGTAGAGGCGTATAGTGTCAAACATGGCTATCCCCCTTGTATGCTTATACGCCGAAGCGCTTTATTCATAAAATGCCTTCCGCCCCAAACAAAGACTGCGATCCAAAAGAGCTGAAATGCCAGGTAATAGGGCGCATCAGCATGCGGCAATTACCCCGGTGTAGAGCCTGATGGGTATATCGAGAATGCCGCGGAAGGGCTGTATGTTTAAAAAAGGCTGCATCCAGTCTGGAAAGAGGGGAAGCGGCACAATTAACCCCATCAAAAATACCGATAGGTGGGGGGCAAGTCGTTGGATTCCTTCACCGGAAATTGTCCAAAAAAGACTAATCGTAAGGAGTGTAGTGAGTGCAGCTGAAAGGAGGGCCGAGAGCAAAATCGAAGCAATAAAGACAAAACCTGCCGCCTTCGAGACCGGCGCCGACATGCCAAAAAATAAAATGGCGAGTGTAAAGAGGGGAATGCAGCGCACCATGGTTGGTGCAAGTCGTAAAGCAAGCAATCGGGCAAACCAGTGCCAGTAAAGATCCAATGGACGCACAAGTTCGTAGGCTACATTGCCCGTTTTTACTTGCGCCTCTAGCTCCTTATCAGTGTTCCAGGGAACAAACTGCAAAAATGCCTGAACAAGCCATATGTAGGTAATGGTCTGGGTAAGCGTTAGGGGCTCAGGCCCTTGTGATTCTGAATAGAACGCCTGCATAATCATAATCAGAATAAATCCCCAAAACACTTGGGTGCACATTCCTGCCAGGGCTGCTGCGCGGTACTGAAAAAGCGCCGCAAATCGGGCTTTGAGTATGGCTACATAGCTTTTCATAGGTTGGCATTCCGGTAAAATTTTGCGATAATCTCTTCAATGGGGGGATTTTCGACATAGAGATCGCTGATGGCATGCTTTGCTGTTATGCGCCGTATTAATTCCGGAGTTGTTGTAACTGTTGGATCAAAACTTAGCCAGACTCTGTGGCCCTCTTGCTTAATCACTGTAGCTTCGCTATCACTGACAGTGTCAAATTCATTTTGCAAGTCAACAATAAGCCGCCGTTCGGGAGATATTTTGCGCCTAAGTGAGTTGAGCGATCCATCAAGATAGATTTGCCCCTCATTCAAGACAATTACGCGCTGGCAGAGCGATTCGATATCATCCATGTCGTGCGTTGTGAGCATGACTGTCACTTTTAGCTCTTTGTTGAGGCGGCGGATAAAATCGCGAACTGCTAGTTTGCTGACGGCATCCAGCCCAATTGTTGGCTCATCCAAAAACAAAATTTTAGGGGAGTGCATGAGTGATGCGGCAATATCGCAGCGCATTCGCTGCCCCAGGCTTAGCTGGCGGACGGGTACTTCAAGTAATTTTTCTAGTTCAAGGGTTGCTACAAGCGTATCAAAAGTTGTTTTGTATTGCGCGGGCGGAACTTTATAGATGTCTTTAAGAAGGTCGAAAGATTCAATGACAGGCAGGTCCCACCAGAGCTGGGTTCTTTGACCAAAGACTACGCCAAGCTGCTGGACAATTTCAACCCTGTGCTTCCAAGGGGTTTTTCCCAGTACCTTGACATCGCCGCTATCCGGAACCAAAATTCCGGATAAAATTTTTACGGTGGTGCTTTTGCCTGCGCCGTTGGGGCCGATATACCCAACAAGCTCGCCCGTATCAATAGTAAAAGAGATGTGATCGAGTGCAGTTTTTGTAATATATTCGCGCGAAAAGAGCGATTTAACACCGCCCAAAAACCCTCTTTTGTGCTTAGCGATCTTAAAAATTTTATGAAGGGAAGTAACGGAGATGCTGCTCATGAGAAACTCCAAGAATAAGGGTAGGAAATGCTATTCTTATTTTGTATTATTTGCAACAGGTTCTTTTAACTAAATTTATCCACCAGTAGCTTGTCTTAAATTATTATTTATAGTATATTTTTCACAAAAAATACCCAGAGCAACTATGGTTAGCCCAACAAAACAGGGTCGTGGGGACGAGCCCCCTAAAGATCCACGAATGATTGCAAAAGAAGAGGCAAAAGAGAGGCTTGCCGGCAGAAAAGTAACACGCTGATGATAATGGCCGCTCCTCCAGCTGAAATAAAACCGAGGGCTCGAGCCTCTTGCACGAGAAAAAACAGTTCATGCAGTTGATGCTGCAAGCTTGCTGCCTTCAACCACAACTATTGAACAGCTTGCGTCTGAAAAGTTAGGCACTCCATCACTATTAAAAACCATACCAAAAGATGTACGTAACAGATTTGTCTTGGCTCATTTGACGATTCAAGAGCTTTTAATTTTTGGTGCAACAAATCAAGAATACGTAACAGCTGCTCTTGAAGAAATAAGAAAACGCCACCCAACCATTTTAGAAGATGTAACGGGCTCGCCAGTCCAAGTAATACTTAAAGCAAAACATAACTATGCTGATGAACTCAAGGTTGGCCGAAATGCACTATTTGAAGCACTCAAGGAATGTCATTCTCAATTTCGTAAATGTTTGACCCTAGAGGAGGCCTTACTAGATGAAGAAAGTTTGCAGTGTATTACCTGGATAACGTTAAAGAATGAAACTGGCAAACCTATGAGGCTGCCACCTGAGATTGCAAGGCTATCTAACCTCTACACACTCAACGCATACTCATGTGGACTAACTAGACTTCCTCCCGAAATTGGGAAATGCACAAAACTTGGTTGCCTTAATTTATCTGACAATCTGCTCACAGAACTTCCCCGCGAAATCGGAAATTGCACATCGATCAGATACTTTGAATGTGACTTACAACTCTTTGACTTTGCTTCCGCCTGAAATTGGTGGCTGTGTTGCACTTACCTATTTAATATGCGTTCACAATTCGTCTGATAGAGCTACCACGAGAGCTGGGCCATTGTAAAATGCTGAGTGGATTAAGGGTAAACAATAACTGCTTGGAAGAGCTGCCTGCAACTCTTGGTCAATGTAGAGCTCTTAGAGAATTGCGGGCACAGCGCAATTATTTAGGTAAAATACCTTCTGAACTCGGAGAGTGTGCAGCTCTTAGATCACTTTTCCTTTCTCATAATTATTTGAGGGAGCTCCCGCCTGAACTTGGCAGATGCGCCGGCCTTTCGTGGCTAGACCTCTCTTATAATCACATACGCTCGCTTCCTCCTGAGCTTGGGATGTGTAGAATCTTCACCACCTTATACTGTCTAAGAACGATCTACGATCGATTCCACCTTCAATTGGGGAGTGTAGAGAACTGAAGCAGTTGCAAGTGGATGGAAATGCAATAACAAAGCTTCCGGCAGAAATAACCGCTCTGCCAAAACTTTGGGAACTTTGCATATCATACAAAAATCTGAGCGGGGACTATCTTAATAGCCTTATAGATAGGTTCCAGGAGGTAAAAAATAGTGCTCATTCTGCGGTAAGAACTGTAGCTATACCCCCGGCAATCGCCCCGGTTGCACTCAAAGCCCGACACATAAGCGAAGAGGAAGCAAGCAAGCCTTTAACAGTAGTTTTTACCGGTATGACTACTGATGAAATCCTTCACGTTGGCCAGATAAGTGATCTCCAGGCAGAGCTCGCACTCGACGAACTAAAAAAACGGGCGCCAAGCCTCTTAGAATATGTTCAAGAGACAGGGGTAAAGGCGGTAGTAACTGCTAGAGAAAATTATAGACTTGAGCTTGAAAGAGGCAAGCTCGCGCTGCTTGCGGCTTTAAAGGACCAATCTCCTGCATTTTGCGAATGTGCAACGCTAGATGAAGCGCTGAAAAAAGAAGAGCAGCTCCTGGGTGAGGTTACCTGTCTTTCATTATCTAATGAGACCAAGCTACCAATGAGGCTGCCCCCTGAGATCGCAAGGTTTACTAGCCTCAGAGAACTCGAAGTATCGGATTGTAACATGACAGAGCTTCCGGCTTCCATTGGGCAGTGCGAAAAACTTATCAACCTTATCATGTTTGATAATCAGCTTACAAGGCTACCTCCTGAGATCGGCCACTGCATAGCGCTTGTTACCTTAAACTTGAATCAGAACAACATCATAGACCTTCCAGCTGAACTTGGCAGTTGCGTTGCACTTGAAAATTTAGAATGCTGGTACAATTCACTAAGGGCTCTTCCACCAGAGCTTGGCAACCTTAAAGCTTTGAAAAATTTAGATGTAAGCGATAACTGTTTACAAGAGCTTCCTTCAACTCTCGCTGCTTGCAGAGCGCTTGTTGACTTGAATGCAAGTGATAATTATTTACGTGATATACCTCCAGAACTTGGGGAATGCAAAATGCTTAAGGCCCTCTCTCTTTCAAGGAATCAATTAACTGAACTTCCTGCAGCTCTTGCCGGCTTAACTGCCCTTAAAAAAGCAGATTTCTCTGATAACCACCTTCTATCGCTTCCGCAAGGGATAGAGCAGTGTGTTCATCTAAAAGAGCTTTTTGTCCATAACAATAATTTAACTTCGCTTCCGCCCGGGCTTGGCCATTGCAGAAAACTCTACCGATTAACAGTTGATGGAAATAAGATAGTAAAACTGCCCGAAACAATAGCCAGCTCCCTTTCCCTTATCTACCTCTCCATTTCATCTAAAAATCTCACAAAAGAGCAGTTTAAGGCTCTTGCAAGAGAGGGCAGGCATATAGAAAATTCCTTTGAGCATTTACCAGAGTAGTTGAGAGCGCAAGCCAGGGGTTTAAATTGAAAAATATTGCTCTTTTTGATAGAATTAATGGCTCTATAGATCTGAAAACTGCATCAGCAGAACAAAGGTGGTTGAATGAAAATTATCGATTTACGCAGC
The DNA here is from genome assembly GCA_963826935.1 of uncultured Chlamydiales bacterium. Taxonomy (GTDB): domain Bacteria; phylum Chlamydiota; class Chlamydiia; order Chlamydiales; family FEN-1388; genus SZAS-7. The sequence continues at coordinate 43,135 of CAWGYH010000004.1, read as the reverse complement.
GATACAGTAACTAAACCCTCTCAAGCAATGCGTCAGGCCATTTTTACTTCAGAAGTTGGCGACGATGTAATGGGAGAGGATCCTACTGTCAACCGTCTTGAAGAGTATGCAGCAGATCTTCTTGGCAAGGAGGCTGCTCTATTTGTTGCAACTGGCACTCAAGGCAACCTACTTTCAGTTTTGTCCCATTGTCAAAGAGGGGATGAATATATTGCAGGCCAGCAATCTCACCTATATCGCTGGGAAGCGGGCGGAAGTTGTGTATTGGGGGGCGTCTATCCCCAACCTTTAGATTTTGAAGCTGATGGGACTTTAGATCTTGATAAAGTCAAAAAAGCCATTAAGCCAGATGATTCTCATTTTGCTAAAACTAAACTTCTTGCCCTAGAGAATACCCAAGGCGGTAAAGTACTCCCTCTGGACTATTTAAAAAGGGCTTCTGCATTTGCAAAAGCTCACGGTCTAAATACTCACTTAGATGGTGCGCGTCTCTTTAATGCGGCTGTTTCCTTAGGTGTTTCAGCAAAAGAGATCGCCCTTTATTTTGACTCAGTGACCTTTTGTCTTTCAAAGGGACTAGGTGCTCCCGTTGGCTCACTAATCTGTTCAACTAACGCTTTTATTGAAAAGGCCAGGCGATTAAGAAAGATGGTCGGTGGGGGAATGCGACAAGCTGGCATTCTTGCGGCGGCAGGTCAGTACGCCCTTGAGAACAATATTGATAGACTCGCAGAAGATCATCAAAATGCTACTTACTTAGCAGAAGGGTTGATGCAAATTGAGGCGTTAAAAGGAAAAGTCCGTGCTAATACAAATATGGTCTTTGTTGATGTGGGAGCTACTAATAAAACAGCTATAGCACCATACTTTCGTGCTAAAGGCATTTTAATATTAGAAAGTCCAATAGTAAGATTGGTAAGCCATCTTGATGTGAATAGACAGGATATAGAAGTTGTCCTTCAAGCTTTTGAAGAGTTTTATTCATCGTCTGTATCGGCAGATACTCATGTAAAAACACAACCTGCTATCTATTGATAATTCTTGCTTCACTCTCATTTTAGTGCTTCGACATAGAGCACCATGTCAAGGTCTCTTGTCGCTCGAAACTCAAGCCCTGCCCTGTCCATAAGAATGGTACAAGCTGTACCGCCAATTAATACGTACTGGTCGCTATAGTTCTGGAAATGGTTTTTAAATAACTCTAGACCCTTTACCATTGGATTTTCTCCATCATTTCTTCAAGTGCTAATTCGGTTCTTTCGTCTGCGTCTGTAATGAGGCTTAAGTAGAGCGAAAATGGATCAACCATCTTATCTTTTGTTAGTGGTTCGTAATTCCAAATTTGTACCTCACAAGATGCTCCATCAGGGGATGGCCAGTCATCATAATGTCTTTTAAGCGTGTCCCATCTATCTTGGCTAATCGCGTATACGTGAAGATGCGGCGGCTGGATCATAGATTGAGTTGAGAGTGCATCTAACCCTGCGCGTGTATCCTTTAGAAGCGGTGGGGGATTATCTACAAGCCACGTTGTATATTTGATAGGTGATTTCATCAAGGGGAGAGCCTCTTCCCACAGCCTGCGTTTTACGCCCTCATAGCACCACAAGCGCTCTTTTCCTTCGTATACGATTTGGCCTATGCCAGCAGCTTGCAGCTCGTCAAAAACACGTGTCATGGTCATACGACTGTAGCCGAGCTTTTGAGCCACAATAGCTGGGGAGACTTGCTCGTGTACTCCATGCACGAGTGCGTGGATGATAAACGCTTGTGTGGCAGGGCGAAAGGCTTTGATTGTACCTGTTCGAATCTTTTGGAAATGCTCGCGAAGATCAATTCCAAGATCTGGGAGATACATTTGATTCCCAGGGATGATGAAGGGGACGTGATGATCAATAAGCCGCGCTCTATTATGTGCTGACATGCCCTCTTGTATGAAAATACAAATACATTGGCATTTTTGCTGCACCATCTCCCAATGTTTTTTTATGATCGTAGGTGTCACAGCGCTCTTGAGTTTTGCAATCATAAGCACACATGGCTGCTTGAATAGGACCACTGTGTAAAATTCGTAGAGATCTTGCAAGAAAAAAGGTAGCTCACGCCCTGCCTGCCAAGGCTCAAGGTTTATGCGAACTTGCATTGTGCTATAAAGATAGTCTTTGACAGCTTTAATGTAGCCTTCCAAGGGGCCCTCCCTATAATAACCCTCTTTTTGCATAATAACATGGGTCATGTTATTGTGCAAGATTCATGTTATTATTACGGCAGCGCAGTGGGTGTTGCCCTTTGATATCACTCTAACCCCGCAATATACTTATACTCGCGGACAAATAGCTCCTTGAGATAGAGATCTTGCTGTTGCGTGTGCGAACTCCACTCAAAATTGGGCACATACAACAGTCTATAGCCGCTTGATTCAAGAACGCGCTTCTTCATAAGCCGTATAGCCGAGAGCTCATCCGGGTCTGTTCGATAGTAATAAGATTTGTCACTCACTTCGATTGCAAGGTTTTCGGAAGGAATGAGAATAGCAATTGGCACGGGCAGTCCATCAATGAATTGCTGGCTCGCAACTCGATAGCCGTTTCGCTGCAGAGCTTCCTCTACTTCAATGTGCACTTTTGAGCGCTCTGGATGATTGAAACTCTCTTGTTTGGCACGGTCGATGGCAGCCAAAAGGGCTCCTTTCATTTTACATACAAGTCTTGGAGCGTCGGCTTTGATCATGACTTCGATTTCAAGCAATTTTTGTTGGCTTATAGCAGCTCTTTCGCGCCACTCGTTTTCACACACCTGGTTCAGCAAGTCAAGTAACTGCTCCAAATATTGCTCGTCTATAGTGCGGGCAAGCAGCATGCTCCAAATCACGATTCCGAGCTCTTGATCTCCTAGATTGCCCCTCTGTTCAAGCTCCCTTTCAATGTTGGAAAAAAATGTACCATCAGCTGTGCGGCTTAAAGAGTGGGCTTCATACAGCATCACAAGGTCTCTCGTCTCGAACTGATTGATATTTTCTAGCACCTTTTTTTCCAAGGCTGAGAAAAAAGAGCAGCTGCCCGCAAGCGCCCTTGCGAAGGTGGAAGCTAAGAGGGCAAGCTCACAGCAAGTAAACTGATCTAATCGACTCAGTGCCTCGCATTCCATGGCTTGAAAAAAATCGTTGCTTCCATTTTGTATGTTTGTAAAAGCGGAGAGATTCGATACAAATTCTCTCGAGGTATAGGCTTTGCATTCAGATTTAATGGACGCTTCCATTTCTTCTGAAAATGTCCGTTTTTCTTGAGGTTTGCGCCAGCCATCTTGAGGAAGCTTCTCTTCAATTGCCTGAAATAATGGATTGCCGTCTCGGCCTGCAGCGGCAAAGCTCTGCGACAATTTGGGAACTGAGTCGGGAAGAAGGCTCTTATTCTGCGCAACAGCACGGAGCTCATTCATCTCCTCGCCAGAAAAATGCATCGTCGTTAGCGCAGCAACTGCATCTGCTGCATCGCTCGCGAGCATGGAATCTTTCATTTGAGCATAATGACACACTATGCGTTTAACATAGCTATCACTTTTTTCCGTAGGTGTCCATTTTGCAAGAGAGGTAAGTGCTGTCGACATATTGACGCATGAAAATTTAGCGCCATAGAGTTCCCAGAGCCAGAAAACACGATCTTGTGATTTTGCCTTCTTGAGGTCATCATTCCATCTTGTTTGCTTTTCTAATAAAGTTTCACGGTCAGGATGGCGCGATCCTGTAGTAGAAGATACTGTCATAAATTATTCCTTATTAACGGTGTGAGTCTCAGTTTTAGGTTAGGTATAAATCTGCTTGAAAAGACGAGCAGTTTATCATAGAGGGCTTTTGTTTGATAGATGGTGCGTTAGAAAAAGAGAGTGGCGGGCCTCCAGGGCTCTCTGACAGCGAGGTGATTTAGTTACTTGACTAGAATAGAAGTATGTCATAAAATAATTATTTTTATAGGTGCTAAATGCTCTCATGGAAAGAGGTAGTTCAGAACTACATCGTCAAACATTCAGATAAGGTTCAAAAGACAACAAAGCCGCTTCGGGATCATTTTGGCATCGGCTATTTTACCTACCATCGAATTGATCTAAACGGTAACTACAGCGTCCTTGTCGATCGTCCGGACTTTGCCGAGTACTATGTTGAAGAGCAGCTCTACAAAGAGGATGCATTCCAGGGGCTTCCGGATATGTTTCAACCAGGCCTTTGTGCTGTCCAAAACCATATGTCAATGCGGCCGATAAAAAGCCTGCTTCAGCTGGATACCGGAGTGATGCTCATTCAAAAAAGCCAAACGGATGTGACCTTTTATGGCTTTATCGCCAATGAAAAGAGAAGCGCACTTACTGCGATTGCACTTAACTACCCAGAGCTTCTCACCTCCTTTGCTGCTCACTTTACAAAGGAGCTAGAATGTGAGCTTAATGAGATAAGCCGTAATAAAACGTCGCTCTTTCATCTGCATGGAAAAGATACATTAGTAAAAAAACCGATCTGCTCTAAAATTAACAATAGTGCCATTTTTTCGTTCTGTGATGACCTTGGCATGAGGCGCGAGGTTATGATGGCACAAAAGCTTTCAAAAAGAGAGCGCGAATGTCTGCTGCTGTTGCTAAATGGCAAATCTGCAAAAGAGACGGCCGCCATTCTTGGCATTACCCGCCGTACTGTTGAATCTTATTTTGAATGCATCAAAAACAAACTCCTATGCTGGAATAAGCAAGAGCTGTTTGGCGTCGCCAAAAAGCTTCAGAGCTTGCACTTATTATCCCTGTAATTATTACGGTGTTTTGCTAACGGGAGCGTTATGTAAAATAGCTGTAAAAAATGAGGTATTTTATGAGGTCAATATTTTTTGCGATTATTTTATTAGTATTGGGCGGCCAGATAGCATATGGGCAGGAAGAATACGTCCAGTTGAAAAATGGATATAAGGTCTTCACAAAGCGTGTGGGGGATGGGCCTATTAAAATTCTTACCCTGCATGGGGGTCCAGGATGCAGCTACGACTATTTGGAGTGCTTTGAGGCATACTTTCCAAAGGACAAATACCAGATTATCTATTATGAGCAGTTAGGATCATATCGTTCTGACAAGCCCGACGACGTCTCGCTCTGGACGCTTGATCGCTTTTGTGAAGAGGTTGAAGAGGTGCGCTTAGCTCTTGGCCTTAAAGACTTTTATCTTTTTGGACAGTCTTGGGGTGCGCTGCTTGCCATGGAATATTCTCTAACACACCAAAAAGATCTTAAGGGCCTCATCCTGTCAAATATAACCGGAAGTATCAGCTCTTATGAAAGCTACATCAACGAACTTCGAAAAAAGCTTCCGGAAGATGTTCAGAGCAAGCTTCAGTACTATGAAGAGAGGCGCGATTTTGCAAATCCTGAATATGAGAAGGTGATGTTTGAAGATGTCTACACACGCCATGTTTGCAGGCTCGAGACCTGGCCTGAAGCACTTGTAAGGACGTTTACACGCATAAATCCAAAGGTCTATCAAACAATACAAGGCCCTAATGAATTTATCATAACAGGCAACATCAAAAAGTGGGACCGCTGGGAAGATCTTCATAAAATAGCCATTCGCACGCTGATCATTTGTGGAAGGCACGACACAATGAACCCTGCCGACAGCGAAAAGATGGGCAGGCTCATACCTAATGCTACTGTAAAGATATGTGAAAATGGCAGCCATGTGGCCATGTATGACGACCAAGAAAACTACTTTCAGGCTCTTTTACAGTGGCTGGAGGCTGCAAGTAGATAGGAATTTTAGACTCATATTTTTGCACGCTACTGCAAAAAAAAAATTAGTAGCGTGCAAATCATCGACGTAGCTACTTGCTATTTGCAGAAGACCAACCAAAACTCTCAATCCAGCGAAAACAACGTGATGCAACACTCAGGATACGACTTGCAACATTCTCTCTTCGAGCATGCATTTCTTCTTGTGCTCTATTGCAGCACGCTTTTGCCGTATTAATGCGATCGTATAGCGGCTTAAGTTCATCTCTCAGCTCTGGGGTTTTGTCTAGGAGCTCTTTTTGCCAAGCTAATTCCTGTTCTAATGCGGTGAGCGGATGCTCTTGATAAGGATTATCTGGAATGTATATTTTTGCCGCTCCACCCTCGAAATAAAACGTATTTGCAGCAAGCCTTGTTTCCACATTTTTAAGTTCTGCTTCAAGAGTTGAAAGACGGGGGAGTACCTTTTCCGTTATTTCTAACATCTTTTGCCTGCGCTCAGCTAGCTGTATCGCGCTGCTATCTACTGGACTATTACCGGTTACATGCATGTTTCACCTCGTTTTTAATGGAGTACAAATACAATATTCAGTTCAATGATTTTGCGCAATTAACTCTAGCATGAAAAGAACCAAATGACCTAACCTCTTTGAAAATTAAATAAATGGTGACAAGTATGGCTAGTGTAAATACGGGAGCCACACACAAATTTGTAATAGTGCTTAATGAAAAAGCACCTTTAGGCAAGCTCTTCAGCGCTACCGGGCAAATTGCGATGTCTTTATATGGCGATGCCACGCCCGAGCAGCAAGCCAACATGAGTTTTATTCCATTTCTTAACCCATCAGGCACAAGCTGCATTACGTTATCGACCTGTTCATTTGTTATTCTTCAGGGCAGGCCAGGTCAGCTGCTGACGCTCTATACTGCGGCCAAAGAGCAGGGCCTTCTTTCAGCCATCTTTACAAGCACTATGTCCTTTAACGGCATCGAAGAAGATCTTATTGCCAAAACAGCAAATACACCGCTAGATCAAGTGGAGCCCTATGCTGTGGGTCTATTTGGTCGAATCGAAGAGCTTACTCCTTTGACGAAAAAGTTTTCGTTTTTTAAGTAGGTTTCTCATTGAGCATTAGCCTATGGCAACGCCATAGGTCTGGAGTTTGGACATTTGGTCTACGCCCGGAGTCCTACGTAGAGGTTGTGAAAAAATACGTTTTTTTCGACCGCAGGTCTTTGGAGTGCTGCGATTGTTCTCGAGCTTTTACTCCGACCTCACACCTTTACCTCCTTACCGCCCAAGCTTACGAAATAGATCTACATGAATCTGTAGAGGTGCTTTGTTAGCCTTAAGCGATCGCGCGATTAAAGTGTGTGCAAAATTAAAAGCTGCGAAAAATCGCAGCACTCCAAAGACCTGCGGTCGATAAAAACCGTCTCATAAAAAAACTGTTGTATCTTTTTGGAACAGTGTTATATAATAAGGTTTATGTGGAGGAAGATATGACTGTTAAGCAGCGAAAAGAGCGTGAAAAAGAACAGTTTAGGGCCTGCGTCATTAAAGTCGCATATGATTTAGTTAAGCAGGGAGGGCTTGAGGGGCTGACCTTGCGCAAGCTGGCGGCAGGTCTTGAGTATAGCACCTCGAAGCTCTATCATGAGTTCGGAGGCAAGCAGGATCTTATTGTTTTGCTCGCCGAGGATATCTGTACCAGGCAAAATGCGCGGCTTCAACGTATAGCGAAGTCAAGTGACCCTGAAGAGCACCTTCTACAAGTAGCTCATGAAGCGGTATGTTTTTACGTCGAAGAACCTTGGTCGGCGGGGGTGCTATCTGCTATACGCTTTGGCGGCCTGGCTACTGAAGTGCCGCCTGCATTTAAAAAGGCAACGGAGAATTTTCGCGAGTTGGTCGCTGCCTTGAATTTTTCTGTGCTCTCAACAGCGGACGCCCTGGATGATGGGCTTAATGTTACCCGGGCTCTTATGCTGGGTGCCCTGAGCATTTTGCGTCCGGATAGCCGAGAGGATGAAAAGGCTTTAGTTGTAAAAATGGTAGATGATGGAATGCGCTTGATTATCGCTGGGTGGAAGTTTGAGGGAAGTAAATGATGAAAAATAGACGTGTCTTAATCTCCGGGGCGAGTATTGCCGGGCCAGCTTTGGGTTATTGGCTGCAACGTTATGGCTTTGAGGTAACGATTGTTGAACAGGCCTCTGCATTGAAAATGGGCGGCTATAAGATTGATATTCGGGGTAGCGGCGTTGAAGTTGTGAAGAAAATGGGAATCTACGATGAAGCTCGAAAATTAAATATTGTTATGCTTGGGGGCTCTTTTCTTGATGAAAAAGGAGAAATCATAGACAAAATCCCGATTGAACTTATGGGAATGCACGTGGGAGATGATCTTGAGCTTTTGAGAGGGGGGCTGAGTCGTATTCTTTATGAGTCTACTGTTGATCGTTGTGAGTATATGTTTGGTAATTCGATTACAGCAGTCAAACAGAACAAAGACGAAATAGAGGTTGCATTTGAAAAGGGACCGCCACAGCAATACGATATTTTGGTCGGTGCAGACGGAATTCACTCCAATGTGCGCTCGCTAGTATTCGGAAAGGAGGAGCTCTTTTCCCGCAATCTTGGGGACTACTACTTTGCAATCTGCAGCGTTGAAACTAGCTTGCAGCTTGATCGGCATGAATTTTTTTATTCCAAAGTCGATAAGCTTTTTAATGTCTATTGCACTCATGCAGGTCAAGCCGCCAAGGCACTATTCGTCTTCCGAGCGCCCGGACTGATTTGCGATTATAGGAACGTTAAACAGCAAAAAGAAATTGTGTCTAGAATATACTCAGATGCCGAATGGGAAATCCCCAACATGCTCGTAGCTATGAATAACGCCCCCGACTTTTACTTTGACGAGGTGAAACAAATTGTCATGGACAGCTGGTTTAAAGATCGCACAATTGTGATTGGTGATGCGGCTTTTAGTCCATGTTTAGCTTCCGGACAGGGGACCAGCTTGGCTCTTGTGGGAGCCTATGTTCTTGCAGGAGAGTTGCTGCTGGCCGGTGGAGAGTACACAACTGCCTTTGCAGAATATGAAAAAGAAATGAGATCCTTTGTCCAGGTAAATCAAAAACTGGGGAAGACTATCATAGAGCATATGATTCCCACATCAAAAGTCGAGCCATGGATGGGATCTCAAATTCTTGACCAAGTACAATTGGCAGCAAATGCTATGCAACTTAAAAATTACGATGAGGCGCAACTGAGGAGCACTAAATGAAAAAGTTTATAATGTCATTATTTTTATTGCCATCGCAACTGCTGTTGGCATCTAGTGAAGAGCGTAATATTGCTCTTGTTGAGAAGATGTTTTCTAATGTCTCTGAAAAGCTGTCAACCAAAGAGGTGGATACCTATTTTTCGAAGGATTTTGAGCTTTTTAGCAATCGAGCACATCTTGACTATACTGCCTTTGTAGAGCATCTAGAAACAGCGTTTCAGTCTGTTAAGGTTATTAGCTTTAAAAAACCAATTCCGGATATATTTGCAAAGGGTAATCGTGTAGTTATGCGGTCAACTATTATCGTAAACAACGTGCACGAGACAGAATTTATCGCCATTTTCGAGATTAAAGAGGGTAAGATTTTCCGCTGGTGGGAAGTTACCTATCCCTCTTGGGAATGACCTCATTGTTTAGACTCTTTATGAAAAGCGGATCAAGAGCCGATAATCATCCGGGGTAAGGGGATCGCCGGCCAAATCACTTGCTTTAGGGCCGCGATGTAGGACTTTATTTGCATGCCAGAGATCGCCATGTTTAGCAGGGAAAGCTACAGAGTCAATTATGGCTGTCTGTTGTTCTGTGATCATTGTAGGATCAAGGGCTGAAACATTGAGACTTTCATAAACCTTAGCACTATCTGCTATCCTTGTACTCCAATTTGGTTTGTTGCTATAACAAACTGTTATATAATTTTCGCCATTGCGATTGCCATCTTTGTGCCAGAAATCTGCAGATGAAAACATACATCCCTTTTCAAAATGTATTTCGGCTCTGTCACAGTAAAATCCACATTCTAAAATTGTATCTTTTATTTTATGGACGATTGCCCCTAAAGGTGTTGATCGATCTAAGTCACAAACTTTAATACAATGATACATCTCATAGCGCTCTTTTCCTCTTGCTGCTCCCTGAGTCAAAAATTCAACTGGTATAGAAAGCGTGAAATTAGGGACGTGGTGCCAAGCGTGAGGCCTGGTTCCGTTATTATAACACTTTGGATCTTTGGCAAGATTTTCCAATGCTTTCTCTACCAAGGATTGATGCAGTGGATAGAGTTCTTCGGTTAGAGAACTTACGGCATCGTGGATCAATTTTTGTCGTAAAATGACAGACCCAATTGGTTCGGTGACTGTGCTTGAATGTTCACTTATAATCAACTGACACCTCTAAGGAAATATAAAACCTAAAAATAATTCGCTTGTTAGTTATAACAAAATGTGGATTAGATAGCATTAAGAAACTCCCAATCATCATCTCCAAACTTGCGCCACGGCGCGTGTTCAGCCGCTGGAGGCCTTTTTGATTTTAACCGGAAAGCAGGCCCGTTTTAAGTTACTTAAAAATCGTGCGTAGGCTGCTTATAATTTTTTCAAAGGTTGGTGACAGGCATGGGGTTTTTTTCTTTGCTGGGAGTCTGCATCCTTGAATGCGCTTTGCAATTTGAGTATGGTGATCTGCCGGAAGCATATCACACCACGATTTAGCATGGGTTTTAATCGCATCACTAAATTCTAGGGCCTCTTCTTTTGTAAGTCGGCCCTCTTCTATGCAATTAATCAGGTGATCGGGAAAGTCATACAGATAGAAGTACATCAATTTTTTTTCTTTAATAATCAAGTAACCTTCCAAAGTGTCGCTCTCTTCGTTGAACACTTTTTGAATGGCAGACGCTGTTAGCGTCATTGTCGCGATCCATTTATCAAGGAAGTGAGGATTTAACTCATATGGCCGTCGGTTTCGAAAATAGAATGAGCTATAATCGATTAAAAGCGGCTCTTTCTCTGAAATGTCTCTCAGGGCAAAAAGTGCGCTTCGTGGAGTTCCTTGGTAGTAGGTATTCTCCACCACGCAGTTTGGCGGTCCATGGTTTATAAAGCGAGCGAGTGTGCCCCTCTCCTTGCCATCTATAGTAGTAGATTTTGTAAGTTCTGAACAGTAGGTGGTGTCATTATTGATCTGTCGATCGCTTGTGACGTAGCCGGTGTATTCTATGATAAACTCGCCACGTTTAATATCGCGGCTTGCCACCAGTTCTCTTTGCCCCTGTAGTGGGGAGTCTTCCGAATCTATGGTCTTAAGTATAACAGGCGCCACATTGCCATTTTCCATTGCAGTCTGAAAGGCAGCATTTATGTGAGGATTTACATTAGGGGAGATCGCATCTTTCCATATGCAAAGAAGTGCTGCTGCAGAAAAGAGGTTTGCTTCACTTTCTGCTCTAAAGCCTCTATGTCGAAGAAAGTCATATACAGTGCCTTCTAGGCGTGTTTTCATTGTAAAGTCAGCGCCCTGCTCTTTTAAGATCCTAAGTGCTGTAAAGCTTCCAAGTATAGCTGCAAAGTGCGCTGCAGTGTAGCCTTGCGCATCCTGCTTGTTAACTTGGGCGCCTGCTTGTAGTACCTTGACAATACGAGCTTCGTCTTGTGAAAATAGAGCAGTCGTAAGAGGTAAAAATTCGCCGTTTTCTAGCTTTTCTTCAAGCCAGTCGGGATAGTCCTCAGGGCTCAAAGCGCCATTTTTTAGCTTTTTACAGTCAATATCATGAGAGGAAAGATCCGCCCGGAGACTATTGCTAGAGGCAAGCTTTTTAAGCCTGGGATCAGTTCTTTGTAAAATTGATAGAAGGGCATTTTTTATAAACTTTGCCTTGCGAGTAGTATCGCAGATGTCAGAATAGTCAACACCTTTGTCCAGCAGCTGAATTGCAGAAGCAGCGTGGGATCTGTAGTGCCAGCTGAAAATAACTCGCACGACTTTAGAAGGCTTTTTTACAAGCGTTAGATCTTGCATGATAAGGCAGTCTGCAGGCTTTGCCTCTACACCTACCTGTGAAAAGTAGCTATACAGCTCATCAATTCTTTGTGATAGAACATTGTAAGGCAAACTCATACTAACTACCTAAAAAAACACAAGCATACTTGCTGCCAGAATTTCATGCAATTTTCACAAATTTTAAAATTATTGCGGCGTCCAAGTATTGTAAAAACCAAAAATAATGGAAATATATCCTGGATGATTTATTATATGGACATGATACTACGAATGCTGCTTTTTTTCTTATGTTATGCGTCACTAGATGCTTCAGAGCGTTATGTGCTCACCGGCGGGCCCGGTGTTGGGAAGAGTAGCGTCATTGATTTATTGCAAAAAATGGGGTATCAGACTGTTCCTGAAGCCTTTACTCTTTTACTTAATAGTGGGCGCATAGATGTTAGTACTTTAGGTACTTTGGCGTTTAGAAGAGAGCTCATGGACCTGCATCTTTCTCTGGAACAGAATATAGATGACAGCCGAGACGCATTTCTAGATCGATGTACCATTGATGTTTTGGCTTTTGGCCTCTTTCGCAACCTGGCTATGCCTCAAGAGCTGCTGGACGTCCCAAACCAGCAAAAGTATGACCTTGTTTTCATCCTCGATCCTCTACCCGAGGAGCAGTATCAAAGAAGTGACGCATTCAGCTATGAGGAATCGAATCGCATCCACCAATGCATCATAACATTGTATGAAGAAAGGGGCTACAGGCTCATCCAGATACCCTACAGCACTCCCGAAGAGAGGGCAAATCTCATTTTACACCATATAAGTTCCGAAGGAACGACTTAATAATAGCCCATGGTGTAGCCCCAGAGGGGCAAACCGTGGGTATGACACAGAAAAAACCATCAAGTCGCGCATGCGACGGTTTAATCCGTCGCTCACGCGACTCCAGGTTATTGTTTGCCAAATACCCACGACTTGCACCTCCGGTGCTACATCATGGGCTATTATTAATTCGTTCCTTCGGAACTGAAATTGTCACAAAGTTATCAAGGAATAATTGTGGTGCTGAAGGAAGAACGTGGCAAGCGATAGCTGTGACTGCTGCTGCGCAGCCATGCCCAATAGTGTATTTGACAGCAATGTTGGTATCACCTGCAAGAGCCAACACTGCCCGAGTCAAAGGCTTTACGCACGCACATGTAGCTACTGTTGCAACAGCGCCGGTTGCAAATCCTGTTAAATATGAAAAACTCATAAATTCACTCTGTTTGTATTATAAAACGCAATATTACATGAATTAATATATTGTACAAATGGAAAAAAGATCTGTTAAGCATAAAAAATCGGTGATTAAATAAAAAAATAATTGCTTTAAAGGGCTCTTTTTGATATATTTCTTTTTAAAATATGGAGGAGAGTATGGTTTCTCTAAATGAAACAATCCACACTTGCGTGGACGGTGGCATGTTCCAGTTCGTTCGAGGCGCAACATCTGAAAGATTATTATCAAATCCGCTAATTCATCCCCTGAGCTGGGCTTCTTATAGCTGCGTTTGTATTACTCAGCAGGCCCTTCTAGAAGCATACCCGAATGCTTCCAAAGTGTGCCTAACTGCCGGTAATTTGCTTTTTGATTATTGCAAAACTCAATTTCAACCACTTGTAAGAAACGACTATATTTGTGTTGCTCTGGTGGGTGTTGTAACGTGTGCATGGGCTTTAGGCTTATTCGGCCATCCGCCAGCGCCTCATGTCCCAGCACCAGTAGACGGTGTTGCGTAGCCTCAGGGGTTTTTACATAGTCAAAAATTGTTGAAGTTTTGCGGCTTCGGCCTCTTTTGGGGGGAATTCGTGGAAATGGAGCATCACGCCATACTCCTTTTCATTTGAGATGTACTGGTCGATTTGGTTTTGCCTTGCCGATCTTGAGAAGGCGACGTAGGCATATTCTTGGGAGGCGTTGGTGTAGGTAAGGCTGTTCAAGTAGTATGTTTTGATGAGACAGCAGCCGAAGAGGCAGGGCACTTTAAAGCAGGCTCGCTCTACTCCGATAAGGATTTTAAAATACTCGAGGCTGTCTTTGTAGCTGCCATCTTCCTTTATTTCTGCGAAATAGTTTGAGCATATGGGGTCAGAGCCCGGAATGTTGCCCAGAAGCGGGGCTATGATCGGTTTATCCCTTGCCACAAGCTCGCGAAGGGTGCAGGGGGTAATGAAGGTGTCTACATCCGCAATACATGCAAAGTCGCAAGCTGCCCCTTTTGCTTTTTGAAGCGAATAGTTGCGCACCCTGGGATCTATTTTAAATCGGCTTGGAAGCCAGATGTAGGGGTTTAGGGGGAGCGCATCTTCAAGATCGCCGGCTTCGAAGATGATGTCAGCGTACTTTCCTCTGTTCTGCTCAGCCCAAAAGTTAAGGAGAAAAGTCGTATCGTCACTGTTATTATGAGTGGCAATGTATATGGTGATCAGCTTTTTGTCGTAGTCTTGCTCTTCTATGCAGCGAAGGTATTTTTGGAGGTAGAGGCTGTCATCGCGCGCAAGGATTGTTAAAAAGATGCTCTTGGTGGCCTTTGGAGCGTTATTTTTTATGTATTCTTTTGCAAAAAAACGGTTATACAGCTGCGGATACCAAGGGCTATGGCCATTGCCGTGAAGAACACATGGCTTTTTACCGGTTTCAACAAATGTAACTCTTTTGGCGCTGTCATCAACCGTAAGCTGCTGATCAGTTAACAAAAATGAATTTATAAAGAGGTCGCAGCGGGTATCTAAAAGGTATTTTTCTCTATTTTTTAAGTAATGGAGGGTCATTATGGCCTGATCATCATTTTTTTCAGCGCCATCAAGCTCGAAAGGGGATAGCTCGTCAAATAGCTCCTTTATGTACCCTGCATACCCTATGAAGGCTCCTGTGTTTATATACTTGAAAGCAGTTGGGCTTGGGGGGTATTGCGAGGCTACCTCTTTTAAGGGGTAGCATCTCGTTTCCGCTGAAACAATAAAGGGTGCTTTTAATGAGTAGAACTTTTCTAAGATCTCGCTAGGGCTTGCCAGGAGCAGCACATCATAGGCATCTACAAAAAGCACAACGTCATCTTTTTGACATGTTTTTACATAGTTCCACACATGCTTTAGCTTGTCTGCAAGGTAATGAAAGGGCAGTCCCATGCCAAGAATCTCAAGCGTTATGCCATTTTGCTCGCAAGAATCTACAAGCTGAGCCAGGGTTTTATTTGGAAGCGATGCGACAGTTACTACATGCAACTTAGACATCTTGCGCCTTCAAAATGAGTGACGAATAGGGCCCCATCTCAATCGAATTTGAATGTAGGGGACTGTTTGTAGGATCAGAGGTATTAACAAATAGGCTCCAGCGCCTGTTGTCAGGGGGTGCAGGAAGCAGTAGCTTTTTGCTTTCTGAGCTTGCGTTAAAGGCAATATAGATGTCATTTTGCCTGTCGTGGTCGATGACAGTGTAGGCGACAAGGTGGGAGCTTGGGCTCCAGTCCGGTTGGTTTGGCATTAGGCCGTGCCATTGGATATCATTTGAGGTGTAAAAGGAGCGGCGCCTTAGGATGGGGTTGCTATTGCGAAACTCTAGCATCTCCTTCCAAAAGTGTGTAAGCGATCCTGCACGCTCGAGCTCATCCCACAAAAACCAGTTTAGGCTATTGTCTTGGCACCATGTGTTGTTATTGCCCCTTTTGGTATGGCCATATTCATCGCCCATTAAAATCATAGGCACTCCAGCAGATACTAAAAGGGCAACGCAAAAGTTTTTCATCTGGCGCTCTCGAAGCCGCTCGATTTGCAGGTCTTTGGTTTTGCCCTCAACGCCGCAGTTCCAGGTGTCGTAGTAGAGGCCCCCATCGCGGTTCTGTTCGCCATTTTCTCTGTTATGCTTCTCTTCATATGAGACAAGGTCGCGCATGGTAAAGCCGTCGTGGCATGTAATGAAGTTGAGGCTGTTTAAGGGGCTTCCATCTTCGCCGTAGATGTCCTCTGAGCCGCATAGCTTTGTTGCAAACTTTCCTGCAAAGCCATCGCTTCCTCGAATAAAGTTGCGAACGACTGAGCGAAAGTCATCATTCCATTCTATCCACGCCTTTGTACATTTCCAGCAGTAATGGCCTACCTGATGCAGCCCTGCTGCATCCCACGGTTCGGCGATAAGTTTAGTATCCGCTAAGACCGGGTCATTGGCAATGCGATCAAGAAGGGGTGATGATTCTAAAACATCACCATTTTGGCCTCTAGTGAGTATGGAGGCAAGGTCAAAGCGAAAGCCATCTATATGCATTTCGGTAACCCAGTAGTGAAGCGATGCTATTAGCATATCCTGAACTATAGGGTGGTTGCAGTTTAGCGTGTTTCCGCAGCCGGAATAGTTTAAATACTCTCCGTCCGGCCCCCTCATATAATATATGTCAGAAAAGCCCTTCCAGCTTACTGTATGTCCCTTTTCGTTGCCCTCGCCGGTGTGGTTGAAGACGATGTCTAATATCACTTCTATGCCGTTGCTATGGAGCGCTTTTACCATCTCTTTACACTGCCTTAATGCGGCAATCGGATCGCTTGTTGTTGCATAGCGCTGCATAGGGCAAAAAAAGCTTAAAGGCTGGTAGCCCCAGTAGTTATAGAGCCTTTTATTGGTTAAGGGGTTTATCTGGAGGCACTCTGCTTCGTCAAATTCAAAGATTGGCAAAAGCTCTACGGCATTTATGCCAAGCTGCTTAAGATAGGGGATTTTTTCTATGACGCCAAGGTAGGTAGCAGGGCTCGCAGTATGACTTGATCTATCTTTAGTAATGCCGCGAATGTGCATCTCATAAATGACTAAATCTTGCGTCGGGATCGCTGGATGGCTGTCATTATCCCAGTTAAAATGGTCGCTGACTTGTGCCACCCCAAGAGGTTCAACTTTGTATTTTTCCTGGCCTATTGCGTTTTTGCCAAAATTGTTTCCGCTTTTAATGAGCTTTGCGTAAGGGTCGATAAGAAGGATGTTATTTACTTTAAATGCATAGAGAAGTTCAGTTTCAGCACTCTTAATGAAGATGTGCCAGATATTTCCCGTGCGGTTTTTTTCAGGATCAAGCGGATAGGAGGTTTTATCGCTTGGGTTATGCAGCGGTGCTATCACAAGTTCTTCTACCGGAGCGTCGGAATAGACGGCAAAGTTCCAGCCCGAATCTTTATGCAAAGCCCCAAGCGGGGAGTGCTGTCCACATTCAAAGTTGTCCATATCCTTTCTTTAACACATTTCGCTTTTTTCATTTGCAATTATTCACTCTATGTTGTAGCTTGTTATCTTTAAATCATTGGAGGGAGCATGTCTCTTGAGAACGCAAAGGAAAATTTGAAGGAATTCGGCAAGGAACTTAACTTGGAGCTTGCCTTCGACGAAAACAATACCTGTATTTTAGGCATTGACGACGATTATTCGTTGCATATTACCTACGAACCAAACTCGCAGCGACTTTATCTTTATTCGCCACTACTTGATGGCCTTCCAAAAGATGATAAGATTCGCTTAAAGCTTTATGAGCGCCTCTTAGAGGGTTCAATGCTTGGCGGCCAGATGGCTGGCGGCGGCTGCGGCGTTGCTACAAAAGAAGAACTTATTCTTGTTCACTCAACCATTACTATGGAACATGCACTCTCATCGGCACTTCGTGCCTATGCGCCGATTTTCCTTGAGATGGTAGAGCGCTGGAGAAAGATCTGCAAAGACCTTTCAGAAGGCCGTGCTGAGTCAAGTGACCAGAAGAAAGCAGAAACTCCACAGGCTATGCTTCCACGCGGCGGCGGTCATGGAACACAGGGCTTTATTAAAATTTAAGGAGCTTAGGCTATGATCTTTATCCAGATAGCTGGCCATCTTGGCCAAGATCCTGAAGTGCGATTTACGCCAAGCGGTCAGAAGGTGACAAGCATCCGCGTTGCCACCAATATCCGCCGCAAGGACAAAGAAAAAACTGTATGGTGGCGCGTCACCATGTGGGGCGAGCGCTTTGACAAAAAGCTTGCTTACCTCAAAAAAGGCAGCGCAGTCATCGTCTGGGGCGAAATGGGCATGCCTGACATCTACCAAGATAAAGAGGGCAACCCGCAAACCTCATTTGAAATTATTGCCGAGCATATCAGCTTCAGCCCATTTGGAAAAGGCGATCGCCAAAACCAAGAGCAGGGCCAAGGCCAAGGACAAGAGTCCGACGAAGAACAAGCCCACGCCAACCGCTTTGCCGGCAAGGCAATGGCAAGCGGCCAAAAGCCTGGAGGCGGAGCCAACTCTTTATCTGCACAAGATGATGACGTTCCGTTCTAGACTAAAAAGGACATAAAGGACATAAGGGACATAAAGGACTAAAAAGGACAGAAAACTTCCGTCCTTTATGTCCCTTATGTCCTTTATGTCCTTTTGGTCCTTTACATGGTTTTAGGTAAGCGATGCAATTTTATACCCAAAGTAATTTTCAACGACGAAACATCGCAGATGCACTTGTTGTGCCGCTATTTGAGGGCCATTTTGAGTGTGAAGGGCTGTATGAGGCGTATCAGGGGCCGATTATTGCCGGCGATTTTACGGGCAAAGCGGGCCAGGTTGTAGCTGTCTGGGCAAATCATCCTGAAGAAAAGCGCATCTTTTTAGTTGGGCTTGGCGACAGGGAAAAGGTGAGCTTTGAGGCTATTCGTAGAGGCTTTGGCGAGCTTGCCAGGCAATGTATTAAGTATAAGTGCAAATCTCTCAATATTGCGGTTCCTGAGGTAGACTCTCTTCCTGTTGAGGGCGTGGTAAAGGCCCTTGTCGAAGGGCTGTTTTTGGCAGGGTATGTGCCAGACATCTATAAAAAAGAGCGCGAAACTCTCCTGGATGTTGTAACACTTATCGGCCCCGATCATCACAAGATACAGCACGCACAGGAGCGCACCCAAAAAGTAATGGATGCTCTATGGCGCACTCGCGACCTTATAAACCGCAATGCTGATGAAATAACTCCTGACTATCTTGCGCGTGTAGCAATAGAAATTAGCCAAGAATTTACCTGCGTAAAAGCAGAGGTAAAGGACAAAAGCTGGCTGGAAAAAGAGGGGATGGGCCTTATTCTCGCTGTATCTCGAGCGGCAAGCAGTGATCCTAAATGCATACTCTTATCCTATACCGGCCATCCGGCATCTAGCGATCGCACCATATTAGTTGGCAAGGGCATTACCTATGATACCGGCGGCCTAAAGCTTAAGTCTGTAGAGGGCATGCTTGCCATGCGAAGCGATATGAGCGGGGCGGCAGTCTGCCTTGGGGTGATTCAAGCGCTTGCGGCAGCACATGTTCCGGTAAATGTAACGGCTGTTATCCCGGCTTGCGAAAATAGTATCGACAAAGAGTCCTATAAGCTTGGCGATGTCTATACATCGCGCTCAGGACGCACTGTAGAGATTACAAATACCGATGCTGAGGGAAGGCTTATATTGGCAGATGCATTAAGTTATGCAGCAGATACGCTAAACCCCTCACGCATTATCGACATAGGAACGCTCACCGGGGGAATGGAGATCGCCCTTGGCAACGAGTGTATGGGGCTTTTTTCAAATAGCGATCCACTAGCGAGCGAGCTTTTTCAGGCAGGGCAGAGGACATATGAAAGAATGTGGAGAATGCCTCTTTATGAAGAATACAAAAAAGAGCTACAATCCGACGTTGCAGATTGCAAAAATGCAGCAACGCCAAGAGCCGGATCGATTATTTGCGCGCTCTTTTTAGAGCAGTTTGTACAGGGTATTCCTTGGGCGCATCTTGACATCGCGCCGGTTGCCTTTGCAAAAGAGGCAAGAAGCTACTGGCCAAAATATGCCACTGGAATAGGTGTGCGACTGCTTGTAGATTATTTAGAACAGCTTGGAGAAAAAAATGACACTTGAAGATGATTTGAATGCACAAGACACGCGCGATAAATTTATCCAAGACCTCTCTGCCGGCGAGCTCCACCAGAGAAGGCGCATTCCTGTAGGCGTACTTGGCGCAACAGGAAGCGTAGGACAAAAGCTCTTATCACTTATCGACAAGCATCGCTGGTTTCAGGTAACGGCCCTTGCAGCATCAGAAAAGTCCCAAGGCAAAACTTATAAAGAGGCTGTCCACTGGCGAGAGCCCTTTCCAATATCTGATGAGATTGCAAACCTCGAGGTGCAAGCTGCCGAGCCAAATCTTGCCTGCCGAATCGTCTTTTCATGCCTTGATGGCAATGTCGCCGGCGAAATCGAACAGAAGTTTGCCAAAAAAGGCTATGCAGTTATCTCATGCGCAAGAAGCCACCGCATGGATCCCACAGTGCCGCTTCTCATCCCGGAAGTAAACGTACAGCATCTCGAACTCTTAAAAGAGCAAAAATTTGCCGAAAAGGGTATGATCATTGCAAAGCCAAACTGCGCCGTTATTGGCCTTATGCTTGCCCTTCGCCCCCTGCAGCTTGAGTTTGGAATAGATGCCATAAACGTGGTGACTATGCAGTCGATATCAGGAGCCGGCTTCCCTGGCATTCCAAGCATGGCAATTTCAGATAACATCATTCCCTACATCGCCAATGAAGAAGATCGCCTGCTAGAAGAGCCTGCAAAAATCTTTGGCACCTGCAATAATGGCAAAATCGAGCCCTATCTTATGAAGATAGCAGCTACCTGCACCCGCGTTCCCGTGACAGAGGGCCACCTGGAGGTGGTGTCTGTAAAGCTCAAGCAAAAGGCAAGCCTCCAAGAGGTAAAGCGCGCCTTTAAAGAGTTTTCTTCACCCTTAGATGATCTAAAGCTGCCCTCAGCCCCCGTAAAAGCTATACACTTTTTTGAAGAAAATGACCTGCCCCAGCCCAAATTGCAGCGCGATCTTGAGCGCGGCATGGCAGTGTCGGTTGGCCGCTTGCGCCCCGACCCCATTTTAGACTATAGCTTTGTCTGCCTTTCCCACAACACCGTGCGCGGTGCTGGCGGAGGCGCTATATTAATTGCCGAGCTCCTTGTTAAAACCGGACATGTTTTTTGGTAGAGGGATCAACTCGTCTTTAATTCTTTGAGGATGAGGAAATAGCAGTTTCCCCAGACTGTTTCAGGGCTATTATAGGTGAGAATTCTGTCGTTGTGGGTTGTTATTCCGTCAGGGCCCCTTGTGTGGGCTTTGTAGTGGCCCGTTTCCGACCTCTGTCCAATATGCTCTATGCCAGCCTGTACCTGGAAAATTTTAGGTTTTCTTGCCTTTACATCGAGAATTTGCTCTTTACCATTTATTACCTCTTTAACAGAATCGTATTCGGTAAGCTCAACAGTCCCCATATGCGGGTCTAGCTGTATTTTTGAGTTGCCTACTCGACCGCTATTTTCTCCGCGGCTTAGGGTAATCGGCAGGTATTCAGGATAGCGATGGATATAAAATGTGCGACTAAAGTCTCGCGGCTCGCGTGTGGACTGGCTTTCTTCTAGAGTCTGATATTCTTTTATCTGTTCAATAAAGCTTGGCTGCTGCACAGCTTCTTCAATTCCAATTTCAGATTTGCCATTGGGATAGAGAATAAGGCTGGGCGTCTCTTCCTGCATTCCTGCTTTATAAATGCCCTCATGTTCGGCAAAGCTTTGGTAGATGGCAATCTGCTGAATAAGCTCTCTATGTTCAAACTTGCAACGCTCTGATAATGCATTTAAAAACTCATTGGGATCTTGCTCTTTGTCAAGAAGCTCTCTGAAGCTGCTTTTTTTTAGCTCTTCTATCAGCTCATTGTGAAGGGCGCGGGTTACTGTATGACTATAATTTTTTCTGAGGCAGTTTACAAGTCGAAAAAGGGCGCATCGCAGCCGTTCAAGTTCAGGATCTTTCTGGGGTTTTGTAAGCATTGTGTCGTAGAGCACGGTTGCGGCAATAAATTTAATAGCAGAATTGAGCCAGCAGATCTTTAAAGAGGGGTTATCAAGGCCTTGATTGATCGAAGTAGGCTCTACTAGCCTTTCAAGAGGGTTATAGCGGATCTGAAAGTCGCTTAGCGTAGGCTTCATAAACCAGCATAGGCTCCGCTGATGCTTTTTTGTATATACCTCGCATCCAAGGCTGTCTATATGCGCTTCAAGTGCAACTACCTCAGCGGTCATCTCTTCCTTACTAAGAGCTTTAAAGAGCTCTTTTACCTTGGCTACCTGTACTCTAAAGGAGAGGTTGTCCGGCTCTCCCAGGAAAAACTGTATAAATCGGTCAAGATAGCTCTTTTGGGGCTTTTTGCCAAAGAGAACCATTCCATTTACAGTCTGAAGAAATTGGCAATCTTCACTTCGTGAGGATCCAAGGCGGTTTATGGCGTCTATTGCTCGCATAAAGATATCCTTTTTTCATGCCTATTCACTTGACGCCCATGCTCACACCCCCGGATGGGGGTGTTGGCGATTAGCCCAGGTCACCGATAGGTGCCCTGGGAAACATGCGTGAGCACCTATGTGGCACCCCCGAATGGGGGTGCTGGAAACCGCGTTGTCATCCAGCACCCCCATTCGGGGGTGCCATATTATGCCCCATACCTATTTCCCAGGGCACCTCCTGTCGTCGGTGACCTGGGCTAATCGCCAACACCCCCATCCGGGGGTGTAAATTTGGGCGTTAACCGGATAGGCATCTCTTTTTTATTAACTCTACCTAAAACTGCTATTTCGGTCACAAAGTAATTATTAAAATAATACTTTACATAACTAACTAAATGAAATATAATAAGTTTGACAGGATAATTATAGTTTTGTATAATGCGATAATAATAATTAGAGGTTTATTATGAAAAGTAAACAAGTTGTCGCAAGATCTAAAAAAGTTGAAAAGATTGAACCAAAAAGAGTTCAAACAGCAGAAGGCAAAAGAAGAGCGATGCTTCGCGAGCTGAAAGTGGTTAAGAAAAAGGCGGCTTAGGCCGATTTGAGCGCTTTACGTAAAAGGTCATTGCACATTTCTAGGCATCTTGAATTGTGTTCAGCCGGGAGCATTAGAGTAAAGGCCGTTTTATCTTTGGCTTCGGGGTTCGCAAGCCAGTGAGCCCTATAGAGATCTAGAGAAAAATTATCTCGAAAGCGGCCATTGTGTACATTTCTTCCCATCAGAAAATCTTTGTTGCCGCCAATCGTTACAAATACACCCCTATATTTTTTTGCCTTTTCCAGGCTGTTGCAGTTGTCGGTGTGGTAGGGGTTGCCATCTTTATCTTTTACCCCTATAACGCGTCTCTCGGCTGCCATGGCACGCTCAGCAATGCCTCGTGCGCAGGCAGTTGGTATGTACTTGAAGAGGGCTGATTTTTCCCTCAGGTTTTTGACAAGATTTGCAGCAATATCTGCGCATGAGGTGTAGCTCATGTCTAGAACTACATAGGAGATCCGGCTGCTGATCGCTGCAGCATGCATAGCTACAGTTCCACCCTTTGAAAAGCCATGTACGCCTATTTTCTCGACTCCTTGCGCCTCTAGGTAACGGAGAATGGCATGCACATCTTGGATAGTGGTAGCCTCAGTTGTGCGGATCTCCTCATCACTTCCGGGGTATCCTCCAAAGGTCATCATGACTACATTCCAGCCCTCTTTTGTATATAAGGCAGCCTCTTCTGTCATGTGAGCGCCCAGCATCCCGTTTCCATGAAAGAGAATGATAGTTTTAGCAGCGGGGCAGTTATTTGTGTTGATAAAGTCGGTACGTATCTCATGCTTTTTGCCATCTCCCCGCTCTACAGCTACCATGAGGGGAGTATAGAGTGAAGGATGAGGATACTGGCTCTCTTTTGCCCCGCTGAGAGGGTAGAGTGCCTTTAAGAGCTGTGTCTCAACAAACGGAAGGCGCCCTAGGACGTTTTTCGAATAGGCCTCTGTTATGCGCGAAAAGAGGGTGGGCGATTTGGCATTGTGTGCGTCTATAAGCCCAGCGGCTAGGACTCCGATAACAGGAACCATGCTGACAAGAGATGATGTAAGCTGCTTTATATTGTCTCGAAGGGCTAAAAGCTGATTAATAAGTCTGTCTTTTCCAAAAACTGCTGTTACCAACATTATCGTATTATATAAAAGTGCTACAGCTGCCGTTGTTGCAGCAATTGCGCCTATCACTTGAGATGCTCCCAAGCTAAAAAGAACGGCTTTTTTGATGTGCCGGATATTTTTTTTATTGCTGTTATGGGAGTGATCAGCACTTTGAAGCTCAAGGGAGGTGACTGTCTGGATAGCAGGAATCATACTTTTCCTTTATTTTTTAAAAAATATATCATAAACTGAGGTTTTTAGGCAAGGAACTTATGCAGCAGCAAGTATGGTCAACAACAAATGAGAGCATCTCATCCCAAGGCGAGATCCACAGTCCCGAAGGAAAGGTCTGCCTCATCCACGATTCTACCTATCCTCCGCTCCTGCATGAGGTTGAGTATGGACATGAGTTTTCGCGCGGCATTAACATGGACCGCGGCGGTATTGGCCGGCGAGATGACGGCAGCTTTTATGGCTGCCTTTTTGACGGCACCGGCGGGGGAGGGCTGGATTCTGCCTATGCAGCTCAAGACTTTACGGAGGAGATGTTAAAAGGTCTTAGACAAAAGATCCCTCAGCTCACTGTTGACCTTGCGACAAATCTCATGGTCCAAAGCTCATTGGCAATATCTCAGGTAGGCTCTTTTTATGGCGATGCAACCTGCGTTTTTGTGGATACTACACCGCACTTGCTTCAAGGGGCAGCACTTGGCGACTCAGGAATCATCCACATAGATGGTAAAACAAAAAAAGCGCACCTTTTTGAAACGATCTTAAAAGATGATCGTCAAAATATGTCAGATACCGGCGGCTGCATCTCAAGAAGGGGGATGATCTATCGTCCTGACAACATCTGTGTGCTTGTACAGGAGATACAGCCCGGCGATTTTATAGTGCTTGCAAGCGACGGGCTTATTGACAACCTTTTCAGATCTGAAGAGAGCGAAGTGATCACTCAAATCATAAACTCCTCTTTTTTTGATGGGGAAAACTTTTTTGATGAGGAGCTGGGCGAACTTCCCGATGCTGATACCTTAGCACGCCGGTTACTGCCCTATAAGCAAACAGCGCTAACAAGCATCACCATCGCCAGAAGGCTCAATCGCTACCTGCGGCTCATCACAGCAAAAAAGCGCGAGGCGCTAAAGCGCACCCTCCAAGCCTGGCAAAAGGCAGTACGCGAGCAGGACAAAGATGCTTTAGAGGCACTCTCGCGTCAATTTAAAGAAAGCGATTTACGCTTCATCGGCAAGCTTGATGACTGCCTTATAATCGCTTTCGAAACATAAAGTTTAAAAATAACCGCGAAGATCGCGAAGAAAGCGAAGAAAGCGCGAAGATGCTCACGATGATACAAGAAAAAATAAACACAGAGGCACAGAGAACACAGAGCGCTTCGCGTAGCTTGCAATGATTTATAGGCCACGGTTCATGGCCATTTTTCGAGAGAAAAATGCCCAAACTGGCATGCCGCTGGTGCGGCAACGCTTCGCCCGGAAACATGGCGTTGGCTGAAAAAGCATGTGATTCGTGATTATATCTATGTAGTCTCAACCTAACAGCAGGGCGAAGCGTTGCCGCACCAGCGGCATGCCCGTTTGGGCATTATTTTCGCAAATAATGTCCATAGCCGTGATAAGCATTGTAAACGTCGCGAAGCGCTCTGTGTTCTCTGTGCCTCTGTGTTTTATTTTTTCTTGTATCATCGAAACCGTCTTCGCGCTTTCTTCGCTTTCTAGAGCGATCTTCGCGGTTTAATAATCTACGCACACCCACCCACCCAAAAACTCCGGTTTGAATTTAATGACGCTTTTGTTAGAAGTAGTGGATGGTTAGTTTTTCAGATGATGCAACATATGGTCCGCGCAGCTCCTTTAATCCATGCATGATCGTTGTGCAGGCAAGGCTTGGCTCTACTCGCCTTCCCGGGAAGATTTTTAAGACTGTCAATGGAAAGCCGCTGCTTTCATACCTCGTAGAGCGGCTGCGCCGGGTGCAAAATGTAGATGGCATTTGCATTGCTACTACAACAAATCCGCTTGATGCACCCATTAGGGAGTTTTGCGACCATGAAAGCCTTCACTGCATTAGCGCAAGTGAGGAAGATGTTCTTAGCCGCTACGTAGAAGCGGCAGATCTTTTTGGGCTGGATGCAGTGGTGCGGATTTCCTCTGACTGTCCGCTGCTTGATCCTGAAATACTTGACAAGGCGCTTTTAGCCTTTTGGAATAACTACGAAAGGCTCGACTACCTCTCGAACTGCTTGGAAAGAAGCTATCCGCGCGGAATGGACTTTGAAATTGTGCGAAAGGATGCTCTTAAAAAGGCCTACTTTGCAACGAATGATCCAATGGATCGCGAACATGTCACGCGCTATATCATCAACCATCCTGAGCACTATCGGCTGGCAAATTTTTCTCAAAAAAGCGATGAATCAGCCTATAGACTTACAGTAGACACTCAAGAAGACTTTCAACTCATAGAACATATCATTCAAGAGCTCTATCCCAAAAATCCTCTCTTTTGCTTAAATGACATTGTTACTTTGCTAAAAAAACATCCCGACTGGGTGAAGTTGAACGAACACATAAAGCAGAAAAGTACATGACGGATATAGAGTTTTCACCCCTTTCAGAACAAGTTCATATCATTGTTGGACCCGCACCGGAAGGAAGACTTTCTTTTGAACTTGAAGAGGAGGTGGAGACCATATGGCAGCAAGAAAGGACAAAGTTTGGGCTTTTTGACACGCTTCTTTTTAGCGTCTCTTCGTTTACAGAGCAGAAGATCGTTGGCCATTTTGTCCACTATCGCTACTATATAGCCTCACAAAAGTCAAAAGCTCTCCAAGAGGCACTGCAAATCTATCCATTAAAAACATCCGCCCTTTGCATATGCAGGAACCATCTGCTTGTAGGCCTTCGCGACACTACGCTTATGGACTATCCGGGTTTCATGGAATGCGTGCCAACAGGCTATATAGAGGCGCGTTCCTTCATGCACCAAGAGGTAGACTTTGTTGGAAACATTATGTGGAAGCTGCAGCAGGAGGCAAGGCTTACAGAAAAGAGCCTTCGCGAAGTTCATACCCTGGGCCTCTACTATCAGCCCGAAATCGCCACTTACGACATAGGCCTTACCCTAAAAGTGGACCTTCTTGAACAGGAGATGGAGATTGAAGGCACAAAAGAATACCCCCTCCTCTCTTGGTATAGCTTCAAAGAGTTCGAGGAAATCCTCCGGCAACCCTCTAGCAAAATCGTCCCCCTCTCTTGCGCCCTCTGGCAAAATTTCCAGAAGTAGACAGTCTTTTTTCTCTTAATCTCGATCTTGATCTTGATCTTGATCTTAATCATTTGAACATCGAGATCAAGATCAAGATTAAGATCAAGATTAAGAGTAAGTTGACGGGAGCAGGGGTAAGGACAAGGAGGATTACAATGATGTAGAAGCCTGTTTGAGCTGCCACTTGGAGCGCAGCCAGAAGAGGCAGAAGAGAACAAGCGAGTTAAGCGTAACCATAGTCCAGCCGGCAATGGCGCCGCCGCCCCCGTACACGACAAGTGCGTAGGTGGGCACTATGTAGATGAGCCACTGGCTTATGGCATTTACGTAGAGGATAAATTTGGTGTCGCCAATGGCGGTTAGATGGCCAATGACAATCCACCAAAAGCCGTCAAAGAGAAAGAAGAGGCACATCAAAAAGAGGCAAAGTTTCAGCGTCCCTACAAAGTGGGGATCTGCAAGCAGGCCCCTATCTTCTTCTTGCAGCACAAAGGAAAAGAGGCTGTCAGCGCCGCCATAGCAGAGGGCTAATGCTACTAAAAAGAGGAGGAACTGCAGGCTGTAGGCGGCGCGCATTACCTTAGGGATAAGGTCGATGATTTTGGCGCCTACAAGGTTTGAGATGATTGCCGTAATTGCCTTTGAGATGGCGTCGTTGCTAAAGACGATAAGCAAGAAAAAGCTTTGCACTATGGTGGCAACGGTAAGCTCAAGAGGCCCTGCCTTTGCCATAATGTAGAAGAAGGCGCAGTGGGCAAGAACTTCAAGAGAGCGGCTAGTACCGGCAGGAAGGCCAATGCGCAGCATCTCTTTAGTTAAAGGAAAGTCTACCGAGCAGTTCTTGGTGCCAAATTCATCGCGGGTCTCTTTTTGTAAGAAGAAGACAAATAAAAATAGTGCTTGATAGGCTTGCGAGAGGCCCGTCGCAATGGCTGCACCCTTAATGCCCATGGTAGGGGTAAAGGCTGTTCCGAAGATAAGAAGAGGGGCTAAAATAAGGTTTACGACATTGGCGCTAAGTGTTGCGTATGTGATAACTTTTGTGTTGCCAATCCCTACAAAAAAGCCCGTTAGCGCAAGCGAAATAAGCAAAAATGGCCCAAAGCCTAAAAAGGTATTTAAATACTCCGACTCAAGTGAGCTTGGCGAAAAGAGATAATTTGAAAATAGATGAGAGACAAGGAAAAAGATTGGCCAGGAGAGAATGGAAAGCCAGATTATCTGCCACGTTGGCCGGCCCACATCTAAATGCCTTCTTTCCCCATGAAAGCGCCCTACAAACACCTCGGTAATCTCGCATATGCCAAAGGGGAAAATAAGTACCAAAAAGCAAAAGTTTGCAGCAACAGCCATGGCGTTCATTGCCGCTACGCTGTGGTGGGCAAGGATCACCCTATCGGCAAAAAGCATGATTGCGCCGGAAGAAAAGCTCAGCATGAGCGGCCAGCTAAGCGACCAGATTTCAAGCCACGATCCTACGGGATGCGGCGTAAGTTGGTAGTCAGCTCGCGGTTTCATTTCTCACACCAACAAAAAGATATTTAAATCGGTACCAGAAAATAGCTGCAACGACAAAGCTATTTAGGGCAATAATTGTCCAGCCGGTGACAGCTCCTGCTCCATAAAAACTTACAAGAAGATAGATTGGCAGTACGTAGCCAAGCCAGTGTGTGCAGCCATTAACATACATAATGAACTTAGTATCGCCAAAGGCTGTAAGGTTGCCCACTAATATCCAAGAAAATCCTTTAAGTAAAAAGAAGATCGACATAAAAAAGAGTGTTGCCTTTACGGTGGTAACAAATTCCGGCATCTCAAGCAGGTACTGATCTTGCGCATTTAAGGTTTTTGCAAGGATCATTTCACTTCCGGCATAGGTAAAACAGAGCAAAATCAAAAAGAGAATTGTATGTATCTTGAAAGCAGAGTATATAGCTTTTGGAATCTGTGAAAGGGCATTTGCTCCCACAAGGTTTGAGATGATGGCAGTCATGGCCTTTGAGATGCCGTAAACGCAGAAGACCACAAGCATATAAAAGCTCTGGGCAATAGTTGCTGAGGTGAGCTCAATGGCCCCTGCCATGGCGATAATGCGAAAAAAGATGCTGTGGGCTACGCTTTCAGCTGTTCTTCCAATGCCTGCCGGCACGCCAACCGATAGCATCTCTTTTACAAGCGCAAAACTAAAGCCGGAGGGCTTGGTATGATACTTTTCTCTATACTCTTTTCGCAAAAGTAAAAAGAGCAAAAATATCGTCTGAAAGCCTTGTGAAAGCCCCATGGCAATAGCCGCACCTTTTACCCCAAGGGCAGTTGAAACAGGCGTGCCAAAAATAAATATTGGAGCTAATATTGCGTTTAAAATGTTAGCAAGAACAGTGCTGAGCGTTATCATTTTTGTCTTGCCGATACCCAAAAAAAAGCCCATCAAGGCAAAAGCACATAGCTGCATAGGCCCAAAGTCAAGGCTTGTCACAAAGTAGATATCTTCATCGGAGCCCGCAGTAAAAAGAAGCGGGCTTGCAAGGCGGCTTAGCAGCATAAAAAGGGGCCACGTCAAAAGAGCAAGCCAGAGCATCTGCCAGACAGGCTTTCCTGCCTTTTCGTGCAGCTCCTGGCCATGATAGCGGCCTACAAAAACGCCCGTAATCTCACAGATTGTAAGGGGAAAGGCAAGCAGCACAAAGCAAAAGGTACTTGCACACGTCACGGCACTCATAGAAGCGAGGCTAAAGTGGGTTAGATAGATTCGGTCTGCAAAGGTCATAAGGCTTGTCGACGACAAGCTCAGCATTAAGGGCCAGCTAACAGCCCAGATTTCCCGCAGGCTGCCCACAGGATGGGGCGTCAGCTGATATGAGGGGCGCATGAAAGTTTAATCTCGTAAATAAATTATTTTGCCAAATTTTCTATTTTATTCGGCAGCGTTTGAGTATACTGGTAATAGGTAGCAAGGTCCAGCTCATTTTCACGTTTTGCCACATAAACTGCGCAAACTGCGTCCCCAGTAATGTTTAGGGTAGTTGTTGCCATATCGCGCAGCCTGTCAATTCCGGCCAGCACCGCTATTCCTTCAAGCGGTATGCCAACAGATGCTAAAACAAGCGATAGCATAAGAAGTCCGCCTCCCGGAATGCTGGCAGTGCCAAGAGTTGCCATAAGGACTGTTGTAGTAAGGGCAATAATGTGCGGCAGCTGCAGCTCTATTCCGTAGGCCTGGGCTAAAAATGTGGCGCTCATAGCCTGAAAGAGGGCAGAGCCGTTCATATTGAGGGAGCAGCCAAGAGGCAAAATAAAACTTGATAAACCTTTTGAGATGCCAAGCTTCTCTTCAGCAACCTGCATGGTAACAGGAAGGGAGGCAGAACTTGAGCAGGTAGATGCCGTTGTAGCAAATACCGAGCCCATATTGCGAAAGAATGGCCATAGGGCTACATTTGCCATAAAGCGCAGGATAGGACAGAAGACTATTATCGTAAAGATAACGCATGCTACCCAGTAGCTAAGCAAAAACTTAAAGACCGGAAGAAGTACATCCAAGCCAAAAGAGCCGCACGTCCACGCCATAAGGGCAAACACGCCAATTGGGGAGACAAACATCACAATTCTTGTAAGGCTAAACATAACGTTTGAAAGCGACTCTAATAAGGCGATAACCGGCCGCGCCTTCTCTTTTGCAAGGTTTAACGCTATGCCAAAGAAGGTTGAAAAGACTATAATCTGTACCACATTGCCTTCAGCAAAGGCTGTGACGGGGTTTTTGGGGATAAGGTTTGAAATAAGCTCAGCAAGTGACGGTACGCTCTTTAGCTCGCTTGACGCGGCTTTTGCCAGGTGAAGCTCTGTTCCTATCTGCAGCCAGTGCGAAAGCGACATGCCAAAAAATATGGCAATAAGCGTAGTAACAGCATAAAGGGCAACGGCAACAAGGCCTACCCGGCCAATCTTTGACGTGTCGGCAATGTTTGTAATGCCGCAGGTCATCGATGAAAAAACCAGGGGAACAATCAGCATCCCAAGCAGGTTTAAAAAGAGTGTGCCAACAGGTTTAAGGTATACTGCCTGAGGGCCCATAATAAAGCCGCAGATAGAACCTAGTACGATAGCAATAGCGATTTGTGCCCAAAGTTTCATATATATGCCCTAAAATACCACAAAAAATAGTGGAAAATGTGATATTATTCTACACGAATCTTCATTAACGAGCAACATTATATTTTAATTTATGAAAAATTGTTTATTACTCCAGGGTGGAGATAGCTTTGATTTAGAGAATAAAGTGGCAAAATATAGTGCCGATGCCCTTTTGCGCTTTTCAGGCGACGATCTTTCCAAGGCAAGCCTTGAAGAGGCCCTTTTTTCTCCATCGCTCTTTGCGGACACCCTCGTAGTAGTAGAAAAGGCCCACGAGCTTGAAGATAAGGCCCTAGAACTTATAGCCAGCTTTATAAAGCGCCCTACACCCAAAATTTCGCTCATTTTACACTCCCAAAAGGCGCTAGATCTGCCTAAGGAGCTTCCCGTGGAGGTTATAGGGGAGGTAAAGCCGTGGGATAAACAGGCCAAAATGGCTACTTGGATAGCAAGCTACCTCAAAGAGCAGGGGGTTAAGGCAAGTGCGCAAATAGCCTCAAATCTTGCCACAAGGAGCGCATCTGACCGTTTTTTACTTAGCCAGGAGCTTGATAAGCTTATTACCTATGTGGGCGACAAAAAAGAGGTTACGCAAGCTGATGTCGAGGCGATCTGCACCCTCGAGCATAACGAGACCATCTGGCAGCTTACGGACGCCTTTTTAGAGCGAAACCGCCAAAGAGCCTTATCTCTGCTCAAGAACCTGCTGGATCAGGAAATGAGCGCCTATTTAATCGTCCGCCAGCTGCGCAACGTCTGCCACCAGGCTCTTATGATGCTAAGCTTAAAAGATAATGGAGAGAATGTCCAAGAGCACTTTCCACAGCTTCGAGGCAAGCTGTTTGAGAAAAACTTTCGCCTCGCGCAGGAAGCCGGAAGCCCCTACCTTACAAAAGCGCTGCTGCATATCGACAAAACTGAGCTTGCCTTGAAAGATGCGCCCTTCGATGAAACGCTCCTTCTTATGAGGATTTTTGTATGATCTACCTCCTCCCAAACCTGCTTGACGACACACTCGATCACACCTCCTTTTTGCCGCAAAATATTGGCGGCATCATCGATAAGCTAGATGGCGTTATCTGTGAAACAGAAAAGCCTGCCCGCCGCTTCTTATCGCGCTTTAAACGAGCGAGCATGCCGCTAAAGCTGTTAAACGAGCACACCAAGCCAGATGAGCTTACAGCCCTTATAGAGCCCCTAGAAAAGGGCGGCACCTGGGGCCTGCTTTCTGATGCCGGCCTTCCCTGCATTGCCGATCCCGGAAGAGAGCTTGTAGCCCTTGCCCGAAAAAAAGGCATCAAAATTGAAGCGATCGTGGGCCCCTCTTCCATCATCATGGCCCTTATGCTGTCAGGGCTATCCGGCCAGCGCTTTTCCTTTCACGGCTACCTGCCGCGCGAAAAGGAGCCAAGAGCTGCAACGCTTCGCCAGCTAGAGCAGAAATCAAAAAAAGAAAATAGCGCAGAGATTTTTATAGAGGCTCCCTACCGCAATCAGGAGCTTTTAGAGCATATAGTAGCAACGCTTGCTCCTACCACCCAACTTGCCACAGCAACAGATCTTACGAGCCCCACCCAAGAGGTATATGTAAAATCTATAAAATCATGGAAACAAGAGACCCTGCCAATAATCAATAAGCGGCCTACTGTTTTTATAATTCAAGCTTGATTAGTAACAAGCGCTGCTTGCTCTTGTTTTTCAAGGGAATGGCTGACTAAGATCACGCCGCACATGTTGCCAAAGATGTTTACCATTGTTCGCAGGCGATCGATTATGCGATCAAGCGGCAGGAGTATGGTAATGGCCGAGAGGGGAATATTCACTATTCTAAAGACTACTACAAGGCTTACCATGCTTGTTTCCGGTATGCCGCCTTCTGCCATGCCGCCTAAGATGCAGGCAATAGCAAGAAGTATCTGCTGAGAAAGCGAGAGATCCAGCCCGAGCATTTGCGAGAAAAAGAGGGCCGCTGCCATTTCATACATCATCATGCCGCCGACGTTTATCGAGGCACAAAGCGGCAGCATAAACTTGGTAGCAAGAGGGTTGGACTTCAGCTGGTCTGCTGTCATCATGGCAATCGGCAGCGTAGCGACGGAGCTTGAGGTGCCAAAAGCCGTGGAAAATACAGGTAAACTTGTGCGAAGAATATGCCCTATAGACTGCTTTGAAACAACTGCAACCGCAATAAGCTGCCAAAGAGCGTGTAAAAAAAGGCCAAAAGTGAGCACTGCAACAAAGCTAAAAAGAGCCATGAAGTTTGCCTCTAGCGCCCCCGAAAGATAGGACTGCGCAACGCCCTGGCCCACCAGGGCAAAGATGCCAAGGGGTGCAAAAAGCATAACGCCATGTAGGCACTTTGTGGAGACATCTCGTACGCTTTGGGCAAAGTGGACGATCGGCTTTGCAGTCTCTCCAACGCCTGCACAGGCAACTCCAAACATAATTGAAAAGAAAACGACAGGAAGCAGATCAAAGCTTGCAAGCGCATGGAAGATATTGTCAGGAAAGATCGATAAAACAAACTGGCTAAAGCCAAATCCTGCATGCTCTACAGCCTCATAGGGCTGTCCATTTAAAATCAGTTCGGGATTACCCCCAACGCCGGGTTTAAGCGCATTAAATAGCAACAGGGCAATAGCCACCGCTGCCACTTCGCTCAGCAGCATATAGCCAATAGCCCGGCTTGAAAGCGATTTAAGCTGTCCAGAATTGCCCGACATACCGCCAAGCGCGGCAATCAGTGCCGAACAGATCAGCGGCAATGCAAAAAGCTTTAGCAAATTGATAAAAAGCGCACCCAGAAAGGTCAAGGAGCCAAAAAGCGCGGGAGTGAGCACGCCAAACAAAATAGCGCTCACCACACTAAACAGAATCAAATAGGTGCTATACTTCTTTAATGATCCAATCATGAGAGGCATTATACAAAATTCAAGACTTTTCTCCAACAAGTTTACCGAGTTTAAGAAAAAAATAACATGTGAGGGATCGCAAGCAGCTAGACTCCTGTGTATAGGCAAATATAAGCTTTAATTATAATCATCTTGTTTTAAAACTAACTAATAGTTATAATATATGTTTAATTTAATTTTAGGTAATTATGTCAGCTCCTGTTTCTGCTGTTTCTACATCTTTGCACTATCAGGTAAAAGACGATGGAAGATTTTATATTGGCGACAAGAGATGTACAGTGAAGCGTGCCGGTGTTGCCATAACAAAGCGTGAAGATCTTGAAAAGATAGCTGATATCTTTAATAAGTGTCTGCAACCGGTAGTCATTGAATCAGGCGAAAAATGGCAATTCAAACCAGATAGCATCGTTGTCTATGTTGACGGCAAGGTCAAAAATAAAGTCGTAGCCTTTAAGTCCGATGCTGCAAAAGATGAGTACCAAAAAGAGCTTCAAGAGCTTTTAAAGCGCCTAGTCTCCGTCCAGAATAACCAACGGTAATTCTACCTAAATCAGATCGCTCGGGTCTTTAAACGACAGATTAATCTGGCACTGCTGGTGTAAAAACTTCACTTCATCGAACAATATTTTTTTAAACCTGCCGCTCCAGTGAAGGATGAGGGCATTGGGATTTATTCCGTTATCCACCGTCCAGTTACATAGCGGCGATAGTGGCACAAAGGCAAGTTTGAGAGTAAATATAATACGAATTAAGAGATTCTGATCTCCAAAGTAGAGATGATTTTTTGTTTTTGCATCTTTTGCCCATGCATGCATGACGGGAGAGTCCTTGCCAAATACATGCACGCCTGAGTTATAAACCGTTTCTCCAGGTAGAATCATGCCTCGCTTTAAGTTTTTTTCCTGCTGCCAGTCAGGTTCAGGGGCAACTGAAAGCCCGGCGGGATTTTCACAGGTCGCAAAGAGTTTCTCTATAGAGCCTCGCACTTGGCAATCTAGATCCATCCACACAGTTCGCTCATAGGGTGTTTGAAGCATTGCGGCAGGCTTTTTAAACCAGGCTAAACGTACTTTCCACACATCTGGATGGATAGACTCCCACAGCAGGGCATCTTCTGGCCGTACGTCCTTTTTTCTCGAAATAAAATCATCGGCAGGATCAAGGGTAATCACCTTTCCCCGCCTTTGGCACCAGCGTAGAGCCTCTTCTGACATGTCACCAAAGTTAATAAAAGTTACAGGATAGTCGTTATGCAGGCGATAATTCATCCACCACCAGGGAAGTAACCACTCCTGATTAAAAGATGCGCCAACAAGGATGCCGTCTTTCATGATACCTCAAGTTAGTACCATCCTATACAATAAAAAAATTGTTTTTACAAATGATTATTGCATCATAGGCGGTTTCTTGATAAATTGACAAAAAAATAGGTTCAGCTGGTTGAGTAAAAGAGGCTGTTGTCTGTGGATAACTTGCTTGGCACCTTATTTGTCGCGAATAATGGTTGGCTTAATGCCTGAGGATGACCTATAGGTGAGTGTGACTGTTGTAGCGTCGTCTGCAATATGCATCTTTTGCATAATTTTTGCTGTTGCTTCTTTGATCGTATCTTGAAGTTTTGGGTAGGATTGTTGACGCTCTTTGAGGGCGGTCAGCGATGGGCCTTCAACCTTGTCCCCCTTGGGATCAAAAGCGTTATCAGGATTATTCATTTCTACTATAAATCCTTCCATTCTATCAGCAATAGCTACATCAATATCTTTTTTTCCGTCATAGATAAATGCATGGTTTGGGTCTATGTCAAAAAAATCCATTGTATAGGCACGTGCGATCCATTTTTTAAAATCGGCAACTTTAAGGGTTCCTAGCTTTTCTTGATCATCACTGGTTCTAACCATAAAACAGTCGGAATACTGTTCCAGCACCATAGGAGCTTCGCGATGTTCCAGGGCGTCATTTTTCGTGGTGGTGCTATTTCGGCGAAGCACATTGCGCATGAGAGCATCTACACTAACATATTTTAGTTGTTGTTCAATTTTAAATTCGCGGTAGCACCATAAATTGGGCGATTGCGTGTCTCTAGTAATTTCATGAGAGGCATACCCTGTGTCGTTAATCATGGGCACATTATCAATGATGACGCTTTTGCCCAGTCTTGCAATAGAGAGTGCTTTATCAAGCATGTGCAACAGGAGGCTTTGCTGGGCCTTTTCGCCCACTTTTTCCATTTGCACGTGGAGATTTTTACGCGCCTTCTCATAGTGATCAGGATTGGATGGCGGCTTATCCGGAGCCTTGCCATGTATTGCATCTATAGTGTTCATGGGGGAAGGATTATTTAGGTGAGACTCCAGATAGGTCAAATCATCAAGTAGCATTGTTTTTAATAGCTGAATGTCAAGGTGCGGTCTTTCGATATCTGCCTCAATACGCATCCAGCCTGCGTTTTCTAAGGCCTTTGTTGAAGTGGTCTTGCCGCTTGATGAAGGACCAGCGAGATAGACTATTTTACCAGCTGTTTTATCAGGACCGAGAGATTCGGAAGACATAAACTACCTCAAAAAAAGTAATACAAGATACTAACCATATTATATTAGATTATAATTAATCTTACAAACATAATTAGTTACTTCTGGAGTTTACTCCAAATGGAGTTTGGACATTTAGGGCTACACCCTGAATCCTACGTAGAGGACGTGAAAAATCGTCCGAAAGGCCTGCAAGGCCGAAATATCATAGCCCAGGCCGTGAGGCCTGGGTGAGGGCATAAACAATATCCAGAGTCCTGTAAGGACGGCATAAATTCGTCATTTGGTCGAATTATGCCGTCCTTACAGGACTCTGGGGCTATTTACCTAGTCTCCCAGGCCTCACGGCCTGGGCTATGGGATGACGGCCTTGCAGGCCTTTCGGGCATTTTTTCACTGCCTCTGCGGAGGATTAGCTGTTTGGAGAGGCCTGCTGAGATTGTTTAGCGCGAATCATAGCCCATTCTTTTATTTGAGCCACTTTTTCAATGGCATCATCATGGAAGGTGTGGAGCGTTTGATGATGCTCGATCCAAAAAAAGACTCTTAGGCAGGCGAACTCTACAAACTTTGGTATGAGCTTTTCTTCTTCATCGCTTAAAGGACGTATTGTACGGTAGCCTTTTAAAAGGCTGGCAAGCCACTTCTGCTCGCAAGGTTCGGGTTTTGTATCTTTACATCTGCCGGCCATAGAGTAGAGCACAATAGCAAGATCAAATGCAAACCAATGGTAGCAGCTGTCGTCAAAGTCAATGATAGCAATTGAGCCATCTTTTTCAACAAAAAGATTGAGAGCCCCAAGATCGGCATGGACAAGTCCATAGGTTTGCGGGGTCTTTGATAGCTTTCGCATCCAGGTAAGAACCTCTTCAAAGCGCTCTCTTGCTTCGCTATTTTTTGAGACAGCAGCAGCAGCAGCTATTGCGTGACGCAGACCGCGCTCTTGATCCCACTCCTCACGTCGCAAGACATGGTGATTTACCTCATAACGCTGACTTGCATCGTGCATTGTTGCTACTATTGATCCAAGTGTCTGTAAAAATTGAGGATCGTTTATCACCTCTTCAGAGGGGTGTTCTCCGCTGATTGCAGAAAAAACAACTGCTTCAAAGTGCTGCTTTCCTTCCGTTATGGAAAGGATTCTATTTCCTGCCCGGTCTTTGCAAACCGTCGGCACTTGCACACCGCAGCCGGCAAGATGTTCAATCCAATTGAGCTCGGCCTCTATTTCAGGACGAGACCTTCTCAAGGGCGAGGTAAGCCGCAAAAAAACCATATCGTTATTTCGTTTACATGAATAAACGATATTTTCCATTTTGCGAACAAAATTAAAGTCGCTAAGTCCCCAAGCATCTGCACAAAGCTTCAAGATTGTATCAGTAGGTAGCGGTTCCTTTACATTTTTCATGGGATATACTTATTCTTAATTGATGAATATTAGGATCATTGAAACTAACAAAAAAGCAGCTATTTATTCCATCAAAAACTCAATCGCTGTCGATAAAGGGCTGCAAGTGCAGTTTTTCGATAAATCTCCGGTCGTGGGAAACGGCCACTATGGCTCCCTCAAATTGAAGCAGCGCTTTTTCGAATGCCTCGAGGGTTAAAAAGTCCAGATGGTTTGTAGGCTCATCAAGTAAAAGAACATTTGGTTTTTCTAAAATGAGGCAGAGGAGCATGAAGCGCTTTCTTTGGCCTAAGCTTAGCGTAGAAAAGGGGCGCGCTAATAGCTCAGATCCGCCTATTGCTGCCATGTGCAGCTCTCGTCGCAGCGCAGCTTCGGACAGTGAAAAACGGCTTTCAAAGTATTCAAGCGGCGTTTTATCTAGCGGAAGCAGCTCTACATCCTGATCGAGGTAGGCAATTTTGGCAGTCGGTGCGTATCTGATGTGGCCTGCATCTGGTGGTTCAATGCCTGCAATAGCGCGAAGGAGGGTTGTTTTACCGGAGCCGTTGGGGCCTCTCAGCACAAACCGATCGCCCTTGCATATCATTTTGCTAAAGTGGGAAAAGAGCACCTTTTCACCATATGCCTTACTGATCTGATCAAGTTCGATTGCAACTGCTGATGCAAGGGGTGTGACAGAGAATTTTAGCCCTGTAATGTTCTTTGGTTTGGGATGAGGCAGTGCATTTTCTTCAAGTTCATCAAGTCGCCCCTTCATTACATCCAGATTGTGCTGTAGTGACTTTTGATGATGTTCACCCCTTCTGTCATACGCCATGATATTTTGATCTTTTGCCGGTGAGCCCTTCCTCTTTGAAAAGGTTGTGGCTTTGATTTTTTGTCGTAACAATTTTGTTTCTTCTTCTTGTGCCTCATAGGCTTTCATTGCTTTTTCTAGAAGACGCGTTTGCTCTTCAAGATAATAGTCATAATTGCCGCCATACCAATTAAGCTTTTTGTTTTTAATTTCAAGAAGGCGATTGGCTGCCCCATTTAAAAAAGCTCGGTCATGCGAGACGATGATGGTAGCTCCCTCCCTGCCACGCAGCATTTGCTCTAGCCAGAGCAGCATTTGAGCATCCAGATGGTTTGTGGGCTCATCAAGCAAAAGAAGAGCGGGGTTTTCAATAAGCGCTTTTGCCAAAGCTACACGCACTCTTTGACCGCTACTAAGAGTTGCCATGTCTTGATCAAGAAGTGCTGTGTTCAATTTCAGCCCATCTAATATTTTCTCAAGCGGCATCTGCTGGTAGCCTCCCAGCTGTTCGTAGCGGGCATGCAGCTCCTCCCACTCGCTTAATCGGTCAGGATTTTCTAAACAGATGGCCATCTGCTTTTCAAGTTCAGAAAGCGGCCCCTCTTTTATATATGCTTTTGCAGTGATAGGGGAGGCAGCTATCTCTTGAGGCAAAAATCCAATTGTAAGAGATGCGTCCTTATGAATATCGCCTGAGTCGGGCTTTATAGTCCCAGCCAAAAGTTGTAAAAGAGTTGTTTTGCCTGCGCCATTTTCGCCAACAAGAGCAAACACCTCTGCCTTACTTACCGACAAAGAAATATCGTCAAAGAGCAAAACAGAGCCGCGTGATAAAGAAAGATGTGAAAATTGAATAAGGAGCTGAGACATAAGGTTGATCCTGGGTTATTATCTTCGCTTGAAAGTTTAATTAAATTTATATAGAATTAAGACCTTTAATAGGTATTTAATGTCAGTTTCTATCGAAGCGCTTATGCGACAATTTGATACAATGTCGTTACACATAGTCCCCGGAGTAGCTCTGTCGCAGGCTATTGGAGGGGAAGATGTGAATGAGTATCTTCTCTATCTTGAGCGCGTACTTTCAGGAGAGGAGCAAAAAGGACTTCACGAATTTTCCTTTGAAGAAATAGAGGCAACTTGCTTGTTGCTTCTTTGGCGGTTTATGCACGAAGAAAAGGTCGACGATTTAGCTCTATTTTTGCGCTGCTTTCCCTACTATGTTGCCTCCCTCAATACTCAAGATGATTTTACTACCATTGACTTTACTAAAATTTTCGGGGAATTGCCAGACAAAAAGAGTGCTCTGCAGCTCTTTAGAGAGCAAACAAATGACCTTATCGCAAACAATAGCGGTTACGAGCAAGATCGCTATGACGTGATGCATCATCTTGATAATCTTGAGTCGCTTTTACACAAAATTATCCCAGAAGCGATGCAGCCAGAGCTTGTGGCTCTCTCGGCACGTAGCTTACTGGAGTGGAATAGGCGTACAGGGCCATCATCTTGGGATTTCGTCAGGATGTTTTCTGAGGTTGCAGATGTAATACGGAAAGAGAAATCAGAACTTTTAGACAGCTTTTGCCAGCTAGAAACAAACGCTAATCTGAAGTGCATACTTGCAGTGCATATTAAAAAGCCTTTTGCTCTTTTACAGAGTGCTCAAGCAGGCGGGGATGTCCGGGGGGAAATTGCCTACCTCGCATCTATTCTATTTTGTGAGGAAGAGGTTAAAATGAGTTCCTTTTCCTTCAAGGATCGTCAAGCTACTATTTTGCTGCTGCAAGATGCTTGGGAAAAAACTGGCGAATGGGAGTATTTTCACCTGATGCTCTATGCCATTCCTTACTGTATTATTACCCTCGAGATCGCGCCTTTGCAGATTGAGCGTGATCTGCTCGTAGATAGTTTGCGAACCTGGTATTGCAATGATAAGCCCCACGAAGACCAGGTTGTAGAAATTATTTCATTGTATGCAGGGCTTCTGGCTGAGGGAAAAGATTGTCTTGATGCATCCTATGACCTTCTGCATGATCTTATTGTTGGAGTGCCAAAAACTAAAAATTTGCAATGGGTTATTTTTAAATTGCGAAACATAGATGGTGCAGAGGGTGTACGCGGTATAATTAAACAATTAAGTATACGTGAACGTCTACTTCTCATCACACTCTGCAACCAACCATCATTTCCTGAAGTTAACAGAGTTACGTATTTTGGCGATCTCTTGGCAGATGATGCGTTATTTTTATCGCAACATATTCCTTCTCTATCCAGCTCCCAGATCTGCGCTCTACTGGATGCCTTGGAGAAAAATGAAGACGAAGCGTACGTGCGCGTCTGCCTGAGGCATATTGCAAATGGGCTTTTCGCATCTTCTGGTGCAGATGAAATCAAGGAAGATCTTGCAGT
The DNA here is from genome assembly GCA_963826935.1 of uncultured Chlamydiales bacterium. GTDB lineage: Bacteria > Chlamydiota > Chlamydiia > Chlamydiales > FEN-1388 > SZAS-7. The sequence continues at coordinate 1,823 of CAWGYH010000004.1, read as the reverse complement.
GTGCCCTCACTTGATGCAGCACTTATTATCAATGATTCTTGAGCATCCTGACCCAGTACTATTTAACATCTATTATCCCGCTGTAGTAGCAGCAAGCTATCCTAGTGAGCAGCATAAACAGGTGCTCTCGAAGTTTTTAAACCCAAAGCTTCCCGACTACTATCTGCTCCTCGCGCTCTTTTTATTTACACCATCAGATACGCAAGAAATTAGAGAGTGGGTTGCAGCCATTCAAAAAAAACAGACTCTTGTAGATGCGCTTATTCAGATAGGGGCAGCTGAGGGGATTGATCCCAAAGTGCATGATCAGATTATGACAGCTACTTTGCAAGAAGAGGCCCCAGAAGGCTTTCTTATGGCAACAAAATTCTCAGGAAGGGTTCTATCTCTTTCGGCTCTAGTAGCCCTTGTCGACCGTGCAACAGAACTTGTTGCAGGCTTACAAGCATACCAAGATGAGCGGGAGTTTTGCCAAATGACAACCATGCTTGGACAGGCTATTTCTACACTATTTGATCGCCCCTGGTGCAGTGAAGTAACAGGCGATGCAACCTGGTATAGAGATCTTGACATGAGCTACCTTCGTAGCGAGAAGGATCCTCGATGTGCAGCCATGCTAGAGAAGCTGGCAGCCCTTACGCTCACGAAAACTCCTGCTAAAATTAAGCTAAAAGAATTAATTACGCAAAAAACTGCAAAAAGAACTATAGTTCGGGAGGACAAACAGGGACGAGAGATGGGGCTATCTCGCTTTTTTGTGTTGAGGAAAACGGTGTGGTCAATGGCGGCGTACGATCCTGAAACGTCTGACGAAAGTAGAATAATAGTATATATTGCCCTTCATGCTGCAAAAAAAGTTATTGCTCAGGTTCCGAGCAAAGAGGTACGAAAGAAGCTCCTTCCATTTTTTTTGCTATGCATAGAAGAAATATTTAATAAAACATCGCAAGGCGAATAGCTACCCTCTGTCAAATTCTGCGATGGAAGAGAAAGGGGTTTCAGTAGGATGCAATGGCTTTTTCAACCATAAAATAAGATCATCATCAAGCAGATAGGGCTCGCCTGCTGTTGTAGGCTTATATTTATAGGTGATGCCATGTCCATCGGGAACGAAGCCCAGCTCGAAATAGAGTTTTTGTGCAGGGCCATAATCAGCGTAAAGCCCAACGCCAATGCCAATCTCACTATATCCCTGTTTTCTAGCTAACTGTTCGAGCCAAGCAATCAATTTCTTTCCCAAACCACATCTACGATGCTTTTCATGAATCCAGACATCGCAGATTTCAGGTATATTTGAAAAATGAGGATATTCCGACTGAAGCAATAAACTCCCGTAGCCCAATATTTCTTCATTCCTTACCAGCACAGCAACGATGCGGATATTGTTTTGCTGCTCATCGTAATACTTTTGCCAGCGACTGGTTACCACGTCAGGCGTTGACCAGGGAAAGCAATAGTCTCGTACAACTGTTTTGACGTCACTGAGGCACATGGGACGTATTATGACATCCTGGTAATTTTGTGAGGGCATCATTGTTCTCCGTTAATGGAATTTGCGAGTAAATGGGGATATTGCTGCAAATAGTAGCACAACCCATGGGATATTGCCAAACGGCGAAGCCTCTGGAGTGCTGCGATTCTTCGCAGCTTTAACTTTGACTACATACCCTTACAACAAAAGCGCTCGGGGCTTAAAATTGCTTTGACTTTATGCCTTAAAGTTTGGCCCTCAAAAGCTTTAGGAGTAGTTATGGAGGTGATTTGCAGCTTGGGCGGTGAGGTGGTTAGGGTGTGTGGTCAAAGTTAAAGCGACGAATGATCGT